>NZ_VFOX01000002.1 GCF_006716345.1 Microbacterium saperdae
CGACGCGCTCGGCGATCCACGCCGGCTGCCCGATCTGCAGCGTGCCGAGCGCGTGCCCCGCGTCGACCCAGTGGTACACCGTCTGGCGTGGTGCAGACCGCGTCCACTCCCCCGACGGACGCGGGCGGGCGGTGGCGGCGACCTCGGCGAACGCCTGTCCGATCAGGGTGTCGAGTTCGCACACCTCGGCGAGGGTCGTCGGGGCGGGCGGAAGCGCGGCGACCAGACGTGCGCGGAGAGCGGGGGCGTAGGGGATGCTGTCCTCGAGCAGCACGGTGCCGCGGAGAGCGCCGTCGGTCTCGTCGAAGTCGACCACCGTGACGTCGATGCCGTCGTGTGAGGTGCCCGAGAGCAGGCCGAGTACGCGCATGCGCAGTCCTTCCGTCGTCTCCCACGAGCCTACGGCGTATTGTTAGGAGAGTGAACGGAATGACGGTCGTTCTTCGTACCGCCGTGCTCAGCGGATGACGAGCGCGGCGGCGCCGATCAGCGGCCCTTCGTCGCCGAGGCCCGAGCGCACGACGCGGGCACGCCGCGAATACTCGTGGGCCGCACTCGCGGTGAGCGCCTGCTGCCCAGGTCGATGTAGTCCGCGGAGACGCGCGAGAAACCGCCGCCGATCGCGACCATGTCGAGGTCCACGAGGGTCGCGGCATCCGCCAGCGCTTCTCCGACGGCCTTCGCCGAGCGTTCGATGGCCGCACGGGCGATCTCGTCACCGGCCGCGGCATCCTTCGCCAGATCCTCACCGGTCGCACCGGTCCAGCCCTGCTGCTGGGCCCAGGCGGCGCTGGCCGGACCCGAGGCGATCTCCTCGAGCGTCAGCCCGCCCTCACGGCGCACCTGTCCGAGGTGTCCGGCGTTGCCGGTGGCCCCGGGGATGTAGGCGCCGTTCGCCACGAAACCGCCGCCGACGCCGGTCGACACCACGATCGACAGCGAGGCGCCCGCCTCCTGCGTCGCGCCGAGCCAGGACTCCGCGAGCGCGAGCGCGCCGCCGTCATGGCCGAGAGTCGTGGGCACCTCGCGGCCCAGGATGTCGGATGCCGCCGTGCGCACCGCGTCCGCGAGGCCGAAGCCACGAGCGAGGGGCATGTTGACCGGCATGATGGCACCGGCCGCGCGGTCGATCGGGCCGGCACTGCCGACACCCGCACCGACGATGTCCGCTCCCACGGGAGCCGCGGCGAGCGCATGCGCGACGATCGCGCGCACCGCCGCGGTGAGCGAGTCGATCGTGGCCTCGCGCCCGGTGGCCTGCCTGCTGCGGCTGCCGTCCACGAGCGCGCCGTCCTCACTCACGAGGGCGGCCTCCATCTTCGTGCCGCCCACGTCGACGGCGAGTGCGTAGCGCGTCACTGCGGGTCGAGTCCGAGGTCGTCGAGGTCGAAGGCGGCGCGCCATTCGAGACCCTCGGCTTCGATCGCAGCCTGGGCCCCGGTCTTGCGGTCGACGATCACGGCGACGGCGACGATCTCGGCGCCTTCGCGACGCAGGGCCTCGACGGCCTTGAGTGCGGACTGTCCGGTCGTGGAGGTGTCTTCCAGCACCACGACCCGCTTGCCCTTGACGTCTGCACCCTCGATCTGACGGCCGCGGCCGTGGTCCTTCGGCTCCTTGCGCACGACGAACGCGTCGAGCGGGCGCTCGGTGGCGACCGAGGCGTGCAGCACCGAGTTCGCGATCGGGTCGGCTCCGAGCGTGAGCCCGCCGACCGCCACCACATCCAGGTCGCCGATCAGGTCGAGCATGATGCGGCCGATCGCGGGGGCGGCCCTGTGGTCGAGCGTGAGCTTGCGCATGTCGACGTAGTACGTCGCCTTCTTGCCACTGGAAAGGGTGAAGTCGCCGTGGAACACCGCCTCATCCTTGATGAGGTCGAGAAGTGTCTGGCGGTCTGCGTCGAGTGCGGTCACGACGTCCAGTGTAGAAGGCGCAGGCTCTGTGTTCCGCGGGAAGCGTGTTCTGCAGAAAGTCTGCGTGTCCGATGCCGCAACTCCGGTGTCCGATGCCGCAACTCCGGTGTCCGATGCCGCAACTCCGGTGTCCGATGCCGCAACTAGGCTGGAGGCATGCGCTTGGCCACCTGGAACGTCAACTCCATCCGCACCCGTGTCACCCGCACCGTCGAATTCGCCGTGCGCGAAGACATCGACGTGCTGGCGATGCAGGAGATCAAGTGCAAGCCCGAGCAGTTCCCCTACGGCCCGTTCGAAGAGGCCGGGTACCACGTCGAGGTGCACGGGTTGAACCAGTGGAACGGCGTCGCGATCGCGAGTCGCCTGCCGATCACCGACGTGCGCACGGCTTTCGACGGGATGCCGGGCTTCGCCAAGGGCCATGAGGGCCCGGATGCTCCGCTCGAGGCCCGTGCGCTCGGCGTGATGGTCGAGGGCGTGCGGGTGTGGAGCCTGTACGTGCCGAACGGCCGCTCTCTCGAGGACCCGCACTACGCCTACAAGCTGCACTGGCTCGAGGCGCTGCGCAATTCCACGGCCGCCGAGCTCTCGGCGAACCCCGACCTGCCGCTGGCCCTGGTCGGCGACTTCAACATCATCCCGTTCGACACCGACAACGGCGACCCCGACATCGTCGAGGGCGTGTCGACCCACGTCTCCCCCGCCGAGCGCCAGGCGTTCTTCGCCTTCCAGGACGCCGGGGTCACCGACGTCGTGCGCCCCCTCATCCCCGAGGGCTTCACCTACTGGGACTACCAGCGGCTCAAGTTCCCCCGCAACGAGGGGGTCCGCATCGACTTCGTCCTCGGCTCGCGCACGCTGTCCGACGCCGTGTCCGGCGCATCCATCCATCGCGAGGAGCGCAAGGGCGAGCAGCCGAGCGATCACGTGCCCGTGGTCGTCGACCTCGACGGCAGCCGTCTGGGGACCGGCGGCGCGGAGGACGACGACGATCTTCCGATGATCTTCTCGTGACCCTGATCTCGTGACCGTGCTCCCGTGACGCTCCGCCTGATCGCAACGGATCTCGACGGCACTCTCCTCGACCCGTCGTCCACGGTCACGCCGCGCACCCGCGCCGCGCTCGACGCCGCCCGCAGCCGCGGCATCCACGTCGTCCCCGTCACGGCGCGACAGCCGATCGGGCTGCGCACCATCGCCGCCGATGCCGCCTTCGACGGATGGGCGCTGTGCAGCAACGGCGCGTACGCGATCCACCTCACCGAAGGTCGGATGCTGTTCGCCGAGGAGCTCCCTGCCGAGACGATCCGCACGCTCGCCGCCGCGCTGCGCGCCAGCATCCCCGGACTGCTGTTCGCGAGCGTGCGCGAGGGCGGCGAGACCTTCGTCGCCCAGCACGGCTACGCCGAGATCGCGGACCTCTCCGACCACAAGCGCGACCCCGAGACGATGGGCGGCGTGCCGCTCGAGCAGGTGCTCGCGGCTCCGAGCCTGAAGTTCGTGATCCGTCACCCCGAGCTCGCGCCGGCCGCCCTGTTCGAGACGCTCAAGGATCTCGGTCTCACGGGCTTCGAGGCGACGCTCTCCGGCGCCCCGTTCGTCGAGGTCATGGCCGAAGGCGTCACCAAGGCCACCGGCCTCGCCCGCCTGTGCCGGCACCTCGATATCGACCGCTCCGAGGTCGTGGCGTTCGGCGATGCCCTCAACGACGTCGAGATGCTGCGCTGGGCAGGACGGGGCGTAGCCATGGCCGATGCGGAACCCGTGGTGCAGGACGCGGCAGACGAGACGACCGCGTCGAACGCCGACGACGGGGTGGCGCAGGTCATCGAGCGGCTGCTCGGCTAGGCGCGTCGCTCAGAACGTCCCGACCTCCGGCGTCCGGTCGGTGCGACCGTAGCGGAGCAGCGTCACGCCGCCCTCGTCGGTGATCGGGGGATGCAGCAGCCGGAGCACGGCGGGAAGCGCGTTGTCGTCGAAGACCTTCTTGCCTGCGCCGAGCAGCAGCGGGTAGACCCAGAGGTTGAGTTCGTCGAACAGCCCCTCCGCGAGCAGCGTGTGCACGAAGTCGAGGCTGCCGATCACGTGCACCTCGCGGTGCGACGCCCGCATCTGTGCGATCTCCGCGGCCAGGTCGCCGCCGACGCGCGTGCTGCCCTCCCAGTCCAGGGCGATGTCGGCATCCCGGGATGCCACGTACTTGGGCACCCGGTTGAAGAGCTGTCCGATGCCCCCCTCCGGCCCGTCGGTGTGGTGTGGCCAGTACCCCGCGAAGATGTCGTACGTGCGGCGGCCGAGCAGCAGTGCATCGAGCTGTCGCATCCCCTTGTCGATCTCGGATCCCACCCCCTCGGTCGGATAGCCGGCCTGCCAGCCGCTGAAGCGGAAGCCGCCCGAGGTGTCCTCATCGGTGCCGCCCGGCCCCTGGGCCACGCCGTCGAGAGAGGTGAACAGGTCGATCAGGATGCGGCCGGATGCGGGGGAGGTCGAAGCGTCAGTGCTCATGTCGTGCTCCTTGCGAAGGGATGCTGCCGTGCGGTTCAGCGCGCTGCCACCAGCGCCGGGATGTGGAAGGTCGTGGCGAACGAATCCAGCCACGCCTCCTCGCCGCGGACCACCGCGACGACGTCTTGTGCGAGCGCCTCGGCGGGAGTGAGCTCGCCGCCGATCAGCAGTCGGATGCCGGGACCCGCGACGATCACGGCATCCGGATCACCCGCGGGGGCGGTACCGCCCACGGGCGGGGCGGGCGGCGCGAGCTGTGCGACGCGGAGAGCGCCGCCGTGCACCGAGGCGCGCAGGGCGACATCGCCCACATGAAGCTCGTACTCGGCATCGGTCGCCGACTCCGCCCGGAAGGCGGTGCGCAGTGCCATCGTCAACGAGTCGGGGGTGACGACGTCGCCTTCTCTCGGGTCACCCATCGCCTGGAATCCCCAGCGTCCGATCGCGAGCATGATCGGCTCGAACGAGCGGCCGTACGGGGTGAGCTCGTAGACGAGTCCGCAGTTGTGCAGAGGAACCCGCCGCACGACCCCGCCCTCCTGCAGCTCCTTGAGCCGGGTGGAGAGGATGTTGGTCGGAATGCGCGGCAGGCCCAGCCGGAGGTCGGTGTAGCGGCGAGGGCCGACGAGCAGATCGCGCACGATGAGCAGCGCCCACCGCTCTCCGATCAACTCGACGGCCGTCGTCACACCGCAGTACTGGCCGTAGCTGCGCGCTGCCATGTCAGGAGCCGGTGCTCTGCTCCGCGACGTGCTCGGGTCCGTTCTCGACAGCCTCCTCGGTCATGAACAGGAAGCCGAGCGAGTTGCCGTCGGGGTCGTCCAGGTCGCGCGAGTACATGAAGCCGTAGTCCTGCGCCGGCTTGGGCTCGGTGCCACCGGCTGCGAGCCCCTTGGCGAGGATGTCGTCGACGTCTTCGCGGGAGTCGCGGCTGAAGGAGACGGACACCTGGGCGACCTCGTTCGGGTCGGCGATCGGCTTGTCGGTGAAGGTGGCGAAGAACTCGCGCTTGAGCACCATGAAGAAGATGTCCTCCGCCCAGACGACGCACGCGGCGTTCTCGTCGGTGAAGAGCGGATTGATCTCGCAGCCGAGTGCCGTGTAGAACGCCTTGCTGCGCTCGAGATCGGTGGTGGGCAGGTTGACGAAGACCTTGGTCACGATGACTCCTTTGTCGCTTCGCGGGCCGCGGAATGCGGCATCCGTCGATCGGGCACGAGACCCGTCGCCTGCATACTTGCAAAAAACAAGCACGCCGTCAACAGTCTGTTCCGGGGGAATCTCCCCCACGGGACGGATGCCGCGGCATCCCCCTCCGCCCTACGGTGGGAGGATGCCGTTCACCCGCACGCCGACCGCCCGCGAACGCCGCAACGATCTGCTGCTCGCCGCCGTGCTGTTCGCCGGAGCCGACATCAGCGCCGGACTGTCGTCGATCGCCCAGATCTACGGCGATCAGCAGGCGCCGTTGTGGACCGCTCTGGTCTACTCCGTCGTCGTGACCGCTCCCCTCGCATTCCGTCGCCGCTGGCCCGGCATCGTCGCCGTGGTGACCTCGACGGCCTACTTCGTCGCGGTGACCGTGAAGGTGCCGGAGCTCTACGTCGGCAACATCGCGATGTTCATCGGCCTGTACTCGGTGGGTGCCTGGATGAACGACCGCCGCCGCGCCATGATCGTGCGCATCGCGATCATCATCGGCATGTTCGCCTGGCTGCTGATCACCATGTACTACGAGGCCATCAAGCAGGCGGATGAGGCGGATGTCGTCGCCGGGGCGTTCTCCCCCTACATCGCCTTCATGATGATCCAGATCATGTTGAACGCGCTCTACTTCGGCGGGGCGTACTACTTCGGCGAGCGCGCATGGGCATCGGCCGCCGAACGCACCGTGCTGGAGCAGCGCACGATCGAGCTGGAGCGCGAGCGCGAGGTGACCGCCGCGCAGGCGGTCGCGCTGGACCGCGTACGCATCGCCCGGGAGCTGCATGACGTCGTCGCCCACCACGTGTCGGTCATGGGCGTGCAGGCCGGAGCGGCGCGGCTGGTGATCGAGCGGGACCCGTCCGAGTCGAAGCGGATCCTCACGGGGATCGAGTCCTCCGCGCGCGATGCGATCAGCGAACTGCGCCAGCTGTTGGAGACGCTGCGCACGCCCGGGGGCGACACGGCAGAACCGGCATCGACCCTCACCCTCGCCGACATCGCCGATCTCACCGCCTCCTCCACGGATGCGGGACTGCCCACCGCGTACACCGTGATCGGCGAGCCGATGCGCGTGCCGTCGGTCGTGGCCGTGAACCTCTACCGCATCGCGCAGGAGTCGCTCACGAACGCGCGTCGTCACGCCGGCGTCGGAGCGACCGCTGATGTGCGGGTGCGGTACGACGACGACGGCGTCGAGGTCGAGATCGTCAACACCGGTCGCACGGTCGGTCAACTCCGTCCGGGGCTCGGGCAGCTCGGCATGCGCGAACGGGCGATCGCCTCGGGCGGCACGATCGAGGTCTCACCGCGACCGCACGGCGGGTTGCGGGTGCGGGCACGCGTGCCGCTCTCCCCCACCGCCGCAGTGAAGGATCCCGCATGACCACCACTCCCATCCGCGTGCTGCTCGTCGACGACCACGCGATGCTCCGCGCCGGGTTCCGCACGATCCTCGAGACGCAGCCCGACATCACGGTGGTCGGTGAAGCGGCGACCGGCGCGGATGCCGTGGCGCAGGCATCCGCTCTACAGCCGGACGTCATCACGATGGACGTGCAGATGCCCGACATGGACGGCATCGAGGCGACCAGGCGCATCGTGGCCGACCCCGCGGTGGCCGCCGCGATCGCGATCGTCACGACCTTCGACCGCGACGACTATCTGCACCGAGCGCTCGAGGCCGGCGCCAGCGGCTTCCTGCTCAAGAACGCCGACGCCGAGGATCTGATCGCCGCCGTGCGCGCCCTCGCCGCCGGCGACGGGATGCTGGCGCCCGAGGTCACCCGCCGCGTGCTCGCCCGGTTCGCCGCGACCCCAGCCACCGGCCCGGTCGTCGCGGCCCCCGCCGCTCCCGCTCCCGCCACCGCTCCCGCCACCGTGCTCGCCGAGCCCCTGACCGAGCGCGAGGCCGAGGTGCTGGCGCTGCTCGCCGACGCCCGCAGCAACGCCGAGATCGCCGGAGCGCTGTACATCGGCGAGGCCACGGTGAAGACGCACGTGTCGCGCATCCTGCAGAAGCTCGGTGCGCGCGATCGCGTGCAGGCCGTCGTGCTGGCGCATCGCCTCGGTCTCGCGTGACGACGCCGCGCGGGCGCTAGCCTCGGAGCATGCCAGGCACCGCTCCCCCGTCCCACCCGAACGGAGCGCCCCGCCCCCACAGCGTGTCGCGCCCGGTCCTGGCAGGCGTCGTCACGGCGCTGGTGGGCTTCACGAGCTCCTTCGCCGTGGTGCTCACGGGTCTCAGTGCCGTGGGAGCCACGGCCGCGCAGGCCGCGAGCGGACTCCTCGCCGTGAGCCTCACGATGGGTCTCGCGTGCATCGTGCTCGCCTGGCGGTATCGGATGCCGATCACCGCAGCGTGGTCCACCCCCGGTGCCGCGCTGCTCGCCGCGACCGGCACCGTGGACGGCGGATGGCCTGCCGCGGTCGGCGCCTTCCTCGTGGCTTCCGCGCTGATCCTGCTGACCGCGCTCTGGCCGGCGCTGGGCGCGCTGATCGCCCGCATCCCGCCGTCGATCGCCCAGGCGATGCTCGCCGGGGTGCTGCTGCCGCTGTGCCTCGCGCCGATCACCGGCATCGTGGCGAACCCCTGGGGCGTCGTGCCGGTCGTGGTGACCTGGCTGATCTTCGCCCGATTCGCGCCGCGGTGGGCGGTCCCGCTGGCCTTCGTCACAGCGGCCGTGGTCGTCGCCGTCTCGCTCGTGCAGGCGGGGGCGCCCGTCGATCCGGCGCTGCTGCTGCCGCGGTTCGAGCTCACGGCACCCACCTTCACGGTCGGCGCACTGGTCGGCCTGGCTCTGCCGCTGTTCATCGTGACGATGGCCTCGCAGAACGTGCCGGGTGTCGCGGTCATGCGCAGCTTCGGATACGAGGTGCCCTGGCGTCCGGCGATGCTGGTGACCGGCCTCGGCACCGCGCTCGGTGCACCGGCCGGCGGTCACGCGATCAACCTCGCGGCGATCAGCGCGGCCCTCGCCGCAGGGCCCGATGCCGACCCCGATCCGCAGCGGCGCTGGATCGCCGGCGTCTCGACGGGCGCGTCGTACCTGGTGCTCGGCGGATTCTCGGCCGCGTTCGCCGCACTCGTCCTCCTCGCGCCGGAGGCCGTGATCCCCGCGGTCGCGGGTCTCGCCCTGTTCGCCGCGTTCGGGTCGTCGGTGCAGCAGGCGATCGACGACCCCGGCGAGCGGCTCCCCGCCGTCGTGACCTTCCTGGTCGCGGCATCCGGCATCGCGGTGCTCGGCGTCAGTGCCGCCTTCTGGGCCCTCGCCGCCGGTCTCCTGGTGCGCACGGTGCTCCACGCCGGCCGCCGCTGACCCCCGGTGTTCCCCCGACATCCACCGCACGGTTGATCGTCGCGAGTCCGCCGCAGGGGGGATGCCGCAGCGAGGGCATCTCCGTAGCGTGGAGCCATGACCACTGGACCCCTGGAACTGACGGGCATCACCAAGAGCTACGGCTCTCGGCGCGTTCTCGACGACGTCTCCTTCACCGTGACCCCTGGACGACTGACCGGTTTCGTCGGCGGCAACGGCGCCGGCAAGACCACGACCATGCGCATCGTGCTCGGGCTGCTGTCCGCCGACGGCGGGACGGTCGACCTGAACGGTACGCCGCTCACCACCGCCGACCGTCGCCGCTTCGGCTACATGCCGGAGGAGCGCGGCCTCTACCCCAAGATGAAGGTGCTCGAGCAGATCGTCTACCTCGCGCGTCTGCACGGCTTCGCCAAACCGGAGGCGACCGCGCGGGCGACCGAGCTGCTCACCGAGCTCGGCCTGGGTGAACGCCTGAACGACACGATCGAATCCCTCTCGCTCGGCAACCAGCAGCGGGCGCAGATCGCGGCCGCGCTGGTGCACGACCCCGAGGTGCTCATCCTCGACGAGCCGTTCTCCGGCCTCGACCCGCTCGCGGTCGACGTCGTCGCCGGGGTGCTGCAGTCCAGCGCCGCCAAGGGCGCAGCCATCCTGTTCTCCTCGCATCAGCTCGACGTGGTCGAGCGCCTGTGCGACGACCTGGTGATCCTCGCCGGCGGCACGATCCGCGCCTCCGGCTCGCGCGACGCACTGCGCTCCGAGCATGCGGGCAACCGCTACGAGCTGGTCTCGGCGGGCGACGCCGGCTGGCTGCGCACCGAGCCCGGTGTCACGGTCGTCGACTTCGAGGGCGGCTACGCGCTGTTCGACGCCGACGGCCCCGACACGGCGCAGCGTGTTCTCCGCTCCGCCGTCGAACGCGGCGACGTCGCGAGCTTCTCCCCCAAACATCCTTCTCTCGCCCAGATCTTCAAGGAGGTCATCCAGTGAGCACTCCCTCTCCCGTTCGCGGTTCCAACGGCATCTGGCTCGTCGCCGAGCGCGAGATCGGGTCGAAGCTGCGCAGCAAGGCCTTCATGATCTCGACCGGCATCCTGCTGCTGATCGCCCTGGTCGGCATCCTGCTGTCCGGCTTCGCGAGCAACAACAGCGCTGACGACAAGATGCCGGTGGCGGCGACCTCGCAGACCGAAGCGGCCGTCTCGGCGCTGCCGAACGTGACCGTGACCGCGGTATCGGACCAGGCCGCGGCCGAGGAGCTCGTGCGCTCCGAGAAGGTCGACGCCGCCGTGATCCCCGGCGACGGCCCCTCCGGCTACACGATCATCGCGCTGAAGGATGCCCCCGGCTCACTCGTGTCGGCGCTGTCGCAGTCGCCCGACGTCGTGATCCTGGACCCCGCGACCACCAACCCGCTGCTGCGCTACTTCATCGCGATCGGCTTCGGTCTCGTGTTCATGATGGCCGCGGCGACGTTCGGCGGCACGATCGCGCAGAGTGTCGTCGAGGAGAAGCAGACCCGCGTGGTCGAGGTGCTGCTCTCCGCGATCCCCGCCCGCACTCTGCTCGCCGGCAAGGTGATCGGCAACACGGTGCTCGCGATGGGGCAGATCCTCGCCCTCGCCGCGATCGCCACGGTGGGGCTGATCATCACCGGCCAGAACGAGATCCTCGCCACCCTGGGGGCGCCGATCATCTGGTTCGCGGTGTTCTTCCTGTTCGGGTTCATCCTGCTCGCGTCGATGTTCGCCGCCGCGGCATCCATGGTCTCCCGCCAGGAGGACATCGGATCGACCACGACCCCGATCACCATGCTGATCATGGCCCCGTACATCCTGGTCATCGTCTTCAACGACAACCCGCTGGTGCTGACGATCATGTCGTACGTGCCGTTCTCCGCCCCGGTCGGGATGCCGATGCGACTCTTCGTCGGCGAGGCGCAGTGGTGGGAGCCGCTGCTGTCGCTGGTGATCCTGCTCGCGAGCTGCGTGGCCGCGATCGTGGTCGGCGCCAAGATCTACGAGAACTCGCTCCTGCGCATGGGGACGCGCGTGAAGCTCAAGGAGGCGCTGCGCGGCTGACGCGCACGTGCCGACCCCGGGACCGGGCCCCGCGATCCAGCGAGACCCACCATCAACGCCGAGACCCACCACCGCAGACGTCTGCAGTGGTGGGTCTCGGCGTTGGTGATGGGTCTCGGGAACCGCGGGGAGCACGCGCGGAGGAAGACTCCTGCGCTCAGATCACGCCGTCCGTGAGGCCGGTCGGGTTGCCGAAGCGGTGGTTCGTGATCGACACGGCCTGCTCGTGCAGGAACGGCAGCATCTCCACCCGGCCGGCACCGGTCACGGCGTGCGACCAGACGGCCACGTCGGGGCTTCCACCCAGCGCGGCGAACAGCGCCGAGGCGTCGCCGCCGACCAGACGCACCCGCTGCCAGCTGCTCTGGCCCTTCGCCACCGCCTTGGCGTACCGCTTGGCCCAGGCGGCATCCTTGTCGTGCGTCACCGTCACGCCCTGGGCGCGCAGCACCTTCTCGACGCCGCCCGGAAGGCTCGCGGCCGAGACCGTGAACGGGCTGCCGCTGCGCAGAGCCGCGGCGAGCACGCGCACGCTCTCGACGAGCGGCGCATCCTCGGCGAGACGCACGTCGACGGCGACGGGACGGTAGCGGAACAGGTTGCGCTCGACGCCCAGCCCCGACTTGTCGGAGACGGCGCCGAACTCGGAGGTCCAGGCGCTCTCATCCGAGGCGGCGGCCCGCAGCAGCCAGTCGTTCTGCGCACCGTCGAGCTCGCCGTCCGCGGCGTGCAGCAGCGCGTCGACGGCCGGAGCCACCGCCGCACCGGCGACCACGGCCGGCAGCTCGGATGCCGTCCACTCGCCGAGTCCGAACAGGTAGTTCGGGCCACCGGCCTTGGCACCGGCGCCGACGGCCGAACGCTTCCAGCCGCCGAACGGCTGCCGCTGCACGATCGCGCCGGTGATGCCGCGGTTCACGTACAGGTTGCCGGCCTCGACGCGGTCGAGCCAGGTCGCGACCTCGGCGGAGTCGAGCGAGTGGAGCCCTGCCGTCAGGCCGTAGTCCACCGCGTTCTGCAGGCGGATGGCCTCGTCGAGGTCCTTGGCGTGCATGATGCCGAGCACCGGGCCGAAGAACTCGGTCATGTGGAAGTACGAGCCCTCGGCGACGCCGG
The DNA here is from genome assembly GCF_006716345.1 of Microbacterium saperdae. Classification (NCBI taxonomy): domain Bacteria; kingdom Bacillati; phylum Actinomycetota; class Actinomycetes; order Micrococcales; family Microbacteriaceae; genus Microbacterium; species Microbacterium saperdae. The sequence continues at coordinate 12,148 of NZ_VFOX01000002.1, forward strand.
TCTTCACACCCGGGGTCCACTGCTTGCCCTCGGCGTCGAGCCTGCGGGGCTTCACGAGCCACTTCTCTCCCTTGCCGAGCTCGGTCAGCGCGGCGAGCAGCTTGCCGTCGGCGGGCTCGATGATCGGCCCCATCTGCGTGCTCGGGTCATCCGGCAGGCCGACACGCATCGAGGCGACCGCGTCGACGAGCTGGCGCTCGAAGCGACGGGAGTCCGCGACCGAGCCGACCAGGATCGCCAGCGAGGCCGCGGAGCACTTCTGCCCGGCGTGGCCGAAGGCGCTGCGCGCCACGTCGGCGGCAGCCAGGTCGAGGTCGGCGGACGGCGTCACGATGATCGCGTTCTTGCCGCTGGTCTCGGCGAGCAGCGGCAGGTCGGACCGGAACGAACGGAACAACTGCGCGGTCTCGTAGGCACCGGTGAGGATGACACGGTCCACCTCTGGACTGGCGACCAGGCGGGTGCCCAGGTCGCGCGAGGCGAGGTCGACCAGGGCGAGCAGGTCGCGTGGCACCCCGGCCGCCCACAGTGCCTCGATCATGACGGCGCCGCACCGCTGAGTCAGCTTGGCGGGCTTGATGATCACGCCGGAACCCGAGGCGAGTCCGGCCAGCACGCCGCCGGCCGGGATCGCGACGGGGAAGTTCCACGGCGGGGTCACGACCGTGACCTTCGAGGGGATGAACGTGGCACCCGAGACGGTCTCGAGGTCCTTCGCCCGCTCGGCGTAGTAGTGCGCGAAGTCGATCGCCTCGCTGATCTCGGGGTCTGCCTCGGCGAGCGTCTTGCCCGCCTCGTGCGCCATGATCTCGAGCAGCTGACCGCGGCGTGCGGAGAGCTCGTCGCCCGCGCGATGCAGCACGGCGGCGCGGTCCGCGGCGGGAAGGGCCGCCCACTTCTCGGCAGCCGCGGTGGCGGCGGCGAAGATGCCGTCGAGCTGCTCGTCCGTCTCGACGCGTGCCGCGGCGATCGCGTCGACACCGAGCGTGGTGTCCACCGACCGCTGCAGGATCGCGCGACCCCAGGTGCGGTTGGCGCCGAGCGCGGGATCGGTGTCGGGCTGGTTGTGGAACGCGGTCGTCGGGGTGGCGGCTTCCGCCTCCGTGGCCCGGTTCTGCACGCGGTTCGAGGCAGGTACCGAACGGTCGGCCTCGAGTCCGGCCAGCGAACGCTCGAAGCGCTCCCGCTCGCGGGTGAGCAGCGTCGGGTTCGAGGCGAGCTCGAAGACGGCCGACATGAAGTTCTCGGAACTGGCGTTCTCCTCCAGGCGGCGCACGAGGTACGCGATCGCCACGTCGAACTCCGCCGGGTTCACGACCGGCGTGTACAGCAGCAGGCGACCGACGTCCTTGCGCACGGCCTCGGCCTGCCCGGTCGCCATGCCCAGGAGCATCTCGTACTCGACCAGCGAACCGCCGTCGACCCCGCGCGCCTGCGACAGCAGCCAGGTGTACGCGATGTCGAACAGGTTGTGGCCGGCGACGCCGATGCGCACGGCGTCCAGACGCTCCGGGGTCAGCGCCCAGTCGAGCACGCGCTTGTAGTTGGTGTCGGAATCCTGCTTGGTCGAGTAGGTCGCGAGCGGCCAGCCGTGCACGGCGGCATCCACATGCTCCATCGCGAGGTTCGCCCCCTTGACGACGCGCACCTTGATCGGCGCTCCGCCCTTCGCGCGCCGAGCGGTCGCCCACTCCTGCAGGTGCTGCATCGCCCCGAGGGCGTCGGGCAGGTACGCCTGGAGGACGATGCCGGCCTCGAGGTTCTCGAGGCCGGGCTGGTCGAGGATGCTCGTGAACGCCGCGATCGTCAGATCGAGGTCGCGGAACTCCTCCATGTCGAGGTTGATGAACTTCGCCTTGCCGGCCGCCTCGGAACGCGCGGCGAGCTCATACAGCGGAGTGAGGCGCGTGACGACATCGGCGACGGCCTCGTCGAACGACCACATCGACAGCTGGCTGACCACGCTGGAGACCTTGATCGAGACGTAGTCGACGTCGTCTCGGGCGAGGAAGTCGCTGGTCCCCTGCAGGCGACGGCCGGCCTCGCGCTCGCCGAGCACGGCCTCGCCGAGCAGGTTGAGGTTCAGGCGGTTGCCGCTCTTGCGCAGCTTCGCGATCGCCGGGCCGAGCTTGGCCGGCGTCGCGTCGAGCACCAGGTGGCCGACCATCGCGCGCAGCACACGGCGGGAGATCGGCACCACGACGCCCGGGAGCTTCGGGGCCATGAAGCCACCGGTCTTGATCGCGCTGCGCAGGTACCAGGGCAGCAGCGTCGGGGTGATCTCGGAGATCTCGGCGAGCTTGCGACCCGCGACGCTCAGGTCCTCCGGGCGCATGACACCGTCGACGAAGCCGACCGTGAAGTCGAGCCCGTTCGGGTCCTTCAGCACCTCGGCGAGACGCTGGGCCGCGGGCTCGACGGGGTGGGTCTCGCTCTCGGTGAGCCAGCGCTGCACGACGGCGGCGACGTCCGAGGTGCGGGGGGTGGTGTCGACGGCAGTCATCGGCGGGGAAACCTCCAGGTCGGGAGCGCACACCTCGGGATCGTGTGCGGCTGGATCATTGTCATCCCCGACGGTAGGCTCCGTCTATCAACCGATTCGAGTGGATTCTGTTCACTCAGACTGAACGAACTTCGCCGCCCGCCAGGAGGATCCCTCGTGCTCGACGTCAATCGCCTACGGATGCTCGTGGAGCTCAGCCGCCGCGGCACGCTCTCGGCCGTGGCCGACGCCCTGTCGTACAGCAAGGCCTCGGTCTCACAGCAGCTGAGCGCGCTGGAGCGGGACGTCGGCGTGCCGCTCCTGCGCCGCGTGGGCAGGGGGGTGCAGTTCACCCCGCAGGGGAACGTGCTGGTCGCGGAGGCGATCGGCATCCTCGATCAGCTCGAGCACGCCCAGGTGGCGGTGGCGGAGTCGCTGACCGAGGTGACCGGCACCGTGCGCATCGCGGTGTTCCAGTCGGCCGCGCACTCGCTGCTCCCCCGGGCGCTCGCATCCCTCAGGGACGACCACCCCGCCCTGCGCGTCGAGGTGACCGAGTGCGACCCCGAGACCGGGCTCGTCGGTGTCTCCAGCCGCGACTTCGACCTGATCCTCGCCGAGCAGTACCCCGGCGTCACCCGCCCGATCCACGCCGACCTGGACCGGGTCGCGCTCGCCCATGACGCGATCACGCTCGCGCGCCGCCCCGGCACCCCCGACACGGCGGATGCCGTCGCCGCGCTCTGGTCGACACGGGAACAGCCCTGGGTGCTCGAGCCCGCAGGCACCGCATCGAGGGCGTGGGCGGAGCAGCTGTGCCGCACCGCCGGGTTCGAACCGGATGTGCGCTTCGAGGTCGCCGACCTCACCGCGCACGTGCGACTCATCCGCGCCGGGCTCGCCACCGGGCTCCTGCCGGAACTGGTCTGGGCAGGCGAGACCCCGACCGTCGCGCTCACCGCACTGCCGGAGCAGCCGCGGCGCGAGATCTTCTCCTCCGCGCGACGCGTGTCGGCCGCGGCGCCATCGATCCGCGCCGTGCGCCGCGCCCTCGCATCCGCTGCCTCGCACAACCTGCTCGACTGAGTCGCAGCGTCCTCGTCCGTCATCCTGGAACTCATCGGGAATATGCATGCACATGCATCCGTTGTGTCCCGTGTAGCCGGACGAAGGAGTCCGATCCACTCCTTCTGAAAGGCACTTCCGTGAGCACTCCCGTGATCGACCGCACCGCCCCGACCGAGCACCCCGTCCTCGACGTCCTCGCCGGACGCTGGAGCCCCCGCGCCTTCGACGCGCAGAACTCGATCGACGAGGCCAAGCTCGCCACCGCCCTCGAGGCCGCCCGCTGGAGCCCGTCCGCCAACAACTCGCAGCCGTGGCGCTTCATCGTCGCCCGCCGTGGAACCGCGCTGCACGCGCAGGTCGTCGACGCGCTCATGGGCTTCAACCAGGCCTGGGCAGGGAACGCCGCCGTGCTGGTCGTCGCGATCGCCGAGACCGCGACCGCGGACGGCACCCCGATCACCCACGCCTTCTACGACCTCGGCCAGGCCGTCGCCCACTTCTCGGTGCAGGCGCACCACGACGGTCTCCTCGTGCACCAGATGAGCGGCTTCGACCCGGAGGTCGTGCGCGAGTTCGCCGACCTCGAGGAGCGCTTCGTGCCCGCCACCGTCTTCGCCGTCGGCGAGTTCGGCGACGTCGACTCCCTGCCCGAGGTGCTGCAGGAGCGCGAGGTCGCCCCGCGCGTGCGTCGCCCGATCGCCGAGACGGTCATCCTCAGCGCCTGAGCCCCGCGAGCACAGCTCGCTCCCGTCTCCCTTCTCGTCGCTCGCCACCGCGGGAGCGACGAGAAGGGAGACGGGAGCTTTCTTTTGGGAGGGGTGCGGCGGGGCACCCCCGACCTACAATCGACCGCATGGCGATTCAGCGCAGGATCAAGTCCGTCGAACGGTCCATGGCCGAGACGCACGATGAGAAACGCTCGCTGAAACGGTCGCTCGGCGTCTGGGACCTCGCCGTCATGGGCGTCGCCGTCGCCGTCGGCGCCGGCATCTTCTCGGTCGGCGCCGAGGCATCCGCCCGCCACGCCGGCCCCGCGGTGATCATCTCGTTCATCATCGCCGCCTCCGTCTGCGGCCTCGCGATCCTCTGCTACGCCGAGTTCGCCTCCTCGATCCCCGTCGCCGGCTCGGCCTACACCTTCACGTACTCGACGCTCGGGGAGTTCCTGGCCTGGATCATCGGCTGGGACCTGATCCTCGAGATGCTCATGGCCTCCGCCGTGATCGCGAAGTACTGGGGCGTCTACCTGGGCGATGCGGTCTCGCTGTTCAACCTCGAGATCCCCATGACGATCCCGATCGGGCCCCTCTCCTTCGACTGGGGCCCCGTCGTCATCGTCGCGATCTTCACCGTGCTGCTCGCCCTCGGCACGCGCCTGTCGAGCCGGGTCAACAGCGTCTTCACCGTCATCAAGGTCGCGATCGTGCTGTTCGTGATCGTGGTCGGGCTGTTCTTCATCAACGGGGCCAACTACACGCCGTTCGTCCCTCCGGCCGAACCCGGCGCCGCGTCCGAGAGCGCCTGGACCCAGTCGCTGTTCTCGCTCATGACCGGCTCCGAGCCCTCGATCTACGGCGTCTTCGGCATCCTCAGCGGCGCCGCCCTCGTGTTCTTCGCGTTCATCGGCTTCGACGTGGTGGCCACCAGCGCCGAGGAGACCAAGGACCCCAAGCGCACCGTGCCGCGCGGCATCATCCTCGGCCTCATCATCGTGACGGTCCTGTACGTGCTGGTCGCGATCGTGATCACGGGCATGGTCTCGTACACCGAACTCGCGAAGCTCGATGAACCCTCGCTGGCGAGCGCTTTCGAACTCGTCGGAGCGACCTGGGCGGCGCAGGTCATCGCGATCGGCAGCCTGGTCGGGCTCACGACCGTCGTCATGGTGCTGCTGATGGGCCTGGCCCGCGTGGTGTTCGCCATGAGCCGCGACGGCCTGCTGCCGCGCGCGCTCAGCGTCACCGACGCCAAGCGCGGCACGCCGATCCGCATCCAGCTGATCGTCGGCGTGCTGATCGCGATCATCGCCGGCTTCACCGACGTGCAGGTGCTGGGCGACATGATCAACATCGGCACCCTCTCGGCGTTCGTGCTCGTCAGCATCGGCGTGCCGATCCTGCGCAAGAGCCGCCCCGACCTGGAGCGTCCGTTCACGGTGCCACTCTCGCCGTGGCTGCCGTGGATCTCGGCGATCGCCTGCTTCTGGCTCATGCTGAACCTGAGCACCGAGACCTGGCTGCGATTCGCGATCTGGCTGGCCCTCGGACTCGTCATCTACTTCACGTATTCGCGCAGCCACTCGCTGATCGGACGTGAACTGGCCGAGGACGCGCTCGGGGGCATCCGGCAGAAGCCGTTGCGCTGAGCCCATAGAGAAGAAGAGCGCCGCCCGGGTTCCCCCGGAGCGGCGCTCTTCCTGTGTGTACTGCCGGACGATCAGTCGTCGAGCAGTTCAGCCTCGATCACGTCGTCGTCGAGATCCGGCTCCGGGGTGGCGCTGGTGAGCACCAGGCCGGAGCCGTCTGCGGCCATGTCGACCCGCACGGTGTCGCCATCGCGCACCCCGCCCGACAGCAGCGCGGTGGCCAGCTTGTTCTGCACTTCGGACTGGATCAGTCGCCGCAGCGGACGCGCACCGAACATCGGGTCGTATCCGCGCTCTGCGAGCCACGACCGCGCGTCAGGGGTGACCGCGAGGGTGAGCCGGCGGTCGCGCAGCCGCGTGTGCAGCTGATCGACCGACAGCTCGACGATCTGTGCGAGGTCGTCTTCGCTGAGCGCCTGGAACATCACGATGTCGTCGAGACGGTTCAGGAACTCCGGGCGGAACGCCTGGCGCACGAGGGCCATGACCTGATCGCGCTTCTCATCCGGCGCGAGCACCGGGTCGATCAGGATCGGCGAGCCGAGGTTCGACGTCAGGATCAGGATCACGTTCGAGAAGTCGACCGTGCGCCCCTGCCCATCGGTGAGCCGACCGTCGTCGAGCACCTGCAGCAGCACGTCGAACACCTCGGGGTGCGCCTTCTCGACCTCGTCGAGCAGGATCACGCTGTACGGGCGACGCCGCACGGCCTCGGTCAGCTGACCGCCCTGCTCGTAGCCGACGTAGCCCGGAGGAGCACCGACGAGCCGTGAGACCGAGTGCTTCTCGCCGTACTCCGACATGTCGATGCGCACCATGGCATGCTCGTCGTCGAAGAGGAACTCCGCCAGCGCCTTGGCCAGCTCGGTCTTGCCCACGCCGGTCGGTCCCAGGAACAGGAACGAACCCGTCGGGCGACCGGGGTCGCTGATGCCCGCGCGGGAGCGGCGCACCGCATCCGACACCGCCTTGACGGCATCCTTCTGTCCGATGAGCCGCTTGCCCAGCTCGGATTCGAGGTGCAGCAGCTTCTCGGACTCGCCCTGCAGCAGACGGCCGACGGGGATGCCGGTCCACGCCGCGATGACGCCGGCGATGTCCTCGTCCGTGACCTGTTCGTTGACCATGCGGCCTTCGTCCGGTTCGGACTGCTCCGACCGTTCTGCCTCGATCAGCTCCCGCTCGAGCGCCGGGATGTCGGCGTACAGCAGCCGCGACGCGCGCTCGAGGTTGCCCTCGCGCTGCGCCCGCTCGGCGTCGCTGCGTGCGGCGTCGAGACGCGTCTTCAGGTCACCGACACGGTTCAGCGATGCCCGCTCGCGCTCCCAGCGGGCCTGCAGCTCACCGAGCTTGGCCTCTTCGGTCGCGAGATCGGCGCGGAGGGCGGCGAGACGCTCCTTGGAGGCCGCGTCCTTCTCCTTCTTGAGCGCGAGCTCCTCGAGCTTGAGACGGTCGACGTGTCGCCGCAGCTCGTCGATCTCGACCGGCGCGGAGTCGATCTCCATGCGCAGCCGCGACGCGGCCTCGTCGATCAGGTCGATGGCCTTGTCGGGCAGCTGCCGCGCGGGCAGATAGCGGTTCGACAGCGACGCCGCCGCCACCAGAGCACCGTCCGAGATGGCGACCTTGTGGTGCGCTTCGTAGCGCTCCTTGAGCCCGCGCAGGATCGCGATCGTGTCCTCGACCGTCGGCTCCCCCACGTACACCTGCTGGAAGCGGCGCTCGAGGGCGGCATCCTTCTCGATGAACTCGCGATACTCGTTGAGCGTGGTCGCGCCGATCAGGCGCAGCTCGCCGCGGGCCAGCATCGGCTTGAGCATGTTGGATGCCGCGACCGATCCCTCGCCTCCACCGGCGCCCATCAGCACGTGGAGCTCGTCGATGAAGGTGATGACCTGCCCCTCGGACTCGGTGATCTCCTTGAGAACCTGCTTCAGCCGCTCCTCGAACTGTCCGCGGTACATCGCACCGGCGACGAGCGCCGAGATGTCGAGGGTGATCAGCTCCTTGTCCTTGAGGGACTCGGCCACGTCGCCCGCCACGATGCGCTGGGCGAGGCCCTCGACGACCGCCGTCTTGCCGACACCGGGCTCGCCGATCAGCACCGGGTTGTTCTTGGTGCGACGGGTGAGCACCTGGCTGACGCGACGGATCTCGCTGTCACGCCCGATCACGGGGTCGAGCTTGCCCTGGCGTGCACGGTCGGTGAGGTTGATACCGAACTGCTCGAGGGCGGACTGCTGATCTTGGTTCTGCGAACTGTTCTGCGGGTTCGTCATCTGTCCCTCCTGAGGAGACTCCTTCTGGCCGATCCGTCCGGACCTGCAGGCCGGACGGTAAAAGTTGAGTTGTGTTGACTCAAGTTTAGCAGGAGGCCGCCACTCCGGCAATGCCCTCCGGATCAGCGCGCGGCCAGCACCGAATTCCAGATCGCGCCCGCGACCTGGCGTTTTGTTCCGGATGACGTCGCCACCACCGCGCCGTCGACACCGATGACCTCGACCGCGTTCTCCGCCCGCTCGAAGCCGTGCTCGGCATCGGCGAGGTTCACCGCGAGCAGGTCGACACCCTTGCGCTCACGCTTGCGCCGCGCGCGCTCCCGGCGCTGCTCGGCGTCACGCAGGGTCTCCGCTGCGAACGCGACGATGGTCTGCCCATCCGGCGCGTGCCCGTCAGCTCGGGTTACGGCGAGCGCAGCGACGACGTCCTCGTTCTCGACGAGGTCGATGCGCGTGAGCACACCCTCCTCCTTCGTGAGCTTGTGGTCAGAGGCCACCGCCGGTCGGTAGTCCGCGACGGCCGCCGCCATGATCACGACATCGGCGGTGGCTGCGGCATCCTTCATCGCGGTCGAGAGCTCCGCGGCGGTGCCGACGTCGAGCACACGGATCGAGGGGTGGGTGGCGGCGGCGCGGACGGCGGGATCGATGTGCGCGGCGACGAGCACGACCTCCGCCCCGCGGGCTGCCGCCTCGGCGGCGAGCGCGACCCCCTGCCGTCCGCTGGAGCGATTGCCGAGGAAGCGCACCGGATCGATCGGCTCCCGAGTGCCGCCGGCGGAGATGGCCACGCGGAGGCCGGCGAGATCCTGCAGGGCCGCCACCGCCAAGGCCGCGGCGACGATCTCCTCGGGCTCCGACATCCGTCCTGGACCGGTGTCACCGCCGGCGAGCTCCCCCTCGTCGGGGCCGACGACGTGCACGCCCCGCGCACGGAGGGTCGCGATGTTCGCCTGCGTGGCCGGATGCCGCCACATCTCGGTGTGCATGGCGGGGGCGATGACGACGGGGGCGAGCGTGGCCAGCAGTGTCGTGCCGAGCAGATCGCTCGCGAGTCCCGCGGTCATCGACGCGATCGTGTTCGCGGTCGCCGGAGCCACGATCACCAGTTCCGCCGCCTGCCCGATCGCGACGTGACGCACCTTGGCGACATCGTCGTGCACGCTCGTGGTGACCGGATGCCTGCTGATCGCCTCCCACGTGGGCAGTCCGACGAAGCGCAGCGCGTCTTCCGTCGGCACCACGGTCACGTCATGACCGGCCTTCGTGAGCAGGCGCACCAGGTGCACGGACTTGTAGGCGGCGATGCCACCGGTGACTCCGACGACGATGTTCACGTTTCGATTCTGCCGCAGCGAGGTGACCCCCGGGGCCGTCACCTGCGAGCGCTCCTAGACTGAAACCGTGTGCACAGTCGTGATCGATGTCGAGGATGCCGGATCCGCACGACTGCTCGCGGTGCGCGACGAGGATCCGCAGCGCGAGTGGGACGGACTCGGCCCGTGGTGGCCGGAGCAGTATCCCGGCGTCAGCGGCATCCGCGACCGTCGCGCGGGCGGCGCCTGGCTCGCCGTGAACGCCGCCGAGCGCCGACTGGCCGTGCTGCTCAACCGCGCCGATGTGGGAGACCTGACGGATGACCGCGCGGTCTCCCGCGGCTCCCTCGCGCTCGAGTCCGTCGCAGGCCGCTCGCCGGAAGGCCCGCTCCCGATGCACGGGTTCAACCTGCTCGAGGTGCGGCCCGAGGGCGCACGGGTGCTCTCGTGGGATGGCGCGACGCTGCGCGAGACGCCGGTCGACGCCGGAACCCACATGATCGCGCACGACGATCTGGACGATGACGCGACGCCGCGCATCCACGCCTGGCTGCCGCGCTTCCGGGCGCTCGGTCCCGCCGCGGCGAGTGCCGAGTGGGCGGAGGAGTGGATCGCGCTGCTGGCCGAGGCCGCCGCCCTCTCCCCCGAAGACGACAGGGCGATCATCCGCGACAACCGCCCGCACGGCTACCCCACGCAGTCGCTGCTGTACTGCGTGGCGTCGGTCACGGGAGAGGGCGTCGAAGTGCACGATCGCGCGCTCCCCTCGCCCGCGCACTGGAACGCCTGATCGCCCCGGGGATCCGCTCGGTCGCCTCCGCCGCGACTGCGTAGTCATCCGCGGTTCCCGTCCGTCTACGATGGGAGTTCCGGACGGAAGAGGGAGACCATGCCGCCCAGATCGCGGGGAGTGACGAGCATCGACGTCGCCAAGGCAGCAGGCGTGTCGCAGACCACCGTGTCTCGCATCGTCAACGGCCACGAGGGGGTGTCGGAGCGCGTCAGGACCAAGGTCGAGAACGCCATCCAACAGCTCGGATACCGACCGAACCTCAGTGCGCGCAGCCTGGTCACCAGCCGCACGCACACGATCGGCGTCGTGCTCGGCGACCCGCGCAACAGCTACTACGCGGAGCTGCTGCACACGATCAGCGATGAGCTCACGAGGGCCGGCTACCGCGCACTCATCCTCAGCGGACGCGCCGACACCACGGAGGACCTGGCCAGGACGCTGTGGGAGACCAACGTCGACGCCGTGATCCTGACGACCACCCTGCTGCCGGCGGATGACGAGGGCCGCATCGTCTCGCTCGGCGTGCCTTCCGTCACGATGGGTCCGGGTACCGCCCCGGAGACGGCGACGATCTCGCCGGACAACCTGGAGGGCGGCCGGATCGCCGGACGCCACCTGGTCTCGCTCGGACACCGGCGCATCGGGGTGATCGCGGGGCCGTTGGGCGCAGCCTCCGTGCGCGACCGCCACGACGGCTTCCTGCAGGAACTGGCCGCAGCGGATGTCGCCTTCGACGACGATCTGCTCGAGGTCGCGGACCTCGACTACACCCGCGCCTTCGAGGCGACCACCCGCCTGCTGCAGCGCGCCAATCCGCCCACCGCCCTGTTCTGCCACAACGACCTCGTCGCGTTCGGCGCGATGAACGCCGCGAAGGCACTCGGCGTCGGGGTGCCGGAGGAGGTGTCGATCCTGGGCTTCGACGACGTGGCGATGTCTTCGTGGGAAGCGTTCGATCTCACGACCGTGCGCCAGCCGATCCTCGAGATGGCGCGTGGCGCGGTCGAGATGACGCTGGCCCTGCTCGACGAACCCGAGCAGGAGCGCGCGCACCTCGTGCTGCCCTGCACCCTGGTCGAGCGGTCGACGACGCGCGCGCTGACCGGTCCCCGTCAGGCCGCGGACTCCTCGGCGCAGGAGAAGCGGGCGCGGTAGGCCGTCGGGGTGAGGCCGAGCACACGGCCGAAGTTCTGCCGCAGCACGGCCGCAGAGCCGAAGCCGCACTCGTCGGCGATGTGCTCGAGCGGCATATCGGTGCGCTCCAGCAGCCGCTGGGCGTGGATGATGCGCTGGCGCGCGAGCCACGCCGCCGGGGTCGCACCGTACTCCGCCTTGAAGCGGCGGGCGAAGGTGCGCGGCGACATCAGCGCTCTGGCCGCGAGCTGATCGACGCCGAGGTCATCCCGCAGGTGCGCGACGGCCCAGTCGGCCACCGCCGCGAGCGAATCGCTCGGCACCACCGGGATGGGGCGGTCGATGAACTGCGCCTGACCGCCGTCGCGCTGCGGGGGCACGACCATGCGGCGAGCGATGCGGTTGGTGATCTCCGCGCCCACCTCCTGGCGGAGCAGGTGCAGGCAGGCGTCGATGCCGGCGGCGGTGCCGGCGCTCGTGATGATCTTGTCGTCCTGCACGTACAGGACGTCCGCGTCGATGTCGATCTGCGGGTACATCTGCGCCATGACGTCGGAGTACATCCAGTGCGTGGTCGCCCGGCGCCCGTCGAGCACGCCCGCGGCGGCCAGGATGAACGATCCGCTGCAGACGCTCATGACCCACGCACCACGGGCGACGGCGGCGCGGGCGACGTCGAGCAGCAGGGGGTCGATCCGGTCCCAGTACGCGCGCGGTATCGGGCAGAACACCACCAGATCGGCCTCGGCGGCGAACGAGAGGTCGTGCTCCACGTTCACCGAGAAGCCCATCTTGGACTCGACGACGCCGGGCCTGGGTGCCACGACGCGGAAGTCGAAGTTCGGCACTCCGTCATCCGATCGATCGAGCCCGAAGGCCTCGCACGCCACTCCGAACTCGAACGGGGCGAACCCGTCCTGGATGATGCAGGCGACCGTCTTCATACGCGCTCCCGAGGTTGGCAGTTTTCACACGATAGCAGTCATTTCTGCCACTCGTGGCCGATCGGCATCGATCGTAGCGTTTCTGCCATGATACTCCTCATCGCACTCGCCGCCCTCGCGGTCTGGGCAGCCATCGCCACCCTCGTCGAACTCCGCCGCGACGGATATCGAGCCACCCCCACGGACTGGAGCAGGGTCTTGGACCAGGATCGCCGGGTGTAACGTCGGCTCATGATCCCGTTCGACAGCCTGGTCGCCTTCGTCATCGCCTCTGTCGTGATCATCGTCATCCCCGGGCCCAGCGTGCTGTTCGTGATCGGCCGCTCCCTCGCGCTCGGTCGTCGCGCCGGAGTGCTGAGCGTCGTCGGCAACGCACTGGGCACACTGCCCGCCGTTCTGGCGGTGGCTTTCGGCGTCGGCGCCATCGTCGCCTCCTCCGTCGCCGCTTTCACCGTCATCAAGATCGTCGGCGCGGCCTACCTGGTGTGGCTCGGCGTCCAGGCGATCCGTCACCGCCACGATCACCGGACCGCAGCAGCACAGGTGCCCGCTTCTGCCGGGAAGCTCCTGCGTGAGGGCTTCATCGTGGGCGTCACGAATCCCAAGACCATCGCCTTCTTCGTCGCGGTGCTCCCCCAGTTCGTCACCCCGTCCGCGGGCCCGGTCTGGGCACAACTCCTGCTGCTCGGCCTGATCTTCCCGACCCTTGCGCTGGTGTGCGACAGCGTGTGGGCGCTCGCCGCCGGCACGGCCCGCACGTGGTTCGCGCGCTCACCGCGGCGTATGTCGACACTGTCCGGCACGGGCGGCGTGATGATGATCGGGCTCGGCGGCACGCTCGCGTTCACCGGCGCGAAGAACTGACGCCCCTCACCCTGCTCCGCAGCGGGACTACGCTCGACGTCATGAGCGAGCCGCAGCAGCCCCCTGTTCCGCCGTCCGCACAGCAGAGCACGACTCCGCCCGCCCCGCCTGCTGCCTCCCCGCTCTCTGCGCAGCCTCAGTACCCGGCATCCGGACAGCATCCGGCGACACCTCAGTACCCGGCCGCACCTCAGTACCCGGCCGCACCTCAGTACTCGGCAGCACCGCAATACCCGGCAGCACCTCAGCACCCGGCCGGACCGCAGTACCCGGCCGCCGCACAGCACCCGGCCGCCACACCCGTCCCGGCGCCACGCACGGGGAACGCGCTCGGCCGCGTCGCGCTCATCGTGGCGGTGCTCTCGGCGGGGATGCGATTGCTGACCTCGCTGCTCTACCCGCTCGTCTACCCCGGGGCCGATTGGACGATCGCCGTCTTCACCGCGGGCTCCACCGGAGTCGCGCTCCTGGGCTACATCACGGCGCTCGTGCTCGGAGTGATCGCCGCCCGTCGCCCGGGGCCGCACCTCTGGGCAGGCATCGCGATCGGACTCTCCGCGGCCTACCTCATCACACTCATGATCGAGTGGGCCTCGTCGACGCTCTACCGCTTCTTCTGACGGGGTTCGCCCCCCTGACGCACGACGCTCAGCGCGCGGTGGCGAGCACCCGGTCGTAGACCTCGACCATCGCCGCGGTGCGCGACGACTGGCGGAACCCCTCGACCACGGCGGGCACCGGCGTCGGTGCCACGCCGGCGGCGATGTCGGCCGCCGCGTCGCGTAGCGTGCGCGCGAGAGCCGCGATCCGCTGCGCTTCCTGCTCACGTGAGCCCGGCGCCGCCGAGGACTCCGCCACCGCCCAGAGCCCGCCGCCGAGCTCTGCCGCGATGTCGGGGTCGCAGACGACCGAGGGGGTGCCGAGCGTCGCCGCCTCGAACGGCGTCATCCCCTGCGTCTCGAAGCCGATGGAGGTCTGCACGAGCGCGTCGGCGGCCGCGATGCGCGCCAGCGTCTGCGGATACGTGAGCCGTCCGGAGAACCGCACGTGCGGCCGACCGGCGACGATCTTCTCTGCCGCAGCGCGCTGCGCGCCACCGCCGATGATCTCCAGTTCGGCATCCGCTCCCGAGGCGACGAACGCCTCGAGGAAGGGGAGCAGCCGCTTCTCCGGGCTCATCCGCCCGAGCCAGACGAAGCGGGGGCGTCCGGGCTCGCGCTCGGCCGGCGCCGCCGCGAGCGTGGCATCACGCACCTCGTCGTCGATGCCGTTCCAGATGACGTCGACCGGCGTGAACACGTCATGCTCCTCGAGCCTCCGTGCGAAGTGGGTGGAGGGCGCGGTGACCGCCGAGGCACCGGCCGCGAGTCCGCGCAGGAACGCCCAGCCGTCTGTGCCGGACACCGGAGCGCCGATGCCGCGCAGGGCCGCTCGCCGCCAGAGGTTGAGCACGGCGAGGACCGGCCGGTGCAGCGGGGTGACGGCGGCGATGCCGACGTCGACGCGGTTGTGCATGGTGTGCACCACGGGGATGCCGTGACGCGCAGCGTAGCGATGACCGATGTAGGCGCCCCAGAAGTCCGCCTGCACGTGCACGATGTCGACCGGCGGGCGGTGCGTCATGGCCCGGTCGAGGAAGCGGTCGGTCGCCCGTCCCGGCCAGCTCATCGAGTACTCGCGGTCGGTCGTGATCGGCATCGACGGCAGGTCCACGTTCCCCGCCGGTCGGGTCGACGGCGCCGCCGCGCGAGGCCCGTGCATCCTCGGCGCCACGACGGTCACGGTGTGGCCGGCGCGCTCCAGGAACTCCCGCTGCAGCCGCATCGACACCTGCGCCCCGCCGAGCGAGTCGAGGTGCTGATCGCCGAAGAAGACGATGTGCATCGTCACTCGGGCAGGGGCTCGTCGCGGTACAGCGCCTCGAAGGTGTCGAGCGTGCGGTTGATGTCGTGGATCGCCACCCCGTCGAGAGAGGCCTGCTGCATCCGCTCGAACTCGGCGGGCTCCGCAGTCAGCACATCCGTCAATCGGGCGGCGAGCGCGTCCGCGTCACCGGGAGGGAACAGGTAGCCGTTCTCGCCGTCGTGCACGAGGTGCGGCAGGGCGACGGCATCCGCCGCGACGATCGGCAGCGCGGAGGCCATGGCCTCCATGGTCGCGATCGACTGCAGCTCGGCGATCGAGGCGATCACGAACAGGCTCGCGCGCGACAGCAGGGCGCGGAGTTCCTCATCGGTCGTGCGACCGTGGAAGGTCACACGGTCGGCGAGTCCGAGCTTCATCGAGAGGGATTCGAGCTGCTTGCGCTGGTCGCCCCCGCCGACGATGTCGAAGGTCGCGCCGAGCGCGGGATCGAGCTTGGTCATCGCCTGCAGGATGACCTCGACCTGCTTCTCGGCCGTGAGCCGACCGACGAAGATGATGCGGTTCTGCTCACGCGACCCGAGCACCGGCGTGTACTGCGAGGCGTCGATGCCGCAGCTGACCGGCACGACGCCGGAGACGTCGATGGAGCTCTCGAGGAAGTCCGCCGCACGGCGCGTGGGGGTCGTGATCGCACGGGTGAGGTCGAAGGTGCGCTTGGCGTCGCCCCAGGCCCACTTCAGGATGCGGTCGTCGACGAACTTCGGGAACGTGCTGTGGTCGAGGATGTTCTCGGCCATCACATGGTTCGTCGCGATCACCGGGATGCCGCGTTCGTGCGCGATGTACGCCAGGCCGCGGCCGATGACGATGTGGGACTGGATGTGCACGACATCCGGCTTGACCTGATCCAGGATCTGGCGGGCGTAGTGCTTGGTACGCCACGGCCACACGAAGCGCAGCCAGTCGTGCGGGGGCCAGCGCACCGACGGCAGACGATGCAGTGTCATCGGCTCGCCCTCGATCACCTCGGTGTGCGGCTGGGCGCGGCGGTAGGCCTGGTTGGGCGCCACGACGTGCACGTCGTGGCCGCGCTGCACGAGCCCGGCGGCGAGGCGCTCGGCGAAGCGCGCGGCGCCGTTGATGTCGGGCGCGAAAGTGTCGCAGCCGATCAGGATGCGCAACGGTCGCTGCCCGGTCTCGGGAGCACTCGGATCGGAGGAGGAAGAAGACATGCTGCCTTACGGTACGGCGGCCAAGGAAAGCCCTGGTCGGGGCGTGGCCACTCTACCGGAGGGGTCTGCACGCGCGGCCCAGGCGTACCGGCATCCTCCAGGCTGACCCTCTAGCGTGGAGTCATGCGACTGACTGCCGACGCCGATCCCGCTCTGTGGATTCCCGTGACGGATTCGCTCGGGTGGCGAGGACGTCGCCACCGCAAGGCGGCGATCCGGATGCTGCTGGGCCAGGCCAACTCGGCTCTCGGCGCGACAGAGCGCCCCGGCTCGCGCTTCGGCGCCTGGGCGATGAGCCAGGCTGCCCCCTTCATGATGCGCCAGGCCGACGGCCGGGTGCTGGTGTGGACCTGGAAGGCGGAGCCGGAGCTCATCGTCGCCATGGCGACCGCGCAGCTGCTCACCCCGGACGTGCGCATCGCCCGCGCATCGATGCCGATGGACTACGACGACACCGTCTCGTTCCCCAACCGCCTCGGCGTCGGCGAGAAGCTGGTCGTGCCGGTGCCGGAGTCGCCGTCGGCACCGCCGTTCGCGACCTACACCTGGGACACGGGCACGCACCTGGTGACCGTCACCGCCGTGTGCAGCGACCGCGAGCGCTTCGGCACCGTGATCGGCGCACTCGACGAACTGGCACGCAGCATCCGCATCGCGGACGACCTCACCGGGGGCGAGTCCCCCGACGTGCTGCGGCTCCCGCCCGCCTGAGCCGATCGATTCACCGAGCGTGTGACCTTCGCGCAGCCTGCGGACATTATGAAGTGTGGAAGCGCTCGATGATCAGGCCCTGTGGCAGCGTCTCGTCGCGGGCGATGCGCACGCATTCGGCACCGTGTGGGACCGGCACCGCGACCGCGTCTTCCGCCACCTGATCGCTGCCGGCAACTCTCCGTCCGACGCCGAGGACCTCACCGCGGCGGCGTTCCTGGAGCTGTGGCGCCGCCGCGCGGCTGTGCGCTTCGTCGAGGGTTCGCTGCTCCCCTGGCTCCTGGTCACGGCTCAGAACGTGCATCGCAACGCCAGCAGGGCACGCCGTCGCTACCGGAGCTTCCTCGACCGGCTGCCCCACCCGGAGCCCGAGCCGGATCCGGCGGAGCTGATCGCCGAACGTGACAGTCCTCGCGCACGCCAGGTGCGGGCCGTGCTGTCGACCTCGCGCGCGCAGGACCGGCACCTGGCCGTGCTGACCACTCTCGAGGGCTTCACCGTCCGCGAGGCCGCGGCGGCGATCGGCATCAGCGAGTCGGCCGCCAAGATGCGCCTCTCCCGCCTGCGCGCCCGACTGTCGCAGGCTCTGCTCGATCCCGCCCGCACGGAAGGAACCCCCTCATGACCCTCCCTCCCTCCTCCGAGCCGTTCGCCTCGTTCTCCGGCGAGCGCTCGGCGGCGATCCGGAACCAGCTCATCGACACCGCGGCGCGGGCGCGGGCGCCACGACGACGTCCGATGTGGGCGATCGCGCTCGTGGTCGCCGGCGCCCTGGCGGGGGCAGGAGTGTCGACCGCGGCTTTCGCGGCCTCCGGGACGTTCACCCCGAACACGCCGGCAGCAGGTCGGGAACTCCCCGCCGCCACCGACGACGGCACCGGTGCCGCGATCACGGCCCCACCGGGCACCGCCCCGGGCAGCCCTGTGATCTCGCTGATCGGGAAGACGCAGAGCCTGCTGATCGATGCCCCGACGGAACTCTCGCTCGCGGATCGCCCAGGCGACGCGACCCATGTGCGCGTCACCCTGACGGCCGTGTCCGCCGCCTCGGTGTCGTGGGGGACCGATGCGGGCGGCAACAATCCGAGCGCCTCGTTCGACGCCGCCGATGTCGGCCGGGCGAGCGCGGTCACCTGGTACGACTTCCCTCTGGACGACACGACGACGACGTTCTTCTTCGACGTCGACGCGGACGGCGCGGTGACGGCGACCATGCAGTACCTGCGGCAGGTGCCGACCCATCTGGCCGTGAACGCGCGCGGCGAGACCTACGGCGTCGAGGGCGGACCGGATGGCACGCCCGACCTCATCTCGGTCGGGGGCGTCGCTCCGGACGGCTCATCGGTGGAAGGGTACGCCAGGAACACCGACCTGAACGCGTTCTCTCCGGATCACACGGAGCTGCCGTCGAATCCCGCGGAGGCGCTGGCGTGGCAGGAGGAGCGTGCGGAGAAGTATCCGAACGGCTGGGACGTCGACGTCTACGACAGCGACGGCGTCACCGTGATCGGGAGCTTCCACATCGGCTGAGCAGCCCGTCTCGTCCGCCACATCGTGAAGTTAGGTAACTATGTAGTAGCATCACGGATATGGAACCTCTTCTTCTCGACCGCCTGCTCCTGATCGGCGAGCTGTTCCAGAAGGACATGGCGCGCGCTTTCGACGGCACCGGACTCACCACCGCCCGCGTGCATCTGCTGTGGGTGCTGCAGCATGCCGGTCCCTCGACGCAGCAGTCGCTGTCGGCCCTGTGCGAGGTCACTCCGCGCAACATCACCGGGCTCGTGGACGCGCTGGAGCAGTCAGGACATGTCCGCCGCACTCCGCACCCCACCGATCGCCGCGCGGTTCTCGTCGAGCTGACCGACGATGCCGCCGCGACCATGCGCGGGATGCAGGCGGACCACACCCAGCTCAATGCCGAGCTCCTCGAGGCCGTCGCCCCCGCCGATCGTGCGGCCGTCGAGCGGGGTGTCGCCGCGATCGCCGCACACCTCGAGAAGCTGGTCGCCGAGGCATGAGCACCGAGACCCGCCCCGACCCCACGGCGCCGGCGTCGCGCAGCGCCCGAGTGCGCAGCATGCTCCATCGCGCCCTGACCTCCGAGGTCAGGGGCTAC
Organism: Microbacterium saperdae; assembly: GCF_006716345.1. Lineage (NCBI taxonomy): Bacteria > Bacillati > Actinomycetota > Actinomycetes > Micrococcales > Microbacteriaceae > Microbacterium > Microbacterium saperdae. The sequence goes on from NZ_VFOX01000002.1 coordinate 31,321, forward strand.
GCCAGCATCGGTCGCGCGATCGCCCGCCGCCCGGCGATCCCGCAGGGCGGTACCGGCCTCGGATATCACCGCCCCGTGCTGACGATCCTGATCGTCTTCATCGCGCTGTCCGCCGTCGAGATCCCGATCCTCGACCTGATCGTGCACCCGTGGCCCGCGGTGCGGATCCCGATCCTGATCCTCGGCATCTGGGGCCTGACCTGGATGGTGGGGTTGCTCTGCGCCATGATCATGCGCCCGCACACGGTCGGCCCTGACGGCATCCGGGTGCGCAGCGGGCTCGAGATCGATGTGGCCCTGGCGTGGGATGACATCGCCTCGATCGCGATCGACCGACGCGTGGACGAGCCCAAGACGCCGCGCATCACGGGCACGGAGTACGCCGAGCGGATGCAGGACGAGACGAACATCGAGATCGAGCTGGAGCGGCCGGTGACGATCCGGCTCCCCGGTCTCGCCCCACGCGGCGGTGCGCACGAGGTCACCCGTGTGCGCCTCTGGACCGACGAGCCGCGCGCCTACCTCGACGCCGCCCGACCGTTCCTCACCGCTGCGGCCTGACGATCCGGCAGGCTCCGCCAGCACCCTCAGTCGAGTCCGCGCTCCGCGAGCCACTCCCGCGCGACCTTCGCCGGGGCCCGCACGAGCCAGGCATCGGCGATGATCTCGGCCAGGCGGTCGCGCTCCACGGCGTCCAGCCGCACGAGCAGCCCCGGGTAGCCGTCGAAGTGCGGAATCGTGAGCAGCGCCTCGGGTTCGGCGGCGAGCAGCGCCTCCTTCTCCTCCAGGCCGCTCACGCGCACCGCCAGCACGGGACCAGCGGGCCAGGAGCGTCCGAGCTCGGTGAGCTGCCGCGCGTCCGTCGCGCTCGGACCGCGCATCCACGCGAACTGTCCGTTCTTCAGCCGCCACGCCGGCTCCCCGGTGTGCCCGCTCACACTCTCCACCGCGCCGGGGAGCGCGAGGGCGATCTCCCGCACGTCGTCGATGCCCGCCATCCCGACATCGTCCCGCACCCGCGCACCTGCCACAATGACCCCATGAACTCCGAGTGGGCCGCACCGGCCTCGCACCGCGACCTCCTCGACCGCGGCATCGCCGCCCGCAAACGCACGCCCCGCCGGGCCCTGGCCGAGCTGGCCGGCGGCACGCGTGATCCGCTCGGGATCCTCACCGCGCAGAATCGCGATCGCATCCCCGAGCTGGTCCCGTTGCGGGCCGAACGGATGGCGGTGAGTCCTTTCACGTTCTACCGGGGAACAGCGGCGCTGATGGCCGCGGACCTCGCGGACGCCCCGCACAGCGGCATCCTGGTCGCCTCCTGCGGAGACGCGCACGTGTCGAACTTCGGGTTCTACGCCTCGGCCGAGCGCAGCCTGATGTTCGACCTCAACGACTTCGACGAGGCCGCGTGGGCACCCTGGGAGTGGGACGTCAAGCGACTCGTCGCCAGCATCGTCGTCGGGGGTCAGGCGTCGGGGCGCGCAGATGACGTGATCGATGAGGCGGTGCGAGGGGCGGTCGCCGCCTACGCCCGCGGGATCGCGCGCGCCTCGGAGCTGAGCCCCACCGCACGGTACTTCACGCACTTCAGCGTCGCCTCGGCCCGCGGCCTGCTCGACAAGGCGTCGCAGAAGGTGATCCGCGGCGCCGTCAAGCAGGCCGAGCGCCGCACCGGCGAACGCGCAGTGCGGCGCCTCACGGAGGTGGATGCCACGGCTCGGCGGCGCTTCGTCCCCCAGGCGCCCACCACGACCCCGGTCGGCGCGGAGGTGCACGCCCTGGTCCACGACCTCGTCGCGCAGTACCGCGGCACCGCCAGCGCCGACATCGCCCTGCTCTTCGAGCACTTCACCGTCAGCGACATCGCCCGACGCGTCGTCGGCGTGGGCAGCGTGGGCACCCGCTGCTACCTCGTGCTGTTCCAGGACGGCGAGGGCAACACCCTGTTGATGCAGCCGAAGCAGGCGTCCCGCAGCGTGCTCGAGGAGTACGGCCGGATCGTGCAGCCACCCGCCTTGCAGGAGGTGATCGACGCATCCGGCGAGGGCGCGCGCGTCACGTCGATGCAGCGCATCCTGCAGGCTCTCTCGGATCCGTTCCTGGGACACCTGCGCGGCCCGAACGCGGACTTCTACGTGCGGCAGTTCCACGACATGAAGGGGAGCATCGACGTCGAGGAGCTCGAAGACGGCCCCTTCGTCACCTACGCGCAGGCGTGCGCCGCGACGATCGCGCGGGCGCACAGCCAGTCCGTGACGGCATCCGAAGTGGCCGGCTACATCGGCAGCGGACGCGTGGTCGGGCAGGCGCTGCTCGACTGGGCACGCGCATACGCCGAGGTCTCGCTCGCCGACTATCGGGCGTTCCTGGCCGCATCCGGCACACCGTGACGCTCCCGAACTAAATCGGTATAGTGTCCGCATGGACGCCCCTCTGCGCTTCGGCGCCAACTACACCCCGCGCTCGCAGTGGATGCATGCCTGGATGTCGCTCGACCTCGATGAGGTCCGTCGTGACTTCGGTGCCCTCGCCGAGCTCGGCCTCGACCACCTGCGCATCTTCCCCCTGTGGACGGTGCTGCAGCCGAACCGCACGCTGATCCGCGCGGAGGCCGTCGACGACGTGCGCGCCGTGGTCGACGTCGCCGCCGAGTTCGGGCTCGATGCGAGCGTCGATGTGATCCAGGGTCACCTGTCGAGCTTCGACTTCATCCCCTCGTGGCTGTTCACCTGGCACGACAAGAACATGTTCACGCACCCGGATGCGCTCAGCGGCCAGGCCGAGCTGGTCACCCGTCTGGGCGAGCGCCTGGGCGATGCCTCCAACTTCCTCGGCTTCACGCTGGGCAACGAGACCAACCAGTTCTCGGCGCAGACCCACCCCTCCCCCTGGCCGGTCACCGAAGCCGAAGCCGCGAACTGGATCACGACGCTGCTCGACGCGGCGCACGCCTCGGCTCCTGCCCAGCAGCACGTGCACAGCGAGTACGACGCGGCCTGGTACATGGACGGCCACGGCTTCACGCCCGCGCTCGCCTCCCGCCTGGGCGACGTCACCACCGTGCACTCCTGGATCTTCAACGGCACCGCGCAGCGCTACGGCGGCCGCTCGGTCGCCTCCGACCGCCACGCCGAGTACATGATCGAGCTCGCCCGCGCCTTCTCCACCGACCCGGACAAGCCCATCTGGCTGCAGGAGGTCGGCGCCCCGTCCAACTGTCTGACGCCCGAGCAGACGCCCGACTTCCTCGAGGCCACGCTGCGCTCGGTCGCACGCACCGACAACCTGTGGGGCGTCACGTGGTGGTGCTCGCACGACGTCAGCCGCAGCCTCGCCGACTTCCCCGAGCTCGAGTACACGCTCGGGCTGGTCGACCAGAACGGCGAGGCGAAGCCGATCGGCCGCCGCTTCGCGGAGCTGATCCCCGAGCTGCGCGAGCGTCAGCCGGCACCCCCGCGTCCGCTCGGCATCGTGGTCGAGGTCGATGAGGCCGAGACGCCGATCAGCCGCGGGGCGATGAGCCCGGGCGGCGCGATCTTCCAGGCCTGGGTCGATGCGTGCGAGGCCGGGGCCGACCCGGCGTTCGTGACGTCACGGGATGCCGCGAACCCCGACGTGCTCGCCGCGCGCGGCATCACCGAGCTCGTGCGCCCCGCCGTCGAGCCCTGGAACTACGCCTCGCAGAACACGGTGGTCGAACACCGAGCGGTCTAGCGCGGGCTAGACCGGCGGGGCGCCGCCGTGCTGTCGCGCACCGTGAGCTGCGGCACTGCGGCGGCGCGGTCGGGCAGCACCTCGGACGACTCGATCTGCGCGAGCAGGAAAGCGGCGGCATCCGCTCCGAGCCCGAAGGTGTCGCGCGTGGCGCTCGTGATCGACGGATGCACGAGAGCCGCGACGACCGAGTCGTCGAACGACGCGAGTGACAGATCCTGCGGCACCGGCACACCTCGCTCCTGAGCGGTGCGCAGACCGGCGATCGCCATCACGTCGTTGTCGAACACGACGGCCGTCGGGGGTGCAGCGCCGTCGAGCAGGCGGTGAAGGGCGGCGGATGCCGCGGCCGGAGAGGAGTCGGTCGGGATGACGGCACCGGCGACCCCGTGATCCGCGAGCGCTGTGAGCTCCACAGCGCGCAGGCGGGTGTGCTGGAACTCCTCCGGCCCCGCCACGTACGCGATGGACCGGTGGCCGAGCCCCGCGAGATGGTCGAACAGGTCGCGGGCGACCTGGCGGTCGTCGATCCAGAGCGTGGCCGGTTCGTGTCCACGCGAGGCGACGCTGCCGATCACGACCGCCGGGAGCCCGAGCTCTCGCAGCGCCGACAGACGCGGATCGCCCTCACGCGGGTCGATCACGATCACGCCGTCGACCTGGTGCGCACGGCGCCAGCGGCGATAGGTCGCCACCTCCTCCTCGACCGAGGAGACGAGCACGGTCTGCAGGGCGATGCGCGGCGGCGCGAGAGTGGACTGCACCCCGGCGATCAGATCCGTGAAGAACGTCTCGGCTCCGAGCGTGCGGGCGGGGCGGTTCACCGCGAAGCCGATGACTCCCGCCCTGGCTCCGGTGAGCGCTCGGGCGGTCGAGCTGGGCAGCCAGTCGTGCTCCTCGGCGATCGCGAGGATGCGCTGGCGCGTCTGCTCGCTCACCCCGGGGCGGCCGTTCAAGGCGAACGACACCGCCCCGGGTGAGACGCCGGCCAGGCGCGCGATATCCGTGATCGTCACGCGCTTCACCGGGGGCATCCCCTCACTGTAGCGAGCAGGCAGCGAGCGGATTCCCCCGGTCCGACGGGGATGCGTGGCCGAGCTCTCAGACGGCGACGTCTCCCACCAGGTTGACCTTGATGCCCATGCCGGCGAACATCGCGGCCTTCGCGATCAGGGCCTTGTCGGCGGTCTCGGCGTCGGGCGCGTAGACCGTCTGCGCGTGGTTGGCCTTGTGGCGGGCCATGAACTGGTCGCGCGAGATGCCGTGCAGCACCACGTGCGCGATCGGCCACTCCGGGTTCGTCGCATCCTTCCGGCGCTGGGTCTCCTCGGCGGGCAGCTCCACGACCGAGGCGCGGAAGATGTCGGCCTGCAGGATGCCGTCGGCGATGAAGACACGCGAGAGCACGAGCTCACCGGGCTTGGAGACGCCGTTGATCGTGGCACCACCCGCCGGGAAGAACACGTGGCCCTGACGCCATCCCTCGGCGTTCTGCCATCCGCCCAGGTGCGAGGCCGGGACAGAGCCCGAGATCTCGTAGACCCACACGAACTGTCCGTCGAAGTCCTCGCCCCAGCGCACATCGTGCAGCGTGTTGTCGGGCACCAGGCCCATGGCACGCCACACGCGGTCCGTGACGAGCGCGTCGACCGCGACGCCCTCATCGGCCTCGTTGAAGTGCGGGAAGGCCCGCCCCTCGTGCAGCACGCGCGAGCCGTCGCGCGAGGTCACGGGCGGGCGCTCGGTGGAGTTCAGGATGCCCTCGGCCAGGTCGGATGCCGGCACCAGATCCTTCAGACCCTGTTGGTACTGGATGCCGACCGCGTCGAGGCCGAAGTCGTCGGCGATGCGGAGAGCGGCGATGTACATCTTCAGCTGCCACTGCACCTGCTCGCGCGTGAGCTCGGTGGCGGCGTCCTCGCCGTACTGGAAGGTCATGCCCGCATCGATCAGCCAGTCGTAGGCGGCATCCGCCTCGTCCTCGCCGACGTTCAGCATCTCGGCATACAGCGCCGACTGCGACAGACGCTCCTTGTAGATGCCGGTCTTGTTGAGCAGCTCGTCGTCGAAGATCGCGTTGTACATGCCCATGCAGCCCTCGTCGAAGACTCCGATGATGGCCTTCTCCGCGAGGAGCTCGGCGGCGAGCGCCTCACCCAGCTGCTTCTCGGGGCTGTCGGGCAGTTCGGGCAGGGCGCGCACATGCGAGGCGTCGTGCGTGATGGCGCCGGTCTCGGTCCACTCCTTGATGCCGTTGCGGAACCACTCGTCACTGAAGTCCACCGACCAGATGGATGCGTAGGGCTTGTCCATCTTCGTGAGTCCGGCGTTCAGACCGAGCAGCCCGACGAGTCCGGGCCAGTCGCCCGCGAAGTTCGCGACCGTGAGGATCGGACCCTCGTGCGTGCGCAGACCCGCGAGCACGTGGTGCGAGTACTGCCACACGGCCTCGGCGACGATGAGCGGGGCGTCGACGGGGATGTTCTTGAAGACCTCGAGGCCCATCCGCTGGCTCGAGATGAAGCCGTGTCCGGTCTCGGGGTCGACGTCGTTGGCACGGATGACCGTCCAGCCGAGATCGTTGAAGACCCCGGTGACACCGGCCTCGAGCTCGACCTGCACGGGCCAGCCGCCGGTGTTGGCCGCCTCGCGCAGGTCGCCTGAGGCGATCAGGTACGCGGTCTTCGGTGCGGATGCCGGACGGGGTGCCGGTGTGGGCAGGGTGTAGGTCATGATTCCTCCGATGTGGAAATGGTGGATGAGGTCGTGGGGCGGGTGTGAGCCGCGGAGCCTGTCGAAGCGCGCTGATCGGCGGCGAGTTCGTGCACGACGTCCGCCGTGGCCGCGTACAGGCGCACGTACCGGTCGAACAGGGTGTCGTAGGTCGGGCGCAGTGCGGCGTCCGGGGTGATCGTCTGCGCGACAGGGTTCCAGTCGGTGATGAGCGGCGCTTCCCCGTCTGCGGCGATCGCGGTGGCCGCGAGGAACGCGGCGCCGTAGCTCGCGCCGATGGTCGTGGCCGGCACCTCCTGGACGAGGCCGGTCACGTCGGAGACGATCTGGAGCCAGAGCTGACCCTGGGTTCCCCCGCCGACCGCGACGATGCGGCGGATGTCGGCACCGGCGGCACGCATGGTCTCGACGTTGTGGCGCACGCCCAGCGCCGTCGCCTCGAGCGCCGCGCGATACAGGTCGCCCCGGCCGTGCTCGAGCGTCAGGCCGGCGATGACACCGCGGGCGTCGGGATCCTGGATCGGAGTCCGTTCTCCGGCGAAGTACGGCAGCATCAGCAGGCCGCGAGCGCCCGGGCCTGCTGCCTCGGCCTCGGCGAGCAGCTGCGGATAGTCGGCATCCGTCAGGTCCTTGAGCCAGGCGGTCAGCGCGCCGGAGGTCGAGAGCCCACCGGCGAGGTTCCGCGTGCCGGGGAACGCGCCGGCCGTGGTCCACATCGACGGCGTGCGCAGCGTCTCCGCGCCGGTCGCCACGCTGTTCGTGAAGACCATGAACATGGTCGTGCCGTACATGAGCATGAGGTCGCCGACCTCGTGCGCGCCGACGCTGACCGCCTCGGTCCAGGCGTCGATCGTGCCGGTGATCACCGGGGTGCCCGCGGCCAGGCCGGTGCGTGCTGCCGCGTCGTCGGTGACGGAACCCGCGATCTCCCCGGCCCAGGCGAGCGACGGCTGCGCGATGGTCGCGGCGTACTGCTCCCAGAACGGGTCGTGCCACTGCTCGTTCTCGATGTCGTAGAGCGGCGAGACCTGGCTGGCCGACTGGTGGTCGAGCACGTAGGCGCCGGTGAGCTTGCGGGCGAGCCACGATGCGGGCATGAACAGCCGGCGCGCGCGGGCCCAGGAATCCGGCTCCTCGTCGGCGACCCAGGCGATCTTCGGGCCTCCGGCCTGCGAGGTCAGGGTCGAGCCGCCGACACGGGTGATCTCGGCGGTCCCGAGCTCAGCGGTCATCCGTTCGATCTGCGCGCCGGCGCGGGTGTCGACGCCGTAGAGGATCGCGGGGCGCACCGGCTCGTCGTCCTCGTCGGCGAGCAGCACGCACGGCCCCATCCCGCTCACTCCGACCGCGACCACCTCGGCGTCGGGGTGGACGCTCAGCAGTTCGCGGGCGATCGAGACGAACTCGTCCCACCAGATCGCGGCATCCATCTCGACCCAGCCGGTGCGGGGCCGGGAGACGTCGTGCGCGCGGGTGGCCGAGGCGAGGATCGCACCGTCGGCGGCGACCAGCACGCCCTTGGTGCTCGACGTGCCGACATCCACTCCGAGAGTGCATCGCATGGCGTCCTCCTTGATCGCGCTGGCCTTCCGAAAGCGTAGCTGAAATCGATTTCATGACGCAAGTGCGGATGCGCGGGGCAGAAGATCCGGAGAGGGCCCCGGCTCAGACGCGCACGGCGCTGGCGTGCTGCACGTCGCCGCGCAGCACCACGGTGCGCGCGGGCTGGGCGTCTCCGCCGATGCGCTCGAGCAGCATGCGGGCCGCTGTCACGCCCATGTGCCTGGCGGGCAGGCGCACCATCGTGACGGCGGTGGGAGAGAGCGTGGTGAACGGCAGCGAGCCGACCACGGCCACCCCGATCTGCGGCGGAGTGAGCCCCCGCTCGGTGAGCACCTGGATCGCCCCGACCCCGATGAGGTTGTTGCCGGCGACGACGGCGTCGGGCGGCTCGGGAAGAGCCAGCAGCTCCTCCATCGCGGCGCGGGCCCCGTCGACGCGGAAGGTCGCGAAGCGCTGCAGCGCACCGATGTCGGTCTGCGTCTCTGCGGCAGCGAGCGCGGCCCGCCACCCGGCGGCACGATCGGCCGCGGTGTCGATGTCCTCAGGGCCGCCGATGTACGCGATGCGCCGGTATCCGGCCTCGATCAGCGACTCGGTCGCCGCGATGCCCGCCGCGCGGTTCGCGATCACGACGCCGTCGACGTCGTAACGCGTGGCGCGGTCCACGGCCACGACGGGGCGACCGGTGGAGAGGATGCTGTCCAGACTCGTCGTCTCGGATGCCGTCGCGATGATCACGCCCGACATGTGCTCGGCGATCGCGATCTGCAGGTACGTCGCCTCCTTCTCGGTCTGCGAGTCGGAGTTGCACAACACGACCGAGTATCCGGCCTCGGAGGCCACATCCTCGACCCCGCGCGCCATCTCCGTGAAGTACGGGTTCTCGATGTCGGGGATGACGAGGGCGATGACCTCGGAGCTCTGCGTGCGCAGCGAACGCGCCGTGCGGTTCGGGGTGAAGTTCAGATCGGCAGCGGCTTTGCGCACCGCGGCGACCTTCTCGGCCGAGACGCTGGTGCCGTTGAACACCCGTGAGACCGTCGCCGGCGAGACGCCCGCTCGTTCCGCGACATCGTAGATCGTCGTCATGGGCACTCACTGTAACCGATTTCAGCACGTTCTCGGCCGAGGAGACCCTGCCAGGCAACAGCGGGCATCGGATCTGACATGCTGGAAGCATGGAACCGGAGTCGCACGCATCACAGGGCGACACCGACGCACGACTGGCGAGAGCACGGGACTCCGTGACGTCCTCGGCGATCCAGATCAAGAACGCCCTGGGCAGCATCCTCGCACTCATCGGCACGCCGCCCCCGGCGAATCAGCCGCTGTGGCGACGAGTCGACGTCTTCGCACGGACGGACCTCAAGGACCTCCTCCGCGCCGACGCTCAGACGGACATCGCCGACTGCCTCCGCGTGCTCGTGTCCCTCCACAATCGACTCACCGATGCGCGATGGGAGATCTCGACGGCGCGTGATTCCGCGGGCCGCGACATCCTCACGGGTCGGGGCAGCGGCATCACCACCACCACGACGACCACGACGACGACCACCACCGAGTCGATCGAACTCCTCGCCGAGGTCTTCACCACCGTCGCCGACGCCCTCACGTCCCTCGACACCCGCTTGACCGCGCAGACCGTGTTCACGGCACCGATCCCGATCTCGATGCGCGCGTACGTCCGTGAGATCCAGGCCAGCACCGCCCGCATCTCCGCCCACCCGGACCCGGCCTGGACGTGGGAGTCGCACCTCGACGCGAACTGACCGCCACACGAGCGTCAGCTCGGATCAGGCGGCGGCATCCTCCTCCGCCGTGACGGCGATGTGCTCCTGCAACCGGGCGAACACCGAATCCAGGCGCGTGCGCCCGTCGTCGTCGAGGGCGGGCAGCGGTGCGCGGCAGTCCCCCAGAGGTACGGACAGACGACCGCCGAGGTACTTGGCCGCGCCGAAGACGCCGACCTCGACCATGCCCTCGACCGTGTCGTTGATGCGCACCTGCACCGCGCGTGCTCCGGCGAGATCGCCCTGTGCGAAGCGGCGGCGGAGCGAGAGGAACAACTCGATCTGCAGGCTCACCGTGGTGCCGATCGCTCCGCGGGCGCCGATCGAGAGAGCCGGCAGGTAGAACTCGTCGAAGCCGTTCACGAGCGTGAGATGCGGGTAGCGGCGGATGATGCGCTCGGCCCCGTACAGGTTGCGCGAGGTGTGCTTGACGCCGACCACCTGCGGCAGGGCGAGCAGTTCGTCGAAGCCGCCCTCCGAGATGTCGCGCCCGGTGAACTGGGGGATGTTGTAGAGCACGAAGGGCAGGTCGACCGCGTCGATCACGGAGCGGAAGTGCCGCACCACATCGGGGGTCGAGTAGCCGTAGTAGAGCGGCGGGATCATCGAGATCGCCCCGACTCCCGCGTCCTTCGCGGCGGTCGCGATGCGGATCGCCTCTCCGGTCGACATCGCGCCGACGTGCGACACGACGGGCACGCGTCCCGCCGCCGCGGCGACCGCCGTCTCGGCGACCGCGATGCGCTCGGCCTCGGAGAGCAGCACGCCCTCCCCCGACGACCCGCACACGTAGAGCCCTTCGACCCCGCGGCGGATGTCGCTGTCGAGCATCGCGGAGAGCGCGGTGTGATCGATGCTCTCGTCGGCGCGCATCGGGGTGACTGCGGCCGTGAAGAGGCGTTCTCCCAGGACGTCGGTCACCATGCGGTCCACCCGCCGTCGACGACCACATTGGATCCGGTCATGTACGCCGAGGCGTCGGAGGCGAGGAACACCAGGGCCCCGTTGTACTCGTCGGCCTCGGCCATGCGGCCGATCGGCATGCGCTCGATGTAGTTCGCCTGGAACTTCGCGTCCTGCGTGTCACGGCGCACACCCGACGGGGTGAGCGTGTTGACGCGGATGCCGGCACGACCCCAGTACGTGGCGCAGTACCGGGTGAGGTTGTACAGGCCCGACTTGGCCGCGGAGTACGCGACCGGCTTGATGAAGGGGATGCCGGTGTCCTCGGCCTTGTAGGCGTAGATGTCCTGCACCGGAGAGACCATGCCGTAGATCGACCCCACATTCACGATCGACCCTCCGACGCCGGCATCCCGCATCCGACGACCCGCGGCCTGCGTGACGAGGAAGGTCCCGACGAGGTTGGTGTCGACGACTTCGCGGAACACCTCGACGGGGAACTCCTCGAACGGTCCGGAGACCTCGGGCGGGGCGCTGGGCTGCGTGTCGAGTCCGGCGTTGTTCACGACCACGGTCGGCACGCCCCAGGTCGCGAGCACCCGGTCGAAGCCGGCATCCACGCTCGCCTGGTCGGTGATGTCCATCGCGACCGCGAGCAGCCGACCGTCCGGGTCGTCCAGCCCGAGCCGGGCGGCGGGGTCGGTCACCTCACTGCGGGAGGTGACGGCGACGCGCGCGCCGCGTTCGTGCAGCGAGCGGACGAACTCCGCGCCGATCTGGCCGAAGCCGCCGGTCACGACCACCACCTTGTCTCGCACGGAGAACAGCGGATCGAGTACTTCAGACATGTAGGAGAACTCCAGATTGCAGGGCGTTCAGCCCTTGACGGATCCTGCGGTGAGACCGGAGACGATGCCCCGCTGCGCCCACAGGAAGAAGATGATCGCGGGGAGGGCGAACAGCAGCGCACAGAACATCACGACGTTCATGGGCGTGTAGAACTGGCCGAGGAACGACGACAGCCCCACGGATGCCGGCCACAGGTCGGACGACGAGATGAACGTGTTCGCGAACATGAACTCGTTCCAGCCGTCGAAGAACGCGATGACCGCGGCGGCCGCGATGCTCGGCATGATCAGCGGCAGCACGATCGTGGTCAGGATGCGCACGCGAGAGCATCCGTCGATCCGGGCCGCCTCCTCGATCTCGAACGGGATCTTGTCGATGCCGCTCTTGATGATGAACATGGCGACCGGCATCACGAACGCGGTGTCGGCGAGGACGAGTCCCCAGTGGCTGTTCAGCAGGCCCGCACCCGCGAAGATCGCGTACAGCGGCACGATGATGAGCGCCTCGGGCAGCATCTGCGTGCTGAAGAAGATGAATCCGGCGACGCCGCGGCCGTGGAAGCGGTAGCGGCTGAGCGCGTAGGCGGCCATGGTCGCGAGCACCAGGCTGAGGATGGTGGTGCCCGCCGCGATCACGAACGAGTTGCCGAGCCAGCGGAAGATGGGGATCTCGGAGAGGAACCCGCCCCACTGGCCGATGTTCTGGAACTCGGGGATCAGCGGCTGCCCGTCGCGGTAGAGCGAGGCCTCGGTGCCGAGCGAGGTGCCCAGCATCCAGTAGACCGGGAAGCCGGCGAACACCACGAGCAGCGTGATGAGCACGGCCTTGCCGAGGCTGCCGAACTTGGCTCCGACGCCGCGGCGACGCGGCAGGTCGGTGGGGATGCGCATGGTGGTCATCGCTGGCTCTCCTGACGTTCCTGGATCTGCTCGACGATGAAGTAGACGACCGTGACCAGCAGCGACAGCACGAGCCCGAGGGCGCCGATCGCGGCAGCCCGGCCCAGGTTCTGGTCCTGGAAGGCGGTGCGGTAGACGTTCACGACCAGCGTGTTCGTGACGTCGAGTGGACCACCGCCGGTGATGAGGAAGATGATCTCGAAGCGCCGGATCGACCAGATCGTCATGAGCAGGGTGATCACGCGCAGCGTGGGCATGAGGTGCGGCAGGGTGACCGCGAGGAAGGACTGGAACCGGGTGGCGCCGTCGACCCAGGTCGCCTCACGCAGCTCCTGCGGCACGCTCTGCAACGCGCTCAGCATGACCAGCATCACGAGCGGGGTGAGCTTCCACACCGTGGCGAGCGTCACGGCGAACAGTCCGTACTGCGGATCGACCAGCCAGCCGTGCTGGCCCATGCCGAGCGCGGAGGTCGTGCGGTTGAGGATGCCCTGCTCGTTGTTGTAGATCCAGACGAAGATCAGTGCGGCGGCCACGGTCGGCACCGCCCACGGGATCGTGGCGATCGCACGGATGATGCCGCGACCCTTGAAGGCGGTGTTCAGCAGCAGGGCACCCGCGGTGCCGATGCCCACCGAGAAGATGACCGTGAACAGCGTGTACAGCAGGGTCGTGACGACCGAGGTCCAGAACTTGTCGCTCGACAGCAGGTACTCGTAGTTCTCGACGCCGACCGGCTTGCCGCCGGCGGGATTGACCAGCTTGGTCGCGGTGAACGACAGCAGGAGGCCGCGGATCAGCGGGAAGACCGTGAAGATCGCGAGGTACACGATCGCCGGGAAGAGGAAGAGGTAGGCGCCGTTGCGCTCGATGAAGCGCCCGACGGCTCCGCTGCCTCGCGGCCGCTTCGGCGGCGCAGCGCGAGGCGTCGACCGTGGCGCCTCGAGTGTGCTGGTGGCCATGCTGAGGGTCCTTTCACGTGGGGGGTCGAGGGGCGGGACGGGGGTTCCCGCCCCTCGGGTGCGCAGTCGGGCCTGCGCTGTTCAGCCGGGTTCGGCTGTGATCGCTAGCCGAGTTCGGATTCGAGGGACTTCTGCACCTCGGCGAGCTTGCTCTTGACGTCGCCGCCGTTGACCCGCAGGTCTTCGACCGCGGTCAGCACCTCGCGCCAGATCGGCTTGCTCTCGGTCTCGAAGCCCTCGACGAGCGTCGACTTCGAGGTCTTCGCGGCCTCGAGGAACTGCGTGGCCCAGGGGTTCGCGGCCAGGAACTCGGCGTCGGGCTCGACGTCGGTCGCCATGGCGGAGGCACCGAGGCCGGCGCGGATCGCCGTCTGCCCCTCTTCGCCCAGGACCCAGCGCACGAAGTCCTTCGCGGCCTCCACGTTGTCGCTGTTCGCGTTGACGGCGATGATGAGCTGGGAGTTCGATCCGGCGTTCGCGAGCGGCAGCGGGGCTGCGCCCATGTTCTCGCCGTTCACGACGTTGTCGGGGTTGCTGGTGATCGTGGTCGCGACACCCGAGTTCTCGAACAGCATCCCGACCTGACCCTGGCCGAACTTGGCGCGGAAGGTCGAGGCGTCGTCGCCGATCGGCGCGACTCCGGACTCGAAGGTCTCGAGGAACGCCTCGACGGCCTCGACGTTCTCGGCCTTGTCGATCGTCAGCTTCTTGCCGTCGCTGAGCTCGCCGCCGAATCCGTAGATCCAGTTCGCCATCTCGAGCGTCCAGCCGTCGATCTCGGCGGTCTGGTGACGGCCCGCGAACCCGGCGATGCCGAGCTCGCTCTTGATGGTCTCGGCCGTGGTCAGGAACTCCTCGAACGTGGTCGGGACCTCGAGGTCGAGCTCTGCGAAGATGTCCTTGTTGTAGATGACCGTGTTGTAGGTCGGGCGCTCCCAGTTGAAGCCGTACTGGCCGTCCTGGAAGAAGCCGGCCTCGTTGGTGTTGTTGAGGCTGTCGCCGAGCTCGTCGGCGATGTCGTCGAGCGGCTCGAGCACGCCGGCGTCGACCAGGGATGCGAACTGGCTGTCCTGCAGGACCATGACGTCGGGGCCGCCACCGGCGCCGAGCTCGGTGCTGAGCTTGTCGGCGTAGTTGGCGAACGGGATCTCGACCTTGGTGAGCTCGATGTTGTCGTTCGGACCGGTGTAGCCCTTGACCGCATCCCAGATGATCGGCCCCTTGCCGTCTTCGAGGAACTGCCAGTTGGAGAAGGTGAGCTCTCCTCCGGCGTCTCCCCCGTCACCCGTGTCGCCGGATGCGGAGCATCCAGCGAGCGCGATGGCGGCGACGGCGGCGATACCGGTGATCCGCAGTGCACGAGCACGGCGGGACGGGTGTGCGTGGTTCAACTTCACTGTTCACTCCTTTGGGCAGCAAGTTCTTTGCGACGATGCAGTCGATTTCTCCGTCGGGATACGTGAAATCGATTTCGCTACCGTAACCCGCCTGTTTGAGCGGTGTCAAGCAAAAATGGTTACGTAACTATTTTGATACCTGAAACCTACACGACCGCGCGTGGCGCCGATCACGAAGGACCTCCGGGATCCCCTCCGCCAGGTCTCGGAGATCTGCGGAATCACGGATGCCGAGCGCGCGGAGCATCCGTGATCTCGCACATCTCCGCAGTATCGCTACCATGTGCTGGTGCTCGAACCGCCCGGAATTCTCTGGCTTCCTCTCCGGCTGCCGCCGTCCGAGACGAATCAGGCCGAGGAACTCGCCGCTCTCCTCGAGTCGCTCCGTGTTCCTGCCGCCGTGCGTCACAGCATCATGTATCACACCGGCACGTTCGCACTCGTTCCCAGCGACGGCGCCTCGATCCTCATGGTTCCCGACGAGTACGCACCGGCCGTGTCCTGGAGCAGGATCCCCCTCGACGATTTCTCCTCCGCACTGGCGGAGCGGTTCGGCCCGGGGATGCACCTCGACGGTGAACAACTCATCTCCGATGCGGACCATCCGCACCCGAGCCCGGCGCCCCCGAGCCCGGCGGCCTCCATGGACGCCATCGCGTGGACTTCACGAGAGGAACCAGACTTCATCGCGATGCTGGGCGCGCGATTCGGGATGAGCTTCGACTCCGTCGACGCGGGCGATCTGGGGCGCGCCCTGAGACCGCACTTCGGCGCGGACCGTGACACGGCCTTCGACGACGGGCTGTGGGCGATGACCGACGGTATAGCACTGTGGCGTCGGGGTTCGGAATGCGCGGCGGCGTTCGTGAGTCGACGGTATCGACCGAACATCGCGTCATGGCGCAGCCCATGGGTTCAGGTGGATCCGAGCAAGCCGGGGCAGCTGATCGATGGCGCTCTCGTGCGCACGTGGCTCGACGAGGTCATTCCGCCCGACCGAGATGTCGACGCCTGGATCGCGCACTTCGATCTCGACTCCGCGAAGGCGAGTCGACTGCGCGCACTGTTCCGTCGCGACCCGGACGAGAGCACCCTCGACGACCTGTTCGACATTCTCTCGCTCGACACGGCCTGCCTGAGACTGGTCCGAGACCATCCCCCGCTCGACAGCGACTTCGAGGTGATCCGCCCCCGCAACGCCCGCGAACAGTTCGGTGATGGGATGCGTTCGGAGATCGATGCCATCGCCGCGCGCCCAGAGGGGTTCCGACATCGCCATCCGCGCCTGTGGCTCACGATCTCGCTCGTCGCGATCCTCGGCCTCGCCGGCTTCGCGGCCGCCGGACTCGCCGCGGGCAGGATGACGGCGATCCTTCCTGGAATCGTCTGCCTCGTCTGGACCGCGAGTCTCTTCATCGACCGCGCTGCCGCACGGGCGAACGCCCGCGTACCCGACGACCTCCCGGACGGTCTCGACGGCTGACCTGCGGATGCCCCGTTCGCCGGGTCTCGGAGATCTGCCGAATCACGGGCACGGGCGGGCGGAGGCATCCGAGATCGCGCAGATCTCCGGAGCGTCGCCGGCCGGGTCCCTCCGACTACGCTGAGGGGATGCCAGAGTGGTCGCAGACGGTCCCCGCCGCGGTGCGGCGCGAGCAGATCGTGTCGATCATCGAGCGCCAGGGCTTCGCCCGCGTGCAGGAGCTGAGCCGCGCGCTCAGCGTCTCCGAGGTCACGGTGCGCAGCGACCTCGATCTGCTCGCCGAGGAGAACATCATCCAGCGCGTGCACGGCGGGGCGATGTCCGGCATCAAGTCGACGGCGCACTCCCCCGACTATGAGCGCGCGCTCACCCGAGCGGTGACCGAGAAACGACGGATCGGCAACGCCGCCGCGGCACTCGTGGAGAGCGAGATGGCGATCCTCCTCGACGCGGGCACCACGACGCTCGCGCTCGCCCGCGCTCTGCGCGCACGGGAGGATCTGCGCGGCGTCGTCGTCTTCACCAACTCGCTCACGATCGCGCTCGAGCTGGGCGTGGCGGAGCCGCACCACATCACCGTCGTGGTCACCGGCGGCACCGTGAGCTACAAGCAGCGCTCGCTGATCGATCCGCTGGGCGACATGTTCCTCGGCTCGGTGCACAGCGACCTGTGCTTCATCGGATGCAACGGCGTCTCGGTCACCGGCTTCACGAACTCGAGCCTTCCCGAGGTCACCATGAAGCGCCGCTACCTGGATTCCGCCGCTCGACGCATCGTGGTCGCGGACAGCTCCAAGATCGGCAAGAGCCAGATGATCCAGGTCGCACCGCTCGACCGCATCGACACGCTCGTGACAGGCATCGAAGCGCCTCCGTTGGAGCTGGAGGCGCTTCGAGAGGCCGGGCTGACGATCGAGCTCGCCTGACGATCCGTCCGGATGCGGATCAGGCCCGTCCGGACGACCCGAACTCGCGCATGCGCTGCGCGACCATCGCCCGGAAGCCGCCGATCGCCGGACGCAGCTGCTCGCTCGGCTCGACCACGGCGGGGTTCTCCTGCAGGAAGCGGCGCAGCTCTGCACTCCAGGCGAGGTGCGAGTCGGTGCCCTGATTGATCTTGCGGATGCCGGCGGCGACCCCCCGCGTCTTCTGCGCCGGGGAGATGCCGTACGAGGGGCGCACGACGCCGCCATGCGCGTTGATGACGGAGACGGCCTCGGCCGGCACCGACGATGAGCCGTGCAGCACGAGGAAGGTCTCCGGCAGGCGGCTCTTGATCTCGGCGATGAGCTCGAGGCGCAGGCGCTGTCCGCCTGCCTCATCCGTGAACTTGACCGAGCCGTGGCTGGTTCCGACGGCGACCGCGAGGGCGTCCACTCCGGTCTGGGCGACGAACTCGACCGCCTGATCCGGGTCGGCGAAGACGATCTCCTCGACGATGCCGCTGACGCCGGCCTCCGCACCCCCGATCGTGCCGAGCTCGCCTTCGACGCTCACGCCGGCCGGAGCCGCCGTGTCGACCACCCGGCGGGTCGCAGCCACGTTCTCCTCGAAGGAGGCCGGCTCGTCCGTGTCGGTCGAGCGGCTCGCGTCGATCATGACGCTGGTGAACCCATGGTCGATCGCCCGCACGCAGTCGTCGTACGTGCGGCCGTGGTCGAGGTGCAGCACGACCGGCACCGCGGTGTACTCCTCGACGAGTCCCCGCAGACGTGTCCACCAGCGCGACTCGTCGTCGTAGGCCGACATCCCGGCGATCGACTGCACGATCACGGGCGAGTGCTCGGCCTCGGCGGCATCGAGCACGGCGATCGCCTGATCGATGCTCGACACGTTGAAGGCACCGACGGCGTACTCGCCGGCTTCGGCCTCGGCGAGCGCGGCCCGCAGCGTCTGAAGTGTCATCCCGAGCCTCAGAGCGACTCGGTGATGCCGAGGGTGTCGTAGTCGAGCACGATCGGGGTGTCGGTGAGGGCACGGGCGTAGGCCTGCACCTTCGCGGCGGACTCCACGGCCACGCTCGTCTTGAAGGCGTCGCGCAGGTTCGGTCCGACCGTGAGCAGACCGTGGTTCGCCCACACGACCGCGTTCAGGTCGCCCATCGCGTCGCACATGTGCTCGCCGAACTCGGTGTTGTTGCTGAGCTCGAACGGCATGATCGGAACGTCGCCCTTGGTGTAGATCACCATGTTGACCAGCGTGCCCAGGATCGGGGAACCCACGACGCCCCACACGTTGGAGTAGATGGGCTCGGAGTGCACGATCGCGTTCACGTCGGGGCGGCGCTTGTACACCGCCATGTGCACCGTGACCTCGCTCGACGGGCCGAGGCGTCCCTCGATGAGCTCGCTGTCGCCGTTGACCAGGACGATGTCCTCGGGGGTCATCTTGTCGTACTCGAGGTCGGTGGGCGTGATGAGGAAGCGGTCCTCGACACCGGGCACGCGGATGCTGATATTGCCCTGCGTGTTGAAGTTGAGCCCGTACTCCATCGAGCGCAGGCAGTAGTCGAGGATCTCCCTCTTCGCGGCGGCGATGTCGAAGTCGACCTGCAGCGTGGTCTCGGTCATGTCATGTTCTCCTTCTGATGTGGCTGGGGTCGTGAGGTCAGGTGGGGGTTGAGGGAGCGCGTCGCCTCGTAGAGCGCGACGTAGGCGGCGCGTTGGCCGGTGTACCAGTCGGCGTAGGCCCCGTCGGAGCCGGCACCGGCACGCGTCGCCCCGGCGGGTTCGACGCGCAGCGCCGCCGGGTCTCCGCCGATGCCGCGAAGCGCGAGCATCGCGGCACCCCGGGCAGAGGCGTCGCGGGCGACGGGGGTCAGGGAGGCACCCGCCGCCGCCGCACGCGCGTCGAGCGCCGCAGCGTTATCCGCTCCCGCTCCGGTGACGTGCAGGTCGGAGACCTCGACGTGGTGCGCACGCAACGCGGCGATGATCTTGTGGAACTCGAACCCTGCCGCCTCGACGACAGCGCGGGCGAGCTCGGGCACCGTCGTGTCCAGCGTCAGGCCGTGGATCGTGCCGCGTGCGGACGGGTCGTTGTCGAGCGTGCCGGAGCCGGCGAGGTACGGCAGCACGAGAAGCGCAGGAGGCGTCTCGGCGAGCCTGCCGAACACATCGGCGACGTCTCTGCCGAGCAGCCCGGAGAGCCACTCCAGGGCCCACCCTCCTGCTGCTGTGCCGGCGAGCGTCACCCACAGCTCCTCGTCCACCCGGTAGCTCGCGAAGCCCGTGGAGCCCAGCCCCTGGGGGCGCACCCGTGCGCCGACGGTCAGGCAGTCGCTCGAGCCGAGCGCGATCACGGAGCGCACGCCGGGCTCGCCTCCCGCGCCCAGGAAGGCCGCGGCCTGATCGTGTGTCCCCGCCACCAGCGGGGTGCCCGGTGCGACGCCGAGAGCATCCGCGGCCTCCTCCCGCACGACGCCGATGACGCTGCCGGATGCGACGGGCACGGGCAGGCGCTCTGCCCGAACCCATGGCGCCGAGACCGCGGCGGCACGAAGGATCTCCGCGCTCCACTCCCCGCTGTCCACGTCGAGCATGCCGGTGCGCGCCGCTTGACCGAGATCGATCGCCGCGACGCCGCTCCAGCGCTCGGCCAGCAGGTCGCCGATGCAGCGGTAGCCTGCGGCATCCGTCCAGCCGGTGTCGCCGGCCATGATCTTGAACAGCGAGAACATGCCGTGCAGGGGTTGCCCGGTGATCGCGGTGAAGCGTCCGTCGCCCAGGATCTCGCCGACCGCGGCTGCTGCTGCCGTGCCGCGGGTGTCCATGCTCACGGCGACCCGGGCCACCGGTGCGCCCGCCTCGTCGATCGGCACGACGGCCTCGCCGAGGACGCTGAAGCCGATCGCCTGCACCGGGTCGCCGGCCCCCGCGGCCTGCGCGGCCGCGCGGCGGACCACGTCCTCCGCCGCGGTGATGATCTCCCCGGCTTCGAGCTCCACCCGGCCCGTGCCGTCGCGCCGCAGCGTGAGCGCCGCGGAGGCGGCGCCGTGCACATCGCCGTCGGCGGAGAAGGCCACGGCGCGCACACCACTGGTGCCGAGGTCGAGTCCGATGACGCTCATTTGATCGCCCCCGAGAGGCCGTTCACCAGGTACTTCTGGATGAAGAGGAACAGCAGCACGACCGGGATCGAGATCAGCACCAGGATCGCGAACAGCGCTCCCGGCTGCGAGAGGTACATGCCGCGGTACGCGAGAGGCACGAGGGTGAGCGGCTTGAGGGCGTTGTCACCCAGCGTCACCAGCGGCAGCAGGAAGTCGTTCCAGCTCATCATCGTCTGCCACACCGCGACCACCGCGAGGGCGGGCTTGCCCAGAGGCAGGTAGATGCGCCAGAAGATCTGCCACGCGCTCGCGCCGTCCAGACGCGCGGCCTCGTAGGTCTCGAGCGGGATCGCCAGATACGAGGTGCGGATGATGATCACCGCGAACGGCAGCCCGAGAGCCGTGTACACCAGCACGAGGCCCAGGAGGTTGTTGTACAGCTGCATCGACTGCAGGATCCGGAAGGTCGCGACCACGATGCTCGACATGGGCAGGATCAGCGCGAGGATCAGGATGCCGAAGATCAGTGCCTTCAGCGGCACGCGCAGCCGAGCCAGCGCGAACGCCGTCATCGAACCGAGCAGGCACACCAGCAGTACCGAGGGCACGGTGATCAGCAGGCTGTTGAGCAGGTGCAGCAGGATCGGGTTCTGCGCCCAGATCGTGAGGTAGTTCTTGATGCTGAACTCCTCGGGGAAGATCCCGAAGAACTGGGTGCCGGGGTTGTTCGGCGGCATCATCGAGAGGCCGATCACCATGATGATCGGCACGAGCCACAGCACCGACAGCGGGATGAGCACGAAGTGGAGCCAGCCGACGCGACGACCGGGCGCCCCGTGACGGGAGCGGGTCTTCGCCGCCTCCTTCGGGACGATCAGGTTGCGGGTCTCGTTCATCGCGGTCATTTCTCGTCTCCTGTGATGAATCCGGCGCCGAACACCCGCACCATCGAGAGCGAGCTCACGACGGCGATCACGAGCAGCACCACGCTGATCGCCGAGGCGTAGCCCACGTTCTGCAGCTGGAAGGCCTCGAGGAACGCGAAGGTGGGCAGCATCTCGGACGCATGGTTGGGTCCGCCCTGCGTGAGCACGTAGACGAGCTCGAAGGTCTTGAGCGAGCCGATGATCCCGAGCAGCACGAGCGAGAGCGTCGTGGTCTTCAGGAGAGGGAAGGTGATGCGCACCATGGTCTGGAACCCGCTCGCTCCGTCGATGCGCGCCGCCTCCATCAGGCTGGGGTCGATCAGCTGGAGGCCGGCGAGGTAGAAGAGCATCGAGAACCCGGTCCACATCCACACGTTCACGAAGATCACGGCGAAGATCGCGGTCTGCGGATCGGCGAGGTAGTTGCCGCCGAGGAACTCGAGCCCCGTGGCCTTGCCGATCGCGGTGAGCACACCGTTGAACGGGTCGAGGATCCGCTGCCAGACGATGCCGACGACCACGGGCGAGAGGATCGCGGGGATGAAGAAGATCGCCCGGTAGATCGTGCTGCCCCGCAGTCCCTGGTTGAGGGCGACCGCCAGGAGGAAGCCGATCACCCCCTGCGGGATGATCGTGAGCACGATCCAGAAGGCCGAGTTGCGGAGCGTGATGAGGAACGTCGGATCCCGGAACAGCTCCAGGTAGTTGTCGATCCCGACGGCGGTGCCGACGTTCACGCCATCCCATTGCAGCGTGCTCGCCTGCACGTTGTAGAAGATGGGGTAGACGACGAATACGCCGAAAAGGATGAGGGTCGGGGCCAGGAAGGCCAGTCCCACCAGCCTCTCTCTCGTCAGGATCTTCATGCGCGCTCCTCTCAGGCAGGGTTCGGGGATGGCGCCCCGAACCCTGCACGAATCCGGTTGTTACAGAGTGTCCTGGACAGCCTGCACGGATTCCGCGGCCTCCTGCGGAGTGGCGTCGCCGGTCGCGATCGCGGCCAGCGCGTCGGCGACCGCCTGGTCGAGCTTGGGAGATTCGAAGTAGCGCGACCACTTCACCTGCGGCAGCCACTCGTCGACGAACAGGTTCCAGATCTGCTCCTGCTTCTCGCTCGTGAACTTCTCGGGAGCGAGTCCGGTGACGGCGGGCACGTCGTTCATCGTGTTGACGAGCTTCTGCGCGGCGGAACCGGCGATGAAGTCCGTGAGCACCTTGCACGCCAGCTCGGGGTTGGCGGTGTTCTTCGAGATGCCGAGGCTCACGTCGATGCCGCCCACGAACTGCGACTCCGCCGCTCCTCCCGGGATGGTCGGGAACAGGAACGGCTCGTAGCCGGACATGCCCTCCGACAGCGGCGGGATATCGGACTTGGTCGGGTCCGACTGCTGGATCCACCAGGCACCCAGCGGGATCATGGCCGCGTTGCCCGCCTCGAACTGGTTCACGGCCGAGGGGTACGCGTCGAGACCGATCGCGCCGTCCTGGGCGATGCCGTCGGAGAAGAGCTTGCCCCAGTACTCGAACGCCTTCACGATCGCGGGGTCGGTCCACTTCGTGGTGCCGTCCTCCGCCTCGTACACGGTGCCGGGTGAGACGTTGTTGGCGATCTGCAGGAAGACCACGTTGCGCAGCCAGGAGTCCTTGGCCGGCAGCAGGAACGGCGCGGCGTCACCACCGCTGAGGTCCTCGGTGGTCTGGACGAGCTCGTCCCACGTCTTCGGCACGCTCAGTCCCGCGTCGTCGAAGATCTCGGAGTTGGCCCAGAGGTTGACGGTCTGGGTGAGGATCGGCAGCGAGTAGAAGTTGTCGTCGCCCTCGGGGTTGCCCATGCGGGCCTGCTCGATGCCGATCGGGTAGAACTTGCTCTGCCAGTCATCGCCCCAGGTCTCGGCCGCGCAGTCCTGCAGCGGCATCAGGTTCTCGCGGTACTGCTGAGTGAGCGCCCCGGGCTGCAGGCCGAGCACGTCGGGCATGGTGTTCGAGCTCGCGCGGCTCTGCAGGTCGACGAGGTACTCCGGGTAGTTGAAGATCGTCGCGTCGATCTTCGCGCCCTCGTTCTCGGCCTGGAAGGCGTCGATCATCTGACGCGTGGTCTGTTCGATCGGGCTCCACGAACGGAACGTGATCGCGTCCCCCGACGCATTGCCCGATTCCACCGGCGCTGCGCCGCCGGCGCACGCGGTGACCCCCAGTGCAGTGATGACTGTCGCCACCCCTGCCAGGCTCCTCTTGAGCTTCATCTGCAATCCCCTTACTTCGCTGTAAAAGTCCGCGGCGGATGCCGGCTGCGCTCAGTTTAGGTTTATTTGCGTATTGAGGGCCAGGATTACAGGGAAGCTCGGCGAAAGTCTTTCTCCTTTTGTGTTTTCATATGCTTCTGCTTGCGTAAACGCAAGTGGACGTCCCGCCGCGGGCCGCAACGACGCGAAGCACCGGTTTCTCTTCCGCAACACGGCGCAGAGACGACGGATGCCGCGACCCCTCGGCCACGGCATCCGTCGTCATCGTGCGCGCTGTTCAGGTCAGCTCAGCCAGGCCGGCGCGCGGCCGCGCAGCACGGCCCCGTCGACCGAGAAGCGACCGGCACCCGTGAGAGCCAGCGCGAGGGCGGCGACACCGAGCACCGCGACGAATTCGTATCCGCCGTCGCCGACCCAGAGGCCGGCGGGCAGGTGCACCAGGATCAGCGCCACCGCCATGTCGATCGCGAGGACGATGCCGACCGGACGCGTGAGGAGTCCGAGGATCAGGAGGATGCCGCCGATCAGCTCGACGAACGCGACGACGGGGGCGGCGATCTCCGCCAGGGGCACCCCCATGTCGGCGAAGCTGCCGATGGTGCCGGGGATCGTGTATTCGAAGATCTTCTGCGCACCGTGCGCGGCGAAGATCGCACCGACGACGACGCGGAGGACCAGGAGTCCCAGCGAGGCGGCGGAAGAGGGGGCGTTGGTGTTCGTCATGAGGAGTTTCTTCCTTCGTGGCAGGACACCCGCGCGCCAGGCGCGGAGCAGGGTCGTTCCCTGATTCCACGCTAGGGAGCGGACCTTTCCCTCTCCTGTGCCCGATACACGCCCGGACACAGCGGATGCCGCGGGGTCTCCCCCACGGCATCCGAAGTCGTGCACGCCGCCGTCAGCCGCGGCTCCCGTTGACATTGGTCCATCCGGACGGGGCGGACTGTGCGCCCTCACCGAATGCGTTCACAGCCGTCACGGTCACCCGGTAGCGGCCGGGATGCACTCCCGTGAGCGTGGTGCTCGTCTGTCCGGCGGCCACCTCGACGCGGACTGTCCGCCCCGACTTCGCCACCGCCTCCACGATGTATCCCGTGAGAGCGCCGTCGCCCTGATCGGCCGGCGCCGTCCAGGTCACGTGCAGCGAGCGACCCGCGCCGACGGCGCTCGGCTGAGGCACCGCGCCAGGGACGTCTCGTTGGGTGAGATCGCCCACCGGGATGCGGGTGAACTCGACATCCTCCTTGTTCGTCCCGTAGGAGACGTAGAGGTAGTCGCCCCAGACGACGCTCTTCTGGTAGCTGTATCCGAGGTTCTTCGACTTGCCCTCGTAGCGACGCGGCTGCAGATCATCCGCATCGCGCAGCACGTATCCGTCGTCGAAGGTCTGCCCATCGGCGCTGAGCACGATGACGAGCGGATACCGCGTCTTCGTACCGGTGAGGCTGCCGACCAGGTAGGCCGTGCCGTCCGGCAGGTTCCCGGCGCTCTGCTTCGTGCGGGAGTCCGGCACGTTGGTGACGACGGAGTCCGACCACGTCTCCCCGTCGTCCTCGCTCACCGATGCGAGCTTGAACATGGAGCTGCCGCCCTGGTCCCGGAAGGTCATGACGATCGAACCGTCCTGCCGGACGTGCCAGCTCGGCTCGAGCTCACGTGACATCTCGTCGGGGAGATAGGCCTGGTTGTCGAACTCGCCCTGCGTCCAGCCGGTCACTCCGAGGGGGTCGTCCGTGTAGTACGGCTTCACCTGCAGCCCGGGCTGCACGTGGAACGCCGTGAGCACGCGACCGCTCGGCAGCGCCTTGACATCCTGCTCGATGATCCCGTCCACCGGCTCGCCGTTCTCATCGGTGACCCGCTGCGGGGCCGACCAGTTCTCCCCATCGGTGCTCGTGACGTACTCGGTGTATCCGCCGCGAGGCTGGAGCGCCGCCGGCCAGACGTTGAGATAGGCGACGAGAGTCTCCCCGTCCGTCCACCATCCGCCGTTGGACGTGTACCCGTCGGTGCGCGGTGCGGTGAGGGCCTCCGGGGTCGACCAGGTGTTCCCGTCATCGCTGACGCTGTACTTGACCACGGTTTCCGGGGCATCCTCGTCCAGCGCCGAACTCTGCCACTGGGCGTACAGCCGTCCGCGGAACGGCAGCAGTACCGTGCCGTGGTTGAACTTGTCGTCCGCATCTCCGGGTTCGAAGATCGTCACGGTCTCGGCGTTCCCGGCCTGCGGCAGCCCGAGCGAGATCAGGTCGGTCGTGTCGATCAGGCCATCGACGACCTGCACCGGCGCAGGGTCGTCCGCCTGGGCGGGTCCCGCGAATCCGGCGACCAGTATCGCGGCGGTCAGCAGCGCACCGCCGGCGAGGATCCGCCGTCGGGGTGTGACATGTGAGGGCAGCATTGCAACTCCTTTGTCGTGCGGCGCCCGTCGTCGGACGCCGTTGTTTCAGTGGAATCGAGGCACAGCGCGCTCGAGACGCGCGAGCACCTCGGCATCCGGGTCGGGGATCGGCATGCGCTTGCCCCCGACAGGACGCCCGGCAAGGCGGTGGACGGCACGCATCCGCGCGGGGGATCCGTCCACGGCCCCGACGACCTCGTCGATGTCCGTCTGCAGTGTGGTGATTCGAAGAGCGTCCTCCGCGAGAAGCGCATCGCGCATGGCGACGAAGGGAACGGCGAACGCCGACGCGACGCCGGAGATCACTCCATCCGCTCCCGCCTGTCCCGCACGGGCGAAATCGCCGTCCGCTCCGGTGTAGATGCGGAAATCCTCGGGCAGCCGCTCCCGGAAGGAGGAGATCAGATCGAGCGATTCGCCGCTCACCTTCACGCCGATCACTCCGGGAAGCTCGGCGAGGCGGACGATGAGGTCCGCATCGACGGGAATCCCCGTCCGCGCTTCGAACATGTAGACGTAGACATCGAGCCCTTCCGCCTCCGAGACGACCCCGCGGAAGAAGTCGTAGACCTCGTCCGGGCTCGCCGGCAGGTAGTAGGGCGTCAGTACCGCGATCTCCTTCGCCCCCGCGTCACGGGCGCCGCTGATGAGCTGCGACACCTCGAAGCGGCTCGCCGCACCGACATGCACGATCACGCGCAGGCCGACGAGGACCTCCACCGACAGTCGCGCCACCGCATTGCGCTCCTCGATCGACAGCGCGGGGAACTCCCCGGTCGTGCCGAGGACGAGAGCGCCCTGCACTCCGGAGGTCGCGACGTACTCGAGGATCCGACGAGAACCTTCGAGGTCCAGACCACCGGCCTCATCGAAGGAGAGGGGGACGGCGGTGATGATGTCGTGCGAGCGCATGGCGATGAGGGTCTTTCGAGAGTGCGGGTGGGGAAGAAGACGCCGGATGCAGACGCTCGCGCCTGCATCCGGCGAGGAGGTCAGCCGGCGAAAGCCTCGTCCATCGAGCGCAGCACGTCATCGACCTCTGCCTGGTTCGAGAACAGCTGCTGGGTGCCGATGAACAGCGCCGACTGCGCCTTGGCGTTCGGCCAGCCCTGATCGGGCATGGGTGCCGTGCGACCATCGGCGATGATGTCGGCCGCGGACTGCATCACCGGGTCGAGCTCGACCTCGGCGTCGGTCAGTGCCGGGATGCCGGGGGCTGCGGCGAACCAGATGCTCGTCGCCTCCGGCGTTGCCAGCCAATCGACGAAGTCCAGCGCGTTGACCTGGTTCTTCGCCGACTCGTTCACGGCGAAGCTCACACCGATGCCGCGCGGGATCGACGTGGATCCGGAGTCATCGCCGGGCAGTGCGAAGAATCCGAACTCCGTCCCCTCCGGGGCGGTCGATGCGATCTGCGGGTACGACGCCAGCACCTGCACGACGCCGACCGCGTCGCCCGAGTTCACGAGTGCGTATGCCGCCGTGACATCGGTGCCGAGCGGGTCGTCGTTGAAGCAGCCGGCCTCGCCCATCTCCAGGTACTTGTCGAAGGCGTCCCCCCAGCCGGAACCGACGAAGGTCTCCGACCCGTCCTTGAGTCCGGCGTCGAACTCGGGGTCATCCGCGTACACGGTCGAGGCGACGAGCGCGTACGGAATGAGCTGGGTGACCCAGTCCGTCTGGATGCCGAGGGCGAAGGCGACCTTGCCGGCGTCCTTCACGTCGGCGCAGTATTCGAGAAGCTCGCTGTAGGTGGTGGGCACGTCGAGGCCGAGCTCGTCGAGCGTTCCGGTGTTGTAGATCGCTCCGACCGCGTCGAGCTTCGACGGCAGCCCGTAGGTCTTCCCCTCGATCTGCAGCGTCTCGGCCGTGCCCTCGTCGACCGTGTCGACCCAGGGCCGATCGGAGAGGTCGGCCAGATAGCCGGCGCCCTGGAGCACATCGATGGCGCCGGGGTTTCCTCCACCCGCCCATACCGTGAAGACGTCGGGCGCCGTGCCGCTGGAGAGCTGCGTGCGGATGGTGGTCTGGAACTGAGAAGTGTCGGCCACCGTCAGGTTGACGTCCAGACCGGTCTTCTCCTTGTACGCCTCGACGACGGCCTCCATCGGGCCCTGGTTGTTCGAGGTGGTCGCGATGGTGAGCGCGTCCGTGGGCTCATTCGCTCCCGCCGTCGGCTCCGACGACGAGCAGGCCGCCAGGCTGACAGCGGCGACAGCGACACCGGCGACGACGGCGATGTTACGCAGATTCATGGTGGATAAACTCCAATGCAGGAAGGGGGCGAGCCCCCGGATCAGGTGGTGTGTGGGTCAGGGGCCCTACCCGGGCGGGAAACGGAAGTTGAAGGTTCCGGATTCCAACCGCAGTCGGGTGCTCTCAGGGCCTGGGTCCATCAGGGTGACGCCTTGCGAGTGCGTCGCGTTCTCGCCTCCTTCCGTGATCTCCGAGGGCGTTCGGCAGGGCAGATGTGCGATCACGGCGCCTCCCGGGGGGACCGTGATCGTCCAGGCGATCTCTGCGCCCTCCCGTCGCCACGCGCTCTCCACACGTCCGCGCGGCGTCTCGAGTGCGCCGCGCGCGTGCTGGAGGAAGGGGTCGAGGCGCGGCGCGAGTGCGATCTCGCTGTAGCCCGCCGACTCCGAGGTCTGGGTGATCCCGAGGATCCCGGAGAGGAACCACGCGCCGACCGAGCCGAGCGAGTAGTGGTTGAAGCTGTTCATCCGGGCGGACTGGAATCCGTGCTCGGGGGTCCAGCCGTCCCACCGCTCCCAGATCGTCGTGGCGCCGTTGTTCACGGAGAAGAGCCAGGAGGGGTAGCGGTCGTTGTGGAGCAGGCGGAACGCCAGATCCTCGCGCCCGACCTCCGCCAGGACGGGGCACAGCAGCCCCACCGTGACGAAGCCGGTCGTCAGCGAGACCTCGCGGCGGACGACGGTCTCCACCAGGCGCTCCGCGAGGCGGTCCTTCTCCGCGGCGTCGCGGTACAACCCGAACGCGAGCGCGAGCAGGTAGCTGCCCTGCGTGTCTCCGGCGACGGTGCCGTCGGGAGCGACGAAGGCGTCGCGGAACGTCGCGGCGATCCGCGCGCGCAGCTCTTCGAACTCGGAGGCCTCGGCATCACGCCCCAGCTTTCGCAGAGTGCGCGCGGTGAGGTCGGCGCTGTGCGCGAAGTACGCGGTGGACAGCACGTCCTTACGCGTCTCCTCGCCGATCTGCAGCCAGTCGCCGTAGTCGTTGCCGACCTGGGTGCGCCAGATGAGCGAGGGGTTGTGCCGCTCGATGTGCCGCACCCACGCCATCATCGAGTCGGCCGCTTCCTCGAGCACGGCGAGATCGCCGGTCGCACGGTGGATGCTCCAAGGAATCGTGACGCCGCCATCACCCCATGCCGGCGCCCCCTCGCGGAGGTGGATCAGGTGCGGGGCGATGTCGGGGAACGCACCGTCGTCGTTCTGGGCGCTGCGCACGTCGCGCATCCACCGCCGCAGCAGTGGGCCGACATCGGCGAGCGCGAGTGCGGTCGGGGCGAACACCTGGGCATCGGCGAGCCATCCCAGCCGTTCGTCGCGCTGCGGACAGTCCGTGGGAATCGAGACGAAGTTGCCCCGCAGCCCCCAGGAGATGTTCTGGAACAGGCGATCGAGCGGTGCGTCCGACGAGGAGAACTCGCCGAGGAATTCGACATCGTTGTGCAGCACGACGGCTTCGACGTCGGCGGCCTGGAGCGGGCCCGCCAGACCCTGCACCTCGGCGAATCGGAATCCGTGCAGAGTGAAGCGCGGCTCGAAGGTCTGCTCGGCATCGCCGTTCGTCCAGAACACGTCTCGAGGTTCGGCGGTGCGCAGGTTCGCGGTGTAGAGCTCGCCCTCGTCGAGGACCTCGGCGTGGTCCAGTTGGATCCTGGTCCCCGCGGCCTGTCCGCGCACGGTCAGCCGCACGCGTCCGACGAGGTTCTGGCCGAAGTCGACGATGTGGCGCCGGGGCGCCCGCTCCTCCACCGAGATGGCGGGCAGGACCTTCGTGGCCCTCACTCCCGGATCGACCTCAGGAGTGAGCCGGTCGACGTCCGTGCCGACGACGGCCGCGCTCGACCAGCCCGTCAGGTCGCACGTGGGGAGATGCCAGTCCGGCTGCGCACGTCGAGAGTCCTCGTACTGGCCCATGAGCATGTCCGCATAGAGGATGTCGCTCGCCGATTCGCTCCAGCGGTCATCCGTTCCGATCACGGATCGACCGCCGTCGCCGGCATCCATCATCAGCTGCACCAGCAGAGCGGGTTGCTTTCCGTAGTGCTGGGCCTGATGCCGCCGGTCGGTGCCGATGAACCCGACGTACCAGCCGTCACCCAGCAGGGCGGCGATGCTGTTCCTGCCCGGACGGAGGTGGCCCGTGACGTCCCAGGACTGATACGTGATCCGGTCGCGATACTCGGTCCACCCCGGGGCCAGCTCGTCCGCGCCGACGCGGCGGCCGTTGACGTAGAGGCGATAGATCCCCTGGGCCGACGCATGCACCTTCGCCGTCGCCGGAACCGCCTCGAGATCGAAGTGGCGGACGAATCGGCGTACCGGCTGGAGCTTGTTGACGGTGAAGCTGATGTCCGTGTCCTGCGGAGGAAGCGCGACCTGCTGGAAGACGGGGTTGCGTCCGATCCATGCCGCCGCCCATTCGTCGGCATGGACGATGCCGGTCGCGAACCGTCCGGTGCGCTCGACGACGTCGCCCCCTTCGTCCTCGACGGCCAACAGCCAGTCGTAGTCGGCCGACGAGGACAGCGGCGCGCCGCCGTAGTGGGCGCCGGTGGTGAGCGACGACTCGATCCGGCCGGAATCCCACACCCGTGCGCTCCCTCCCCCGGGAAGGCGGACGGAGACGACGACACGGTATGCGACCTGGCGCGCCCCACGACGTGCGGAGCGAAGACGCCAGGAGAACGACGGCGCGGCGACGATCCCCTGCGGGTCGGCCTGACCGTCCGTGCGCAGCGCGTACGGCTCGAGCATGCTCACCCCTTCAGCCCCCCCGCGAAGCCCTGGATGATCTGCTTCTGCATCAGGAAGTACACGAGGAGCACGGGGAGCACGCTGATGACCAGCCCGGCGAACACGACAGGCCAGTTCGACACGAACTGCCCGACGAACGCGTAGAGCGCGACGGTGACGGTCTGCTGCGGCGTTCCGCTCAGGTAGAGCAGCGGCACCAGGAAGTCGTTCCACACCGTGATGGCGTTCAGGATGACGACCGTGCCCGTGATCGGTCGCAGCAGCGGGAACACGATGCTGAGGAACGTGCGGAAGGTCCCCGCTCCGTCGATCGCCGCCGCCTCTTCGTAGTCACGATCGAGGGTGCGGAGGAATCCCGTGTAGAGGAAGACCGAGAACGGCACCTGGCTCCCCGTGTAGAAGAGGATGAGCGAGGCGAGCGAACCGAGCAGACCGAGGTCGCGCATCGTCTGGTACAGCGGGATGAGCGCGACCTGGAACGGGATCATCATGCCGGCCAGCACGATCCAGAACACCGTGGAGGAGAGCCGCGACATCACCCTCGCGAGCGGGTAGGCCGCCATCGACGAGATCGCGACGATGAGCACCACGCTCACCACTGTCACGATCGCACTGTTGAGCAGCGCGGTGCCGAGCCCGGCTTGATTCCACGCCTGGATGAAGTTGTCGAAGGTCGGCTGGGCCGCAGGGACGAGCGGCGAGGAGATGTCGTTCGCCGGTCGCAACGACATGTTCACGAGGATGTAGACAGGGAAGACGAAGATGAGGGCGACGCCGATCATCACAAGCTCGCGCGCGAACACGCCCTTCGTGTACCGGAACATCAGTCGTTCCCCTTCCGGGACAGGCGCTGCTGGCCGACGGAGAAGATCGCGACCACGGCGGCGAGCACGAGCGCGAGTGCGATGCCGTAGCCGAACTCGTTGAACTGGAACGCCGACTTGTACAGCAGCGTGGACAGCGTCTCGGTCGCACCCCCGGGACCGCCGGCGGTGAGCACGAACACCTCCGTGAACATCTTCAGTCCGCCGATGATCGTGAGCATGATGTTGATCGCGGTCGCCGGCGCGAGAAGCGGCCAGGTCACCGACCAGAATCGGCGCCAGGCGCCGGCGCCGTCGACGGCAGCAGCCTCGTTCAGCTCCTGCGGGATGGACTGCAGACCGGCCAGATAGATGACCATCGAGTAGCCCGCATGCTGCCAGACCACCATCATCACGATCGAGAACGCCGCCCAGAACGGGTCTCCGAGCCAGCTCGGTGCGATGTCCCCGAGACCGAGCGCGGAGAGCACGCTGTTCATGGCGCCGTTCGGCGTCAGCATGAACTTCCACAGGTACGAGACGACGACAGGAGTGATCACGACCGGCGCGAAGAAGAGCACGCGCAGGAAGTTGCGGGACTTCAGTCCCGAGTTGACGCCGAGAGCGAGCAGCAGTCCGATGCCGTTCTGCAGCACCGTGACGGCGAAGGCGAAGATCAGCGTCATCCGCAGCGCGTCGAGCGAGCTCTCGGTCGTGAAGATGCGCACGAAGTTCGAGATGCCGACGAAGTCGTAGGTCTGCGAGAGTCCGTCCCAGTTGGTGAACGCGAGCACCGCTCCGCGGATGGACGGAACGATGACGGCGAAACCGTAGAAGAGCAGGGCGGGGATCGCGAGGAGCAGCAGCGCCTTGGACTGCGCGACTCCGACGAAACGACGTCGCGCGCGCGGACTCTCCTGCACGGGCGGTTCCGGTGGGGCGGCGTTCGCTTCCGTGGCCTCGAGGACGCTCATGAAGCGATCTCCCCGGATGGCACGTCGATGAGCGCCTGAACGGCGTGGGTCATGCGCCCGCGCGCACCGTCGAGGTGCTCACGCAGCTCGGCCCGCACCTTCTCGGCGTCACCCTCTTCGATCAGGTCGAGCAGCCGTCCGTGGTCATGCGCGGAGGGGTGGAGGTCCACGTCCTCCTCGACCGTGAGCTGCATCAGGCTCGCGAAGACGGGCTCATACGCCTCCCACACGTCGACGAGGCGACGGTTCCCGCCGACACGGTAGAGGAGCGCATGGAAACGCATGTCCGCATCAGCGAAATCCGCAGCGGCCGAGCGGTCGGCACACGCGACCATCTCACGGACGATCTCACGGCCGAGGCGGATCTGGTCCGCTGAGGCCTGCGCGATCGCACGCGTGACGGCGACGAGTTCGATGGACTCGCGCAGCTCATACAGGTCGTTGATGTCGCTCTCGCTGAGACCCACGACGAAGAACCCGCGGCGTCGAGCCTCCACGAGCCCCTGGGACTCGAGCTGGCGGAGCGCATCGCGGACAGGGCCACGACTGACGTCGTACTCCGCGGCGACGGCATCCTCGACGAGATGCGTGCCGGGCTGCAACTGCCGGCGCACGATCCGGTCGCGCAGCACCGCTGCGAGCTGGTCTCCGAGCGCCGGCGCTCGGGTAGGTCTCATCGTGACCACTGCGTCACCCCTTCGTGTACCGTTAACGATTGACAGTTAACTGCAATCGATTTCAGAAGTCAACTCCTCGCGCAGGGCGTCGGACGCACGCGTCACACAGGGTGGTGGACGCACGCGTCGCGCGGGGTGGCGGACGCACGATTCGGCTGGTCAGGCACAGAGCGACAACTGCTCAGGCACAGTGCGACAACGGGGCGCACCAGCACAGCGCTCCGTTGGAGCGCACGAGCGACAGAATCGGTCTCAGCGACCGTCGCGGGGGTTCCAGAGCACGACTTCGGTCGAGCGGCGCAGACGGCGCCCGCTCGGCATCGGCACGACGCCGGCGGAACCGGCGGCGAACACGCGCACACCGGGCCGGCTCTCGCGCTCAGCGCGCACGGCGGCTTCGAGTTCGGCGATGCGGCGTCGCAGCATCCGATTCTCGTCTTCGAGGTCGAGCAGCCGCGCAATCGCGGGAAGGCTCACACCCTCGGCGGAGAGCTGCGCGACCTGGCGCAGCTGGTCGATGTTACGGGTCGAGTAGCGCCGCGAGCCACCCGAGGTGCGGCCGGGCACGACCAGCCCGATGCGGTCGTACTGGCGCAGCGTCTGCGGATGCATGCCCGCGAGCTCGGCCGCGGCGGCGATCGCGAACACCGGGGTGTCGGCGTCCATACGGCGTTCAGCCATGGTCCTCCACCTCCTGCCCCGGTGTCGCGGTCATCATCGGCGGGCCTTCGCCATCAGCTCGGCCCGCGGGTTCTCGGTGGGCTCGAGCGCCTGGAACTTCTCCAGCGCTTCGCGCGCGGCGTCGTCGAGGTGCGAGGGCACCGCGACCTGGAGCTCGGCGAGCAGGTCGCCCGTGCCCTTGGAGGTCGCGACACCGCGCCCCTTGACGCGCAGCACGCGCCCGGAGGGAGTGCCCGGTGCGACCCGGAGCTTCACCGGGTCGCCGCCGAGCGTCGGCACCTCGATCGTCGCGCCGAGGGTGGCCTCCGTGAAGGTCACCGGCACCGTCACGCGGAGGTTCAACCCGTCACGGGTGAACACCGGATGCGGACGCACCGAGATCTGCACGACGATGTCGCCGCTGTCCCCGCCGTCCGGCGAGGGGCGACCGCGTCCGCGGAGACGGATCTTCTGCCCGTCGGCGACTCCGGCCGGGATCTTCACCTTGAACGGCTTGCCGTCCTCGCCCTGCAGGGAGATGGTCTCCCCCTGCACGGCGGTGACGAAGTCGAGCGTGGTGCGCGCCGTGACGTCGGCACCGCGCTGCGGACCGCCGTACCCGCGGAATCCACCGGACGTCTGCCCGAATCGGCCGGAACCGAAGGAGCCGCCCTGACCCTGGTTGAACATCGCGAAGATGTCCTCGAAGTCAGCGGTCTGGCCTCCGCGGCTCTGGCCGTAGCGGCTGAAGACGTCTTCGAACCCGCCGGCGCCCGAGCCGCCCGCCGTGAAGCGAGCGCCAGAGCCCATGGCGCGGATCTCGTCGTACTCCTTGCGCTGGTCGGCGTCGGAGAGCACCGAGTAGGCCTCGCTGATCTCCTTGAACGTCGCCTCGGCCTTGGCATCACCCTGATTGGAGTCGGGGTGGTACTTGCGCGCGAGCTTGCGATACGCCTTCTTCAGCTCGGCCTCGCTGACGTCCTTCGAGACCCCGAGGGTCTTGTAGAAGTCCTTGTCGAACCAATCCTGGCTAGCCATTGATCACCTACTCTGCAGGGACAGCGACGACGACCTTCGCAGGACGCAGCTCGACGTCTCCGAGGCGGTAGCCCACCTCGACGACCTCGAGGATCGTGGTCTTCTCGACGCCCGGCGTGGGTTGCTGGAAGATCGCCTCGTGGCGCTGGGGGTCGAATTCCTCGCCCTTCTCGCCGTACGAGACGACACCGAGACGCTCCACGACCGCGCGCACCTTCTCGGCGATCGCCGCGAAGGGGGTGCCCTCCACGAGGTCGCCGTGCTGAGCGGCACGGTCGAGATCGTCGAGCACCGGCACCAGCCCCTTGGCCGCCTCGCCCTTCGCGCGCTCGATCTCCAGCTGACGCTGGTCCTCGGTGCGGCGACGGTAGTTGGCGTACTCGGCCTGGAGGCGCTTGAGGTCGTTCAGCAGCGTCGACTCGAGGTCGGCGAGCACGGCGTCCTCCGCTGCGGCTTCACCGGTCTGCGTCGCGCCGAGGATGTCGTCGACCGTGAGGTCGTCGTCAGAGCCCTCGGCCGCGGCGGCCTCGGTGGAGTCGGGGTTCTGCGGCGCGGGGCCGGATGCCTGAGCATCCGACCCCTCACCGTGAACCCCGGCAGCGTCCTGATTCTTGTCAGGCACTTCGTCGAAGTTCTTGTCCGTCATGATTACTTCTTGTCTTCTTCGTCGTCGACGACCTCGGCGTCGATGACGTCCTCATCAGAGGAGGCGTCATCGGCAGCGGGTGCCTCGCCGTCAGCGGGAGCGCCGGCTGCGGCATCCGCCTGGGACTGCGCGTAGATCGCCTCGCCCAGCTTCGTCTGCGACTCGTTGAGCTTGTCGAACGCGGTCTTCACGGCGTCGTCGTCCTCGCCGGCGAGAGCCGTCTTGAGGGCGTCGACATCGGCCTGGACCGACTCCTTGACGTCGGAGGGGAGCTTGTCCTCGTTCTCCTTGATCAGCTTGTCGATCGAGTAGGCGAGGGTCTCTGCCTGGTTGCGGACCTCGGCGGCCTCACGGCGCTTCTTGTCCTCGGCGGCGTTCTCCTCGGCCTCGCGCACCATGCGCTCGATGTCGTCCTTGGACAGCGAGGAGCCGCCCGTGATCGTCATCGACTGCTCCTTGCCGGTGCCCTTGTCCTTGGCGGACACGTGCACGATGCCGTTCGCGTCGATGTCGAACGTGACCTCGACCTGCGGGATGCCCCGAGGAGCCGGCGCGATGCCGGTCAGCTCGAACGTGCCCAGCGGCTTGTTGTCACGCGTGAACTCGCGCTCGCCCTGGAAGACCTGGATCGCGACGGACGGCTGGTTGTCGTCTGCCGTGGTGAAGGTCTCGCTGCGCTTGGTCGGGATCGCGGTGTTGCGGTCGATGAGCTTGGTCATCATCCCGCCCTTGGTCTCGATGCCGAGGCTCAGCGGGGTGACGTCGATGAGCAGGACGTCCTTGCGCTCGCCCTTGAGGACACCGGCCTGGAGCGCGGCTCCGACGGCGACGACCTCATCCGGGTTGACGCCCTTGTTCGCGTCCTTGCCGGTCTCGCGCTTGACGAGCTCGGCGACCGCGGGCATACGGGTCGATCCACCCACGAGCACGATGTGGTCGATGTCGGCGACCTTGATGCCGGCTTCGCGGATGACATCCTCGAACGGCTTCTTGGTGCGGTCGAGCAGGTCCTTGGTCAGGTCCTCGAACTTCGCGCGGGTGATGGTCTCGCTGAGCGAGACGGGGCCGGAGTCGGTGAGCGACAGGTACGGCAGGTTGATGCTGGTGCTCGTGGAGCTCGAGAGCTCCTTCTTCGCCTGCTCCGCCGCTTCCTTCAGACGCTGCAGGGCGATCTTGTCACCCGAGACGTCGACGCCCGTGGTCTCCTTGAACTGCTTGATCAGGTAGTCGACCAGGCGCTGGTCCCAGTCGTCTCCACCGAGGCGGTTGTCACCGGCGGTCGAGCGCACCTGGATGGTCGAGAAGTCGTCGTCCTTGCCCACCTCGAGGAGGGAGACGTCGAACGTTCCGCCACCGAGGTCGAAGACGAGGATGAGCTCGTCCTCCTTGCCGCGGTCGAGGCCGTAGGCGAGTGCTGCAGCGGTGGGCTCGTTGATGATGCGGAGCACGTTGAGACCGGCGATCTCACCGGCTTCCTTCGTGGCCTGACGCTCGGCGTCGTTGAAGTACGCGGGGACGGTGATGACCGCGTCGGTCACGGTGTCACCCAGGTAGGACTCGGCGTCGCGCTTCAGCTTCATGAGGATGCGCGCGGAGATCTCCTGCGGCGTCCACTTCTTGCCGTCGATGTCGAAGCTCCAGTCCGTGCCCATGTGGCGCTTGACGGACGAGATCGTACGGTCGACGTTGGTGACGGCCTGGCGCTTCGCGGTCTCGCCGACGAGCACCTCGCCGTCCTTGGTGTATGCGACCACAGACGGGGTCGTGCGGAAGCCCTCGGCGTTGGCGATGACCTTCGGCTCGCCACCCTCGAGGACGCTGACGACGGAGTTCGTCGTTCCGAGGTCGATTCCCACAGCACGTGCCATGTGTTTTCTCCTTTGTTGAGGACGTTGATCGGTTCAGAAACCTGCGGCGATCAGGAAAACCTGAGTCGCGATGACTCAACTGTACCTCGGCGCACGAGAGGTGTCAAACAAAGTTGATATGAATTGGCTCAACTTTAGAACGGTGGCGCGATCGAGTCGCGGAACATCACGGTGTTCGGCGGCTGAGGTCGGTCGACATAGGTCCTCCCCACGGGACTGGTCCAGGAGAGCAGGCCGCCGTCGAGTCGTTCCACCCGCCACGGGGTGTGATGCTTCAGCATGTGATGCCGCCGGCACAGGTGCGCGAGGTTGTCTTCTCGCGTGGCTCCGCCGAGAGCAGCATCGTGCGTATGGTCGACGTCGCTCTCGCTCGGCGACCGTCCGCACCCGGGGAATCGACATCGCTGATCCCTGGCCCGGAGATGCCGACGCAGCTGCGCGCTCGGTCGAAAGCGATCCACCGCGAGCACAGACCCGTCGACCGGGTCGGTGAGCACCCGATCCCATCCGGATGCCGCACCCGCCAGCCTCCGCGCCGTCTCGATGTCGATCGGCCCACTGCCGTCGAGTTCGGCAGCGACGTCGCCACGCCCCGACAGCGTCAGCACGGGAATCGTCACCGAGACGTGGGCGGCGATGGCACCGAGCACCCCGGCCGACCCGTCGTGTCCGGCAGGAGCGCCGGTGAGCAACAGGTCGAGTGCGAGGTCGGCGCGGAGCTGATCCACGGTACGGCCGTCGCCTACTGCAGCGGGTGCATCGAGTTCAGCCGAGCGAGGCGCATCATGATCTGCGGCACACGCGGTCTGCACCATCTCGGCCATGCCGGTCAACCGGTCGAACACCCCGTGCACCAGGGCGGCCGGGCCCCGCAGACCCAGCTGCGCCATGCCGTCGGCCACATCTCTCACCCACACGCCGCGCTGCTCGCGCGCATCGCGATGACGCTCGTCGAGCGACCGCGGCTGGAAGCGCTCGGCGACGCGTCGCGCCATCCGCGCCACCCGATTCGGCGACTCGGCTTCGGCGAGCTCCAGAATCTGCACCGAGTAGGCGTCGCGATCCTCGGCCGCATCGAGGTGTTCCGCGGCGTCGACGATCACCCGCGCGTGCGCCGCACTGATGCGCCCGGCACCTTGCGCCGCCCAGACCAGCGGGAATCGAGTCACCAGCCAGTCCGCCTCCGCCATGCGCCGCTGGATCGTGCGGTCACTCATACGCAGAGCAGTCGCCATCTCGGCCGCCACGGACCGCGCCGCCATATCGGCTCCGTCCGGATGCTGCGCCTGATCGGCGACCTCGACCGCCCAGCGCGACCCCAAAGCGAGAATCCCGTCTCGAGCCGCCTGCAGGCTGCTGATCGTGCGCTCGACGGACTGCAGCAGGTCCACCAGCTCGTCGAGCGTGGCCATCTGCTCCCCCGTCACATCCATCAGCGCCGCCATACCTTCAGTAGACCAGGGGCCACCGACATTGGAACACCTGATCAGAGCGCAAATCCGAAATACCGGAATACTCGGGTACGGTCCGCTCGTCGCCCCGCGGAAGAATGGCTCCATGATCCGCGCTGTGCTGTTCGACCTCGAGGCTCGCCATGGCCTCGAGGTCGGCGCGATCGCCCGCGCCGCGTTCCGCTCGCCCGTGATCGAGGACGTGACCACAGGGCGCATCACCCGCGCGGAATGGCTTCGCCGCATCGGCGAGCACACTGGGGCGGCGGAGGCCG
Source organism: Microbacterium saperdae (assembly GCF_006716345.1). Classification (NCBI taxonomy): domain Bacteria; kingdom Bacillati; phylum Actinomycetota; class Actinomycetes; order Micrococcales; family Microbacteriaceae; genus Microbacterium; species Microbacterium saperdae. The sequence continues at coordinate 70,633 of NZ_VFOX01000002.1, forward strand.
TCGACGAGTGGGGTCGCACGGCGTTCCGCGTCGATCGCGACCTGACGGCACTGGCCGATGAGCTGCGCGCGCACGGTCTGATCGCCGCGATCCTCACCAACGGCACCGACACGATCGCCGCCGAAATCGCGAGCTGCGGCCTCGATCACCACTTCTCCCCGATCTTCAACTCGGCGGAGATCGGCTTCGCCAAGCCCGACCCCCGAGCGTTCCGCTACGTCCTCGACACACTCGCGCTCCCCGCCGATCAGGTCTTCTTCACCGACGATTCACCGTCGAAACTGGTCGGCGCAGCAGGACTCGGGCTGCACACCCACCCTTTCACCGGCGTCGAGGCACTCCGTTCCGCCCTCCGGGACTGCGGAGTGGACGTGCGCGCCGCGGCCGCGTGACCGAGTTCTGAGGAGTTGTGAACCGATACCTCACACGCCCGAAACATCCCGGTCACAGACGCCCCCTACAGTCGCCTTCATGGTCCGCCCCACGCTGCTCGCCGTGTCGCACGGCACCGACGATGCCGACGGCGCCCGCGCGATCGCCGACCTCGTCGCCCAGGTCGCCGCACACCTGCCTGATGTGGAGGTGCGCAGCGCCTTCGTCGACGTGCAGCAGCCCGAAGCGCGCGACGCCCTCGCGGCGATCGAGGGACCGGTCGTGGTCGTCCCGCTCCTGCTGTCGTCGGGATTCCCCGTGTTGCACGACCTGCACGGCATGGTGGCCGACCGGATGGATGCGATCGTCGCCGACCCGCTCGGCCCCGACCCCCGTCTCGCGCAGGTGCTGGCGCAGCGCCTGTCCGGGGCTTCCGATCATCCGGTGATCCTGGCGATCGCAGGGTCGCACGGCCCCCGTTCGGTCACCGACGCCGAGGACATGGCCGCTCTGCTCCACACGCATCTGGGCCGCCCCGTGCACCTCGCCTACCTTGCCGCGCTCGAGCCGGACCTGCCGACCGCCCTGGCCGCGCACCCCGGCGCTGTCGTGTCGACCTATCTGCTCGCCCGGGGCGCCCTCTTCGACCTCGCCGTGCGGCATTCCTCCGGCCGCAGCCTGACCATGCCGCTCCTGAACGGCATCAGCGTGCCCGAGCCCCTCATCGCGCTCGTGATCGCACGCTACGAAGACGCCGCGGCCCGGCTCGCGAACGATGACGCGCCCGCCTGCACCGCCGAACTGGCAGGATAGGAGTAAGGCGAGCCTTACCCCGCATTCGGCCCGCCCGGCGGCGCCGCCACGATCGCCGCTCCCGCGCGCGCTCTCCTTCGTCGCCGCCCTTCCCGCAGGAGGATGCGCATGACGGATCAGACCCCGTACGACGTGCTGATCATCGGCGGAGGCCCCGCGGGCCTCTCCGCCGCGCTCAACCTCGGACGCTCTCTGATGCGCGTGCTGGTGGTCGACGCCGACCGGCCCCGCAATGCCGCGACCCTGCAGTCGCACGGCTTCCTGACGCGCGACGGCGTGCCGCCGCACGAGCTGCGCCGACTGGCCAGGGCGGAGCTCGCCGCCTACCCGAACATCGAGATCCTCTCGCGCAACAGGGTGTTCGCGCTCCGCACGACGGATGCCGGATTCACCGCCGACGTCGGGCGACGCGAACCCACCGCTTCCGTGACCGCCCGCGCTGTCCTGGTGGCCACCGGCCTGCGAGAGACTCTGCCCGATGTGCCGAACCTGCGCGGCTTCTACGGCATCAGTCTGTTCAGCTGCGCCGCGTGCGATGCCTGGGAGCTGCGCGACCGCCGTCTCGCGCTGATCGGAGAGTCCACCGATCTCGCTGATCGCGCGCGGCTCATCGCCCGGTGGACCGACAGTCTCACGGCGTTCACGCACGGGTCGGATGCCGTGACCTCCGCGCAGCAGAGCGAGCTCGAAGCCGCGGGGGTGGCGGTGCAGCGGCATCCGATCACCGAGCTCGTGGGCGAGCGCGGCAGACTCGAAGCCGTCCGGCTCTCGGACGGCACCGAGATCGCCCTCGACGGCGGGTTCGTGCGACCCGAGTGGCAGACGGAGCTGTCGTTCCTCGACGATATCTTCCCGGCGATCGATCGCGACGGCAACCTGGTCACCGACCGTTCCGGTCGCACCGATGTGCCCGGGCTTTACGCCGCAGGCGATGCCGCCATCCCCGGTCCGCAGCAGCTGATCGTCGCCGCGGGGGCGGGCGCCAGGGTCGCCGCCGTCATGGTGCATGACGCGGTGGGCGTCGCGACCGCGCATTGACCGGCAGGGCAGAAGTACCCATCGAGCAGGAGGAAGCCGAGGACTAGGCTGACCGGCATGACCCGCTCCCGCTCGGCCCGACCGCTGTTCCGCCTCGCTGCGACCGCGATCGTGGCCGTGTCGGTGATCCCGCTCAGCGGATGCCTGTACGCCCAGATCCCCGCGGATCCGCCGGCGGTCCAGGAGCCGACGCCGACCGCATCCGATGCGCCGGTCGACGAGCCCACCGGCGATCTCCCCGCCGAGCTGACCTTCGCCGCAGGGCAGGAGCTCCCGGCCACCGCCTACATCGAATGGGGCGACGGGTTCATGACCGCCGACGGGTGGGAGTCCGTGTCGCCCGACGACGGCAACGGCGGCTGGACCTACGGCACGACCGACGGCACATGCACGGCGCAGTTCTGGCAGGGTGTCACCCCCGACGTCCCCGTGGTCCCCGGCGATGACAGCGCGTCGTCCGACGCGATCCTCGGCGCGCTGCTGCAGTCGACGACCGAGGAGATCACCGGCTTGGCCACGACGGGCGAGTTCAGTTACCAGGTCGGCGGCGAGGGCGGGGTCGAGAACCGGCAGGTCACCGGTGAGGACGGAGACCGCACCTGGATCATCGCGACGCGCGCCTTCACCGCCACCGGGGTGGGGCTGTACGTCATCGTCGACTGCACCGGCGGAGATGCGAACGGCATCCTGGCCGAGGTCGTCGAACGCAACGCGGTCGTCGTCACGCCGTAGCGGACCGGATGCCGCGCGCGCGGGTCACTTGCCGCCGGGCGGACCCACGAGCAGCAGGATGACGTAGAGCGCGATGATGCCGCCGGCGAGCAGCACCGCGAGCACCCACGGACGACGCAGGAACCAGCGCATCAGCCGGTCGTACCAGCGACCGTCGCGCGGGTCGTCGGTGGCGTCGAGACGCCAGGCTCCGTCGAGCCGCCCCGTGCGGTGCAGCCAGATCTCGGTGGGGATCGTGGCGTAGGGGACGACGGCGCTGACCACGGCGAGGGCGGCGACTCCGACGTGCCACCGCTGGTTCACCGCGACCAGCACGGCGGTCGCGGCATACGCCAGGAACACGAACCCGTGGATGCCTCCACCGATCGTCACGACGACCCCCGGCGCCCCCACCGCCCTGGCGATGATCGCGGAGATCAGGATCGTCCAGGTGATCGCCTCCGCGATCGCGAGAACTCGGAACAGGCGGTCGGGTGAGCGGAACACGGGACTCCTCGGGTGGCGTCCTGCCAGCGTATCCGGGATGTCGATGCCGTTCCTGAGCGGGAGGATGCCGCTCCGAGCCGCGAAGAGGAATACGGAGCTCCGCGAAGACGTTGCCGAAGGCATGACGATCGTGGATGCGGACGCACTCTCGCAGGTGCTCAGCGCCGTCGACCTCCAGGTCGGCGTCGCGCGCCGCGTCGCCCTCCCTGCGGGCGGACTGCTGCCCCTGGCCGCCGGAGCGGTGACCCTCGTCTACGTCGCGGGCGGCAGCGTGCAGGGGCATCCGCCGCTCACCTCCGCGTGCAGCCTCAGCGTCGACCGCGCCTCCCAGAGCGTCGCGGTCACGGCGGGATCCGACCGCCTGCGGGCCGGTGACGCCTTCCTGACCCTCGGCGACACGGCCTTCCTCCTCCAGGCGGATGCCGAGGCGAGCGTCATGGTCGTCGATCTCGTGCTCTCGGACATGACCTCCCGGCTCAGCGCCGTGCTGCCCGACGTGATCACCGTGACAGGGTTCGACGCGCTCGAACCGGCCGCCGCCGCACTGGCCGAGAACATGGGCCTCGTCGACCCGGCCGCCTGCCCCGTGCGCCAGGGCGACCCGCTGATCTGCCGGATGATGGCCACGACCGTGCTGCTCTCCGTGATCCGCGCCTGGGCCGCGAACGGCTGCGCGCCCGCCGGGTGGCCGTCGATGTCGAACGACCCCTTCCTCGACCGGGTGGTCGATGCGATCCATGAGGAACCGGGACGGGAGTGGACCGTCGAGCGGCTCGCGAGCGTCGGCGCCATGTCGCGCTCCGCGTTCTCCGAGCGGTTCCGCACGGCCCTCGGCCGCTCCCCCGCCGACTACGTCACCGAGGTGCGCGTCGATGCGGCCAAGCGGATGCTCGAGGAAGGCCGTTCGGTCTCGGAGACCTCCCGCGAGCTGGGCTACGCCTCGGACGAGGGCTTCAGCCGCGCCTTCCGACGCCGCACGGGCATGACCCCGTCGTCATGGCGCCAGGCGCAGCGCGCCCCCGTCTCCGCGTAGCCTTCGCCCCCTCCCGCGCGAAAACGGAGACGATCCGTGTCGGCATCCGCGTGTCGTGTGTCGACACGCTGTATCCGACGCGCATGCTCTCCGTTTTCACCTATGGGCTCAGGCCCGCACGCGGTTCGAGGCGCCGAAGAACGCCGCCCCCGCGATCAACGACACCGCGCCGATCACGTAGACGAGCTCGACGCTGAGGGTGTCGACGAGCAGACCGCCCACGCCCGCGGCGATCATGATCGCGGCCTGGAAGCCCACCACGACCAGGCTGCCGCCGGCTTCGAGGCGGTCCGGCATCCGATGCCCGACCCACGTGTTGGCCACGATCAGCCACGACGAGAAGAAGAAGCCCCACACGAGCACCACGATCGCGACGCCGACCACGGTCCCGGACAGCAGGATCATCGAGATCACGGCGGCCGCGATCACGAGCGGCGCGAAGACCGCGAAGAAAGCGAAGGAGCGGTCGATGACCAGGCCGATCGTGATGTTGCCTGCCAGCCCGCCGAGCCCGAACAGGGCGAGCAGCACGACGATCGTCGACGCGTCGACATCCGGGATGCGCTCGAGTGCGAGTCGCACATAGGTGTAGGCGGAGAAGTGTCCGAGCACCACGAGGATGTGGCCGATCATGCCGAGCCCGATGCCCGGGCGACGCAGCGTGTCGACCAGCAGCCGGAGGCTCGAGGCCTGCGCGGCGGGAACAGAGGGCAGCGACAGCCGCAGCGCGACGGCGAGCAGCACCATCAGCACGCCCGCGATCGCGAAGACCATCCGCCAGTCGACGAGCTCGCTCAGCATCACGCCCAGCGGCACGCCGGCCACGGTCGCGAGCGAGACGCCGGCCGAGGTGAACATGACGCCTCTGCCCAGGCGCTCCGGGCCGGTGAGTCGGGCAGCGACCGTGATCGACATCGCCCAGAAGGCGCTGATCGCGGCCCCCAGCAGGAAGCGTGCGAGCAGGATGATGATGAGGTTCGGCGAGATCGCGACGATCAGGTTCGACACGGCGGCGGCGAGCGCCATCCACACCAGCAGGGAGCGGCGGTCGAGCCGCGGGAACATCAGCCCGACGGTGGGAGCCACGATCAGCCCGACCAGAGCCGTCACGGTGACCGTCTGCCCCGCCTGGCCGGGAGTGACACCGAGCTCGTCGGCCATCTCGGTGAGCACGCCGTTGGGCAGGAACTCGGCCGTGACGAGCAGGAAGCCCATGAGCATGAGCACGATGAGGGCGCCGTAGCGGATGCGCTCCGCACGCGGGGGAAGGGCCGTCGGAATGGGCGCGGTTGTTGTCATGTTCCCAGCCTCGCGGCATCCGCACCCCGCCGCCCGACCAGGCGTCCGCGGCATCCGACCATTCGTCCGGCGTGATCTCGGGCCCTCAGGGAGCTGACCGCACCGCTGGACCCGCCACGATGGCGCGGGTCAGGCCTCCCCGATGCGGGCGGCCAGCAGCGTCACCAGCTCGTACACCACGTGGCTCGCGGCGATGCCGGTCATCTGCGCGTGGTCGTAGGCGGGCGACACCTCGACCACGTCGGCGCCCACGATGTCCTGTGCGCGCAGGGCCCGCAGGATGCGCAGCAGTTCACGGCTGGTGAGCCCTCCGGCCTCGGGAGTTCCCGTGCCCGGCGCATGCGCGGGGTCGAGCACGTCGATGTCGATCGACACGTACAGCGGCTTGTCGCCGATGCGCTGCAGGATCCGCGCGATCGCGGCCTCGACGCCGTGCTCCTCGATGTACTCGCTCGAGACGATCGAGAAGCCGAGGCGCTCATCATCCTCGAGGTCCTGCTTCGAGTACAGCGGCCCTCGCGTGCCGACGTGGCAGCTGGCGGTGAGGTCGATCAGCCCCTCCTCGCTGGCGCGACGGAACGGCGTGCCGTGCGTGATGGGGGCGCCGAAGTAGGTGTCCCAGGTGTCGAGGTGCGCGTCGAAGTGCAGCACCGCGACCGGACCGTGCTTCGCGGCGACGGCCCGCAGCAGCGGAAGCGCGACCGTGTGGTCTCCGCCGATCGTGACGATGCGCGAGACCTGCTCGCCGAGGGCGAGCGCCGCGCGCTCCACCTCGTTCACCGCCGCGGTCAGGTCGAACGGGTTCACCGGGATGTCTCCGGCATCCACCACCTGCGCGAGCTCGAACGGCGAGACATCCTGCGCGGGGTTGTACGGGCGCAGCAGGCGCGAGGACTCGCGCACGTGCGACGGTCCGAACCGGGTGCCCGGCCGGTAGCTCACCCCGGAGTCGAAGGGGATGCCGACGACGGCGATGTCGGCGCGCGGCACGTCTTCGATGCGCGGCAGCCGCGCGAAGGTCGCGATCCCGGAATAGCGGGGGTTCGCGGAGGCGTCGATCGGGCCCACGTTCTCAGTCATCATCAGTCCTGTTCTGCTGTCGGGGCGGGAAGGTCAGAGGGCTGCCTGGGGGATGTGCACGAGCTGCACGCCTCCCTCGGCGATCGCGGCACGGATGCTCGACGCGATGTCGTCGCGTCGGTCCACCCGACGGCCGACGCCGCCGAAGGCCTGCGCCAGCGCGGCCCAGTCGGGCTGCACGAGGTCGACACCGATCGGCGCCATGCCGCGGTCGACCTCGTTCTGCCGGATCTCGGCGTAGCCGCCGTTGTCGACGCACACGATCGTGACGTCGAGACGCTGCTCGATCGCTGTCACGAGCTCGTTCACGCAGAACATCAGGGCGCCGTCGCCGATCACCGTCACGACCGGGCGCTCGGTCTGCGCCACGCGCGCGCCGATCGCGGCCGGCAGCCCGTAGCCGAGTGTGGCGTAGGTGGGCGTGTAGAGCAGGGAGTGCGGATGCTGCGGGCGAAGCACGCTGCCCAGCGCCATGTACACGATCTGCGAGGAGTCACCCGCGACGATCGCGTCATCCGGCAGACCGGCCGCGATGATCTCGGCGAGGGCGACGGTGTCGGGCGCGGTCTCGCGCATCTCGGCGACGATCGCGCTGCGGACGGCATCGAGCGCGGGCACACGGGCGGCGCCCTGCGGAAGCGCCGCGAGCAGAGCCCCCGCGGTGGCCGCGGCATCCCCGACGATCCCGACGGTGGCCGAGAGGTTCTTGTCGATCTGCGCCGGAGAGACGTCGATGCGCACGACGGCGCCGCGCGCCTCGAGCCGGGGAGTCCACAGCTCGGCCTCCCCCAGCTTCGACCCGATCACGAGCAGCACATCGGCCGCCTCGGCGACCTCGCGTGCGGCGGCCAGACGCAGATTCGAACCGAGCGCGAGCGGATGCTGCTCGTCGACGACGCCCTTGCCGTTGAGCGTCGTGAGCACGGGGGCGCCGAGCTGCTCGGCGAGGGCGGTGACCTCGGCGGCGGCAGCGGTCGCGCCACCACCGACGACGATCACCGGGGTGACGGCGGCGGACAGCAGCCGTGCGGCCTCGGCGACCGCACCGGCATCGCCGGATGCACGGGGCGGCCGAGCACGCGCGCGACGATCCTCGGCAGGCACGTCGGCCGCCGCCTCCAGCACATCGAGCGGGATCTCGATGTGCACGGGGCGCGGGCGTCCGGTGCGGAACAGCGCGAAGGCATCGTGCACGGCGTCGACGGCCTCCGCTGCGGAGCGCACGCGGCGCGACCACTCCGCGATCGCGCCGACCATGGCCGTGGCATCCTTCGTCTCGTGCAGCGTGCCGACGTCGGCGAACTCCGCACCGAGCGGCACGCCGGGCGACAGCACGAGCAGCGGACGCGACTCGCAGAAGGCCGTGCCGATCGCGCTCATCGCGTTCTGCAGTCCGGGCCCGGAGGTCGTGATGACCACACCCGGCAGCCCGGTCTGCTGCGCCCACCCGTCGGCGCCGTAGCCGGAACCCTGCTCGTGCCGATTCGTCACGGCGCGGATGCCGAGATCGGCGAGCGGTCGGTAGAGCTCGAGATTGTGCGTGCCGGGGATGCCGAAGACCGCTGTCACGCCATAGGCGCGGATCGTCTCCAGCACCGCCCGACCGGCGGTGTCCGCGTACTGCTCGGCGGTGTCGATGTCAGACATGGTGGCGGCGCTCCCCGTCGACCCAGGTCTCGCGCACGGTGATCGCGGCGATGTCCTCGCCGGCCACCGCGAGCGGATCGTCCGAGAGCACCGCGAAGTCGGCGTACTTCCCGACCTCGAGTGAGCCGAGGTCGTCTTCGCGTCCGATCGAGATCGCTCCCTCGATCGTGTGCGCGCGCAGGGCGGCGAGTGCCGAGACCCGCAGATCATCGGGGCCGAGCTTGTGCCCTCGGCGCGTGACGCGGGTGACCGCGGTCTGGATGGCCTCGAGCGGAACGGGCTCGGCCACAGGAGCATCCGAGGAGATCGTGAACGGCACACCGGCCCGCTCGAACTCCCCGAGCGGGTTGAAGCGCTCTCCGGGAGTGCCGATCGCCTCCTCCACGCCCTCGCCCCAGTTGAAGTAATGCTGGGTCTGGTTGACAGGACGGATGCCGGAGACGGCCATCCGCTCGATCTGCGCGGGAGTGGGCAGACCGCAGTGCTCGATGCGGTGGCGGGCATCCGCGTCCGGACGCTCGGCGAGCGCGGCCTCGATCGCCGACACGACCATCTCGATCGCCGTGGGCGACTGCGCGTGCGTCGCGGTCTGCAGGCCTGCCGCGTGCGCCTTGCGGATCAGCTCCGCGTACTCGGCGGGCTCGTGGTAGAGCTGCCCGGTGCGACAGGGATCGCCGACGTAGCCGTCGGGGAAGTAGGCCGTCCAGCCGCCGAGCGTGCCGTCGGCGTAGAGCTTGATGCCCGCGAAGCTCAGGTGCGCGTTGCCGAACTGGCCCACCAGCCCCATCTCCAGCGCCTCGTCGAGCAGGTGCGACAGCAGGTACATCGAGACCCGCAGTTCGAGGCGACCGGCCTCCGCGAGGCGCAGGTACATGTCGAACTCGCGACGAGTGACCTGGGCATCGCCGATCGAGGTCACCCCGCCGGCGAGGAAGCGCCGGGTCGCGGCGTCCAGCTGACGCAGGTGCTCCTCCGGCTCGTCCGCGAGGTGGAAGTTCGGACCGTGGTGGCCGATCTTCACGCCGTGCACGCCCGTGAGCATGTTGCAGGCGGCATCAGAGATCTCGCCCGTCAGCTCGCCGTCCGCATCGCGGAAGTACTCGCCGCCGTCGGGGTTCGGGGTCTCGCGATCGACGCCGTTCCGCGTCAGCGTGTACGAGTTCACGACACCGCCGTGGCCGGAGGCGTTCATCAGGTAGACCTCGCGGTCGGAGGCGACCTCGTCGAGTTCGAACCGGGTGGGATGCCGCTTCTCGGCGAGGTTGCGCTGCTCGTATCCGTAGCCGCGCACCGGCCGCCCCTCGGGAAGACCGGCCGCCGCCGCGCGCAGCAGCTCCACGATCTCCGGGATGCTGCCCGCCTTCTCCGGACCGCAGTCGACCCAGGTCATCAGCTGCCCGTACATCAGAGGGTGGGCGTGGGCGTCGATGAAGCCGGGGACGATGACGGCATCGCCGAGGTCGATCCGCTCCGCGGCGAGACCGGCGCGCTCGGCAGCCCGCTCGCACTCGGCGACGGTGCCGATCGCCACGATCCGTCCGCGATCGGTCAGCAGCGCGGTCGCGGTCGAAGACGCGGCATCCGCGGTGTGGATCGCCCTGGCGGTCAGGAGCCGCGGCTCCGTCTGGGAGGAGCGGTCGAAGGGGGTGAGCTTTCTCATGGCAGCCTGTTCGCGGTCGTGTCGGTGCGGGCCGTGAAGGACCCGGTGACGGGAGCCTCATCCGAATGCTGCGGTGCGAGCTTCGTGCAGATGCCGGCGATGATCGCCATGCCGGCGAACATCGCGAGGACCGACCAGATGCTGCCGGTCCAGGCGATGAGCTGCGTCGCGAACCACGGCGAGAAACCGGCCCAGATCGCCGCTCCGACACCGTAGGACAGCGCGATCGAGGTGTAGCGCGACTGCGGCCGGAACATCTGCGCGAGCAGAGCCGCGATCGGGGCGTAGGTCGCACTCATCGCGATGCGCACCAGGGAGGCGAACAGGAAGATGAGCGGCTCGACGCGGCCCGGCATCACGAGCATGAACGGCACGAACGTGAGCACCGAGGTGATCAGACCGATGTACATCACGTTCTTGCGCCCCCACTTGTCGCCCAGCCAGGCGATGGGGAGGGTCACGACGAACTCCACGAACGAGGCGATCGTCATGGCGTCGAGGATGACCTGCTCGCTGATCGCGATCGTGTCGCCGGTCGCGTAGGCCGTGGCGAACGTGGTCGCGAGGTAGTAGCCGCCGGTCGAGATCGGCAGGATGCCGATGCCGAGCAGGATCGGACGCCAGTTGGTGCGCAGCGCATAGGCGAGCGGCATGGACTGCTTGCGGCCCTCGACCTTCGCCTCGAAGACCGGCGTCTCCTCGACGCGGTAGCGGACCCAGAACCCGACGCCGACCAGCACGATCGACAGCAGGAACGGGATGCGCCATCCGCCGTTCATGATGAAGTCGTCGCCGACGCGCGACATGATCGCGAAGATGCCGGAGGCGAGCAGCGCACCGGCCGGGTTGCCGAGCTGCGTGAAGCCGCCGTAGAAGGTCTTGGACTTCTCGGGGGCGTGCTCGACGCTCATCAGCACCGCACCACCCCACTCGCCGCCGACCGCGAGACCCTGCACGGCGCGCAGGAGGATCAGGAGGATCGGCGCCAGGATGCCGATGTTCTCGTAGGTGGGGAGGCAACCGACCAGCACGGTCGCCGCGCCCATCAGCAGCAGGGTGATGACGAGCGAGGTGCGCCGGCCGAGCTTGTCGCCGATGTGACCGAAGATGATGCCGCCGAGGGGGCGGACGAGGAACGCGACGGCGAAGGTCGCGAACGCGGCAGCCGTCTCGGCGAGACGGTCACCGCTGGGGAAGAACAGCGGTCCGAACACGAGGGCGGCGGCCGTCGCGTAGACGTAGAAGTCGTACCACTCGATGGTGGTGCCGACGAAGGCGGCGAAGCCTGCGCGTCGCGCCTTGGTGTGGGTGGAAGTCATGTGAGACCCGCTCCTTTGCGGAAGATGTCGGATAGCGATGGATGCTACGGCCGCACAGCGGGGTCAGGCAAGGGCAGAACTCCAGTGAGAATGCTCATTCACTGGAGTTCTGCACACACCTACGCGCAATGCTCACCTTCCCCTCAGCGCTCGCGACTCCTAGGCTGAAGATGTGTCCCCGCAAGCGTGCGTTCCGGGGAAACTGACGAAACGGACGGAAGCCATGGATTTCGACGCCGAACTGATCCGCGCTCTTCAGGAGGACGGACGCGCCAGCATCCGCTCCCTCGCGCTGCACCTCGGCCAGTCGCGCGCCGCCGTGGCCGCCCGACTGCGCACCATGCTCGACGATCGCACCGTACGCGTGGTCGCCGCCGTCGATCCGGTGTTCCTCGGTCAGCACGTGCTCGCGCACGTGTCGATCCGCACCGACGGCACGGTCGAGGCCGTCGCTGAGCATCTGCGCGACATGCACGAGACCGTGCTGGTGTCGGCGGTCGGGGGTTCGCACGACCTGGTCACCGAGGTGCGGCTCGGGTCGATGGAGGAGCTGCACGATCTGCTCGCCCAGATCCGGGCGATCACCGGCGTGCTCGACATCAACACCATCATCTACTCCACCGTCGTGAAGGGCTTCTTCGTCTCGGAGTACCACGGCGACGTGACGCTCGACGGCATCGACGAGGCCCTGATCGAGCAGCTGCAGACCGACGGCCGCACCAGCTTCCGCGCCCTGGGCGAGGCCGTGCGCCTCTCCCCCTCGGCGGTCGCCACCCGTGTACAGCGGCTGATCGACGGCGGCGTCATCAAGATCAGCGCGGTCGAAGCGCGCGGCCTCGCGCACCGGCAGCTGTCGATGGGCGTCGGGCTGAACCTCGACCACGATGACGAGAGCGTGATCGAGGCGCTGCGCACGGGCAGGGGTGTCGACTTCGCCGCCCGCACACTCGGCCGCTTCGATGCGGTCGCGACACTCGTCGAGCCCTCGGCCGGCGCCCTGTACGCAAGCCTCGAGCGGCTGCGGGCGCTGCCCGGCGTGACCCGCATCGAGGCCTGGCTGCACCTCGCCGTGCTGAAAGAGGACTACGCCCGCACGCTCCGCCCGCTGCGCACGGAGTGAGTGCGGGCGGGCGGCGTCAACCCCCTGCGGGTGGGCCTCCCGCGCAGCCATACTGTCCGGATGACAGAGGCAGCCGAGCCGGAGCGGACCGACGACGGCCACCACATCATCGTCGGAGGGCGCCGCTGGCGAGCGACCGACCCCGCCATCCCTGAATCTTTCCGGCAGGAGCTCGTCGACGAGCTGATGTCCGCACGGCGTGCCGTCAGGTCCGCGGAGCCTGACGCGAGACGGCGCGTGCACGACGCCAAGACCGCACTCGGCGAGCGCGGAGCACCCTGGTGGGAGGAGGCGTCCGATTCGGATGCGGATGACCGGATCGCGGCCACGATCCGCGCACTCGCCCGCAAGCGCACCGAGTCTTCGCTCTGCCCGAGCGACGTCGCCCGGACGGTCGGCGGCGAATCTTGGCGGTCGGCGATGGATGACGTCCGACGCGTCGCGGAGCGCCTGTCCGACAGCGGCGAGATCGTCGTGACGCAGAAGGGCGAGGAGGTGCGGATCGCCGAGGCCCGCGGCCCCGTGCGCATCAAGAGGGGCCCCGCGCTCTGAGAATCAGGCGAGCGCGGCGTCAAGCAGAGCCGACAGCGGGCGCGACATCCGCTCGGGCCATGCGTCCGACCCTACGCATCCGCCGGCGTCGCGTCGATGGCACCGGCACGCGAGCGCGGCGCGCCGTCACCGCGCGTTCACCCGGCACCGCCAGACTGCGAGCATGAGCGAACCCGATTCTCGCCCCGCCGTTCCGGAACCCCCGGCGATCGCGAACAGCGGCGCCGTCGGCGTGATCGGTCTCGACCTGCGCGGCGAGACTCCCGCGCCGAAGAAGCAGGTCTACTCGTGGGCACTGTGGGACTGGGCGACGCAGCCCTTCAACACCGTCATCCTCACCTTCGTCTTCACGGCGCTGTACCTGGTGGGCACCGGGTTCCTCCCGCCGGAGATCGCCTCCCTCGGAGAGGACGACCCGATCCGGCTCGCCGCCGAGGCCGACCTGGCGTCGGGGCTCGGACTCGGATCGACCATCGCCGCCTTCGGCATCCTGCTGCTCGCCCCGGTACTCGGACAACGAGCGGATGCCGCGGGACGCCAGAAGCTCTGGCTCGGCATCGGCACCGGCGCGCTGGTGCTGTGCATGCTCGGCCTCTGGTTCGTGGAGCCGACCCCGAGCCTGTTCTGGCTGGGCGTCGCCCTGATCTCGGCGGCCACGGTGTTCCAGGAGATCGCCGCGGTCAACTCCAACGCCATGCTGATCGGCATCGCCAACCCCAAGAACGTCGGCCGCATCTCGGGCCTCGGATGGGGCTTCGGCTACCTCGGCGGCATCATCGCGCTCGTGATCGTGGTGGTGCTCGACACCTTCGACTGGTTCGGGATGTCGACCGACAACGGGCTCGCGTACCGCCTCATCGCCGTCGGCTGCGCGGTCTGGGCCATCATCTTCAGCATCCCGATCTTCCTGAACGTGCCGGAGCCGTCCCTCGGCCGCCCCGAGCGCAAGGTCGGATTCTTCCGCTCGTACGTGCTGCTCGTCACCGACATCCGAGGTCTCTACCGCGACCCCGAGACCCGCCCCACCTTCTGGTACCTGCTCTCGAGCGCCGTCTTCCGCGACGGACTCGGCGGCGTCTTCGCGTTCGGTGCGATCATCGGCACGGCCGTCTTCAAGTTCGACACGCAGGACATCATCATCTTCGGCATCGCCGCGAACCTGATCGCCGGCGTCTCGACCATCCTCGCCGGTCGTCTCGACGACCGCGTCGGTCCGAAGCGCATCATCCTGGCCTCGATCGGATCGATGATCGTCGCCGGCCTCGCGGTGTTCCTGCTGCGCGACGGCGGTTCGCTCGTGTTCTGGGTCGGCGGTCTCATCCTGTGCGCCTTCGTGGGTCCGGCGCAGGCCGCGGCACGCTCGTTCCTCGCCCGGGTCACCCCGGCCGGACGTGAGGGCGAGATCTTCGGCCTCTACGCCACCACCGGACGCGCGGCGAGCTGGATGGCCTCGGGCGCGTGGACGCTGCTGATCGTTCTGACCAGCCAGACCGCGTACGGCATCCTCGGCATCATGGTCGTGCTGATCGCCGGATTCCTGCTGCTGCTCCCGGTCAAGGCACCGCGCTGAGTCGGAGCGCGGGCCGCGGAAGACGGAGAGTCAGCGCTGCCAGTTGTCGGCGAGCTTGTTGAGCAGGCGCGCGAGCTCGGCACTCTCCTCGGGCGTGAAGGCCGCCAGCGCACGTCCGAGCATCTCGCGGCGCTCCCCCCGCATCCCCCTGGCGACCTTGCGGCCCTCGTCGGTCAGCGCGATGCGCGTGCGCCGGGCGTCATCGGGGTCGGCCTCGCGACGCACGTAGCCGCGATCGACGCCCTGCTGCACGAGTCGTGATGCGCGGGGCTGGTCCACACCGATCGCCTCGCCCAGTGCGCTCACGCTGAGCGGAGCGGATGCGGCGGCCAGGGCTTCGAGCATCCGCATGCGCGCGGGGCCGCCGAGGCGTCCGGAGGGGTCGGTCATCCACGGCGGAGTGCCCGGGTGGCCGTGCCCGAACGGGTCGCCGTGTCCGTGCTCATGTCCGTGCGGACCCCCGTGCCAGCCGTGCGGGCCGCCGTGACCGCGACCGCCGGGTCCTCGTTCGCCGGGGCGTCGGCCACGCAGACGGGACAGCGCCTGGGCGATGGCTTCGGACGGGTCGATCTCTTCGGAGGTCACACGCTGATTTTACATGCGACTTGACATGCATTCAGATCGCATGTCACACTACATGTACATGCACTGTGACATACACATGCACACTGACAACTAAGGACTTCCCATGAACACCTCTGAATCTCAGACCCCTGACAGCACCTCCCGCCCCTTCGGCTACTGGCTGAAGGCCGCCGACCGCCTGATGGCGGCCGAGTTCGCCACCGCCTTCGAGGGCGAGCACGCGAGTCGCCGCGACTGGCGGCTGCTCAACATCATCGACGGCACCGTCCCGGCTCGCCGCCCCCTGAACGACCACAAGCTGCGTCCCCTCGTCGAGCGCGGCTGGGTCGCCCCCGAGGGTGAAGGCTGGACGCTCACCGACGACGGGCGCGCCGCCAAGGATCGCCTCGGCGCGATCGTCGACGGCATCCGCTCCAAGGTCACCGACGCCGTCTCCGCCGAGGAGATGGCCACCACCCTCGCCTCGCTCGAGAAGATCGCGCGCGCGTTCGGATGGGATGAGGAGACTCCTCTCCCCCGCGGGCGCCGCCACGGCTTCGGCGGACACGGACACGGACGTGGACACGGCTTCCCGCGCGGCTTCGGCCGTCCGTTCGGTCGGGGCTTCGGACCGGGCCGCGGCTTCGGTCCGGATCACGGTCTCGGTCCCGATGCGCGCGACGGCGACTGCCGCGGCGCGCACAGCGACCACGACCACGGCCACGGCCACGGCCACGGCCACGGTCACGGGCACGGATTCGACTCCCGTCACGGCTTCGGTCCGCGGGACGACGCCGGACACGAGCACGCCGGACACGAGCACGCCGGACACGAGCCTCGCGACCACAGCCGCGGCCACCACGGTCCGCAGCGGATCGTCCGCCTCACGCAGCACGCGTACGAGCGCGGCTTCGACGCCGGCTACTCACGAGGCCGCGACGCCTGATCAGTCCGTGCCAGCACGTGAGAAGGGACGGATGCTTCGGCATCCGTCCCTTTCTGCGTCTACCCCGCTGCCCGCACCTCGTCAGCAGGCAGGACTCCCCCGGACGCGGGTTCGGCATACGCGTGCAGGGCGCGATACATCGCCGAGAGCGATGCGAAGCCGGCGAGTCGGGCGCGCTCAGCCTGCGACATGCGGGAATGGCGCGCCTGCAGGTCCCGCGCCGTACGGACCCGCGCCCCGCGCAACGCTTCGCGGACCGTGCTCCCCTCGGCGGCGAAGGCCGTCTGGAGCGTGCGCGACGACACCCCGAACCGCACCGCGATCGATGTGGCGGTCACGTTCGCATCGCGATGGTGTGCCGCGATGAACGCCGTGACGGCGTCCACGATCCCCTCGTACGGCGTGACGTTCTCGAGAACCGTCCGCGCGCACGCCTCCACGATCGCATCCGCACTGAGGGCGATCAGGTCGGGTTCGTCGGCGGGTCCCGGAGGCGTCGCGCACACCCCGTGGACGAAGGCGTAGAACGGGGCGATCCGCCGCCAGGGAAGCGAGGGACCACCCGCGTCGACATGTAGCTCGCCGAGTGCGGGCGCCACGAGATGCGCGGCCACTCGCAGCGCGATGACCTCGTTGTGCGCGGCGGTGAGTCGCACTTCGATCCGTGTGTCGCCGGGCGCGACCAACACGACCGAAGAACCCCGGCGGACGATCGGTCCGCCCGCCGTGACGGTCAGCGCACCTGTGCGCGCGACCAGCAGCAAGGCGTGTCGTGCCGGCTCCGCGCGACGGTCCCACACCACCGTCGCCGCGGCACCGTCCAGCAGCGCGAAGCTCGTCCGCTCGTCATGCGCGTGACGGATCTGGAGCCTGCCATCGTCCGCGACGCGCAGTACCGTCAGATTCGCATCGGCGAGCCGCCGAACAGCGTTCCGAGCTCCGCTTCCCTGATCGGCGGTGCCGGTCCCGCCCACGCGCAACGTCTGCTTCGCGAAGGCCGCCCGTGGGCGCGCGACAGATCCGTGCACGGGGCGTCCTCTCGTGATCCGCGTGGCTGCGATGACCGCATCGGGACTGCGGTCGAACCCCCGCCGGCCCGGCGGGTGGAACTGGCACGATGCTAACGACGAGACCGGTCCCCCGGACACCCTGAGAGCGGTATATCCCCACTTATGAGGGAGCGGCACCAGGGTGGGCCCGCACGACGGCCGACGGCGTCGCTCGCACGACCGCCTGCGGCCGTGCACGACGCCGCGCATCGCCGAATCCCTGCTGAGCCACATAGGCGGCGATCACGATCAGCCCGAGCCCGAACCACACCGCCCACCAGGGAAATCCCGGCACTCCGGACGGGCCCGCCATCGCATCGATGTCGGCGACGGGAGTCGGAGTGATCCGCTCTCCCGTGACCACGATCCGATGCGTGTTGATGCCGAGCGGGGTGCATGTGATCAAGGTGACCAGATCCTCGCCCACGACGGGCCGGATCGTGTCGGCGGCGTCGGGCTCGATCACGACCGTCTCGGTCACACGGTAGGTGAGCACCCTCTCGAACACCTCCACCGTGAAGGTGTCACCGATCTCGACCCGGTCGAGGTCGGTGAACATCGTCGCATCGGCGAGCCCCCGATGAGCCGTGATCACGGAGCGCGTGCCGACGCCGCCGATCGGGAAGTGGGACCCTTCGAGGTGCCCGGCACCGCGGGCGAGCACGGCGTCGCTCGTACCGTGATAGATCGGCAGGTCCACGTCGATGCGGGGGATGCGCACCCGACCCATCAGTCCATCTCCAGATGCCGAGAGGATACTGTCGTAGTCGAATCCGGTACCGGCCGCCGCGCCGTCGCTGACGGGACGACTGCCGTTGCGTTCGATGCGCACCGCGCCGGAGCTGAGTGCATCGTTGTAGGCGCGCGCCTGCGCGATCTGCTCTTCCGCGGAAGGATCAGCGGTCCGCACCGCCTGGTGGTACCCGTCCACCACCAAGGACTGGTTGTAGGAGCTCACCCATTGCGCTGTCATCGGATAGAGGCCCGCGAGCAGTCCCCCGAGCGCGAGCGCGGCGATCGCGCTCGTGAACAGCCCGGGCCTCCACCGTCGCGCGCGAGCACGGTTCACGTCTCGTTCGCTCTCCGGGTCCGGCGACGCTGCCACCATGCGCCCGCGACCGCGAGCACACCGAAGCCGCCCGCGGCGAGCGCGAACTCCCACGTGCCGGTGCCGCCGGTGAGCGGGATGCCGGGGATCGTGATCTGCTCGTTCTCGATGTCTCCGTAGGCGACGTTCGTCAGCACCACGATGTCGATCGCGTCTTCGAGCAGCAGATATCCGGCCGGCGCACGGGTCTCGACGAGTCGGTATGTGCCCGGAGTCAGGGAAGCGACACGGAATGCCCCGGCGGCGGGGTCGATGTCCGGACCCGCGCACGCGCCGGGGTCGGCCGCGACGCAGTCCACCACGGCGAGGGTCCCGGTCGGATCGAGCACGCCGGGCGTGCTGAACGGCGTGAGCATCCATTCGGATCCGGCGAGCAGGTCGCCGACGAAGTTCACCTTGTTCCATGTGAGGTCGACCACCACCGGATGCACCGTGCAGGGCGCCGGGGGCGTGCAGGTCGCGGGCGGCTCCTGTCCAGTCGGCACGACGGCATTGCGCAGCACATGGTCCCCCGCGGCCGTCTGCGGGTTCTTCACGACGACCGTGTAGGTCACTGTCGCACTCGCGAGGGGGAGCAGGACCCCGGTGATCCTGATACGGTCCCCGGTCGGGTTCAGCACCGCCGACAGCGGAGGCTGCGCCGTGATGGCACCGGACAGATCGGCGTCGTCCCGCACTCCGGCGAGGACATCGTCATGATCGACGACCACGGGCAACCCGCCCGTGTTGCGGAAGGTCAGCGTGTACGTCACCGACTGCCCGGGCACCACCGTGGCCCCCGACGGCGGAGTGGACGACTTCTCGATCACGAGGTTGCCGGGCGCGGGGGCCCGGTTGTAGATGCGGCACTCGATGCGCTGGTTGCTGCCGGCATCCACCTGGAAGCCGGGCTGTGCAGCGATTCCGGCGTTCGTGACAGCGACCGGGGCGCCGGTCTCGACGTTCACGCACGACGCGTTGCGTGCTGCCACTCCCGCACCCACCGGTACGAGCGTGTATCCGGGCTGCTGCGTCTCGAGCACCTGCACCGCCCCGGACGACGGGGTCGCCGAGAACGTCAGGCCGAAGTTCACCTTGCCGTCGCCGCCCGCAGCCGTGACCGCGGAGTTCGGGTCGTTGACGGCGACCGCGGGCGAGAGGCTGGTCGCGTCGAACTGCCATCCCGCCGGCGCAGGAACCGCGTCGGCGATGCTTCCTGCGGCGGGCACGATCATCTTCTGCACACCGATCGAGCCCTGGCAGGTGTCACCCACGAGTGCACGGAGAGCGGCCGTGGCCTCGGCGAAGCTGCTCGCGCGGTAGTAGTCGGAGTTCAGCGTGGTGCCGGAGACGGCACGGAGGTTGTTCTCGCTCGCACCGGTGAGAGCGGGGCCGACACCGAGCGCGATGACACGAGTGCCGTCGGCCTTCAGCAGGTTGGCCGAGAAGACGCCGGCGTCGACATCCTGCAGCGAGTTGAATGCGCTGGAGCCTGTTCCGTTGTTCCCCCGGCTCACCGTCGGGTTGCCGTCCGTGAGCAGGATCGCCACGTCGTAATGCGGCGCCGCGCCGGCAGCCGTCGCGAATCCGGCATCCCAGCTCGTGCCGCCGCCGTACGTCCATCCCGTGTACTGCGCTTTGAAGA
The DNA here is from genome assembly GCF_006716345.1 of Microbacterium saperdae. Classification (NCBI taxonomy): domain Bacteria; kingdom Bacillati; phylum Actinomycetota; class Actinomycetes; order Micrococcales; family Microbacteriaceae; genus Microbacterium; species Microbacterium saperdae. Next base: position 90,645 of record NZ_VFOX01000002.1, read on the forward strand.
CGGCCGCCTGCGCGGAAGTGGTCACGGGGAGCAGCGCGGGGTGATTGGTCGCCCCGACGCCAGGGCTGTCTGTGGAGAAGGAGAAGACCGCCATGCGCGTCTGTGTGCCACGGAGCGCATCGACGAAGGCCGACATCGTCGACTTCAGCTCAGTGATGCCGGTCTCCCCCAGCGAGCCGGACGTGTCGCTGATCAGTGCGATGTCGAGATCGCACGATGCCGGGATGACCGGGTTCACCCGGGACTGATTCCAGATACCGTTCGTCCGAGTGGCATTCGCCGACTGTCCGCCCTCGACGTTGCTGTCCGCCCGGGTGCGCATGAAGTAGCGGTCGGGGTCCCCCGACCCCGTGCCCGTGCCGGTCGGGTCGTTCCACGGCATCGGATCCGTGGATCGATAGACCACGCCCGCGCGCAGTTCGATATCGCTGCGGAAGCGGTAGGTCCAGGTCGTCTCGGGAGTGGCGCCGAAACCACCGACACGAATCGAGGGGTTGGTGTACCAGCCGCTGGGCGCCGCCTCTTCGACGATCCAGAAACGGGTGTCCTGCGGCACGCCCGTCGCCGACGGAGCTCCCGTGCGAATCGGGATGATGAAGTTGCAGTCACCGTCCGCGTCGGAGACGCAGGTCGTCCACGGCCACGTGGTGTCGTAGCGTGTACCGGCCGCTCCCTGGATCGGGAGTCCCACGGCGCCGCCGCCAGACACCGTCGCCGTGCCGCCGCCGTAGAGAGCGAGACGGACTCCCGGGAGTCCTTGAACGGCTCCGGCCGAGGTGCGATCCCCACCGACCTTGACCGAGATCACAGCCGATCCGGCAGGCGGTACGGGAACGGCAAGCGGAGCGATCGCAAGGCCAGCAGACGCTTGTGCGGTCGTGGATGCCACCGCGTCCGCCGCCCACGGACCGGCGATACCGAGTCCGGTGACCATCATGAGCGCCAGGAGGAGCGACGTCGCGCACCGGACGCCCCTTCGCATCGTTCCCCTCGCACCGACTGTGGGGCGCAGACCCGTGAACATCAGTGACTCCTCCCCGGATCGTCGGTCGTTCTGCAGAGCACGGCAGCGGTATCCCCACCTGAGCCGTGGGGACGGGGCGGCGCATGCAGCGCGCCGCCCCGTCGATGAGCGCGAGGTGCGCTACTCGGTCAGCGTCCGCTCGCGACGACGCTTCATCAGCACGAGGCCGATGGCGACGATCGCGATGCCGACTCCCGCGGTGATCAGGATGATCTGGCCGTTCGCACCTGTGAGCGGCAGGCCGGGAACCCCCTGCTGCGTGTTCACGATGTCGGCGTTGTCGGCGGTGGTCGTCTCGCCGATCCTGACCGCGACTCCGGTGAAGGGGTCGGCGGGGAGGACGTACCCCGCGGGCGCCGCCGTCTCCTTCAGCACGTAGCAGCGCTGCAGCGCGTCGACGGCGGGGTTCTCACTGTCGCTCACGAACAGCCCGGCGATCGAGATGACACCACCGGCCACCGAGGTGAAGGTGGTCTCGCCGTCGACCGCGATCGGGTCGCCATCGGCGACGGCGGCCGTGCAGTCGGCGCCGTAGGGGGCCACGGCGTTGTAGACCTCGAAGGTCGCTCCGGCCAGGAGTCCCTGCGAGCCGGACGTGTTGCTCGCGCGCTTGATGATCTCGAGCGAGCCCCAGTGGGTCTCGACCTCGTTGGAGGGCAGCGGCGGACGCACGGCGGGGTCGAAGCCGGGGTTGTTCGTCCAGAGCTCGGCCTGGTTCGTGATCGAGCCGTCCCCGACCTCCACCACGGTTCCGGCGAACACCACCGTGATCTCCGAGCCGGCCTGGGCATTCGGGCCCTGATTCAGCCACGCGAGCCCTGCCGCGGTGAAGTTCACCGTGACCTGCTGGCCCGCGACATCGACCGTGTAGTAGCTCGCATCCAGGGCTGCGCCGTCCGCGGTGACGGCGACATCCGCCGACGCGACGGGAACCAGACGCGCGTCGAGCGCGTCGCGGATCGCGAAGCCGGTCCAGGTGTCGTTGCTCACCGGCACGGGGACGGTGACCGGGAAGCGCACCACCGAGCCGAGGCCGGTGTCCTGCTGCTCCTGGATCGTCTTCACGACCTCGCCGGCACCGTTCTTCGGGTACGCGTGGACGTCGTAGACCCAGCCGTTCTCGAACGGCATCGGAATCGTGACGATGAACGGCGCGGAACGGTCGATGATCTGCGCCGGCGCCTCGGTCTCGCACACCTGGTAGGCCCCGACGGTCAGCGCGAGCGTCGCCGCGCCCTGCGCATCCGTCGGGTCGAAGGCGACCCCGGTGCCGAGCGTGAAGCCGGTCGGAGCGGTGCAGGCCGCGCCGGCCTGCACATCCTCGAGGCCGTCCCAGCTCTCGGCGATCGAGAGGTCGAGCGGCACCCCGCCCTGCAACAGCGGATAGGCAGTGAAGACGACATCAGCCACCGGATCGGTGAAATCACCGGCGGCGGGCGGCGCACTGATGTCACCTTCGACATCGCCGGTCTGATGCAGGTACTTGTGCACCGTGAGCGACCCCGTGCGATCGGCATCGATGTTGCCGAAGTCCTGCGCATCGGCATGTGCGGCAGACGCGGCGACCATGCTCGCCAATCCGACTGCGGCCACTCCCAGCACCGCGCCGACGCGGTGCACTCTTGTTCCTCGCACTGGCATGCTCCTTCGGTAGTCCTCGCCGACCGCCGGATGCAGTCGTCACCGACCCCGGGGTACGCAGAAGCATCCCCGTGGATCCTTCACAGGAAAGCCGCCGGGAGCGGGGTGCCGTCGCGGGTCTGCGCGAAGTGACAGGGATTCAGCGGGAAACGGGAGGAATCACCGGGGAGTGGTCAGCCGGCGGGCCGCGTCAGGAAGATGTCGACCTCGTCCTCGCTGTCGACCACGAACCCGGCACGACGGTAGAGCCGGAGCGCGGGACTGCCCTGCAGGACGTTGAGTCGGAACGTCTGCTGTCCGGCGTCCGACAGCACCCGAGCCAGCACGGCGCCTCCGACACCTCTCCCCTGCGTCGCGGGGTCGAGGTAGAAGTGCTCGATCCATCGCACACCCTCGTCGGGACGCACCGCTATCGACCCGGCATCCCTTCCGTCGACGACGATGATCTGGGTCGTCGCCGTGCGGAAGGAGCCGAGGAATCGCTGCCGCACCCGCACCTCGTCATAGCGGCCGAGGCGCGTCAGATCGTCCCGCAGCACGACCGCGCGCAGCTCGGCGATCCACGCGGCGTCTTCCGGCGTGCTCGGACGGAGCATCCACTCCATGGGGTCGCTCAGATCGGCAACGACAGGTAGAACTGCCGCACCGCGTCGTCGTCGCCCTGCACCTGAAGGACCCACGGCTGCGATCCGTCGCCCGTCACGATCCACAGCACCGTGGTGGAGGAGTCGTCCTGATAGGTGTTCTGGGTGCCGCGGCCGTCCTCGTACACGGAGTTCGTGTCGGAGGGGTCGCCGAGGCCCTCATCGGCGACGGCGTACGCGGCCTCGGCCGTGGCGTCGTCCGTGAACTTCCACACCGTGAACGTGAGGGAGCCGACCTCCGACTCGTAGGAGGCCGCCGTCGCCTCCTCGGCAGGCAGCGCGGCCGGGTCGGCGACGGTCCACGGCTGCACGAGCTGCCACTCGGTGGCGCCGTCTGCGCCGATCACCGAAGGCCCGACCTGACCAGCGATCTCGGCGCAGAAGTCGCTGCAGGGGTCGGTGCTGAGAGAACCCACCGAGACCGTCGACGCCTCATCCTCGGTCGCGGATGCACCGGACGGAGCGCTGACGGGCGCCTCCTGGCCGAACGACGGCAGCTCGAGGCGTGTGCTCGTGGCGAGGTAGATCACCAGCGCGATGGCACCGGCGAAGAGGATGAGCAGGAACACGAAGATCGCTGCCGTCAGTCCGCGATAACCGCCCGACGGCACCTCGGGGGTCATGGTCGGCTGCGACCACTCCTCGGAGACCGCGGCGGGTGCCGGCGCATCCGAAGTGCCGGCGGGACGCGCACTGCGCCGGGACGGGACCATCGCCTCGAGTGGCGGGGGCGGGATGACGGAATCGGCCGGCGCGATGTCGAGCGGAGGCGGCGGGATCACCGCATCCGGCACGTCGGAGGATGCCGGCGGGATCAGCCCGTCCGGGATGGGGATCTCGGGCGGAGGCGGCGGGATCACCGGCTCCGGGATCGAGAGCGGAGAGTCGGCGGGCGACGGCGCGACCGCCGGGTCCGGCGGAGTCTCCGGGTCGTGCGGGGTGGCGCTGTCGTCGCTCATGTCAGCCTCCGACGGCTCCGACGTCTGTCGTGCCGACATCCGTCCGGTGGAAGTTCTGGAAGGAGCGGGATGCCGTCGGGCCCCGCTGCCCCTGATAGCGGTTGCCATAGGGACCGGAGCCGTAGGGGTTCTCGGTCGGCGAGGTCAGGCGGAAGAAACAGAGCTGACCGATCTTCATTCCCGGCCACAGCTTGATCGGCAGGGTCGCCACGTTCGCGAGCTCGAGCGTCACGTGCCCCGTGAAGCCCGGGTCGATGAAACCCGCCGTCGAGTGCGTGATGAGTCCGAGGCGCCCGAGGGAGGACTTGCCCTCCAGCCGCGCGGCGACATCATCGGGCAGGGTGACCTGTTCGAACGTCGCCCCGAGCGCGAACTCCCCCGGGTGCAGGATGAACGGCTCGTCGGGGTCGACCTCGATCAGGCGCGTGAGCTCGGGCTGGTCGACCGAGGGATCGATGAACGGGTACTTGTGGTTGTCGAACAACCGGAAGTAGCGGTCGAGGCGCACGTCGATGCTCGAAGGTTGGATCATCTCCGGTGCGTGCGGATCCAGGCCGATACGGCCTGATGCGAGTTCTGCCCTGATGTCGCGGTCGCTGAGAAGCACGGGTTCAGCCTAGTTGCCACACGGAGTCGGCGCTTTTGCCATACGGCGGTCGGCGGGTAGGCTGGCGATCACCTGTTCCTCCGGGCACAGGTTCGGGACTGTAGTTCAATGGCAGAACTTCTGCTTCCCAAGCAGATAGCGCGGGTTCGATTCCCGTCAGTCCCTCCACGAGTGAGTTGAGTTCCGCACCCGCGAGCAGACGTTTCGATGCGGGTGCGTGACAGAAGCGGCGTCAGGAGAAGAGCTGGCGAAGCGCGTCGAGGTCGCCGGAGTCGACCACCTTCTGGACGGCGTCGATGGTCTCCTGGGTCGCGAACATGCCCTTGAGCGTGCCGTTCCACATCGCCCTCACGGTGTCCACGTCACCGGCGTCAACCGCCGCGCCCGCAGCCTCGATGGCCTGCTGGTACGGAATCTGCGCGAACCCGCCCGGCGCGTCCCACGGGCTGTCGTACGGGATCCAGGGGGTCTCCGGGTCGGGCGTGAGCCAGAGCACCTGGCCGGGGTGGATGTCTCGCCTGTGGTTCATCGAGCCGAGGTTCGGGTACGCGCAGAGCCGTTCAGCGACCACGGCTTCGACGTCGCCCGGCTCGACGGTATACGTCACGGGGGCGCCGTCCTCATCGACTGTCACCTCGCCACGCGCGAACTCACGTGCACCCAGATCTCGGAGCGTGCCGTGGCGCTCCCAATACAGACCTCCGTCGTCACCGATGACCTGAGACATGCCGGAGCAGGATTCCGACTCGGTCGAATCCGGCGTCGAAGCAGCCTCGGTCACCGGCTTGGTGCAGGGGCCAGGCCGGTGCAGGGTTGCGCACCCCAAGCCTGCCTGGTCTTCTAGAGGTTCTCCGGTGGCAGCGATGTGGGCCTCGCAGCGATTCGTCGATTGTTGCGCCCGATGGTGAGGATGCTCAGCACCTGCGAGATCGCGAGCAGGATCATCGCCGCGGCGGTCCACCACACCGTCGATCCGAGGACCCCGGCGAGAAGCAGCACCACAAGTGTGAGGGCGAACGTCCCGACGATTCCGAGCGCCCACCAGTACGGGGTGGCGCTGCGCGTCTGCATGTACATCTCCTCCACGATTCCATCTGCCGTCCGACGGGACAACACCTTCCGCTCTCGGCCGATCTGCGATCCATCCCATCCGAATCCGCGTCGGCTCCGAACAAGGACGACAGGGCGGTACTCGCGCGCCCGCGTCCCGGCCCCATGGCCCGAGAGGAGCCCCGATGATCGAGTCATCGACCCCGCCGCTTGCCGCCCTCGACGGCTACCGCAACGTCACCGATCTGCTGGTCGCGCGCGCCGCCGCCGCTCCGGACCACGTGGCGTTCGAAGTCCACGACCCGGATGCCGGCTCGTGGCGGCCGATCACGACGCGGGAGTTCTCGAACGAGGTGCGCGCGCTGGCGAAGGGCTTCATGGCTCGGGGCATCCGGGCCGGTGACCCGATCGCGATCATGGCTCCCACGCGCTACGAATGGGCCGTCGCCGACCTCGCGTCCTGGTTCGCCGGGGCCGTCGTGGTGCCGATCTACGAGACCTCGTCCGCGTCGCAGGTGAACGCGATCGTCGCGGATGCCGGCGTGCGCCTGGCCATCGGCGGCACCGCGGAGCACGCGGCGCTTCTTCAGAAAGCACTCGCGCAGACGACCGGCGACACGCTCGGGGCGTGGACGATGGATATCGCGACGCCCAGCGCTCTCATCGACCTGGTCTCCGCCGGCGTCGACGTCACCGACGAAGCTCTCGAGGCACGCCGGACATCCGCCTCCCAGGACGACCCCGCGACCATCGTCTACACCTCGGGCACCACAGGTGCACCCAAGGGTGTCGTGCTGACCCATCGGAACTTCCTCGGTCAGGTGCTCAACATCGCCGCCGCGTACCGCGAGATCGTGAACGAAGACGGCAACACCGTGATCTTCCTGCCGCTCGCGCATGTGCTGGCACGCGGGCTTCAGTTGATCTGCCTGGCCAGCGGCATGCGCATCGCGCACCTGTCCGATCCGTCGACGGTCGTCGCCACTCTCGACACGCTGCGTCCGACTTTCCTGGTCGTCGTGCCGCGGGTGCTGCAGAAGATCCAGGCGGCCGCAGCAGCCAAAGCGGCCGACAAGGGCCTCTCCGGCGTCTGGGCGCAGGCCCGGTCGACGGCCATCGCGTGGGGTCGTCGCGCCGAGCGGATGGATGCCGGGCGCAGGGTCAGCAAGAAACTCGGGCTCAACCTGCGCCACCGCCTGTTCGACGCGCTGTTCTTCGGGCGCCTGCGCACCGTGATGGGCGGACGCGTCGGATACATCCTGTCGGGCGGCGCCGCGCTCGATGCCGAGCTGTCGCTGTTCTTCCGCGGTATCGGCGTCCCCGTGATCGAGGGATACGGGCTGACCGAGACCACGGCACCCCTCACCGGCAACCTGCCGGGGAACATCTCCTCGGGCAGCGTCGGCACGCCCCTGCCCGGACTCACGGTGCGCATCAGCGACGAGGGCGAAGTGCTGGCCCGCGGTGTCGGGGTCTTCGCCGGCTACCGCAACGCGGCCCACGACGAGGACGCCTTCGTCGACGGATTCTTCCGCACCGGAGATCTCGGGCGACTCGACGAGCAGGGTCGGCTGATCCTCGAAGGTCGGCTGAAAGACGTGATCGTCACCTCGAACGGCAAGACGATCGTGCCGACCCGTTGGGAGAGCGCGGTCGAGGCGAGCCCGCTCGTGTCGCACGCCGTGATGGTAGGCGAGGGAAAGCCGTACCTGTCCGCGCTGCTCGTCCTCGACCCGGAAGAGACACGGGCATGGGCGACCGCAGAGGGCATCATCATCGCTCAGAGTGCGCCGTCCGACATCCGCGCGGTCACCGATCCGACGTTGCGCGCACACCTGCAGAAGACCATCGATGCCGCCAACGCCCTCGTGGCCCGTAGCGAGCAGGTGCGCCGTTTCAGCGTGGTCTTCGCCGACCTCGAAGACCGCGCGCTGGTCACACCGACCATGAAGCTCAAACGGAGCGTCGTGCTGGATCGCGCAGCCGTCACCGTCGAAGACCTGTACCTCTGAGAAACAGAAAGAACACCATGTCCTCCCCGACGCCCACCAGTCCCAAGTCCTCCCGCTCCTCGCTGATCGCGATCATCGCCGCCCACGTCATCGGAGCGCTCGTCGCGCTCGCCGGCAGCCAGAACAGTGCGACGCTCGGCGGCATCCCGCTGTTCGCCCTCGCTGTCGCCGCGGCGTTCGCGATCCAGGTCCTCGCGTTCATCCCGGCGATGATCCTGCGCACCGAGCGATTCTTCGACCTGACCGGCAGCCTCACCTTCTTCGCGATCTCGGCGACCCTCGTGCTGCTGACGCCCGAGCCCGACGCGCGCAGCGGGATCCTCGCGGCGATGGTGATGCTGTGGGCCGTGCGCCTCGGTTCATTCCTGGCCCTGCGCGTGCACAAGGCCGGATCCGATGGCCGATTCGACGAGATCAAGGGCTCCCCCCTGCGGTTCCTGCAGGTGTGGGTGATTCAGGGGGCGTGGGTGTCGCTGACGGCCGCGGCGGCCTGGATCGCCATCAGCACGGAGGCCTCGTCCCGTGCACCCATCGGATGGCTGACCGTCGTCGGCATCATCGTGTGGGTCATCGGCATGGTCGTCGAGATCGTCGCCGACGCGCAGAAGTCCGCGTTCCGCGCAGACCCGCGCAACAAGGACGAGTTCATCCGCACCGGGCTGTGGTCGCGCTCGCGCCACCCCAACTACTTCGGCGAGATCGTGATCTGGGTGGGCGTGTTCCTCACCGCCGCCCCGGTGCTCGCCGGATGGCAGTGGGTCGCCCTGCTCTCGCCGCTGTTCGTCATCCTGCTGCTGACGCGCGTGAGCGGCATCCCACTGCTGGAGGCACGCGCCGAGAAGAAGTGGGGCGATCGCGCCGACTACCTCGCGTACCGGGACTCGACCCCCTCGCTGATCCCGCGGCTCACCCGGCCGAAGGTGCAGGAGAGCGCGGCGTCCTGACCGGCAAGCCCCTCGGGTTAGCGGGGCCCTGGCTGGCTCTGCCCTCCTCGCCCTCCTCGCCCTCCTCGCCACGGGTTGAGGGAATACCCCACGGGGGTATACAGTTGCCTCTAATACCCGGTACAGGTACCACCGAGAGGAAGAGGATCTGCGATGACCACGAACGAGTTCCAGGTGACCGGCATGACCTGCGGGCACTGCGAGATGTCGATCCGCGAAGAGGTCGCCGAGATCCCGGGTGTCGCAGACATCCAGGTGAGCGCGCAGACGGGCACGCTCGTCGTCACCGGCCCTGACTCCCTCGACGACGCGAAGATCCTGGCTGCCGTCGCGGAGGCGGGGTACTCGGCGGTGCGGACGGTATGAACGCCGGGGCACGCCTCACGATCTACGGGATCGGCGTGGTGGTGGCGTTCGGTGGGGCCTTCGGCCTCGCCGGTGCCATCGTTCCCCCGAGCGTTGTCAGCGATTGGACGGAAGGTGCGGAGATGAACGGTCACGACGGCGGGCACGATTCCCCCACGGCAGCAGGGGAAGAGTCCTCGGATGCCGCTGCGGACAGCCTGAAGGGCCTCTCTCTCGGCCTGGACGGGTATGTCCTGTCGCCGGTCACGGCGCCGGGAGCCGTCGGAACCTCCGGCGAGCTGCGGTTCCAGATCCTCGACGTCGCGGGCACCCCGGTCACGGAGTACACGACCGCACACGACAAGGACCTGCACCTGATCGTGGTGCGCTCCGACGGGAGTCGGTTCCGTCACGTCCACCCGACGCTGGATGAAGGCACGGGAACGTGGTCGCTGCCGTGGGAATGGACGGAGGCCGGGAGCTACCGCGTCTTCGCAGACTTCACTCCCGCCGGCGAGGATGCATCCTCGCTCACGCTCACGCGCACGGTCCAGGTGGCGGGTGAGTTCGCCCCGGTCACGCGACAGACGACGCAGACGGCACAGGTCGACGGCTTCACGGTCACGCTCGACGGCGACCTCACGGCGGGATCGGCGACGGATCTCACCCTCACCGTGTCGAAGGACGGGACGCCTGTCACCGCCCTCGAGCCGTACCTGGGGGCGTTCGGCCATCTCGTCGCACTGCGCGACGGCGACCTCGCCTACCTGCACGTGCACGCCGAGGGGGACGAGCCCGAGGCCGGCGAGACGTCCGGCCCGGAGATCGAATTCGCCGCCGAGGCGCCGACCGCCGGCCGGTACTTCCTCTATCTGGACTTCCAGGTCGACGGGCAGGTGCACACCGCCGAGTTCGTGGTCGATGCCGCTCAGGGGGACGACGCGGCAGAGTCCGACGGCGACGCGCACGAAGACGGGCACTGAGCGGCGATCGCCGCTCAGGCAGCTCCACGCTGCCGTCCGCACACACAGCCGACAGAAGGAAAAGCACATGAGCACATCAGCACCCCCGAGCCGGGGTTCAGGCGTCGAGTTGGAGATCGGCGGGATGACCTGCGCGTCCTGCGCGATGCGGATCGAGAAGAAGCTGAACAAGCTCGAGGGTGTCGTGGCGACCGTGAACTACGCGACCGAGAAGGCGAAGATCACGGTCCCTGACGGCTACGACCCGGCGGTGCTGATCGCCGAGGTGGAGAAGACGGGATACTCCGCGGTGCTGCCCGCCCCGAAGGGCAGGAAGAACGACACCGGCTCCTCCGATGGTGCCGACGACGAGGACCCGGAACTCCGATCCCTGCGCCATCGGCTGATCGGCGCGATCGTGCTGACCGTGCCCGTGATCGCGATGGCGATGATCCCCGCGCTGCAGTTCACATACTGGCAGTGGGCTTCGCTCGCGCTGGCTGCGCCCGTGATCATCTGGGCGGCGTGGCCGTTCCACAAGGCCGCGTGGACGAACCTCACGCACGGCGCCGCGACGATGGACACGCTCATCTCGATGGGCACCTCCGCGGCATTCCTGTGGTCGCTGTACGCCCTGTTCTTCGGCACGGCGGGTACACCGGGAATGACGCACCCGTTCGAGTTCGCACTGGCCCCCTCGGACGGTGCGGCGAACATCTACCTCGAGGTGGGCGCCGGGGTGACGATGTTCATCCTCGCCGGGCGGTACTTCGAGAAGCGGTCGAAGAAGCAGGCCGGCGCAGCCCTGCGCGCGCTTCTCGAACTCGGCGCGAAAGAGGTCGCCGTACTCCGCGGCGGCGTGGAGACGAAGATCCCCGTCGAGGATCTCCAGGTCGGTGACGAGTTCATCGTGCGCCCGGGAGAGAAGATCGCCACCGACGGCGTCGTCGTCTCCGGGACCTCGGCCGTGGACGCGTCCATGCTCACCGGCGAGGCCGTACCCGTCGAGGTCGCAGAGGGAGACGCCGTCACCGGTGCCACGACCAACGTCGGCGGCCGGCTCGTGATCCGCGCGACCCGGGTCGGCTCCGACACGCAACTGGCGCAGATGGCCCAGCTCGTCGAAGACGCCCAGACCGGGAAGGCCGAGGTGCAGCGCCTCGCCGACCGGATCTCCGGGGTGTTCGTGCCGATCGTCATCGTGATCGCCTTCGTGACTCTCGGCGGCTGGCTCGGGGCAGGATTCCCCGTGACCGCGGCATTCACGGCGGCGGTCGCCGTGCTCGTGATCGCCTGCCCGTGCGCGCTGGGTCTGGCCACGCCGACAGCGCTGCTGGTGGGTACAGGACGCGGTGCCCAGATGGGCGTGCTCATCAAGGGCCCGGAAGTTCTGGAGTCCACCCGCAAGGTCGACACCGTGGTGCTGGACAAGACCGGCACCGTCACCACCGGGAAGATGACATTAGTCGAGGTGTTCGTCGAGGACGGTACCGAGCGCGCGGAGCTGCTGCGGCTGGCCGGCGCGCTGGAGGATGCCTCGGAGCATCCCATCGCGCAGGCGATCGCCAAGGGCGCGACCCAGGAAGTCGGACCGCTCCCCACGCCCGAGGACTTCGCGAACATCGAGGGCAAGGGCGTGCAGGGGATCGTCGACGGCCACGCCGTGCTGGTCGGCCGTGATTCGCTGCTCGCCGAGTGGTCACAGCAGCTCAGCCCCGAACTCGCATCGACGAAGGCGCGCGCCGAGGGAGAGGGGAAGACCGTGGTCGCCGTGGGGTGGGACGGTCAGGCCCGCGGCATCCTCGTCGTGGCCGACACTGTGAAGCCGAGCAGCGCGGAAGCGATCGCGCAGTTCCGGGCGATCGGGTTGACCCCGATCCTGCTCACCGGAGACAACGAGGCCGTGGCCCGGCAGATCGCGGCCGAAGTGGGCATCACCGAGGTCATCGCCGAAGTCCTCCCGAAGGACAAGGTCGACGTCGTCACCCGGTTGCAGCGCGAAGGCAAGGTGGTCGCGATGATCGGCGACGGCGTCAACGACGCCCCCGCACTCGCACAGGCCGACCTCGGACTCGCGATGGGCACCGGCGCGGATGTCGCGATCGAAGCATCCGACATCACGCTGGTGCGCGGCGACCTGCGCAGTGCGGTCGATGCCATCCGCCTGTCTCGCAAGACACTCGGAACCATCAAGACGAACCTGTTCTGGGCCTTCGCCTACAACGTCGCGGCGATCCCCGTCGCCGCTCTCGGGATGCTCAATCCCATGCTCGCCGGCGCGGCGATGGCACTGTCCAGTGTCTTCGTCGTCGGCAACAGCCTGCGCCTGCGCGGGTTCAGGAGCATCGCCAAGTGATGGCATCCGCGCCATCTCCCGCCACCGGAAGCAATCGAAAGGAACCATCCCGCATGACGAACCACACCGAGGCCGCCCCCAGCTGCTGCAGCACCAGCGCCGTCGACCCTGCCACCCTGGGCAACGGCCGCGAGAACCTGTTGACCCGCGGATCAGATGACGACCTCACCACCTGCCCGGTCATGGTCGGCACTCCGGTCAGCAAGAAGGCAGCGGAAGCGGTCGGGCTCTTCCGTGACCACGAAGGCGAGCGGTACTACTTCTGCTGCGCCGGGTGCGGTCCGGCGTTCGACTCCGACCCCGCCACGTACGCCGCCGCCATGGCCTGAGCCCGATGCGGGTTCACGGTGCTGAGGCCGAGGTGCAGAGACGCCGCCCGTCACTCTGACGGAGCAGAGCGGATCGCTCGTCTCGTGAGGAGTGCGACCGGGATGTGGCCGAGGGCGAGGACGGCGGCGGCGATCGCGATCCACGGATTGCTCAGCCACGCCGCGGCGCAGAGGAACACCACCACCGGCATGACCGCCATCGGCACCGGAACACGCCAGAGCGAGGCGTAGAGCAGAGCCTGCGCACGACCGGCGACGAGGTACCGGCCCCACAGCCCGTAGTAGATCGCCAGCGCCAGGACTGCGGGCAGCGCCCACCACCAGACGATCGCACCGGGGAGCGTGATCGCCGGCACGACGAGGCACAGCGCCTGCCCCATCCGTTCGACTCCTTCGAGCAGACGCGGCACGCGTGCGACCGTGTTCTGCCCGTGCGGGGGAAACCACAGCAGCAGGAGGTTCGGCGCGAGCACCGCGATGCTGACGATCAGTCCGAGTAGCGAGAATCCCACGTGCGAAGGCTACCGATGCGCACCGCACGGCCGAAAGCCGCCGGCAGCGGGATGCTCAGAGCGAACCGATGCCCTTGCCGAGCATGAGCACCGCGATCACGACGAGCAGCACGGTCGTGATCACCACGTTCTCGCGGGCGAGCCAGCGGTGGAACCTCTCCATGGGCTCGCGGAGGCGACCGGCCGCGAACAGGAACCCCACGACGGGGATCACCACCGTCGAGACCGCGCATCCGATGAAGACCGCGGCGGCGATGGCCTGCGAGGACGCGGAGAGACCGGACCCTCCGATCAGCATGCCGGCGCTCGCGGCGACCAGCAGGTTCTTCGGGCGAGGGACGGAGAGCAGGAGCCCCAGCCCGAGAGCGCGCCCGAACGTGAAGGAGTCGATCGCAGCCATCCACTTCGGGAGGGCAGGGTCCTCCCCCGGAGCCGGGCGCCCGCGCCACTGCTTCACGGCGAGCAGGAGCAGCAGCGCCGCGAGCACGAACTGCACGATCGCACGCACGATGTCAGGACCACCGGACTCCCCCGCGGCCGGAAGAGCCCCGGCCAGGAGCACGAACACGATGACCGGCACGCTGATCCCGACGACCCATCCGATCAGGAAGCCCGGACCCGTGCGGCGCGCATTCGGAGACAGCAGCATGAGGATGATCGCGACGATCGTCAGCGGACTGATGGCGATGGCGAGCGTGAGGGGAAGCGTCTCCCCGATGACCGAACCCAGGATGGTCTCGTTCCCTTCTGACGCACCGCAGCGACTGACCGCGAGCTCTCGGCGACGAAGGGCCGAGGTTCGGCATCCTTCACCGCCATGCTCACCGATCGCGGGCACGGGGAAGGCGGCTCTCATCCTCCGCGGATGATGCCCTGTGCCACCTGCCCCCGCCCGCGACGAGCCAGCGCATCCGCCATCCGATCGACGGCCTGTTCGATGACCGGACGCGGGGTCGCGAACACGAAGCGCAGGAATCCGACGCCCGCGAGACCGGTCGCAGATCCGTCGGTCATCGCGACTCCGGCCTGCTCGCGGAAGAAGTCGGCGGGTTGTGCGCCGAGATCCAGGGCGCGCGCGTCGAGCCAGCCGATGTAGGTGCCCTCGGGAGCGCGATACGCGATCTCCGGGATGCGGGCGGCGAGGGCCTCGCCGAGGAACCGGCGGTTGCCGTCGAGATACCGCACGACCTCGGCGAGCCACCCACGATCGTCGCGATAGGCGGCGGTGTTCGCGATCACGCCCAGGTTGCTCGCTCCGTGGGAGGCCATCATGCCGATGCGCTCCCAGACCTCGCGGTCCGCGTCGTTCGTGATGATGATCTGCGCGGTCTTCAAGCCCGGGAGGTTCCACGCCTTCGAGGCCGAGGTCGCCGTGACGGCATGGGAGGCGGCGACATCCGAGATCGAGGCGTACGGGATGTGTGCGGCCGGCGCGTAGACCAGCGGCGCATGGATCTCGTCGGAGAACACGCGTCCGCCGTGCCGCTCCACGACCTCGCTGACGGCCAGCAGCTCATCGCGATCGAACACCCGACCGACCGGGTTGTACGGATTGCAGAGCACGAGCAGGTTCGCGCCCGCCCGGAAGGCGGCGTCGATGCCGTCGAGATCGAGAGTGTAGCGACCGTCGACCACGGTCATCGGCACCTGGATGACCTCCCGCCCGGCGGACGGCGGCACCGAGAGGAACGGCATGTACGCGGGCGTCGGCACGATGACGGGGCTCCCGGCGCGGGAGAAGTGGGTCATCGCCAGTTCGAGCGCGTGGATGACGTCGGCGATCGGATGCACATCGGATGCCGGCACGTGCCAGCTGTACGCGTCCCGCAGCCATTCGGCCGCCGCCTCGGACATCTCGTCGCTCATCGACGCGGGGAGATAGCCGAAGACTCCACGATCCACCGCGTCATGCAGAGCGCGGGAGATGCCCGGAGCCACCCCGAAGTCCATCTCGGCGACGAAGGCCCCCACCGTGTCGGGGAAGGCCGACCACTTGAGGCCGCCGAGGCGGCGCAGATGGTCGACCTCGATCGCGTCGAAGGTGGCAGCGAGAGACATTCGGGCTCCTGTCGTCGGGGACTGCGAGGGCATCCCTCCATCATCACCCGGGATCACCCGCCCCGGGGCGGTCCCATCCATCGTGGGGTCCGCGTCGAACAAGAAGCATGCGCCGTCTCCGATCCCTTGCGTCCGTGGTCGCCCTCGCCCTGGGCCTCACCGCCTGCGCCGCTTCGCCGGCACCCGACACCGCGGCGACGCCGGGGGACGGCCCCCTGGTCGCCTTCTACGGAGACTCGTACACGCTCGGCACGGGAGCGAGCGACCCCTCGATGCGCTGGTCGACGATCATCAGCGAGGCGCGGGGGTGGAACGAGTTCAACCCGAGTGTGAACGGACTCGGTTTCGTGAATCACCGCTCGGACTTCGAGGAGGACGACCTCCCCGCGCTCGTCATCGCAGAGCGCCCCGACATCGTCTTCATCACCATGGGCCTGAACGACAACTTCAGCTTCGCAGGACGCGCCGACCTCATCCATGAGACCATCACCGCCGATCTCACCCGCATCCGCGACGCCCTGCCCGCGGCGCGGATCATCGTGGTCGAGCCGTTCTGGTACACCGAGGAGCGCCCCGAATCCGTCGAGACGATCATCGGCTGGGTGGAGGATGCCGCCGTATCGATCGATGCGGACTGGATCCCGGGCGCCAGCCGCTGGCTCGACCGGCACTACGCCGGCGCAGAGGAGAGCTGGATGGCGGCCGACGGCATCCATCCTTCCGACACCGGGTACCGGCACATGGCCGCGCAGATGGATGCCGCGCTCGCGCGACTCGATCCGGCGCTGTGAGAGGCGCACGCCGACCGTGCCCCGTCGGACGGATCAGGAACCGGAGACCGGGGGGCTCCACGCGGATTCGGGCCCGATCGCCGTCGAGATCCGACGACTGATCACGCCGAGTTGGGCGACTTGACCGCGGGTCAGGGCATCGAAGACGACCCGCTGCACCAGAGCGTGATGACCCGGCGTGGACTCGACGACCTTCTCATGCCCGGAATCGGTGAGCACGCCCAACGTGAAGCGTCCGTCGCCGGGATCGATCGCACGGCGCACCCAGCCCTTCTTCTCCAGGCGCGAGATCGCACGCGAAAGCCGCGACAGCGTGCAACTGGCGTAGCCGGCGAGGATGCTCAACCGCAGCGAACGCTGCGGGGCAGTGTCGAGCGCATAGAGGATGCCGTGCTCGAAGTGGGTGAGCCCGCTGTCACGCTGCAGCTGCGCGTCCAGTGCCGCGGGAAGCCGCTCGAGCATGGTCGCCAGCGAGGCCCAGACAGCGAGATCCTCGGCGGACAACTCAGTGGAACCGATCGGCGCTGGCATGCCTCGAGTGTACGGCACCGACGTGCCAGAAGCGGCGTGGATAACTTGCTCAGGAAAGTTATGACAAGATCATATGACTTGCTCAAGCAAGTAAAATTCCGGCATGGAAAGTGAAAGACAGGAGCAATCGTGGATCTGAAGCTGCAGGGAAAGACGGCGTTCGTGAGCGGCTCGAGTCAAGGGATCGGGTACGCGATCGCCGCAGCGCTCGCATCCGAAGGCGTGCAGGTCATACTGAACGGCCGGGATCCGGAACGCCTCGCTGCGGCGGTCGGCCGACTGCGCGCCGAGCATCCGGCATCGAATCCGACGGCCCTCGTCGCCGACTTCGCCAGCCCCGAAGAGGTGACTCGGCTCATCGACGCACTCGGCGAGATCGACATCCTCGTCAACAACGTCGGGCTGTTCGGTCTCTCCGATTTCACCGCGGTCTCCGACGAGGAATGGGGCCGCTACTTCGACGTGAACGTGATGAGCGGGGTGCGCCTCTCGCGCCATGTGCTCACGGGGATGCTTCAGCGCGGCAGTGGCCGCATCCTCTTCATTAGCAGCGAATCCGGGGTGAACGTTCCCGCCGACATGGTGCATTACGGCGTGACGAAGGCGGCGATGATCGCGCTCAGCAACGGCTTGGCCAAGCTGACTCGCGGCACCGCGGTGACCGTCAACACGATCCTCGGCGGTCCGACCTACTCCGACGGCGTCGCGGCGACCGTCGGAGTCGTCGCTGAGGCGCAGTCGGTCTCGCCCGACCAGATGAAGCAGGCGATCATCGGCCAGAACCGCACCTCGCTGCTCGAGCGCTTCATCGAGCCGGAGGAGATCGCTCAGCTCGCCGCCTACCTCGTGAGCCCCCGAGCCTCCGCGACCAACGGCGCTGCGGTGCGAGCCGACGGAGGCGTGCTCACGACGATCCTGTAGACACCACCAACCCGCATGCAGCATCGCCGTGACGGCCGCGACGACCGATCGGCGATGCGCGGCGATGCGGTGGGGGTCGGTGAACCGACCGGGATCCGGACGGCGGCTCAGCCGAATCGCGCCGCCAGGGAGCTCTCGAGCTCGGACGCCGCGGCGCGCACGGCTTCGGTGATCTCGGCCCGGTGCTCTTCCGAGAGACGATAGGCGGGCGCGACCACGGTGATCGCTCCGATCACCGTGCCGTCGGAGCGTATGCCGGCCGCACTGGCCCACACACCCTGATCGACCTCGCCGGCGCTCTCGGCGTACCCCGACGCACGGATCTCATCGAGGTCGTGCTCCAGACGCTGGCGCACCGGCTTGGTCAGCGTGGAGCCGACGCGCTGCAGGTACTGGTTCAGCTTCGCGGGTGGCAGCGAGCTGAGCAGCAGCTTTGCCGCGGCGCCGCTGTGCAGCGGCATGAGGTGACCGGGCTGGAACGAGATGGAGATCGGATGGTCCGACTCGGCGATCGCGAGACACACCGCCGAATCGTTCACGCGGCGAAGGTACAGCGCCGTCTCACCCGTGGTCGCGGCCAGCCGATTAAGGATCGGCTGCGCCTGGGCGCGGTAGTCGAAGGTGGCCTCGGCGGCGCGGGCGAGACGCAGCACCTGCGGCGACAGCACGAACCTGCCCTTCTCCCGCTCCTCGATCAGGTCCATCTCGCGCAGCAGCGAGATGTAGCGGTAGGCGCTCGGCACGGAGATGTCGTGATCCTCGAGAAGGTTCTCGAGCGTCAGCTCGGGAGCGGACTCCGTGAACTGCAGCAGGATCTGCAGGGCTCTGCGGGCGCTGTCCACGCCTTTGGTGCGTTGCGGGTGCGCATCTGCCGCAGCGGCCTTCTCGCCGCCCTCCTGCTCCGCGGGTACCTGCGCTTCATTCACCATCGGAAGCCCTTCCGTCGATCTCGTCACGGCTGATGAACATCATCGCCGCATGTCAGACCCGGCGTGCGCTCAACACGGCGAGTGCGGCATCCATGCCATCTCCGATGTCCACCGGAACCCCGAGATCCGCGAGCGTGCGGCCCAGTGCGGCCAGTCCGATGAGGGAGTGGAGACCTCCCGCCGTGGGGCCCATATGGGAGAGACGTACGAGATTGCCCGCCCCCTGGCCGTGCGACAACATCACACCATACACGTCTCGTGCGTGGTCGCGGACGACCGCGTTGTCGATCGAATCCGGCAGCCGGATCGAGGTGACGCACGCCGACATGATCTCTTCGCGGACGGCCCAGAACTCGAGGCCCATCGCCCGCGCACCGGCGCGGGTGACGTCGGCCGCAGCCTCATGGCGGGCGATCACCGCATCGATCCCCTCCTCCAGCGCCTGGTCGAGCGCGGACTCGAGTCCGTACATGTCGCTCACCGAGGGCGTATAGGGGAAGCGCCCCTCCCCGAGCCACTTCTCCTTCCAGTCGATCAGCGACAGGTAGGAGTCCCGGGGCGCCGCGGGATTCGCGTAGATGGCCTCCCATGCCCGCGCACTGACCGAGACGAGCGCCACTCCCGCAGGACCGCCCAGGCACTTCTGCCCTCCGGCCACGCAGATGTCCAGCCCCCAGGCGTCGGTCTCCCACTCCATGCCGAGCACCCCGGAGACGGTGTCGATGTAGGTGAGGATTCCCCGATCACGGCACATCGGTCCGATCGCCGCGACATCGGTCACCGTTCCGGACGGCGTCTCGGAGGCGACCAGACAGACCATCCGGATCTCGGGGTGCGCGTCCAGATACTCCTCCACGCGAGCCGGGTCCACGGCATCGTCGTAGCCCACCTCGATCTCGTGGAGCACCGCACCGAAGCCGGCGATCCAGTACCCGGTCCCCTTGCCGAACACCCCCTGCACCAGGTTCAGCACATGCATCCCCGGCGTGATGAGGGAGCGGAGAGCGCCCTCCAGCGCGACGATCGCCTCCCCCTGCATCAGGATGATGTCGTTCCCCGTGCGGAAGACCTCGGCGACCTTCTGCTCGGTACGCCGGAAGCCCGCTTGGAACTCCGGGTCGTAGTGATAGAGGATCGGGCGGCCGAGCGCGGCCTGCGTGCGCGGGGTGACCGTGACGGGGCCCGCGGAGAGCGTGAAGTCGGGAAGTGCCATGGAAGGGTTCCTCTCAGAGTGGAGCGACGCGCGTCAGCGCGCGCCGCGCATGTAGGCAGCGCCCAGCGCGGGCGGGACGACCGAGCTGCGGGCGAAGACGATGAGCGTGATCATGACGACGACGAACGGCAGCATCTTGATGAAGTCCGCGGGCACGTTGAACCCGATCACCTGCAGAGCAGGGCCGATCGCGACCGCGAGCCCGTAGATCATCGAGGTGAGGATCACGAGCGACATGCGGCCACGCGAGAGCATCGTGATCACGATCGCGATGAAGCCGAGGCCGTTCGTGATCATCGGGGTGAAGGTCGACGTGGTGAGTATCGCCAGGTACGCACCGCCGAGTCCGACGAACACGCCGTTGAGGATCACCGCCTGCGAGCGGGTCTTCATGACGCTGCCTCCCGCCGCATCCAGCGAGGAAGGCTTCTGACCCGCCGCTCGCGTCGACAGACCCCAGTTCGTCCGAGTGAGCAGGAAGCCCACCGCGATCACCAGGAGCAGCATGATCCAGAAGATCGCAGACTGCTGGAACACCGCGGGGCCGATGACCGGGATCTCCGAGAGACCGGGGATCGCGAAGGCCGGCGGCTTGCCCAGCCCCGTGGTGGTCTTGGCGTAGTTCTGCAGGTAGAGCACGGAGGTCAGTCCCTCACCCACGAGCGTCACCGCCAGTCCGATCACGATCTGATTGAGCCCGAGCCACACGTTCAGGATCAGCATCGCGAGGTTCGCGACGACGCCTCCCACCGCCCCGGCGAGCATGCCGAGCCAGAAGCTCCCGGTGACGAGAGTGGCGACGAACCCGGAGTAGGCCCCGATGAGCATGACTCCCTCGATGCCGAGGTTGAGCACGCCGGCCTGCTCGCCCACGGTCTCTCCCGCGGAGGCGAGGATCAGGGGCATCGCCTGGGCGAGGACGGTGACGATGAACACCGTCACGAAGGTCGCGGAGACCAGGTCGCTCATGAGGTGGTCCTTCCGTCGCGGGCGAACGGGCGCGTCAGAGTGCGACGCAATCCCGGCGGCAGATAGCTCTGTCCGAGGCGGCGTCGATCGCCGATGTACTCGGTGATGGTCATGAAGATGAGGATGAGTCCGACGATCACGAGCAGGAAGTCGACATTGAGTCCGGCCTGCTGCGTCGCGAGCGTGCCCCCCGTTGCGAGCACCGCGTAGAACGCGACCAGCGGGATCGACCCCACGGGACTCAGCCGCGCGAGGAACACGAACGGGAGGATCGCGGCACCGTAGGCCGGGTTCCAGTTCGCGCGCTGGTAGCTGTACTGCCCCAGGATGTCGATAGCACCGGCGAAGGCGATGATGCCACTCGAGAGCGCGAAGATCAGGATGACCATCCATGTCGAGTTGATGCCCACATGGCGGGCCGCCTTCGGGCTCGCGCCGAACACGTCGAGCCGCAGCCCGAACGATGTGCGGCTCAGCACGAACTGGGCGAGAACCGCGAGCAGCAGCGCGATGATGAAGCCGATGTGGATCTCGGTCCCGGGGATGTACGGCAGCAGCTGATCGTCGGGGATCACACGGGTCTGCGGCATCGGGGTGTTCGGATCCTTGAGCGGTCCCTTGATCGCCAGATTGACGACGCCGATCGCGATGAACGACATCACGAGAGAGGTGATGATCTCGTTGGTGCCGTACCGCGCCTTCAGGATCGCGGGAACGAGCGACCAGACGGCGCCCAGCGCGACGGCGGCGATGAAGATGATCAGCGTCGCGAGCCAGGCGGGCATGACCGCGAACAGCACGGGACCCCCTCCCGAGGCGACCAGCGCCCCGAGCAGATACTGCCCGTTGTAACCGAGGTTCCAGAGCTGTCCACGGAACGCGACGATCAGCCCCAGGGCGACGATGAGGAGCGGCGCCATCAGCACGAGGCTGCGCTGCCAGTTGTCACCCGTGATCCCGTATGTCCAGACGCCGGCGAAGAAGTCCAGGGGGTTGGTGCCCATCGCCAGCATGATCAGGCCCGACGTGATGAGGGCGAGCAGGACCGGGAGCACGGAACGGGCGAGGTCCGCGCCGATGCGCTGTACGCGGCTGGGAGGCACGATGGCCATCGACGCCGTGGTGGTGGGGCCGGGAGCGGTCGTCGTCATGCGCTCACTCCTTCGATCGCACCGGTCATGTGCTGACCCACCTTCTCGGCCGTACCCGGCCCGTCGTTGATGACGCTGCCGACGAGGCGGCCGCGGGAGATCACCTCGATGCGGTGGGAGAGCTCGACGAGTTCGTCGAGATCCGTCGAGAGCAGCAGCACCGAACCGCCGTTCGCGGCGAAGTCGATGAGGATCTCGCGGACCAGCCGCACGGTCTTGAGGTCGAGCCCGTAGGTGGGCTTGTTCACGATCACGAGGCGCGCCCCGTGCGTGAGTTCACGCGCGAGCAGGATCTTCTGGATGTTGCCACCGGAGAGCGTGCCGGCGCGCGTCGCGGGCGAGGGCGTACGGATGCCGTACTCCTCGATCAGGCGTTCCGCCTCGGCGTCGACGACCTTGTCCTGGATCTGCCCCCACTTCCAGAAGGGGCGCTGGCCGATCCGTTTGATGACGAGGTTGAGCGAGACCGGCATGGAGCCGACGGTTCCCTCGTGCAGTCGGTCGTCCGTGACGTAGCGCAGACCGAGCTGCTGACGCCCGCGTACGCCGAGCCGCGTCACATCCTGCCCGTCGAAGAGCACCGTGCCCTGCGAGGCCGGGCGCTGACCGGCGATCACCTCGGCGAGCGCACCCTGCCCGTGCCCGTCGATCCCCGCGATTCCGAGGATCTCGCCCTCGTGCACCTGGAGCGTGGCTGCTTCGACCTCGACATCGCGGCCGAGTCCATGGCTGGACACCCCGGTGAGCGAGAGGCGCACCGGGCTCTCGCTCCGGTCGATGCGCACGGTCTCCCTGGTGGTCTCGGTCGCGCCGGCGAGCTCGGCGGCATCGTCGACCTTCGCGAGGTCATCGCCGAACATGGCGTGCAGGATCGCGTCCTGCGCCTGGGCCTCGGAGTGGACGGCGAGCTCCTCGACCGAGATGTGCCCGACGTTGCGCCCCCCGCGCAGAACCGTGACGCAGTCGCCCATCGCGTAGGCCTCGCGCAGCTTGTGGGTGATGAAGACGATCGCGAGCCCCCGCGCCTTGACTCTCTCGATGCTCTCACCGAGGTGTTCGATCGCCTGGGGGGTGAGCATCGACGTCGGCTCGTCGAGGATGAGCAGACGGCTGCCCTTCCACATGGCCTTCGCGATCTCGACCTGCTGCTGCTGGCCGAGCCCCAGATCCGCGGCGAGCGCGTGCGGTTCGATGCGGACGCCGAGCAGTTCCGACAGCTCCTCCAGACGCTGGAGAGCCGACTTCCGGTCGAGCAGGAAACCGTTCTCACCCAGCATCAGGTTCTCGAGCACGGTGAACGCCGGTACGAGCGTGGAGTGCTGATGGACCACGCCGATGCCGTGGTCCACCGCTGCGCGCGGCGAGTTGATCGGCGTGAGCACGCCGTCGATCGAGATGGTTCCCGAGTCGGGCTGCTGCATCCCGGCGAGGATGCTGATGAGGGTGGACTTGCCGGCGCCGTTCTCGCCGAGAAGGCAGTGGACCTGACCGCTGACGATGTCGAGCGAGATCCGATCGTTCGCCACGACGCCGGGGAAGGCCTTGGTGATCTCGTGCAGCGAGATCACGCTCGGCTCTGTGGGTGATGACACGTGTGCTTCTCCTTGCGATGTGTACGCCTGGGCATCGGTGCCGGGAAGGGCGTCCCGGCACCGATGGTGTTCCGCGGGTGGTCAGGCGCCCTTGGCGGCGATGACGTCGTTCACCTGGGCGGCGTTCTCCGCCGCGGTGGGCACGATCGATCCGTCGGCGATACCGGCCTTCGCGGTCTCGATGGCCGCCTGGATCTCCGCCGTCAGGTTGTCGGTCTCCTGCAACGAGAGCCCGCCGTTGTCGACCGTGAGCGCGTAGCCCTGCTCGCCGAAGGTGCCGGCCTCCACGTCCTTGATGGCCTGCTCGTAGGTGGACGCGTAGTTCCACAGCACGGAGGTCAGCAGGACGTCGGTGTTGCTCAGGCCCGCTGTGACGTCGCCGATGTCGGCGATGTACTTGACGCCGTCCGCGGCCTCGACGGCCTGGAGGTATCCGTGCGTCGCACCGTCGCCCATGCCGAAGATGACGTCGGCACCCGAGGCGATCAGCTGCTCGGCAGCGGTCTTGCCGCCGGCCGCATCCGCGTACGCCGCCGGACCGACGGACGTGTAGAGCACGGAGATGGTCGGATCGACGCTGTAGACGCCCTCCGCGAAGCCGGACGACATCTTGAACCAGTTGAGGTCATCGGCCGACACCACGATGCCGACGGTCTTGCTGGTCGTCGTCATGGCCGCCGCGATGCCGGCGAGGTAGCCGCCCTCCTGCGCCTCCGTCTTGGTGACGGCGATCTTGCCCGGGATGTTCTCTCCGGCGTCCTGGATGAGGATCGGGACGTTCTTCGCCTGGGCGACGCTCGTCGCGGCGACACCGTAGCCGGAGGCGTGGGCGATGATGAACTGCGCTCCGCTGTCAGCGACCTGACCGAGGACGGTCTCGGTGTTGTCCCAGCCGGCGTCGGGGACGAGCGTGACCTCGATGCCGAGCGACTCCGACGCCGCCGTGGCGCCGTCGAGCCCTGCCTGGTTCCATCCGAAGTCCGACTCGTTCTCGGGGGCGACGAGCGCGAACTGCTCGACGGTCGCGCCCGCCTCGCTGCTCGGCTCCCCCGAGGGGGAGTCGCCTCGACCGCCGGAGCAGGCGGCGAGGCTGAAGGCGATCACGACGATCGCGGCGGCTGTGGCTGTGCGTGTGCTGCGGCGCGGTGCGCCGCTCAGGGTAATAGGCATTGCCGAAGATCCTCTCAGTCGGAAAGTCCCGATCCTCGTCGCCGTGCCAGGGCAATCTTTCTCACAATGTGTCGGGATAGCGATACAGTATGAGAAACGCAGCGACGCGTCAACGGTGAGATTCAGGATTTACACCCCGGAAACACGATCCCTCGATGATGTGGGTGGAGGTGCCAACATGGCTCGACAGAACATGAGCGCGTACGTCGCGCTGGCTTTCATTCTCGCCCTGACCGGTTGCGCTGCACAGCCGGCGCTGTCCGACAGGGACGCTGCCGCGCTCGCGCAGCTCGATGCGGTGGCCGGCCCGACGTCGGGTGTCGACGCCGACGCCATCACCGACACGGAGTGCTGGCTGCCCTCGGAGCACATGCTCGAGGAGGGCGTCGACTCCGACACGATGTGGCGCGTCCTGTGCCGGGTGCACTACAAGACCCCGACGAGCGAGCGCTATCAGGACACCACCTGCATCGGCGACTTCGCGGCCGAGCCCATGCTCGACCACTGCTACCGCTGGACCCACTACGACTTCGCCCAGGTGTTCGAGGACCACCCCGGAGTGGGCGCCAGCTGACCGCTCGCTCCGGATGCCGGTGTTTCCGGCGGGTAAAACTCCCCAATGACCTCTTGACACCTTCCCCGTTGTTCTCATAGCTTGAACGTCAATTACCGCAATATGAGAATCTATGAAAGGTAAGGTCAGCGATGACGGACCCGAAGGTCTATCTCCTCGACGGGGGAACCCTCGTCATCGACGAGTCGGACGTGCACTGGCACATCAACGCCGGCAACCCCGTGCGCTTCCCGGTCTACAGCGTGCTCATCGAGCATCCTGACGCTCTCATCCTCTACGACACCGGTTTCGATCTCGACCACGTGAACCGCGTCCTGCCGTTCGAGCTGCCGGAGCAGAGCGCCGAGCAGACCATTCCCGCGCAGCTCGCGAAGGTGGGGTATGCGCCGGAGGACGTCGACATCGTCGTCAACTCCCACTTCCATTTCGATCACGTCGGCGGGAACAAGTTCCTGACGAAGGCCACCACGCTCGTGCACAAGGAGGAGCTCCGCCACGCGAAGGTGCCGGAACCCTTCGAGCGTCTCGGATACTCCGACCTGTCGTTCGACCACGACTCCGTGACGTACAAGCCGATCTCGGGAGACTACGAGATCGTGCCGGGCGTGTGGCTCTTCGAGACCCCCGGTCACACGATCGGGCATTACTCCCTCCTGGTCGAGCTCGAGAACGAGAAGAGCATGCTCTTCTGCGGCGACGCGGCGTACACGCACACCACTCTCGAGAAGGAGTGGATCGCCGGCTTCCATCTCGACCCGACGAAATCCATCGAGGCGATCCGTCGGCTGAACTACCTCGCCCGCACCAAGAACGCCGATGTCTATCCCTCGCACGAGCTCGAGCCCTACACGACGTGGAAGCTCGCGCCCGACTACTACGGCGGCAACTGAGCGCGACCACCCGGCACACCAGCCGACACACCACACCCGACAGCAGGAACAGAAGGAGCATCAGGACATGGCCGAGAAAGAGCAGCGCGTCGCGATCGTGACCGGAGCCGCGCAGGGCATCGGTGCGGCAATCGCCGAAGAGCTGGCAGCGGATGGCGTGAAGGTCGTCGTCACCGACATCAACGCCACCGGCGCCACGGCGGTGGCCGAGCGGATCGGCGGCGTCGCGAAGGCCCTCGACGTCAGCGACCCCGATGCCGTCGCGGCCGTGGTCTCGGAGGTGGTCGACGAACTCGGGCGCATCGACATCCTCGTCAACAACGCCGCCCTCGTGCCGCTCACCGCATGGGAGGACATCACGTTCGCGGAGTGGCGACGCGTCATGTCGGTCAACCTCGACGGCATCTACCTCATCACGCACGCGGTGACCGAGGTCATGGGCCGCGCCGGATACGGCCGCATCGTCAACATCGCTTCGAACACCTTCGTCGCGGGCACCCCGAACTGCGCGCACTACGTCGCGACGAAGGGCGCATCCATCGGCCTCGTGCGCGGCCTGGCCGGCGAACTCGGCAAGAACGGCATCACGATCAACGCCGTCGCCCCCGGCATCATCGCGAGCGAAGGCGTGCTGAACGGACCCCACGTGAACGGGTTCGACTACGTGGTGCCGATGCAGGCGTTCGACCGCCGCGGATTGCCGCAGGACGTCGCTCCTGCCGTCGCCTTCCTGGCCTCGGAGAAGGCCGGGTGGATCACGGGCCAGACGCTCGTGGTCGATGCCGGCCACACGCGCAACTGACTCCATGCACGCCGACATCCTCATCATCGGTGCCGGCTCGGCGGGCAGCGTCCTGGCGAATCGCCTGAGCGCTGACCCGTCGCGGCGGGTCGTCGTGCTCGAGGCCGGCGCCCGGGTGGATGACCCCGACATGCGCCGCCCCGAGCTCTGGCCGTTCATCCACGGACGCTCCTACGACTGGGACTACCGCACGGTGGCACAGCCGGGCCTCGGTGGACGCCGTCTCGACTGGGCACGTGGGAAGGGGCCGGGCGGATCGAGCCTCGTGCACGCCATGGCCCACATGCGCGGATGCCGTGCGGACTTCGACCGGTGGGTGGAGGCCACCGGCGACGCGCGGTGGTCCTGGGACGCGCTTCTGCCCCACTTCCGCCGCATGGAGACCTTCTCAGGAGGGGCGGATGAGGTGCACGGCGACACGGGACCGCTCCCCGTCCTGCTGCCGGGGCCGGAGCTGTCGAGCCCGCTCGTGGCGGACTACCTCTCGGCATGGAACGCGCTGGGCGTACCGCGCATCGCCGACCACAACGGCGGGGAGATGCTCGGGGCCACACCGAACTCCCTGACCATCCGCGACGGCGAGCGGGTCACGGTCGCCGACGTCTACCTCGACCCGGTGGTCGATCGCCCGAACCTGACGCTCCTCACGGGCGTCACGGTGCATCGGCTCGTGATCGAGCGCGGCCGCGTGACGGGCGCGAGAGTGACCAGGGGCGGACAGGACGAGACCATCGAGGCCGACGAGGTGATCCTCGCCGGCGGATCCATCGGAGATCCGCTGCTGCTCATGCGCTCGGGCGTGGGCGACCCCGAGATACTCGCCGGCGCGGGCGTCGAGACGGTGCTCGAGTCGCGCGGCGTGGGACGGAATCTGCACGATCACCTGCTCGGCGCCGGCAATGTCTACCGGGCGCGACGCGCCGTGCCCCCGACGCGCTTGCAGCTGTCGGAATCCATGACGTACCTGTCGCTCGCGGGACTCGATCGCACCGAGGGCGCCGCCGACATCGTCGTGGGCTGCGTGATCGGCCCGAGTATGTCGGAGTCCTTCGCGCCTGCGGAGCGCGAGGGCGCCGTTCCCGGCGAGGCGTACACGCTGCTGTTCGGTGTCACGAACCCCACGAGTCGCGGTTCGCTGCGCATCTCCGGCCCGGAGATCGACGACGAGCCCGTGATCGATCCCCGGTATCTCCAGACCGAGCACGACCGTGCGGCGTTCCGCGCCGCACTCGCGCATGCACGTCTCGTGGGCGCATCGGCGGGACTCGACGAGTGGCGCGACCGTGAGCTGCTGCCCGCGGCCGACCTGAGCGACGCCGCGGCCGACGCGTTCATCGCCCGCGCCGCGATCACGCATCACCACCCGGTGGGAACCGTGCGGATGGGGGCCGACGACGACGCTCCGGTGACGCCCGACCTCCGCTTCCGCGGCCTCGACGGACTGCACGTGGTCGATGCCTCCGTGATCCCCTCGATCACCGCGGGCCCCGTGCATGCCTCCGTGCTCGCGATCGCGGAGTCCTTCGCGGACACCTATCCGGGCTAGCGGCTGCAGAGAAGAAGCCCGGCACGACCTCGCGGTCGACCGGGCTTCTTCTGCGCGCCGTCCGGGTCAGACGTCCGCGCCCAGGAACAGTCGCTGCGCCGTGCGATGCATGACGTCCTCGAGGTCCTCGGCGTCGAGTCCCGCGAGCTGCACCTTGAGCTGCTCGACCTTCGGCTCATGCCACGGACCGTCGGAGCCGTACATGACCCGGTTCGATCCGACCTTGCGCACCGCTTCGAGGATCTTGATGCTCATCGGCATTCCACTGGTCTCGAGCCAGACGTTCGGGTGTCTCTGTGCGACCCCGATCGACGCATCGATGTAGATGATGTTGCCGTGTCCCATGTGACCGAGGATGATCTTGGCGTCCTCGTAGCGTGCGATGAGCTCCTCGATGCTCCACGGCAGCGAGAAGATCGGATGCCCGCAGTGGATGAGCGCCGGCAGATCGCGTTCGATCAACAGCTCGATGATCGGCCAGACCATCGGATCGTCCGGATGGAACCCATCCATCAGCGGGTGCAGCTTGACCCCGCGGAACTTCGGATCGTCCAGGAAGTCCTTCAGCTCCGGGATCGGATCGCCGAGCTTGGGATTCGCCCAGTACAGCCCGTAGGCGCCGGGGATGTCCTGGATGACCCGCCGCACCATCGCGTTGTCCTGGTGGAAGACGAAGCCGGTGTCGATGTCGTTCTTCGCGAGGTACTCGGCGAGGTGATCCTCGTCGAGCTTCACACCGAACGTCGGGAAGTCCCCGACGTGCATGTGGGCATCGGTGATCGACATGATCGGATGCTCAGCGCGAGAACGTACCGACGTAGCGGGCCTGCTCGATGATCGAGTCGGCGTGGGACGCGAGGAACTCCTCGCGGGTCGGCGTTCCCTCGACGCGCGCACTCAGCGCGTAGACCCAGAAGTAGTAGTGATGCTGCCCGTGCCCGACCGGCGGCTGTGGACCGAACCACGCCGTCTGCGTCGTCCCGTTCGGCGCTTCGCGGATGCCCTCGGCTGCCAGGTCGAGCGTGGCGGCATCGGCCGGGATGCCGTAGACCGCCCAGTGGGTGAACCCCTGCGCCAGCGGTGCGTCAGGATCGTGCACGACGACGGCGAGCTCGACCGTGCCTGCGGGGGCGCCGGAGAGCGCGATGGCGGGGACCTCGTTGCCGCCGTCCGCCGTGAGGCGGTCGGGGATGCGGGCGAGGCCGTCGAAGTCGGGGCTCGAGATGGCGAGCTTGTCGATGAAGAGAGGCATGGCTTCCTTTTCGGTCAGATGCCGAGAACGCGGGCGATCTCGGCGGCGACGAGGAGCGGATGCTCCTCGGGGATGTAGTGGTCTGCGTCGTCGACGACGACCCAGCGGTCGTCCGGGCGATCGGCGCGCGCGCGTCGCCAGGCCTGCTCGCTCACGATCCTGCTGTCGGCACCGCGCAGGTGGGTCATCGTCGCGGAGACATCGCGGAAGGCGGCGTCCCACGGCGTCCGGAATCCCTCGATCAGCAGGCGCATGGCGCGCTTGTCCGCACGGGCGACCCAGCGGCCGTCGGCGTCCTGCACATAACCCCATCGCGCGCGACGCGCGATCGCGCCGGGGAGGATCGCGGTGTAGCGGGCGCGCAGGTACTCCTCGATCTCGGCGACGTCGTCGAACGACCGGAAGCCGTCCGCGACGCGCGTGTCGAGCACGTCGAGGACCGAGTCCTCGACGTAGGGCGTGTAGTCCACGACGACGGCGCCCGTCACCCGATCCGGATGCCGGGCCGCCGCGACCCAGGCGTTGCGCCCGCCGAGCGAGTGCCCGGCGACCACGGCATCCGCGATGCCGAGTGCGTCGAGAACCGTGACGACATCAGCGGCGAAATCCGAGGCCCCATAGCCGGTGGCCGGCTTGTCGCTGCGCCCATGCCCGCGCTGGTCGAGCGCGACCACGGTCGCCCGATCCGCGAGCGCATCGCCGACGGGTTCCCAGACCGCATGGTGGGCCGAGGTGCCGTGCAGCAGCACGACCGCGGGGCCGGACCCCCGCACGCGGAAAGCGATGTCGACATCGGCGCCCTGCGTGCGGAGGAGTCCGTCCTCGATGGTCTCGACCGATACCTCGGCGACCATCAGACCTCGGGGATGGAGGAGAGCGTCTTGCGCGCGGCGATGAGGCCGGTGATGATCTCCTTGCGCTTGGCGTCGACGTCTCCCGGACCGTACTCGTACATCCCGGCGCCGGACTTGAACCCGAGCTTGCCTTCGGCGATCTTGTCGAGGATCAGCTTCGGGGTCTCGGTGCTCGCATCCAGCTCCTTGTTCAGGTAGCCCGAGACGGCCTGGTAGATGTCGAGACCGGCCATGTCGAGGAGACGGGTCGGTCCGACCACGGAGAGCTTGTAGCCGATGCCCCACTTGACGCACGCGTCGAGACCCTCGGGGGTGACGATGC
The DNA here is from genome assembly GCF_006716345.1 of Microbacterium saperdae. NCBI lineage: Bacteria > Bacillati > Actinomycetota > Actinomycetes > Micrococcales > Microbacteriaceae > Microbacterium > Microbacterium saperdae. The sequence continues at coordinate 121,595 of NZ_VFOX01000002.1, forward strand.
CCTCGTCGAGCAGCGCCATGCACTCGCGCAGGATCGCGTACAGCACGCGGTTCTCGACGAAGCCGGGGATCTCCTTCTCGAGCACCGGCACATAGTCGAACGCCTTCACGATCCCGATGAGCTTCTCGACCAGCGCGGGATCGGTGTCCTCACCGGGGATGACCTCGATCATCGGGATCAGGTGCGGCGGGTTCGACCAGTGCATGCCGATCAGACGTCCCGGCAGGGTCATGCTCTTGCCCATGGTCGTGATCGGGATGCCGGACGTGTTCGTGGCGATGATGACCTCGTCGCCGATGCGGGCCTCGAGGTCGGCGAGCACCTTCTGCTTGAGGTCGAGACGCTCGGGAACCGCCTCGATGATCAGCTCACTGCCTTCGAGGGAGGCATCGAGGTCGGTCCCGAAGGTGACCGAACCCCCGGGTGCCGAGGGCGAGTCGACGGCGGCGAGGACGCCCTGGACCACGCCGTACGCCGCTTCCGCACGTTCGATGGCCTCGGTGGAGATGTCGTACAGGCGTACGGTCACGCCCGCACGGGCGAGGGTGGCGGCGATGCCGGGGCCCATGGTTCCGGAACCCACGACGGTGGCGATGCGGGGAAGGCTGCTCATGATCGTTGCTCTCTTTCGGTTGGTGTGGGTCAGATGGCGGGCGGGAGAGCGATCGGCGAGATGCCGATGCCGTAGGTGGCTTCCACGCGCTCGAGGCGACGGTTGAAGTACGTCCAGAAGTTGTGCTGCGCCTTGGCCGGGTAGATCCGGTCGAACTTCTCCCTGGTCTCCTCCGGTGTCGGCTCGATCGGCGTGAATCCGGAAGCACCGAGGTCGACCTGGAAGCGGGCCGCCTTCTCGAGGAAGATGCCCGTGAGCGTCACCTCGGCGACCGTCGAGCCGACGAAGGCGATGCCGTGGTTGGCGAGCAGCAGCGCCTGCGCGTCGCCGAGCGCGGCGGCCGCGGCGACGCCGAGCGGCACCGTGGTGATGATGTGGCTCGTCTCGGCGAAGCGCGGCACTCCCTCATAGGCGAACCAGACCCCGTGGTTGTTGTACGGCTTGAGCTGTTCATGCGAGGCACCCAGCAGCGTCGAGAAGTGCGCGTGGGAATGACCGACGAAGTTCACGTCGGGGCGCGCCTTCATGATCTCCGCATGCAACGGCCATTCGAGATGCCGCAGCCCCGTGCCTTCGAGCACGTTGCCGTCGAAGTCGATCAGGATGAAGTCGTCACCCTCGACCTCGCTCAGCGCGAGATTGCCGCGCTTGAGCCAGAGCCCCCGCCCGAAGGGATCGCGGAACGAGAGGTGCCCCATCGACATGTCGCCGTGGCCCTCCAGCTCGAGGATGCGATGCGCGCGGGCCACGTCGGCGAGCACGCTGGCGATGGACTGGTCCTCGTAGTACTGCGAATGCGTGTAGGTCACGCTGTCTCCTCGGGGTGTCGGCGCCCGTGCGGGCGATGCTCTCAGGGTCGGGCAAGGACTTCGGCGGCGGTGATGCCACCGACGCGGGCGTTCAGACGCCCTCCGGTGGCGACCGCGGCGATGATGACGAGCTCATCGGGGCGGGGCGCATCGGGCAGCGTCAGCGTGATCGCGTCGTAGTGCGACCGCACGTAGACCTCATCCTTGTACGCGAGGGGGATGTCGATCGAGCTTCCGGCTGCGGCGGATTTGGTGGCGGACGAGATCCACGCCTCTCCTCCGCCGATGGCGTCGCGGAATGCGTTGCCGAAGACCGTGGTCACGCACGCGACGACGTGCTCCTGCTCGCCGTCGAGTCCGGCGATGCCGCCCTTGCCGTAGCTCTCGGCAGGACGCCCGCCGAGGAGGGCCAGCGCCCGGGCGCCGAGCTCGGTGCCCAGACTCGCACTGGGGTCGATGAGCGGCGACAGATCCTCGACCCAGCGTCCGGCGAAGGGATTCTTGATCACGACGGCGACCGCGGCCTTGACGAGAGGGAGGGCGGGCGCGGGGCCGACCTCGTGCAGCGTCTCCTGCACGAAGGAGTGGAACGCGCGGACCTGGTAGACGGAATCGATGCTCATGCGGGGACCTCGTGTCGGTGCGGATCGGTCGGGTTGTAGAGGGCGGTGGTCACGGTCTCGCCTTGGAACTGGTTGCCCTTGGCCATCTCGCGGGTGTCGGCGTACCACTGGGAGCGGTCCTGCGCGAGGTCGGTCAGCGGACGCTCGAGGCGCTCCCACTCCTGCAGCGCCTCGGGGATCGACGCCGCCTCGGTCGCGGCGGCGGCCAGGGTCCAGGCGTTCTGCATCGCGCACCCGGCCCCCTGCGCCAGCGCGGGGCACATGGCGTGGGCGGCATCGCCGATCAGCGCGACCTTGCCTTCGGTCCAGTGGTCGAGGCGCGTCGTCTGGTAGCCGTAGTAGCGTCCGGGGATCTTCGCCGCATCCGCCAGCACGGGAGCCAGCTGCGGGAACACCGAGGTCCACAGGTCGAGGTCGATCGGCACGCGCGAACCCTGCGCATCGGCGGCGGGCGCCATCAGTGCGATGTAGAGCTCCTGATCGTTCGCCGGGGTGTAGAGCACGCGCAGCACGCGGGGCTCGAGGTTCCAGAAGTCGATGACGTTGTCCCACTCGGTGTCGGGCTCGAGCGCCTGCAGTTCGGCCTTGCGGCGGGGAACGAGGAAGCGCGTGATGCCATCGCGCGAACGCTGACGCTCGAGCGGGATGCCGAGCGAGTCGCGCACGGCCGATCCGACTCCGTCGGCACCGATGATGAGGTCGGCCTCGGCCGTCTCGCCGTTCGCGAACGAGATCGTCCCGTCGGCCGTCGCGCCGGTGACCTCGGATCCGCTGATGATCTCGACGCCGGCCTCACGCGCGGCGACCAGCAGGGTCTGGTGCAGGTGCGGACGGGTGAGGGTGCGCCAGCGGATGCCGTCGAGTGTCTCCTGCGACTGGATGACGTTGTTCATGCGCGTCTCGTACGCCGGGGGTGTCATGGAGTTCGACATGAGATCCGGACCGGCCTTGATCTTGTCGAGCACCTGGAGGCTGTTGTTCCACAACACGATCCCCGCTCCCTCCGCACGCAGCTCGGGGCTGCGCTCGTGGAGTCGCACGCTCCAGCCCATCTGTGCCAGGGCGGTGGCTGCGGTGAGACCCGCGAAGCCGCCACCCGAGATCTCGGCGTGGCGTCGGCGTTCTGTCATGTCGCTCTCTCTCTTCCTGTCGGCCGCACTTCGGCGCCGGGACAGCGGATCACCGAACTCGTAATTCTCATATTCTGAGCGGTGATTCTCGCAATGGTAGAGATTCTGCCCTGTCTGTCCGCCGTCGCGCAAGAGATTCGTCGCGACAGGCCCAACGTTTTACGTCGCCGTAACGTGGGCGCCCCTCCCGGACGACATTCGCGGAACCCGCATACTGTGCTCTCATGACTGTTGTCGCACTGATCACCGGAACCTCCTCGGGCATGGGGCTGCACGCCGCCGTCGAACTGGCGCGGCAGGGGCTTCACGTCGTCGCCACGATGCGGGATGTCGGGCGAGCCGAGCGCCTGCAGGCCGCCGCCTCCGCCGCGGGGGTGCCGGTCGATGTGCGCGCTCTGGACGTGGTCGACCACACGGCGGCGGCCACCCTCGTCGCCGAGGTCGAGGCCGAGCTCGGCGGCATCGACGTGCTCCTGAACAACGCCGGGCGCGGGAGCGTCGCCACGGCCGAACAGGCGAGCATGCAGCAGGTGCGCGACCAGCTCGAGGTCAACTACCTGGCACCTGTGAACCTCACCAAGCTGGTGCTGCCCGGCATGCGCGAGCGCAGGAGCGGGCAGATCCTCACGATCACGAGTGTCGGCGGTGCGGTCGGCCAGCCCTTCGCCGACACCTACTGCGGTGCGAAGTTCGCGGTGGAGGGGTTCATGCAATCCCTCGCGCCCGTCGCCGAGCGCTTCGGCATCCGGGTCAGCGTGATCGAGCCCGCCGCGGTCGCGAGCGACTTCGTCGACAACGCCGAGCGGCCCGACACCGACGGCCCTTACGGCGCACTGCTCGACGCCTACCTCGCGCGCACCGCCGGAGCCTTCGCGAACGCGCAGACGGCGGAGTCCGCCGGAGCGGCCATCGCCGCGGCCGTGCTGTCGGATGAGTACCGATTCCGCTGGCAGACCTCCGAGGGCGCCACCGCGTTCGTCAGCGCCTCACTGGCCGACACCGACGGCAGCCGCGTGCTCGGCTTCACCCGTGGGTGGATCGCGGCGGGCTCGTGAGCATCGCCGCGTAGCCCGCCTCATACGTCGGATACTCCAGTTCGCCCAGCACGGCGCGCAGCAGCGAACCGTCGAGCACCGTGCCGGTCGGAGCGGCGGAGACGTCATCCGGCGGCACCTCCAGGCCGAGGGTCTGCGCGATGAACGCGACCACGTCGCCCAGCGGTGCCGGCGCTGCGTCCACCGCGTGCAGCACGCGCGGCGGCTCCGGCATCCGCAGCAGCACCTCCAGCGCGCGCACGAGGTCGGCGTCATGGATGCGGTTCGTGCGGCGGCGGTGGTTCACGGTCGCGTGCTCGCGCACCTGGCGGATCAGGAAGTCGCGCCCCGGGCCGTAGATCCCCGCCGGGCGCACGATGACGGCATCGAACAGGTCGATCGCCGCGCGCTCTCCGTCGCGCAGCTCCTGCGCGCGCTCGGTCACGGGCGCGGGATCATCCTGCTCCGTGATCGGGCGCTCCGCTCCCCGCCCCTCGAACACTCCGGTCGACGAGACGAAGACCGTGCGGGCGGGGACCGCGGGCAGCGCCGCGGCCAGATGCGTCAGCGCCGTGCGGTAGCCGGAGGGACCGCTCGGCGGGAGCGTCACGACCATCGCGTCGACCGGTGGCAGCGGTTCGGGCAACGGAGCCGAGAGGTCAGCCCTGATCCCGATGACACCGTCGGGCAGGGTGCCGTCGCTCCGCCGCACCGCGAAGACCTCCCCGCCGTCGGCGCGCAGCCGCGGTGCGAGGAGCCCTCCGAGCTTGCCGTATCCGACGAGGAGCGTACGGGCGGGTGCGGGTGTGCGGGACGAAGTCATCCGTCCCAATCTGTCACACGACGGCGAGGTCCAGCCCCGCCGACACATCGCCGGCGGGGCCGTCAGGCATCTCTGGTCGAGCTCGCGATGAACTGCCGCGTGCGCTCGTGCTGCGGGTTCTCGAAGAAGTCCGCAGCAGAGGCATCCTCCACGATCTCGCCGCCGTGCATCAGCACGACGCGATCAGCGACCTCGCGCGCGAATCCCATCTCGTGCGTCACGACGATCATCGTCATCCCCTGCCGCGCGAGCTCGGTCATGACTTTCAACACCTCCCCGACGAGTTCAGGGTCGAGGGCGCTGGTCGGCTCGTCGAACAGCATGAGCTGCGGCTTCATCGCCAATGCCCGCGCGATCGCGACACGCTGCTGCTGCCCGCCGGAGAGCTGGGCCGGATAGTGCTCCATCTTGTCGGCGAGTCCGACGCTCTCCAGCAGCTCGCGCGCCTCCGCCTTCGCCGCTGCACCCGACAGTCGCCGCACTGCACGCGGCGCTTCCATGACGTTCTGCAGGGCGGTCATGTGCGGGAACAGATTGAAGCGCTGGAACACCATTCCGATGTGAGCTCGCTGCGCCGCCATCCCTCGCTCGGTGAGCTCGCGGACTCCGTCGCGATACTCGCCGAAGCCGACGAGCATCTCGTCGACCCAGATCTGCCCGGCATCGATCTTCTCCAGCCGATTGATCGCCCGCAGGAGCGTGCTCTTACCCGCGCCAGAGGAACCGAGCAGACAGACGACCTCGCCCGCGCGCACATCCATCGTGATGTCGCGGAGCACGGTGTTGTCGCCGAAGGACTTCTTGACCTGCCGGATGCGCACGAGCGCCGTGTTGTCATTCATCGATACCTCGCCGGGAGAAAGGGGGACGCACGAGTGCGTTGCGGATGGCCGTCCGGAGATTCCGCGGACGACCGCGTCGGGTGCTGCCGTCGAAGGCGCGTTCCAAGTAGAACTGGCCGATGCTCGCGATCGTCACGATGATCATGTACCAGACCGCCGCAGCGAACAGCGTCTCCATCACCTCGAGATTGCGGCTGGAGATGTTCGCTGCCGCCTTCACGAGCTCGAAGTAGGTCACCACCGACGCCAGCGAGGTGGTCTTGAGCATGTTGATGAAGTTGTTGCCGGTTGGCGGAATGATGATGCGCATGGCCTGCGGCAAGATGATGCGGGCCAGCGTACGCATCGGGCTCATCCCGAGGGCATGTGCAGCCTCGGTCTGGCCGCTGTCGATGCCTTTGAGCCCACCGCGGATGATCTCGGCCATGTAAGCGCTCTCGTTGAGCGCGAGACCCAGGAGCGCGGCGGTGAACGCGGTCATGATGGCATTGGTCGGCTGATCGATCAGCGTCCAGTCCGTGAACGGCACGCCGATCACGATGCGGTCGACCACCAGAGCGAGGTTGTACCAGACGAGGATCTGCACGAGCACGGGGACGCCGCGGAAGATCCAGATGTACCCGGTCGCGACCGACGTGGCGACCGGGTTGCGCGAAATGCGCATGATCGCGATGACGACGCCGATGATTACAGCCACCAGCTGCGCCGCCACCGCGAGCACCACCGTGTTCCAGGCCGCTTGAGCCATGGTGTCGAGCACCACGTACTGCAGCACATGCGGCCATTGGATGCGTGCCCCGGCGAGCACGACGATGATGCCGGCGACAGCGGCGAGCACGATCAGCGCGCTGACCCAGCGCCAGAAGTGCAGCCGACGGTAGAGCTTGGGTCCTGCGACCGAGACGGAGGCGAGGGGAGCAGTAGTGTTCACGGGTTCCTTTCCGGAGGAGGTGTGCGGGAGCGACCGACGGCCGCCCCCGCCGCACTCACTTCCCCGCGTTGATCTCGACCGTCTCGATGGCTCCGGCCTGGAGCCCCCAGGCGGCGAGGATCTCGCCGTACGTGCCGTCGTCGATCAGCGACTGCAGCGCCGCGGCGAGCGCTGCCCGCAGCTCCGGCGTCTCCTTGTTGACTCCGATGCCGTAGAGCGCCCCCTCGAGCGGGGGCAGGTCGACGACCTCGAAGTCCTCGCCCCCGTTGGCCGTCTGGGCGACGTAGACGAGGTTCGCCAGATCGTTGAGCTCGGCGGTCACGCGTCCGGTCTTGACCGAGTTGAGACGCTGCTGGTCGCTGTTCACGGTGACGACGTCGATCGCCTCTGCCCCGTCGGCAACGCACTTCTCACTCAGCGCGAGGGCCCATGCCTCCTGTGAACTGCCGACGCCTGCGGTCACGCCGTGCCCGCACAGATCCGCAGGCTCGGCGATGTCATCGGGATTGCCCTTCGCGACGAGGATGCCGATCCCGGTCTTGAAGTAGTCGACGAAGTCGACCATCTCTTGACGATCGGGGCGATCGTTCATACCGGCCATGGTGAAGTCGACACGCTGCGACTGCAAGCTCGTGATGAGGTTCTCGAACGCGGAGTCGTTGTAGGCGACGTCGAGACCGAGTCGCTTCGCCATCGCGGTGGCGAGATCGACCTCGTACCCGATGGGCGTCGCCCCGTCGGCCGCATAGAAGTTGGCAGGTGGGAACTGCAGGTTGGAGCCGACCTGAAGCACTCCGGCGTCCGTGTACTGCGCCGGCAGCAGCGCGGCGATCTCGGCATCCTCTTCGACCCCGGAGACGATCGCCGCCGCCGGCTGGTCGTCTGCGGCGGGCGCCGACGACTCGTCCGTGTCGGTGGGGAGTGTCGACGTGCACGCGGACAGGGCCGCGATGCCGACGAGGGAGAGGGCGAGGAGGGAAAGACGTGACTTCATTGTGTGTCCTTTCGGGTGGGGTGGAATGTTCAGAGGGTGAGTGCGCGCACCGCATGGAGAAGACGATCGACATCTTCGACCGAGGTGTACGGGGCGATGCCCGCCCGCACCGCGCCGTCGCGCAGATCGGCCCAATCCTCGGCCTCGATCGCGTAGAAGCTGCCGCCCATCACGGCGACGTCCGCTCGCCCGAGTGCCGCGCAGACCTCGGCTGTGGTGCGGCCGTCGATACGGAAGAGGGCGGTCGGCACGTGCGTGCTCGGCGCACCGATGCGCTCGACGCCGTCGATCTCCGCGAGGCCGGCGATGAGCCGCTCGAAGAGAGCATCCTCGTGCTTCGCGACCGCCTCGTAGGAGCGCTCCAGCCGCTCGCGGCGCGTGCCGTCCCCGGGGATGACGTCGGCCAGGAACTCCACCGTCTCTGTCACCCCGGCCAGGAGCTCATAGGGCAGAGTGCCCAGCTCGAACCTCTCGGGAACCTGCATGGTCGACGGGCGGAGCTTGTCGGGGACGAGGGCCTCCAACTTCTCGACGCTGGATCCCAGCACGCCGATGTGAGGACCGCAGAACTTATACGGCGAGCACACGATGTAGTCGGCTCCGAGGGCGACGGCATCGACGAGCTCGTGGGCCGTGTAGGCGACGGCGTCGACGTAGATCTCCGCTCCGACCGCGTGCACGGCTGCCGCGATCGCCGCGATGTCCGGCGCCGTGCCGTACAGGTTCGACGCCGCGGTCACGGCGACGAATCGCGTGCGGTCGCTGAGCACGCGACGTACATCATCGGCTGTGAGGTCACCGGTCTCGCGGTCGAAGTCGATCCAACGCAGGGTCGCGCCGGACAGGTCAGCGGCGAGCACCCACGGACGTACGTTCGCGTCGTGGTCGAGGCGACTCGCGACGATCTCATCGCCGGGGCCGAGGCGACGGGCGACGGCTCTGGCCACGTCGAACGTGATCTGCGTCGCGCTGCGGCCGAAGAACACAGCGCGCGGATCAACGTTCAGCAGGTCGCCCATCGCGGCACGGGCGCCGCGCACGATGCGGTCTGCGTTCTGCTCACTGTAGTTGTTTCGACCGCGCTGCGAGACGGGACTCACCATCGCGTCGCGGATGGCGTCGGCGACGCGGGTCGGGGTCTGGGTGCCACCGGGCGCATCGAACAGGGCGCTTCCGGTGCGCAGGGCGGGGAACTGCTGGCGGACACGGGACAGAGGGTAGGTCGAGGACATGGTCGAACTCCAGGCAGAGACAGAGGCGGCGCGTTGACGCTCCCGCGCGCTCCGGTCACTCCGGGAGCACGCGCATCACCTCAGGGATGACGGGTGGGAGAGACGTCGGTGCACCGATTCATCGGCGTGGATCGACAGAATCGCAGTCGCGATCGATCCGTTTGCTACAGCACCGTCGTACGGCGGGCGCATGATCCCCCGATGCGCCCATTGCGCCGCTGGCGGTTCTCGCCGTGCGCTCCGTACATGTGTTTCTCCATCGAATCATCGAGTGCGTCCGCACTCTCCGGCACATGCTAGCACCGGAGCCAACAAAGTGAAATCGATTTCCCGGTGGGGCGTCGCGCCTCAGCGGGCGAACGCGACCGAGCCGTCCGAGGCGAACGGGATCTCGTGCAGCTGTCGATGCAGGATGTCGCCGGCTTCCGGAAGGCGGGCGAAGTCCACCTCGATGCCGAGGCCGGGCTCGTCGGAGAGCACCATGTACCCCTCGTCGACCCGCCATCCGGTCCGGATCGCGTCGCCGAAGGCGGCGAGCTGGGCGGGGGCGTGCTCGTGCGTCAGGGTGTTCGGGATCGTCGCATCCACGGTGAGAGTCGCGGCATCGGACACCGGGCTCAACCAGTTGTGCCACGACACCTGGGCGTGGTGCGCCTCTGCGATCGCGGCGATCTTGCGCGCCGCACTGATGCCGCCGGCGAGGGTGACGTCGGAGCGGACGATGAACGGACCGTTCGCGGCCAGCGCCTCGCGGACCTCCCAGATCGACTGCCACCGTTCTCCGAGCCCGAGCGGAACGCCGTGCGCGAGCAGACCGGTCTGCACATCGAACGTGTCGATCTGGATCGGATCCTCCACGAAGAGCGGTCGGAGCGGTCGGAGACCGTCGAGCAGTGCGGGGATCTGGTGCGGCGCGAGAGAGCGATGCACCTCGACGATCATGTCGACCTTGCCGGCGGTCGCATCCCGCACGGCGGTCGCGCGCTCGACGGCACGGGCCGCGATCTCTCCCGTGGAGTGATCGATCCAGGTGTCCTCCAGCGGATCGAACTTGACGGCGGTGAAGCCCTCCGCCGCCGCACGGGCCGCAGACCGGCCGAGCTGCTCGGCGTCGGCGCCGTCGATGATCGCGTGCAGGCGGATGCGGTCGCGGTACGCGCCGCCGAGGAGCTCGTGCGTCGGCACGCCCAGTGCCCGCCCCTTGATGTCCCAGAGCGCACAGTCGATCGCGCTCAGTGCCGCACCGACGATCGCGCTGCGGAAGGGGCCCATCCGCCACATCAGGTGCCAGTGGCGCTCGATGCGACGGGGGTCGGTGCCGCGCAGGGCTGCCGCGAACGTCTCGACGACCGACGCAACGGCCTCGGGATACGCCCAGCACGCGGATTCCCCGATGCCGACGACCGAGGAATCGGTGCGGACCGCGACGAACAGGATGTTCCCGCGCACGTGGGTTTCGATATCGCTGATCTTCATGGGGAGGAGTCCTTGCGTGAGTCTGCTCAGGAGGCGCTGCCGGCGGCGAGCCCGCCGTCGACGATGAGGTCGGTGGCGGTGACGTACGAGGCATCGTCCGAGAGGAGGAAGCAGATGGCGGAAGCGACTTCGCTCGCCTCGGCCGCGCGTCGTATCGGGATGATCCGCGCCGCATCTTCGCGGATGGCCTCGAGCGAACTCTGCGAGACCGCGAGGGGCGTGATGGCCGACCCCGGGAGGACGCTGTTGACCCGGATGCCGGTGCCCGCCAGCTCCAGGGCGACCGAGCGGGTGATCGCCTGCGCCGAGGCCTTCGACGAGGCGTAGATCGCGTTGCGGGCCACCGGGCGGATGCCGGCGACCGATCCGACCACGACCAGCGATGACCGGTCGTCCTTCGCGACGACGCGCGCCGCCTCCTGAAGGCTGAGCAGGATGCCGAGGGCGTTCACATCGTGCACGCTGCGGAACCTGGCGGGATCGACATCGTCCAGCGGAACCGTCCCCGGATGCACTCCTGCGACCAGCGCCACACCGTTCAGCTCGCCCGCCGCCGAGACGGCGGCGAAGAGCGCGGCGACCGAGGCCGGATCGCCCTGGTCGTAGCCGAAGTGCTCGCAGCCGCCGAGGGTCTCAGCGAGGTCACGCGCCGCGTCGACGTTGCGGTCCGCGACGATGACGCGCGCGCCTTCCTCGTGGAGGCGCACGGCCGTCGCCTCCCCCAGTCCTGAGGCTCCCCCGCACACGAGGTAGCGGCGCCCTTCGAGACCCCTCACCGCACGACCTCGATCGGGGGCGCGGGCGTCCGCCGCCGCGCTGTCAGGAAGCAGGAAGTCGGGGTGATCGTCACGATCACAGAATACGGCAGTTTTCGGCAAAACCGATAGCAAAACCTCTGAATATGAAGAGATCATTGGTCGGAGGAATACGGTCTGATACGGTTCTGCCGTGTCCCCCACCACCGACGGCGCTCCTGCTGCCATTCTCCGCGACCCCGAGGTATTCGTCTACGAGCTGCGCCCCGAATGCGAGGACGACTACGACCGGCACCATGCCGCCGTCTGGCCCGAGGTGATCGCCGAGCTGCGCGGCAGCGGCATCACCGAGTACACGATCCACCGACGCGGCAGCCTGGTCATCTCCGTCCTGCGGCGCGAAGAACGCACGCAGGCGCCGGAGCTCTCTCCCGAGGCACGACGTCGCGTGGACGAGTGGCACGACCTCATGGCGCCGCTCTTCGCGGCCGTGCAGGACGAGGCGGGCGAGCCGTTGTATGCGGAGAAGATCTTCGACATCGGCGCGTATCCCGAGACCGACTGAGTTCAGCCGAGCGGCGTCCACCCCGCCGGACGCGTGAGCGCGACCCCCGTTCCCTCCACCCGTTCGGGCGCCGAGTAGGAGATCGCGAGCTCCGGTGTGTCCATCGCCTCGCCGCTCCATCCCGAGCGCATGGCCGCGTCGAGGATGCCTGTCGTCAGCTGCGTGCGCTCGATCGGGATCTGCGGGCGACCGTCGCGGATCAGCTGCTCCGCCTGCCGCACCAGGAACGTGAAGTGCAGGTGCGGTGCTCCCGGCAGCCACATCTGGCAGATGAAGGACTCGTCCGCGCCACGGGCGGCGAAAGCGAACTGACGCACCTCGTCTTCGCAGATGACCACGTGGGCGACGAGCCCGTCGGCGTAGTGCACCTCGATCACACCGGCGACCGTCAGGATCGCATGCTCACGCTGCGCCGGGTTCAGCTCCAGACTGTCGAAGGCCGCAGCGAGCAGATCGGGATCGACCCTCCCCTCGGCGATCGCCGTGTGCGAAGCCTCTCGGTCGAGGGCGACCACCTGCGCGACACCCGTCTCCCCGCCGGCGCGACGTTCGACATGCGCCTGCAGCCCTTCGAGGCAGTGGAACCCGTAGCGTTCGAGCGGCCCCCACCCGAGCAGGAGCGCGGCATCCATCGCCGCACCCTGCGGCCACTCGGCACCGACGGGCACCCGCCACGAGAGCGGGATGGTGGAACCGGCTCCGTAGCCGACGCCGAGCCGACGCGCGGTCGCCGCCATCTCGTTGGCATCCCGCGCGGAGTACGCCAGACCCTTGTCGTTGAAGATCGGGACGTACCGCCCGGCAGCCGTCATCGCCGCGATCGCCGCATCGAAGAAGCGGCGTCGGGGGTACACCTGCTGTCCATGCTCGTTCAGCTCGTAGTCGCCGTGCTCGCCGATGATGATGACTCCGTCGACGGCGAGCTCGCCCGTCCCATCGACGAGCGCCTCCCCGATGGACAGCGCACGGCGGATGCCGTGGCGTTCGAGGAACGGAAGTCCGAGGTCGTCGCCCTGCACGCACCCGACCTGCTCGAGGTACATCGACACGACCTCGAGCTCGGTCTGCTGCTCGACCCCGTCGAGAGTCCACCCCTCGACGATCGGGGGCACGATCACATCGGTGTGGCACCCCTCGAACCACACCGTCGCCAACACTGCGACACGCATCTTCGCGCGTGGAGACATCCTGTCCTCGCCTTCGTCACGACAAGCCTATCGATGCGTATGCCCGAAATGAAGAATCGCCGCGAAATAGCATCAGATCACCTGAATCCAATAGTCTGGCCGAAAACATCCCTAATTCCAGGAGTGCCGACATGAGCAGAATCCGCCCGATCATCGCCGACGGTCTTCCCCCGGCTCCGTCCGCATTCTCGGCGGGAGTCATCGCCGACGGACTGCTGCAGGTGTCGGGCCAAGGACCCATCGATGCCGACGGCACGATCCGGTCGGATCTCGACGTCGCCGATCAGACCAGGCTCACGCTCGAGCACATCTGCCGCGTGCTCGAGGCCGGCGGTGGATCGTTCGCCGATGTGATGATGCTGCGCGTGTACCTGACCGATCGCGCCGACTTCGGCGAGATGAACCGCGCCTTCGAGGAGTACGTGACCCGATACCGGGAAGGCTCGGGGCCGGCGCGCACCACCGTGATCGTCGGGCTGCCGTTCGAGGGGATGAAGGTCGAGATCGACGCGCTCGCACTGGTCCCGGAGCGCGCTTCCGCCTGAGCGCGGAGGGTCAGCGCTCCGACGGGACGGCCGTGAGCGGATGTTCCTCGAGCAGCGTCACCTCGACCTGCATCCAGGGGCGGGCGGGCAGCGAGTCGATCGCCGCCTGCACCGCGTCACGATCAACAGCGCGCCACACGCCGATGTTCTCGACGGACTCGTCGGAGGGAACGCGCCAGATGTGCGCGATCACGCCATCCCGCCGCAGCTCCGCCCCGCGACGACGCTCGGCCGCCACGACGGCGCTCCACTCCTCCGTCGAGACGTCGGTGGGCACCGTCGTGCGCACCCGGACCAGGAACTCCCGCTGTGCCATGACCTGCTCATCTCTCGTCATCGTGGGGCGCCCCGATGCACCGGCGTGTGCGGAGCGAGTCGAATGTAGCGCGATTGCGGGCATAATTGGTGGACAGCGCGGAAACCATCGTGATTCCGCCTCGCAGCGATAACGGATGACTCGCGCGAAATCGACGGGAGACGGGAATGATCGGACTCATCGGGCCTGCCGACTCGGTGGCGCACGCACTGGCCGTCGCGACCGCGCACCACTGGGAGGGCCGGATCATCGCCCGCCCCTACCGGCACGCCGACGAAGCGGCGACGGTCGCCCGCGAACTCGACCAGACCTGTCAGGTGCTGCTCTTCACCGGTCGCGTGCCGTACGAGCTCATCCGCGGCGTCGAGCTGAACGCCGAGCTGCAGTACATCTCGCACTCCGGCGCCGACCTCTACCGCTGCATCGCGCACGTGCTGCTGACCCACGACGGACACATGCCCACGGCGACCGTCGACTCGATCGACAGGGAGACCGCCGAGAGCACGTTCGAAGACCTCGATCTTCCGGCGCCGGCGTGCGCACCGTTGCCGAGCGACTCCGACGGGCCCATCCCGGCCGCGGACGAACTCGTGCAGTTCCATCTCGACCAGCTTGCCTCCGGTGCGGCGGAGATCGCCCTGACGTGCCTCGCCGAGGTGAACGAGCGACTCCGCGAGAAGGGCGCGCCCGTCGAGCGCATCGTGCACACCAAGGCCACCCTGCTGGATGCGCTGCACCGCGCCGTCCTGGCGGATGAGCTGCACCGGACGCGCTCGGCCCAGCCGGCCGTGGCCATCTTCCGCGTCGACGTCGACAGCCGCGGCGGGCTCGACGTCTATGACCGCGAGCAGCGGCGCCTGCGCGCGCAGAGCGCTCTCCTGCACCTCGCCCGCAAGAACGGCGGGCGCCTGAGCACACTCGAGCGCGACCTCTACGCCATCACCACGAACCGCGGGGCGATCGAGATGGCACTCGAGCGCCGCCGCAACGGCCACTCGTCGCTGCTCGACGTTCCGAACTTCGATGCTCCGACCACCGTCGGCGTCGGGATCGGCGACACCTACTCGCTCGCGGAGGAGAACGCCCGCGCGGCGATGCGCGTGGACGGCGACGCCGTGACCGTGATGTTCCCCGATGGCCGGACCGACTCCGGCCGAGGTGCCGCTCCGGCCCACCTCGGCGCACAGGACGTCACCGACGGCTACGTACGTCTGGGAGAGCGTCTGAGCATCGGCGCCCTCGCCGCGCAGCGCCTGGTGCGCGCCCTGGGCAAGGTCGACACCGACGCCCTCACCGCGCGAGAACTCGGGGAGGCCTACGGCGTGCAGACCAGGTCGGCTCGCCGCCTGCTGTCCACGCTGATCGAGGCCGGCTTCGCCGAGGAGATCGGCATCCGGGCGCGTCCGCAGGCCGGCCGCCCGCAGACCCTGTGCCGCGTCGACCTGCGCCGCATCCTGGAAGAGCTGGAACAGCCCGCCGCCTCCGTCTGATCCGTCGCCGTCAGTCCGTGCGCGCGGCGTCGCCGGTGAAGACACGATCGTAGAGAAGCGTCGAGAGCCCGGCGTCGACCGTGACGGTCTGCCCTGCGATCGCCCAGGCATCGGGCGAGAGCAGGAAGCCCACGACCCTGCCGATGTCGGCGGGGCCGACCGTGCGGTCGATGACCTGCTGCTCCGACGCATGCCGACGGATCCATCCGATCCCGTCATCGCCCAGGCCGTAGCTGTCGACGAACCGCTCGTCGAGCACCGCACCGGGCGCCACCGCATTGCAGCGGATCCCGTGGGTGCCGAGCTCGGTGGACATGCCACGCGTGAGGCCCTCGACCGCGCCCTTGGTCGCCGCAGAGATCGCATATCCGCTCTGCGTGTGCTGCCCGTGCACGGACGAGATGTTCACGATGGCTCCGCCTCCACCCCGCTCGATCCGGTGGCGGGCGAAGGCACGGGAGGCGAGCCAGAGTCCGCGGATGTTCAGCGAGAAGAGCCGGTCGAAGTCCGCTTCCTCGGCGAGATGCGCCGGGAGCGAGAGGCCGACGCCGGCGTTGTTCACCAGCGCATCGACCTCGCCGTAGTGCGAGATCGCCGTATCGAGCACGTGCGCAACGCCCTCGGCCGTGCGGAGGTCCGCCGACACCGCGATCGCATCCGGATAGCGCTCGGCCGCCGAACGCACCGCCTGCTCATCGACGTCGTTCAGCACCAGTCGCGCGCCGCGTTCGGCGAGCGCGTCGCAGACACCTGATCCGACGCCGTGTCCCCCGGCACCTGTGACGATGACGACCTGTGCCTGCTGTTCCTGCATCGCTTCTCCCTCGCCCTGTTCGACTCATGATGGTGTGGGGACACCGGCTGACGCCGATGCCCCCACACCGTACTCCGAGGCT
The DNA here is from genome assembly GCF_006716345.1 of Microbacterium saperdae. Taxonomy (NCBI): domain Bacteria; kingdom Bacillati; phylum Actinomycetota; class Actinomycetes; order Micrococcales; family Microbacteriaceae; genus Microbacterium; species Microbacterium saperdae. The sequence goes on from NZ_VFOX01000002.1 coordinate 137,856, forward strand.
CAGCCCTGGAGGTCGTACCATTCCTTCTGCTTCTGCACGAGCTGCGAAATGAAGTCCTTCGGCGCGAGCTCACCGAGCACGAGCTTCTGAGCCAGCGGGTCGAAGACCTCCTGGTTCCACGCCGGGACGGCCGCACCGGTGCCGTCGTTCGCGGCGATCTTCACGACATCGGGGTTCGCGAGTGCCGCCTGCACACTGGTGAGCGAGTCGATCACCGTGGCGTCGGTACGGGCAGGAACGGCGATCTGGCCGATCTTTTCCTGGTAGCCCTTCTGCAGGAAGAACGCCATGAACTTCTTGGCGTTGTCCACGCCGGCGGCCCCTTCGATCGCCGAGAAGCCGATCGTGTCGATCTGCATCGGCTGGATGTCACCCTTCTCGAGCGCCGGGAACGGGAACGAGCTGTACTCGAAGCCCTCGGCCGCGTACGGGGCGACCTCGGCGGGCAGCCAGGAGCCGTTCAGGATGAGGGCGGCATCGTTGTTCGCCCACTTCTGCTGGATCGCCGGGAACTTGCTCGCAGCGAAGCCGTCGGCGAAGGCGCCGGTCTCGGCCAGTTCTGCGGCGGCCTCAGCCGCAGCGAGGAACTCCGGGGCTTCGAACGCCTTCCCCGTCTTGTCCTGAGCGGCCTCGAGGAGCCCGCCCTTGCCGGTGGCGCTGACGGCGAGGTTGATGTACCACGCTGTCGCGTACGGCTGGATCGTGCCGTCGAGGGCGACGGAGCCCTTGCCGGTCTCGCCGACCAGATCCATGAACTCCGACCAGGTGGTCGGAGCGTTGTCGGCCCAGTCCGGGTGCTCCGCGCCGTTGTACCAGACGTCGAAGTTCGACGTCATCTCGAACGGCAGGCAGTACGTGGTGCCGTCGAACTGGCCGGTCGCGAGTGCATCCGCGGCGAGAGTCTCCTCCACCGTCTTCCCCTCGCCGGGGACCTCCTCGCCGAGAACAGAGGAGAGGTCGGCAGCCTTCTTCGTCGCGACGAGCGAAGAACCGACTCCCGCACACCCGAAGTCGACCATGTCGACGGTCGGGTTCGATGAGGTCAGCAGCGGCGTCAGGACGTTGGGAAGGTCGCGTCCCTGCCAGGTCACATCGACCTTGATGCCGGTCTCCTCGGTGAAGGCGTCGAAGGCCTCCTTCATGATGTCGGAGGTCGGCTCCCCCTCCGTCCAGTAGCTCATGTAGCGGAGGGTGTCGTTCTTCTCTCCGTCGCCTCCGCCGTTTCCGGCATCGGTGGAACATCCGGTGATGACGAGTGCCGCTGTGGCGAAGACGCCGACGCTGGCGAGCACACGAGTGGTGTGGGTCACGTGATTTCCTTTCGGTGGAACTTTCGGTGGGTCGGGTACGACTCGGATCATCTGCTGTAGCCGGCTGCGATCCCGTCGACGAGACGGGAGCCCAGCCAGATGTAGAGCAGAAGCAGGGGAAGGATGATGAGGGCGATGCCCGCGAAGAGCACCTCCCACCGGGCGCCGGTGTACTGCATGGTCTTCATGAACTGCATCAGGGCGACCGAGATGGTGCTCTCGTGCCGCAGGAACACCAGGGCGAAGAACGTCTCCCCCCAGAAGCCGATCGCCTGCAGCACGATCACGGTGATGAGTCCGGAGCGGGCGAGCGGGAACATGATCCGCCAGAACGTCATCCCCGGCTTCAGTCCGTCCAGCGCCGCCGCCTCCTCGAGGTCGCGCGGCAGCGAGCGGAAGAACCCGGTGAGCAGGAACACGGTGAAGGGCAGCGACAGGCCCGTGTAGATCAGGAAGAGGCCGAAGATCGAGTCGATCAGACCGATGCGGTCGAATGCCACGAACAGGGGGATGAAGATCGCCTGCACCGGCACGCCCAGACCGAGGATGAACAGGATCGTGATCGGGCCCGAGCTGGGACGGCGGAACCGCGCCAGCGCATAGGCGGCAGGAGCGCCGAGCGCCACGCTGGCAAGACTGCACGTGACCACGAGGACCACGGAGTTCAGGATGCCGGCGCCCAGGTTGGCGGAGTTCCAGGCCGCGACGTAGTTCTCCCACTGGGGTGAGGCGGGGAGGCCCCACGGTTCGAAGATCAGCTCGCGCGTGGTCTTGAACGAGCTCAGCAGGATCCACAGCAGCACGAAGACGTCGAAGACGGCGAGCGCCCAGGCGAAGGGGATCAGGATGACCTTCACCCCGACCGAGCGCATCTCGCGCACCCGTCGGCCCTGGCGCGTGTGGTCCGGCGTGCGGACGGAGGTGTCAGTACTCAATGTCGTCACTCCTCATGACACGGCGGGCAAGGATCGTCAGGGCGAGCGCCAGGAGCAGCATCACGACACCGCAGGCGGCTGCCGCGCCGAACTTCGCGAGTCCATTCGTCGGGAACGCCTGGGCGTACGAGTAGATCGCGATGTTCCAGATGTCGGTGCTGGGCAGGGTGCCGGCTGACGAGGAGAACAGCAACAGGAACTCGAAGGTCTTGAGTGCTCCGACGCACCACAGCACGGCCGTCACGCTCACCAGATCCCACATCAGCGGAAGGGTGACGTAGCGGAACCGCTGGAAGGCGCTGGCACCGGCGAGGTCGGCGACCTCGTAGTACTCCTTCGGGATCCGGTCGGCGGCTGCCAACAGGATCACCGTGTAGGTGCCGACGCTCAGCCAGGCGAGTCCCAGCATGATCGTCGGGAAGATCAGCTGAGAGCCCAGCCAGGCCGGAGGCTCGGCGATGCCCAACGTCTTGAGGAAGCTGTTCACCAGGCCGTCGGGATTGAACAGGAACCCCCAGAGCACCGAGATCACGATGCCGGGGATCAGAGTGGGGAAGAAGATGATCGAACGGATCGCCTTGCGTCCGAAGGTGTTCTGCAGGACGAGGGTCAGCGCGAAGGCCACCGCGTAGACGATGATGCCGACCCCGACCACGATGAGGAAGGTGTTCCACAGCGAGCTGATGAAGATCGGGTTGCGGAACATGCGCACGTAGTTGTCGACGCCGACGAACTCCATCGGGCCGTTGCCCGCCCACTGCGTGAAGCTCGTGTAGATGCTGAACAGCGTCGGCAGCACGAGCACCGCCGTGAAGACGACCAACGCCGGTGCGACGAACAGCCGGTAGCTGCGTCGACGCGTCCGGTCGAATGCCGATTCGCCCGCCGCGAGCTTGCGCTGCGGGCGGCCTTTCGTGTCGGTCGGTGTGACGAGTGTCGCTGTCGCGGACATCGGGCCTCCTTCTCTTTCCTGCGAGCACTCGGCAGCTGCCTCGGATCGACGGGTGATCGATTCAGCAGCGAATCGTTCGAGTTGTCAAACGCTATCGCACTCATTCGCGTCCGTCAACGGTCAAAGCGAACGCGACGATCTCTCCCCGAATGACGCGGAGAGGAATCGCTCATGACCTGATTTTCTGGGGCAAAACGCGATATGCCAACTTGAGGCTCGCGTTCGACGCACACAGGCTCTACGCTGTGATCTAACGAAGTGCGTTCGATATGACGAACACTTCAGACGCAATGACTACTTCGACGCATCGTTGCGTGGAGAGGATGAGCCGATGCAGGACAGGACGGCCGTGATCGCGGGATCGCACCCGTACGAGAGCGTGGCGGAGGCGACGACATGGCGCGCGTGACCGTGGTGGGCGGAGCCGGCGATGTCGGTGCTCTGGTGCTCCCGCTGCTCGCCCGGCACCACACCGTGCGGGTGGCGGATCTGCGCCCTCCGAGCGGATGGCGGGGCGACTACGTCCGCGCCGACGTCGCCGATCCCGCTGCACTGCGCGCGGCCTGCGAGGGATCCGACGCCCTGGTCTTCCTGGCGATGGGCACCAAGCGCGATTGGGGCAGTGCCGACTGGGCCCGCAACCAGTTCGCCGTGAACGTCGAAGGCCTCTACTCGACTCTGCGCGCCGCCGCAGAGGTCGGCGTACGCCGCTTCGTCCACGCCAGCACGGCCTCCATCTTCGCCGACTACCGTGCGCCCCTCCTGCCGGCGACGGGCGATGCGGTCGATGCCTACGGCCTCAGCAAGACGGCCGCAGAACTCGTGTGCGCTGCCGCCACCCGCGAACACGACCTGACCGGCATCTCACTCCGCCTCGTCGGCCCGCTCGCCGACGAGGCGTGGCAGGAGTACGACGATCCGCACAGCCGCGACGTGATGACCGCGGGGAGCGACGTGGCCCGAGCCTTCCTCGCCGCGCTCGATGCCCCCACAACGGGATACCGCACCTGCATGATCTCCGGAGATCACACCGGGGAACACATCGACCTGACCGACGCGGCAGAGCTGCTGGACTGGCGTCCACTCGCTCGGCGCGAGGTCGCCGCTCCGGGAGAGACCGCATGAACATTCCACTCGCCGACCGCACCACCGTCGAAGCCGCCGAGGCGATCGAGCGGGCATCCCTGGCGATCCTCCCCCTCGGGGCGATCGAACAGCACGGACCGCATCTCGCGCTGCGCACCGACATCTCGATCGCGACCGCGCTGGCCGCCCGTGTCGCCGACGCCCTCGGCGACACGGCACTGCTGCTCCCTCCCATGCCGTACGGACTCTCCGAGCACCACACGGCGTTCGCGGGGACGGTGACATTGCGCCCCGAGACCCTCATCCGGCTCATCCTCGACGTCGTCGAGTCGATGGCGGCGCAGGGCATCGACCGGGTCATCATCGTGAACGGACACGGCGGCAACATGGATGCGATCCGACTGGCCGCCCGCCAGTCCCGCCGTGACCTGGGCTCGAGGGTGGCGCACGTGATGTGGGCGCAGGTCGCCGGCGACGCGATCTCGGAGGAGATGGCGGGACGGGGGATGCACAACCACGCCTGCGAGATCGAGACATCCCTGGCGATGGAGCTGTGCCCGGAGATCGTGCACGAACCGCTTCCCGGCGCCTGGCTGGAGCCGGAGTTCGCGCCGTTCGCCGCTCCGCCGGCAGCGCGGATCGACGTGCCCCTGTGGTTCGACGAGCTCACACCCACGGGTGCGCTCGGCGACCCCTCGCGCGCGACCCCTGAACGCGGCCGACGGCTCGCGGACCTCGTCGTGGAGCGGACCGTGGCCTTCGCGCGGGGATTCGCGGCTCCGTCATTCCCGCTCGCCGCGCCTCCGGAGTTCGACGCTTGAGCCACTCGCACGCACGGGCCGATGCGCACATCCACCTCTTCCGCGACGGTTTCGTCGACGGCGGGCGTGATGAGCTCGCCTGGTACGAAGAGCTCCGCGCGACGGCCGGAGTGACCGCAGCGCTCGTGGTCGGATTCGAGGGCAGTCCGCGCTTCGCCGGCAACAACGCCCACATCCTCGCACTCGCCCGGCGGCTCGACTGGGTGCGGCCGACCGCGTTCGTCGACGTCACGGCTCCGCCCTCGCCCGCCGCACTGCGCCGGATGCGCGCGGACGGATTCGTGGGGTGGAGCGCCTACCTCCCCGAAGCGAGTCCCTCTCTGTCCGACTGGTCATCCGACCATCTCGAGGCGCTGGCCGGCGGCATCCTGAGCGTGAACGCCTCGCCTACCGCGCTGCATCATGCGCGACACGTGCTCGAGAAGATCGCCGACGTCCGCGTCCTCGTGAGCCATCTCGGCCTGCCAGGGACCACCGTGCGCGACGCCGATGCCACAGCGGCGCGGCACGCGCTCGCGCCGCTGCTCGCCCTCGCGCCGTCCGCGCACATCTCCGTCAAGCTCTCGGGCCTTTACGCGATCGATCCCTCCTTCCCGCATCCGGGGGCGCGGACGACCGTGGACGCCGTGCTCGGTGCATTCGGCGCCGACCGCATCGCCTGGGGATCGGACTTCTCCCCCGTCCTCGCGGAGGTCGCTCCCGACGACGCGATGGGCGTGCCCGCGTGGATCCTGGCGGGCCTCTCCCCCTCCGAGACGGATGCGATCCTGGGCGGTACACTGCTCAGGCATCTGGCACACGTTGACTCGATCGGGGGGACCGACGCATGAGCGCAGGTTCGACCGGGTGGTCGGAACCGCCACTTGCCGGCAACATCCGCCGCTGGCGTGAGCGGCGAGGGCTGAGCCTGTCCGCCCTGGCGCGTGACGCGGAGATCTCCAAGTCCACGGTCTCCGAGCTCGAACGCGGCATCGGCAATCCGTCCTTGGACACGCTCGGTGCCATCGCCCGCACGCTCCGCATCCCGATCGCCTTCCTGTTCAACGAGGCTCAAGGCCCGGCCGACGTCGACATCAGACGCCTGTCCGACGCCCCTGTGCTCTCGCACGTCGAGGGCGAGTCGATCGCCCAGCTGCTCAGCGGCTGGACCGCGCGCGGCGAGGCCGAGCTCTCCGTCGTGACCGTCGCCGCAGACGGACGGATCGACGCGCGCGGAGACGGCAGCGGAGCCGTCAAGCGCGTGGTGTGCGTGGAGGGCGTGGTCGAAGTGGGCACGACAGCCCGTTCCGATCTGCTCATGCAGGGCGACCTCATCACCTTCCCGAGCGATCAGTCCCACTTCCTGCGCAGCGTCAACGGCGCGACACGGGTCCTCGTGATCGAGCAGTACCCGCCCTCCGCCTGACCGCCTCCCGGGCTCGTCAGGGCTGACTCTGGACAGCCTCGTCGATCGGGACCATGCGCCCGTCCGGGAACGACACCTGCGTCCTCCCCGTGCGCTGCGCACCGTCGAGCGCCGTCCGCGCCAGCGTCTCCGCATGCTCGAACGTGTTGGCGACGCCGACGCCGACGTGCAGGACCAGGCCGTCGACCGCGATCTCCATGGGCCAGGCCTCACCGAACCCGCCGTCGAGATCGTCGTCCAGAGTGAGACGGCTCATCGCCACCGAGAACAGTCCGCCCTCGACGGCTGTGAGACGTCCGCCGTTGCGCCGCGCCACTTCCAGCAGCTCCCGGTGCACCCGCATCCGCACCACTTCGCGCTCGAACACGTCGAGCTCCGCCAGGCGGGCACGATCGGGCGCGAACAGCGCGACGGCCAGCTGCTCCTCGCGCGATCGGATGAGGTCATGAGACAGACGCGCGCGCTGCAGGGCATCCGCCATGGTGCGCGCGGTGTGCTCGATGCGCCATACGCGCACGCCCTCCTCGAGCAGCACCGCGTGCACCTCGGCGAGGCAGGTGAGCACGGCGTCAGCCCGCCCGTCGGCGAGCGCCGCGCGGTGGAAGGCGATGATCTCCGCCACATCGGCGGGAACCGCATGATCCTCCGGCGAACCGAGCGGATGCGCGGAGGGCGTCGGCAGACCGAGGTCGGCGAAGGCGCTGAGGACGGTCGGCTCGTCGATCGAGTCCACCGTGACGCGCGGCATGTCGCCGCCGCACTCGATCAGCACCTGCGCGATGCAGCGGTACAGGTCGGCCCCGGAGTGCGAGACGAACTGCGGCTCCGCCTCGGTCAGTTCCGACCCCGCCATCATGTACGGCGCCTGCCCCGTGAAGAGCACCACCGTGCAGGAAGGATCCAGGGCTCTGGCCAGTTCGGACGCCTCATCGGCGTGCCGGTAGACACCGGGCAGGAGCATGTCCGCGAAGCCACCTTCGGCCGCGATCTGCGTCGCGAGAGCGACGGAGTCAGCAGGCCCGACGATTCCGATCACTGTGCCGCCTCCATCCGTTGTGATGACTCAGATCAGCGAACCACACGACGCACTGCCGACACCACATCGGCGGCCGAGGGAATCACCACGGCCTGCAGCGCGGGAGCTGCCGGAGTGGGCACATCCGGCGCCCCGACGCGGGCGATCGGCGCGCGCAGGTCGCGGAAGCACTCCTCGGCCGCACGAGCGGCGATCTCCGCACCGAAGCCGCCGGTGAGGTTGGCCTCGTGTGCGATCACGAGGCGTCCGGTCTTGCGCACGGATGCCGCGATGAGGTCGAAGTCGAGGGGCGCGAGCCACCGCGGGTCCACCACCTCGACGTCGATGCCCTCGGCGGCGAGCTCCTCCGCCGCCTCCAGCGCGGCAGCGGCCATGCGCGACCAGGCGACGACGGTCACGTCTGCACCCTCGCGAGTGATGCGGCCTCCGCCGATGGGCTCGACGGGGGCGTCGAGACGCACCTCTCCCTTCGTCGGGTAGAGCATGCGCGCCTCGGCCACGACCACCGGGTCGTCGGACACGATCGCCGCGCGCAGCATCTGGTACGCGTCATCCGCCGTGGACGGCACCGCGAGGCGCAGGCCGGGAGTGTGAGCGATATACGCCTCGATCGAGTGCGAGTGCTGCGCGCACGACCCCGACGAGTATCCCTGCTGCGTGCGGATGACCAGCGGGGCGCCGTACGTGCCCCGACTGACGTAGCGCGTGTTCGCGATCTGGTTCACGAGCTGATCCATCGCGACGAACATGAAGTCCGCGTACATGATCTCGGCGATCGGGCGCAGCCCCGTCATCGCGGCACCGAGCGCCATGCCCAGGAACGCGGTCTCCGAGATGGGGGTGTCGAAGATCCGGTCGGAGCCGAAGTCGCGGTGCAGGTTCTTGGTGGCGCCGAACGGACCGCCGGGCACTGCGACGTCCTCACCGAAGATGACGGTGTCGTCGAGCGCTTCGAGTGACCAGCGCAGCCCGTGCTGGACCGCTTGGATGTAGCTGATGGTCTGGGTGGCGTCAGGCATAGACGTGATCCTTGGCGGTGTTCGGGTCGGGCAGTTCGGTGGCGCGCGCCGCATCGACGGCGCGCTCGATCTCGGCGGCGACCTCGGCATCGACGGCATCGAGCTCGGAGAGCAGGGCGGCGTCGGCGGCGTTGCGGATGCGTTGCAGCGGCTCATCGAGTGCCGCCTCGGCGACTTCGCCGCGTGGGCGGTAGTGCTGCGCATCGCCGCTGTGATGCCCCACCAGACGCTGGGTCATCGCCTCGATCAGCGTCGGCCCCTCGCCGCGGCGAGCGCGCTCCACCGCTTCCGCGGCAGCCGCGGCGACCAGGTGGGGGTCGTTGCCGTCGATCGTGACGCCAGGGATGCCGTAGCCCTCAGCGCGGATCGCGAGCTGATCGATCTTGGTCATGTCCTTGATGCGGACCATCTCGGAGTAGATGTTGTTCTCGACCACGAGCACCATCGGCAGCGTCAGCGCGGCGGCGAGGTTCAACGCCTCGTGCACCGCGCCCTGGTTGGTCGCGCCGTCGCCGATCGCGACGACCGACACCTGGCCCTGGCCGTGTCGCTGCGCCGACAGCGCCGCACCGGCGGCGATGGGGACGCCGGCGCCGACGATCGAGTTCTCACCGAGGAAGTTGATGCTCGCGTCGCTGAAGTAGGGGGAACCGGCGCGCCCGCCGTTCACTCCCCCGGAGCGCGCCATGACCTCGGCGAACAGCCCGGTCAGGTCGCTGCCGCGCGAGATCGCCCAGCCGTGGCCGCGGTAGGTGGCCGTGACGTAGTCGTCAGGGCGAAGGATGCTCGCCACGCCGACCGCGATCGCCTCCTGCCCGTTGGTGAGATGCATGGAACCCGGCACCTCACCGCCCGCCTTCAGATCCATGAGGCGATCCTCGAAGGCGCGGATCCGCCGCATCTCGCGATACATGTGCACGATGTCGCCCACAGCGCTCACCGATTCCTCTCGTCCGTCGACAGCACCGCACGGGTGAGTCGTTCCATCATGTCCACACCGGTCGTCAGACACCGCTCATCGATGTCGAAATCGCCGGAGTGCAGCGCGCGCGTGCCGGATCGCCCCGGCTCGGCGACGCCGAGTTTCAGATACAGCCCGGGCCAGCGCTCCGCCAGCAGGGCGAAGTCGTCGGTGGTGAGGGGCGGCTTGGGGAGGTCGACGAGATCGCAGACCTCCGGGCCGACCGCACGCGCCAGCTCCACGAGGGCGTGCGCATTGACCAGCGACGGCATCTCATCGGCCCAGGTCAGCTCGATGCTGACATCGTGCGCGCGTCCGACGCCCTCGCACAGCTGCGCGATCGTCTGCTTGCAGGTGGCTCGCACGACCGGATCGTGGGTGCGCAGAGTGCCGGTGATCGCCACCTCTTCGGGCACCTGGCTCTGCGAGGCGCCGCCGGAGATCGTGCCGACGTTCAGGGCCACCATCTCGTCCGGGTTGCGGCGTCGGGCGATCACCGCATGCAGAGACGTGACCAGGTCGCTCATCGCCAGCAGGGCGTCGCGCCCGAGACCCGGCGTCGCCGCATGCGAGGCCCGGCCGCGTGCGACCATGCGGAACGCATCCTTCGCCGCCATCGCGATCTTCGGGTCGACTCCCACGGACCCGGCCTCCAGGTTCGGCCAGCAGTGGAGTCCGAGCACCGCGTCGTACGACTCCGCCAGCGCTCCGCTCTCGAGCACGCCGCGGGCACCGGACGGCTGTCCGAACGGGATCTCCTCGGCCGGCTGGAACAGCACCTCGACGCTGCCGCGCTCCGGACGGCGGGCGGCGAGACGGCGGAGTACGCCGACCATCACCGTCATGTGCGCGTCGTGACCGCAGGCGTGCGAGACGCCGGGTGTGGTCGATGCGTAGGGCAGGTCGTTGACCTCCTGCACGGGGTAGGCGTCCATGTCGGCGCGCAGCAGCACGCGCGGCCCCGGCGCATCTCCCCCGATGCGGGCGATGAGGCCCGTGCCGGCGACACCCGTGGTGAGCGAGTCGACCCAGCCGTCGAGCAGAGACTCGATCTCGGCACCGGTGCGGTGCTCGGTGAACCGGAGCTCGGCGATCGAATGCAGGCGGCGGCGCACACCGCGCAGCTCCTCGGCCTCGTCGACCGCGGTGCGTTCCTGCACGGTCACAGCAGCTCGATCCCGGCGGCGAGAGCGCGTTCGCGCACGAACCGCACACCCTCGGCACTGCGCTCGGGGGTGAGATGCTCCACGATCAGGGCGGAGCCGTCGGGGAGGCGGCGCACCTGTTCGAAGAACGCGTCGTAGTCCAGGACTCCCTCGCCGGGCTGCACCTCGAGGATGCGGCACACGAACTCGTCCGTGACCGCGACGTCCTTCAGGTGACAGGACGCTCCGTAGCGGGGGCCGACGACGTCGATCATGTGCTCCATGCGCGCGGCGTTGTCGAAGACCGCGACGGCGCTGTCGAGCAGGTTCACCGGATCGAAGTTCGCCGTGATCACGGGCGAGTCCACCGCGTCGAGGATCTCGCGGATGGCTTCGGGAGACCGCATCGCCGACAGTTGATGGCACTCGATCGTGTAGCTGATCCCGGCGTCTTCGATGTGCGGGGCGATGCCGCGCAGACCTTCGATCAGATCGACCTTCGCACGCTCGGAGTAGTTGTCGGCGTGCGGCGCGTAGAAGTTCCGCTGCCAGTCGTCGCGACTCGTCCCGGCCCCGGAGCTGATCATGGTCGCGCCCAGAGCGACGGCGGTGGGGATCGCGGCCAGCACCCGGCGGTGGGCCTCGGCTCGCACGTCGGGGGCGGCGTGCACGAAGTTGGCGTTGACGCCGGCCATCTGCGCGACGTGGATTCCACCGTCGGCGAGGCGGGAGCGCACGTCGGGGGCGTCACCGCGCACGGCAGCGGATCCCGCCGTGAAGTGGACGGAGAGCGAACGGATGCCCATCTCCGCCCAGCGGGCGATCAGCGGCGCGGTGAATCCCGCCGGTTCGTCGGGGATATCGCCGTTCGCCAGGCCCAGGTACATCGCCATCGGTACTCCGTAATGTCCGTATTACTCCGTTACTGGTGACCACTCTAGTCGCGACGACGGGGACGGGTCAACGAAAGGCGTGGAATATATGGAATTTCGGCCGGCACATCGACGCTGTTTCGTGCAATGATGAGTGCGACGGGCAGGTGGGGGCCACCTTGCCGACTGAATGACCGTTTTGAATCCTCAGAGGAGAGGCGCCACGATCATGGCATCGTTCGACACCACATTGGGACTACAGGATCGACGCATCGTCGTCACCGGCGCCGCGAGCGGCATCGGCCGCGCGACCGCGCTCGCTCTCGCGGGAGCCGGCGCACGCCTGGCGCTCCTGGACTGGGACGAGGCGGGGCTCACGCAGACCGCCGCCGAGCTCCCCGTCGATACGGCCCCCCTGACGCAGCAGGTCGATGTCAGCGACGAGGGGTCCGTCGACGCCGCGTTCGAGGCGATCATCGCCGAATGGGGCGGGATCGACGTGCTCATCAACGTCGCCGGCATCATGCGCGACCAGATGGCGGACATCCGGAACATCACGGTGCAGGACTGGCAGCGCGTCCTCGACGTCAACCTCACCGGCAGCTTCCTCACCGCGCGCGCAGCCAGCCGGACCATGATCCCGGCCGGGGGCGGCGCCATCATCCTGGTCGGATCCCCCGCCGGCGTCTCCGGCGCCAGCGGCTCGATCTCGTACGGCAGCAGCAAGGGCGGCGTGAACGGCCTGGCGATGACCCTGGAGCGCCACCTGGGAGAGCACGGCATCCGCGTGCACAACTTCCTCCCCGGCTCCGTCGACACCCCGCTGTTCAACCGTTCGCTCGACAACGGCGTCGCCAACGGCGCGGATCAGTCCTATGCGGACCACGCCCGCGAGATCGCGGTCAGTCCCGAGGGCATCGGGCGCGCCCTCGCCATGCTGGCCTCGCCGTGGGCATCCGACCTGAAGGGCAACGTCTTCACGCGCTGAGGCGGGACGACGGCGATCGGATCGGACCATTGGACTCTGTTTCGCTAAGCGGTACAGTGGTTCCATTCTTCGACGCGCCGTTGCTCGCCCTCGGCGCCGTCGCCCGTTCGGCGCGAACGCGCCTGACCTGCAAGGGAGCAGACCGTGTACCTGATGAGCATCGGCGCGATCGGCGCCGAGAGGCCGAGAAGAGCAGGGGCATTCGCATGACCGACTTCACGGGACTCGTCGCGATCATCACGGGAGCCGCGAGCGGCATCGGCGCCGCCACTGCGGCCGAACTGCTGTCGCGAGGCGCCACGGTCGCGATCCTCGACCGCGACGTCTCCGGTGCGACTCCGGATGCGCTCGCAATCGCCTGCGACATCGCCGATCCTGCCGCGGTGAAGGTCACCGTGGCCCGCGTGGCCGAGGAGCTGGGCGGCATCGACATCGTCATCAACAACGCGGGAATCGGCGCCTCCGGCACCGTGGTCGACAACGACGACGCGGAGTGGGCGCGCGTGCTCGATGTGAATATCACCGGGATGGCACGCGTCGTGCGCGAGGCGCTCCCGCATCTCGCACGCTCGCACAGCGCGGCGATCGTGAACATGTCGAGCGCGGTCGCCTACGTCGGGGTGCGCAATCGTGCGCTGTACAGCGCCAGCAAGGCGGCGGTCGTCGGGCTCACGCTCGGCATGGCGGCCGACCACGTGCGCGACGGCATCCGGGTGAACGCCGTCGCCCCCGGCACGGCCGAGACCCCGTGGATCGGACGGCTCCTGCAGGAGTCGGATGATCCGGATGCGGCAGCGGAGGCCCTGCGCCAGCGACAGCCGATCGGACGACTGGTCTCCCCCGTCGAGGTCGCCAGGGCGCTCGCCTACCTCGCCTCACCCCTGTCGGGCTCCACGACCGGAGAGATCCTCCGTGTCGACGGCGGCATGTCGAGCCTGCGGCTGTGATGATGACGGCCCGAGACGAGTCGCGCCCCACCCGAGTCGCGGTGGTCGGCTTGGGCACGATGGGGATCGCGATCGCGAGACTGTTCGAGAATCACGGTCACGAGATCCGCGTCTTCGACACACGGGTGCAGGCGGCGGACCCGCCTGCACCGCTCGCGGGGATGAGACTGCAGATCTGCACCACGATCAGAGAATGCGTGCAGGACGCGGACTTCGTCTTCGAAGCGGTCAGCGAAGACCTCGCGGTGAAGGAGTCCGTTCTTCGAGAGGTGTCGCGGTGGACCGCAGGCATCATCGCCTCGAACACCTCCACCTTCATGCCCCGCGTGCTCGCCGCATTCGTCGCGCGACCGGAGAACCTGCTCGTCGCGCACTTCTTCAATCCTGCAGACGTGGTGCCGCTCGTCGAGGTGGTCCCCCACGCCGGGACAGCGATCGAGGCGCGTCGGGCCATCGAGCGCCTTCTCCGTGATGCCGGGAAGAAGGTCGTGCTGCTCGAGAAGGAATGCGTCGGGTTCGTCGCCAATCGCCTGCAGGCCGCGGTGCTCCGCGAGAGCCTGTCCCTCATCGAGCAGGGCGTCGTCTCCGCTGAGGATCTCGACGAAGTGGTGAGGAGCGCACTCGCCCCGCGATGGGCGATCGCGGGGCCGCTCGGCGTCGCAGATCTCGGCGGCCTGGACGTCTTCGTCGCTGTCTGCACGCAGATCTTCCCCGACCTCTCCGCCGCCCAGGAGCCGAGCCCGCTTCTGACCTCCCTGGTCGACTCGGGACGGATCGGCGCGAAAGCCGGCTCCGGCTTCTACCCGCACTCGGATCAGAGCGCTCGCGAATCCATGGAGCGGATCGCGGGACTGTTCGCCTCTCTCGCACACGCCGACCCCACCACCCCTGAACGCCCTGGAGGCATCGCATGAAACGTGTCGGAATCGTCGGCGTCTTCCACGAGACGAACAGCTTCTCCGAGCACGGCACGGACAGGGAGTCGTTCCGTCCGCGCTGGTATCTCGGCGAGGAGTTCACCACCGCGTTCGCCGGCTCACGCACCGTCGGCGGCGGCTTCCTCGACGGGAATGCGGAGCACGGCGTCGAGAGCGTTCCGCTGTTCGGCGCCTACGCGACGCCGTCCGGCCAGATCACCGCGTCGACCTTCGCCGACATCCTCTCGGCGATACGCACCACCCTCGAGCCCACAGCACCCGAACTCGACGGCATCCTGCTCGAGCTGCACGGCGACATGGACGTCGAACTCGTCTCCGACCCCGAGGAGACGATCACCGCTCTCGTCCGTGAGCTGGTCGGCACGCTCCCGATCGTCGCCGTCCTGGACTTCCACACGAACATGAGCAGACCTCGACTCGCGCAGGCCGACCTCCTGGTGGGATACCGGGAGAACCCGCACATCGACACCTACGACCGCGGAAGAGAGGCAGCAGCGCACCTCGCCCGGCTGCTCCGCGGTGAGGCCGCGCCCGCCCGCGCCCACCGGGGCCTGGCGATCGTCGCCCCTCCCGTCGCGCAGCGGACGACGATCGAGCCGTTCGCGACGATCACGGCGCGAGCGCGACAGCTCGCCGCGCATCCGGCGGTCTGGTCCGTGAATGTGCATGGTGGATATGCCTACCTCGATGCGTCCTACACCGGGATCGGCTTCACGGCGTTCGCGGATGCCGGCAGCGGCGAACTCGCGGACTCCATCGTCGCCGAGCTGAGCACGCTCACGACCACCCTCGCACCGACCCTCGTAAAGGAGTACCCCAGCCCGGAGAGTGCCGTCGCCACCGCGCTCGAGGGCGCTGGCGTATGCGCCATCGTCGACACCGGCGACAACATCAACGGCGGATCACCGGGAGACACGACGTGGCTCGCGCACGCGGCCAGAACATACGCGCCCGCGAGGTTCCTGACCACGATCTGCGACCCCACAGCGATCGAACAGCTGCGCGACGTTCCGATCGGTGAGAGCGCCGCAGTGAGCATCGGGGGCTGGGCCGGCGAGAGCGCGGGTGCTCCTCTGGTCGGCACCGCGACGGTCGTCGGCCGCTCTGCAGGGGTGTTCGTGAACGAGGGCCCGATGGCGACCGGCGCGACGATCGACATGGGCGCCGCGTGCTGGGTGCGCCTGGACAACATCGACATCGTCCTGCAGCAGCGGGCGTCCCAGCCGAACGATCCGCAGATGTTCCTCCACCTCGGTATCGATCCGCGCGGCTACGACGCCGTCATGCTCAAGGGCGCGGCCGCCGTCCGCGCCGGCTGGGCGCCGTACGTGGACGGATTCGTCGATGCAGGCACCCGCGGCGAGACCGACTCCGTGCTGGATCGTCTCCCCTACACGGCGTTCGAAAGGGGCCCGCGCGCGCACTGAGCGCGGGCCCTCGACCGCCTAGAGGATTCCGAACTTGGCGAAGGCCTCGGATGTCGACATGCCGCCCTTGAGCGCGGCGCGCACGTCGCTCTCGCCCGCCACCTTCTCGAATGCGAGGCGCAGCACCTCGCCGAGGCGTGCGTGCGGCACCACGACGAGTCCGTCCTCGTCGCCGAAGACCAGGTCCCCTCGTCCGGCGGGAACTCCTGCGATGGTGATCGGCTGGTCGATCTCCACGACCTCGTCGCGCCCGTAGGAGTCCAGCGGCACGAGCCCCTTGACGAACGTCGGCATGCCGATCTCCACGATCTCGTCCGCGTCACGTGCGAAGCCGTCGACGATCACGCCTCGGCCGCCCGCGGACGAGACGGCGGTGGCGAGGAGGCCGCCGAAGATGGCACTGGTCGCGTGCTGGTCCATTGCGATCAGGAGGACGTCCTGGTCCTGGAGGTCATCGATGATCTGCATGAGAGCCGCGTACGGGGCCTCCGGCTCGCGGTTCACGGAGACCGCACGGCAGGGCCGTGCGTAGCCCACGACGCGCATTCCGGCCTGCAGGGGGCGCAGCGACGGATCGGCGACCTGACCGCCCAGGCCCAGCCCGTCCATGATGTCGCTCAGCACCGCCGTGAAGAGGGTCGCGTTGATCTCCTCGATCGACCATGTGTCCTGCACGTTCCACCTCGTTCCATTCAGTGAACCCTGTTGTCCACTGAATGGAATCTACAGTCCGGCCGCCTCTTCCGCAATGACCGCAGCCACCGCCCGGAGACGCGCAGCGACAACCGGGACCTTGTCCATCGGCAGGCGCGGAGTCACGGAGGAGACGCTGATGGCGATGCGGGGAGATTCGATCGGGATCGGCACCGCGATGCACCGCCCACCGATCTCGTTCTCCTCGTCATCCACGGCGTATCCCTGGGCTCGCACCCGATCGAGGTCATCACGGAGCGCCGGCCATGAGAGGATCGTGCGCTCGGTGCGGGGGGAGAAGCGCTCGCCGACCAGCTTCTCCGCCGCCTCGAGCGGCATACGGGCGAGGATCGCCTTGCCGAGCGCGGTGCAGTGCAGCGCGTCACGGTCGCGCGGCCGCGCCGCCAGCCGCACCGCGTGAGTGCTCTCGACGATGTCCACATAGGCGACTTCGCGGCCCACGAGGATCCCCATGTTCGCCGTCTCGCCGAGCTCGTCCCTGAGCCGCTCCAGGTGCGGGCGAGCGATCTGGCCGAGTCGCTCCAGATGATCGGCCTGCAGCGAGTACACCCCGACGCCCAGCCGGAAGTCGTTGGAGTCGCCGACGCGCTCGACATAGTTGCGAGCGACCAGGGTGGAGAGGTAGCGGAACGCCGAAGTCTTCGGGAGCCCGCATGCTTTCGCGAGTGCGGTGAGCGAGACCGGGCCGCCCGACGCCGCCAGAGTGTCCAAGAGGTCGCAGGTCCTCTCGACAGCACGGATGCCGTAGAGATTGACGTCGTCGCCGGGTGCTTCTGTAGCCATGGTTACGAGTATGTGGCATCGGTCCGTGCCGGACAGCCCCCTGCCTCCTATGCTGAGCGCATGATCGCCGACGAACCGGATGCCGTGTCCCGCCGCGTGGTGTTCCGCCGCTTCGGCGGCCCGGAGGTGCTCGAGGTCGAGCTGCGGCCGATCCCCGTGCCGGCGCCCGACGAGGTGCTCGTGCGGGTCGCCGCGGCCGGGGTGAACCCCGTCGATTGGAAGCTCTTCAGCGGGCAGCCGCTGCACGACTCCTATGAGCGGAACCTCCCCTCGGGCAACGGCTATGACTTCGCGGGCACGATCGCCGCGACCGGGGCGGATGTCGAGGGCTGGCGCGTCGGCGACCGGGTGTTCGGCGGACTCCGCTATCACGCGCAGGCGGACCATCTCGTGATCGACCCCCGCCTGCTGGTGCGCGTGCCGCAGGGGTTGTCGCTGCTCGTGGCCGGGTCACTGAACGTGGTCGGACGCACCGCCTTCGCGAGCGTCGAGTCGCAGCATCTCACCGCGGACGACGTGGTGCTGGTCAGCGGGGCAGCCGGTGGCGTCGGCATCCTCACCGCGCAGCTCGCCGCCCGGACCGGCGCACGCGTCTACGGCACCGCGAGCCCGCGCAACCATGCTCTGCTGCGACGGCTCGGCGTGCATCCGCTGGCCTACGGAGACAACCTTGCCGATCGGCTGCGCACCGCCGCGCCCGAGGGGCTCACCGTCGTGTTCGACACCGTGGGACACGGCACCGTCGAGTTGGGCCTCGCTCTCGGCGTGATCCCGGAGCGGATCAACTCGGTCGCCGACTACGAGGCGCGGCAGCGGCATCCGATCGCCGGAGTGGGCGGGGCCGCCGCCGGTCCTCGCGAGCTCGCGATCGTGGCACAGCTGCTCGCCGACCGCGCGATCGAACTGCCCATCGATTCGGTGCATCAGCTCGGGAGCGTGCGCGAGGCCTACGCGCGGTCCATCGCCGGTCATGCGACGGGGAAGATCGTGATCACCACGGCATCGCGGTCGTGACGGCACGCCCCCGGCGACGACCGCTCAGCTGATCGTCGTCGCCACGATCACCGGGGTCATGACCGCCATCATGGTCGCGGCGATCGCGGAGTTCACGGCCACCGAGACGGCACCGCCCGCGGGCGAGCCGGTGGTGAGCGCTTCGATCCGCTTGCGCAGCTGGCCGGCGGAGAGCTGGCCGACCTCCTGGCGGAGCAGCGGATGAGCGGCGTTGAGCCCCTGCAGGATGGCGAGCAGCGTGAGGTCGGCCTGAGTGGGCGCCGCGGTACCCGCGATGACCGCAGCCAGCCGCGAGCGCAGCAGAGCCTCAGGACCAGGGTCGGACTCGGGGGTGCGCTCCGCACCCCATCCGAAGAAACCGCGCTCGCCGCGCGCGAGCACGCCCTGAACCACCAGTGAGGCGACGACCTCATCGAGGGGATCGAGCTTCGTCGAGTACACCAGCGATTGCAGGCGCTTGCCGCTGAGCGGAACCAGCCGGGCGAGCACCGCGTCGAGCACCGGGTTCCCGGTCGGCTCTGCCGAGACGACCTGCACCGTGGCCTTCTTGTCCTCTGTCACGATCACTCGGCCGTGCAGCGTGAGGTCGACGATCACGGCAGCGACCTCGCCGAACAGGCGGTACGACGCGGCGGAGGTCTCGAGGCGGCCGTCCGGTCGCAGCAGCAGAAGGTGGAGCTCTTCGACGATCAGCATGACGCCACGGTACGACGCCGCCTCGCCTGCTCGCATCCCCCGCACGACGGATGCCGGACGCGAGAACGCCGCGCACCCTGGACGGGATGCGCGGCGTTCGGAGAGAAGCTGTTACTCGCCGGCGGCGATCTTCTTCGCGTCGTCCGTGTTGAGCACGCGGAACAGGATCGCGGCGATCACGGCACCGACGATCGGGGCGACGAAGTAGAGCCACAGGGAGCTCCACGCGAAGTGACCGCTGACCGAGAGTCCGAGCGCGACGGCCGGGTTGAAGCCACCACCCGAGATCGAGCCGACCGTGGTCGCACCGACGAAGACGACGCCACCGATCGCGAGACCGTAGAACGAGTTGCCCGCGGTGTCCTTCGAGGTCGCGACGTTCAGCACGACGTAGACCAGGATCAGCGTGAAGAGCGCCTCGACGAGGAAGGCGGGGCCGACCTCGATGACCATGGCCTTCTCACCGGCCGGCCACACGGTCAGGCTCACCAGTGCGGCAAGCACGCCACCGACGAGCTGAGCGATCAGATAGGCGACGAAGTCGACGACGCTGAGGCCGCCGCGCAGGAAGACACCGACCGAGACGGCGGGGTTGAGGTGCGCACCCGAGATGTGGCCCGTCGCGTAGACGAGGACGGCCAGCGTGAAACCGATGGCCAGCGGAGTCAGCGGGTTGCCGCTGTTGACGGCGGCGATGATCGCGAGGACGAAGAGGAAGGTCGCGAGCGCTTCGGCGAGCGCCTTGCGTGCGGTACCGGTCATGAGTGAACCCATTTCTTGTGAGGTTGTGAGCGATACGCATGATCGCCCGCGCACTCGGCCGGCTCCCCCGCCTCGCGCGACCACAATATATCGGCTCTCCGAGACCGAGGCGTGGGGACTCGCGGTTTTTCTGTGAGAAGGCTGAGTGTGACGGAGCCCGGGGAATCTCCGGAATGTCCCCGGTAGGAGCACTGCGACAGCCACGCGAGGCGGTGTCAACCCCGTCGTCGTCTCCCACCCCGGCACCTACCGTGTGAGGATGACCACCGAGATCGCTCCCGCCGCGGAGACCCCCACCCGGCTGCGGAGGGCGATCACCGGCCCTCTCCTGTTCGCCTTCATCCTCGGCGACGTGCTGGGCGCCGGGATCTACGCGCTCATGGGTGTGCTGTCGGAGAAGGTCGGCGGGATGCTGTGGGCGCCACTGCTGCTGGCCCTGCTGCTCGCCCTGCTCACCGCCGGCTCCTATGCGGAGCTGGTCACCAAGTATCCGAAGGCCGGAGGCGCCGCCGTCTTCGCCGAACGGGCGTTCCACAGCCCGTTGGTGTCGTTCCTGGTCGGCTTCAGCATGCTGGCGGCCGGGGTGACGAGCGCAGCGGGACTCGCTCTCGCCTTCGCGGGCGACTACCTGAGCACCTTCGTCGATCTTCCGACCATCCCGGTGGCGATCGCGTTCCTCGCCGTGGTGGCGGCACTGAACGCCCGCGGCATCCGCGAGTCGCTCGGAGCCAACCTGGTCATGACGGCGATCGAGCTGAGCGGGCTGGTCATCGTGGTCGCGGTCGTGGCGATGTTCGTGGGCGGGGGCGGAGGAGACATCTCCCGCATCACCGAGACCCCCGAGGGCACGAGCGTCGCACTCTCGGTGCTCGCCGGCGCCGTGATCGCGTACTACTCGTTCGTGGGTTTCGAGACCTCCGCGAACATGATCGAAGAGGTGAAGGATCCGCGACGCACGTATCCGCGGGCCCTCTTCGCTGCGCTGTTCACGGCGGGTGCCGTGTATGTGCTGGTCGGAGTCGCGAGCTCGATCGCGCTGCCGGCGGCAGACCTCCAGGAGTCCAGCGGCCCGCTGCTCGCCGTCGTCGAGGCGACCGGAGTGAGCGTCCCCTCCTGGCTGTTCAGCCTCATCGCATTGATCGCGGTCGCGAACGGCGCGCTGCTGACGATGATCATGGTCAGTCGCCTCACCTACGGGATGTCGGAGCAGAAGCTGCTGCCCGCCGTCCTCTCCCGCGTGCTGCCGAAGCGGAAGACACCCTGGGTCGCCATCCTGGCCAGCACCCTGGTGGCCATGGGTCTGACACTCGTCGGAGACCTGGCCACGCTCGCCGAGACCGTCGTGCTGCTCCTGCTCTTCGTCTTCCTGAGCGCGAACGTGTCGGTGCTGGTGCTGCGGCGCGACCGCGTCGATCACGACCACTTCCGGGTGTGGACGTTCGTCCCCGTGCTCGGCATCGGCTCCTGCATCCTGCTGCTCACGCAGCAGCGCCCGATCGTCTGGCTGTTCGGAGCGATCCTGCTCGCGGTCGGCGCCCTGCTCTCTCTCCTCGCCCGCTGGGGACGGCGACGCGCGGAGGACAAGACCCACACCCCCGATACCGAGGAGAAGCACCATGACGAAGCCCGATGAGACCTCCGCCGAGGCGACGTCCGTCCCCGAGATGACGAGCGAGGAGAAGCGCCACGATCAGCTCACCGCTGCTCCCGACGCCACGGAGGCCGACGCGGCCCCGCGCATCGAGGTGACCGAACGAGAAGGCGTCACCCGCATCGACATCGCCCCGGATGCCGCCGTGCGACCCGGCCCCGGTCCCGGTATGCCCGACGCCGACGAAGGCTGACCGCTCCGGCGTCCCGGGCGAGCGGGATGCTAGAGCCAGCCCTTGCGCTTGAACACGACGTACAGGCCCAGGCCCATCGCCAGCATCATGGCGATCGCCATCGGATATCCGAGCACCCAGTGCAGTTCGGGCATGTGGTCGAAGTTCATGCCGTAGATCGTCCCGATCAGGGTCGGTGCGAACAGGATCGCCGCCCAGCCGGAGATCTTCTTGACCTCTTCGTTCTGTCGGATGCTCAGTTCGGTCATCCGCCGCATCTCCTCGTTCTGACGGCGCGCGACGATCGTCGACTCCACCGTCAGCGCATTGTCGAGCACCGTGCGGAACGTGTTCGCCCGGTCGGCGACGCGGAGCGTGTGGTCGAGCACGTCGCGCAGGTAGCGCTGCAACTCCTCGTCGACCAGGTACTTCTCGGAACCGCGCAGCAGCGCCTCCAGCATCCCCGACAACGGCTGGGTCGCGCGCTGGAAGTCGATCACCTCGCGGCCGAGCTCGTAGATGCGCTGCGTGGCGTCCACGTCGTCCTCGAACAGCTGGCTCTCGATCTCGTCGATGTCGTTCTCGAGCCCGGCGAGCACGGGAGCGTACTCGTCGACGACCTCGTCGAGGATCGCATACAGCACCGCCTCGGGGCCGCGCGCGAGCAGTGCGGGGTCGCCCTCCAGGCGGCGGCGCACCCGTCCCAGATCCGGCGACTCGGCGTGCCGGATCGTCACGACGAAGTCCGGTCCGACCACGACGTGCACCTCACCGAACTCGACCTCCTCGGTGTCGTCCAGGTAGCGCGCGGGACGCAGCACCATGAACAGCACGTCGCCGTAGCGCTCGAGCTTGGAACGCTGGTGTCCGCCGAGCGCATCCTCCACGACGAGCGCGTGGATGCCGAACTCGTCGGCGACCTCGCGGATCTCCTCCTCGCTGGGGCGGTACAGGCCGATCCAGCTCATGCCCTGCCGCTCGCGCATCCGCTCGAAGGTCTCGCTGAGACTCTTCGGATTCGCTGTGCGGATGCCGTCCACGTAGATCGCGTTGTCGATGATCGTCATCGCCGCTCCTTCCGGACGCCGCCGCAGGTCAGAACGGGATCACTCCGCGGGGGGCGCGGCGCAGGTGAGCGCCGCGTTGGTGATCGACTCGTGGTACTGCTCGCCCGTGAACGGCAGCCCGAACTCGGGAGCGGTCTGGCCCTCCGCGGCGGGAGCCTTCGAACCGATCGCGGCGAGCTCCCAGGCGAGGTAGGCGGCGATGTTGCCCGAGGCCGTGGAGTCGTTGAGCACGACGGCCACGGTGAAACCTGTCGCAGGATCGGAGTACGCAGCGGTCGCGTAGCCGGGCGTCCATCCGTGCTGGCCGATGAGGGAGCCCACGAGGTAGGCGCCGCCGGTGGCCTGATACCAGGACGGTGCGGAGCTGCTGAGCGGGAGCGGGGAGCCGAAGCGGTCCGGATCGTCCTTCGTGCGGAGCGCCTGCTGCGCCTCGGCCTGCGCGTAGCGGCCGAGGTCGGCGATCGTGGAGACCGCACCGGAGTCCGTGAACCCGCTGCTCGCCGACAGTGTGGTGATGTCGACCGGCGCCGCACAGTCGTACCCGCCCTCCACGGCGTTCATGTAGTGGCCCTTCAACACGGGTCCGGTCGACGGCGGAGCGGCCGCGTCACCGGGCAGCGACGTGTTCGACAGGCCGAGGGGCTCGGTGACGTACTCCGCGATCAGCTCAGATGCCGACATGCCTGAGGCCCGCTCCAGCGCGAGCCCGAGCAGCAGATATCCCGCATCGGAATCGCGGAAGGTGGTGTGCGGGGGGATCCGCTCCCGACCGAGGCCGTAGCCGGCGAGCTCCAGAGGAGACCAGATGCGACCCGGCGTGTTCATCCACGCCGACTTCACGGTCGCCTCGGAGGAGCCGGCACCGCTGGTGCCGTTGCAGAGGTCGAGGAGCGTGATGTCCTTCATGTCGGCCACGCCGGAGACGTACTCGGGCACGGGCGCGTCGAGCTCGACGGTGCCCTCGTCGGCCAGCGCGTAGAGCACATCGCAGGTCATCAGGCGGGTCACGTCGGCGATGCGGAACGACATGTCGGTGTCGACCGGGGCGCCGTCCTTCTCGGTCGTGCCGACGCCGGTCACCCAGGATCCGGCCCACGGCACCCAGACGCCCACGATCGCTCCGGATGCCCCCGAGGAGACCATCGCGCTGTCGACCGCCGCCTGCATCGCGGCGACCGTGTCGTCGGGGAGGGCGCCGTCGACCTGAGCGGGCGGGGTGTAGGTGAAGGAGTCCTCCGCAGTACAACCGGTGAGGACGAGACCGAGCACGGCCGCACTGGCCGCGGCGGCGCGCCACCGGCGCGACGAGAGAAGCTGCATGGAAGGAACCCCCGAGAAGATGTCTCCCGAGTCTAGAACGCGGATGCTGAAAGACCACCCCGCGCGAAGCGTCATAAGGTGTGAATGTGCCCCACTCCTTCGATGCCGACGTGACCGCCGCCGTGCTGCGCCACATGAACGGCGACCACACCGACGACAATCTCCTCATCGCCCGGGCCTTCTCGGCCTCGGACGGCGGTGCGATCACGGACGCCGTGATGACGGGATTCGACGGGGACGGCGGCCGGTGGGACGTCACCCGCGACGGAGTCACGTCCGAGCTGACGGTGGCGTGGCCGGGCGGCCCCATCGCCGACCGCCCCGCAGTGCGCCGCGAGGTCGTCGCGATCTACGACGCTGCGTGCGAGCGCCTGGGCATCGAGCCGCGTCCGCACGACTGATCCCCAGGATTCGCACCGGGAATTCATGAGTCTCCGGGTTTCGTGACGACTTAGGCAACCCTTACACTGAGGTCATGTCCGAGATCCTCTCCTTCTCCGCCGCCCTCCGGGAACGTTCCTCCGGATCGCACTCGCGCAGCGAGACCGCCGGCTTCATGTCCGACCTCCTCAAGGGCGAGGGTTCTCGCGAGGACTACATCTCCCTCGTCGCGCAGCACTACTTCATCTACGACGCACTCGAGGGTGTCGGCGAGCGCATGCGCCAGGATCCGGTGGCCTCGGTGTTCCTCAGCGACAAGCTCACGCGCCTTCCCGCGCTCGAAGCCGACCTGGAGTTCCTGCTCGGAGCCGACTGGCGCGAGCAGATCGTCGCGCTGCCCACGACGCAGCGGTACGTGGACCGCATCCGCGAGGTCGGCGCGACCTGGCCGGGCGGCTTCGTCGCGCACCACTACACCCGCTACCTCGGCGATCTCTCGGGCGGGATCTTCATCGGCCGCGTGATGGCACGCCGCTTCGGCTTCGAGACGAACGGCATCGGCTTCTACCTGTTCGACGACATCGCCGACCCCGCCGCGTTCAAGGACGTCTACCGCGAGCAGCTCGACTCCGCCCCATGGGACGAGGCCGAGCGCGAGCGCGTGATCGACGAGGTGCTGCTCGCCTACCGCTTCAACACGGAGCTGTTCGAAGACCTCGACCGGGCGCGCGCGGCGGCCTGACGAGACCGCTCAGCTCTTCGGGAGCTCCGGCGTGGATGCCGCCAGCCACGCATCGCGCATGAATCGCCGCACGTCCTCATCGACGCGGATATCGCGAGGACGCAGGTCCCGTGACAGGTACAGCCCCTCCAGCGAGGTCAGTCGGCTGAGCGCGACGTAGGTCTGCCCGGGTGCGAACGCCCCGGAACCGAGGTCGATGATCGCGCGCTCGTACGTCTTGCCCTGCGACTTGTGGATCGTGACGGCCCACGCCAGCCGCAGGGGGAACTGCGTGAACTCGGCGACCACGTCGCGGCTGAGCTTCTTGGTGTTCTGGTCGTACGCGTAGCGGAAGCGCTCCCAGACGGCCGGTTCGACGTCGACCTCCTCGCCGTCGATGTCGACGCGCACGGAACTGCCGAGAATGCGCAGCACCGTGCCGATCGTGCCGTTCACCCAGCGCGGAGGCTCACCCGACATCGCGGTGTCGTTGCGGAGGAACATCACCTGCGCGCCGACCTTGAGCTTGAGCTCGGCTTCGGCGGGCAACGATGCCTCTCCGCGTCCGAAGTCGCCGCTGACCTCGGCGCGCGCCGTCTGCTCCTTGCCCGCGAGGGCGGCGAGGTGGCGGCTGTTGATGCTGTTCACGATGTCGTTGCGCGTGGCCAGGGTGATCATCGGCACCTCGCCCGGCTCCGGTTCAGGGGGCGTTCGTGCGCCCTGGGTGTTGAGCACTCCGGCGATCTCGGCCGTGACCCGCCCGTAGCGCACGGCATTGAGCATGGCCTTGAAGCCGTCATCCGACTGACGATGGATCTGCACCAGTTCGCGCACGTGCAGCTTCGCCCGGGTGTCGACCTCGAAGAGCCCCTGCTGGTCGGACGAACCCGAGCCCCCCGAGCCGCCCGCCCACACCTTCGCGTCGAAGAACCAGAACGACCGGTAGTGGTCCTGCACATAGCGGGCCTCGTCGCCGCGCGGCGGCACCGGGGCGAGCTGGTAGGGGTCGCCGAACATCACGACCTGCACCCCGCCGAACGGCTCGCCGCGCCGACCTCGTGCCTGGCGGAGCGACCGGTCGATCGCATCCATCAGGTCGGCGTTGACCATCGAGATCTCATCGATGACCAGCGTCTCGATCGCGTTCAGGATGCGGCGCGTGGCGTCGTTCTGATCGATGTCGCCATCCGCGATCAGTCCGATGGGCAGGCGGAACAGCGAGTGGATCGTCTGCCCCTCGACATTGAGCGCCGCCACTCCCGTGGGCGCACAGATCGCGATCTGCTTGGCGGTGTTCCACGCGAAGTACTGCAGCAGGGTCGACTTCCCCGTGCCGGCACGGCCGGTGATGAACACGTGCTCGCTGGTGTCCTCGATGAGACGGAACAGCTCGTGCTGCTCGTCGGACAGGGCGGGAAGGGACACGGATCTCTCACGGGGAAGCGGGTGGGTACAGGCGCTCCCCCATGGTACGGCCCGGCATCGGCCAGCGCCTCGTGGCGCTCGGCATCGTCTCAGGACGTCCTCCTAGACTGGCGCCATGAACCAGGTGGAGACGAAGGCGCCTCGGCGCGCTCGTCTCGGCGTCGACCTCGCGATGCTGACCGTCATCGGGCTGCTCCTGGTCGCGGCGATCGGCGCCGGCGGTGCCACCCTGTACCAGCAGTTCTACGGCCCTTCGGCCTTCGTCACCCGCTACCTCGACCTGCTCTCGGCCGGGCGGGCGGCCGACGCGCTGCGCATCCCCGGGGTCGCGATCGACCGCGAGACGCTCGCTCAGGCCGGCGTCGACGCGGGGGCATCCGAGGCGATGCTCCGCCACGCCGCTCTGGCACCGCTGTCCGACATACACGTCGACTCGGAGAAGCCCGTCGACGGCGGAACCGCCGTGACCGTCAGTTACCAGGCCGGTGGCCACGAAGGCACCACCACCTTCCTCGTCGCGCAGGACGGCTGGGTAGGCGTCACCCCCAACTGGCGTTTCATGACCAGCCCGCTCGCGGTCGTCGACCTCACCCTCCGGGGCGCGGATCAGTTCGCGGTCAACGGGTTCGAGGTCGATCGGCGGCAGATCTCGGCGGACGGCGCCGAAGCCGGAGCCCTCGACCCGCTGTCCCTCCTCGTCTTCACACCGGGCCTCTACTCGGTCACGGTCGACACGGCGATCGCCGAGGCGACCGGCATCGGCGTCCTCGCGGACACCCCGCTCGCGATCACTCCCCTCGACGTGCAGACGACACCGACGAAGGAGTTCGTCGGCGTCGTGCAGGAACGCGTCGAGGAGTTCCTCACGCAGTGCACGGCACAGGAGGTCCTCCAGCCGACGGCATGCCCGTTCGGCCTGCAGGTCAGCAACCGCATCGCCTCCTTGCCGAAGTGGTCGATCGCCGAGCAGCCCCAGGTGACCGTCGCCCCGGACGGCGGGCACTGGCAGATCCCTCCCGCTGACGCCGTGGCGCACGTCGAGGTCGAGATCAAGTCGCTGTTCGACGGCTCGGTCGAGGCCGTCTCGGAAGACGTCCCGTTCCAGGTCAACGGATCGATCCTGATCCTGCCCAACGGCTCCGCATCGATCCGCGTCGGATCGCCGGGCGAGCCCGCAGGAGACTAGCGGCCGCGGTCAGGCGCGCTCGGCCTGACGGCGGTCGCGCTCGGCGAGAGCGGCGAGCTTGGCGTTGTACTCCTCGAGCTCGGCATCGCCCGTGCGGTCGGCATGGCGGTCTCCGCGGCGCTGCACCTTGGTGTCGTCCCGGCTCCACTGGATCGCGACGGTGATCGCGAGGATGAGCGTCGGGATCTCACCGATCGACCAGGCGACACCGCCGCCGATGTACTGATCGTCCATCGGGTCAGGGCCCCAGGTGCGCCCCATGGAGCCGAACCAGTCGGCGACCATCAACCCCTCCTGCATCATGATCGCCATGCCGAAGAAGGCGTGCATGGCCATCACCGCGATCAGGGTGATCAGGCGGCCGGCGTAGGGCAGGCGGTAGGGCACCGGGTCCGCGCCGATCAGGCTCAGCACGAACAGGTAGCCGGAGATCAGGAAGTGCGCGACCATCCACTCGTGTCCGAGGTGCTCGTACATCGACCAGCGCACGAGATCGGTGAAGTAGAACGCCCACAGCGACAGGATGAAGATGCCCGCCGCGACGAACGGATGCGTGACGACGCGCGAGAACGGGGAGTGCACGGCCCACATGATCCACTCGCGTCCGCCGCGCGTGCCGTCGTCGCGCTTGTGGACGGCGCGCAGGGCGAGCGTGATCGGGGCTCCGCTCACGAGCAGCAGCGGGATCGCCATCGACAGCATCATGTGCCCGAGCATGTGCACGCTGAACAGGTACTCCTGGTACGCGTTGATCGGGCCGCCGGTGACCCAGACCAGCATCAGCATGCCCAGCACCCAGAAGATGGTGCGGTAGATCGGCCAGCGGTCGCCCCGGCGGTGCAGGCGGATGACCCCGGCCAGGTAGAAGAACAGTCCGAACCCGGCGGCGACCAGCCACAGGATGTCGATGTCCCACGACGTGAACCAGCGGTCGATCGTGAACTCCGGCGGCAGCGCGGTGCGGGTCAGCACCTCGGCCGGCGTCTGGGCGAACGCCACCTCACCGGTCGGCGGAGGGGTGCGCGCGAGCGCGGCTGCGGCGCCCGAAGCCAGACCCATGAGTGCGACCTCGCACAGGACCAGCATCCAGAACCAGCGGGAGGCGCGTTCGCCGGAGAGCCGGGGGATCAGCCGCGCGCGATACCAGGCGCCGAGCAGCCCCATGCCCCCCAGCAGCACGACCTTGGCGATCAGGATGACGCCGTACGGCGTCCACAGCGCACTCCAGTCCCCGAGAGCGACGACCGAGCGCGCGACGCCCGAGACGGCGACCACGACGAACGCGGCGATCGCGAGGGTGGAGTAGCGCGACACGAGGCGCGGGGTGTCGACGTCCGGTCGACCGCGGAGCACGACCAGCAGCAGCAGTCCGCCGAGCCAGACCGCGGCGCCGATCGTGTGGAGGAGGATCGAGTTGACCGCGACGTTGTGGCCGGCGAGGTCACCCGCGTGGCCCTGGGTGGCCAGGGGCAGGAACGAGGCGGCGGCGAGGATCGCCGTGAGCAGGGTCGTGGTCCAGCTCCGCCACGCGAACGCGAGAACCGTGATGACCGCTCCGAACACGGTCGTGATGAGCCACGACTGACCGAGCGGCAGGGTGAGCAGGAAGCGGCCGAGCTGCGAACCGAACTCCCGCTCGAGACTGAGCTGGGGGTTGAACGCGGACATGAACGCGAGGAAACCGGCGAGCCCCGCCGCGACGGTGAAGACCGCCGCTCCGATCGAGGCGACGTTGAGCGCCGTGTCGAAGGACTTCTCGCCGCTGCGCAGCGCGAACAGCGCGAGGACCAGGGAGCCGAGCATCGCGGCGCCCGCCATGTTCATGAGCAGCTTCGCGATCGGGGTGCCCCAGAGCACGAAGGGGCCCGGATCCTGCAGCAGCGGCGTCTTGGCGCCGCCGCCGATGACGAGGGCGGCGATCACGGCCACGAGGGCGGCGGCGATCAGGATGGCCACGCCGGCGACACGATACGCCGAACTCCGGCTGGTCGTATCGGGGCGGGAACTCACCCCTCCAGCCTAAGCCGCGTATCCGCGGTATCCGACCTGCTCGGAACGGCTGTCCGCCCGCCCCGCCCGGGGATGCACGAAGGCCGCCGCCCACAGGGGCGACGGCCTTCGAAGAGGTGCGGTCGAGATTACTTGACGGCAGCCTTCAGCTTGGAGCCAGCGGTGACCTTGACGCGCTTGCCGGCCGGGATCTTGATCTCGGCGCCGGTCTGCGGGTTGCGGCCCGTGCGGGCAGCGGTGTCGACCTGCTCGAACGAGATCCAACCCGGGATCGAGACCTTGCTGCCCTTGGCAACAGCGTCGGAGACCGTGGCGAACAGCGAGTCGAGGACACCGGAGACGGTGGCCTGGCTCTGGCCCGTGGCGCTTGCGATGCTCGCGACGAGCTCGGTCTTGGTGATGGACTTGTCAGCCATGTCATCCTCCAGCGACGAGATCCCGTCGCATCGTTGTGGGTGTCGGAGCGGATGCTCCTGGTCGAGTGACCGCCTTGAATGTATCAACCACCACCCTCATTTCCGCGTCATTTCGCGGGTTTTGGCGATATCCAGGGCGTGTCGCACCACTTTTGTCACTCTGTTAACAGGTTTCCGGCCCTCAGAGCGGCCGATGCGCGTCGATCACGGCACGCGCCGTGCGCTCGAAAGCAGGGGCCACACGCTCCTCGCCATCGAGATATCCCCCCACGAGGGCGGCGTCGCGCAGCAGGACGAGGGAGGCCGCGACCTCGGCAGGACGCTCCAACTCCGCCGTCTCCGCCACGGACTGCAGCGTGCCCCGGAACCACTCCCGGTGCTCGTCGATGAGCCGACGCACGGCCCCCTCGGCATCCGGGTACTCCGCGGCGGCGTTGATGAACGGGCATCCGCGCGTGTGCCGCAGACGGATGTCGGCCGCGATGCCCTCGACGACCGCGTCGAGGAGTCCTTCCGGATCCGTGACGGATGCTCCCGCCGCGACGAACATCGCGCGGAGGTTCTCGTCCTCGTTGTGCAGGTACGCGAGGACGAGGTTCTCCTTGCCGCCGAACTGCTTGTACAGGGTGGCCCTGGTGACCTCGGCCTCGGCGATCACGCGGTCGACGCCCACGGAATGGATGCCCTCGGCATAGAAGAGACGGGTGGCGGTGTCGATCAGGCGCGCGCGAGCCGGGCTCGGCCGTTTCGACGTGGTGGTGGTCATGGGTTCCTCCCGCACGGATAGACAGAACGATTGGTCTACTTTCAGCGTACCCGGTTTCCGACTGTTGCAGGCCGCTGGGGCGCAGACGTCCGCACGGCCTAGCGTCATGACCATGTCTGCAGGAGGAGATTCATGACCACCGCCGCCCCGCGCATCCGTTTCGGATACTGGACCCCGATCTTCGGAGGATGGCTCCGCAACGTCGCCGATGAGCAGACGCCCGCCGATTTCGCGCACCTCGCCGCGATCGCCCGCGCGGCCGAGGACGGCGGCTTCGACCTGACGCTGATCCCCGAACTCAACCTCAACGACGTCAAGGGGCCGGAGGGGCCGGCACTCGACGCATGGACGATCACGGCAGGTCTCGCCGCCGTGACCTCGCGACTGGAACTCCTGGCCGCCGTGCGTCCCGGATTCCACAACCCCGCCCTCGCCGCCAAGCAGGCCGCCACGATCGACGCGATCTCCGGAGGCCGCTTCACCCTCAACGTCGTCTCGGCGTGGTGGGCGGAGGAAGCCAGGCAGTACGGCGGCGTGTTCACCGCGCACGACGACCGCTATGCGCGCACGATCGAGTTCGTCGACGTGCTCCGTGGGCTCTGGAGCGAGACCCCCTTCTCGTATGCGGGCGACTACTACACACTCGACGGCACGTTCCTCGAACCCAAGCCGCAGGTACGACCTCGCATCTACGCGGGCGGCGAGAGCGAAGCAGGGCGACGCACGATCGCCTCCTTCGCGGATGCCTATCTGACCCACGGCGGCACCGTCGACGAGCTCAGGGCGAAGGTCGAGGACATGACCCGACGTCGCGCCGCCGCCGGTCGTACTCCGTTCGAGGCGTTCGGCATGGCGGCGTTCGCGGTCGTGCGCGACACCGAGGACGAGGCCCGCGCCGAGGTCGAGCGCATCACGAACGTGCAGGACGGCCCCGCCTACGCGTCGTACCAGGAGTTCGTCAGCAAGTCGCAGCTCGACACCGCGGTCGACCTCAAGGACTACTCCGTGTCGAACCGCGGCCTGCGCCCCGACCTGATCGGCACGCCCGACCAGGTCGCCGAACGGTTCCTCCGCTTCGCCGAGGTCGGGGTGTCGACGTTCCTGCTGCAGTTCTCGCCGCAGCTCCCCGAACTCGTACGTTTCGCGGAGGAGGTCATCCCCCGCGTGCGGCGGCTGGAGGCCAAGCGCGACGCCTGAGTCGGCCTGTCGACGGCATCAGCGCGCAGCGGTGTACCGGTTCGCCGGGGCCGGGATGCCGAGGTGGCTGCGCAGGGTGTCGCCCGCGTACTCGCGGCGGAAGAGGCCGCGCTGCTGCAGGATCGGCACCACATGCTGCGTGAACTGCTCGAGCTGATCGGGAACCACCGCCGCCTGCAGGATGAACCCGTCGGCCGCACCGTCCTCGTACCAGTGCTGGATCTCGTCGGCGATCCGCTCGGGCGATCCGACCACCCGGAATCCGAACGCCGAGATCGTCCGGTAGAGGAACTCGCGCAGCGTGGCAGAGCCCTCGGCGATGTGCCGGTAGCCGGCGAGCGCGGTGTGGTGCTTCTCGGATGCGGAGGCGAAGCGGTCCAGCGGCACGGGGCCGTCGAGCGGATAGCCGGTCACGTCGATGTCGACCTCCTGGAGCCAGGCGGCCTGGTACTCCGGGATGAACGCCTCGGCGAGGTGCTCCTCGATCCGCCGCGCCTCCTCGTCCGTCGAGCCGACCACGAACGACAGGCCGGGGGTCACGATCGGCAGATGCGTGCGGCCGGCATCACGCGCCTGTCCGGTGATCCGGCCGTAGAACTCCTGCGCCCGCTCGAACGTGGGATGCCCGGTGAAGATCGCATCCGCGTGCCGGGCGGCGAAGTCCGTGCCCGCGGTCGAAGAGCCGGCCTGGAAGATCACGGGCTGCCCCTGCGGCGAGCGCCGTGCACCGAGCGGACCCGTGACGTCGAAGTGCTCGCCGTGGTGGTCGGCGCGGTGCACCTTCGAGACATCGAGGAAGATCCCGCGTTCGGCATCCGCGATCACGGCATCCTCCTCCAGCGAGTCCCACAGCGCACGCACGACCTCGAGCGTCTCCTCCGCCTGCCGGTAGCGGTCGTCGTGGGCGACCACGCCGCGCGTGCCGAAGTTGTCCGCCGCGGCCTGGGCGAAGCTGGTGACGAGGTTCCAGCCCGCGCGCCCACCCGTGAGGTTGTCGAGCGACAGCAGCTGCCTGGCGAGGTTGTACGGCGCCTGGAACTGCGACGACCCCGTCACCACGAGACCCAGCCGTTCGGTCACGGTCGACAGCGCGGCCGCCGTGGTCAGGGGTTCGAAGTCATCCGGTGTCTTGTGCGGCCAGGTGCCGGCGGGGCCGAAGTTGAGTCCGTCCGCGAAGAAGATCGCGTCGAGCAGCCCCGCCTCCGCGACGCGGGCGGTGTCGATCGTGCGCTGCAGCAGGCTCCTCCGATCGGTCGCGACCTCGGGAAGGCGCCATGCGCCGGTCAGCGCTCCTGGCACGTGGCCGAAGGCGAGCAGATGCAGCTGACGGGACATGGATCCTCCTGGGTCGGGTTCCGCGGAAGCGGTGCTCCGATGCAACCGTCTGCTGCGGGCAAGCGATGTCCGTGTGACGCGCCGTGACGGCGCTTTACGGCGCTTTACGCCGCGCGACGCTCTGCGATCGGTCGGGTGCGCCCCCCTCACGGCCACAGCTACCGTGCGAGCATGACGACCATCACCGCCTCCTCGCTCCTCGCCCCGCCGACCGCTCTGGACGCCGATCTCTCGGCGCGATTCCAGCCGGTGTTCGATCGCATCGCCGAGGGCAACCGGGAGCGCGAGTCCGTCAGGGCCTTCCCCACGGAGCAGGTGCGCTGGCTCATCGAGGCCGGCTTCGGGCGGCTCCGCATCCCCGAGTCGCTGGGCGGATGGGGAGCGTCGCTGCGGCAGACGTTCCAGCTGCTCACCGACCTCGGCGAGGCCGACCCCAACGTGTCGCACGTCTGGCGCAACCATCTCGCCTTCGTGGAGGACCGGTTGAACGCCGAACCGTCGGAGACGACCACCGTGTGGCTCGACCGGCTCATCGCCGGCGACTTCGTGGGCGGCGGGTGGACCGAGGCGAACAACGGCTCGTTCTCCGATCTCAAGACGATCCTGCGCCCGCAGGAGGAGTCGGACGGATGGCTGCTCACGGGCGCCAAGTTCTACGCCACGGGCAGCCTGTACGCGGACTGGCTCGACGTGCTCGGGCGCACGGACGACGGACGCATCCTCACAGCCCTCGTGCGCCGCGAGCAGCCGGGCGTCGAGCTGACCGACGACTGGCCCGGATTCGGCCAGCAGACCACCGCGAGCGGCAGCGCGACGTATCGGGATGCCCGTGTCGACGCGCAGGACATCTTCCCCGTCGAGACCCGGTTCAGCTACCAGGGCCTGTTCTATCAGACCTCGCTCCTGGCGATCCTGGCCGGCATCGCCAGGGCGGCACGGCGCGACGGGGTCGCCGCGCTCAAGGCACGCACGCGCACCTACGCCCACGCGCTCGACCAGTCCCCCGTCGACGACGCGCAGCTGCTGCAAGTCATCGGTCGGGTCTCCGCGCACGCCTACGCCGCGGAGGCCGCCGTGCAACGCTCCTCGGCCTCGATCGACGCGGTCGCCGAGGCGCACGCCGTGGGCGATGCGGCCGCCGAGAAGGAGGCGCTCATCCGCTCGACGGTCGAGACCGACCAGGCCCAGCTCGTCGCGATCCAGGCGGCGCTGGATGCCAGCACGATCGTGTTCGATGCCCTCGGCGCCTCCGGCGTCTCCAAGGACCTGCTGCTCGACCGGCACTGGCGGAACGCCCGCACCCTGGCCTCGCACAACCCCCGGGTCTACAAGGAGCGCATCGTCGGCGACTGGTTCGTGCGCGGCACCGACCCGACCAAGATCTTCGGCGAACTCAGCGCGAGCATCGCCGCGGGACAGGGCGCCGGCTGAACCGGACCGCCCCGCCCTCGGCCGGGATCAGCCCCGCGTCCAGCCGAGGGCCGGGGCGATCTCGGTGACGAGCTGTGCGATACGCCGCAGATCGACGTCCGTCGCCGGTGTGACGTCGCCCGCGGCCGGGTACAGGCTGAGGATGGCGTGGAAGTCGGTCGCGACATCGGCGATACCGACATCCGCACGCAGCTGATCGACGACATCCGGCAGCGCCCCGTAGCGCGTCACACGCGCCAGGTACTCCGCTGTGGTCAGGTCGCCGAGCTCCGGCGCGAAGGTCCTGATCCGCTCCTGATGCGCCGCGAGCCCCTCGCGCACCTCGTCCTCGATCGCGGCCCGCGAGTCTCCCGTGTAGACGAAGCGGCCGGCCGAGATCCGACGACGCACCTCCGCGTGCCCCGCTGCGGCGAAGGCCTGCGCGTAGGCATCGATCTTCGCGCGCTGGAAGGCAGGCGTGTCACTGAACGTGCCCGTGAGCAGCCGCACGCCGCGACGCCCCGCCTCGGCCGCGCGTTCCACCGTGCCGGCCGCCACCCAGACCCGGTCCCGCAGATCGCCCGCCGCCGGCACCAGTGAGGGCCCGCCGGCCTCGCCCGTCAGCGATGCTCCCTCGAGAGCCTCGAGGAGGCGTGAGAGGTGCGCATCGAACGCACGGCGGCGCCCCTCGCTCGATCCGTCCCGCCCGAACGCGCGGTAGGCGGGCTCCGAGCCGCCACCCGCCCCGACCCCGAGTTCGAGCCGCCCACCCGAGAGCAGATCCGTGACGACGGCATCCTCCGCGAGCCGCAGCGGATCCTCCAGGGGGAGCACCACGATCGCCGTTCCCAGGCGGATCCGGCTGGTCCGCTCCGCTGCGGCGGCGAGCAGGGGGAACGGCGACGGCAGCCGACCGCTGGAGGGGTCGACGTGGTGCTGTCCGACCCAGAACGTGTCGACGCCCAGCTCGTCGGCGGCCACGATCGCGTCGAGGAGGCGCGCATACACCTCGCGGATGTCCTGCCCCGTGCGCCCATGCACCTGGGAGAAGACGCCCAGTCGCCGGATGCGCGGCTCAGCGACGCCGCGGGCGGCGGTGGACTGCTCGGTGATCGTCATGCTTCCTCCCTCGCCGGGGGCGCCGAAAGTGCCGCCTCGGATGGCCCTCATCCTCCTCGCGAGCCCCTCGACGGCCGCGTGTGAGTCGTTCCGCGACGGATCACTACGTTCTGTAACGCGGTCTCGGCGCGCGTCGCGCGACCCGGCTTTACTGGGCCGATCCCGAACGACGCGTGGCCTGCATCCGCCGTCGTGACCCGCACGAGAGGACCACACAGACATGCGATTCAGAAGAGGGGCGGCTGTCGGCGCGATCGCCGTGATCGCCGCCCTCGTCATCAGCGGCTGCAGCACCAACGGCCCGGCCGACCAGAACGGCGGAACGGGCGAACCGGTCGCGGGAGGGGACTTCGTCTCGGCGCTGTACCTCGAACCGCTGGCACTCGACCCCCATCGCCAGGGCTACTGGGAGACCTACCGCGTCTCGCGCAACCTGTTCGAGGGACTCACCAAGGAGGACACGTCGGGAGAGACCGACCCGACCGAGATCCTCCCGAGCCTCGCGACCGAGTGGAGCGTCGACGACTCCGGCACCGTGTGGGACTTCACGCTGCGCGACGACGCGACCTTCCACGACGGCACCCCGTTCGACGCCGAGGCGCTCGACAAGAACGTGCGCCGCATCAGCGATGAGAGCTACGAGTTCTACGACGAGAAGAGCGCGGCGAACCTCGCCGTGTGGTTCGGCGGGCTGATCTCGGGCGAGGTCGTCGACGACACCCACTACCGCTTCACGTTCGACAAGCCGTTCCTCGGTTTCCCCCGCATCCTCGCGCAGTCGATGGCCACGCTGAACATCGGCAACCCGGCGGTCTGGGAGGAGTACGGCAACGACGGATTCGCCGAGCACCCCGACGGCACCGGCCCGTACACCTTCGTGTCGCGCACGACCGGCGACCGGATCGTGCTGGAGAAGAACGAGGACTACTGGGGCGACGAGCCGAATCTCGACTCGCTCACGTTCCGGATCATCCCGAACAACCAGACGCGACTCGCGGCGCTGCTCAGCGGCGAGGTCGACCAGATCAGCTACGTGCAGCCCGACGACGTCGACACCCTCGAGGAGCAGGGCTTCCAGGTGCCGGAAGGCACGGGCGCATCCCTCCTCTACCTGTCGTTCAACTTCCGCAACCCCGACATCAAGGACGAGCGCGTGCGTCAGGCGCTCATCCACGGTCTGGACCGCGAGAAGCTGACCGCCGAGGTCTACAACGGGTACGCCCAGCCGCAGTACTCCTTCCAGCCTCCGGGCAACGAGGCGTACGACCCCGAGGCGCGCGACTTCGAGTACGACCCGGAGAAGGCCGAGGAGCTGCTCGCCGAGGCGGGCTACACCGCCGACAAGCCGCTGTCGTTCACGATCGTGATCGACGTCGCGAACCAGAATGCCGCCGAGTGGCTGCAGGCCCAGTACAAGGAGATCGGCGTCGAGACCGAGATCGTCTCGCTGGACCGCACGAGCTACATCGCCCGCGCGTACTCCGACGCCGAGCCGACCGATGGCCTGACGTTCGACGAGTACGGCGGATCGTATGCCGAATGGCTCTACCAGGGGTACAACGGCCTCACCGCCAAGGGACTCGACACCGCGGACTTCCCGGAGATCTCGGCAGCGCTCGACGCCGCTCTCACGACGGACGACGAGAGCCAGCGCATCCCGCTCTGGCAGGCGGCAGAGAAGCTCGTGCGCGAGAACGCGGTCGTCATCCCGATCGCGAACCTCACGCGCTACTACGCGCTGAGCCCCGATGTCGAGGGCTTCGTCTGGCCGGCGACCAACTGGTACGACCTGACCTCGGTCTGGATCGACGGGTAGTCATCGCCCATGGGTACGCTCAAGCACGTCCTCCTGCGTCTGGTCAACCTCGTCCCGGTCCTCCTGATCGTGTCGGTGCTGACGTTCGCGATCGGCCACCTCACGCAGGGTGACCCGATCGAGGCCCAGTACGCGCGTACCCACACCCCGGAGCAGATCGAGGCCATCCGCGTCGCGTACGGCCTCGATCTGCCCCTGTGGGAGCAGTACCTGCGGTGGCTGCGGAGCCTGTTCGTCGAAGGCGGTGGCCTGTCGATCGTGCAGAACCAGCCGGTGTTCGCCATCCTGTGGCCGAACTTCCTCAACACGCTGATCCTCACGGCCGCCGGCGTGGTGGTGTGCGCCGTGTTCGGCATCCTGATCGGCACGCTCGCCGGCACCGGCCACGGCCGCCTGATCGATCGGGCGTCGATGTTCATCGTGCAGGTCGGCAGCAACCTCTCCGTCTACTGGTTCGGGCTGGTGCTGATCTGGATCTTCGCGCTGCAGCTGCAGTGGCTCCCCGTGAGCGGCATGTACTCGCGCCGCGGCGGCGGCTTCGGCGACCTGCTTCTGCATCTGATCCTCCCCAGCATCTCGGCCGCGCTGATCTCGATGCTCGTGCTCGCACGCTTCACCCGCATCGGCATCATCCAGGAGCGGCAGTCGGACCACTTCCGCACCTTCCGTTCGCAGGGCATCGGACCGATCCGCCTGTACGGGCGTCACGTCGGCCGCAACATCCTGCCGCCCGTCGTCAACATCATCGGGCTCGAGATCGGCACCCTCATCACCGGCGTCGTCTTCGTGGAGTCGGTGTTCAACTGGCCGGGCATCGGCACCCAGGTGCTCAACGCCGTCAACGGCAAGGACTATCCCCTGATCCAGGGCGGGGTGGTGCTCGTCGCCCTCTGCTACCTGGTGGTGAACCTGGCGACCGACGTCACCGTCGATGTGCTGAACCCCCGATTGAAGAGGACCTGACCGATGGTGCTGCAGACCGCGAAGGGCGAGGCGCTCACGATCGTCCGCGGGCCCCGTGCGCGCAGGCGCCGCTCGAGCAGGCGCATCCACGGCCAGCTGGCCCTCGCCGTGGCGCTCCTGGTCCTCATCGTCGGTGCCACGCTGCTGGCGCCGTGGATCGCCCCTCATGATCCGCTCGCCGCCGACGGCGCGCTGAAATACCTGCCCGTCGGATCACCCGATCACCTGCTCGGCACCGACGAGCAGGGGCGCGACATCCTCAGCAGACTCCTCTACGGCGGACAGACCTCCCTGCTCATCGCGATCGCCGCCGTGGCGGCCTCCACGGTCCTCGGCTCGGTGCTCGCGCTGATCGCCGGCTTCTCCAACGACAACATCGCCGGCGTGATCATGCGCACGATCGACATCCTGTTCGCATTCCCCGTGATCATCGCGGCCGTCGCGCTCGCCGCGATCCTCGGCCCGGGCACGACCGTGGTGATCGCCGCGATCGTGTTCTCCGCGACGCCGTATGTGGCGCGCATCGTGTTCGCCGAGGTGAAGCTGCAACGCGGGAAGGACTACGTCGAAGCAGCACTCTCGCTGGGCGCCGGGTTCTGGTCGGTGCTGTTCCGCGAGGTGCTGCCCAACGTCGCGGCCCCGATCTTCATCTACGCCAGCGGCCTGGTCGGCATCATGATCGTCTTCTCCTCGAGCCTGTCGGCGCTCGGGATCGGCGTGCAACCGCCGACACCCGACTGGGGGCGCATGATCTCGGAAGGTGCCAAGGTCATCATCTCGGGCAACATCGTGCCCGCTCTGCTCCCCGGACTGGTCGTGCTGCTGGTCGCACTCGCCTTCAACTGGCTGGGCGACGGGCTGCGCGACGTGCTCGACCCGCATCGACGGAGGATCCGCTCATGACCGATCTGCTCTCCCCTCCCGCGACCGCCGCCGACCGCGCGGAGTCCGCACCGCCCGCGTTGCGTATCGCCGACCTCGCCGTGGAGTTCGGCGAAGGTGATCACGCGACCCGCGTCGTCGACGGCGTCACGCTGGAGCTTCATGCCGGACGCACCTTCGCGCTCGTCGGGGAGTCGGGTTCCGGAAAGTCCATCACCGCCTCGACCGTGCTCGGGCTGCTCCCCCGTGATGCGCACGTCGTCTCGGGATCGATCACGGTCGGCGGCGAGGAGATCGCCGGGGCGAGCGAGGCCCGGCTGCGACGGTACCGCGGTTCGCACGTGGGCATGATCTTCCAGAATCCGCTCGCATCCCTGGACCCGTCCTTCCGCATCGGCAGTCAGCTCCGCGAGATCATCGCGCATCACCGCCCCGACACGCGCAGGCCGCAGCAGGACGACATCGCGCTGACCTGGCTCGAGAACGTCGGGATCACGGATGCCGAGCGCGTGCTGAAGTCGTATCCGCACGAGCTGTCAGGCGGCATGCGCCAGCGCGTGATGATCGCGCTCGCGAGCCTGTCGCAGCCGGCGGTGCTGATCGCCGACGAGCCGACCACCGCACTCGACGCGGTCATCCAGAAGCAGATCCTCGACCTGCTGCAGACCGTGGTGAAGGAATCCGGTGGCGCGCTGCTGATCATCACCCACGACTTCGGTGTCGTGTCCTACGTCGCCGACGACATCGCCGTGATGAAGGACGGGCGGATCGTCGAGACCGGCGAACGGCGAGTCGTGCTGCAGAACCCGCAGCACGACTACACCCGTACCCTCATCGCGGCGGTGCCGGGGATCGGCGCGCGCTTCCCGCTGGAGGCGGCCGGTCTGCCCGTGCGGCTCGGTGCGGCGGTGGAGGCCGGAACGGATGCCGTGTCGCCGCGCACGGCCGTGGAACCGGCGGATGCCCCGCCGACCCTGCTCCGGCTGGACGGAGTGAGTCGAGAGTTCCACGTCGGAGGGATCGGCACGGGTGTCACCCGCCGCGTCTTCCGCGCGGTCGACGACGTGAGCTTCGACGTCGCACGTGGAGAGGTGTTCGGGCTCATCGGCGCCTCGGGTTCGGGCAAGTCCACGCTCGCGCGGGTGATCGGCGGTCTGCTGCCGGCGACGGGCGGACGGGTGGAGTTCGACGGCGTCGATCTGACGGCCGCATCCGCGAATCGGGTGCGTGCGCTGCGGCCGCGGTTCCAGTTCATCTTCCAGGACGCGAGCAGCTCGTTGAACCCCCGCATCCCGGTGGGCGAACAGATCGCGCGACCGGTGCGGCGCTTCGGCAAGGCCACGGGAGCGAGCGAGGCCCGCGCCACGGTCGCCCGCGTGCTCGACCTCGTGGGGCTTCCGGCCGACTATGCCCGCCGGTATCCGCATGAACTGTCGGGCGGGCAGCGGCAGCGCATCGGCATCGCGCGGGCCCTCGCCCTCGAGCCGGAGCTGCTCATCCTCGACGAGCCGACCTCGGCGCTCGACGTGTCGACCCAGGCGACGATCATCAACCTGCTGCTCGATCTGCGCGAGCAGCTCGACCTCACCTATCTGTTCATCGGACACAACCTCAGCATCATCGAGTTCGTGTGCGACCGGATCGGCGTGCTCGACGCCGGGCGCCTGGTCGACCTGTTCCCCGCACGGGAGCTGTTCTCCGACGAGCGCGACCAGGTCACCCGCACGCTGCTCGACGCGATCCTGCCGGTGGAGTGAGGCGGCAGCATCCGCTCGGCATCCGCTCGGCATCCTGGAATGAAGGAGTTCTCGTGGAATGAAGGACCCCACGAGACAGGAGCTCCTTCATTCCACGAGAACTCCTTCAGAACGAACGGCGACGAGCGCGTCGACCTGGGCACGGGATGCCGTGGCGCTGAAGGTCGACTGCACAGCGGAGTTGGCCACGACATCTGTCGCGAGCGCGACCACCGGGTCTGCGGCGAGCGCCGCCTGCGCGTCGTCGGCGGATCCGTAGATCGCGCCGACCGCGTCGAGATAGTCCTCCAGCCCGAGTCCGCGGAGCCGATCGTTCCCGCTCACGCTCGCCCGGTCGGCGAGGAGCGGCAGCCGCGGCCCGAGGATCGGTTCGAGCTCGGCGAGCACAGCATCCCGCGACACCCCCAGGTACACGAAGCGGAACACCCCGATGCGGGGCAGGTCGTCGGGCCCCGTCGACGAGTAGGCGTCGAGATAGGCCTCGACCTTCGGCAGCTGCCCGTCGACGACGGAATCGAAGAAGGCGCCGACCTGGATGCCCTGGCCCAGCCTCCCGGCGGAACGAGCCCGGTCGAGCGAGGTCACCGCCTGCCACACGCGCCGGTGCAGGTCGGGGACGTGCGGCTGGATGATCGCCGGGGAGCTGTCCGAGACCGGTCGCCCGGCGAGGATGTCGTTGAGCCGCGCGATCTTCTCGTCGAAGAGGCGATGGCGGTCGGCGGAGTCGTGTCCGAAGGCCGAGAAGGCGCCGAGGTTCGCGCCTCCCGTGCCGACGCCGAGCTGCACGCGGCCGCCGGAGAGCACGTCGAGCGTGCCGGCATCCTCCGCCAGGCGGATCGGATCCTCCAGCGGCAGTGTGACGATCCCGGTGCCGAGATCGATGCGCGAGGTCCTGGCCACCGCGGCCGTGAGCAGCACGAGCGGAGAGGGCACGGGACCCGGGGTGTTCGTGAAGTGATGCTGCCCGATCCAGACGGCATCGATCCCGCTCTGCTCCGCATATGCGACGACGTCGAGCACATCCTCGTACAGCCGCGCGGTGGCCGGGACCGAGCGGTCCTCGAGCCCCAGGTTCAGCGCGAGCCCGAACCTCGGCATCAGGCGGGCTGCCCGACGGATGACGCGGCACGGAAGTGGTCGCGGAGCGTCTCGGTCTCGTACTCGTGCCGATACAGGCCGCGCTTGCGGAGCAGCGGCACCACCTCCTCGGCGATGACCTCCAGCCCGTCGATCAGCCGGTCGGGCTGCAGGTTGAAGCCGTCGATCGCTCCGGAGCGGTACCAGTCCTCGATGCGGTCGACGAGCTGTTCCGGGGTGCCGGCGAACCCGGCGTGCCCGGATCCGACGTAGCGCGTCTCGCGCAGGTACTCGCGCACGGTCGGACGCGTCTGTCGGATGCGCTCGAAGATCGACTGCCGGAAGCCGATGCTGCCACCGAACGTCGTCGGGTCGATCTCGCCCTCCAGCAGCTCGTCGGGGAAGCGCTCGTCCAGGGGCAGCGTCGAGACGTCGAAGCCGATCGACTGCGAGAGCCACTGCGTGGAGTACTCGATCGGGCCGAGCTCGTGCAGCTCGTCGCTGCGACGCCGCGCTTCCTCCTCGGTGCTGCCGAGCGTGAGCAGCAGCCCGGGCAGGATCTTCACGTCGTCGGCGGCACGCCCGAACCGCGCGGCGTGCGCCTTGACCTCGCGATAGTGCTCGATCGCGCCCTCCTTCGTGAGTTCGGCGGCGAACACGCCGTCGGCGACGCGGCCGGCCAGCTCACGCCCCTGCGGGGAGCCTCCCGCCTGGAAGATGATCGGACGCCCCTGCGGCGACGCCGGCACCGTGAGGCGACCTTCCACATCGAAGTGCGCCCCGTGATGGCGGATGTCGGCGCCGTCGCGCGCGGAATCCCACAGCGCGGTGACCAGATCGACGA
The DNA here is from genome assembly GCF_006716345.1 of Microbacterium saperdae. Taxonomy (NCBI): domain Bacteria; kingdom Bacillati; phylum Actinomycetota; class Actinomycetes; order Micrococcales; family Microbacteriaceae; genus Microbacterium; species Microbacterium saperdae. The sequence continues at coordinate 181,182 of NZ_VFOX01000002.1, forward strand.
ACTCGCTGCCGCGTGCATAGCGCTCCTCCCGGCCGAGGAGCCCGTCGAGACCGAAGTTCGCCGCCGCCTGCGCATGCCGCGAGGTCACGACGTTCCATCCGGCACGTCCACCCGAGACGACGTCGAACGACAGCAGGCGCTGCGCGAGTTCCCACGGGTCGTTGAAGGTCGTCGAGGCCGTGGCGATGAGGCCGACGCGTTCCGTCGAGCGGGCGACGTGCGCCCACGCGACGGTGGGGTCGAGCCGCACGTTGTTGGCGTCGTTGGCCGGGTTCCCGAGCGCGGCCCCGTCGGCGAGGAAGATCGCGTCCAGCGTGCCCTTCTCGGCGAGAGCCCCGATCCGCGCCCAGTACGCCGGGTCGAGCGGCGCATCCTGCCCCAGCAGATCCGTCTGCCAGGCGGCGGGGAGGTACCCGAGCACGAGCACATTGACACCGAGGATGACGTGGCCGGCGCGATCGGACATCGAGGACTCCTGTTCTCCTCCGGCGGCTGCGCACCCGCGTGCGGCGGTCCGATCCGGAGGTGCCCGTCACATTAGGGGAGGCGTTCGGACCCCCGGGTCGGCGGCGACACATTCCTCAACACGCGGTCATGCAGGTACTCGCAGCGTCGCGTGCGGCCCTGTTTGTTTCGACCCGTGACGGACGGGAGGGGCCGCCGCGGGTCCTCCCTTTAGCGTGACGTGCGTGACCCGAACCGAGGAGGACCCCGTGAGCGAGAACCCCGAACAGCGACGCCGACTCGCCGTCGCCCTCACCGGAGCGCAGGTGCTGGATGCCGTGCAGACACCGGAGCTGTGGCGCCGGTTGCACGACACGGGTGTCGCCTACGTCGTCATCGGGATCGACCGTCTCGTGGACGACGCCGCCTGGGACGGCCCGGGCATCGACGGCTCGATCGCCGCGACCTACCTCGCCGACGACACGACGGGCGCCACTCTCATCACGGCCGCCGCCCACCGCGATCACCCCTACAACCTCGCCCGTCGCGTCGCGTCCAGCGATCACCTCAGCGGTGGTCGCACCGGCGTGCTGCTCGGACGCCGCGACGTGCTCGCTCCCGATGACCGCGGTGAGGCACGGGCCTGGAGCGGCGCACGACTCACCGACGGGGGTCCGCTCGCCCCCGCCACGACCCGCAACGCCGCCGAGGCTCTGCGGGCGCTGTGGCTGAGCTGGCCCGCCGACACCATCGTCGCCGACCGGGAGACCGGCATCTACGCCCTGTCCGACCGCATCCTCCAGGTCTCCCACACCGGTGTCTTCGCCAGCGCCGGGCCGCTCACCGTGCCCACCACCGCGCAGGGCGCTCCGGTACTCGCCTGGTACGCGGCCGATGCCGCCGACCTCGCCGCGGCGGAGGGCGTCGCCGAACTCCTGATCATCTCCGATGCCCTCGCCGCAGCCGGCGAGATCGCCGACGCGTGGACGCTGTCGACCGTCGACCTCGACGCTGGTTCGCTCACCGAGCTCGTGCTCAGCGAGACCGTGCGCGAAGCGGCGGGCGACGTCGTGATCCGCACGACGGCTCCGCTCGCGCGCATCGTCGAGACCCTGGAGCAGGCGCGCCGACAGGATGCGTTCCCCGCGGTCACCGGCACCACCCTCCGGGAGCGGCTCGGCATCGATGCGCCCCTGGCGCTGGAGATCTCCGACGACATCGTGCCCGCTTTCGCCGCGGCCCGGGCCACGCGATGAGCCTCGCGCCGGGCGAACAGGCGGCAGGCATCGACGAGACGGCGGCGGGCGCTCCCCGCGTCATCCCGGCGCGCTACGACTGGCGTGGATTCGGGTTCGAGACGCGCCAGATCCACTCGGGCGAGCTGCCGGAACCGGGCCACGGCTCCCGCGTGACGCCCATCCACCTCTCCAACGCCTTCCGCTTCGACGACTTCCAGCAGACGTGGGATCGCTTCGCCGGCGTCGAAGACGGGCAGCTGTATTCGCGGCACCTCAACCCCACGAACCAGGTCGCCGAGCGTCGGATCGCCGACCTCGAAGGCGGCACCGGCGCGATCGCCGTCGGCTCCGGCACGGCCGCGATCAGCTCGGCGCTGCTCGGACTGCTGGAGTCGGGCGACCACTTCCTCTCCACCGCGAGCATCTACAGCGGCACGCAGGTGCTGTTCGATCGCGCACTCGGACGCCTCGGCATCGAGGTCGACTACGTCTGGGACTGGCGCGACCGCGACGAGTGGGAGCGCCTGATCCGGCCGTCGACCAAGGCGATCTTCACCGAGACGATCCCGAACCCGAAGAACGACATCACCGACATCGCGGCGATCGCCGAGATCGCGCATGATCACGGCATCCCGCTGGTGGTCGACAACACGGTCGCGACGCCGTACCTCATCCGCCCGATCGAGCACGGAGCCGACATCGTCGTGCACTCCTCGACCAAGTTCCTCGGCGGCCACGGCGCCGGGCTCTCGGGACTCATCGTCGACGGCGGCCGCTTCGACTGGGCCGCGACCTCGCGGCACTACGGTCTGCTCACCGACCGGCAGAAGCCCGAGGTGCCGTCGTTCCTCGAACGGTTCGGCACCGAGCACGCCTTCGAGCGCTATCTGCGTCTGACCGCGGTGAACGACTTCGGTCCCGCGCTGTCGTCGTTCAACGGCTTCCTCCTGCAGCAGGGACTGGAGACGCTGTCGGTGCGGATGGATCGGCACGTCGACAATGCCCGCGCCCTGGCCGGGTGGCTGGACGAGCATCCGGTCGTGCGCAGCGTGGACTACGCAGGGCTGCCTTCGAGCCCGGACCATGCGCTCGCCGAGCGGCTGTACGGTGGCCGCACCGGATCGGTCTTCGCGTTCACGGTGCCGGGCGGCCTGGAAGGGGCGCGCACCCTGATCGACAATCTGCAGGTGTTCTCCCGCATGACCAACATCGGCGACACCCGTTCCCTCGCGATCAACCCCGCGACCACGACGCATCTGTCGTTCTCGCCGGAGCGGCGTGAACGCCTGGGCATCGACCCCGGGCTGATCCGTCTCTCGGTCGGTCTGGAGACGCTCGACGACCTCATCACCGACCTCGACGGCGCCCTCGGGGCGGTGGCCGCGCGCCTCTGAGTCGTGCGTTCGGCTCCCGTGCAGATGTCGGAGGATGACGCTCCACGACGCCGGACGACACTCCGCTACGGGCGGTGTCACTCGGGATGACGGGGGAGCGCGGCGATGCGCACACTGATGGTCCAGGGCGGCGGATACCGGATCGCCCTCATCCCCGGAGGTGCGTATGACCACGACAGCACAGACCACGGCGGACCTCTCCGTGAGACGGTCCGATCAGGCGGCGCCGACCGCTGCGCTCGTGCCGTACACGGATCGGCTGCTCGACGACCTGGTCGACTTCCACGCGCGCACGCTGCTGCCGGGCGGGCGCAAGTTCCCCACCTCGGATGTCGGCGTCGGAGACGGCATCGCCGGCCACGTGCCCGGCACCGCTGTCGTGCTCCGCGCCGGGCACGAGATCGCCGGGTACGCCGCGTTGTTCGCACCGCAGGTTCCCGGAGCGCCCGGCTGGCACGCGAATGTCGTCCACGCGCGCGAGATCTCGGATGGCTCCGCCGGGCTGCTGTGGAGCCACATCGTCGAGGCCTTCCACCTGCACCGGCCGCACGCCGCAGGGGTCGGCCACCTGCGGGTGTTCGAGTCGCGGGCCCATGATGCGGCGCTGCGTGCGGCCGCCGCGCACGGATTCACCGAGGAGCGCCGGTTCCACGCACGTCGTCGCCCGCTCACCCCGGCGGATCGGAAGGCACCCGAGACGCCGGGCCTGACCACGATCGGCTGGGACGAGGTGTTCGACCTCGGGCTCACCGAGCAGGTGCGCCACGTGCAGTACGTCTCGTTCCTCGAGCACTTCGGCGGACTGAGCAAGTCGCCCAGCGCCTGGGAGCATCACCTGCGCGGACCGATCTTCGCACCGGAGCTCTCGGTGGCCGTGCTGGCGGACGACCAGGCGGTGCCGACGGTCGTCGGCGCCCTGCTCGCCTCCCGCTACACGGATGACAGCAGCGGCGTGCGGGAGAGCCAGGCCCATGCCGACTACATCGGCGTGCTGCCCGAGTGGCGGCGGCGCGGCGTGGCCGAAGCGGCCATCCGGGCCCACCTGTCGCGGGCCGTCGAGCGCGGCTACGCGGCCGCCTCGCTCGGTGTCGACACCGTCAACGACGCTGCGAACCGCGTGTACCACCGCCTCGGATACGAGATCAGCGGCGGCTCCGCGGCGTTCCGCCTCGACGCCTGACACCGCTCTCGCCCACTGCTGCCGGCTGCGGGGATATCCCCGCATGGCGGTGCGTGACGAACCGAGACGGGCTGTGTCGCGCCGTGTCATCCACGACGCGCGGCCACCCGCGCTTCTTCCACACTGACCGCAGAACCCGCGCTCGCGGGGCCCGACACCTGCGCCCATCCCGGCGCCACCCCCTGGAGAACTCATGACCCTGCCCTCACGCCCCCGTCGGCGACTGGTGGCCGGCGCCCTCATCGGCGTCGTCGCCGTCGCCCTCGCCGCCTGCTCGACCGCGGGCGGTCCCGCCGCGGACACCGACCTCACCGACGTCGACAGCGCCACTCCCGGCGGCACGCTCGACATCGTCGCCGTCGGTGACTTCTCGGCGCTCGACCCGCTCAACGCCTACGCCGTCGACGACTGGGGCCTGCTCCGTGCGACGCAGCGCCAGCTGGTGACCTACCCCGGCAGCGCCGAGTCCATCGCGGCCGACACCGAACTCGTCCCCGACCTCGCCGAGAGCTGGGAGGTCAGCGACGACCGGCTCACCTACACGTTCACCCTGAAGGACGGGATCTCGTACCGCGGCTCCACCGACCGTGCGATCACGGCCGAGGACTTCGTCTACCAGATCAAGCGCTTCCCCGACCCGAACAAGCAGGTCGCGGCGATCAACTACTTCAACAGCGCCATCGTGGGCTTCGAGGAGTTCGCCGCCGGATTCCAGGAGATCGCTCCCGGTGACCTGGCCGCGGCGAAGGAGTACCAGGACACGCACGACATCGAGGGCGTGAAGGCGCTCGACGACAAGACGCTGCAGTTCACCCTCACGCAGCCGGCCTACGACTTCCTCGGCATCCTGTCGATGGGCTTCGTCTCGCCGCAGCCCGAGGAGATCGTGTCGCAGTACGTCGGCGACTCACTCGAGTACCGCCAGAACATCGCCTCGTCCGGCGCCTACGCGGTGACCGAGTACGTGCCGAACCAGAAGGTGGTGCTCGAGAAGGATCCCGAGTACGACGGCAGCACCGATCCCCGCCACAACTTCGTCGACAGGATCGTCGTCGACACCACCGCCGACTCCGCAGCGACCGCGCTGCAGCGCATCGAGACCGGAGACGCGGACCTCGCACTGAACGTCGACATCCCGCCGATCTCGACGATCCAGCAGTACGTGTCGCAGAAGAGTCCGTACATCTTCTCGTCGCCGTCCGGCTCGCTGAGCTCGATCGGCTTCAACTTCCGTGAGCCGCAGAGCCCCGGCCAGGAGGCCATCCAGGACATCCGTGTCCGCCAGGCGATCGCCTACGCGGTGAACAAGGAGAACCTGGTGCAGAACCGTGGCGGTGAGGCGACGGGCAGCCCCAGCGGCCAGATCATCACCAGCACGCTGCTGGGATACGAGAAGTTCGACCCGTACGCCACCGAGGGAAGCCGCGGAGACGTCGACAAGGCCAAGGAGCTGCTCACCGAGGCCGGATACCCCGACGGTGTCACGCTGAACGTCGCGTACCGCACCAACGAGGATGCCGAGAAGGAGGCGACCACGCTGCAGGAGGATCTCGCCGCCGCGGGGATCACGCTGAACCTGCTGCCGGTCCCGCCCGCCGACTTCCACGCGTTCCTCCAGGACGATTCCCGCTCCGCGCAGTGGGACATCATCGCGAACCTGGTCTACGCGCCGGACTGGCAGGGCGACTCGACCCGCATGATCCTCGGCGGCTGGCTGAACTCGGACGCTGCACCCTGCGGCGCCGGCAACGTGTACGGCATCTGCTACGACAATCCGGAGCTCAACGCGCTCGCCTCCGAAGCCTTCGCCTCGGAGGACCCGGGTCCCATCTGGGCCGAGGCCGACAAGGTGGCATCGACCGATCTCGCCTGGGTGCCGGTGTACGAGCGCAACCGCATCGTCATCGTGAGCGACGACGTGACCTACTTCCAGTGGTCCAACCTCGCCACGGGCGCCGACCCGACAGGTCTCGCCGTCCGGCAGTGACCGAGAGGGGCGGCGGCCTGCACACCGCCGCCCCTCTCCCCCCTCCGTTCCGAAAGGGAATCCCATGAGCGTGTTCGAACTCGACGACCTCCGTGTCGGCTTCACGGCAGGACGAGCCGTCACCGAGGTCGTCCACGGCGTCTCCCTCGCGGTGGACCAGGGTCGCACCCTCGCGATCGTCGGAGAGTCGGGCTCGGGCAAGTCGGTCTCCTTGCTCGCTGCGACCGGTCTGCTCTCTCCCCGGGCACGGGTCAGCGGCAGTGCACGATACGCCGGACGCGAGCTCGTCGGGCTGGCGGATCCGCAGCTGCGCACGGTGCGCGGACGCGACATCGGGTTCGTGTTCCAGGAGCCTTTGACGAGCCTGCATCCGCTCAAGAGCATCGGGGCGCAGGTCGCCGAGGCGATCTCCTCCCACGAGCGGATCTCCTCTCGTGTCCTTCGCGATCGCGTCGTGGAGCTGCTCGAAGAGGTCGGCATCCGCGATGCGGCTTCACGGCTCGACGACCCTCCAGCCCTGTTCTCGGGCGGTCAACGTCAGCGCATCGGCATCGCCTCGGCGATCGCGTTGCGCCCTGGTCTGCTGATCGCGGATGAACCCACCACGGCGCTGGATGTCACGATGCAGGCGTCCATCCTCGAATTGCTCGGCCGCCTGCAGCGCGAGCACGGCACGGCGATCGTGTTCGTCAGCCACGACCTCGCCGTGGTCTCCGATTTCGCGGACGATGTGGTCGTGATGCGCGACGGCCACGTCGTGGAGTCCGGTCGCCTCGCCGACGTGCTCGACGCGCCGGCGCATCCCTACACGGCTGAACTGCTCGCCGCAGCGGAGCACCGGTTGCCGGTCGCGCCTCCATCCGGCGCGATCACGGACGAGCCGATCGCCGAGCTCCGCGCCGTGAGCCAGACGTATGTGTCCCGCGTGCGGGGGAGGAAGCGCTCCCGACCGGTGCTGCACGACATCGACCTCCCCGTGCGCACCGGCGAGATCCTCGGGTTGGTCGGCGAGTCCGGATCCGGGAAGTCGACGATCGGCCGCACTCTCGCGGGCGTCGTGCGCATCGACGGCGGCGAGGTCCGTGTCGCGGATGAGGCCGTCAACACACCGGGGCGCGGGCGCCTGCCGCTCACGCTCGCGCAGCGCGCGCGTGTGTGCAGACGATCTTCCAGGACCCGCTGGGCAGCCTCAACCCGCGGCACCGCATCACCGACATCCTCGCCGAGCCCCTGCGCGTGCACCGGCGGGTGACGGCGGATGGCATCAGGGCCGCAGTGGATGACCTGCTCGACGCCGTGCGCCTCCCCCGCACCTTCGCGAACCGGTACCCGGCGCAGCTCTCGGGCGGTCAGCGGCAGCGGGTGGCGATCGCCCGGGCGCTCGCCCTGAATCCCTCGCTGCTCGTCGCCGACGAACCCGTGTCAGCGCTCGACGTCACGACCCAGCGCCAGATCGTCGAACTGCTGCGCGACCTGCGCCTCACCCGCGGCGTCAGCATCCTGTTCATCTCCCATGATCTCGGCATCGTCGCCGAGCTGTGCGACCGCGTGGTCGTGCTCTCCGAGGGGCGCATCGTCGAGACCGGCGACACGGCCGAGGTGTTCCAGAATCCCCAGCACGAGTACACGCGTGCGCTGATCGCCGCGATCCCCGGACGCGGGATCATCGACCCCTCCGAGGTGTCCGCATGAGTCTTCGCATCACCGTCGACCCCGCGCACGCCGGGGAGCACGGCGCCGTATCGCCCGCGACCGAGGGGCCGTGGCGCAGCTTCGCCCGCGCCCTCGCGAAGGAGCGGCTCGTGATCGCCGGAGCCTCGATCGTCGGCGTGGTCGTACTGCTCGCGCTGCTCGCCCCGGTCTTCGTGGCCATCACAGGGCACGGGCCGACCGATCAGTTCCGCGACCAGGCCGTCGACGGCTTCGGCATCCCGGTCGGTCCGAACTCCTCGTTCTGGTTCGGTGCCGACGGGTCGGGCCGTGACGTGTTCATCCGCGCCGTGACCGGCGCCCAGGTGTCGCTCGCGGTCGGCATCCCCGCCACGACGCTGGCACTGCTGGTCGGCACGACGCTGGGCCTGATCGCCGGGTACTTCGGCGGCCGTGCGGATGCCGTGATCTCGCTGCTCATCGACGTGACGCTCTCGTTCCCGTTCCTGGTGACCGCCCTCTGCCTCGTGATCCTGAATCGCGGCGAGAACGGCCAGCCGATCGTCCCGCCGGTCACGGTCGTCGTGGTCGTGATCGCCCTGTTCTCGTGGACGTTCTTCGCCCGCATCGTGCGCGGACAGGTCATCGAACTCCGGCGGCGGCCCTTCGTCGAGGCGGCCGAGGCCGTCGGTGCATCCCGCGCCCGCATCATCCGCCGGGAGATCATCCCGAACGTGCTGCCCATCGCGATCGTCTACTGGGGCGTGCAGCTGCCGCTGAACATCGTGGGTGAGGCGACGCTCTCGTTCCTCGGAGTCGGAGTGGTCCCGCCGACTCCGAGCTGGGGCAACATGATCGCCGACGCCCAGGCATCCGCCCTGTTCCAGAGCCAGCCCTGGATGCTGCTCGGCCCCGGACTCTTCCTCATCGTCACGGTGCTCGGATTCAACCTGCTCAGCTCGGGGCTCCAGAACGCCCTCGATCCCGCTCGGAGTCGCTGACCGCCATGCTCCAGACCTTCTCCCGCACGGGCCGCGCCCTGCTGACGCTCGTCGCCGTGTTCGTGCTCACGTTCCTGCTCACCCGGCTCGCCTACCGCAACCCGGCCCTCACGCTCGCTCCCCGCAACGCCTCGCCCGACACGGTCGCGGCGATCTCCGCCCAGTACCACCTCGACGAACCGTGGTTCGTACAGCTCTGGTACTACCTCGTGCGCGGGCCGGAGATCCAGGGCACCCCGACCGGGCTCGTGAACTGGCCACCGTCGCTCGGCCACTCGTTCGTGCAGTCGCGACCCGTCACCGACCTGATCCTCGAGAAGCTCCCGGTCACGGCATCGCTCGCGATCGGAGCGCTCGTGCTGTGGGTGCTGCTGTCGTTGCTGCTGGGGGTGCTCGCGGCGCGGCGGCCCGGTCGCCTGTTCGATGCCGTCACCTCGGTCGGGGCCTTCATCGGCCTGTCGATCCCGACCTTCCTCGGCGGGGTCCTGCTGTTGTACGTGCTGTACTACCAGCTGTCGCTCGCCGGTATCCGGATCTTCCCCGGCGGCGGCTACGTGCCCCTCACGGAGAACCCCTGGGAGTGGGCGCGGCACCTCGCCCTGCCCTGGCTCACCCTGCTGATCGTCGAGGTCGCCACCTTCCAGCGCGTGGTGCGCTCGAGCATGCTCGAAGTGCTGGGCGCCGACTACATCCGCACCGCCCGGGCCAAGGGCGTGCCCGAACGGCGGGTGCTGTTCGACCACGGCCTGCGCGCGGCGCTCAACCCCGTGATCACGCTCGGCGGCCTGGAGTTCGCCGCGATCCTCGGCGGAGCGATCGTCACCGAGACGATCTTCGGGCTCGACGGCATCGGCCGGGCCGCGTACACGGCGGCGGTCTCGGGCGACTTCCCCGTGATCGTGGGGATCACGCTCTTCAGCGCGGTGGTGTTCGTGGGGGTGAACCTGATCGTGGACCTGATCACCCGGCTCCGGGATCCCTACGGCGCGACGGTCTGAGGCCCGTCGCCTGATGGATCTCGATTTTCGGGAATAGGTTGCGGTAGATAGAACGTTCGGTCTACTATCAGTGCAACGCACTCCCCCTCGGGGCACATCGCCCGGGTCGAACAGAGAGAAGAAGATCATGAGCACCACCGCCAAGACCCCCATCGTCCTCATCCACGGACTCTGGATGACCCCCACCAGCTGGGACACCTGGGCCGAGCGCTTCCGCGCCCAGGGCCATGAGGTCATCGTCCCGGGCTGGCCCGGCATCGACGACCGCACCGTCGCCGACATCCGCCGCGATCCCTCCGCACTCAAGGGCATCGGCCTGAAGCAGATCACCGATCACTACGAGCGCATCATCCGCGCCCTCCCCGTGAAGCCGATCATCATGGGCCACTCCTTCGGTGGCGTCATCACGCAGATGCTCGCCGACCGCGGCCTCGGTGTCGCCTACGTGGGAGTCGCCCCCGGGCAGACCGCCGGCGTCACCGCCCTCCCCCTGTCGACCCTCTGGACCGGCGCCCCGATCCTGTCGAACCCGTTCGGCCGCAACGGCGCGAAGCCGCTGTCGAAGCGCCACTTCCACTTCACCTTCGGCAACGATCTGCCTCGCGCGGCATCCGACGCCCTGTGGGAGGAGTACGCGGTCAACTCGTACAACCGGGTCTTCTTCGAAGGCGTCACATCGGTGCTCGACGAGAAGGGTGGCGTGACACACGTCGACTACGCCCGCACGGACCGCGCCCCGCTGCTGTTGATCGCCGGCGAGATCGACCACGTCGTGCCGCCGACCATCGTGCGCGCGATCGAGAAGAAGTACCGCTCGTCCGGCAGCCCCGCCATCGTCGAACGCAAGGAATACGCCGGCCGCACCCACCGCCTCGTCAGCCAGGACGGCTGGGAGCAGATCGCCGACGACGCCCTCGGCTGGGCCGTCTCGCACGCCACGGCATCCGCCACTCCCGCGGCCTGATGCGCGGTGGCGGTCGGGGCGCGGGTTCGGGCACACGACCAACGTGAAGGAGATCTCACGATATGCAGGAGCGGATGCGGTATTCGCTCCTGCATATCGTGAGATCTCCTTCATTGCGCGCGAGGACAGCCGGTCACGCGAGGTGCTTGCCCTGGGCAACCGCCTCCATGATCACGGCCTGCACGTCATGCCAACGCTCCATGACCTGCTCGTAGCTGAAACGCAAGGGGTGGTAGCCGCGCAGCAGCAGCTGCGCATCGTGCGCGATGTCGCGAGTGCGTTGCGCACCGGTGTGTGTCGCCCCGTCTATCTGGACGACCAGCCGCTCCCCGATCAGCAGATCGACCCGCCTGTCGAGGATCCACGCCTGGGGCAGCATCCGAAGCCCCATCCATCGCAGGCGGGAGATGAAGATCGACTCCAACCCGGAGTCGGCGAACGGCCGCGCCCTCGCGAGGATTTCGCGAGCCGGCGCCGGCAGATCAAGGCAGCGGAGCCGCGGCGCGTCGACGAGCCCTTTGTTCATCGCCGACTCCCATATGACCAGCGCCGACTCGAACGGTTGGCATTGTGCGATCAAGACGAGCGCATTCACCAGTCCGTCGACCGTCGCATCCGGCGGACGCGGCATGATCGGTCTGGCCCAATGAACGACGACCTGCGACGGCACCGCGATTCTGGCGGCATTCGGCGAGGCGGCGACATGCAGCGGGAGCTTCTCCGGCACCCACAGTCCCTCCCTCTCCGCCGCCGTGACGCAACTGAGGACGACGCCACGCGCCACCGCTCCGACGACCTGCGGGTCGGCATCCGGCAGCGCCACCCACCCCTGACGCACCGTCCGGATCTCGCCCCGCTCCTTCGAACGCCGGAGTGAATACGCGCTCACCCCGGATTCTCGAAGGGCGCTCACGCGCGCGACTCCCCCACGATGATGCAGTTCTCCGACAGGATCCATCGAATGATGATGGCGCGACGACGAAGCGCGACGGCCCCTCGTCGCGGTGAGTGTGCAGAGGTACTTCTTCGCACTCTGACGTGCAGGCGAAGTGGCACCCGCGACTCCCCCGCACGTTATGACGGAGATCGCTCGAAATGAAGGAGCGAATTCCCCCACGCGCCCTTCATCGCCGGAGATCTCCTTCGCGCCGCGAGGCTCGACCCGCGGCAACACCCACCCCGGGTACGCGAAAGGGGCGAGGATCCGAAGATCCTCGCCCCTTTCGACTGTCTGCTGAGACTTACCAGCTGGACTTGGTCACGCCGGGCAGCTCGCCACGGTGTGCCATGTCACGGAAGCGGACACGCGAGATGCCGAACTTCGTGAGGACACCGCGGGGGCGGCCGTCGATGACGTCGCGCGAACGCACGCGAGCCGGCGACGCGTTGCGCGGCAGCTTCTGCAGGCCGACACGTGCGGCCTCGCGGGCCTCGTCGGTGGCGTTCGGGTCGACCAGGGTCTTCTTCAGCTCTGCGCGACGCTCTGCGTAACGCTCGACGATGACCTTGCGCTGCTCGTTGCGAGCGATCTTGCTCTTCTTAGCCATTGATCAACGCTCCTCTCGGAATTCGACGTGCTGACGGATGACCGGGTCGTACTTCTTGAGCACGAGGCGGTCGGGGGTGTTGCGGCGGTTCTTCTTGGTCACGTACGTGTATCCCGTACCTGCCGTGGAACGCAGCTTGATGATCGGACGTACGTCCTGAGCCTTCTTCGCCATTAGAGCTTCACACCCTTCGCGAGGAGGTCCTTGACCACGTTCTCGATACCGCGGACGTCGATCGTCTTGATGCCCTTGGCGGACACGTTGATCGTGATCTTACGACCGAGCGACGGCACGAAATAGGTCTTCTTCTGCACGTTCGGGTCGAAGCGGCGCTTCGTCCGGCGGTGCGAGTGCGAGACGTTGTGACCGAAACCGGGAACAGCTCCGGTCACCTGGCACACTGCTGCCATGATGGTGACTCCTTCTATACCGTGAGGCCGGACGGCCTCACCCAAGATCCCTTGTCTGCGTGCCACAGCCCCCTCGACAAGCGCGAGGACCCGACAGCACACGAACTGCGCACAGGAGTGTGCGCAGACAAGGAGTCAGTTTAGCATGGCCGGAGCAGCGGGCGTGTCGCGCGCCACCCGCGCTGCCTCCGCAGCGCCCCGCCCCCAGCGGAAGGGCGAGACCGTGCGGTCGCCCGGAATCCAGAAGCGCCAGGGGAAGGCATCCGTTCCGGCGATCCCCGCGACACCCACCCGAGGGCCGAAGGCCACGTCTTCCACAGGGGCACCGAGCCAGAGTCCGGCGCGCGCCCCGTGAAGCTCCTCCCCCGTGATCGCGTCGATCCCGTCGTGGAGCGGATGCCGCAGCCCCACCGCCTGACCGAGACGACCGGGTCCGCGGGCCAGGTCGCGCCGCACCGTGGCCCCGAGCGGCGGCGTGGCACCGCGGCGCCGCGCTGCGGCATCCTCGCCGAAGACGACCTCGCCCGCCCGCAGCAGCACACCGTCGCCCTGCCCTTCCGGTCCGCACACCACGTTCACGCAGGAGTGGATGCCGTGACTGAGGTACACGTACAGATGCCCCGGCTCACCCCACATCGTGGCGTTGCGATTCGTGCGGCCCATCCGCGCGTGCGAACCGGGGTCGGCGAGCTCGCCGGTGCCCTGGCCGTGGTACGCCTCGACCTCGGTGATCCGCAGCCGCACCTCGACCGCACCGCCGTCCTGCCCGTCGACGACCGTGCGCAGTTCGGCCCCGAGCAACCGCGGGGCGACCTCGACAGCGGATCCGCTCAGGTCCGCGCGGGCCGCGCGGCGGAGAGCACCGTCGGACCCTGACATGTCAGAACTGCGGAGCCGTCTGGCACCACGACACGTCGAAGCCCGTGAGAGCGACGAGCTCCTTGCCGGTGCGCAGGTCGATCAGGTGCGTCTCCATGTTCTGCGGGAGCGGCAGCAACATCTCGTCGTAGGCGTTGTTCGCCAGATCCGGCGCGATCACGACCGCCGCGTACTGGCCGCTCGGCGACGCGCATGCCTGCAGGATCGAGTCGGTGGACGCGACCTCGACGAGCGGTTCCGCGGTGCCGTCGTCATCGACGCGGATGATCGCCTGTCCGGAGGGGATGCCGTTCTCGTCACGCGCGACGACGTGCCGCAGCGTTCCTCCGGGGAACGGCGTGATGGTGGTCGCCGTGCCGTAGTCCGGATCGGATGCCGCGAGCGGAACCTCCGACCCGTCGGTGAGGTTCAGCTCGACGACGGTGCCGTCGAGGCGCTCCACGATCGCGGTGTAGGTGCCGCGGGAGACACCTTGGATGTTGGCCGCCAGCCCCAGGGACTGCACGCCGGCATCGCTCGAGCGGTCGACGAGAGACAGCGCGCCGTCGAAGTCGATGAACAGCACCGCCGCACTGTCGGGCACGAACTGCCAGGCGAAGACGCTGGCCTCCTTGTCGGCGACCTCGATCACCTGCGGTTCGTCGTCGCCCTGCAGCGACTGGGTGACCAGCACGCTCGCTCGTCCCTCGGTGTCGCTGAGCTCACGGTCGGAATAGCTGTAGCCGACGAGTCCGCCGCGTTCGGACACCTGGACCGCCCGGACGTTGCCGACTCCCGGCAGTTCGAGCTCACGCGGTTCCGAACCGTCGCGGTTCATCACCAGCAGCGTCGACCCCTCCTTCTCCTCGACCGCGACCACGAGCTGGGTGGACGTCGCCCGGAAGTCGTTGATCTTGTCGGCGGAGAAGACGGGGACCGCCTTCTCGCCCGTGAGGTCGGTGCGGAAGATCTTGTCGTCGCCGTCCACATCGCGGCGCAGCAGGAAGATGCTGGCCGGGGGCGTCGTGAAGGTGGTGCTGAGCTCGGTCTTCGGGCCCCCACCGACCCCGACGACGTCGGACACGCGGATCGTGTACTCCGTGTCGTCGTCGAGCGGGACGGTGAAGCGGATGCCGACGCTCCGGCCGGACGCATCGACCGTGAACGGTGCGGCCGGCTCGACCGTGACCTGAGAGGCGTCGATCGCGGCGAGCGACTGGTTAGCGGTGAGGATGACGCGGCTGCCGGAGGACTCGATCGCCTGCGCGGCATCGGACTGCACGTTCGTCACCCGCGGCCCCTGCAGCAGGCTGAGGATGCCGAGCCCCGTGCCGAGCAGGACGAGGACGCCGAGCACGGCGACGAGAGTGAGGACGAAGCGACGCGACGGCAGCGTGCGTGTCGACTGCGCGGAACCGGATTCCGGCGCCGAACGGGATCCGCCCAGGGGCGGGGATACGTCGACCGGCTCAGCCACCGGTGGCTCCGGCTCAGCCACCGAGGTCTCGGGCTCCGCATCGGGAGCTTCGGGCTGCGCCCCCACGATCACGGGCTCAGGAGCGAGAGGGATGGCGGGGACCGCGGTCGCTGCGACATCTTCCCGAGCGGAGGCCTCGAAGGCGGCCATCTTCCGGGCGGCAGCTTCCTGTTCCGCGACCTCCCGGTCACCGGCACGGCGCACAGCCTCCTCACGCGCAGCCGCTTCGCGCGCGGCCGAACCGTCGGAACCGGCATCCGGCGCATCATCACCCTGTGCGCTCTGATCTGACGGCGCGACGGCGCGGCTGATCCGCTCGGCCTCCTCCTGCTCGGCGGCCTCCCGGGCAGCCCGCATCTCTGCACGGGTCTGCGGTACAGCGGGCACTTCGGGGCGATCGTCGTCAGTACTCATACGGGTCTCCGGGCTCGTCGATCGCGACGACGTCGCTCGGCTCGATGTGCAGGGCTCCGTCGGCATCCGCGCGCACGGTTCCGGTGATCTCGACCCACTGGCCGGTCTTGTACTCGCCGGGGTCGACCTCGACGGGGAGCATGGCGGTCTGCGCGTCGATCACGCAGTGCGTGATGACCAGGCGCGTCAGGTTCACGCCGTCCGAGCCGGAACCCGGCGTGACGAAGCCGGTGAGCGTGACGTCGGCACCGTCATAGGCGGCCGTGTTGGTCGCGGTGGCGAACACGCTGGCCCAGTCGCCGATGCCGAAGGTCGTGGTGTCGGCGACGCCGAGCGACACCGTGTCGGCGCCGGCGAACAGGGCTGTCGTCTCCCCCGCCCGTGACATCGCGAGCTCGACCGACAGCGACGCCGGGGGCAGCACGAGGGCCGCAGCGACGACACCCGTCGCGACGACGCCTCCGGTCACCGCGCCGACCGCCGCGAGAGTGCGACGGCGCGACACCGCGGGCGTCGCGTCGCTCTCGGCATCTGCGGCGTCTCCGTGGTCATGACCGTGGTCGCCCTCCGCCCCGATGGGCAGCGTGCACGACCAGATCGCACCCGCGAGGGTCACGAACGCGGCGGCGCATGCGAACCAGACCGATTCCGGGCTGATGTAGAGGGTGAGCCTGCCGGTGAACCCGAGGCCCAGGGTGACGACGGCGATGACCGCGGCGAGGCCGACGCCCAGCCACCGGGAGCCGAGCGCGCGAGCGCGGGAGGACGTCTGCTCAGACAAGGACGTTCACCCCGATCCCGATCGCGAAGGCGGCGGTCACGACGATGCCCACGATGCCGGCGAGCGTGCGACCGGTGAAGGTGGTGCGCATGAGCGCGAGCATCTTGATGTCGACCAGAGGTCCGACCAGCAGGAAGGCGACGAGCGCGCCCGAGGAGAAGGTCGATGCGAACGACAGCGCGAAGAAGGCGTCGACGTTCGAGCAGATCGCGACGGTCATCGCGAGCACCATCATGGCGACGATCGACAGCACCGGATTCGACCCGATCGCCAGCAGCATGTCGCGCGGGATGAGCACCTGCACGGCACCGGCGAGCGCCGAACCGATCACCAGCGCCGGCATCACCGCCCGCAGCTCGACGAGGAACTGCGTCAGGCTGCGCTTCACGGGGGTCCCGTGCTCGTGCGTGACGCGGTCGCAGGTCTCGACGAAGCGCTGCGTGAGCAGGGCGTCGGGCGAGGGGTGACGGCTGTAGATCCAACCGATGAGGTTCGCGATCAGGTAGCCGCCGACCAGGCGGGCGACCAGGATGCCGCCGTCCCAGCCGAAGGCCGCATGAGTGGTGAGGATCACGATCGGGTTCACGATCGGCGCCGCGATCAGGAAGGTGAGCGCTTCGGCCGGAGCGAGTCCGCGCATCATGAGTCCGCGGGCGAACGGCACGTTCCCGCACTCGCACACCGGGATCAGCATGCCGAGCAGCGACAGCACAGCTCTCCGTGCCCAGGCCCGCTTCGGCAACCAGCGCTGGATCGCGTCCGGCGGCAGCCACACCTGCACGACGATCGACAGGATCACACCCAGGATCACGAAGGGCAGCGCCTCGATCAGCACGCTGAGCGCGAGGGTCAGACCGTCCTGCGCGCGCGTCGGCAACGATGCGGGGAACAGCGTCGGGAGGAACTGGTCGATCAGGAACAGCGCCGCGATGACGACCGCTCCGAGTCCGACACCGATCCAGGGCGAACGCGGGGATGCGGCGGGACGATGCGAATGACCGGAATGCGACACCCCAGGCCGGGTCCCTGAGTCTGTCCGGAGGATCACGCCGTCGCAGCCCTCTCGGCGTCACGCTTGTTGGCGCAGGGAGTGCACAGTCCGAAGATGTCGACCACGTGCGCGGCGTCCGTGAAGCCATGCAGGGCCGCCGTGCGATGCGCCCACTGCTCGACGTCCTTCGCCTCGATCTCGACGGTCAGCCCGCAGGAACGGCAGATCAGATGATGGTGATGCCCCTGCGTGGTGCAGGCGCGATACAGCGCCTCGCCCTCGGGGCTCTGCAGCGAGTCGGCGTCGCCCGAGGCCGCGAGTCCGGCCAGCGCGCGGTACACCGTCGCGAGTCCGATACCGGTGTTGTCATCGCGCAGCGAGGCGTGCAGACTCTGCGCGCTCACGAAACCGCGCGCGTCGGCGAGTGCTTCGCGCACGCGTTCGCGCTGCCAGGTGTTCCGCTGAGCCATACCGAGAGTCTAAGCGGCGGGCATTGCCGAGGGCTGGGAACAGATGGCCCGCCGAGGAGCCGCGATCACGCCGCCACGCGCCGCACGCGGGCGCGTGACCGCTGCACGAGCCAGCACACCACGTAGATCGTGAACGACAGCGTGGTGATGTACGGGCTGACCGGGAGGGTTCCGGCGAGGGCGAGCAGGATGCCGCCGACGGCCGAGATGAAGCCGAACAGCGCCGCCAACAGGGGCACCGCGACCGGACCGGCGGTGACCCGCATGGCGGCGGCCGCCGGCGTCACCAGCAGTGCCATCACCAGCAGCGCGCCGATGATGTGCACGCTGACGGCGACGATGAGTCCGAGCAGCACCATGAACAGCAGGCTCACGGCCCGGGTCGGCACTCCGCGTGCGGCGGCGGACTCCGGGTCGAGCGAGTCGAACCGCAGCGGGTTCCACATCACCAGCAGCCCGACCAGCACGACACCGCTGATGCCGATCAGCCAGCCGAGGTCGGGGCTCGAGACCGAGACGATCTGCCCCGTGAGCAGGCTGAAGCGGTTCGCGCTGCGGCCGTCGTACAGCGACAGGAACAGGATGCCGAGGCCGAGGCCGAACGGCATGAGCACACCGACGATGGAGTTGCGGTCGCGGGCCTTCGCGCCGAGCAGCCCGATCAGGATCGCGGCGACCAGTGCGCCGCCGAGCGAGCCGACCACCACGCTGCCTCCGAACAGGAGCGCGGCCGCGGCGCCGGCGAACGACAGCTCGCTCACCCCGTGCACCGCGAACGCGAGGTCGCGCTGCATCACGAAGACGCCGATCAGTCCGCCGACGATGCCGAGCACGGCGCCGGCGATGATCGAGTTGGCGAGCAGGGCCACGAGCTCGCCGTAGTCCTGGAAGGAGAAGACGTCACTCCAGTCAACCATCGGGACGATGCCGGTCAGGACGTTCATGCGGCACCTCCGTGGTCGTGGTCATCGTCGTGGAAGTGGTGGGGCTCCGCATCCGGCACGCCGACGACGACCAGGCGATCGCCGGCACGGAGCACGAAGACAGGCGTGCCGTAGAGCTCGGTGAGCACCCGCGTCTGCAGCACCTCGTCCGGTGTGCCCAGCAGGAAACGGCCGCCCGCGATGTAGAGGATGCGGTCGACGCGACCGAGGATCGGGTTGATGTCGTGCGTGACGAACAGCACCGCGGCACCGCGCTCTCGGCGCTGGCGGTCGATGATGTCGGTCACGCCGACCTGGTTCGCGAGGTCGAGGTTCGACAGCGGCTCGTCGCACAGCAGCAGCGAGGGCTCATCCGCCAGGGCCTGTCCGACCCTCAGCCGCTGCTGCTCGCCACCGGACAGCATCCCGACCCGACGCTCGGCATAGTGCGCGGCTCCGACGGCCTCGAGCAGCCGGTCGACCTTGGCGCGGTCCCCGCGGTGCGGGATCGGGAAGCCGAAACGGCTGCCCTGCACACCGAGAGCCACGAGGTCGCGGGCGCGCATGCTGGTGTCCGGGGCGAGCGAGCGCTGCTGCGGGATGTACCCGATGCGCGAGTTGCCTCGGTGCACGGGCTCGCCGGCGACGCGGATCGTGCCGGAGGACAGCGGCTGCAGGCCCAGGATGCTGCGCAGCAGCGTGGTCTTGCCGGAGCCGGACGGCCCGAGCACGGCGATGAACTCGCCGGGCTGCACCGTGAGGTCGAGCCCCGACCAGAGCTCGCGGTCGTCGCGGTGCAGCGACGCGTTCGCGATCTCGAGGACGGGGCTCGCCCCTTCGTCTCGCTGCGCTCGCTCAGGAAGCGAAGGCTCGCGCCCGTCCCCTGAGCGACGAGCGGAGCGAGGAGACGAAGGGCGGCTCACGACTGGATCGCGGCGGCGAGGCTCTGGATCGCGTCACTCATCCACTCAGAGTACGACGATCCGTCCTCGAGCAGCTCCGTGAAGGCGACGACGGGGATGCCGGCGTCCTTCGCGGCGGTCTCGACGCGCTCGGTCTCGGAGCCACCGGTCTGCGCGTTCGTGAGCAGCGCGCCGACCTCTCCGCTGTCGATCACGGTGAGCGCCTCGAGCAGCACGGCGGGGGCGACATCCGTCCCCTCCTCGACCGACTCGGCGAAGCCCTCAGGGGTGACATCCGTGAGACCGGCCGCGGCGGCGAGGTAGCCGGGAAGCGGTTCGGTGATGAAGACGTTGACGCCTTCGGCCTCGGCCTGCAGACCGGCGAGGTCGGCTTCGAAGCCCTCCAGGTCGGCGGTGAGCGCGGCGGCGTTCGCCTCGAAGTCGGCCTTGCCGTCGGGGTCGATCTCGGTCAGCTCATCGGCGATCGCCTCGACGACGTGGATCATCGTGTGCGGGTCGAACCAGACGTGCTCGTTGAAGCCCTCGATGTGGTTGTGGCCCTCGTGACCCTCCGCATCCTCGGCGTGGTCATGATCGTGGTCGGCCTCGTCGCCCTCCGCCTCGTGGCCTTCGTTGCCGGGGAAGTCGTGCGAGTACTCGACGGCGGTGACCAGGTGCGGATCCTTCGCGTCTTCGAGCAGCGTGTCGATGAACGCGTCGTAGCCGCCGCCGTTCTCGATCACGAGGTCGGCCTTCTGCACGGTCAGCCGGTCGCGCGCCGTGGCCTCGTAGGAGTGCGGGTCCTGCGTCGCGGACGAGATGATCGATGTCACGTCGACCCGGTCTCCGCCGATCTGCGCCGCGATGTCGCCGTACACGTTGGTGCTCGCCACGACGGTGATCGTGCCGTCATCGCCGCCCTCTCCCGCAGCGGGAGCGGTGGAGCATCCGGCCAGCGTCAGGGCGGCGACGGATGCGAGGGCGAGAGCGATCAGGGGCTTCTTCATGCTCTCACTCTAAACGCTAATGAGAACCATTATCAAATCAGGATCACACCCCACACTCGCGATGACGCAGATGGCCGCACCCCTCCCGGATGCGACCATCTGCGTCCTCTCGCCCGATTCCGTCGAGCGACCTCAGCCGAGCAGCCCGGCCGGAGCGATCCAGGCGGTGGCGTCTCCCGGCAGCGCGGAGCCGTCCAGCGCGGCACTGGAGAGCACCGCGTCGGCGGCATCCGCGCCCAGGTCGAACGGCTCGGCGCCGAAGTTCGTCACGATCTGCCAGCCGTTCGGCCGCGTGAAGCGCAGCACGTCGGCACGGCCCGTCTCGATCCACTCCAGCTGCTCGCCCGCCTGCAGCACGTGACGCAGGCGCAGCGCCTCGCGATACAGCGACAGCGTCGACGAGGGGTCCCCCGCCTCGACGTCGACCGCGGCCGATGCGAACCAGTCCGGCTGCGGCAGATGCGCCTCGGCGTCCCCGAATCCGAACGAGACGCCGTCCGCAGTCCAGGGCAGCGGCACACGGCATCCGTCCCGTCCGAATCCGTCGAACTCCGCCTGACGGAAGAACCCGGGGTCCTGCCGCTGCTCCGGGGTGATCTCGGCGACCTCGTGCAATCCGAGCTCCTCCCCCTGGTAGAGGTAGGCGCTGCCCGGGAGGCCGAACAACAGCAGCGAGGCCGCCCGCGCGCGACGCAGACCCTGCTCGCGGTCGAGCTGATCCGCCGGGCCGCCGGCGATGACCCATTCCGTGCCCTGCTTGACCGGGCGTCCTTCCAGCGGCGCGAGTCCGTAGCGCGTCGCGTGCCGGGTGACGTCGTGGTTCGACAGCACCCAGGTCGTCGACGAGCCGGTGCGCTGCGACTGCTGCAGGTTGTCGTCGATGATGCTCCGGAACTGCCCGGCATCGAAGTCCGCCACCAGCAGGTCGAAGTTGAACGCCTGGCCGAGCCCCTCGGCGGAGGCGTAGCGCGCCCGCCGCTCGGGGGTCTCGACCCAGGCCTCCGCGACGGCGGTACGTGGCGGGTCGTACGAGTCGAACACCTCACGCCACTCGGCGTAGATCTCGTGCACGTCGTCGCGGTCGAGCAGCGGATGGGTGCCCGAGGTGCGATCCATCGCGTCGAGCTCCGCCCGCGAGGGCAGCGGCTCGCTGAGGTCCTTGGTGAGCATGTGGGCCACGTCGATGCGGAACCCGTCGACGCCACGGTCGGACCAGAAGCGCAGGGTCTTCAGGAAATCGGCACGCACCTCGGGGTGGTCCCAGTTCAGATCGGGCTGCTCGACGGCGAAGTTGTGGAAATACCACTGCCCGTCCTCGACGCGCTCCCAGGCGCTGCCCCCGAAGACCGACACCCAGTCCGTGGGCGGCTCGGCACCGTCGGGCCCCGTGCCCTCGCGGAAGATGTACCGCTCGCGGGCCGCCGAACCGCGTCCGGCGGCGAGCGCCTCCTGGAACCACTCGTGCAGGTCGGAGGTGTGGTTCGGCACGATGTCGACGACGACGTTGATGCTGCGGGCGTGCAGCGCCGTCACCATCGCGTCGAAGTCGTCGAGGGTGCCCAGCCGCGGATCGACGTTGCGGTAGTCGGCCACGTCGTATCCCCCGTCGGCCAGCGCCGAGGGATAGAACGGGCTGAGCCAGACCGCGTCGATCCCGAGCTCGGCGAGATAGTCGACGCGGGAGAGGATGCCGGGGATGTCGCCCAGCCCGTCGCCGTTCGCGTCGGCGAAGCTGCGGGGGTAGATCTGGTACACGGCGGCCTGTCGCCACCATGCCGCCGTCTTCTCGTCTTCGTGGGACTCGGTGAGAAGCGCATCGGTCATGAGGGGTGGTGCTCCTTTTCTTGTTGCGGTCTGGTGCGTGTGCGCCGGTCAGCCCTTGACGGCGCCCTGCGTGACGCCCTCCATGACGAAGCGCTGCGTGAACAGATACGCCAGGATCGCCGGGGCCATCGCCATCAGGTACGAGGCGAACGACACGTTGTAGTTGTTGCTGAACTGGGTCTGGAAGAGGTTCTGCCGCACCGGCAGCGTCTGCAGCGCCGGATCCGAGATGATCAGCGACGGCATCATGAAGTCGTTCCAGGCGTAGAGGAACGCGAAGATGCCGACCGTGGCGCTCATGGGCGCAAGCAGCGGGAAGATCAGCTGCCAGAACGTCTGCCAGGTCGTGGCGCCGTCGATGCGCGCGCTCTCCTCCAGCTCCAGCGGGATCGACCGCAGGAATGCCGTGAACAGCAGCACGCTGAAGCTGAGCTGGAACATCGTGGCGAGGATGATGACGCCGAAGGGGTTGTCGAGGCCGACGCGTCCGGTGAGCTGGATCTGCGGCAGCGCGACCACGGGGAACGGGATGAACATCGCCGCGAGCAGGTAGAAGAACGAGTAGCGGAACAGCTTGCGGTCCCAGTTGCGCACGATCGCGTAGGAGGCGAACGCGGCGAGCACGATCGTCGCGACCACGGTGCCGGCGGTGACCAGCAGCGAGATGCCCGCGCCGACCGGGAACTTGGTGAGGTTCCAGGCCTCGACGAATCCGTCCAGGCTGAACGGTGCCGGCAGCGAGAAGGCGTTGCCGTCGACGGCCTGCGCCGTGGTCTTGAACGCCATCGAGATCGTCACGTACAGCGGCAGCAGCACGGTGACGGCGCACAGGATCAGGATGATGGTGCCGGACCAGTTCACGCGCTCCATGCGGATGCGCGGCTTCTTTCCGGAGGCGGTGACGGTGGTGATGGTCTGCGTCGACATCAGAGTGCGTTCCTTCCGCGGGTCAGCGAGAGCTGCAGCAGGGAGATGAGCACGGCGACGATGAAGAAGATCGTCGCATTGGCCATCTGGTAGGCGTAGTCGCCGCCGTTGAAGCCCGCGATGATGGTCATCGCGACGCTGCGGGTGGAGGTTCCCGGTCCGCCGTTGGTGAGTCCGACGATGATGTCGTAGGCGTTGAGGAAACCCTTGAATCCGAGGATGACGTTGATCACCACATAGCCCGCGACGAGGGGAAGCGTGATGCGCGTCAACTGCTGGGTCTTGCTCGCCCCATCGATGCTGGCGGCCTCGTAGACCTCGCCCGGCACCGAGAGGAGACCGGCGATGTAGATCAGCAGCGTGCCGGGCACGGCCTGCCATGCCGTCACGATCACGATCGCGACCCACGCGAGGTCGGGGTTCGCGAGCAGGCTCGTCGACAGCCAGGGGATGCCGGTCGCTGCGCCGGCGGCGGGGATCGAGTTCGAGAACAGGAAGTTGAAGACGTAGGCGATGATGATGCCCGAGATGACCATCGGGATCACGAAGACCGTGCGCAATCCGGTCTTGAAGCGGATGCGGGAGGTCAGCCCGACCGCCAGCAGGAACGCGACCACGTTCACGACGATCACCGTGGCGATCGAGAAGCCGAACGTGAACAGGTAGCTCTGCAGGATGGCCGGATCGCTGAACATCGCGATGTAGTTCGTGAGGCCGTTGAAGCTCCACTCGCCGATGCCGATCGAATCGGTGAAGCTGAAGAAGATGCCCATGACCCCAGGCACCGTGATCGCGAGGGTGAAGAGCACGAGCGTCGGCAACAGGAACAGGTAGTAGATCGGCTCGACCCGGCGCGTGCGCCGACCGAGCTTGCGCGTCCCGCCCGTGACGATCGCCGTGGTGTCGGTCGTCGGAGTGTTCGGCTTAGTGATGCGGGACGTTGCCGGGTTCGGCAGTGCGGTGTTCGTCATGGCGCGGACTCCTCTGTCTCGCCGGATGCGGATGCGTCGCCCGATGCGGTGTCCTGGGTCGACGGGAGGGGAGCGCGGAACGCGATCCTCGCCCAGTCGGCATCCATGGTGCGCAGGGTGGACGTCGTGGACGCGCCGAGCACCATGGCCTGCGCGTAGTTGAAGATCGGGAGCGTCTTGGGGACGAGCACGGACGGCCCTTGGTAGATCTGCCCGTTGTCGTAGTACTCGATCATTCCCTCGATGCGCGGGTCGTCCGGCGCGGGAGCATCCTTCGTGGGGGTGAAGCCGAGCTGGGAGGTGTTGTACTCCTGGATGTGGTCCGGCTGATACAGGTACTCGAGGAAGTCACGGGCGGCCTCCTGATGACGAGAGCCCTCGGGGATCATCGCCGCGAGGTCCATGTTGACGCGCACGCCGAGGTCGGCGGGGTCGTCGGTCATGGGCAACGGGAAGGTGCCGAGCTCGAGGTCCGGCGCGGTCTTCGCGATCTCGCTGAACGCCCACGGACCCTGCAGGTACATGGCCGCCTCGCCCTTCGCGAAGGCGAGGTTGCCGTCGCCGTAGCCGCGGCTCGCGGCATCCGGATTCGTGTACTCGTCGGCGAGCTGCATCATGCGGTCCATGGGCTCGGCGAAGTCCTTCTGGAACGAGACCTCCGAGTCAGGGCCGACCCCCGTACCTTCCTGGGCGAGCGCGTCGAAGAAGTCGATCACGTCGACCGAGCCGCCGGCGGTGTAGTCGTACCAGCCCTGCCCCACTGTCCAGTCGTCCTTGAACGTGCCATAGAACGGATCGATGCCCGCGTCCTTCAGCTGGTCGCAGACCGCGATCAGCTCGTCCCAGGTCTGCGGGACCTCCAGCCCCTGGGCGTCGAAGATCTCCTTGTTGTAGATGACGGATGCCGCCATCACCGAGTAGGGCAGGGCGCTCGTGCGCCCGGCGCAGGAGCCGTACTGGTCCATGAGCGGCTGCAAGTCGTCGCGGATGGTCGCGGCCGCGTCCGTCTCGGAGAGGTCGGTGAGCGCACAGCGCTGCACGAAGCGCGCGATCTCGTAGTTGTAGTTGGCGAGCATGATGTCGGGCGGGTTCCCCCGCACGAAGCTCGCCGAGACGACGTCGACGCCGGAGGTGTCGATCACGACCTCCACGTCGTCCTGGGAGGCGTTGTACTCGGCGACCAGTTCGGTCATGAACCCGATCGCCTCGCGCTTGCTGAAGGTGAAGCGGATGGTCTCCGCTCCGGAGCCGGCTGCGCAGCTCGTGAGGGCGGCCCCGACCAGCGTGAGCCCCAGCGCTCCGGCGACCAGTCGCACCGCGCATACTCGATTCACAGACACCGTCGTCCTTTCGATATGTAGATCCGCCTACTAAATCTAGTGAGCGAATTTACTCTGTCGAACGGTACTCTCTCATTGGACGACAGGGAGGTCAAGTGCTGTGACAGAAGTCTCCGCAGACCTGGGCACCGGACGCGCGAGCGTCGGCGCCGTCCTCGACTTCGCCTGGACGGCCGGCGAGTTCACCGCGACCGAGGCGATGGCGAGCACTTCGCTGACCCGCTCCACCGCGATCGACGCGATCGACACGCTCCTCGGTGCCGCGCTCCTGCGCGAGCTCCCGAACGCGCGCGCCGCCGGCAGCTACCGCTCCGGTCGCCCCTCCCGGCGCTTCGTGCTGTCGTCGGAACTCGGGGTCGTCGTCGGCGTCGACGCGGGCGACACGCACCTCGCGGTGACCGTCGCCGACCCGCTCGACCGCACGCTCGTGCACCATCGCGTCGATCTCGAGCCCGAGCAGTCCGCAGCCGCACGCCGAGCGACCATCCTCGAGCGGATGGACGACGCCCTGGCCGAGGCCGGCGTCACGCGAGACGATGTCTTGGCGCTGTGCGTCGGTGTGGCAGCACCCGTGAACCGAAACGGCATCTCTCCCCCGCATCCCGAGGGGTTCTGGGAGCGCACCAACCCCGGTCTCGCCGAAGCCCTGCACGGGTGGGCGCCGGTCGTGCAGATCAAGAACGACGCGCAACTGGCCGCCATCGCGGAGGGCACGGAGGGCGCAGCGATCGGATGCCGCGACTACGTCGCCCTGCTCGCGAGCGAGAGATTCGGCGGTGGTGTGGTGGTCGACGGCCACGTGCTGCACGGCGCGCACGGCGGTGTCGGCGAGGGGGTGGTGTTCGACCACATCGTCGGCGTCGGCTCGGCCTTCGGTCTCCGCTACGCCGTGCAGGACCAGGTGCGCTCGGCCGTGGACGCCGGTGAGATCGCCGCCGGCAGCGCGGTCGGCCGACTGGTCGAGGGCGACCGCATCGACCCGCGCCTCGTGCTGACGCTCGCCGCGTCGGGAGATGCGGATGCCCTCCTCGTCACCTCACGCGTCGGCGCGACCGTCGCCCGCATCGTCGGCGTGCTCGGCAGCATGTACGACCCCGCGCGCGTGATCGTGTGCGGAGCCGTCGCCGAGAGCATCGAGCCGGTGCTGGCCGCGGCACGACGCATCCTGCCGGAGGAGCTGCACCTTCCCGCTCCCGAGATCCTCGCCTCGAGCCTCGGCGCCGAGGTGGTCTCCCGCGGTGCCGTCGCCACCGCGCGCCAGGCCGCTAGGGAGCACGCCGTACCGCTGCTGGCCGAGCAGCGCCTGCGCGCGACCGCATAGCGCGACCACGTAGCGCGACCATCTCCTTCGCGAGGGGTCACGACGCGCCGCAGCCGGATGCAGGGACACGGCGTGTCTTGACCCCTCAGCCGGGTGCGCTCACGGACCGCGCCGCACGACGGCGGGTCCACCACGGACGCGGCTGGCGGTCGCCGAAGTGGATGCCTGCGAGCACCGCCTGCAGTTCCTGCGCCGTGGTGAACCGATGCGTACGAATGCCGCGAGCACCTGCCGCACGGATGTTCTCCCACCGGTCATCCACGAACAGCGTGTCCTGCGGCGTGGATTCGGCGAGTGCGAGCGCGGTGTCGAAGATCTCGCCGTCGGGCTTCGCCAGCCGCAGCTCTGCACTGAACACCATGAGAGTGAAGATCTCCGCCAGCACGGAGGATGCCCGCACCTCGACAGCGAGATCGCTCGGCGCGTTCGAGAGCAAAGTCAACTGCGCACCGCGTCGGCGCGCCTCGCGGAGCACGGCGATGGTCTCGAAGTTCAGGCGCGTCCACCCCTCGACATCCAGCCGTCGCAGCAGGAGAAGCTCCTCGCCACGGACAGGGCGCCCGGCGACGAGCTGCCAGTAGTCGTACGCCGCGAGGCCGCGGTCATAGGACGCGCGTGAGCCCCAGTAGCGCTCGGTGAATGCTCTCGCCGGCACTCCCAACAGCTCGGCCATGGTCCGCATCGCGGCAGGGCTCTGCACATGGCTGATGACCTCGCCGAAGTCCACGAGAACGTGATTCGTCATGATGCTCCTTCCGATCCGTCGTGAGAACGATCAGAGTACATGATTGTACGAACATCATAATGTGCGTTTTATGAGCGCCGGGTTCTAGGTGCTGGTCCCCCGATCTCCCTCGATAGCACGCCTGGACGGATCGAAAGAGGCACCTGACAGGCAGCGCGGGACTCTCAAAGAGAAACTTCCATTGTTCGAATGAAACATTTCTGATGTATGTTCGGATCATGAGTGGATCATCCCGACACGACGCCATCCTCGAGGCCCTCTATGCCACCGGGCGCGTGAACGTCGCCGACGTGGCGTCCGAGTTCTCCGTGTCCGAGGTGACGGTGCGGCGCGACCTCGATCAGCTCGCGCGCGCCGGCGTGCTGCGAAGGGTACGCGGCGGCGCCGTCAGCGTCGCGCTCCGCGGGGAAGGCCTGCCCTATTCGATGCGACGGCTCGAGGCGTCAGGGCCGAAGGAGCGGATCGCGCAGCTCGCCGCCTCGCTGGTCCTCGACGGTGAGGCGGTGGGCGTCGACAGCGGCACGACGGGGGCGGCCGTCGCCCAGCAGCTCGCGAGCCGACGCCTGACCGTGATGCCCTTCAGCGTGCAGGCACTCGAGGCTCTCACGCGGAGCGCGACCGTGCGGATCATCCTGCCCGGCGGCTCGGTGAGCCCGGAGGAGGGATCGATCGTCGGTCCGCTCGTCGAACGATCGCTGCGAGACCTCCGCTTCGACACGGTGTTCCTCAGCTGCTGCGGGGCGTCCCTCGACTCGGGAGTCACCGCGTATGACCTCGATGACGCGGCGGCCAAGCGGGCGATGATCGCCGCTGGGCGCCGCGTGGTCCTCATCGCCGAGGGGGCGAAGTTCACGCGATCGGCGATGTCCGTGGTGTGCGCGCTGACAGCCGTCGACGTGGTCGTCACCGACGAATCCGCTCCCGCCGACGTGCTCGACCAGCTCCGCGCGGCCGGCGTCGATGTGCTGATCGCCGGAGCCACGGATGACTGACGGCGGAGGCGCGACGCTCGCCCCCGCCAAGGCCTCGACCATCCGCGTCGTCCTGTCCCACCCGCTGTATCGGGCTTCGACGCTCGCGCTGTTCCTCTCCGGGCTGGGCATGTCCGCGGCGGCGCCGCTGATCGCCTCGTTCCTGATCACCGAACTCGGGGCGTCGTTCACGGTCGCCGGCCTCTACTACCTGACCAGTCTCACGGCGCCCGTCGCCGGTTACCTCGTCGGCGCACGCTCGGACCGCACGGGTCGACGACTCGGCCTCTTCCGCATCTGTGCGGTCGGCGGATTCCTGGGGTGGTTGGGCATCGCGTACTCGACCGAGTTGTGGATGCCGTTCGTGATCAGCGCGGTCGTTCTCGGCTTCGCCGGTGCGGCGACCTCCCAGCTGTTCGCCGCGATCCACGACGAGCTCACGGCGCAACCGACCGTCGCGAACGACGGTGTCGTCGCGGTCGTGCGGATGGCCCTGACGGCCGGATGGGTGATCGGTCCGGTGCTCGGATCGTTCCTCGCCGCCTCTGCGGGCTATCGCACGATGTTGGTGTTCGTCGCCGTCGCCACGCTCGCTCAGATCGTCCCCCTCGGAACCCTCCGCAGCACCCCACCGCTCAGCGAGGAGCAGTCGCCCCGGGGATCCGCTCGGGCAGCGAAGAGCGCGCCGACCCTGCGTGCGATGCTGCCGCTGCTGGCCTTCACGGCGCTGTACATCTGCGTCTACGCAGGCGAGTCCGTGAAGTACGCGTTCCTCCCGCTGTACATGAACGAGCAGCTGCAGCTCGCCCCCGAGCTCAGCGGAGCGATCATCGGCATCCAGCCCCTGGTCGAGCTCGCCCTGATGCCTCTGGCCGTCGTCGTCGGGCGCCGGATGGGAATGGTCCGGCTGATGACTTTCGCCGCGGCGTGCGGCGTCGGCGCGAACCTCTTCTTCGCCCTCTCCGGGACCGCGGCCGGACTCTTCGCCGGGCAGATCCTGATGGGAGTGGTCTGGGGTGTCTTCGCCGCCCTCGGCATCATCGTCGCCCAGCGACTCCTGCCCACAGCCGTGGCCACCGCATCCGCGATCTTCATCAGCTCGACCGCGATCAGCTCCGCCCTCGGCGGCCTCACCGGCGGCCTGGGAGCAGCGGCGATCGGTCTCCCGCTCGTCTTCCTCGTTCCCGCCGCCCTCGCCGGGGTCGCGGTCATCGGCCTGGCGATCATGAGCCGGAAGGAGACGCGTCGGACGTCGATGGACGTGGTCGGCGAGACCGAGGAGGTCGCACCGCGTAGCGACGGCTGATCCGGTCGCCGAGACGAAGAGGCTCCGCCGCTGCGAACGGCCCTTCGGCGTCGCCCGGCACGTGACGACCTGCGCTGTGGCTGGTCGGTCAGAACAGGGTCACTGTGCGGGAACTCGTCGATCCGTCGGTGGGCGACCCCGTGGCCTGGACGGAAACCGAGATGCCCGAATGCAACGGAGCCGACCCGAGGACACCGAAACTGACATGGGTGACGCCCTGTCCGGAAATCGATCCCACGAAGCTCAACGTGTAGGAAACGGTCCCATCGCCGTTGTCACTCGCGCCGAGCGACGTCCATGTCGGATCGGTTGCAGGGAGCGCACCGACGACGGGGCTGCTCCCGCCGGCGTTGGCGATGATGGCGGGCTGCACCACACCGACATCGACGGATGCGAAGGTCACCACGACAACCCCGCTGGTGATCGGCTCCGCAGGAAGTGTGGTGGCCTGGGTGTCGTCATTGCGCATCTGGATCGACGCACCGTAGTACTGCGGATTCACCCATGTACCGCCGAGCATCGACTCGATCACGAACCGGCCACGTGCACCTGTGGACGCCGCAGCGAGCGGCGTCGCGGTCGCTATCGCGATCACGGGGACAGACCACGCTGCTCCGGCCAGGAGTGTGCGGCGCCGCACACCGTGCCGGCTCTGCTCTCCTGCTGTCTCGTCGATCATCGTCTTGTCGACCTCCCAGATCCTTCTCGTCGCGAACCCGTTCGAACCAGCGCGGCGACGTCGGATCTGCCGCTCTCGACGCCGCTCGGTCCGGCTCCGTTGTTCAGGGCGTCACTATGTTGAAGGAGGGATCGCCGGCAGTCAAGACGGACGTCAGCGTGCTGAGGGCACTGGCGTCGCCCGAGATCTCCACTCCGGAACTCTCGACGTCTCCCGCGACCAGCGCCAGAAGACGCGCTTTCGTGAGTGACAACGCTGCTTTCGCCGTCGCGGGATCCGCATCCTTCGCAATGTAGACCAGCACGCCGTTTCGCAGGGTGACCCGGAAGTTCCGGCCTTCGTCCGTGAGCGTGAAATCGAGCGCGAGATCGAGCTCCCAGGCACTCGGCCCGTCCACCGAGATCGCGACCGAGTCGAAGAGCTGCTCCGCCGTGAGCTGAGCGAGAATCTCCGGTGCGTTGGTGGTCGTCGGCGTCCCGAAGTTCCCCGAGCGCAGCTCCGTTGCGCCCGACATGTAGAAGTTCCGCCACGTTCCGTTCTCGGCGCCGTAGGCAAGTTGTTCGAGCGTCGCCGCGTAGAGGTCCCGCACCGCGGCGTTCTCAGGATCAGTGAAGATCGCATGGTCGAGGAGCGTCGCCGCCCATCGGAAGTCACCGCCATCGTAGGCAGCCTCGGCAGCTTCGACGATCCGCTCGATTCCGCCGGCGAGAGCGACGTACCGTTCGCCGAGTGCCTTGGGCGGATGCGGCCACAGTCGTGCAGGGTTGCCATCGAACCATCCCATGTAGCGCTGGTAGATCGCTTTCACGTTGTGGCTCACGCTGCCGTAGTAGCCGCGTGCGTGCCAGGAGTTCTCGAGGACCGGAGGCAACACGATCTCCTCCGCGATCTCGGCGCCCGTCATGCCCTGGTTGATCATCCGAAGAGTCTGATCATGGAGATACGCGTAGAGGTCGCGCTGCAGGCCGAGGAACTCTCGGATCTCCGCGTTCCCCCAGGTGGGCCAATGGTGGGAGGCGAAGAGCACGTCGGCCCTGTCGCCGTAGCGCTCGATAGCCTCGGTCAAGTACTGCGACCATCCGTGCGGGTCGCGCACCAGCGCCCCTCGGAGCGTGAGCAGGTTATGCAGGGTGTGCGTGGCGTTCTCCGCCATGCAGAGCGCTCCGTACTTCGGGAACAGGAAGTGCATCTCGGCCGGTGCTTCCGTGCCCGGAGCCATCTGAAACTCGATCTCCAGGCCGTCCACCGTGTGAGTCTCGCCGGTCCGCGCGATCTCGATAGTGGGTGGGATGATGCCCGCGTGTCCCGTAGAGGTCGTCTGCCCGAGCCCGGCGCCCACCGCTCCTTTGGCCCCGCGTTCCAACGCCGCACCGTACATGTAGCCCGCCCGGCGTCCCATTGCGATGCCCGCGAAGACGTTCTCGGCGACTGCCTCAGCGACGGTGCCTTCTGGAGCGATGATCTGGACGCTCCCCGATTCGACCTCTTCCTTCGACGCGATGCCGAACACCCCGCCGAAGTGGTCGATGTGGCTGTGGGTGAAGATCACCGCGACCACGGGGCGGTCTCCGCGGTGTTCCCGGTACAAGCCGAGCGCCGCCGCCGCTGTCTCCTTCGAGATCAGCGGATCGATGACCACCACGCCGTTATCGGACTCGACGAAGCTCACGTTCGAGAGATCGAAACCGCGAACCTGGTAGAGCCCTTCGACCACCTCGAAGAGTCCGTGCTTGGCCGCGAGCGAGGACTGCCGCCACAGGCTCGGGTTCACCGTGTCGGGAGCGCTGCCTCCGAGGAAGTCGTAGCTGTCGGCGTTCCAGACGATGTTCCCTGCGTCATCGTGTACAACACCAGGACTCAACGTGCCGATGAATCCTCGTTCCGCCGCGTCGAAGTCTCGTTCGTCCTCGAACGGGAGCGTGGTTCTCAGCGCTTCCTGCTGCTTCTGGATCGCCGCTGAGGCATCATTCTGCACCATCATTGACTCCTGGATCTCCCCTGCGGGCGGATGCTATGGATACATGGAAGCTCAGGTTTTCACCACGCCATCTGGACAACAATCACGCCCTCATCCTCTCCAGGTGAGGCGACGCACCGGAGCCTCCGCACGGCTCACACCCGCGCCAGGTGGACCCCGCTCATCACGAGCCCTGTATCGCCTTCACGACCTGGAGAACTCCGACGATGAACAGGACGGCCGCACTGAGGTACCCGTTGTGATGCAGCATCCACTGCTTCAAGCCCCTCAGCATCGGCTCCGCCTTGTCCCCGCGGATCAGGACGGTCAGGACAGGCGCAGCGACAGGGAGCGCTGCGGCGACGAGGAAGCCGCACACGATCAGTACCAGCGGGAAGGGGCGCAGTCCCGAGACGACGAGCGAGATGGCAGCTGCAGCGACGAGTGCGATGTTCATGGGGTTCATGAAGATTCCGAGCCCGAGAAGCAGAGACCGCGCGGGGGGTGTACCGCTCGACGGAACGCACGATGCCGGGAAGCTGTGGAGCTGCCGCCGCAAGCTCGTCCGGCGTGCGGGCAGCAGCGACGCGCGCCACCACGGTTCGTGCGCGCAAGAAGGTCCAGATCGCGCCGCCGATGCAGATGATTCCGACGGTCAGATGAACCATCTGCACCCACCCGGCCTCGCGATACGCGCCTGGCGCATCGGCAGCGGTGAAGACCACGAGGCAGATCGCGAGAACGGTCGACGTGGACAGCGCCCAACCGACGAGGTAGGCGACGCCGTTTCGCTGGGGGTTCTGCGAGAGCAGAATGCCGACCAGCGCCATCACGGCGACGGGGCTCGCCATGACCCCGAACGCGACCGGTGCCAGTTGCCAGATCGCCGCGACCATATCCGGCCTCCGATTCTCAGCGGGATGAACGGGAAGCGAGCGTGAGCTACGCGCAGCGAGTGGCCATCGCCCCTGCGACGGCCCTCACCGACGCGAGAACCCCGGTGCTGCCTCGTCATCACCTCTGATCCGAGCGATGTGCGACTCATGCTCGCACCGGGTCAGCCAGGGACGGTCGGGATGCTCACCCCAAGCGGGTGAGCGCGGCGATGACCCCGTTCGCGAAGCGCCCTCGAAGGGCAACGGTCAGTCGACCAGCAGCGCGGGCTCCTCCAGCACCGAGGCCACGTCCGCGATGAAGCGGCTCATGCCGTCGCCGTCGATCACGCGGTGGTCGAAGGACCCGGCGACCGTGGTCACCCAACGCGGACGCACCTCGCCGTCGACGACCCACGGCTTCTGGCTGATCGTGCCCATCGCCACGATGCCGGCCTCGCCGGGGTTGATGATCGGCGTACCAGCGTCCATGCCGAAGACGCCGATGTTGGTGATCGTGATGGTGCCGCCCTGCTGATCGGCCGGGCTGGTCTTGCCCTCGCGCGCGGTGACCGTGAGGCGGTTCAGCGCCCGAGCCAGCTCCTTCATGCCGAGGTCCTGCGCGTCCTTGATGTTCGGCACGAGCAGGCCGCGCGGCGTGGCGGCCGCGATACCGAGGTTCACGTAGTGGCGCACGGCGATCTCGGCGCCGGCATCCGTCTCGATCCACGCGGCGTTGACCATCGGCGTGCGGCGCGCGGCCCAGATCACGGCGCGGGCCATGATCAGCAGCGGGGAGACGCGGATGTCGGCGTAATCCGGCGAGGCCTTGAGGCGCTTGACGAGCTCCATGGTGCGGCTCGCGTCGATCTCCTTCCACACCGTCACGTGCGGCGCGGAGTACGCGCTCTGCACCATCGCCGACGACGTGGCCTTGCGCACACCCTTGACCGGGATCGACTCGGTGCGGCTGTCGTCGCCCGCCGCGGCAGCCGGGGCGGCGATGCCACGCGCGAGTCCGGCCGGGGCGCTCTGCGGCGCCGGCACGGTCTCTTCACGGACGGCGCCCCACTCGGGCGTCTCGATGTTGCGGAACACGCTCGCCTGCGAGGCGTGCTTCATCACGTCATCACGGGTGACCTCGCCGTCGGCACCCGTGGGAGCGACGGTCGTGAGGTCGACGCCGAGGTCACGGGCGAGCTTGCGGATCGGCGGCTTCGCGATCACCCCGACCGAGGAGCTCACCGGACGCTCGGCCGCGCGCTTGCGACGGGAGGTCGCGCCACCGCCCGTGCCGTAGCCGACGAGCACCGAGCCGCCACCCTCCTCCGGGGCAGGGGCCACGGCCACTGCCGGAGCAGCTGCCGCCTCCGTCACGAAGGTGATGATCGGGGTGCCGACCTCGACCGTCGTCCCCTCGGCGACCAGCAGCTCGCCCACGACGCCGGCGTGCGGCGAAGGCAGCTCCACGAGCGACTTCGCGGTCTCGATCTCGCAGATCACGTCGTTGATGGCGACATTGTCACCGGGAGCGACCTTCCAGGTGACGACCTCGGCCTCGGTCAGACCCTCGCCGACGTCGGGGAGGTTGAAGTTCTGCGTGCTCATGAGCGGTCCTTTCGGAAGGTGCCTCGTTCATAACTCCTCAGAGATGCGAGGCGCACCCCACTCTGACGCAGATTCAGTCCTTCTGCGGCCTGATTCGGAGGAGTTGTGAACATGGAACGGCGGTGTCAGTAGGCCAGCGAGCGATCGACGGCTTCGAGGATGCGGTCGGCATCCGGCAGATAGGAGCCCTCGAGTTTCGCGGGCGGGAACGGGGTGTCGTACCCGGAGACGCGCAGCACCGGCGCCTCGAGCGCATAGAACGCGCGCTCCATCACGGTCGCCGCGACCTCGCTGCCGATGCTGGTGAAGCCCTGCGCCTCCTGCACGTAGACCATGTGCCCGGTCTTGCGCACGGAGTCGAGGATCGGTGCATAGTCGATCGGCGACAGCGAGCGCACGTCGACGACCTCGCAGCTGGTGCCCTCGGCTTCGGCGAGCGCGGCCGCCTGCAGCAGCACCGTGACCATGGCCCCGTGCCCGACGAGTGTGACGTCGGTGCCGGTGCGCACCACGCGCGAGGCGTGCAGCGGCACGGCGGACGCGTCGAGGTCGACCTCGCCCTTCTGCCAGTACTTGCTCTTGGGCTCCATGAAGATCACGGGGTCCTTCGACGCGATGGCTTCCTGGATCATCCAGTACGCGTCGTTCGGGGTCGAGGGCGACACCACGCGCAGCCCCGGGGTGTGCGCGAAGTACGCCTCCGGGCTCTCCTGGTGGTGCTCGACCGCGCCGATGTGCCCGCCGTAGGGGATGCGGATCACGATCGGCAGGCTCAGCGCGCCCTCGTGCCGGTTGGTCAGCTTCGCGAGCTGGGTGGTGATCTGGTCGAACGCGGGGAACACGAAGCCGTCGAACTGGATCTCGATGACCGGACGGAAGCCCGTCATCGCCAGTCCGATCGCGGTGCCGACGATGCCGGACTCCGCGAGCGGGGTGTCGAGCACGCGACGGTCGCCGAAGTCGCGCTGCAGGTGCTCGGTCACGCGGAAGACGCCGCCGAGCTTGCCGATGTCCTCACCCATGAGCAGGACCTTCGGGTCGTTCTCCATGGCCTTGCGCATACCGGCGTTCAGCGCGCGGCTGAACGGCATCGTCTCGAGGGTCATGCCTGGTCTCCTTCGAACGACGCCTCGTACTGCGCGCGCCATGCCTTCTGCTCGTCGATCAGCGGATGCGGCTCGCTGTAGACGTGGTCGAAGATCTTGCCGGCGGGCGGCGGGCCGAGCGCGACGGTGCGGGCACGGAGGTCCTCCGCAGCATCCGCTCCCTCGGTCTCGACATCCGCGAAGAAGGATGCCGAGGCGCCCTTGCTCTCGAGGAATGCGCGCATGCGGACGATCGGGTCGCGCAGCGCCCAGGACTCCTCCTCATCGCTGCCGCGGTACTTCGTGGGGTCGTCGCTCGTGGTGTGGGCGCCGAGTCGGTAGGTGACCGCCTCGATCGCCCGCGGGCCTTTGCCGCTGCGGGCCTCGTCGAGGGCGACGCGCGACACGGCGTAGCTGGCGAGCACATCGTTGCCGTCGACGCGGACGCTCGGGATGCCGTAGCCGGCGCTGCGCTGCACGAGCGGAACCCGCGACTGGGTCGCGACCGGGACGGAGATGGCCCACTGGTTGTTCTGCAGGAAGAAGACGGTCGGCGCCTGGTAGCTCGCAGCGAAGACCATCGCCTCGTGCACGTCCCCCTGGCTGGAGGCGCCGTCGCCGTAGTAGACGATGACCGCGGCGTCGCGGTCGACGTCGCCGGTGCCGGACTTGCCGTCGAACTCGAGTCCCATGGCGTAGCCGGTGGCGTGCAGCACCTGGGAACCGAGCACCAGCGTGTACAGCCGCGTGTTGCCGTTCTTCGGGTCTGTGGGGTCCCACCCGCCGTGCGAGACGCCGCGCATCAGCTTGATGATGTCGACCGGGTCGACGCCGCGGATGCGCGTGACCGCGTGCTCGCGGTACGAGGGGAAGATCGTGTCCTGCGCACGGGCGGCGCGACCGGAGCCGACCTGCGCCGCCTCCTGCCCCCGGCTCGGCGGCCACAGGGCGAGCTGTCCCTGGCGCTGCAGGTTGGTCGCCTGGGTGTCGATGGCACGGATGACGACCATGTCCCGGTAGAACTGCTCGAGCTCTGCGCCGCTGATCGCTTCGATCAACGGCAGATACTGTTCGGCAGCCGGACTGGGCGCGAAGCGGCCATCCGCCTCGAGGACGCGGACGAGTTCAGTCTCTGACGAGGTCACCGTTCCACGCTATCCGAGGTTCGAGTCCTCGGGCTGGAGGGTCCGCACAATGGATGCGGAAACCTGTAGGACCTTCTCCACGGACTCATGCTCCCCGACGGATATGCGGATGCCGTCGCCCGAGAACGGGCGCACGATCAGGTCGGCTGCGACGAAGGCGGCAGCGGCGTCATCCGTGCCGTCTCCGGTCGGCAGCCAGACGAAGTTCGCCTGCGCGTCCGGCACATCCCAGCCCTGCGCGCGGAGGCCGTCGACCAGGAGCGTACGGCGCTCGACGATCACCGCGACGCGTTCGAGGAGTTCGGCCTCTGCATCGAGGCTGGCGATCGCGGCGTTCTCGGCCGCGGACGTGACCGACAGCGGGATGCCGGTGGTGCGGGCCGCATCGAGCACCTTCTCGTTGCCGATCGCGTAGCCGATGCGCAGTCCGGCCAGACCGTACGCCTTGGAGAAGGTACGCAGCACGACCACGTTCGGGTGCGCTTCGAAGACGCGCTCCGCCAGCCCGTCGACCGCATCGGTCGCGGTCACGAACTCGGCATATGCCTCATCCAGAATGATCAGGATGTCGGACGGGACGCGGGCGACGAAGGCCGCGAACTCGGCGCTCGTGATGATCGGGCCGGTCGGGTTGTTGGGGGTGCACAGGATGATCGCACGCGTGCGATCGGTCACGGCATCCGCCATCGCATCGAGGTCGTGGCGCGATTCCGCCGTGAGGGGCACCTGCACCCCGGTCGCTCCGGCGACGAGCGGCAGGCTGGGGTACGCCTCGAACGAGCGCCACGCGTAGATGACCTCATCGCCGACCGAGGCGGTCGCGAGGATCAGCTGATGCAGGATCGACACGCTTCCCGCGGCGACGTGCACCTGGTCGGGCTCGACGCCGTGGCGCGCACCGAGGCGCTCGCGCAGGCGGGTGGCGGTGGCGTCCGGGTAGCGATTGATCGGCGTCGTGTGCTGGAGCGCCGCGATCACCGAGGGGAGCGGATCGAACGGGTTCTCGTTGCTCGACAGCTTGAACGCGTCCGGGCCCGCCTGCTTGCCCTGGCGATACGGCGCGAGGGCGGCGATGGCGGGACGGATGCGGGGCAGGATCGGCTCGGTCACAGTCATGAGTCTAGAAGTCGGGGCGAGCGCGGCGTCCCGGAAGCAGGGGATTCTGCGGCTTCCCGTCGAGGTCGACGTCACCGTAGTACCATTTTGGTATGGCGATGACAGTGCGACTTCCGGAAGAACTCGATGCGCAGCTCGGTGAGCTGGCTTCGCGACGGCACACTTCCAAGCACGCCCTCCTGATCGAAGCGGCCGACCGCTTCCTCCGCGAGGAGGTGACGACTGAAGAGGCCGTCTCGATCGCGCGCGGCGTCGCCGACCGCTACTCCGAGCTGCTGAAGAAGCTCGAAGACGCATGACCCGATTCATCGAGCTGCCGCATGCGGTAGGCGTTCTCGATGTGCTCGGCCTGCATATTCGCGACATCGGACTTCTGTCCTCCGCGCTCGCTCGGCCCTCGAGTTCGATGTTCGGAGTCGAGGCCTACCCAGAACTCGAAGTCAAAGCGGCGGCGCTGCTCTCGTCGTTGAGCCAGAACCATCCACTCATCGATGGCAACAAGCGATTCTCCTGGGTGCTCACGCTCACGTTCCTCGAGATGAACGGGGTTGTCATAGAAATGGATACCGACGCTGCCTTCAACCTCATCCTCCGCGCCGCACAAAGCAAGGCGGACCTTCCGGAGATCGCCGAGCTGCTGCGGCGGCATCGACGCTGACCCGAACCGCTGACATCGCGCGGCGATCGTGGAAGACTGGACGGACCATGCGTTTCATCATCCGAGTCGTCGTCAATGCGTTCGCCCTGTGGGTCGTGACGCTGCTGCCTGCCCTGCAGGTGCAGATCACCGCGTTCCCGCCCGCCGAGACGCTGCAGCTCGTGCTCACACTGCTCCTGGTGGCCGCGATCTTCGCGCTCGTGAACACGATCATCGGCACAGTGGTGAAGATCGTCGCGTTCCCGCTCTACATCATCACGTTGGGCCTCATCGGTTTCGTGATCAACGGTTTCCTGCTCTGGTTGACCGCCTGGATCACGAGCGGCTTCGGCTGGGGCCTCACGGTCGGCGACTTCTGGTGGGGCGTGGTGGCCGCGTTGATCATCTCGCTGATCAACGGCATCTTCGGCTTCATCCTGCGCCCGCAGAGCAAGAAGCCCCGGCGCGACTGAGTCGGCCTCTCGCCGCCACCTCTCAGCCATCGCGCTCCGCGTGATACTCGGTCGCGGTGATCTCGATCGCGCCATCGAGTTCTGACCAGAGTTCGTCGAGCGCCGCCGTACGGGGGTCTCCGGATGCGTCGACCTGCTCCGCGGTCTCGATGTAGGCGTCGAGCTGGTGCGGGGCGAGCAGGAGGTCCTGCAGTCCCGCCGCGGGATCCGCCTCTCGCTCCGCGGTGAAGCTGTCGGGCGAACCAGTGCCGTCAGGTGAACCTCCGGCGGCGAGCGACGACACGACGTCGTCCGTGTGCCGCAATTGGATCAGCAGCTGATCATCGTCGAGAGTCGGTTCGACGGGACTCCCCGCCGTCATCTGCACCTGCACGTCGTACTCGCTCTCCATCGCGAGGTGCGCCGCGATCACCCCACCCTGGGAGTGGGCCACGATATCGACGCGATCCCCCGGCTCGGCACCCGCTGCCTCCAGCGCGTCGAGCGTGGCCTGATACGACGCCGACTTCTCGCCCGTGTACAGCTGCGTGTTCGACCGCATGTCCCACGGCTCCGCCCCGCCGATCCCCACCGACTGGGATCCCTTGATGTACGCCATGTAGCGCTTCGTCCCATCCGTCATCACGTACTGCTCGATCCGCACCTGCGCTCCGGGCGCGGTGGGGAAGCGGCGGAACGCGTCGGCGAGGCTCGACGGCGCACTGCTCGGCGTCGACGTGCGCACGGGAGCCACGGTCACCGGATCGGCGACTCCGCGCAATGTCATCCCGGGGCGCACCGTGCCGAGACCGATCAGGATGCCGGCGAGCGCGCCTCCCGAGAAGAGCGGCGCCATCAGTCCGCCGAGGTCGTACTGCTCCCCCAGCCCCTCGAACCGGCCGCCCTTCCACCCCGCGACGAGCCAGTCCGCCATCGTCGCGATCCTCTCGTCGGACGCGGTCAGATGCTCGATGCGTGCCTGCAGCGCCGCGGCCGGCGCGGTGTCGGCCAGCCCCATGGCCCGGGCCTGCGCGCGCAGTTCGACGAGCTCGAAGGCGTCGGCCATGAGCAGCGTGCCCACCGCCGCGTCGCCGCACTCCCCACCCAGCACGGCGGCGCGATCCCCCGCCGCCGACAACGCACCCGCATCGACGCTCGCGAATCCGGGCTGCTCGGCGACCACCGCGTGCGCCCGCGCGATCGCCGCGCGCGCGTCAGCGAAGCGCACGCCCACTGCCGCGAGTCGCGTGCCGACGTCGCGCAGAGCATCCGTGTCAACCGCGATGGCGCCGCCGTGGTGGATGTCGAGGTCGCCGCTCACGATGCTCCCGCCCGCGTGATCTCCCAGTCGCGCACATGCAGCTCGGCCATCAACGCCTCCGCCCTCCGCTGCAGCTCCACGAGCAGCTCATGCAGCGCGCGCATGCCCTGCGACTGCCAGTCGGCATCGGTCGAGAGCTGCTGGAGACTGCCGGCGGCCTCCTCGACCGCATCCAGCGCGGCGCGGGCTTCACGGCCGGCGACGAACCAGGACCAGAGCCCCTCAGAAGACCAGGATTCAGCAGTTGCGAAGGAGTACATGCGCCCAGCATCCGCCCCTGCGACACCCGGTGATCGACGACTTCGCGGCCGCTGTGGAGCCCGCGCCTCCGCTCCGCACCGTGCAGGAACAGTTCTGAGAACTGTGCAGGATCGGCCGGTACGGGCAGAATAGGTGAGTGACATCCCCGGATCCCTTCCGCGTGATCTTCGTCTGCACGGGGAACATCTGCCGCTCGCCCATGGCCGAGGTGGTGTTCCGCGATCTCGCCGAGAGGCAGGGACTCGGATCGCGCATCGTCTCGCGCAGCGCCGGCACCGGCGACTGGCACCTCGGCGAACGCGCCGATCACCGGACGATCGACTCACTGTCACGCCGCGGCTACGACGGCTCCCAGCACCGCGCCAAGCAGTTCACGCTGGCGTCGTTCGCCGACAACGACCTGATCGTGGCACTCGACCGCACGCACGAGCGGGTCCTGCGCGAATGGGCGATGGACGAAGACCAGGAGGGCAAGGTCACGCTCCTGCTCGCCTTCGACCCCGACGCATCGACGCACGACGTCCCCGACCCGTACTACGCCGGCACCGACATGTTCGATTCGGTGCTCGGTATGATTGAGACGGCGACGCGGGGCCTGTTCCGCCAGCTCGAGCCCGCTCTTCGTCTCCCCCGCACGCCCCGCATCTGAGGGGCCCGATCAGGAGGACTCCCCTGACTTTCCAGCCTTCGCTTCCGCCGCAGCCCCTGAGCCCTCTCGACGGTCGCTACCGCGCCGCCGTGACCGGACTCGCCGACTTCCTCTCGGAGGCCGGACTCAACCGGGCCCGGGTCGAGGTGGAGGTGGAGTGGCTGATCGCCCTGACCGATCGGTCGCTGTTCGAGACGTCCCCGCTGTCCGACGCCGACAAGGAGCGCCTGCGTGCGCTCTACCGCGACTTCGGTCAGAACGAGATCGACTGGCTCGCCGAGAAGGAAGCCGTCACCCGTCACGACGTCAAGGCCATCGAGTACCTCGTGCGTGACCGCCTCTCGACGCTCGGACTCGACGCGATCTCCGAGCTCACCCACTTCGCCTGCACCAGCGAGGACATCAACTCGGTCTCTTACGCCCTCACCGTGAAGCGCGCGGTCGAGAGCGTCTGGCTTCCGGCGCTCGACGGCGTGATCGCCAAACTGCGCGAACTCGCCGTGGAGCACGCGGATGCCGCCATGCTCTCACGCACCCACGGACAACCGGCGACGCCGTCGACCATGGGCAAGGAGATCGCCGTGTTCGCGTGGCGTCTCGAGCGCGTGCGCGACCAGATCGCGGCATCCGACTACCTGGCCAAGTTCTCCGGCGCGACCGGCACCTGGTCGGCGCACCTGTCGGCGGACCCCGACGCCGACTGGCCGACCATCGCCCGCGAGTACGTCGAAGGCCTCGGCCTGGGCTTCAACATCCTCACCACGCAGATCGAGTCGCACGACTGGCAGGTCGAGCTCTACGACCGCGTGCGTCACGCCGGCGGCATCCTGCACAACCTCGCCACCGACATCTGGACCTACATCTCGCTCGGCTACTTCGCGCAGATCCCGGTCGCCGGTGCCACAGGCTCGTCGACCATGCCGCACAAGATCAACCCGATCCGGTTCGAGAACGCCGAAGCGAACCTCGAGCTCTCCGGCGCTCTGCTCGGCTCCCTGTCGCAGACGCTCGTCACGAGCCGCCTGCAGCGCGACCTCACCGACTCCACCACGCAGCGCAACATCGGCGTCGCGTTCGGGCACTCGCTGCTCGCGCTCGACAACCTGCGGCGGGGCCTGAACGAGATCTCGCTCTCGCGCCACGTGCTGCTCGCGGATCTCGACGTGAACTGGGAAGTGCTCGCCGAGGCCATCCAGACCGTCATCCGCGCCGAGGTCGTCGCCGGTCGCTCGACCATCACCGACCCGTACGCCCTCCTGAAGGAGCTCACGCGCGGACACCGTGTGGGCGCGGCCGAACTCGCCGAGTTCGTGCAGGGGCTGGAGATCGGCGACGCGGCCAAGCAGCGCCTGCTCGCCCTGACCCCCGCCACCTACACCGGCATCGCCGAGCGTCTGGCCCGCTGAGCCTCACCACCGCAGAACAGAAGACGCACCTCGCGCAGACCGCGCAGGTGCGTTTTCTGTGTTTCTGGAGCCCCGGCGCCGACGCCGGCCGTTCATAACTCCGGAGAACCGCGGGGGTTCGGGTGAGCGGTCCGCGCAACCACGGGAAGCCCGGGCGCAGAAAGCGTCAGTCTTCCGGAGTTATGGACGCCGGCCGGGGCTGACCGCGGGGTTCCGGAATCAGTCCGTGCGGCCAGGCTCCGCGTCGCCGGAGGCAGCGGTACCCGCATCCCCCTCGGGCTCGGGGTCGTAGAGCACCGGACGGTCGACGGTCTTGGTGACATCGGCCGGGTCGACGGCCAGGATCAGCATCGCCAGGATCAGCAGCGTCGCGATGAACGCACCGCCGCCGACCACGAGTCCGAGCATGACCGGGGTCAGGCCGTCGTAGGTGCCGTTCGCGATCGCGGTGTTCACCCGCGACGTGAAGGCGCCGGTCGAGACCAGCGTCACGATCATCGCGAAGACGCCGCACGCCAAGGCGATGCCCAGCAGGTGTAGCGGACGCAGGATGTCGCGCCGGGTCGGTTTCTCGTCGCTCATCGGTCTCCTCCGAGCTCAGCCGACGTCGGAGTCGCGCTCTGTGCAGTGTCAGGGGCATCGTCACCCGCAACCGCGGCGGGGTCCGCCACGGCGTCGGCGCGACGCGGGGTCAGGCCGGCGATGCCGAGGAAGACCGCGACGATCGCCGCGTATCCGCCGAACAGCCCCACACCGAGGATGATGCCGGACAGCACGAAAGTGCCGGCCTTGTCGATGGTGTACTCCTGGAGGAACCCGGCGGGGATCAGCAGCAGCGCTCCCGCGAGCAGGATGCCGAAGGCACCGACCGTGATCGCGTCGCGGGCGAGCGGATCCGCCGTGCGGCGGGCGCGGATGCCGGCGAGCAGCTCGATTCCTCCGGTGAACAGCGCCCACGTGACCACGACGACGAAGAACAGGTCATCCGTGCGCCACATCGGGATGCCGCTGACCATGCCGGCGATGAGGCCGAATGCGGCCTGGAGGATCGA
This sequence comes from Microbacterium saperdae, assembly GCF_006716345.1. Lineage (NCBI taxonomy): Bacteria > Bacillati > Actinomycetota > Actinomycetes > Micrococcales > Microbacteriaceae > Microbacterium > Microbacterium saperdae. The sequence continues at coordinate 225,463 of NZ_VFOX01000002.1, forward strand.
GGACCAGCGGGATCCCGCAGGCAGCACGAGCCAGGCGGCCAGGATCTGCACCAGGGCGGTCACGAACACGAAGCCGCTGAACACGGCCAGCCCGACCGGAGCCGAGTGGTCGGAAGAGAAGGTGATCATCAGCGCCGCGGCGGCTGCGATCAGCGCGCGCAACAGCTGGATGTGGCGCGCGGTGAACGCGCGGGCAGGGGCAGACATGACGATGCAGAGTCCTCCGGGATGTTCCCCTCAGTCTACGCGGGGGTACGGGGCGCATCTGCCGGGCGCAGGTCGAGCGACGGAGTGCCGAGCAGGGCTGTTCGTGAGGCCCGGCTGATCTCTCCCCAGATAGATCGCCGGGCCTCACGAAATACGCAGCAAGGGGGGCGTCACTGCGTCAGACTGATCGTTCGCAAGGTCGGGCACCCTGCCTGCGTCGAGTCAGCCGAGTGACCCCACACCTCCACCCCGTCCCTTGGGGCGCACGTGCGCGGTCGTAAGCTCACTCTAAAGATGTTGTCTTCACATACCGGAGGGGGTCTGTGATGAGTATCGGAAGCGACTCGAAGGAGACCGGCGCCGAAGCCTTCGCCGGCGCGCTCCGGGACGCCATCAACGCCAAGAGGATGACGTTGTCGAGGCTGCAGGAGAAGCTGCGCGCGCGGGGCAACCGGGTGTCGCTCGCGACGCTGAGCTACTGGCGATCGGGGGCGCGCCGACCCGAGGGCGCACAGTCGCTCGCGGCCGTGGCCGATCTCGAGGATCTGCTCGACCTCGACCGGGGCTTCCTGACCAAGCATCTCGGACCGACGAATCGGACGGGGCCGCTCGGACCGATCCAGTTCCCCATCGACGAACAGGCCATCGAACGCGCGGTGCGCGACGCCTATGCCGCGCTCGGCGCCCCGTACCCCGACATGTCGCGGGAGGTGACGACGCACTCGGTGACGGATGTCGACGCCGACGGCAACGTGGCGTACTGCATCACGCGCAGCATCGTGCAGTCCACGAGCGGAACGATCACCGCCACGCCGTTCCTCGAGCTCACACCCGGCGTGGACACCCCGCCACCGCTCATCTCGGCGGTGTCCGGCGGCAGGATCACGCAGCGGTACTCCCACCCCAACGGAGAGGTGCACGGGGTGCTGTTCGAGTTCGATACGCCGGTGACGGCGCCGAACACGACCGTGGTGGAGTGGTCGATCGAGTATCCGCCGGGGTATCCGACGATGCGCGAGACGGGTCATGCGGTCGCTCGCCAGTGCCGTGAACTGCTGGTGTGGACCCGCTTCCACCCCGACGCTCTCCCGGACTGGTGCGAAGAGCGCATCGAGACCCCGACGGGCACGACGGTCGCGGAGGTGACGCTCGACGGCGGCACCTCGGTGCATCAGGTGCGACGGGCTTTCGGCCCCGGTGCGATCGAGCTGACGTGGGGATACGGCCCGCGGGAGTGACCCCGGTGCCGCTCAGCCGGGCTGGTCGCCGGTCGCGACGGGACGGCCGGGGGTGTTCGACCACTGGCTCCACGATCCGGGGAAGACCCGGGCGTCGATGCCGACCTCGTCGAGGACGAGCACCGTGTGCGCCGCTGTGATGCCGGAGCCGCAGTAGGCCGCGACAGAAGCGCCGGGCGTGACGCCGACGCTCGCGAACGTCTTCAGCACCGTGGTGCGGTCGAGGATCTTGCCCTCCGGGTCGAGGTGCAGCCCGGTCGGGAGGTTCACCGCGCCGGGGATGTGCCCGGCCACGGGATCGAGAGGCTCGGTCTCTCCGCTGTAGCGCTCCGGCGCACGGACGTCGAGCAGCACACCGGATGCCGAGAAGGCGGCGGCTTCGTCGATCGTCAGCGCCTCGCCGCCGATCTCGTCGAGCGCCACGTCTCCGGCTTCGGGGGACACATCGTCGGTGTCGACCGGCAGGCCGGCCGCCTTCCACGCACGGATGCCGCCGGCGAGCACGCGGACGTCGATGCCGCCCTGACGCAGCAGCCACCAGGCGCGAGCCGCGGCGAGCCCCTTCGCGTCGTCGTACGCGACCACGATGTCTCCGGCGCGCACGCCCCAGCGGCGTGCTGCCGCCTGCAGCGTCTCGGTCGAGGGCAGCGGGTGGCGCCCCTCCGAGGGTTCGCCGTGCGTGGCCAGCTCGGAGTGGAGGGGGACGTACACCGCTCCGGGGATGTGCCCCTCGAGGTACTCCGCGTGACCGTCGGGGCGATCCAGACGCCACCGCACGTCGAGCACCCGCACGGATGCCCCCTCGGTCAGCAGGGCGTGCAGCTCGTCGACGCTCGTGAAGTTGCTCATTCTGCGAGGCTACCCAGTCGCCGCCGACATCCGGCCTGCATGACCCTTTCTGACGTCGAGACGGCACACCCGCGGAGGTAGGCTCGATCCGGCACCGTCGAGAAAGGGCCTCTTCCATGCCCTCCACCCTGCGTTGGATGCGCTTGCGCCCCCAGGAGACGGCCCTCATCGCGGTCACCGCGATCTGGGGCAGCACGTTCCTGCTCGTGCACTGGGCGATGCAGCATTCCGGCCCGTGGTTCTTCGTCGGCATCCGGTTCCTCGTCGCCGGTCTGATCAGCGTCGTCATCTTCCGACGCGTGCTGCGCGGCATCCGCTGGCGCGACATCGGGGCCGGCGTCGCGATCGGCGTGATGATCTACCTCGGCTACGGTCTGCAGACGGTCGGCCTGCAGACGATCGACAGCAGCACCTCCGCCTTCATCACCGCGATGTACGTGCCGATGGTGCCGTTCGCGCAGTGGGCCGTGTTCCGCAAGCGCCCGCCCGCCATGGCCTTCGTCGGCGCGGGACTCGCGTTCGTCGGACTCGTGCTCATCGCCGGGCCCGACGCCCTCACCTTGACGCTGGGTGCCGGCGAGATCGCGACCATGCTCAGCACTCTGCCGATCGCGGCGGAGATCATCCTGATCAGCGTGTTCGCGGGCAGGATCGACCTGGGCCGCATCACGATCATCCAGCTGCTCACGGCCGGAGTCCTGGGTCTGCTCACGATGCCGGTGACCGGGGAGAGCGTTCCGGAGTTCTCGTGGATCTGGGTCGGTTGCGCGGTGGGTCTGGGGGCGGCGAGCTGCATCATCCAGCTCACGATGAACTGGGCGCAGAAATCGGTCTCCCCCACGCGGGCCACCATCATCTATGCCGGCGAGCCGGTCTGGGCGGGCATCATCGGCCGTATCGCCGGCGAGCGCCTGCCCGCCACGGCGCTGATCGGCGGGGCACTCGTGGTGCTCGGCATCCTCGCCAGCGAGCTGAAGCTCGTGCGGCGGCGTGTGCGGGATTAGCCCCGGATCTCCGCGGGTCCGGGAATACTTCGGAGGATGCCGCGTTTCACCCCACATGATTGAAACTTCAACCGTCGCTCCGGTCGCCACGGAACGCACCCGCGTCCGCGTGCCGCTGCGTTTCGGCGACGGCTTCTCGACCACGGCCGACGTCGTGACCTTCGACGGGCTGGTCGACGCCCGCGAGCACCTGCTGCTCGGACTCGGCGACTGGCGCGCCGCGCTCGACCGGGCGGCCGACGGCGGAGACGCTCCCCTCGTGCGACCGCACAGCGAATGCCTGACCGGTGATGTCTTCGGCTCCGAGCGCTGCGACTGCGGCCCGCAGTTGCGTGAAGCCGTGGAGCGGATCGCGGCAGAAGGCGGCTTCCTGCTCTACCTCCGCCAGGAGGGACGCGGCATCGGCCTGTACGCCAAGCTCGACGCCTACGCACTGCAGGACGCCGGACTCGACACCTACGAGGCGAACGTCGCCCTCGGCCACGGCGAGGACGAGCGCGACTACACGGTCGCCGCACAGATGCTCCGCGCGGTCGGCACCGATGCGATCCGTCTGCTGAGCAACAACCCCGACAAGGCGGTGCAGCTCGAGGCGCTCGGCATCGAGGTCACCGAGCGGGTCCCCACGGAGGTGCACCTGTCGGAGTCGAACTCGCGCTACCTGCAGGCGAAGCGGGACCACACGGCACACACGCTCGACCTCTCCGCCGCATGACACTCCAGGAGGGCACCATGACGGCGGAGCTGCGGCACCCGCGTCGCCTCGACGACAGCGAGATGGCGACCTGGCTCCCCGTCATCCGGTTCGTCCAGCTGCTGCCGCAGGTGCTCGACCGCACACTGAAGGACGAAGTGGGCCTGAACCACGCCCGCTACGCGATCCTGGTGACGCTCGCCGGACAGAACGACGGGGCGGTGACCATGACCGAGCTCGCCCACATCGCAGGATTGAGCCGATCACGCCTGAGCCATGCCCTCGATTCCCTCGAGGAGCGCGGCTGGGTCAGTCGCACCTCCTGCCATTCCGACAAGCGCACGCTCTCGGCGACGTTGACGCCGGAGGGCAGGGAGATGCTGCGCACCGCTGCGCCCGTGCACGTCGATCAGGTGCGTGACCTGGTGCTCGACCCGCTCAGCCCGGAAGAGCGCGACCAGCTCAGCACGATCCTCGACAAGCTGCTGCCCGGCGTGACCGCGGCGCTGTAGGTTCCCGGTACTGCCAGTACCTCCCTTCCGGACCGCAGACGGCGTACCGTCGAAGCCATGGACACCCGGAGCGAAGTGCGCGAGTTCCTCTCGACGAGGCGCGCACGCCTCACCCCCGACCAGGTCGGTCTGCCCGCGTTCGGTGGGAACCGACGGGTGCCGGGCCTGCGCCGGGAAGAGGTGTCTCTGCTCGCGGGAGTGAGCGTCGACTACTACACGCGGCTCGAGCGCGGCGACCTGTCCGGCGCCTCCGAGAGCGTGCTCGATGCGCTCGCGAGGGCACTCCAGCTGGACGACGCCGAGACCGCGCACCTGTTCGACCTGGCGCGCGCCGCGAACACCTCGCCGATGGCCCGCAAGCCGCGGAAGAAGTCGGAAGAGCTGCGGCCCAGCATCCTCCGCCTGCTCGACGCGATCACCGAGGCACCCGCGGCCGTGCGCAACAACTACTTCGACTACCTCGCCGCCAACGCGCTGGGCCGAGCGCTGTATGCGCCGCTGCTCGCGGAGCCGCATCCGAACAGCGCCCGCTTCGCGTTCCTGAATCCGGCCGCGCAGGACTTCTACCCCGAGTGGGATCGCAACACCCAGGAGCTCGTCGCGGCGATGCGCGGCGAGGCCGGACGCAACCCCTACGACCGCAAGCTCAGCGACCTGGTCGGTGAGCTGTCGACGCGCAGCGAGCGCTTCCGCACGCTGTGGGCCGCGCACAATGTGCGGTATCACCGCTCCGGAGTGAAGCGCATCAACCACCCGGTGGTCGGCGAGATGGAGCTGACCTACGAGGCGTTCGAGCTGCCGGCAGACCCCGGCCTGCAGCTGTCGACCTACACGGCCGAGCCCGGCAGCGCCTCGGCCGACAAGCTCAAGATGCTGGCCAGCTGGGCGGCGACGGATGCTGCGGCCGCCGCACCCGTCGATCAGGCCGCGCCGGCTCCGGATCGCTCCGAGGTCTGAGCGTTCTGCTCTGAGCAGAAACCCTCGAACCGCCCGGATGCCGCGGATTATCGTGAGGCATGGCCGACATCGTCCCGTTCCCGCGCGCACCGCGCCCCGCTCGCCCCCGCCTCAGCGACCCCGAGCCGCTGTGGCGCCACCTGCTCGGCGACCAGCTGCGCCGCCGACGACACGACCGTGACGAGACGCTCACCGAGACCGCCGAGAAGGCCGGTGTGTCCCCGCAGTACCTCTCCGAGGTCGAGCGCGGGCGCAAAGAGCCGTCGAGCGAGATGATCGCCGCGATCGCCGGAGCGCTCGACACCAGCCTGATCGAGCTCACCAGCGCCGTGGCGGATGAGTTGCGCTCGGCCGCGGTTCCGGCATCCGCTGCCGTGTCGGTGTCGCGCGGGGCATTCGCGCTCGCGGCCTGAGCTGCAGCAGCCCGCGGGATCACTCCACGCGCGCCCCCAGCACCGCATCGATCAGCCCGTAATCCCGCGCCGCCGAGGCCGTGAACACCCGGTCGCGATCGGTGTCGGCGCGCAACTCGACCACCGTGCGTCCGGTGTGCCTGGCGAGGATCTCCTCCATGTCGCTGCGTACCCGCACCACCTCGTCGGCCGCGAGGATCAGGTCGGGAATCGCGCCGCGCGACTGTCCGGCCGGTTGGTGCAACACGATCCGCGCGTGGGCGAGCGCCGACCGCTCCCCCGCGGCTCCGGCCGCGACCAGCAGAGCCGCAGGTCCGATCGCCTGTCCGACGCACGTCGTCGCGATGCGGGGGCGGATGTGCTGCAGCGTGTCGTAGATCGCCAGCGCGGCACCGGGGTCGCCGCCCTCGCTGTTGATGTAGAACTGGATGCCGGTCTCGGGGCTGTCCGCATCGAGGTGCAGCAGCTGCGCGATCAGCGCGTTCGCGACCCCCGCGTCGATGCCGGTGCCCAGGTAGATCACGCGCTCGGCGAGCAGGTGCGAGTAGACGTCCATGATGCGTTCCCCGCGCGGATGCTGCGCGATCACGTTCGGGATCGTGTAGCCGCTCATGCGCCGACCCCCAGTCCGACGCGGGCACGCCTGCGCGGCATCACCTCATCGATCGATGCGATGATCCCGTCGATGAAGCCGTAGTCCTGCGCCTGGCTCGCGGTGTACCAGCGGTCGTGGAGCGAGTCCTCGAAGATGCGCGCGACGGGCTGCCCGGTGTCGGCGGCGATGAGCCCGAGGACGGTGTCGCGCATGTGGCGCAGATCGTCGGCCTGGGTCTCGATCTCGCCCGCCGAGCCGCCGATGCCCGCCGACCCCTGATGCATCAGGATGCGGGCATGCGGCAACGCCCGCCGCTTGCCCTGCGTGCCGGCCGACAGCAGGAACTGCCCGGCGCTGCACGCGAGTCCGAGCGCGAGGGTGGTCACGTCGTTCGGGATCAGTCGCATGATGTCGCGGATCGCGAGCATCGACGGCACGGATCCCCCCGGCGAGTGGATCCAGAGCGCGATGTCGGTGGCGGGATCTTCGGCAGACAGCGTCAGCAGCTGTGTCATGAGCAGCGTGCCGTTGTCGTCGTCGAGAGCGCCGTCGAGCACGAGCACCCGCTCGTGGAACAGCGCGCGGCGGGCCTCGGGCCCGAACTGCGGGATGGGGTTGTCTTCGCTCATGCCTTCAGCTTCCGCCGTCATCCGCCGGCTCCGGCTCGATTCTGCCCTGGGCCGCTCTGCTCGCAGCAGACGGATGCCGCTGTCGACGCGCATCTCCGCGAAAACTCGTCGTAACACCGCGGACTCACGACGCTCCTACGCTCGGCACATGGCGAAGCAGAAGGCACCGGCATGGTCGGAAGACGGACTCAATTTCCGCACCCGCAAATGGGTGCGCCCCGAGGACCTCAACGCGAACGGGTCGCTGTTCGGCGGAAGCCTGCTGAAGTGGATCGATGAGGAGGCCGCGATCTACGCGATCGTGCAGCTCGGCAACTACCGCGCGGTCACCAAGCACATCTCCGAGATCAACTTCGAGGCGTCCGCGGTGCAGGGCGACCTGATCGAGATCGGCCTGCAGGCCACGCATTTCGGGAACACCTCGCTGACGATGCGCGCGGTGGCACGCAACATGATCACGCGCAAGCGCATCCTCACGATCGAGAAGATCGTCTTCGTGAGCCTCGACGAGGATGGCGTGCCCAGCCCGCACGGCTACGACAAGATCACCTACGACCGCGACCGCATGCCCACCGAGCGCCTGGCGACGGGCACCATCCGCCTTCCTGGTTGACGGCGAAGCGGCGTCGTCGAGCGGCCCGTCACAGAGGCGAAGGCTCCAGCGGGTGCAGTTCGTCCCGGGATGCGCTCGTCCAGCCCTCGACGCGCCCGCAGATCATGAGGAGAGCCTCGCGGAGATCAGCACCCGCGCGATGAAGCCCGTCGCCTCCCCACGACACCCAGACGGGGAACTCACCGTCCGGGGTGCGCGAGGACGTGTCCCACAGCAGGTAGTCGCCGTTCTCGCTCCACCCGAAGACTTCGAGGGAGGCGACGAGCTCCCACGAACCGTCCGGCTCGACCATCCAATCGAACTCCTCGACACGGCCGTCCTCATAGGCCTCGCGGAACCGCCGCGTCAGCGCGCCGCCACGCCCGGAGAGACCATCAGCCCAGCCGGCGAGCACCGGCGGGTAGATCAACCACAGTCCGACGAGACGCGCCCAGCCCGCGTGACGAATGTACCCCCGGTACGACGGCGGGAATCCGAGTCCGTCTGAGAAGCGGAGGCCGTCGAGCTCCACGAGGTCGACATGGGAGAGCGATGGCCGGCCGGATACGCGCAGGTCGGCGAAAGGCTGGTGGGGCACGGTCACGACCCTAGGCGAGGTCTGCAGGGAGCAACAAGACCGCCGAACCGGCACTCAGGCCCGCACGACCTCTTCCGGCAGCGGCGAGGCGCCGACGACGGCGGGCAACGCCGCGAACGCCTGCGCGAGGTCGGCGATCAGGTCGTCGACGTTCTCGAGGCCGATCGACAGCCTCAGCACATCCGCGGCCGGTCGCGCCTCGGGCGGCACCGGTCGGTGGGTCAGCGCCGCCGGATGCTGGATCAGGGAGTCCACGCCGCCCAGCGACACCGCGTGCGTGAAGAGCGTCGTCGCCGTCGTGACGGCCGATGCCGCGGCGTATCCTCCCTGCATCCGCATCGCGATCATCGCGCCGGTGCCCCGCATCTGCCGCGCGAGGATGCCGCGCGGATCACCGTCGAGTCCCGGATAGAACACCTCGGCGACCTCTGGTCGGTCGATCAGCCACTGCACCACGCGGCGGGCGTTCTCCTGCTGCTGGCGCATCCGCACCGGCAGCGTGGTGAGGCCCCGATGCAGCAGATAGGCACCGAGCGGATGCAGCAGCCCCCCGGTCACCGCACGCACCCGGCGCAACGCCTCGGCGGTCTGCTCGCTGCACGCCACCACGCCCGCGATCGCATCGCCGTGGCCACCCAGGTACTTCGTGGCGCTGTGCAGCGACATCGCGGCACCCAGATCGATCGGGTTCTGCAGCACCGGGGTCGCGAAGGTGTTGTCGACGACCACGGGCACCGCACCGGCCTGGCGCACGACGTCAGCGATGTCGGAGAGCTCGAGCGTGGGGTTGGCCGGCGTCTCCAGCACGACCAGACCGGTGTCGGGACGGATGCTCGCCGCGACCTCATCCGGGTGGCAGTAGGTCGTCTCGACGCCGAGCAGTCCGGAGCCGAGCAGGTGGTCGGTACCGCCGTAGAGCGGACGCACCGCGACCACGTGGCGCAGCCCGGTCGCGCCGGTGTGGGCGAGGATCACCGCGGTCATCGCGGCCATCCCCGACGCGAACGCCACGGACGCCTCGGCGTGCTCGAGCTCGGCGAGCGCCTCCTCGAACCGCGCGACGGTCGGGTTCCACAGCCGCGCGTAGACCATGCTGCCGTCCGCCGGCGGCCGCCCGCCGGTCGCCATCGCCTCGTACGAGTCGCCGCCGCGTTCGATGTCGGGCAGGGGGTTCGTGGTCGACAGGTCGATCGGCAGCGCATGGACCCCCAGACCTTCGAGGTCGGAGCGGCCGCTGTGCACGGCGATGGTGTCGGGATGCAGCGGTGCAGTCATGCTCCCACGTTGCCGGAATCGCGGATTTGCCGCGTGGAATCGACAGAATCCACCAGCCAGAGCGTTAAGATCGCTATTCTGAGCAAGAATCGGCATCCGAGGGAGGATGACATTGGCGAAAGCACAAGGCGCACCGCTCGACGAGATCGATCTCGAGCTCCTGGCCGTCCTGACCCATGACGCGGACATCACGAACAAGGCGCTGGCGCACCGACTGAACCTCGCCGAGTCGACCTGTGCACATCGCGTGCGGTCGCTGCGCGAGCGCGGGATCATCCGCGACACGCGCATCCGTCTCGATGAGGCCGCGGTCGGCTTCCCGCTGCAGGCGATCATCAAGGTGCGCCTCGCCAACCACACCGGACAGAAGGTCACCGCACTGTTCGACGCGCTCGCCGCGATCCCCCGTGTGCTGCAGGTGTTCCATGTCGCCGGCGTCGACGACTTCCTCGTGCACGTCGCCGTGCAGGACGCCACAGCCCTGCGCGACATCGTGCTCGAGCACATCACGGTGCACTCCGTCGTGCGCGGCACCGAGACGCAGCTGGTGTTCGAACTGCGCGACGGCGTCGGCCTGCTCCCGCGCTACGTGCGGGAGGATGGATTGCACGCCAGCAAGGGAGCATCATGAGCCGCAGTGCCACCGCCGCCACGCACACCATCCGCGAGATGCGCGACTTCCTGTTCGCGAACGCGACCGACTACGCCGCCGCGCGCGCCGGATTCGCGTGGCCGCAGGTCGACGAGTTCAACTTCGCGCTCGAGTGGTTCGACGTCGTCGCCACCGAGAGTCCCGATCGCCCGGCGGTGCAGATCGTGTCGGCCGACCTGAGTCTGCAGGCCTGGACATACGGCGAGCTCGCCGCACGCTCCGACCAGGTCGCCGCATGGCTGACCGGACTCGGCATCCGCCGCGGCGACCACGTGATCGTGATGCTGGGCAACACGATCGAGCTGTGGGAGGTGATGCTCGCGATCACCAAGATCGGCGCGGTGTCGATCCCGACCTCGACGCTGCTGTCCGCATCCGACCTCGCGTACCGCATCGAGCACGGCCGCGCCCGCGCCGTGGTGACCCTCGGCACTCTGAGCGACCGGCTGGCGGGCGTCGACGACGGCATCCTGCGCATCGGCGTCGGCGACGACCTCCCCTCCGGCTGGACACGATTCGCCGATTCGGCGAGCGCGCCGACCGCCTTCGAGCCCGACGGCCCGACTCCCGCGACCGACACCGCACTGCTCTACTTCACCTCCGGCACGACCAGTCGTCCGAAGCTCGTGCAGCACACGCACGTCTCGTACCCGGTCGGCCACCTGTCGACCATGTGGTGGCTGGGCGTGCGACCCGACGACGTGCACCTCAACATCTCGTCGCCCGGATGGGCGAAGCACGCCTGGTCGAGCTTCTACTCCCCGTTCCTCGCCGAGGCCACCGTGTTCGTGTACAACTACGACCGCTTCGACGCGAACACGCTCATGCAGGTCATGGACACGCATCACGTCTCGACGTTCTGCGCCCCGCCGACCGTCTGGCGGATGCTGATCCAGGCCGACCTCGCCCGGCTCACGCACCCGCCGCGTGAGCTCGTCGGCGCGGGCGAGCCGCTCAACCCCGAGGTCATCGACCGCGTCCGCGACGCCTGGGGCGGCACGATCCGCGACGGCTTCGGTCAGACCGAGATGACCGCGTGCATCGGCAACTCGCCGGGCCAGACGGTCAAGGTCGGCTCGATGGGGCGCCCGCTGCCCGGTTACCCCGTGGTGCTGCTCGACCCGGTGACCGGAGCCGTGGTCGACGGGGAGGGCGAGATCGCGCTCGATCTCGCCGACGCACCCCTCGGCCTCATGGCGGGGTACTACGACGATCCCGAGAAGACGGCGGAATCCCGCATCGGCGGCTACCATCACACCGGCGACATCGCCTCGCGCGACACCGACGGCTACCTGACCTACATCGGCCGCGCCGACGACGTGTTCAAGGCATCCGACTACAAGATCTCGCCGTTCGAGCTCGAATCCGTGCTGCTCGAGCACGAGCTCGTGATCGAGGCGGCCGTCATCCCGAGCCCCGACCCCACACGCCTCTCGGTGCCGAAGGCGTACGTGTGCCTGCATCCGGATGCCACCGACGAGGTCGATGCGGCCCGCGCGATCTTCACCTACGCGCACGACCGCCTGTCATCGCACCTGTGGGTGCGGATCATCGAGTTCGTGCCCGAGCTGCCGAAGACCATCTCGGGCAAGATCCGCCGGGTCGAGCTGCGCGCCCGCGAGACGGCCCGCGTGGCGTCCGGAGACGACGCGGGGCAGCACCGCGACCGCGACTACCGCTGAGAAGATCCACGACTTCTCCACCCCGGCGTCACTTTCGAGATCACACCGACTCATTTCCCCCGTGAAGACGATATTCGTCCGAATCGAAGGGGAGTTTGATCTGATGAAGAAGAAAGACGCAGCAGTGCCGGAGGGCGGCCTGACACGAAGGACGGTCGTGCAGGGCGCCGCATGGTCGTTGCCCGTCATCGCCGCCGCCGTGGCCACGCCGATCGCAGCGGCATCGCTGATGTGCACCGCAGCCATCAGCACCACGACGGCGACCTACTCGAGGCTCAGCGCCACGTCGGCCGTGTTCACCTGGGTGAACCTGTTCGGCGACGGCAAGGACTTCACTCTGACACTCACGGCTGTGCACAACGGCGTCAGCAACATGACCATCAACTCCACGAACAACTTCGTTCTGGATTCCGCCACGCAGGGTGGGGAGGCGCAGCCCAGCGTACGACTGTCGCTCGATACGGCCGATCTGCGGAACATCGGCGGAGGCGAGCGCGTGACGTTCAGCTTCGCGCTCGACGGCGTTCCCGTGAGCGTCGACAACCTGACCTACAAGATCAAGGACATCGACGGCGTGCAGGCCGTGGACGGTCTCGGAGGTGCGGAGCGCGTCTACGTGTCGCAGGGCACCGGCACGTACAACTCCGACTGGATTCGGGGCCAGGGGATCGGCACCAATGCGTGGCGCCCCTTCACCGGCTCGCCGAACCCCGAGGTCATCCCCACCAGCGCCGCGGGGAATGTCAACGTCACCGTGCCGTCGGTGAGTGCCTTCGACCTCACCTTCGTCGCGAACAACTCAGGGCGAGCCCTCGGCGAGCGCCCGAACCAGAACATCTGGGTCGGGCCGTTCAGCTTCACCGCCATGAATCCGGCCTGCACGGCGTGACGCACGGAGAGCCCCGCAGGATCTCCCTCCTGCGGGGCTTTCTCCTGCCCCGTGGGCAGGCGCCGATTCAGGGCGTCGAGACGACGGGGATCGTCGATGTCGCCGGCGAGGCCTTGACCACAGACGAGGCGAGCGACGCACCGACGACCACAGGCGCCGTGACCGTCTTCCGCGACGGATGTCCGCCGTCGGCGACGTTCACGATCGCGCGCACCACTCCGCCGAGGATCAGCATCGCGGCGAGCGCTGCCCCCGCAGCGATCAACGGCATCCACTGATTCGCGAACGATGCGGTGAAGCTCAGCAACGCGAACGGGATCCACAGACCCACCGCGCCGCCGATGAGCCCCCCGGCCCCTCGCATGATCGCGATCCCCGCCACGATCGCGCACACCGCCGCCAGCGCGGCTCCGATGATGCCGATCGGCACCAGCACGGCGGCCAAGTCATTGGCCACTCTCATTGTCGTCATGATGACCCCCCGGTCTGCGGAACATCCGCATTCTTCACACTATGAAAGTGTCCGGGATAAGCCATCCGTCTCAGGTGCGACACGCATCATCCTCCAGGAGGATCTTTTCGCGCACGCGGTGAACGGCGTCAGCGGCGAGCGCCGCGCTTCGGTCGGGTGAGCACGAGGCGCCGCAGACGCGAAGTGCGGATGACCGGCACGGACTGCGTGATCACGGCATCCACGACCATCGAGCCGTCGGTCGGCCCCACGATCGCGATCGCCGAGGTCTCGGTCGCGTCGATCGGATCCACCGGCATGCGCCCGAGCGCACGGTGCGCCCGCACGTACGCGGGCACCAGGAGCACGATCGCGCCCACCCACGCCAGCGGGTTGCTGAGCGCGACGCCGGTGAATCCGTAGATCGCGCCGAGCACGACGGCCGCCGCCACGCGCATCACGAGCTCGATGACGCCGGTGACGGTCGGCACCAGCGTGTGGCCGAGGCCCTGCAGCGCACCGCGGAGCACGAAGAGCATGCCGAGCGCCCAGTAGCCGCATCCGTTGACGATCAGCATGAGGTGCGCGAGATCGACGACCTCATCCGACCCCTCGCCGATGAACAGGCGCACCATCGGAGCGCCGAACGCGATGAGCAGCCCACCGAGCACGAGACCGGCGACGATCGCCATCCAGGTCGCCTCGACGACGCCTCGACGGATGCGGTCGGGTCGACGCCCGCCATGGTTCTGCGCCGCATACATCGACACGGCGAGTCCGAGCGAGGAGAGCAGTGCGACGGCGAGGCTGTCGACGCGGGATGCCGTCGTGTACGCGGCGACCGCGTCGGCACCGAGGGTGTTCAGCGCCACCTGCACCGTGAGCGTGCCGATCGCGATGATCGAGGCCTGGAAGCCCATCGGCAGTCCCAGGCGCAGGTGCTCGGCGAAGTCCGCGCGAGTGATGCGCCAGTCCGCCCGGCGCAGGTGCAGCATCGGGAGGCGACGGCGCACGAACTCCAGGCACAGCACCACCGACACGGCCTGGGCGATCACGGTCGCGAGGGCCGCGCCGCCGACGCCCCACTCCAACGGGCCGACCATGAGCACGACGAGCCCGACGTTCAGCGCGCACGACACCGTCAGGAACACCAGCGGGGTGCGCGAATCTCCGATCGCCCGGATGATCGCCGAGAGGTAGTTGAAGAACATCGTGGCGCCGGCGCCGAGGAAGCTGATCTGCGTGAAGATCGTGGCTTCGGCCATGAGCTCGGGCGGAGTCTGGAGCACCGCCAGCAGGGGTTCGGCGATCAACGGGGCGCCGACCATGAGCACGATGCTCGTGATGCCGCTGAGCACCACACCGGTCGCGACCGAGCGCCGAACCGCATCGTCGTTGCGCGCTCCGAACGCCTGAGCGATCGGGATCGCGAATCCGCTGGTCAGTCCCCAGGCGAAGCCGAGCAGGAGGAAGAGCAGAGGGCCGGTCGCGCCGACGGCGGCGAGGGAGCCCACGCCGAGGTGGCGCCCCACGACGATGGCGTCGGCGAACTGGTACAGCTGCTGCACGACGTTGCCGAGCAGGAGCGGGATGGAGAAGGCAAGGATGACACGCCACGGGCGGCCCGTGGTGAGGGAGGTGGCCATGAAGAAGAGCTCGCAGGACTGGAGTGCGGATCGGGGGAGCCACCAGCTTATCGAATCGATTCGGTCCCTGTCATCCATTGGTTTCCGCGCAGGCCGTTCCGGTGCGGAAAGGCACCCGCTCTCCTCGAGCAAGGCGCCTCTCTGCGACCGGAGCGATCAGGCGGCGACGGGGACGGCGATCTCGGTCGCGGGCGCCGCGGTCGGCGCGACCAGGCGCTTACGCAGAGCGAGGAAGAGCAGGATCATCCCGGCGGTGAGGAGCATGTGGCCGAGCCCCGCGATGCCGGCGATCATCTTCGACGACTCCAGCCCGAGCACCGTGAGGCACCCGTGCCAGACCATCATCGCGGAGGTCAGCACGAGGCCGGCGATGTAGGTCCCGAAGAACCAGCCGAACAGGCGGCTCTGCGACAGGGCGAACTGCTTCTCGAGCAGCAGCACGATCAGCAGCACCACGAACCCGAGTGTGAGCAGGTGCGTGTGCACCAGGCCCAGCTGAGTGGATGCCCCCTCGGGGAAGTCGTTGAGCTTGGTGAACTCCCGGTAGAAGAGTCCGGAGGCGACGCCGACGAGCATGGAGGCGAACGCGGCGTAGAACAGTCTGCGCATCAGATTCCTTTCGATCTGATTCCAGCCTCGGCGTCACCTTCGGATCACGGATCCATCGAAGGGTGGAGATGCGGATGCCGGCGGACCCGCTGCACTCAGATCAGGCCGGACTCACGGGCGATCGCGAGCGCGCGGGCGCGACTGTCGGCGCCGAGCTTCTCGAACACGTGCACCAGGTGCGTCTTGACCGTCGCCTCGGTGACGAAGAGGGTCTTCGCGATCTCGCGGTTCGAGGACCCGGTGTCGAGCAGGCGCAGCACATCGAGCTCTCGCTCGGTGAGGCGCACCCGCGGTGCCCGGCGGACCCGCTCCACGCGCTCCGTGAGCTCGGCGGTCAGCACGAGCGCTCCGCTCGCGGCCTGGCGGATCGCCCGCACGATGTCATCCGGCGCGATGTCCTTGCGCAGATAGCCGGCAGCGCCGGCCTCGATCGCGCCGAGGATCTCGGCATCCCGATCGAACGTCGTGAGGATGATCACCGCCGGCGCGTGATCCAGCGCGCGCAGCGCCGCGGTCGTCTGCACACCGTCCATCCCCTCGCCCAGGCGCAGGTCGCAGAGCACCACATCGGGGTGCAGGTGCCGCGTGAGGGCCACGGCCTCCTCGCCCGACGACGCCTCGCCGACCACCGCGATGTCATCACGGCGATCGAACAGCGAGCGCACGCCGGCACGGACGATCGGATGGTCGTCGACCAGGAGCACGGTGAGCGCGGTCATGTGGTCTCCGCAGCGGGCGCGGCAGCCGGGGCCACGGGCACCACCGGTCCGAGCGGCACGGATGCCGACAGCGCCGTGCCGTCACCGGGAGCGCTCTCCACATCCAGTCCCCCGCCGAGCTCGCGCAATCGGGCGCGCATCGACCGCAGCCCGTAGCCGCCGCCCTGACCGCCATGCTGGTCCCAGCGGCTCGCATCGAAACCGCGTCCATCGTCGACGATGTCGAGGCGCAGGGAATCGCCGGCATCCGCCAAGGTGACGACCACGCGTGCGGCCTGCGCGTGCGTGCGGACGTTGGCGAGCGCCGACTGCGCGGTGCGCAGCAGGGCGACCTCGGCGGCCAGCCCCGGCGCGGGAAGGTCGGCATCGGCGTGCAGCGTCGCCGTGATGCCGGTCTCATCGGCGAAGCGGTCGAGCATGCGCGCCAGAGCCTCGCCGAGCGCGGTCGACTCGAGTTCGGCGGGCATCAGCTCGTCGACGATGCGGCGTGCGTCGGCGAGCCCGTCCGCCGCGAGTGCGGCGATCTGCTCGAGCGCACGGTTCGCCCGGGAAGCGTCATCCGACTCCAGCGCGGAGCGTGCCAGCATCCCGATCGACGACACGCTCTGCGCCACCGTGTCGTGGATGTCGCGCGAGACGCGGGTGCGCTCGGCGGTGGCACCGGACTCCCGCTGCGTGCGCGCGAGCTCGTCCTGCAGCGCGGCCATCTCCTCCTGTGTGGCGACGAGCGATGCGATCAGCCGCCGGCGCTCGCGACCGTCGCGCACAAGTTCGAGATAGCCACGGGAGATGCCGAACGCGAAGACGCCGCCGACGAGGGGGCCGATCACGTTCGCGTAGCTCGTGGTGCCCGTATGCAGCAGCGGAGCGGTGATCACCACGGCGAGGATCACGAGGCTGAGCAGCATCGCCCACCGCATCCGCATCACGAAACCGGCGAGCAGCCAGAGCGGGAAGGCGAGCCAGACGAACTCGGGCGAGATCGCGACCGCACCCAGCCAGATGGCGCTCAGTCCCAGCAGCCAGCCGGTCGCGAGGCGTCGGTCGTCGGTGCGTTCGGCCAGCAGCAGTCCCCCGCCGTACCACCCGAGGAACACGAGCGAGAGAGCGAGCAACCAGGGCAGCGGAACACCGTCGGTCGAGGCGCGGACGACCCCGACCACCAGCAGCACGACCGTGATGACGGCCTGGCCGATGCGCAATGATCCCACCAGTCCCGCCCAGGTGCGTGCCGGCCGCGCGGGGTCGGCGGCGTCGTGCGGCGGTTCGATGGACGGCATCCTCACATTGTTCCCTCCGCCGCCGCATCGCGCCTCCATCATTCGACCGATCTCGCACGCCACCCCGACACCGTGAGGGGTTTCACCAGGCCCTCCCTCGAAGGAACGAGGATGCGTAGCGTCGATCTCACGGCCGGCGGATGACCCCGCGGCGCACGGGAAGGGATCACTCATGCACACACGTACTCTCGGTCAGGGGCTCGAGGTCTCGGCCATCGGACTCGGCGCGATGGGGATGTCGCAGAGCTACGGGCCGAACCCGGGAAGCCGCGACGACATGATCGCGGTGCTGCGCTCGGCGCCGGATCACGGCGTCACCTTCTTCGACACCGCCGAGGTCTACGGCCCCTATGTGAACGAAGAGCTCGTGGGCGAGGCGCTCGAGCCGCTCCGCGACGAGGTCGTCATCGCCACCAAGTTCGGCTGGCGGATCGAGAACGGCGCGAGCGTCGGTCTGGACAGCAGTCCCGCACAGATCCGGCGCGTGGCCGAGGCCTCGCTCCGGAGCCTGCGCACCGACGCCATCGACCTCTTCTACCAGCACCGTGTCGACCCCGCCGTCCCCATCGAAGACGTCGCCGGGACCGTCGCCGACCTGATCCGTGAAGGCAAGGTGCGCCACTTCGGACTGTCAGAGGCGTCGGCCGACACCATCCGCCGCGCCCATGCCGTGCAGCCGGTCACGGCACTGCAGAGCGAGTACTCGCTGTGGACGCGCGAGCCCGAAGCCGAGGTCCTGCCCGTGCTGGCGGAGCTGGGCATCGGGTTCGTGCCCTTCAGCCCCCTCGGCAAGGGGTTCCTCACCGGCACCGTCGACACCGCAGCGGACTTCGCGTCGGGCGACATCCGTGCCACGATTCCGCGGTTCAGTGCAGAGAACCGCGCGGCCAATCAGACGCTGGTCGACCAGGTCGCACAGCTCGCGGCCACCAAGGGAGCGACCTCGGGGCAGATCGCGCTCGCCTGGCTGCTCGCCCGTCAGCCCTGGATCGTGCCGATCCCCGGGACGCGCCGCACGGCCCGCATCGCCGAGAATGCCGGCAGCACGACCGTCGCGCTCTCGGCCGATGAGGTCGCCGATCTCTCGACCCTCGCGACACGCATCGGGGTCAGCGGCGACCGCTACAACCCCCAGCAGATGTCGTTCGTCGACCGCTGAGCCGGGCGTTCGGTCGTGCGGGCTGGATATCCTGAGGCGGATGGCTTCCACCCGCACGTATCCCGCGACGATCGCGGCACCTGTGGAGCACGAGATCAGCATCCGCAAGTCCCGCTTCCTCACGCGCATCGAGCCGGTCGGCTCTGTGGAGGAGGCGGAGGCGGTGATCGCCGGCATCCGCAAGCGCGCCTGGGATGCGAACCACAACTGCACCGCCATGGTCACCGGGCTGCTCGGCGATCAGGCCCGCTCCTCGGATGACGGCGAGCCCTCGGGCACGGCAGGAGTGCCGATGCTCGAGGTGCTGCGCCGACGCGAGCTGACCGACGTCGTCGCGGTGGTCACGCGGTACTTCGGGGGTGTGAAGCTCGGTGCGGGCGGCCTCGTGCGGGCTTACTCGTCGGCGGTCTCCGAGACGCTCGACCTCGCCACCCTCGTGCGGCGGTCGGCGCTCACACAGGTGTGCATCAAGGTGGCGCACGCGGATGCCGGCCGCTACGACAACCTGCTGCGCGACTGGGCCACGCACCACGGCGCGACACTCGGCGAACCGCAGTACGCGGCCCTCGCCACCCTGGAACTCTGGGTGCCCGAGACCGAGATCACGCGGCTGACGGATGAGCTCGCCGCGGCATCCGCCGGCGCCGTCACACCCGTGATCGGCGTCGAACGCATCGTCGACGTCCCGGACTGAGCCCCGCGGTCGCCGCGGCAGCCGCGGTCGCCGTCCATAACTCCGGAAGAACGGTCGCTCCGGCGACCGGCAACCGCGGAATGACGGGGGTCCGCACGGCCGGCGCCTCGGTTCTTCCGGAGTTATGAACGCCCGCCTCCGGCGAACCCACAAGCCACGGCGGATATCCTGGATGCCGCGAACCTGGAAGGAGAGCGATGTTCGACAGCCCGCTCTCCGCCTCGGCGTACGAGATCCTCGGCGTGGAAGCCACGGTCGACGATGCCGAACTGCGGCGCGCGTATCGGCTCCGCCTCCGGCAGACGCACCCCGACACGGGTGGCGACGCCGCCGTGTTCATCCAGGTGCAGCGCGCGTGGGAGCTGGTGGGCACCCCCGACGACCGCGCCGCCTACGACCGGCGCACCGGCGTGGCCACCGACACCACCTGGAGCGGATGGAGTCCGCCGACGGCACGCGCCGACACGAGACCCCGCGCCCGCTCCTACGGCCACCCCGGCGGCTGGCGACGCGAGCGCTACCTGGTCCTGATCCGCGAGTGGGCAGGGCGCGGCGTCGAGGTCCCCGACCCGTACGACCCCGCGCTGGTGCGCTCGGCGCCGCGCGAGCTGCGCCGCATGCTGGCTGACGCGCTGGCCGAGGAGTCCACCGCGCGCACGGTCTCGGACCTCGGCATGGGGTTCACGGTGTGGCACGACGTCGATGCGGGCAAGGACGCCGATGACAAGCTCGACCACGTGGTGCTGAGCCCTTCGGGCCTGTACGGAATCATGTCCGAGGACTTCGGCGGGGTCGTGGGCTTCCGCCGCGGCGAGATCACCGGCCCGAGCCTCGGTACGCGCGCCCCGGTCACCGGCACGCTCTCCCGCATGCGCGCCGTCGCCCGTGCTGCCCGCGTGCGCTTCGGCGGTGCGATCATCGTGCTGCCCGACGACGATCTGGCCCAGGCGGTGACCCCGCTCGGCACCAGCCGCGGTGTTCCCGTCGTCGTCGTGCGCCGCAGCGCGCTCGCGATGGTGCTGCGCCAGGGCGTTCCCGGCGCGCGGGCCATCGGCGGCAACGAGCTCTTCGACGTGCGCACCCGGCTGCAGCAGACCGTCCGCTTCGTCTGAGCGACCGCGGTCCCGCTCAGATGATCGCCGGGATGTGCACGGTCGGGTCGCCGAGCAGCACGAGGGCCTGACGATCCCACGCGGTCAGACGCAGCCGCACCATGCCTCGCGCCGCCGCATCCGGATCGGCGGTGGCAGGCTCGTCGTACTTCGCCGCCTGGTCAGCCCAGTCCCGCAGGATGGGCCCGATCCCGGCGTAGTAGTCCGCCAGGATCAGTCCGAGCGGCCGCCCCGCGTGGAGGTGATCGGTCAGCCCCGCCACGATGTCGTGCGTGAACCGCTGCTTGGTCGCAGGGTCGCGCAGCGTGACGTCGAAGGTCGGCTCGACGTGGGCTAGCACGCCCCGCACCGGCTTCTCCCTGGCCAGCAGCTGCGCGGGACCGGGAGCGACGATCGAACCCTGCAGCGCCACGGCGTCCACGATCGACCGCGCCATCGTCCCCTCCTCGAGCAGATCACGGTAGCTGCTCTGCCCATCGGCTCCGGCCGAGCAGCAGGCCTGGGCGAACCAGACCGCGCCGGACGGCATCTCGGCCACCAGATCGTCGATCGGGAGCGTGTTCTTGTCACGATCGACCGGTAGCCCGAGCGTGCGGGTCATCTCGGCCTGATCGAGCGGGGTCGCACCATGGCTCGAAGTCACGACCAGTGTCGGGCGTGCGCGCAGGGCTTTCAGCAGCAGGTCGCTGGTGGCATCCGCATCCTTCAGGCTCTGCACCTTCATGCGCGGGTCGGTGAGCTCCGCGACCAGCGGCTCGGCGAGGGCCGTCTTCATGAGCCGGGTGATGTCGCGCGATCCGTGATCGACCGCCCAGACCGCCGCCGTTCCTCCGGCAGGTGGCGCCGCATCCCATCCGTCAGGTCCGTCGAGCATCGCATCCACGTAGTGCGCGAAGTCGTCTCCTGTGAACGGCAGACGCCCGACCGCGTGGCGCAGCGCGAACGCGTACTGCACCTCCCACGGGATCACCGCGGGCGGAGCGGCGATCAGCACGTAGCGCGGCAGCTTCTCGATCCCGGTCCCGAACGCCGTGAGACCGATCCGCAGGTCGCTCGCTCGTCCGTCCGGGTAGTAGCGCCGCACGCGGGTGGCACCGTGCGCGGGCCGCCAGCGCAGCACGACCGTCTTCTTCCTGGCGGCGAGCAGACGTCGCAACGAGGGGGCGAGGTCGGCGCCCGTCACCTTCGCCTTCGACCACTCGCCGGCCTCGTCATCCGGAACGAGGATGCCGTAGCCGACGTCCTCATGCTCCCACTGCGTCAGGTCCGCCGGCACCTCGAGATCGAGCGGTTCGTGCGGTCCGCCGAGCGGCGCCGCTCCCCACGCGAGGCCTCCCCCGGCGATACGCCCGCTCGCACGCTTCCCCGCCCAGGCATCGATCTGGATGCGGCGCGGAAGCGCGGCCCGCGAGGTCATGCCTCCACCTCGCTGAGCGCCTTCCGCAGTCGCGTGATCTCCTTCGTCACGGTCGCGATGATCTCCTTCGGCGTCGACCGTGGATCCAGGGTCTTCGCGAACAGCTCATACTCCGCCAACCGATCGCGCAGCGCCGCACGCTCCCGCGCGTGCGGGTCGGCGGCCGCCGGCGTGTACACGAGCAGGTGCTCCTGCTGCACGTAGAGCACCGGATCCGACCAGCCGTCCTCGCTGGCCGGCTCCCCTCCCGCGGCGGCCAGGCGGGGCGCGGTCAACGCCGGCGCCCACTCGATCCGGTGATGGGGAGAGCCGTCGGCGGCGGCCACGGCGGCGGCCACCATGGCCAGCAGCTCGGGGTACACCCGCGCGCAGAACGCATCTGTCGCCGAGAGGTCGACGACACGGCGCATGCCGATGACGGCGGGCACGCCGCTGTTCACGAGCTCGTGGGCCGTCGACGGGGCGGCGGCGGCGTTCGCGGTCTCGCACGCCGCCAGCACCACGAGCCAGGGACCCTCTCCCTGATCCTCGCGCTTGAGCGCTGCGGCCATCATGTCGACCGACACCGCGACCCTGCCCGCCTTCGCGCGCGACAGGAAGTCCCGCCGGGTGGCGAACGAGAGCCCCATGACTCCAGGGGCCGCGTAGCCGCCGTGGCACAGCACGTGCAGCAGGTGGGCCCGGGCCGCCGCGATCTGCCGCACGACCGCGACCGGATCGGTGGCGATCGTCTCGACCGTGACGCCCGGATCGGCGAGCTCCTCCACGCGGGCGGTGACGGCCGGATCCCCGGTGATCACGTGCAGCCCCACCGCCAGCCCCTGCAGCCGCGCCGCGACGATCGCGGTGGCGAGCGCATCCAGCTGAGGCACCCCGTCGCGGTCGGCGGCCGAGAGCACCGCGACGATGCGGAGCGGCGCCTCGAAGGTGCGCTGAGCGACCTCGTGCACACGGCGGGCGACGCGGGCGATGGGCCAGCGCGCGTCGAGGGCGACGAAGCCCCGTGGTTCGACGTACAACTGTTCCCACGGGAGCGCATCGGCGGCCGGCATCGCGAGGCGGAAGTAGATGGTCGAGGGCGCGGTGTCGGCATCCACCCCGAGCGCCTGGTCGATGGCCTGCTTCGTCGGCCGATGACGGCCCAGCAACCGGGCGAGCTCCTCGCCTCGTGCCTTCGCATCGGCACCCTGCAGCGGCTTGATGACCACCCGCCGGGGTACATCCATGTCCTCGATCTCCACCGACGACTTGAACAACGACACCATGGCCGATGCCTTGTCGACCGGGGTGAAGGCGACGATCATGCCCATCAGACACCTCCGAGGTGCTGTTGCACGAGGCTCTGGATGTCGGCGAGCGCCTGACTGGTCGCACTCTCATGCGCCTGCGACGCGGGAGTCTCCTCCGACGATGCGCGCGAGATCATCTCGGCCTGACGCGTCTCGATGAACCGCGACGCCGACGCCGCCCAGCGCGGCACCTCCACAAGCTCCTCATACGACCCGGAGCCTGCCGGCTCGGGGAGCGAGGTCGAGGGGAGCGGCATCCGGGAGGCGGATGCCGCCGGGACCCCGGGGAGCAGGATCGCCCGCAGCAGCGGCGCCTCCGAACCGGCCTCATCGGGCTCAGCCGCCGGGGCATCCAGCGCATCGACGATCGCCTCCGGCTGCAGGTAGCCGAACCACGACGGGTCGCTCGGCAGCTGCCGTTCCTGCCTGCTCGCGAGGAACGAGTGGATGTCGGCGAGCGCGGTGGCGTCCGGGTCCTGGCGGATCGCGCTGAACACGGTCGGCCCCGGCCGCAGCTGCCCGAGACGGTCGGCGACCATCCGCGCTCCCACGTCGACACGCCGCGACTCCGGGGCGGCGATCGACACGGTCGAGGCCCCGAGCATGTCGGCCATGAACCACAGGTCATCCGCGTCGACGGAACCACGGATGTCGCCGACTTCCGCCCCCGGGTGCCCGGCGACCGCGAGCATCGATCGCTCGGCGCTGGCGATCCCGACCGCGGCCACATGCACTGCCGAGACGGCGCGATCGGCGAGCTCTCCGGTGATCCACTCCATCCACAGCAGGCGAGGGTCGTCGTCGGACTCCAGGGAGCGCAGACCCGGCACCGAGCGCGGACCCCTCGTGATGCGCACGGCCTTCGCCGGCGCGTGCGCCGGGTCATGGAGCGTGACGGATGCCGGCAGCAGCCCCCGCCGCAGGGGCACGGCGGTTCTCGCATCCGGGAAGAGTTCGATCTCGACGCCGGGGATGCGCTCGTCGAGAGCCCAGACCAGCGCCCGCGCATGCGCAGCACCCCAGCGTGCGCGCGGGGGCTGGGTCACGATCACCGCGATGCGATGGATCCGTCCGAGCCGGACGGAGACGGGCAGATGATCGGGAACGCGGATGACGGGGATGCGGATGCGCTCGCCCAGCTGCTCCCACGGCGCCGCGCCGAGATAGCCGTAGGGCGGTTCGAGCCGCAGCCACAGCGCCGATTCGGCCCGCAGCTCGGCCCCCATCGTGTCCTCCACCGCGCGGCTCAGCGCCGACGGCATCCGCAAGCGCCCCTGCACGTCGGCCGAGACGTCCAGACCGAAGTCGGTGAGGTGATCAGTGCGTTCCCAGAAGGTCTGCTCCTGTCCGTCGACGAAGCCGGCGAGCCGTGATCGCACCTGCGGGGTGTGCTCGCTCAGGTCGAGCGCGACATGGAGCGCCGCGAGCTTCCATTTCCGCATGATCTGGTCGGCCACGGCAGCTGCCTCATCTCTTGGTCAGGGTGTGCAGCATCCACCAGGTGATCGGCTTGTTGACGTCGCCGTGGCCGCCGATGGCTTTCTCGCCGTCGATGAGCACGCTGCCGTTCACCGCCACGATCTCGCCCGTGAGCTCATGCCGTTCCCCGGGCGCCAGCGCGTTCGGCGCGGTGAATGCGATGCCGCTGGGGCCGTACCCACCGAGTGCGCCGTAGGTGTCGGTGTCGCCGATCGCGGCCGCGTTGAACTCGCCGAGGTTGTCACCGCGGACGAAGAGGTGGAACACCTCGTGCAGCGGGAAGTCGTGCTCGGAGAAGGTGAGCATGATCGGACGTTCGACCCGCTCCGGGACGTTCGCGTAGCCCCCCTTCTTCCCCGTCTCCCCCACCTTCTTCGCAAAGCACCAGCGGTTGACCGCGGGCTGCAGCAGCAGGAGCGAATGCACGGATCTGCGGAGCTTCGTCCGCGCGATCGCGGAGAGCAGCACACGGGCACCGTAGGAGTGGCCGATCAGGTGCAGTCGCGCGCTGCTCTCGAGCAGCTGAGCCAGGACAGGCCCGACACCGTGTCGGCCGACCAGACCGGCGCGGGACTTGATCTTCCACACGCTCGCCAGGCGGAGGATCGTGCGCGGATCGAAGCCGCCTCCGGCGATCACGAATCGCTCCGCCTCCGCATCGGGTGCGTCCTCGACGATGACCCCGGCGATCCCGTCGTCTTCATACGGTTCGACGTTTCCGTCGAGCGCCGCCCACGCCATCAGGATCTGGTTCAGGTCCGGCGGGGCCATCGATGTCTCGTCCCGGTCCTTCCAGAGGCCGGACACGAGGCCGGCCGCCTGACGCGCATCGTCCTCATCGAGCAGCTCCACGCCGTCGAGGAGTTCGATCAGTGCGGCGCGGTTCTCCGCCGGGAGGGAATCACCGACCTCGTCGAGGAGTGCCTCGACGCTCCCCTCCGCCATCCCCTCCGATTCGGCGGTCGCCGCGATCGCGGGCCCCTCCTCCGATTGCTTCACGAACCAGGTCGACGGCCAGATGATGCCGATCAGCACGGGGCGATAGTCATCGGGCACCGTGATCCCGAACTCCTCGCGCTGGGCGATGTAGCCCTGGATGAAGTCCGTGTACTCCCGCTTCGCATCGGCGAACACGTTGTTCCAGCCGTGCGAGAACACGTACACGTCGGTCGCGGTCCGCGCGCGCTCGACCGCCATCGCCGCAGTCTGCTTGCTGAGCAGCGAGCCGTCATGGCTGAATCGCAGAAGGAACAGGTCGGCGCTACCGCCATCGGGCAGTGCGATCTGGACAGGACCGATCATGACAATCCCCGTTTCTGGGGTGCATGACCCCAGCGTCACACCCCAATGCGACAAGTGTCGACCCTGCAGAGGTCGCTGTCCAGACCCTGTTGGCGAGGGGATGCCACCCCAGGAGTCGCCTGTCAGGAGTAGCGTTCCGCGCATGGCGATCTCTTCCGGCGTCCGTGACTGGCTGCTCGACTCCGATCCGAGCCTGCGCTGGCAGGTCGAGCGCGATCTCACAGGCGCCACCCCCCAGGTCTGGCAGGCGACGAGGGCCCGCGTGGCGACCGAGGGTTTCGGCGCCGCGCTGCTCGCGCGACAGGACCCCGACGGGCAGTGGGCGGGAGGGGCCTACTTCCCCGGCGGCTTCGCCGAGAGCCCCGAGGCCGATGCGCCCGGCCAGCCGTGGGTCGCCACCACCTGGACCTTGAAGGACCTGCGTGACGCGGGGGTGGACGCATCCGTCCTGCACGGCACCGCAGAGAAACTGGCGGCGAACAGCCGCTGGGAGTACGAGGACCTGCCGTACTGGGACGGCGAGGTCGACGTGTGCATCAACGCGTTCACCCTCGCCACCGGAGCATGGCTCGGGGTCGACATGAGCGCGCTGGCCCGGTGGTTCGTGGATCATCGCCTCGCGGACGGCGGCTGGAACTGCGAAGCCGAGGAGGGGAGGTCGACGAGGTCGTCGTTCCACTCCACCCTCAACGCGGTGCGGGAGCTCCTGTACTACGAACAGCTCACCGGCGACGACTCCGCCCGCGATGCTCGGCACGGTGGCGAGGAGTACCTGTTGCGGCGCCGACTGCTCTACCGACTGTCGACCGGAGAGCCGGTGGGCGACTTCGTTCACGAGTTCACGTATCCACATCGCTATCGCTACAGTGCGCTGACCGCGCTCGACCACTTCCGTGCGGTCTCCCTGCACGAGGGAAGCCGTCCGGATCCGCGACTCGACGATGCGGTGGCGCTCGTGCGCGGCTCCCGTCTCCCGGACGGGACCTGGCGCCAGGGTGCGCCGCTGCTCGGCCGCAGCTGGGTCTCGGTGGATGCCGCCGAAGGTGCTCCGTCCCGGTGGCTGACCCTGTTCGGGACCCGTGTCCTGGACTGGTGGGACGCCACTCACTGAGGGCCTCGGCCGCCCACCGTGCATCGGTTCTCCCCCCATCCCCCTACACCTGGGGGACCTCGGCAACCCCATTGACTTCTGCAATCAAACCGGTTTACGCTCACTGCCGTACCCACCTCGCTGCGTGGGTCATTCCCACGAGGAGGTGGCATGAGCCGCACGACGATCGCCGATGTCGCTCGCGAAGCAGGCGTGACGAAGGCCACGGTCTCGCACGCACTGAGCGGCAATCGCCCCATCTCGGAAGAGACCAGGGCGAAGGTGCTGGCTGCGGCCGAGAAGCTGAACTGGGTGCCGAGCCAGAGCGCCAGAGCCCTCGCCACACGTCGGGCCAACGCCGTCGCCGTCGTGCTCGCCCGCGACCCTGAGGTCATCGCCAACGACTCGTTCTTCCCCGCCTTCATCGCCGGGGTCGAGTCGGTGCTGTCCGAGACCGAGACCGCGCTGATCCTGCAGGTCGTGCCGGACCGGGAGGCCGAGGAGCGTGCCTACCGGGCACTCACCCACGGCCGCGCCGACGGCGCTCTGCTGCTCGATCTGCGCGACGACGACTGGCGCGTGCCGTTCCTCGACGACCTCGGCCTTCCGACCGTACTGGTCGGCGCATACGAGCAGCCCACCGCGTTCTCCTGCGTCCGCACCGATGACGCGGCTCCCGTCCGCGAGATCATCGGGCATCTGCGCGCTGCGGGCCATGAGCGCATCGCGCACGTCTCCGGCCCGCTCGACTACGTGCACTCGCGTGCCCGCGCCGACGCCTACATCGCCACGATGGGCGATGACGCCCTGCTGCGCGAGGGCGACTTCACCGCCGCGAGCGGTCGCGCCCTGACGGAGGAGCTGCTCGCCCTCCCCCAGCGTCCGACCGCCATCGTCTACTCGAACGACACCATGGCGATCGCCGGTCTCTCGTTCGCCCGCTCGCAGAGTCTCGTCATCCCCGATGACCTCGCGATCTCCGGATTCGACGACGACCACCTGTCGGCGCATCTGTCCCCGGCGCTCACCAGCGTCTCATCCGACCCCGCGGCCCGAGGCCGCGCCGCCGCCCGCCTGCTGCGGGCAGACATCCTCGGAGCGCACCCGCGCACCGAGATCGTCGACTGCAACGTCGTGCACTTCCGCGAGAGCACCGCTGCGCCGTCGACCGCATCACCCACTGTGTCGAGGAGGACACCATGAAGAAGATCCGTGCAGTCGCGCTCATCGGCGCCGTCGCGCTCGTCGCCACCGGATGCTCCGCCGGAGGCGGTGGAGAAGGGGACGCCGGCTCCGCCGAAGGCACCGGCCCCATCAACGTCTGGCTCTCGAACAACGAGCAGGAGGTCGCCTGGGGCACGGCCGTGGTCGAGGCCTGGAACGCCGACCACCCCGATGAGAAGGTCACCGCGCAGGAGATCCCCGCCGGCTCCTCGTCGGAGGAAGCCATCACCGCCGCCATCACCGCCGGCACCGCACCGTGCCTGGTCTACAACGTCGCCCCGGCCGCCGTATCCGGCTGGGTCAAACAGGGCGGGCTCGTCGATCTCAGCACGTTCGAGGGCGGCAGCGACTACATCACCGAACGCAGCGGCTCGGTCGACGCCTACGCGACGGACAAGAGCTTCTACCAGCTGCCGTGGAAGTCGAACCCCGTCATGGTCATGTACAACAAGGCGCTGTTCGAGGCGGCGGGCATCGACCCGGAAGATCCCCAGATGAACACCTACGACGACTTCCTCGAGGGCTCTCGCGCCATCGTCGAGTCGGGCGTGCAGAGCGCCATCTGGCCGGCGCCGACCAGCGAGTTCTACCAGCCGTGGTTCGACTTCTACCCGCTGTACCTCGCTGAGACCGACGGCACCATGCTCGTGGAAGACGGCAAGTCCACCTTCGATGACGAGGCGGGCAAGACCGTCGCCGAGTTCTGGAAGACGTTCTACGACGAGAAGCTCGCACCGAACGAGGCGTCGACGGACGACGCGATGTCGGCCGGGACCACCGCCATGCAGCTCGCCGGCCCCTGGGCGATCCCGTCGTACGCCGACACGGTCGACGTCGGCTTCATGCCCGTGCCGACCAGCGACGGCCGCGAGAACCCCGTCACGTTCGCGGACTCCAAGAGCGTCTCGATGTTCACGGCCTGCGAGAACCAGGCCACGGCATGGGAGTTCCTGCAGTTCTCCACGAGCGTCGAGAGCGATGGCGAGCTGCTCGAGCAGACCGGTCAGATGCCGATGCGCACCGACCTCACCGAGACCTACGGGGACTACTTCGACGCGAACCCGAACTACGTGGCGTTCGCGGAACAGGCCGAGGCGACCGCTGATGTGCCCAGCATCCCCAACTCCGTCGAGGCCTGGCAGGCCTTCCGCGACGAGTACTCCGCCGCGGTGATCTTCGGCAAGAACTCGATCGACGACTTCCTCGCGAACGCGGCGGAGAAGATCGACAAGCTCGTCGCCGAGTGACATCGTGACCGACAACCGGCGGTTGCGCACCCGATGGCTGGGTGCGCAACCGATCGGCGGCCTCTTCACGCTGCCGTACTTCGTCTTCGTGATCGCGATCTTCGCCTACCCGCTCGCGTTCGCGGTCTACATCGCCTTCCACGACTACTTCTTCACTGCGCCCAATGTCGAAGTCGACCGCCCCTTCGTGGGGTTCGACAACTTCGTCACGGTGCTCACGGACCCGCGGGTGCTGGACTCGTTCCGCAACACGCTCGTGTTCCTCGTGATCAACGTGCCGCTCACCGCGGTGCTGTCGCTCGTCCTGGCAGCCGCCCTGAACACCGGCATCCGCTGGGTCGCCGCGTATCGCGTGGCGTTCTACGTGCCGTACCTGACGGCGAGCGTCTCGCTCGTGGGCGTATGGATGCTGCTGTTCTCGGGCAACGGCCTGATCAACACCGTGCTCGGCCCGCTCGCTCCCGATCCCTCGTGGCTCGTGAACAGCGGATTGGCGATGCCGATGATCGCGCTCTACGTGACCTGGAAACAGCTGGGCTTCTACATCCTGCTGTACCTCGCCGCGCTGCAGAACGTGCCCAAGGAGCTCTACGAGTCGGCCGAGACCGACGGCGCCGGCCCTTTCAAGCGCTTCGTGCACGTGACGATCCCCGGGGTGCGCAGCGCGACCACGCTCGTGCTGATCCTCTCGATCATCACCGGCGCCAACCTCTTCACCGAGCCGTACCTTCTCACCAACGGCGGCGGCCCTGACGGGGCCTCCTCCACCCCGGTGCTGCTCATCTACCAGCTGGGCATCCAGCAGCAGAACCCCGACACGGCGGCGGCGATCGGCATGATCCTCGTGATCCTGGTCGGGATGCTGTCGCTGGCCGCCAACCGTGCAACCAGGGAGCGATGATGAAACGCCGACGTTCACTGCCCCGCATCCTGAGCATCATCCTGCTCACGGTCGCGGCGATCGGGTTCGCCTTCCCGTTCTACTTCATGCTGGTCGGGGCGTTCCAGGAGAACCCGACGAACTCGCCGAGCGAACTGCTGCCCACCGGCGGCTGGACGGTCGACAACTTCCTCGCGATCGACTCGCGCATCGATCTGATGGGCTCGCTGCTCAACTCCCTGATCTTCACGGCGGGCGTGCTGCTCGGCACGGTCGTGTTCGGCCTGCTGGCCGGATACGCGATCGCGCGCCTCGACTTCCGCGGTCGCGGTGTCGTCTGGGTGCTGATGCTGCTCGTGCAGATGGTGCCGTTCCAGCTGCTGATGATCCCGCTCTACGTGCAGATCACCCGCAACTACGGTCTGGGCGACTCGTACATGGGCATGATCCTGCCGTTCCTGATCAACACGACGGCGGTGTTCATCTTCGTGCAGTTCTTCAAGGCGCTGCCCGTGGAGATCTTCGAGGCCGCCCGCATCGACGGTGCGGGCGAGATCCGCCTGCTCACCTCGGTGGCCATCCCACTGATCCGTCCCGTACTGGTGACGGTGGTGCTGGTCACCTTCATCGGCCCCTGGAACGAGTTCCTGTGGCCGTTCCTGATCACGAAGGATGCGACGCTGCAGCCGCTCGCCGTCTCCCTCGCGAACTACATCTCCAACGTCGCGCAGTCCACTGCGAACCCGAACGGGGCGATCCTCGCCGGAGCCACGGCTCTCGCGTTCCCCGTCGTCATCCTGTTCGTCGTGTTCCAGCGCTTCTTCACCGCCACCGACCTCGGCGCGGCCGTCAAAGGCTAGCCAGAAAGGGCATCCATGTTCACCGGAGCATCCTTCCCCCTCGGACCGTTCACGCCCCACGAGGGCAACCCGATCCTGCGCCCGCGCGGCGAGAGCTGGGAGTCCGCGAACCTCTACAACCCCGCCGCGATCGTCGACGGCGACGAGGTCGTGCTGCTGTATCGAGCCCACGCGGAGGACATCATCTCGCACATCGGCATCGCCCGCTCGCGGGACGGCGTCACCTTCACCCGCGAGGATGCGCCGATCCTCTCGCCCTCGGAGGACTACGAGCGGTTCGGCTGCGAGGACCCCCGCATCGCGCTGATCGACGGCACCTACTACCTCACCTACACGGGCTGGGACCGCCGCAGCGCGCAGCTGTGCCTGGCGACCTCGACCGACCTGCGCACCTGGACCAAGCACGGCCCGCTGTTCGACGACTTCGACACGTTCAAGACCACGGATCCGCGCGGGTTCAACTGGTCGAAGGCCGGAGTCATCGTGCCGCAGCAGATGCACGGCAAGTGGTGGATGTACTTCGGCGAGGGTGCGATCTACTGGGCCACCAGCGACGACCTCATCCACTGGACACCGGGCACGCCCGACACCGATCCGATGTACTCGCCGACGCCGGGCACCTGGGATGAGGCACTGGTCGAGATCGGCACCTCACCCGTGGTGACCGACAACGGACTGCTGCTCTTCCTCACCAACGGCGCCACGCGCGTGGTGCACGACGACGGCACCGTCGACGTCGACTACCGCTGCGGGCAGATCGCGATCGACCCCGATGAACCCACCCGGGTGATCGCGCGGATGCAGGAGCCGTGGCTGCGCCCGCAGACGTTCGAGGACAGGCACGGCCTGGTCTCCAACGTGACCTTCGTGGAGGGGCTGGTGAAGTTCCAGGACAAATGGTTCGCGTACTACGGCCAGTCCGACACGACCCTCGCGGTCGCCATCCACGATCCGGCCGAGTCGTGGGGTCGCGCGCTGCGCGAGTCCGGTTCCGGCACCCCCTGACCTCCCACACCCACCCCAGATCCACCGACCGCACGAAGAAGTGACGACATGGACACCTCACGACGCTCGTTCCTGACCATCGCGGCGACGGCATCCGCCCTCGCCCTCCTCCCCGTCGACGCCGCCGTCGGCGCGACGACCACCACCCCCGGCGTGGCAGGATCGCTGCCGCTCGAGGCCGCCCGCCGCCCGCGCCTGACGAACCTCGCGCACCTGCGCTTCCTCCTGGCCGAGGTGCCCGTCGCACCGAGCACCACGCACACGACGTTCGGCATCGACACCCGGCCGACCGTGCGCGCACCCTGGACCTACGCCGACACGGATGGGGCCGGCGGCTTCCGCCCGGTCGGCGGCGGCACGCGCGATGCGGTGACCGGGTACTGGACGCAGGGCGCCTACAACGCCGACGACATCGCCCGTGCGGCGATCGTGTTCCTGCGCGACTGGAAGGCCACCGGCGATGCGCAGAGCCGCGACGAGGCACGCGATCTGCTGCGCTCCCTCGCCTTCCTGCAGACCGCGACCGGTCCGAACGCCGGGCGCGTGGTGCTGTGGCAGCAGGAGGACGGCACCCTGAACCCGAGCGCGATTCCCGTCGAGCTGCCCGACCCCTCGGACTCCGCAGAGTCGTACTGGCTCGCGCGCAGCGTGTGGGCGTTCGGCGAGGGCTACGCGGCCTTCCGCCGCGAGGATGCCGCGTTCGCGGCCTTCCTGCTCGCACGTGTGCATCTGTGTCTCGACGCGCTCGGGAAGGAATCGCTCTCCCGCGCGGGGCAGTGGGTGCGCAGCGACGGCCGGAAGCTGCCCGCGTGGCTGATCGCCGGAGGGGCGGATGCCACGGCCGAAGCCATGCTCGGCCTGGCGGCTGCGGCCGAGGCAGGCGACGCCCGCAGCCGCAGCGCATTGCAGACCTACGGCGAAGGTGTGGCCGCGATGGCCACCGACCCCTCGAAGGGATGGCCGTTCGGCGCCGTGCTGCCGTGGACGGGTTCGCTCGGGTTCTGGCACGCGTGGGGCGCCGCCGCGCCGGAGGCCCTTGCCCGCGCCGGATCACTGCTGCGCCGCCGCGACTGGACCGCCGCCGGGATCGCCGACGCCGGCCGTTTCACGCCGCAGGTGCTCGCCTCGGGGGGACCGCACAACGCCTGGGCACCGCTGCCCGCCGAAGCGCAGATCGCCTACGGCGCGCACGGTCGCGTCGCGGGAGCCCTGCAGGCCGCCGCCGTGGGTGGCGAAGGCCTGCGCGCCCTCGCGGGCCTGGCCGCCGGATGGTTCTTCGGAGCGAACACCGCTGGCATCCCCGTGTACGACCCCGCGACCGGCGTGACCTTCGACGGCGTCGAGACCGACGGACGCGTGAACCGGAACTCCGGCGCGGAGTCGACGATCCACGGCCTGCTCACGATGCTGCTGCTCGACGCCCACCGCGACGTCGCCGACATCGCGACCTCGATCACCGGGCTGCGGTCCTTCTCGGGGCTGCGGGTGATCGACGCCGAGAGTGCACGCCGGTCTGCCGGAGCCGTCGTCGAGACCCCGGCCGGCGGCGCCTGGACCGGCGAGGGCAACCTCTCCGGCGGGAAGTACGTGCGTCTGGCGAAGGGCGAGTGGGTCGAGTTCGACGTCACCGAGGCCGGCGGCATCCTGCACGGACTCGTCTGGCGTCAGGCTGCGGATGCCGGAGACGCGGTGTGGGAGGTGTTCCGCGGGCGCCGCAAGGTGTGGAGCACGAAGACCCCGGCCGGCGGCACAGGAGATCGCGGGCTGACCGAGGCCGACGGGATGCTGGTGCCCCAGCTCCTCGGCGGCGACCTGCCCGATTCCGCCGTGACCGTGCGCTGCACGAGTCGAGGTGACGTGCGCCTCGATGCGCTCGTCATCCAGCCCCGCATCGTGAACGCGGTGTACGCCACCAAGGCCGGGACAGCCGTGCTCTACGCCAATGGGACGCGCTCGGAGCAGCGGGTGCCGGCACTCGGCCGGGGGAAGGGCACGTCGTACGACGCCGACGGCTCATCCCGTGGTCCGGCCGTGCAGGGCGGAAAGGTGCGGGTCCGCGGCACGGGCTTCACGATCACACGGGGCTGATGGTGGGACGGGTGACGGACACGCCCACCGGCATCCGCTCTTTTGAATCGCTCAAAAGAAGAGGTAGGGTCGAGACATGGAGACAGAACTCGACTCAGCGCTTCGCGGCGCCGGGCTTCGGGCGACCGCGGGCCGTGTCGCCGTTCTCGAGGCGCTGGACTCCATGGCCCATACGGATGCGGAGCGGATCTACCGCGCCGTGTCCGCCGTGCTGCCGACCACGTCGATCCAGTCGGTGCACAACATCCTCGCGGACCTGACGACGGCGGGACTCATCCGCCGGATCGAACCGGCAGGCTCCGCAGCCCTCTATGAGCGGCGCATCGGCGACAACCACCACCACGTCGTCTGCACCTCCTGTGGTGCAGTCGGCGATGTGGACTGCGTGGTCGGCGAAGCGCCGTGCCTCACCCCGTCGTCAGCCGGGGGATTCACCGTCCAGACAGCCGAAGTCACCTTCTGGGGCCTCTGCCCCAGCTGCCAGAACGCCGCGCAGTAGCTCGACGCGCCCGCCCCTTCTCGCCACCCGCGAGACAGGGCTGTTCGTCGCGCCTGCGCGCAGAAGGAGAAGAACATGACGAATCCTGCCACCCACCAGCCCGCCACCACGACGCAGACCGGCACCCCGGTCGCCAGCGACGCCCACTCGCTCACCGTCGGAGCCGACGGCCCCACCGTGCTCCACGACCGCTACCTGGTCGAGAAGCTCGCCTCGTTCAACCGCGAGCGGGTGCCGGAGCGCAACCCGCACGCGAAGGGCGGCGGCGCGTTCGGAGAGTTCGTCGTCACGGAAGACGTCTCGGCGTACACACGCGCCGCGGTGTTCCAGCCGGGAGCCACGAGCGAGACGCTGCTGCGCTTCTCGTCGGTCGCCGGCGAGCAGGGCTCCCCCGACACCTGGCGCGACGTGCGCGGCTTCGCGCTGCGCTTCTACACCTCGGAGGGAAACCTCGATATCGTCGGCAACAACACCCCGACGTTCTTCCTGCGCGACGCCATGAAGTTCCCCGACTTCATCCACTCGCAGAAGCGCCTCGGCGACTCCGGCCTGCGCGACGCCGACATGCAGTGGGACTTCTGGACCCTCTCGCCCGAGACCGCGCACCAGGTCACCTACCTCATGGGCGACCGTGGTCTGCCCCGCAGCTGGCGCCACATGAACGGCTACGGCTCGCACACCTACCAGTGGATCAACGCCGCGGGCGAGCGCTTCTGGGTGCAGTACCACTTCCTCTCGGCGCAGGGCGTGGAGGAGATGGGAGCAGACGAGGCGCAGCAGCTCGCCGGATCGGATGCCGACTTCTACCGCCGCGACCTGTTCGACGCGATCGACCGCGGCGAGCACCCCTCGTGGGACGTGTACGTGCAGATCATGCCGTACGCCGAGGCGAAGGACTACCGCTTCAACCCGTTCGACCTCACCAAGACGTGGTCGAAGAAGGACTACCCGCGCATCAAGGTCGGCACCTTCACGCTGAACCGCAATCCGCAGAACTTCTTCGCCGAGATCGAGCAGGCCGCGTTCTCGCCGGGGAACCAGGTGCCCGGCACCGGCATCTCCCCCGACAAGATGCTCATGGCGCGTGTGTTCGCGTACTCCGACGCCCAGCGCTACCGCATCGGCGCGAACTACAACCAGCTGCCCGTGAACCAGGCGCACGCCGCCGAGACGCGCAACTACATGCACGAGGGTCAGATGCAGTACCGGCACAACGATGCCGCGCACCGCGTCTACACGCCGCACTCGTTCGGTCCATCCGGCGGCCCGGTCGCCGACCCGGTCGCAGGCGTCGAGGCGAGCTGGGAGTCCGACGGCGAGCTGATGCGCGCGGCCGCGACTCTGCACCTCGACGATGACGACTTCGGGCAGGCGGGCACGCTCTACCGCACGGTGTTCGACGACGCGCAGCGGGCTCGGTTCCTCGAGACCCTCACCGGTCAGGGCCGCTCCCTCACGATCGACGTCATCCGCGAGCGCTTCTTCCAGTACTGGACGAACGTGGATGCCGCCCTCGGCGAGGCCCTGCGCCGCGAGGTCTGAGTCGAGGCTCGATCAGCCTCACGGTTGTTGCCCCACCGAGACCCACCACTCCCGCCCAGGCCCACCACCCCGCGCGTCGCAGGCGGTGGGTCTCGGCGGGAGTGGTGGGTCTCGGCGCCCGGCAACCGCGCGCGTCTGCTCCCGGCGCGCGGCCGGGCCGGGGCTCAGTGCGCGGCGTCGTAGCGGGCGCGGGACTCCTCGATCGCGGGGTGGTTCGCAAGCGCCCAGTCGCCGATCGTGCGGGCCATCGGGATGAGCGTGGCGCCGAGGTCGGTGAGCTCGTACTCCACCCGCGGCGGCACCTCGGCGTAGACGGTCCGTGCGACCAGGCCAT
Source organism: Microbacterium saperdae (assembly GCF_006716345.1). Taxonomy (NCBI): domain Bacteria; kingdom Bacillati; phylum Actinomycetota; class Actinomycetes; order Micrococcales; family Microbacteriaceae; genus Microbacterium; species Microbacterium saperdae. The sequence continues at coordinate 262,175 of NZ_VFOX01000002.1, forward strand.
CGCGCTCGAGCTGGCGGAGCGTGAGGGTCAGCATCCGCTGGGAGATCCCGGGGATGTGCTTCAGGAGCTCCGTGAACCGCAGCCGGTCCCCGCGGAGGGTGGCGATCACGAGCAGGGACCACTTGTCGCCGACCCGGTCGAGCACCTCGCGGATCGCGCGGCCCGCGTTCTCATCGATCGAGCAGGAACTCTCATAGCCGGGGAATCCCGCGGCGTTCCGCACCTCGATGTACGCCAGTGACATCGGTGTGCCTTTTGCAGCCGCCATCCGCATGCTCCATTCTTGGTTACTGATCGTAACAAGGTCACAGAACAGAACCAAGGAGTTCCATGCTCATCGCCCTCTGGATCGTCAACGGCCTGCTGGCCCTCGCCATGCTGGGCGGAGGCGGCATGAAGCTCATCACGCCGAAGCCCACGCTCGCCGAGCGGGGCATGGCCTGGACCGAGGACTTCTCCGCCCCGGTGGTCAAGCTCATCGCCGGGCTCGAGGTCGTCGGCGCCATCGGCCTGATCCTGCCCCTGCTGACCGGGATCGCACCGATCCTCACCCCGATCGCGGGCACCGGGCTCGCGATTATCATGATCGGGGCGACCGTCGTGCACGTGCGACGCAAGGAACCCTTCGCTCCTGCGCTGGTACTCGCACTGCTGGCGATCGCAAGTGCAGTGCTCGGTTTCCTCGTCGTCGCCTGAGGTTCAGCGCGTCGGGTGGCGGGCGTGGGCTCACGCTCCCCGCCTGACGCAGCGGGTCGGAGATCGACGACGGTGCGTGACCGGTCGGCGAGACCAGGCGCGAGCCCGCCCCGCGACACAGGAGGACAATGGATGCCGTGGCTGTTCCTCTCTCCGATCTCACCTCCATGCCCGACGCTCAACAGGTCTACGCCGCCGACGGGACCCGGCTCGCCACGTACACCTGGGGTGAGCTCGATGCCCCCGTCGTCGTCACGGTGCACGGCTTCGCGTCGAGCGCCCGCGACAACTGGGTCCTGACCGGGTGGGTGCGCGAGCTGACGAGCGCCGGATACCGCGTGCTCGCGCTCGACCAGCGCGGCCACGGACACAGCGAGAAGCCGCATCAGCCCGAGGACTACAGCATCCGCACGCTCGTCACCGATGTCGAGACCGTCATGGACGCCTACCTCGTCGACGATGCCGTCTACGTCGGCTACTCGCTCGGCGCGCGCGTGGGCTGGGAGGTCGTGCGCGACCTGCCGCAGCGCATCGGAAGAGCGGTGCTCGGCGGCGTGCCGGACGGCATCCCGCTCGCCCGACTCGACCTCGACCAGGTGCGGGCATACATCGCCGACGGCACGCCGGTCAGCGACACCACGACGCAGAACTACATCGCCCTGACCGAGCGTGTGCCCGGAAACGACCTGAGCGCATTGGTCGCTCTCGCCGAGGGCATGCGGTCATCCGGCGCGATCGACCCCGACCCGACGGACGCTCCGACCCGCCCGATCCTGTTCGCGACCGGCTCGAAGGACGCCATCATCGAAGGCTCTCGGGCCCTGGCATCCGCCGCCCCCGACGCCCGCTTCTTCGAGATCCCGAACCGGAACCACTTCAACGCCCCCGGCTCGCGCGACTTCAAGGAAGCGGCGCTGGCGTTCCTCGGCGAGGGCTGACACGGCCCTCGCGTCGCGAAGGAGATCTCACGGGATGAAGGAGCCCCTGCGGCATCCGCTCCTTCATCCCGTGAGATCTCCTTCATTCCGCGCGCGGTCCGGGCACGAAGAAGGCCCTCCGCCTCGAGGGGCGAAGGGCCGGAGAGCGGCGGTCAGACGGCCGCGCTCTCCTCGCGCTTCGGCAGCACCCAGCCCGCACGCGGGAAGTGGCACGTGTAGCCGTTGGGGTACTTGATCAGGTAGTCCTGGTGCTCTTCCTCGGCCTCCCAGAACGGACCCTCGGGCTCGATCGTGGTGACGGCCTTGGCCGGCCAGAGACCGGAGGCGTCGACGTCGGCGATCGTGTCGCGCGCGACGGTCTCCTGCTCGGGGCTGAGCGGGAAGATCGCGGACCGGTAGCTCGATCCGATGTCGTTGCCCTGACGGTCCTTGGTGGACGGGTCGTGGATCTGGAAGAAGAACGCCAGGATGTCGCGGTACGTGGTCGCGGTCGGATCGAAGACGATCTCGACCGCCTCCGCGTGACCCGGGTGGTTGCGGTACGTCGCATGGGCGTTCGAGCCGCCCGTGTAACCCACGCGGGTGCCGAGCACTCCGGGCTGCCGGCGGATCAGGTCTTCCATGCCCCAGAAACAGCCACCGGCGAGCACGGCGGTCTCGGCTCCGGGGGTGCGGGTGATGGTTCCGGTGTCGTCGGTCATGACTGCTCCTCGGCGTTGTCGGCGGTCTGGTGGGTGAAGAGGGTGCTGTAGCGACCGTACCCCTCCTCCTCGAGCCGGTCGGCCGGCACGAAACGGAGAGCGGCGGAGTTCATGCAGTAACGCAATCCTCCCGCGTCGCGGGGCCCGTCGTCGAAGACGTGGCCGAGGTGACTGTCGGCACCGGTCGAGCGCGCCTCGGTGCGCGTCATGAAGAGCTTCCGATCGGTGCGGGTCGTGACGGCATCCGCATCGATGGGCTTGGTGAAGCTCGGCCATCCCGTGCCGCTGTCGAACTTGTCGATCGAGGTGAACAGGGGCTGGCCCGAGACGACGTCGACGTAGATGCCGTCTTCGTGGTTGTTCCAGTACGCGTTGCGGAAGGGGGGCTCGGTGCCGTCCTCCTGCGTGACCTCGTACTGCAGGTGGGTGAGGTCGCTGACGGCCTCGGACGTCTTGCGGTAGTCGTTCGACACGATCTGTCTCCTTGTCTGACGCGGCTGGCTGCAGCGTCTGATGATCACAACCAGCGAGGCGGCCGTTTTGGTCCCGCAGGGCTGGGAGCGCGCTGTGAGTTTCCGCGGACCGCCCCCACGCCGCGAACATGAGACGATGCCGGGGATGGATGCCGTTGACGAAGAACTCCGCACGCTGCGCGCGCGTGCCTACGGTCCGCACGCGGACATCGCGAACGACCCGGCGGCTGTGCGACGCCTCGACGAACTGGAAGCCCTGCGCTCGGCACACCGCTCGGAGTCGATGATCTCGGATGCCGCTCCGCCGGTGGTGGCCGACGTCGCGCCGGAGGCTGTGCGGATGCCGGATGCCCCCGCCCCTGGCATCTCCGAGGGACTGTCCGACCTCGACGCACTGTTCCCTGCCGCGGAGCATCCCGCACCCGCGGCGGAGACGACCGCACCCCGGGAGCCCACCGGCCCGCGTCGCTACCGACGGCGCACGCTGTGGATCGTCTCCGCCACCGCTGCCGCGCTGGCGGCCGGCCTCACGTACGCCGTGGTGTCGTTCGCCCCGGTCTCGGCGTCGTCCGGGGCGCCGCAGATCGCGACGCTGACCCCCACCCCGGAGGTCGAGATTCCCGTGGGATTCATCGGAGCCGTCGAGGACGCCGTGGCCTTCGAGTTCCACGGGCTCACGCTCTTCGTCGGTGGAGGCTTCAGCGGAATGGGTGACGAGGAGGGCGCCTGCCTCCTCGCGATCGACAGCGGCAGCGTCCCGACCGAAGATCTCGAAACGTCCGGCTGGAGTGCCGACGGCCCGATCTACAACGGCTGCAGCGTCGGCGCGTTCCCCGCCACCGTCGAGATCCCGCTCACCGTCGATGCGCCGAAAGAACTGCGTGCGGCCTTCCCCGACGGCACCGCGCTGCAGTTCGTGCTCGACGGCGACCGGGTCGGCGTCTTCCTCGACAGCGAGTAGCGGGGCCGACGTCCCCTCCGGCGACACACGATGTGGATATAGTTTCTCGTCTGCACATTGAAGCTGGGGGACGCACATGTCGGTTGGTCTGCTCGCCGTCGTCGACGACATTCTGAGCGCGGCGATGAAGGCCTCGGCCAAAGCCGCCGGCGTCGTGATCGATGACGCGGCCGTCACTCCGCAGTACGTGCAGGGCATCACTCCCGCACGCGAGCTGCCGGTGGTCGCCAAGATCGCGGTCGGATCGCTGGCGAACAAGTTCGTCATCATCATCCCGATCGCCCTGCTGCTCACCGCGTTCGCGCCCTGGGTGCTGCCGTACCTGCTGATCCTGGGCGGCGCGTACCTCTGCTTCGAAGGCGCCGAGAAGGTGCTGGAGTGGTTCGGCGTGCAGCACGGCCACGCGGAAGAGGGCGACCGCAACGAGAACAAGCTGGTGTGGGGCGCGGTGCGCACCGACCTGATCCTCTCGACCGAGATCATGCTCATCTCGCTCGCGAACCTCGAAGCCGGCCTCGACATCTGGACGACCCTCGCGATCCTCGCCGTCATCGCACTCATCATGACCGGCGTCGTCTACGGCGCGGTCGCGCTGCTGGTGAAGATCGACGACATCGGCCTCAAGATGGCGAAGAGCCGCGAGAAGCGAGTGCGTCACACCGGCATGCGCATCGTGCGCTCGATGCCGGGGGTCTTCCGCTTCATCAGCATCCTCGGCACCGTCGCGATGCTCTGGGTCGGCGGCCACCTGCTGCTCGTGAACCTCGGCGAGGTCGGCCTGCACTTCGGTGCCGACGTGCTGCACGGCATCGAGCACCTGCTCGAGCCGCTCGGACCCGTGATCGTCTGGATCGGCGACACCCTGTTCTCGGCGGTCGCCGGACTCGTCGCCGGGCTGATCATCGTGGGCATCGTGCTCGGGATCGCGCGGATCCTGGGCAAGAAGCCGAGCTTCCACGAAGGCGAGGAGTCCCCCGCCGACGTGCACGCCTGACCGTCGGCCGAGGCCTCTCACGGCCGGGTGTGATCCGCGCTGCGCAGCCACTCGTCGAAGGTGATCTCGCCCTGGAGGGCATCCGCGCCTCCGCGCAACGAGCCGGATGCGAGTCCCCTGCCGTACGCGCCCGGCAGTCGCAGGTCGATCACCCGGCGACGGATGCCGTCGAAGGCGAGTTGCCGTCGCGCGGCGTCGGCGAGCGTCTCGTCGCGCGGCCCGACCAGGTCCGGTGCACGGCCGGCCGCACCGGCTTCCGCCACCCGCACGAGGTGAGCCGCGACTTCGCGGGCGGCGACCGGCCGCATGAGCGTGCGCGGCATCGGCGCGAACGGTCCGCTCACCAGGCCGAGGATCTGCCCCGCGAACTCGTGGAACTGGCCAGCCCGGGCGATCGTGAACGGCACGGGCCCCGCGGAGACGGCCCGTTCCTGGGCGAGCTTGCCCGCGTAGTACGAGGTGTCGATGTCATCGATCCCGACGATCGACAGCACGACGTGATGACCGACACCGGCCTGCTCCTCGGCTGCGAGCAGATGGTGCGCCGCCGTCTCGAAGAAGCTCTTCGACTTCTTCGCCGAGAGCGTGGTGGCGAGGTTGGTGACGTCGATCACGGCATCCGCTCCGGCGAGCGCGCCGGCGAGCCCCTCGCCCGTCAGGACATCCGTGCCGTTCACCCTGCTGAGCACGACGATGTCGTGACCGGCGGCGCGCACGTGCTCCGTGACGTGGCGCCCGACGGTTCCGGTGCCTCCTGCGATGGCGATCCTCATGGGGTTCCCTTCGTTCCGGGTGCTCTGCGCGTCACCCTGTCACATCTCCGACGATGGCGCGTGCCCCGGTGTGAGGTCGGTAGTCTTCGAGTGCATCCGCTGCGAGGAGAGAACGTGCACGACGACCTGGATGCGGTGCTCCGCGAGCGCCGCCGGCTTCTGGCCGTCGCCTACCGCATGACCGGGACCCTCGCCGACGCCGAGGACGTCGTGCAGGAGACGTTCGTGCGCTGGTATCGGCAGACGGATGCCGAACGCGACGCCATCCTGAACCTCGGCGCCTGGCTGACCACCGTCGCCAGTCGGATCTCACTCGATCTGCTGACCTCGGCCCGCAAGCGCCGTGAACAGTACGTGGGGCAGTGGCTGCCGGAGCCGGTGCCCTCCGACGCGTTCGCGGACAGCGGCCGGTTCTCGGCATCCTCGCGCGAGATCACCGATCCGCTCGAGCGGGTGTCGTTCGACGATTCGGTGTCGACAGCACTGCTGGTCGTGCTGGAGTCGATGACTCCGTCCGAGCGCGTGGCCTTCGTGCTGCACGACATCTTCGACGTGCCGTTCCCCGAGATCGCCGAGATCCTCGACCGCTCGCCCGCCGCCGTGCGCCAGCTCGCGACGTCGGCGCGTCGCCATGTGCGCGAGAACCGCGCCACGGCAGTACCCCGAGCGGAGCACGACCGAGTGGTGCGCGCGTTCCGCACCGCGACGCTCACGGGAGGCGTCGAGGAACTGATCCGGGTGCTCGCGCCCGACGTCGAGCTGCGCAGCGACGGCGGCGGAGTGGTGCGCGCCGCGCTCAACATCGTCAGCGGCGCCGACCGCGTCGCGCGGTTCCTGCTCGGGATCGCCCAGAAGAATCCGCAGCTCGAGGCCGCCGAGCTGCAGACCGGAGACGGCCTCGCCTTCCTGTTCCGCGCCGAGGGCGACGTCGCATCGGTCATGAACTTCGCGGTCGAGGACGGACGGATCAGCCGGGTGTGGATCGTGCTGAATCCGGCGAAACTGACCTCGTGGCGTGGCGGTTCCGACGGGGAAGACGCGGCCGTCTCCGGCGGCCCCGGAACCCCCGACGTCGACGAATCACGGACGTTCTGACGGATCACGGAGAGGTCGTCGACGAGACCTCCGGGACCCGTCATCCTCTCGGCGATCCGTCGCCCTCCGCATCCTGCTAACGTCAGCGGTGCGCGCCCGAAGCGCAGACGCAGGAGACCCCAGTGCAGATCAGGGATGCGGTCGTCGCCGACCTCGAGACGATCACCGAGATTCACAACCACGCCGTGGTGCACACCACCGCGATCTGGAACGACGATGCGGTCGACATAGACGATCGTGCGGCCTGGCTCGCCGACCGCACCGCGGGCGGCTTCCCCGTGATCGTCGCCGCCGACGACACCGGCGTGGTCGGCTACGCATCGTTCGGGGGCTTCCGTCCGCACAGCGGATTCCGCCAGACCGTCGAGCATTCGGTCTACGTGCGGGGCGACCAGCAAGGGCGCGGTGTCGGCAGGACGCTCATGCAGGAACTCATCGAACGGGCGCGGGCCCGCGGGGTGCATGTCATGGTCGCGGCGGTCGAGAGCGGCAACGTGGGATCGATCCGCCTGCACGAGAAGCTCGACTTCCACGAGGTGGGGCGCATGCCGCAGGTCGGCGCGAAGTTCGGCCGCTGGCTCGACCTGAGCCTGCTGCAGCTGATCCTCGACGAGCGCACCGCTCCCGACCCCGCGTCCTGAACGGAGACACGATGGATGCGTTGCAGTGGCTCGTGGAGGCGTTCAACTCCCAGTGGGTGCTGCCCGGTGGGCAGACGCTCCTGGTGCGGGAGGTGGTCGGCAACGTCTTCGGACTCGCGAGCGCGATCGGCGGCATGCGCCGCAAGGTGTGGGCGTGGCCGGTGGGCATCATCGGCAACCTGCTCCTGCTGACCGTGTTCCTCGGGTCGATCCTCAGCCCGGACCACTCGCTGCCGCATCTGCTCGGGCAGGCGGGACGCCAGGTCATGTTCATCGCGGTCGCGATCTACGGCTGGATCCGCTGGCGCAACGCCTCGGGCGGGCGCGTGACCCCGCGCTGGGCGCCCACGAGCGCCCGCATCGGCATGGTGCTCGTGATGGTCGTCGGCACCGTCGCCCTGACGCCGCTGTTCCGTGCACTCGGTTCGTGGGAGCCGGTGTGGGCGGACGCCTGGACCTTCGTCGGCTCGCTGCTCGCGACGTACGGCATGGCCCGCGGATGGACCGAGTTCTGGCTGGTCTGGATCGCGGTCGACGTGGTGGGCGTGCCGCTGCTGTTCAGCTCGGGCTACTACGCCACCGGACTCATGTACGTCTTCTACGGGCTGTTCACCGCGACCGGATTCGTGATCTGGTCGCGCGCACAGGTGAAGGCGTCCGCGACGCCGGTCGAGATCCTGCCCCCTGACCCGAGTCCGCGGCGCGCGGAAAGCGACGCCGGCTGACACCGGCTCGGGAGGAGTTCTCCCCTTCGGGCGGACGATTCAGCCCGGATGCTCCGCCCGAGGCCGAGTTCTCCGCCCGGGCGCCCGTCAGGAGGACAGCGTCCGTGGACTCAGTGTCGAGAGCAGACGCAGCTTCTCCTGGCTCTACAGCCCGAACGGGCCAGGGCGCGTGGGTGGGATGCCCACCGAGCAGCCCCTGTACGCCCCGCTGAAGAGCGCAGAGGACGCGTCACGCATCTGGCGGATCTCGGAGCAGCTGGTCGGCGTCACCTTCCCGCGGTGACCGGCCCGTTCAGTCGTCGCTGCGGCTGAACACCGAGCGCAGGAAGAAGAAGACGCCTGCGGCGACGACGAGGACGATCGCGAGTTTCGCGATGAACCACAGCACCGAGAAGAGCGCGCTGACCAGCCACCACGCGATCACCACGGCGAGGATGACACCGACGACGGTCCAGAGCGAGTTCTTGGTCATGACTCCAGCCTACGGCGACCACGGAACGGTGATCGCCGGGCCCTGCGCAGGAACTTCGCCGGGCACTTTCGGACATGGGGGGCGATAAACCCCTGGTCGGGGAGATCAGTTAACTCTCGTGTTATCTCCCACTGAGAAGTCGAACTTCCGGCTTATGTGGCATGCAGAGATAATCAATCACGAAAGGTCTTGTTCGATCCAGACCTCCCCACCCGACGAGCAACGGAGCCGTCGATGATGACGTTCCGTGCTTCGTGACATTCGAGCGATGGTGCCCCCGGCACCATGGAAGGACTCTGTCATGCCCATTTCACAGCACCTCCGCCGGCACGAGAGCCGCACGGCCCACCGCTGGATCGGTGCCGTCGCATTCGGCGCCGCATCCATCCTCGTCCTCGCGGGTTGCGGCGGATCCGCCGATTCCGGAGACTCCGGATCAGGATCGCAGACCCTGACATTCGGCCTCTCCGCCGAACCCGCCACCCCGATCACCGGCATGCAGCAGGGAGGCGCGGTGAACCAGCTGCTCACCATGGTGCATCGCGGACTGATGACCTACGACGAGAGCGGCGCGGTCGCACCGGGCCTCGCCGAGTCGGTCGACACCACCGACCCCACCCGCTACGTCTTCACTCTGCGGCCGGACCTCACCTTCCACGACGACACGCCCCTCACCGCCGAGAACGTCAAGAACTCCCTGGACTACTACCGCGACCCGGAGAACGGCTCGCAGCTCGCAGCCGGGCTCAAGGACATCACCGAGATCACGACCGACGGCGACACCGTCACGATCACCCTCGCGCAGCCGAACACGGCGTTCCTGCAGTACCTCGCGCTCCCGTTCGCCGCGATCGTCCCCGATGCATCGCTCAACGCCGAGACCCCGAACTGGGTCGGCGCCGGTCCGTTCGAGATGACGGATCTCGAGCAGGGCATCGGTCTCACGGTCGAGAAGAGCGACAACTACTACGACGCGGATGACGTGGCACTGGACAGCATCGAGGTGAAGTTCTACCCCGATGGGGAGGCACGCACCAACGCACTGCTCAGCGGCGATGTCGACATGATCGAGTACGTGCCGTGGGAGAACTTCCAGCGCGTATCCGACGCCGGTCTGACGGTGGACGCCCAGCAGGGGCCGTTCCAGTACGTGCAGTTCAACGTCACCGACGGGCCGTTCGCCGAGCCGAAGGTGCGCCAGGCCGTCGCCTACGCGTTGAACCGTGAGAACGCGGTGCTCGCGGCTTTCCAGAGCAACGGCGCTCCGCTCAACGGCATCGTCATCCCCGAGGACGACCCGGCCTACGACCCCGCCGCTGCCGACCTGTGGAGCTACGACCCCGAGAAGGCGAAGGAGCTCCTCGCCGAGGCCGGGTACCCCGACGGCTTCTCCGCCACGCTGCTGTCGACCTCGCAGTACACCTTCCTGCAGGACAACGCCCTCTCCGTGCAGGAGGATCTGCGCGCGATCGGCATCGACGTCACGCTCGACGCGCCGGACTGGTCGACCCGCGTCAGCAAGGGCAACGCCGGCGAGTACGACATCGCGGTCTCCGGTGACGCCGGCGTCGTCACCGATCCCTCGTACCTGCTGAACTGGGTCGTCGACAGCCGCAACTTCAACGTCGGCTGGGGCTACTCCAACGACACGCTGCGCGGGCTCATCGAAGAGGGTCTCCGCTCCAGCGACGACGATGCCAAGCGCGACATCTACGCGCAGGTCGCCGAGCTCTGGGCGGAGGAGGTGCCCTTCGCGTCGATCAACACGCGAGAGCAGGCCTACGCCTACAACGACAAGGTGAGCGGCTTCGAGACCCTGCCCGGGTTCCTCGTCTTCTACAGCTCGCTCAACCTCGCGCACGCCTCGGTGGAGTAAGTCCTGTGCTGTTCTTCATCCTGAAGCGGGTGGCGATGGGGGTGGGACTGGTCCTGCTGGTCCTCACCCTCATCTTCTCCGCACTCCAACTCGTTCCGGGCGACCCCGCCGTGCTGCTGCTCAGCACCGGCGACGGCGGGGCGCCCAGCCCGGAGGCCGTCGAGAAGCTGAGAGAGCAGCTGGGACTCAACCAGCCGCTGCTCACCCAGTACTTCTCGTTCCTCAGCGGTGTGTTCACCGGAGATCTCGGCGAATCGTTCCGCACCTCGCAGCCCGTGCTCGAGGCGATCGGCGCCCGACTCCCCCGCACCCTGATGCTGGTCGTGTTCGCCACCGTCCTGTCGATCGTGATCGGCGTCGCGATGGGCGCCATCGCCGCACGCCGCGGCGGATGGGTCGACACGCTGGTCACCGCACTCAGCTCGATCGGCGTCGCCCTCCCGGTGTTCGTGTTCGGCGCCGTGCTGATCCTGCTCTTCTCGATCACGCTGAAGTGGTTCCCGGCGGGCGGGTATGTGGATCCCTCCAAGGATCTGCTCGGCTCGCTCGCCAGCCTCACCCTGCCGGCGATCGCCCTCGCGGTCGGCTTCGCGGCGCAGATCGCCCGGATGACGCGATCGGCCGTGCTGGAGGTGCAGACCCAGGACTGGGTCCGCACCGCCAAGTCGATCGGCCTCGCACCCTTCACCGTGTTCCGCCGGCATGTGCTGCGCAACTCGCTCACGCCGGTCGTGACGGTCGTCGGCATCGGCTTCGGCACGCTGCTCGGCTCGACCGTGCTGGTCGAGCGGGTCTTCAACTACCCCGGCCTGTCGAGCCTGCTCGTCGACGGCGTCACCACCCGTGACTACCCGGTGGTCCAGGGCGTGGTGATCGTGATCGCCCTGCTGTTCATCGCGATCAACATCGTCGTCGACATCATCTATGGAATCCTCGACCCCCGAGTGAGGCGAGCATGAAACTCAGCCCCCGCATCCGCCAGGCGATCACGCCTCTGCGGAGCGTCATGGTGGTCTACCTCCTGGTGATCATCATCCTGATGGCGTTCGCGCCGCTGCTCGCGCCGTACGATCCCATCGCCCAGAACGTCGCCCTGCGTCTGCAGCCGCTGTTCAGCCCCGGCCACCTGCTCGGCACCGACGAGCTGGGGCGCGACATCCTCTCGCGCATCATGTTCGGTGCACAGGTCGAGCTGTTCATCGCCCTCGGCGCCACGCTGCTCGCCACCGTGCTGGGCACGCTGCTCGGTCTGCTGGGGGGCTACTTCAACGGACTCACCGAGGTCGTGACGATGCGCCTCATGGTCGACGTCATCCTGGCGTTCCCGCCGATCGTGCTCGCGCTCCTCGCCGTCACCCTGTACGGCCCTGGACCGATCACGCTCATCATCGCGATGGGTGTGCTGTTCGCCCCGATCTTCGCCCGCATCACCTACGGCCAGGTGCTGTCGACCAAGCGCGAGGAGTACGTCGACGCGGCCCGCACCTTCGGGGCCCCCACGATCGTGGTGCTGTTCCGCACGGTGCTGGCGAACGTGTCGGCACCGATCATCGTGCAGTTCTCGCTCACGATGGCCGCCGCGATCCTGATGGAGTCCGGGCTCAGCTACCTGGGCCTGGGCGTGGTCCCGCCGACCCCGTCCTGGGGCTCGATGGTCGCCGCAGGGCAGCGGTACCTGACCACCGACCCGCATGTGCTGCTCGTGCCGGGCACCGTGATCGTGCTGACGATCCTCGCGTTCGGCATCCTCGGCGACGCCCTGCGTGATCTCCTCGACCCGAAAGCGAAGAAGCGCTCATGAACGAACCGCTGCTGCAGGTCGACGGTCTCTCCGTCGAGTTCCAGACGCCGGACGGCTGGCGACAGGTCACGTACGACGTGTCCTTCCGCGTCGATCGGCGCAAGACCCTCGCCCTCGTCGGCGAATCAGGGTCCGGCAAGTCGGTCACCGCGATGTCGATCCTGGATCTGCTCCCCGCCAACGCCCGACGCACCGGACGCATCCTGTTCGACGGCGTCGACCTCGTCCCTCTGCGCGACAAGGGGCTGCGGCCCCTGCGCGGCTCCCGGATCGCGACGATCTTCCAGGAGCCGATGACAGCGCTGAACCCGGTGTACACGATCGGTCACCAGCTGGCCGAGGCCCTCACCAGCCATCATGATCTCGATCGCAAGACCGTCAGGGACCGCGCGATCCAGTTGCTGCGCGATGTGCACATGCCCGACCCGGAGGAGAAGGTCGATCACTATCCGCACCAGCTCTCCGGCGGGCAGCGGCAGCGCGCCATGATCGCGATGGCGATCTCGTCCGAGCCCGATCTGCTGATCGCCGACGAGCCGACGACGGCTCTCGACGTCACCGTGCAGGCCGAGATCCTCGATCTGATCTCCGAGATCCAGGAGCGGATGGGGATGGCGGTACTGATCATCACGCACGACATGGGCGTGGTGGCCGATGTCGCCGACGACGTCGTGGTCATGAAGGACGGCCGCGTCGTGGAGGGCGCCCCGTCGGCCGAACTGTTCCGCTCCCCGAAGGAGGAGTACACGCGGGCGCTGCTCGCCGCGGTGCCGCACCTGGGCAAGGCCGACGACTTCCTCTCGGCCGCGCGGAACAAGCTGCGCATCGACGGCGTCACCGCCGCCACGCCGCTGCCGGAGACGGTGCTGCGGCTGCAGGATGCCGTCATCCGCTACCCCGGTCGCTGGCGCCGCCCCGGGTTCCAGGCCATCAACGGCATCGATCTGGAAGTCGCGCGCGGTGAGATCGTCGGCCTGGTGGGCGAATCCGGCTCGGGGAAGTCGACGATCGGCAAGGCCGCGATCGGCCTGCTGCCCGTGAGCGAAGGGGTGCTGGAGGTCCGCGGCGAGCGCATCACCGGTCGTCCTGGTCGCGCGCTGCGGCAACTGCGCCGACACGTGACGATGGTGTTCCAGGACCCCGCATCGTCGCTGAATCCTCGACGCACGATCGGCCAGGCCATCTCCGACCCGCTGCTCTGGCAGGGGCTCGTGCGCGACCCCCGCGCCCGGCGGAAGCGCGCGAGGGAACTGCTCGAACAGGTGCAGCTCAACCCGGACTGGTGCGACCGCTTCCCGCACGAGCTGTCGGGCGGCCAGCGCCAGCGCATCGGCATCGCCAGGGCGATCGCCACCGACCCGGTGCTCATGATCGCCGACGAGCCGACCTCGGCGCTCGACGTCTCCGTGCAGGCGCAGGTGCTGGATCTGTTCCTCGCCCTGCAGCGCGAGCTCGGGTTCTCCTGCCTCTTCATCAGTCACGACCTCTCGGTCGTCGAGACCCTGTCGAACCGGGTCGTGGTGCTGCGGCACGGCGATGTGATCGAGGAGGGGCCGACCGAGGATGTGCTGCACCATCCGTCCGACGAGTACACGAGACGTCTGATCGCCGCCGCGCCGGTGCCCGATCCTGAGATCCAACAGGTGCGCCGTGCCGAGCGCCTCGCGTTGAGGAGGGCGTAGCGATGGAGACTCGACGACTGGAGATCTTCGTCGCACTGGTCGACGCCGGAGGCTTCAAACAGGCCGCCGCGAGCCTCTTCATCACGCCGCCCGCACTGTCGCAGCAGATCTCGCGGCTCGAGAAGGATGTCGGCGTCGCGCTGATCGACCGGACGATGCGCCCGATCGTGCCCACCGAGGCGGGGCGGGAGTTCTACTTCCGCTGCCGCCGGGTGCTCGAGGCGATGCAGCACATCACTCAGCTCCTCGATGACGAGCGCAGCCACGAGTTCGGCCGCGTACGCGTGGGCATCGTGCCGGCCATGATGTACAGCACGCCGGCGAAGGCGGTGCGTCGGTTCATCCGTGCGCATCCGGCCGCCAATGTGCAGGTGCGCAGCATCGCGACCTCGCTGCTGATCGATGAGCTGGAGCAGGGGTCCATCGACGTGGCGGTGCTGCTCACCCAACCGGACGTGAAGGACCTGTCCTCGACGACGCTGTTCAGCGAGGAGTACCTCGCCTGCCTGCCGGTGGATCACGCGCTGGCCGATCAGGAGGAGATCAGCTTCGCGGAGCTGCGCAGCGAGCGCATCCTCCAGGGGCCCCGCGTGGCCAACCCGGCGGGCTACGACGCGGTCGTCGCGGCGTGCATGCGTGCCGGCTTCTCCCCGCGCACGCTCGAGGTGATGGGTTCCTACATGGATCACGCCGCGATGGTGTCGGCGGGCATGGGCGTGGGATTCATCCCGGAGTCGCTGTCCGACATCCACCCGCACGACGTCGTCTATCGGCGACTGGTCAATCCGTCCGTGGGTCTCACGGCGTCGATCTCATGGTTCGAGCGCCGTCTCGATTCCGTGGGGCGGGCGTTCGTCCGCCACTGCATCACCGAGCTCTCCGATCTGGAGGGCCTCACCCCTACCGAAGGAGAATCATGAAGTTCGCGATCGGCCAGATGGTCTCCGGCGCAGACAAGGTCGCCAACCTCGCGGAGATCGCGAGGTTGACCGAAGAGGCGGCCTCCGCCGGCGCACGCCTCGTGGTCTTCCCCGAGTTCGCCATGTTCGACGTGCCGAAGCTCGACGAGGAGTTCATCAAGGAGGGTGAGTCGCTCGACGGTCCCTTCGTCTCCGGACTCGCCGCGCTCGCGCGCCGGACCGGCGTGGCGATCGTCGCGGGGATGCTCGAGACGATCGAGGGCGAGGCTCGTGGGTACAACACGCTGGTGCTCGTGACTCCGGAAGAGGGACTCTCGCGGGTCTATCACAAGCTCCACCTGTACGACGCTTTCGGGTTCCTGGAATCGGACCACATCCGTCCCGGCGACATCGCAGGACCGGTCACCTTCACGATCGACGACATCACCGTCGGGATGCTGACCTGCTACGACCTGCGCTTCCCCGAAGTGGCGCGCGAGCATGCGGATGCCGGAGTCGATCTGCTGCTGTATCCGGCGGCCTGGATGCCGGGCGCGCGCAAGGAGGACCACTGGAACACCCTCGCCCGCGCTCGGGCCATCGAGAACACGCTCTACGTCGCCGCCGTCTCACAGGGACCGGCGATCGGCACCGGCGGCAGCATCATCGTCGATCCGATGGGCATCACGCTCGGCGAGATCGGCGAGCGCAGCGGCATCGCGGTCGCGGATGCCACGCCGCAGCGCGTCGCCGAGGTGCGCTCGGTGAACCCCTCACTCGCCAACCGTCGATTCACCGTGGTCGCCTCGGCCTGACGCCGTCGCCACAGAACTGAAAGGAAGAAACATGACTCACACGCTCAAGCAGGGCGCCTGGCTCTCGGATGGAAGCAGCGCGATCGGCGAGATCGTCGCCGGGCTCGGCTACGACTTCGTCGTACTCGACATCGAACACGGCTCCTTCGACCTCTCGATCCTCGAGCGCTTCATCCCGCTGCTCAAGGGCCTCGGCCTCGAAGTGCTGTCCAAGGTCCTCGTACCCGAGCGCGGCGCCATCCAGCAGGCCCTCGACTTCGGTTCGGACGGCGTGATCATCCCCCACATCGAGAGCCTCGAGCACGCGAAGCGCATCACGGACTTCGCGAAGTTCCCCCCGCTCGGCTCGCGCAGCCTCGCGGGTGGTCGCACCATGAGCTACCGCGGATACTCCGACGAGTGGATCGCCGCGCAGGATCGCGACATCAAGGTGTTCCCGATGGTGGAGGACCCGGGTGCGCTCCGCGATGTCGAGGCGATCGCCGCGCTGCCGACCGTCGACGGCATCTTCATCGGCCCCGGCGACCTCGCCGCGATGAGCGGTCGCGGCGCCTACCGTCAGACCGAGGCGGACTTCGACGACTTCCGCAAGGTGATCGCCGCGGCCCGGGCCAACGACAAGCCCTGGGTGCTGCCGGCCTGGACCACGATCGAGAAGGAGTTCGCGATCGCCGAGAACGCCGACTACGTGCTGCTCACGATGCAGCACGCCGCGATCTCGGAGGGCTACGGCAACGCGCGCGCGCTGATGGACGACCTCATCGCGAAGGCGCCGGTGCCCGCGGCGTCCTGACCCCGACCCCGAAGCCCCCGCGCACCCCCGGCGCGGGGGCTTCGTCGTGCCTGCGCGGCGAGGATGACTACTCTGCTGACGCGGCCAGCCGCCAATCGGCGAAGTCGAACCCCGGCGACACGACGCACGAGACCAGCACCTCGAGGTCATCGAGCGGGCGTGCCGCCTGCCAGACTCCGGCGGGCACGAGCACCTGGGCGGCATCCGTCGGCCCGAGCACGATCGTGGAGGCGGCGCCCGGCTCGGCAGCGTCGCCTCCGAGGCTCAGTTCGAGCCGCCCCGGCCCGTGCCAGAGCCACATCTCGTCACTCGTGACGACATGCCATTCGCTCCGCTCGGCGGGCAGCAGCAGGTAGTGGATGCAGGTCGCCGCGGGCCGCGCGCCGTTCGGAGTCTCGACCGCGATCGGGCTGGTCCAGGTGCGTCGGAACCATCCGCCCTCGGGGTGGGCGGCGAGGTCGAGCCGTTCAGCGGTGTCGGGGCGCGATGTCATCGGAATCCTCCGGAGTCGGGGCAGCGGCGCGACCTGCGCTCGATCAGCGTAGACGCCTGGAGGTACCGGGTGCGCGCGGGTTCGGGAGGAGATCTGCCGTCCGGAGGACGATTCTGGCCGGATGCTCCTCCCGACGCCGAGTTCTCCTCCCGAACCCCTGGCCACACGACGTCACACATCCGCGGGCTGCGCCGTCGTACTGGTGGAGGCGCGCCCGCGCCCCGGAACGAAGGAGATGACGTGTCGCACGTGAACATCGGCAAGGTCTACGCAGCCCCCTACAAGGCGATGCTCGAGTTCAGCGCCCAGGCCGCCGCGGCCGGAGTGGATGCCGGGCTGTCGCCGCTGCTGGTCGAGCTGGTCAAGATCCGCGCCTCGCAGCTGAACGGCTGCGCGTTCTGTCTGAAGATGCACGTCGCCGACGCGGTCAAGGCCGGGGAGACGGCTGACCGCCTCGCCGTGCTCGCGGGTTGGTGGGAGTCGCAGTACTTCAGCGCCGAGGAGCAGGCCGCTCTGCAGATCGCCGAGCGCGTGACCCTGCTGAGCGACCACGGGCGTCTCGCCGATCGCGGTATCGACGTCGACGGTGTGCTCACCGAGCAGCAGATCGCCGCGGTCACCTGGCTCGCCGTCGTGATCAACAGCTGGAACCGCATCGCAGTCAGCAGCCACTACCCCGTCGCCCCCTGAGACGCGGACGGTCCCGAGCGGACCTGAACGAGCGGCGGGAGTCAAGACCCTTTCCGCTGCCGTTCAGCCGGGTCAGACTGCCTCTCATCCGATCGATGGGAAGCACCGTGAGCCCGACCGCCGTCCGTACTGCGACAACCACAGACCTGCAGGAGCGGGGTCCGCTGAGCGCCGCTCTCGTGCGCCGCCTCACCGGCCACGAGGAGTCCGACCATTTCGCTCACGCGGAAGCGGCGATCGCCCGAACCGGCGACATCGTGCGCGACGACGACATCCAGCTCTCGCTCTTCCTCCTGTTCGCCTCGTCGTACGGCGCGCTCCCGCAGATCGATCCCGCACGGGAATGGGACCCGGACCTGATCGCGACGCGGCGTCTTCTGGAGACGGCCTTCGAGCGCGCGCTACGGGACTCCGTGCCGGTGCCGCCGAACCCGGAGGCCACGGTCGACGCCGTCGGTCGCGCACTCTTCGCACTGGCGGAGGCCGACACCGGCCCCAGCCTGTCGCGGTACGTCGCGAAGAAGGCGACGTCGGAGCAGGCCCGTGAGTTCTTCATCCAGCGTTCGATCTACACGCTGCACGAGGCCGATCCGCATTCCTGGGCGATCCCCCGTCTGCACGGGCGCGCCAAGGCCGCGCTCGTCGAGATCCAGTCCGACGAGTACGGCGGCGGGCGTCCCGACCGTGTGCACGCCACGATCTTCGCGAAGGCGATGCGGGGTGCGGGGCTCGACGACACCTATGGTGCGTACCTGGAGCAGGCACCCGCCATCACTCTCGCCTCGCACAACATGATGTCGATGTTCGGCATCAACCGCCGGTTGGTGGGGGCGATCGTCGGCCACCTGGCCGCTTTCGAGATCACCTCCTCGATCCCCAACCGTCTCTACGGCGACGGGATGCGCCGGCTCGGCTTCGGCGATGACGTGACCGACTACTTCGACGAACATGTCGAAGCGGATGCCGTCCACGAGCAGATCGCGGCGCGCGACCTCGCCGGTGGCCTGGCCGAGGACCGTCCCGAGCTGCTGTCCGACATCATGTTCGGCGCATCCGCCTGCCTGACCGTCGACGGGTGGGCGGCCGGGCACATGCTCGATGCCTGGGAACGCGGCGAGTCGTCGCTCCGAACGGTCGACCCCGCATGAGCGCCGCCGACCGCGAGGCGACCATCACGCCCTACCCCGACGGCCCCCTGCTGGTGCGAGGCGCTGTCGAGCTGCGTACGACCGAGGGCGAGCCGATCCAACCACGTCGCCGTACGGTCGCACTGTGCCGGTGCGGACTCTCGACCATCAAGCCGTTCTGCGACGGCACGCACAAGGCCGCGGGGTTCCGCACCGACGCGTGACCGCCGCCGGAGTGGTCTCAGCCTCCGACGAGGTCTCCCCCGGCAGCGCGCCAGTCGATGAGGCCTCTGGCCATGTTGGCCGCGTCGAATCCGAGTTCGGTGAGCAGTGACGCCGCCCCGCTCGACAGGAGGCCGCCGGTGCAGAAGGTGATGAGCAGGCGATCGTCGGGAAGCTCATCGGCACGCTCCTCGAGCTGCGCCAAGGGGATGTGGATCGAACCGGGGATGTGACGGCGTCGCCAGTCCTGCTCCCTCCGCACGTCGACCACGACCGCGCCGGCCGCGATGAGCTCGATCGATTTCGCGGCACTGACAGCGCGTGGTCGACGGAAGAAGGACCTCATGGTCATCGGCGGACCTCCGTGCGCACGTTGATGAGGGTGAACAAACCGCCCAGCACCGGGATCAGGGCCAGCAGTCTGGTGCGCAGGAGCAGATCACGACCGAGCACGGCGGTGACGGCGACGGTGAGGTAGAGCGCGCCGTGCACGGGTCCGAGCAGGGAGGCGACCCCGTCGATGTGGACGGTCACGAGGTTGCCGAGGAGCACGGCGATGCTCAGCAGTTCGAGCACCGACAACACCTCGAGCGCGCGCAGAATCGGTCTCATTCGGCACCCGGCCGCACGATCATGAGCACGACGACGACGGCCCACAGCACGTTGAAGACGCCGGTCAGCATTCGCATCCCGCGTTGGCCGCGCACATCGAGAGGCGCGATCAGCGCGTCGCGCTGCGCGGGCACGATGCGCAGCGCGAGCAGTCCGCCGGCCACCGCGGTGAGCACCATCGCCACGGTGATCCAGATCTCGCCGAGCCGCCCTTGCACGGCGGCGAGGGCGAGTCCGACGAGCGGGACGACGAGCGCCAGCACGCCGTAGGTGCGGGTGATGCGGTGAAGCAGTCGGGCGACGTCGGCGCCCCCGTCCTCGGGCTCGCGCCCTGCGCCGACGGATCGCGGGGCGAAGCGCGGGAAGAGGCTCGTGGTCACGGCGACAGGACCGACGAAGAGGATGCCGGCGAGCACGTGCACGGCGAGAAGGGTGTTTTCCACACCTTTAGTCTAACTAAAGGTGTCGCGTCCCGTCATCAGTTCTGCGACATGCGCTCTCAGCGCCTCCGTGAGTCCGGGATGAGCGGCAGCGAACCGGGCATCCAGCTCGGCCAGCCGCACACCGGCCTCTACGAGCAGCTGCTCCCCCGCGCCCGTCACCTGCAGCTGCGATGCGGCGCCGGCACGAGCTGTGGCATCCTCGACCAGCCCATCATCCTTGAACGCGGCGACCGCGACATGGGCGCTGGGCGCCGTGATCCGGGACCTGCGCGCGAGCTCGCTGAACGAGATCCCGGGTGTCGCGCGGATGTGCCCGAGCAGCGCGTACTTGCGCGAGGTCAGGCCGAGCGGCTTCAGAGCCTCCGCGAACGCCTCCTGCCACACACCCACCACGGTCAGCAGAGTGACCGTAGGGCTGAACGGTGGAGGGACGGGCATCTGATCAGGCTACTGGTCGCGCGTCGGGCGCGGCCCTCAGTCCACGCCCGCTTCAGCCCCGATTCAGCCGCCGACCGCCACACTGGAGGAATGCGGATCCTGGTGGTGGACGACGAGGTGCGTCTGGCGGAGGGCGTCCGGCGTGGACTCGAGGCGGAAGGCTTCGCCGTCGACGTCGCGCACAACGGCGTCGACGGGCTCTGGCGCGCCCGCGAGACCCGCTACGACGCGATCGTGCTCGACCTCATGATGCCGGGGATGAGCGGTTGGAAGGTGTGCGAGGCCCTGCGTGCCGAGGAGAACTGGACTCCGGTGCTCATGCTCACCGCGAAGGACGGCGAGTGGGACCAGGTCGAGGCGCTCGAGACCGGCGCCGACGACTATGTCACCAAACCCTTCTCATTCGCGATCCTCGTCGCGCGCATCCGCGCTCTCGTGCGGCGCGGTGCCGTCGCACGACCCACGATCCTGGAGGCGGGCGATCTGCGACTCGATCCCGCCGCGCATCGCGTGTGGCGCGGTGAGACACCCGTGCCGCTGACCGCGCGCGAGTTCGCCGTGCTCGAGTACCTGCTCCGCCACCGCGGCCAGGTGCTGTCGAAGCGCGCCCTGATCGAGGGCGTGTGGGACGACGACTTCGACGGCGATCCGAACATCGTGGAGGTCTACGTCGGGCACTTGCGCCGCAAGCTCGACAAGCCGTTCGGTCGCGAGGCGATCGAGACGGTGCGTGGTGCGGGATACCGTCTGGCGGCCGACGGTGGCTGAGCGCGGCTGGCGCTCGGTCCGTGGTCGCACGACGCTCGGTGCGACCCTCGTCGTCGCCGTCGCCCTGCTGATCGGCGCGTTCTCGTTCTACGGCGTGCTCAGCGCCAGCGTGCACAGCAACGCCGAACGCGCGGCCGAGCAGCGGATCTCTGAGCTCACCGAACGTGGTGACGGTCCGGGTGGGCGGACCATCGACTCGCTGGACGACGAGATCGTGCAGCTCCTCGGCGAGGACGGCTCTGTGCGGGCGGCCAGCGAAGACGCCCGCGAGGCACTCGGATCGACACCGCTCCCGCTCTCCGATGACCCGCAGACCATGACGATCGACGGCGAGCCGATGCTGATCGTGTCGGATGACCTCGACGACGATCAGACACTCGTGCTGGCCGTGTCGGTCGAGGACGGCGCCGAGACGCTGGCGACGGTCGCGACCCTGCTCGCGGTCGCGGTTCCGTTGCTGCTGCTTCTCGTCGCCGTGACGACCTGGCTCGTGGTCGGTCGCGCCCTGCGACCGGTGACCCGTATCCGCCAGGAGGTCGACGGCATCACCGCGGAGCGACTGCATCAGCGCATCGCCGTGCCGGAATCCGCGGACGAGATCGCCGCGCTCGCGACGACCATGAACGGGATGCTGGACCGCCTCGACGCGTCCGCCGCGGCCCAGCGGCGGTTCATCTCCGACGCCTCGCACGAGCTGAGGTCCCCGCTCGCGACGATCCGTCAGCACGCGGAACTCGCCCAGGCGCATCCCGACATCACCAGCATCGGCGAGTTGTCCGAGGTCGTCTCGGAAGAGGGCCTCCGGTTGCAGGGCATCGTGGAGTCGCTGCTGCTCCTCGCCCGCCTCGACGAGGGTGCGAGCGGGCGCGAGGAGCCCGTCGACCTCGACGACATCGCGCTCGGCGAGGTGCGCCGGCTCCGCGCCGCGGGCCTCGATGTCGACGGGTCGGGCATCCGCGCGGCACGCGTGAACGGCGATCCGCGTCTGCTCGGACAGCTGTTGCGCAACCTCGCCGACAACGCCACCCGCCACCGCCGTGAGCGCATCGCGATCGGGGTGGAGCCGTCCGACGCGCACGTGTTCGTGACGATCGAGGATGACGGGGCCGGGGTTCCAGCGGAGGAACGGGAGCGCATCTTCGAGCGCTTCGTGCGGCTCGACGAGGCCCGCAGCCGGGATGCCGGCGGCAGCGGACTCGGGCTGGCGATCGTGCGCGGCATCGCTGCGTCCGCCGGGGGAACCGTGACCGTCGACGACTCTCGCTGGGGCGGCGCGAGGTTCGTCGTCACCCTGCCGCTCGCCCGCTGAGCCAGAGGGAACGCGGGCATTCCTGAAGAGGTCTTCAGGACGCTTCAGGGTGGCTTCAGGGCCTCCGCGCGAACATCGACATATGGACGACAAGAACCTCACCCCCGACCAGACTCCCGAGCCCTCGACCACCCCCGACGCTCCGACCGTGCCGGTCGCGCCGGCAGCGGCACCCCCCGGCGCCGCGCCCGACGCCACGGCGCAGTACCCGACGGCCGGCCAGCATCCCGCGCCGGCAGCGCCTGCCGCTGACGCGCCGAAGCCGCGCCGCACCCGCGCCCTGCTCATCGGCGGAGGCATCGCCGCCGCCGTGCTCCTCGCCGGCGGAGGGATCGCTGTCGGCGCCGCGATCGGTGACGAGTTCGGCGACGACGACGATCACTCCTCGGTCTCCGACGACGCGCGGCATGACGACGGCCCCGCCGATCGCGGCGACCAGCGCGACGACCGGGATGAGGACGGTGGAGCCGCATCGAACGGAGGCGCGGCCGTGACCGGCATCGGCACCGCCTCAGCCGATGAGCTGGTGGCCATCGCGGATGCGGCCCGCGGCGCCGCCGACGGAGATGTCACCTCGATCGACGCCAAGCGCGACGGCACCTGGGAGGTGCAGCTCACCGCCGCGAACGGTGACGAGACCGACGTGCGCGTCGACGCGGACCTCGGTACGAGCATCGTCTCCACCGACCCCGCGGACGGCGATGACACCGGCCCGGCGCTCACGCTCGACGAGGCGACCATCCGCGCGCTCGTGACGGCCGCGCTCGATGAGGCCGACGGGATGATCACGGACCTCGACGTGGACAGTGACGACGTCAGCCCCTACGACGCCTCCGTGCTCACGACCGACAACCGCTCGATCGACATCGACTTCGACTCCGCGTTCGCGGTGGTCGGCACCGACATCGACGACTGAGGCCGGAGCGCCCGGCACTCGTCCGCCGGATGCGCGAAGGACCGGATGCCTCGCACTCGCGAGGGCATCCGGTCCTGTGGTCTCAGCGCACGCCGCTGCGCCGGCGCAGCGTCTCCGGCAGCATGAGCACGATCACGATGAACATCACCGCAGACACGGCGATCAGGTAGAAGCTCGGAGCGATCGCGGTGCCGGTCGCGGCGACGAGTGCGGCAGCGACGAACGGGCTGGTCCCGCCGACGGCGGCAGTACCGATGTTGTTGCCCAGCGCGACGCCGGTCATACGGATCTCGGCGGGGAACAGTTCGGTCTGGGTCACTGTCACCGACACGCTGAGGCAGGCCGCGAGGATGGCGAAGATCGCCAGTCCGAAGAACGCCAGCAGCAGGTTGTGGGAGCTGAGCAGCAGGAAGATCGGCACCGCCAGCACGGCCAGACCGATGATCGCCCCCAGGATGAGCCAGCGTCGTCCGAGACGATCGCTCACGAGGCCGACCACGAGGCACATCGGCGCATAGACGAGCTGCGCAGACAAGGCGATGAAGGTCGCCTGCGTGGGATCCAGCTCCACCGTCGCCACCAGGTAGTTGATGAAGTACGTGTTGAAGTAGTAGAACGTGATGCCGGTCATCGAGGCGAGCGCGATCGCGAGGATGATCGCACGAGGGTTGTCGCGGAAGAGCGTGCGGAGCGGGGACTTGGCGACCTTCTCGGACTTGACGAGCTCCTTGAACGCCGCCGTCTCCTCGGTGCGGCGACGCAGGTAGAGGCCGATGAGCGCGAGCGGCAGCGCCATCAGGAACGGCACGCGCCATCCCCAGGCCTCGAACTGCTCGGTCGGCAGCGTCGTACGCAGGGTCAGCACGACCAGGCTCGCCAGGATCGTTCCGACCGACGACGACATCGACAGCCAGCTCGACCAGAAGCCGCGGCGGTGGGCGGGGGCGTTCTCGACGATGAACGTCGCGGCACCCGCGAACTCGCCACCCACGGAGAATCCCTGGATGCAGCGCGCGAGCACGAGCAGGATCGGCGCCAGGATGCCCACGGTTGCGTAGGTGGGAAGAAGACCGATGCCGGCGGTCGAGATGCCCATCACGAGGATGCTGAGCGACAGCGCGATCCGGCGCCCCCGTCGATCACCGAGGGATCCGAAGAACGCCGCACCGATGGGCCGGAACAGGAACGCGACGCCGAAGGTCGCCAGGGACGCCAGCAGCGAGAGGGCAGGGCTCTCATTCGGGAAGAACAGCGAGCCGATGACGACGGCGACCAACCCGTATGCGACGAAGTCGAAGTACTCCATGACATTGCCCAGCAGCGCCGCGGTGACCGCGGTGACTTTGGGCTTGGATGCCGTCTGTGGTGATTCGGTGGTGCTCATTCGCGGGTCTCCTTTGACACAACTGTGGACGTGCGGGCGTTCTTTCGGGTGACGGGTTCTGCGGGTGTGGACGGTGGTGCGGGAGGGAGGAACGGTCAGCGGGGCAGGCCGTAGAGCTCGGCGACGTTTCCGCCGAGCACGCGCTCCGCGAGCATGGATGTCTGCGCCGCCGTCCAGATCCGCGCCGACAGCCCCTGCTGGAGCACGGTCTCGAGCGCTTCTCTGGCGAGGAGCGTGGCCCCGACGTGGATCTCCGGGTGCGCGGTGTCGGTGCCGTAGGCGACCTTGTGCGCCGGAAGGAACTCCAGCCACTCCTGGAGCACGCGCACCGTGAGGTGGGAGTGCAGGTACGGCATCCAGGAGTAGTCGAGGTAGACGTTGCCGAGCGAATGCGCGAGCGCGCCGAGCTGCGACGCGTACGGGTAGCCGCCATGGATCAGGACGACCCGGAGCCGGTTGAGGGAAGGGGTGTTGAGGAACTCTTCGAGGAGCAGCGGGTTCGCGTTGGCGATCCGCAGTCCGGGCTCGCTGTGGCCGATGCCGGAGTGGATCTGCACGGGCAGTTCCCACTCGACGGCGAGATGAGCGATCTCGCTCACGAGGTAGTCGCTGAGCTGCTTGCGAGCGACCGGCTGCGTCGACCCCGCCGGAGCCGTGCGGAGTGCGTCGTAGGCGGCTCGCGCATCCACGACGTCGACGTGCTCGAAGTGCAGCGTTCGAAGGTACGCGGAGACGATCTTGAAACCGACGACACCGGCATCCACCCGCCGGCGGAGGGAGCGCGCCACGAACTCGCGGTACTCCCCGAGCGTCGCATGCGGCGAATCCCGTCCGTCGGCAGCCAGCTCGACGGTCAGCTTCTCGGAGAGGATGTCGGCGAACCGCTGGGCATCGAAGCCGCGGCCCACGTACGTGTCGTGCCCGAAAGGGAACATGTACGGATCGATGCGCGCGATCTGGCGGTAGCGCTCGACCGGCCACTCGTGCGGGTCGAGGTCGGGAACGTCCGTCAACACCATCCGCGTCGTGGAGGCGGTCAGCGCGTCGTCGTAGAGACTCCGGTAGTCCTCGAGCCGCGTGCGGGCGGAGGCGAGTTGGGCCTCGCGGCTTCCGCTGCCGTAGAGCGCGTCGCATCCCAGGGTGAGGGCCCGGTCGAATGCGGTCGTGCGGTAGAGCTCACGGGCCTCGTCGCGCAGTGCGGGGATGCGGTGGCGATCGGCGAGAGCGGCCGCCGCCGCGTGATCACCCGCACGGTTCGCTCGCACGAACTGCTGGTACGCGTCCGCCGGGATCCTCGACTCGACGTAGCCCGCAGCGATCTCGGTCTCCAAGGAGTCGAAGGTGGCGAGCTTCTCCCCCGGTCGCACGTAGGCGGCGTGGGAGTGATGGTCGATCGCGGGTACGGAACCGGTGATCTCGAGGCCGTGTGCGGGCACGGAAAAGGGCATGACTGACGTACTCATGGGTGATTCCTCTTCTCAGCGGATCGGTGTCCGCTGGTGATGTGAACGGGCAGAGCGCCCGGTTTCCTGCGTCGCGGCTATGCGCTCACTGTTGACGCAGCGTCGACGGCGGGCTCACGACCCACACCGCCTCGCCGACTTCTTCTCCGACGTTGGTGATCATGTGCGAGATGTTGGTGCGGAAGTCGAGGCTGTCGCCCGGGCCCAGCAGGAACTCCTCACCACCGAGCTCGAACGAGAAGGTGCCGCGAAGAACGATCACGACCTCGCGGGAGTTTCCGTGGGTGTAGTCGTGACCACCGCTGAACGCACCGGGTTCGTACTCGGTGACGGCGACATCGACCTCCCCCACGGGCGGCCGGGTGATGCTGTAGCTGCGCACACCTTCCTCCGTCACCAGCAGGGGCCGCTCCTCGCGGCGCAGCACGCGACCGGTCGTCGGTTGGGACGCATCGAAGAGCTCCGCGAAGGTCAGCCCGAGGGCGGAAGCGATCCGACGCAGCGCGTCGAAGCTCGCGTTGGCCTTGCCGTTCTCGATCTGACTGATGGAGGCCGGGCTGAGCTCGGCGGTCTCGGCCAGCGCGCGGAGGGAGATCCGGTGCGCCCGGCGGACGGCGCGGATCCGCACCCCCAACGCCTTGCGGTCATCATCCATAGAGCACGCTCCTCACTGAACGTTCAAGTTCGTCTTCAGTGAACAGTATTGTTTAGCGCACGCCGGGATGTCAACGGGCAGTTTCCGCACAGGCCACGACCCGTTGCCTGCGACGCTCCGGTGAGGCCTCGGTCAGGCCGTTAGCATTCAAGGATGACGAACTCCGGTCCGATCGACGACGTATCCATCGGCGGCGACATGATCCGCCTCGGCCAGTTCCTGAAGTACTCGGGTCTGCTCGATTCCGGCGGCGACGCCAAGGAGGTCGTGATCGACGGATACGTGACCGTCAACGGCGAGGTCGATCGCCGCCGCGGGCGCCAGCTGCACGACGGCGACCTGGTGAGCTTCGAGGGACGCACGGTCCGCGTCCGCCCCTGACGGAGCGCCGCCGAGCACCCACCCACGCAAGGACCACCCATGCCGGACCCCTCCTCCTACGACCTCAACCGAGCCAACTGGGACGAGCGCGCGCCCTTGCATCTCGCCTCTCGCGAGTACGCCGTGCAGTCCTTCGTGGATGACCCGGGCCGGCTGTCCGACGTCGTCACTTTCGACCGCGACCGCCTCGGCGACCTGCACGGGCTGAAGGCCGTGCATCTGCAGTGCCACATCGGCACCGACACGATATCGCTCGGGCGTCTGGGCGCCGATGTCACCGGCCTGGACTTCTCGGCCGCCGCGATCGCGGGCGCTCGCGACCTCGCCGCGCGGGCGAACAGCAGGGCTGTGTTCGTCGAGGCGAGCGTCGACGACGCCGTCTCCGCGCTCGGCGAAGGGCGCTTCGACCTCGTCTACACCGGGATCGGCGCCCTGTGCTGGCTGCCGGATATCACCGCCTGGGCACGCACGGTGTCGTCGCTGCTCGCCCCCGGTGGACGCCTCTTCATCCGCGAGGGCCATCCGGTGCTCTGGGCGATCGACGAGGAGCAGACGAGTGGGCTCGTACTGGGATATCCGTACTTCGAGCAGCCCGAGCCGCTCGTCTGGGACGACTCGACCACCTACGTCGAGACCGACGAGAGCATCAAGGCCTCCGTCACTCACGAGTGGAATCACGGCATCGGCGAGATCCTGACCGCAGTCCTGGAGGCCGGGCTGACCATCACGCAGTTCGTCGAGCACACCAGCGTCCCCTGGGAGGCCCTGCCCGGGCGCATGCACCTGGATGACGACGGCGAGTGGATGCTGAGCGAGCATGCGGAGCGGCTGCCGCTGACGTACACGCTGCAGGCGGTCAAGACCGCCTGAGCAGCCCGCAGACCTCCGTCACGGTGTGGGGGCGCCACCCGCGGCACGACCGAATCGCGCCGCCAGGCGGTCGAACGCGACGGAGAGCTCCTCGCCGTCGATCACCTCGATGTCGATGTCGAGCTGCGAGACCCACAGGGCGAGACGGTGTGGATCGTCGGCTCCCAGCTCGACCCGACAGGTCACCTCATCGACCTCCTCGATGTCGACGGGGATGACGATCTTCGCCGCGAGCACGGCGGCGGGCGCATGTACGAGCATCCGGGCGCGATACTTCCAGCTCGCGCGGATCACGCGACCGACCACGTAGTCCACGACGCTCCCTTCCGGGATCACGCGAGGGCGGAACCGCGCGCCCGTCTGCGCCGGCGCGCTCATGCGATCGACGCGGAAGACCCGCCAGTCGTCGCGCTCGAGATCCCACGCCAGCAGATACCACAGCGGTCCCCAGCTCACGAGCCGCTGCGGCTCGGTGTGCCGCGCCTCTTCCCTGCCCCCGGGCTTCGTGTATCCGAACCGCAGACGTTCATGACCGCGGATCGCGAAGGCGACCTGGCCGAGCGCGGCGAGGTCGAGCGAGGGCTCCGTGCCGACCACGACGCTCGTCGCACCACGGACCGCGTCGACGCGCCGTCGCAGACGCGAAGGCAGCACCTGCTCGAGCTTCGCGAGCGCGGTGAGCGACGTCTCCTCCACACCGAGACGCGACGTGGCCACGGA
This sequence comes from Microbacterium saperdae, assembly GCF_006716345.1. Lineage (NCBI taxonomy): Bacteria > Bacillati > Actinomycetota > Actinomycetes > Micrococcales > Microbacteriaceae > Microbacterium > Microbacterium saperdae. The sequence continues at coordinate 291,001 of NZ_VFOX01000002.1, forward strand.
TCCCAGTCCGACCGCGACGGCGACGGCCTCGTCGTCGTCGAGCAGCAGCGGCGGCATCGCCGTGCCCGCGACCAGCTGATACCCGCCCGCGACTCCGGGGCGCGCGTCCACGGGGTAGCCGAGGGACCGCAGCTTGCCGATGTCGCTGCGGACGGTCCGCGTGCTGACACCGAGACGCTCGGCGAGCGCGGAACTCGTCCAGTCGCGCGTGAGCTGCAACAGGGAGAGCAGTTCCAGCAGGCGAGCCGATGTCTCCAACATGCTGTCGATCATCTCAGCAATTGCGGAAGCTCGTCTTCCTCATTGGTTGAGAGCGTGGATGCCATGACCGAGAACACCGCACTCATCCCCTTCCGCATCGACATCGCTCAGGCGGACATCGACGACCTGCACGATCGGCTGGCACGCAACCGCTGGCCTCACCCCGTTCCGGGCCGCGACGACCGCACGGACTTCCGCCGTGGCATCCCCCTGACGTATCTGCAGGAGCTCGCCGACCGCTGGGGCGACGGGTTCGACTGGCGTGCGCAGGAGGCGAAGCTCAACGAGCACGAGCAGTTCACCACCGTCGTGGACGGACAGACCTTCCACCTGGTGCATGCCCGCTCGACGAACCCGGATGCCGTCCCCCTGCTGCTGAGCCACGGCTGGCCCGGATCCTTCGTGGAGTACCAGCGGCTTCTCCCGCTGCTGGCCGAAGACTTCCACGTCATCATCCCTTCACCGCCGGGCTTCGGGTTCTCCACGCCGCTCTCGGGATCGGGATGGGAGCTGGCGCGCACGACGGACGCCTACGCCGAGATCATGACGCGGCTCGGCTATGCCAGGTTCGCGGCCCACGGCACTGACATGGGCGCGGGCATCGTCGGACGCCTCGCCGCCGTGCACTCCGAGCGCGTGATCGGCACGCACGTGGGCGGCGATCGCACCTGGCTCGGCCTGGTCGGCACCAAGTTCCCCTCCCCTGCCGACCTGTCCCCCGCAGAGATCGCGCAGCTGGAGGAAGCGCATGCGGAGAGTGCGGCGGAGCGCGGGTACCTCGAGATGCACAACCACCGCCCCGACACGATCGGCCCGGCGCTCACCGACTCCCCGGTCGGGCTGTTGGCGTGGATCGCCGAGAAGTTCAAGCGCAGGATCGATGGTGGCCACCGGTCGCCGGATGTCGACGTCGATCAGCTCCTCACGAGCATCAGCGTGTACTGGTTCACCCGCAGCGGCGCATCGAGCGTGCAGTTCTACTACGAGGCGGAACACGCAGAGCTCGACTTCGTGATGGGCATCGGGGTGCCGTCCGGGTGGGCCGTGTTCGACGCGCATCCGCTCGTCCGACGCACGATGGACCCGTTCGGTGCGATCGGACACTGGAACGAATTCGCCGTCGGCGGGCACTTCCCCGGGATGGAGGAGCCGGCGCTGCTCGCGGGGGACATCCGGGCGTTCGTGCGTGGGATCAGCTGAGGTCGCGACCGGTGGGCTGCGGGACGTTCTCGCAGTCCGCCTCCCGGGTCAGACCGCGGTCGCGCTGATCGACGCGTGCGGGCGGCGGCCCTCCTGCACCCGCGCATCGCTGTCGACGACGGCGAATCCCGCGTCGTCGAGCAGTGCTGTCATCCCCGATATCGACCAGTAGTGCGCGGTGGTCACGGCATGCGAGAACGGTTCGCCATCCACCCCGTCGAAGAAGCCGAGGAGGAGGCCGCCGCCGTCTCGCACCACGCGGCGGGCGGCTGCGAGGAGCGACGGAAGCTCGTGCGGATCGGCGTGGATCACCGAGTACCAGGCGAGTACCCCACTGAATGCGCCCGGCGCGACACCGGTGTCGGCGAGCGACGCGACCCGAAACGGGACGTGCGGAAACCGCGAGGAGGCATGGTCGATGAACTCCGGCACGAGATCGATGCCTTCGATGTCGTGTCCGCGATCGGCGAGGAATGCGGTCCACTGCCCCGGGCCGCAGCCCGCGTCGAGAATGCGGCCGTCGATGGCCGCCGCCCACCGCCCGATGCGTTCCCGGTCGACCTGATCCATCTGCTCGATGGCGCCGAGGAGGGCCGCGTACTCCGCCGCGCGTGCGGAGTAGCTCGCTCGCACGCGCCCGTCGCTCACCGCCTGCCGAGGCGCGGAGGCTCCTGGGGGGAGAGACGACACGGGGATGGATTCCACGTTGGCGAGCTTAGGTCGTCGGCTCGACTGCTGGCATGCTCAGTACGAGCAGAGGCACGCCCCCACGACGCGGACGGCACGCTGCAACGGAGAGGACGCAGGCAATGACGATCATTCGACTGGGCCGACCGACGCCATGGCGTGGCATCATCACCAGCCTCGTCATGGGCGCGGGCGCAACGGTCATCGGCATGCTGCTCGCCCTCTTCAGCTCGCACCCCGAGAACTCACCGCTCCTGTTGTTGTTCCTCCTGCTCCCTGCGATCGTCATCCCGTGTCTGATCGCGCTCAATCAGTACGCGGAGTTCGATCCGCAGACGGGGCTGATCCGCATCAACGGCACTGCGCCCGTTCCGCTCTCGCGCATCGACCGGGCCCGCACGCGGACGTTCCGCGGTGTCAGCAGCATCGACCTCGGTACCGGGCCGACGCGCAAGGAGCGCTTCATGGTGGCGAACGGTCCGTTCGGGAGTCCACGGGTGGAGCGCGACTGGGTACGCCATCTGTTGCCCTACACCGGACTCCCGCGCCGAGGGCAGATGCTCGACGCGGGAATCGGCACGGAGAACCTGGGCTCGGAGACCCTCGAAGACGTGCAGATCTTCGCACAGGATTCGCTCAAGTGACCCGGCGGGCTCGCGACAGGAACGGGACATGATCATGGCGACACGTGAGACGCGGGGCCGGGCGACGAGCTCGATGGCGACGATCGCGGTCTGCGCGATCGCTCTGACCGGATGCATGGTTCCCTCCGCACCGGAGGGCCAGAAGCCTCGGCGGCCGGAAGCCTGACTCTCGAGGAGGCGAAGGCGGGGGCGATCGACATCCGCGACACGCTCGCGGCGTTGTACCCCGAAGAGGACATCGCGGACATCCGCGCGAATGCGACCTCGAAGGCACTCATGCCCTGCGATGGTGAGGAGGAGTTCGCCTGGCCCGGTCGCACCACCATCACCGTGGCCGGCGCCGTCGACAAGGACGACGCGCTGGATGCTGTCGCCGACGGGTGGGGCGAGCGTGCGGGATGGACGGTCGATCGCACGACGTCCGACAAGGGCTTCCCCCGCCTGGTGCTCAATCATGACGACGGCACCCACGTAAACATCGCTTACTTCTACGACGGCGATGAGCTCTGGGTCGACGTGGTGTCGCCGTGCTTCACACTCCCCGGGGGCCTCACCCTGGGAGGCGAGTACTGATCCCTCCGGATCCGTGCAGGTTGCCGATCCGGGCTCGCGATGAGACGGCAGCCCGGCATTTCCGTCAGACCGATCCGTTCGGAGTGAACGGGCTCGAGGGACCGTGGTGACGGCGGGTCTCGGGGTCGATCCAGTTGCCCGAACCGGTCATCCGGTGCCAGCGCTTGTGGAACGCGAGATCGGTGCCGTCTGCTTCGACCACAGCCGCACCGCACAGATCGCAGATGCGCAGGATGACGATGTCACCGTCTGCGGTCTTGATCGAGAACGACCCCGTCGGAAATACGACGCCCATCGTGCTCCTCCTCTCGCGCCCTCACCGACCGTGGAGGTCGGGTTCGAGGGTCCTCTGAGGGTAGCTGAGCACGCCCCACGCCGACGCGTCGTGTCGGCCTGGAACCCACAATCAATCAGTGGAAGTCGCCGCCGGGGGCCATATCCATGAAGCGCGAGTAGTGACCCTGGAACGCGACGGTGATGGTCGCGGTCGGGCCGTTACGGTGCTTGGCGACGATCAGGTCGGCCTCGCCGGGACGCACGTCCTTGTCATACACGGAGTCGCGGTGCAGCAGGATCACCATGTCGGCATCCTGCTCGATCGAGCCGGACTCACGGAGGTCGCTGATCGCGGGCTTCTTGTCGGTGCGCTGCTCGGGACCACGGTTCAGTTGCGACAGGGCGATGACCGGAACCTGCAGCTCCTTGGCGATGAGCTTGAGGCTACGCGAGAACTCCGAGACCTCCTGCTGACGCGACTCGACGCGCTTGCCCGAGGTCATGAGCTGCAGGTAGTCGATGATGACCATGCGCAGGCCCTCGCGCTGCTTGAGCCGACGGCACTTCGCGCGGATCTCGACCAGCGTCATGTTGGGGCTGTCGTCGATGTAGAGCGGGGCGTCGTTGATGCGCCCACGGGTGGCGGCGACCGTGGTCCAGTCGCGGGGGTCGAGGTTTCCCTTACGCATGTTCTGCAGCGGGATCTGACCCTCGGCGCTGAGCAGACGCATCGCGATCTCGCTCTTGCCCATCTCGAGGGAGAAGAACACCGACGGGATGTTGTGGCCGATGGACGCCGATCGCGCGAAGTCGAGCGCGAGCGTCGACTTACCCATCGCGGGTCGCGCGGCGACGACGATCATCTGCCCACCATGCAGGCCGTTGGTGAGCTCATCGAGCTCCTTGAAACCGGTGGGGACGCCGGTCATGGAGCCATCGCGGCCGCTGGCGGCCTCGATCTCCTCGAGTGCGGCATCCACGGCGATCTGCAGCGGGACGTAGTCCTCGGCCGTCTCGGATCCGGTGATCGAGTAGATCTCCGCCTGGGCGTTGTTGACGATGTCGGTGGCGTCGCCCTCGCCCGCGTAGCCGAGCTGCACGATGCGCGTGCCGGCGTCGACCAGGCGACGAAGGATCGCGCGCTCCGAGACGATGCCCGCGTAGTAGCCGGCGTTGGCGGCCGTCGGAACGATCGAGGTGAGCGTGTGCAGGTAGTCGGCGCCGCCGGCTCGGCCGAGCTCACCCGTCTTGATGAGCTCGTCGGTGACGGCGACGACGTCGGTCGGCTCGCCGTGCGAGTACAGAGAGAGGACCGCTTCGAAGATCAGCTCGTGCTTGGGGATGTAGAAGTCGGCACCCTTGAGCGTCTCGATCACATCGGCGACGGCGTCTTTCGAGAGCAGCATGCCACCCAGGGCGCTCTGCTCCGCGAGGAGGTCGTGCGGCGGCACGCGTTCGGGAGAGCGCTGCCCTCCGAGGCGGTCCTGCGAGATGTCCGCGATCGACACACTGCTCCCTTCGATGCGACTTTCATTGACGTCGTGGCGCCGCTGCAGGAAGCGGCGCTGGATCCGCTTCGACTGTGCGACGGGCACCTGCACAGCGAATCAGGCACCCCCGACATTCGGTCGCTCGCTAACGCTACGAGGGGCGCTATCCACATGCAACACAGCCTGTGGATAACCCTGTGCAAAGTGTGCGAACAAGATCGGAGTGTCTGTGCACAACCGCTGTGGATAACTCGGTGGAGGGTCCGAACTTGAAACTTTTTTAGCCGCCCGGATCAGGGGTTTTCCCTTTCCCCAGCCTGTGGATGGGAAAGAGCTTCAATATTCGATTGAAGGTTGCCTCTCGCGAGGCGGCATGTGCAGAACCTGGGGAAAGTCAAGCTCGGATTCTCCCGGGCGCGTCACGGAACGACATGCCCGGCATTGCGCGGAAAACCCCCTAGACAGGGGGTGCACCTGGGAGTAAGGTCTCCGGCAATCGATGCACTTCGTGTGAACGTGCGTTGCCTTCGGAGGGGGAGGTTGACGTGGATGCTCGGGCCACCCGACGCGGCGTACCCGCCGGCGTCATCTGGGGTGGCCTCGGCGTGCTCCTCTGGTCCGCATTCGCGATCTTCACCGGCGGTTCCGCCCACGCGGACGAGAGCGATGAGGGTCCGCTCGACGAGATCACGTCCCTCGTCGGCCAGACGGTCACCTCGGTCGCCACACCGGTCGTCACGCAGGTCGTGGCTCCCGTCGTGACCCAGGTCGTCGCCCCCGTCGTCCAGACCGTGGTCGCTCCCGTGCAGCAGGCCGCCCCGGCGGTCGTGCAGACGGTCGCGCAGACCGTGGCCGCCGTCCCCGTGGTCGGTCCGGCCGCAGCCCCCGTGGTGAAGGTGGTCGCTGACACGACGCAGGCCGTCACCGCCCCGGTCACAGACCTCCTCACCGACTCCCCCGTCGCACAGATCACCGATCCGATCCTCGACGTCGTCACCGGTCTTCCCGTCGTCGGAGGTCTCGTCGACGACCTCGGCGTGACCGAGGTGGTCCGAGATGTCGTCGGCGTCGTCGATGACACGACCGGGCTCATCGGCGGAGTAGCTGCCGAAACTCTTCCGCCGGTGCTCGAAGCCCTCGAACCGACGACTCCCGGTACCGGTCCCGAGCCGGGCGCTCCTTCCTCGCCCACCGTCTCCGGCACGGATCCGGCAGCAGCGGCGATCCTCACGCCCCGCGCCGGTGGTCCGGGCTCATCGGCTGTGCCCGCGCACGCTCCTGGCGAGGTCGCTGCCTCCCTGTCCGTCCTCGGCCTGAACGACGATGCGACTCCGGCAGACCTCCCTGCGGATGGCGCCCCCGGTGCCCCACCGGGGGCTCCCGCATCCCCGACTTCCTCCGCCGGCCCCGGCGGAGCCTCCTCGTACACCCATGCTCGCCTCGGCGACTCCGGCGTGCCCCCGCTCCGTGCCTGGGAGCGGGCTGCCGGCGCATCCGACGACGTCCTTCCGGCGTCTCCGGTCGCCGACGCCGACGTCTCTCCTGACTGACGGGTTGTCACGTCGTTCCCCGTGAACGACAGATGCTGTGCTGCGCGCACCCCAGATGCGCACGCACATCCCCGACACCCCACACCCAGTCAGGAGCAACATCATGCGTACATATCTGAAGCGTGCCCTCTGGGGGACGCTCATCGCCGGCGGGATCACCCTGCTCGGCGCGACGGCCGCGAATGCGGCCGAGACATCCGGCGAGGACGGACTCCTCTCCGGCACCCAGGCAGTGGCACCGGTCTCCGCACCGCTCACCGTCGTCGGCAACGCGATCTCGGTGCTCGGCACCTCGACCGCCCCGGCTCCGGCCCCAGCCCCGGCACCGGCCCCTGCCCCGGCACCGGCACCGGCACCCGCCCCTGCACCGGTGACGAGCGGCGAATCCGGCACCGCCTCCGGCACTCAGGCCGCGGTGACCGTCACCGTTCCCGTCACCGTGACGGGCAACGCGGTGAGCCTTCTCGGCACCTCTTCGACCAGCACTCCGACCGCGGTTTCCCAGAGTGAGGCTCCCCAGGCCCAGACTCCCGCGGCCGGGGTGCCTTCCCTCACGACCAACGGCATCGACGGCGTGCTCTCGGGCACGCAGGCGCTGCTGCAGGTCGATGTGCCGGTGACCGTCACCGGCAACTCGGTGTCGCTGCTCGGCACCAGTGGTACCAACGCCCCGGCAGGGCAGGGAGCCGCAGCACCGGCCTCCCCCGCCCCGAGCGAGGCCGCCACGGATGGATCGGATGGCGTCGGCAGCGGAACCCAGGTCGTCGCTCCGATCACCGCACCGGTGACGGTCGGCGGCAACGCGATCTCGATCCTCGGCGACAGCAGCGTCACCGCGAACCCGAGAGCATCCGCACCCACACCCGCATCGACGCCGGCTCCGTCCGGCGGCACCTCGGGCGATGATTCGCTCCTGGGCGGAAGCCAGGTTACGGCTCCCATCGCCGCTCCGATCACGCTGGTCGGCAACGCGATCACCGTCGGCGGCACCAGCGCCGTGTCAGGACCTGCTCCGGCGACACCCGCCCCGGCGGGCCCGGTCGGGAACGCCCCGGCAGCTCCGGCGACGTCCGGCGAGAACGGCGTCGGAGGCGGCACCCAGGTGATCGCCCCCGTCACGGCTCCCGTCGCCATCGGCGGCAATGCGATCGGCGTCCTCGGTGACAGCAGTGTCTCCGGTGGCGCGGGCACGCCCGCACCGGCATCCACGCCCGGCACTCCTGCCGAGACGTCAGGTGACGATGCGATCCTCGGTGGCACGCAGGTGATCGCGCCGGTCAGCGCACCGGTCTCAGTCGTCGGCAACGCAATCGGGGTGCTCGGTGACAGCACTGTCACCGGAGGTGCAGGCGCCGCGCCGGCACCGACCGCTCCCCTCACGGGAGGCGGCCTCACCACCGGTCTGGACTCGATCCTCGGCGGCACGCAGCTGGCGCTCCCGGTCACCCTGCCGATCACGATCGGCGGCAACGCCATCGCGGTCGCCGGCGAGAGCACGGTCACCACGCCGGGGACGACGCCGGGAACCGACCCCGGCACTGACCCCGGAACCGACCCGGGCACCGATCCCGGCACTGACCCGGGAACCGACCCCGGAACCGATCCGGGAACCGACCCGGGAACCGACCCCGACGCCCTCGTCGGAGCGGGTACGGCATCCGGTGCGGCCACGGCCGCGGCAGCGGAGGGCCTCGCCATGACCGGCGGCGCTCCTGCGCCGGGCGTGCTCGTGATCGGAGTGCTGCTGCTCCTCGGTGGTCTCGCCCTCCTGCGTCGTCGCACGATGACGGCGTAGCCGCAGCCCCGGCGGTGCGGGAGTCCTCGGGGGAGGAGACCTTGCACCGCCGGTGCGCGGGTGCGTCGACCGTCGCGGAGACCGGGCACTGCGTCCCGGCATCCTGCACCGTCGCAGCCCGCGCGACATCGCGGGTGCCTCGCGGGGATTCCTCTCCGCGGGGCATCCGCCGCGCCATCGGCACGAATCGGCGACGTGTCGGAGCTATCGGCCCGGAGACGCCGAACGCCCCCTGTCCCGAAGGGCAGAGGGCGTTCGTGCGTCGACGGGCTCAGAGCCCGAGGAACAGAATTACTTGGCGGCGACGACCTGCAGCGTGATGACCGCAGTCACGTCGTCGTGCAGACGAACGGTGGCCTCGTGGTCACCGGTCGACTTGATCGGCGCCGTGATGTGCACCTTGCGCTTGTCGATCGCACCGAGACCGGCAGCCGCGACAGCGTCGGCGACGTGCTCGGTCTTGACCGAACCGAAGAGGCGACCAGCGGCGCCCGCCTTGACGGCGAGACGGACCTTGGTGCCCTCGATGGCGGTCTTCAGTGCGACAGCGTCGTCACGGTCGTGGATCGCGCGTGCCTGACGCGCGGCCTGGATCGATGCGACCTGCTTTTCGCCACCGCGGGTCCACGCCGTAGCGAAACCCTGGGGGATGAGGAAGTTACGGGCGTACCCGTTCTTGACCTCGACCACGTCACCGGCACTACCCAGCCCGGCGACCTCGTTCGTGAGAATCAGCTTTGCCATCTCGATACCCCTTACCGGCCGGCGCCAGCGTAGGGCAGGAGCGCCATTTCGCGTGCGTTCTTGATCGCCGTGGCGATCAGACGCTGCTCCTGCACCGAGACACCGGTGATACGACGGGCACGGATCTTGCCGCGCTCCGAGACGAACTTGCGGAGGGTGGCGACATCCTTGTAATCGATGAGGCCGACCCGGATGGACTTCGCGGGAGCGGCGTTCTTCGCGCCCTTCCGCGGCTTGCGGCGGTCGCCGCTCGACTTTCCAGCCATTGTTGTTCCTTAATGATGAGCGGATGCCGTCTCCGAGATGAACTCGGGAGACGGATCCAGAAAGTTGTTCAGAAGGGGGTGTCGTCGCCGAAGCTGCCCGGAGTGCTCCAGGCATCCGCGCTGGTCGACGAGCCGGGCGTGGACCACGGCTCCTCCGACACCTGCTGCGCGGGACGGGACTGTCCACCACCGGCACCGCCAGCACCGCCGGTCGACGCCGCACGGGTGACCTGCGCGGTCGCGTACCGGAGCGAGGGGCCGATCTCGTCGACCTCCAGCTCGATCGCGGTGCGCTGGTTGCCCTCGCGGTCCTGGTAGGAGCGCTGACGCAGACGGCCCTGCGCGATGACGCGCATGCCCTTGGTCAGCGAACCCGCCACGTGCTCGGCGAACTCGCGCCAGACGGACGCACGGAGGAACAGCGCATCGCCGTCCTTCCACTCGTTCGCGGCGCGGTCGAAGTTCCGAGGCGTCGATGCGATGGTGAAGTTCGCCACCGGCAGCCCGTTCTGCGTGTAACGCAGCTCGGGGTCGGCCGTGAGGTTGCCCACAACGGTGATGACGGTTTCGCCGGCCATGGCGCTTAGGCCTTCGCAGCCTTGGCGGCCTTGCGGGCAGCCTTCTCTTCGGAGCGCTTGGCTTCGAATGCGGCCATTGCCTGAGCCTCTTCGGCACGGAGGACCTTGGTGCGCATGATCTGCTCGTTCAGCTTCAGCTGACGGTCGAGCTCCTGCGTGGCCTCGCTGGTTGCGGTGAAGTTGACGACGGCGTAGATGCCCTCGTTCTTCTTCTGGATCTCGTAGGCCAGACGGCGCTTACCCCAGATGTCGACCTTGTCAATCGAGCCACCATCGTTGGTGATGACCTTCAGGAACTTGTCGAGCGTAGGTGCGACCTGGCGCTCGTCGATCTCGGGGGTCAGAATGACCATGAGTTCGTACTGGTGCGTCACTTACCCACCTCCTTCGGACTAGAACGGCTCTCGGGGCTTTCCCGGGAGCAGGAGGGTGTGTGAACGTGTCCGCCCGAAGCATCCGAATGGACGCCGGTAGGCAGACAACCTGCCCAGTCTAGCGGAGTCCCGGGCGTGGCGCGAACGCACGACCGCCCGGAGAGGGCGGAGAGGTCGCGCGATGCGCGGATCCGTCTCCGCCCTCAGCGGGCAATGGCCATCAGCCGGCGATCACCTCTGCCACCGTGCGTCCAGCCAACGCCGGTATGCCGAGACCCGTGAGGCGGATGCCATCGGCTTCCAGTCCCGCGGGAATCCAGTCCTCTCCGAACAGCACGGCCGCCGCGGCGCCGGCCAACGCAGGGAGAGACGCGGCGTTGCGCGGCTGAGCGAGTGCTCCGAGCAGCAGGTCGTCAGCGCTCCGCGCCGTCGCCACGTGGGCGAGCAGGAAACCGAACGTCTCGGGAGCCGCGATCGGGTAGCTGTAGACCCAGTCCCCCACCTGCGTGCTCAGGCGTCGCGCACGATCCAGGGGGCCCGTCGCGTCGGCCGCGACGTGCATCGAGGTGTCGGCCATCCGGCGGCTCCAGGTGTTCTCGGGGAGTTGCGTCACAGCGAGGTGCACGGCGTCGGCCGCGGACGCGCCGTCGACCAGTGCGCCGAACAGCGCCGCGCTGGCCCTCGCGCACCACAGGCCGTCGAGGGAGTGGGTGACGGCAGCGTCGGCGTGCGCGGCATCGACCGCTCCGCCTGATCCGTGCACGGCGACCGCCGCGATGGCGCGCACGGTGGCGATGTCATCGAAGTAGTGCGCGTTGTCGTGCCCTGACTGCGGGGGCTCGGCGCCGCCTCGCAGATTCTGCAGCGCGAGCTTGGTGCCGATGCGGGCACGCAACCCGCCGGCGGGGTCGGCCTCGAGCTCGGCGAGCTCACGCCACTCGCTCAAACCCAGCTCCCGCGCATGCTGCCGAGCGGAGAACGCGAACCACTCGACGTTCTCTCCCGCTCCGGGATGCAGGGTGCGAGGCGGCGCCGCATGGGTGAACGGGCGCGGCACCGTGGTGGTGCGGTCGTCGTCACCGAGCTTCGACAGGATGCGCACCCTGTTGACGCGCTTGGGCGGGAGTGCATACACGCGGAAGTCGGCGTTCATCGACGACGCGGACTCGCCGGCGACGATGCCCCGGGTGAACAGATCGATCAGGGGGGTGGTCATGCGCGCGCCTCCTCGACGATACGGGTCAGGGTGTCGGCGGCATCCAGCGGATGGATCCCGGCCATGGAACGGATGCACGACCCCACGACGGGGCGCAGTCCCGCCACCCATTCCTCGGGCAGATCGCCGATGCCGGAGATCGCACCGCCGATGCAGCCGGCGATCGCTGCGGTGGTGTCGGCGTCGCGCCCCATGTTGACGGCGAACAGGATGCTCTCGGCCGCTCGGCCGTCCGCGTGCAGCACCGATGCCATGGCGAGGCCCACCGCCTCGGGAGCGAGATCGGCCCAGAAGTAGTCCGCCACGGCCAGGCGATCGTGCAATGCGAGCGCGAGCGCGTCGTCATCGAGTCCGGAGTGCACCAGATCGCGGGCGTCGCGAAGGTTGCGGGCCGTCCAGCTGTCGGCAGGGATCGCCGCGAGCCCCGCGTCGTAGCAGGCGGCGGCATCCGCCCCGGTGAGAGCAGTGGTCACGGCGACGGCGACCACCACGCCGGCCCAGATGCCCTCGGTCGTGTGGCTCACGGCGCCGTCGGCTTCAGCCAGGCGACGGGCGAGCTCGACATCGCCGTCCGCGACGATGCCGAGCGGGCTGACCCGCATCGCGAGCCCGTCGCTCCAGCCGTGCATCGTGTCACCGCTCAGCGGGGGGCGGATGCCGCGACGCAGGTTGTCGATCGCCGCCATCTCGCTGAATCCCCCACCCTTGAAGTCGTCGGCCTGCGGGAGCACGTCCTCGATCCAGGTCTGTGCGAAGTCCTCAGCCGTGGCCCCGACGCCCACGCGCTGGACGGTCTTGGCGGTCAGCAGGGCGTATTCGGTGTCATCGCTGCCGGCGGGCTCCGGGTCGAGATATCCGGTCACCCGCCCGTGCGCGGCCTGGATCTCTGCGGCGGAGAACCCTTCGACCGGCCGCCCGATCGCATCGCCGATGGCGAGCCCGGCCAGCGAACCGCGCGCGCGGTCCTTCAGGGTCGGCGTGGGAGAAGTCATGAACATCCTTGTCTGTCGGGGTCAGCGGGTGGGGAGCAGGGCGAGCGTGCGATGGGCGAGCGCGTCGATCTCGACCCCGTCGAGCCCGGGCAGGCTCGTCGCGATGCGGTTCTGCAGCGGATCGATGAAGTGCGCGGGCAGGCCGTCGATGCCGGCGAGTCCGCCCAGGACCGAACCGACGGTGGCACCCGCCGAGTCGGTGTCCCACCCCGTGATCACGGCGAGTGGCACTCCCCGTGTGAACTCGCCGCCGCTGCGGGCGAGCGCGAAGGCGATCAGCGCCGCGTTGTTGATCGTGTGCACCCAGTGCAGGTGTCCGTACGCGGCGTGCAGAGCGTCGATCGCGGCGGAGTCGTCGAGCTCGCCCCGCCCGAGCGCCACGCCGAAGTCGATGGCCTCCCGCAGTTCGCTGCCCGCGGGCACCGCAGTGGAGGCGAGGTCGAGCACCTCGTCGACGGATGCCGCGACGAGTGAGGCCGAGGTGAGCGCTGCCGCCCACATCGCTCCCCAGAGCCCGTTGCGGGTATGGCTGAGGCGGGCATCCGTCCAGGCCATACGGGCGGCCTCGGCGATGTCGCCCGGGTTGATCCACCCGTAGACGTCGGTGCGGATGAGCGCGCCGATCCACTCGCGGAACGGATTGCGCACGCGGGCCGCCTCATCCGGACGGTAGCCGTCGAGGAGGTTGCGGTACGCGATGCGCTCTGCCGTGAAAGTGCGGCCGGCGGGCAGATCGGCCAACCACGCCTGGGCGATGTCGTCGGTGGTGAAGCCGCGGCCGGCGGTCTCGAGCACCCGAAGGTTGAGCAACGGGTAGTTGAGATCGTCGTCCTCGGGCATCCCGGCGATGTTCTCGATCAGGGAGTTGACGGCCGAGCGCCGGTTCCACGGCCAGCGGCGCGCGACATCGTCCGGGAGGCCCTGCGCGGTGAAGTAGTCCGTGAGCGGCCAACGACCCGTCGCCCGGAGGATCTCCTCGATACCCGCGCGCGGGATCTTCTCGACGGGCTTGCCCCACAGGCATCCCGCCGAACGTCCGGCCCATGCGCCGTGGATGCGGCCACGGAGCGCGGCGTCAGCCGGCGTCGCGATCGGTGCGGGCATACCGGTGAGCACCGCCCGCACCTCATCCCACGTCGTCGCCTCGGACTCCGCGGACACGACCTCGTCGATCTCGACCAGCAGCGCACGGGCCAGCGTCCGGAGGCCGTCGGGTGCCGCCTCCGCCGTCGCCCCGCCACGCACCGGGTCGAGCGCGCCGCCCGCCGCAGTCCAGCGGGCGACGATCGCCTCGACGTCCTTCCCTTCCGCGCGCGCCTGCACCAGCTCATGCGGCAGCAGGTCCTCCGGCTGCGCCCAGGTCAGGCGCATCACGCCTCCCGGAGCGACGCTACGCGACGCAGGTCGGCCTCGGCACGAGCCGCGTCCTTCTGCATGACATCCACCGCGACGCCCGACAACAGCGCCGCGTACTCGTCGAAGTCGACCCTGCTGGCCGTCGCGATGGCGTCGAGGATGTCCGAGGGGATCACGGCCTGACCGCCGATGCCCGCGGCCAGGCTTCCGGCCATCGACGCGATGGAGTCGGAGTCGCGACCGTAGTTCACTGCACCGAGCACGGTGGGGAGGAACGCGCCGTCATGCGCGACGAGGAAGCCGAGCGCGACGGGCAGCTCCTCGATCGACTTGGTCCGAGACGGCACCCGCGCGTCCATGAGCGGCTCGCGATAGGCGTCTCCCACGGTGTCGAAGGGACGGATGGCGTCGCGCAGAGCCCGCCCGATCTGCTCCTCGTCGGCGCCGGGGGCCAGCCCTCGGGCCGCATCGACGACCGCCCGGATGGCTGCCGCCGTGCCGTCGTGGGCGACGCGCAGCGCGGCGTCGATCACCGAGTCGACCGTGGCGTCGAGAGCGACGGATGCCGCGACCGCAGCCGCGAACACCCCCGCGGCCTCCCGCCCGTAGCTCGACTGGTGGGCGCCAGCGACGTCGATCGCCTCGGCGTAGGCCGCTTCGGGGTTACCGGCGTTGACGATGCCGACCGGGGCCATGTACATCGCTGCACCGCAGTTGACGACGTTCCCGACGCCGGCCTCGCGCGGGTCGACATGGCCGTACTGCAGACGGGTGACCAGCCACTTCTCGGCGAGGAAGATGCGCTGCAGCAGGATCGATTCGCGCTCCAGCTCCGGGATCCACCGGATCTCGGTCTGCAGCAGCGGCACGAGCAGCTCGGCGACGGCGAACGCATCGATGTGGTCTCGCCGCTCCGCGTACACCCGGATCAGAGCCTGCGTCATCAGGGTGTCATCCGTGATGTGCCCATCACCCTTGTGGTACGGACTGACCGGTCGAGCGGTCTGCCAGTCCAGGTGGTACGGCGGGACGATGCCCGTGATCGGGCCCCCGTACCGTTCCTTGATCTTCTCCGGACTGAAGCCTTCGGCCGCCCCGCCCAGGGCGTCGCCGATGGCCGACCCCGCGAGCACGGCCGCCGTGCGTTCCCGAATCCAGCTCATGCCATTCCTCTCTTATAGGTGGGGCGGATGCGCGCATCCGCCCCACCGTCGTCAACCGTTGACCTGTGCCCAGCCGTCATCGAGCTCGGACGCCAGGCCCTTGTCGTCGATCTCTCCGCCCAGGAACTTCTGGAACGCGGGAGTCGCGACGGTGTCCTTCCAGCGCACGAATCCGTTCGCCTGCAGGAAGGCCGGTCCGTCGAGGCCCTCTGCCGACTGCACGATCTCGGGCCACCCGTTCTGGTCGGCCGTCTGTTCGGCGAGCGCCTCGCGTGCCGAGATCGTCGTGGGGATGAGTCCGTCGGCGATGTTCATCTTCACGAGGTTGTCGGTCTGCATGAAGTAGTCGAGGAACTTCGCGGCCTGCTTCTGGTACGGCGAGTCGATGTTGATCGACAGCGTCTGCGGGTTGGCGGCCTGCACCGCGCCCTCGGATCCGGCGAGCGGCGGCAGCACGATCCAGTCCATGTCGGCCGGGGCGTCCGTGGCGATGTTCGCCACCTGGTACGAACCCTGCACGGTCATGGCGGCCTTGCCGGCGTAGAACGTCGCCAACACGTCGGAGCCCGACTGCGTGACCCCGATCGGGTCGACAGAGCCGTCCTCGATCATCGACCGCACGCGGTTCGGCACCTCGAGGTCGGCATCCTTCACGTCGACCTTCATGTCTTCGCCCTCGCCGGTGAAGTACTCGGAACCGAAGCCCATGCCGAGGCTCATGAACGCCGCGGTCGGGCTCTTCAGTCCCCAGGTGATGCCGTGGACGTCGCCGGACGTCGTGGCCTTCGCGATCTCGTCGAGTTCATCCCAGGTCATGGAATCCCCGGTGGGGATATCGACGCCGGCTGCCTCGAGCAGCGTCTTGTTCGCGAACACGACGTACGTCTGCAGCTCCGTCGGGGCGCCGATCATCTGGTCGTCCACGGTGACCGAGGCCAGCACACCCGGGTCGATGTCGTCGATGGTCTCCTTGCTGAGCAGTTCGCTCAGGTCGGCCACGTAGCCGTCGCGGGCGAAGGGCACGATGCCGAGAACCTCGTAGTGGATGATGTCGGGCGCGACTTCGCCGGCGAACTGCGTCGTCAGCTTGTCGTCCAGGCTGTCGGTCGGCGCCTGCACGATGTCGACCTGGATATCGGGGTTGTCCTCGTTCCAGGCGTCGACGATCTCCTTGGTCGCTTCGATCGCGGCCGGCTGGTCGGAGAAGGACTGGAAGGTGATCGATACCGGCTCGCCGTCGCCGGCGTCGTCGGTCGTGTCGCCGCCCGCGGAGCAGGACGCGAGGGTCAGCGCCGTCACCGCGGCTGCGGCGAGCGCGATGGACGCGCGATGAAGCTTCTTCACTTCATACCTCTTTCTCTCTGTGATGGGAATTGCGGGAAGTCTGTACGTTCAGCCCTTGACCGCTCCGGAGAGCAGGCCGGTGGCGAGTCGCTTCTGCAGCAGCGTGAAGAAGACGATGCTCGGGATGCTCGACAGCAGCGCACCGGCGGCGAGCGGCCCGACCGCCACCTTCCCCTCACCTCCGACGAACGTGCTGAGCGCGATGGGAAGGGTGTAGTTCTCCGGCGACTGCAGCAGCACCAGGGCGAAGAAGAACTCGTTGTACGCCGAGACGAAGCTGAACATCGCGGTCGCCACGAGCCCGGGCATCAGCAGCGGGAACACGACCCGCTGCAGCGTGCGCGCCTTGTTGGCCCCGTCGATCGACGCCGCCTCCTCGATGTCATACGGGATCGCGGCGACATAGCCCTGCAGCATCCACAGGGAGAACGGCAGGGTGTAGACGGAGTACACCGCGACGAGCCCGAGCAGAGAGTCGACCAAGCCGACCGAGCGCAGGATGAAGAACAACGGGATGACGATCAGGATCACCGGGAAGATCTGACTCACCAGGATGTAGCCCACCCCGATCGAGCGGAGCTTTCCCTGGTACCGCGCCATGACGTAGGCACCGGGGATCGACAGCAGGGTGACGATGATCGTCGTGGCGACGGCGACGAGAAGGCTGTTGCCCGCCGCGCGTACGAGGCCCTGCCGTTCCAGTGCCACCACGAAGTTGTCGATCGTGGGCTGCAGCGGGAAGAGGTTGACCGCGAGGGAGTTGATCTCGGCCGAGGACTTGAAGGCGGTCGAGATCAGCCACAGCAGCGGGAAGCCGAGGAAGATCAGGAAGCCCGCGAGCGCCACGTACTGCAGGATGCGGACCAGCGGCTTCTTCGTGCGCTGATTCATCTTCCTGCGCTGCCGCTTCGGCGCGTTCTGCGTGACCATCGTCCGGGTCGCCGTGCTCTGGTTCATCGGGGGCTCCTCTCCGGACGCAGCTGGCGCCACAGGGCGATCACCAGGATGACGATGAGGAAGATCACGATGACATCCCCCATCGCCGCCGCACCGCCGGTGTTACGGGACTTGAAGGCCTCGAGGTACGTGAAGAGCATCGGCAGCATCGTGCGGCCTCCGGGACCGCCCTCGGTCATGACGTAGACGATGCCGAAAGAGTTGAAGTTCCAGATGAAGCTGAGGCTGGCGATCGAGAAGATCACGGGCCGCAGGGCCGGCAGCGTGACGCTGACGAAGCGGCGCCAGGTGCTCGCGCCGTCGACCGCAGCGGCCTCGAGGAGCTCGCCGGGCACCTGCTGCAGACCAGCCAGCAGCACCACGGTGTTCTGCGGCATTCCGACCCAGACGCCGACGAGGATGACGGCGGGGAGGGCCAGGCCGAAGTCGCCGAGCCAGTTGATGTTCTCCGGCCCTCCGAGCGATTCGATGAGCCAGTTCAGCGGGCCGTTGGTCGGCGAGTAGATCATCTGCCACATCACGGCGACGACGACGGGCGGCATCGCCCACGGGATGAGCGCGAGAACGCGGGTGATTCCGCGGAAGCGCAGATCCGTGTTGAGCAGCAGCGCGAGCGACAGCCCGCCGATCAGCTGCAGCGCGGTGACGGTGACGGCCCAGATCATGCCGATGCCGAACGACTGCCAGAACTGCGTGTCGGAGCCGAGCTTGATGAAGTTCTCGAACCCGATGAACTGCGTCTCGTGGTGCCGGGCGAGGCGGGAATCGGTGAACGCCGTCGCAACACCGATGAACAGCGGGATCACGCTGAGCGCCAAGATGGGGATCAGAGTCGGGATGACGAGACCGAGCGCCTCGTTGCGACGCGAACGGGCGAGGCCGCCCGGCTTGGGCGTGACCCCCTTCGCGGTGGTGTTCTTCACGGCAGTCGTGCTCATGCGGATTCCCCGATCGTCGACGCACGGATCACGAGCGTGGCCTCGACCGTCTCCCGCCGCGTGGGACGCGACGGATCGGCGAAGCGCTCGCTGAGCATGCGCGCCGCGATCCGTCCCCGTCGCTCCGACTGGAGGGAGACCGATGTCAACGGCGGGCTGTAGAGCGCAGCCAGGTCGGTGTCGTCGATGCCCGTCACGGCGATGTCCTCCGGAACGCGCAGACCCTGTCGTCGGATCGCGTTGATGGCGCCGATCGCGATCAGGTCGTTCGCGCACACGATCGCGTCAATCGGTTCGCCGGTCTCTCTCTTCGCGGCGAGCAGGCGTTCTGCGGCATCCACTCCTGCGCCGACCGTGAAGTCGGTCGCGGTGATCTGCAGGGCGTCGGTACGCACCAGACCATGCCGCTCCACGGCGGCGGCGAAGCCGGCACGACGCGCCGCACCCGGGTTGGTGTTGCCCGGGCCGTTGATCACGCCGATGCGCGCGCGCCCGATGTCGACCAGGTGGTCGACCACCATTCCGACCGCGACCGCCGAGTCGACGAACACGCTGTCGATGCTCAGCTCCGAGTGCAGGGTGCCGATGACCACGACGGGCACGACCGTGTCGGCGAGCGCCTGTCGAAGAGCGGGAGTCACGCGCAACGGCGAGATGATCAGCCCGTCACCGGCGCCCATGCTGAGCATGCGCACGAGCTCCACCGTCTGGTCAGGGCGACGGCCGGTCGCCGAGACGCTGATGCGCGTCGTCTCTCCCAGCTCCTCCTCGATCGCGCGCAGCATCTGCACGTAGTTCGGGTTGCCGATGTCGTCCACCGCGAAGACGACCTGGGGATGACCGCCCAGCCGTAGCGAACGGGCCGTGGCGTCGGGCAGGTAGCCGATGCGCTTGGCCGCCATGCGCACCTTGCGCACCATCTCCGGGCTTGCGGAGCGACCGGTGAGCGCACGCGATGCGGACGCCAGCGAGACGCCGGCCGCAGCGGCGACCTCGTGCAGAGTCGGCTTCGTCCCCATGGTTCTCCTCGTTGAGCGGAAACGTTTCCATCACGCGATTTGGAAACGTTTCCAATTCGGCGATGATCGGGCTCCAGGGAATCTAGGCGGACTCCCGTCGGGTGTCAAGACCTCGGTTCGACCGACCTCAGGATCTGCTCGGCGCGCCCCCGCATCGCCGGGTCGACCATCTCCCCCGACGAGAGCGTCGCGACCCCTCCCCCCCGCAGCGTGGAGACGACCTCCTGCGCCCAGGCCACATCGGCTTCGCTCGGGGCGAAGACCGCAGCGATCACCGCGAGCTGCCGCGGATGCGCGGCCATGCGGCCGTACAGACCGAGATCGGCCGCGCGGCGGGTGTCATCAGCAAGCCCTTCGAGATCACGGATCGCGGGATACACCGATGCCATGGGTGCCGGCAGCCCGGCGGCGCGCGCCGCGAACAGCATCGAGAGTCGCGCATGGGTGATCGCCGGCTCACCTCCCCCGACCTCGCTGCGCAGATCGCTCTCCCCGAGCGCGAGCGCGAGCACGGCCGGATGCTCGGCGATCGCGACAGCGTTGATCACCCCTCGAGCGGACTCGAGCAGAGCGACGAGCGGTCGCCCCGGCGCGAGCGCGACCGCCCGGTCGAGATCGTCGACGCTCTCGACCTTCGGCAGTCGGATGCCCACGTCGGGAGCGAGTGCCGACACGGCCCGCAGATCTCCCTCGTCGCCCGCATTCACGCGCACCTGCACCGCGGCACTCCCCCGCTGTCCGTCGCGCAGCCACTGGACCACGGCGTCACGCGCTGCCGACTTGCGCTCCGGAGCCACGGCATCCTCGAGGTCGAACACCACGAGATCCGCGCCGCTCTCCTCCGCCGACCGGAAGCGATCGGGCCGGTCTCCCGGCACGTAGAGGCCCGTGCGGTAGTGGGCGGTCATCACACCGCTCCCGCACTGCGGAGGTCGGCGATCTCGGCATCCGAGAATCCGGCGCCGCGGAGAACCTCGTCCGTGTCGGCACCGTGACCTCGCCCGGCCCACCGGATCGATCCGGGCGTGCGCGACAGACGGAACAGCACGTTCTGCATCGCGATGTCGCCGAGGTCTTCGTCTTCGACGCGCACGACCGTGCCCAGAGCGCGGTACTGCGGATCCTCGACCACACCGCGCACGTCGTAGACCGGAGCGATGGCAGCGGATGCCGCCTCGAACACCGCGACGACCTCGTCGGCATCGTGGGCGCCGATCCAGGACTGCACCGCGTCGTCGAGTTCATCCGCATGCAGCGCCCGCTCATGGCCGGAACGGAACCAGGGCTCTTCGATCAGCTCGCCGCGGCCGACCACGGTCATCACGCGCTCGGCGATGGACTGCGAGCTGGTCGACACCGCCAGCCACACGCCGTCGCGTGACCGGTAGACGTTGCGCGGAGCATTGTTGACGGAGCGGTTGCCGGTACGGGGCTGCACCATGCCGAGCTGATCCCACGCGGTGATCTGCCCGCCCAGCAGCATCAGGATCGGCTCGATGATCGCCATGTCGACGACCTGCCCGTGGCCGTCGCGCTCGGCGGTTCGCAGTGCGGCCATGACGGCATAGGCCGTCGCGAGAGCGGCGATCCCGTCGGCGAGGCCGAATGGTGGGAGCGTGGGCGGCCCATCCGGATCGCCGGTGAGCGCGGCGAATCCGCTCATCGCCTCGGCGAGGCTGCCGAAGCCGGGGCGCGCGGCGTAGGGACCGAACTGCCCGAACGCCGTCACTCTGGCCAGCACCAGTCGGGGATTCGCCTCCTGCAGGCGCTCGGGAGAGAGCCCCCAGCGTTCGAGCGTGCCGGGGCGGAAGTTCTCGATCATGACGTCGGCTCCGGCCACCAGCCGCAGCAGCACCTCTGCGCCGGCGGGGTCGCTCAGGTCGATCGTCACTGTGCGCTTGTTGCGCCCGAGCGTCTTCCACCACAGGTTGACGCCGTCTTTCTGAGGCCCGTGTCCGCGCGAAGCATCCGGCCGGATCGGATGCTCCACCTTGATGACGTCTGCACCGAAATCCCCGAGGAACGTCGCCGCCAGCGGCCCGGCGAACAGCGTGGACACGTCGAGCACGCGCACCCCCTCGAGGGGCGCCGTTGGAACAGTTCTCAGATCTTCCCGGTCCGGCACCGAGACATGATAGTCACAGCTCTGCCGAGACTCGACCCCCTCGCCTGCGCCTCAGAACCGCCGCCGCGCCGTCCGCACCACGAGGAACATCAGGTACAGGCCTCCGAGCACGAGCGTGACGACACCCACCGGCAGCGCGTGCTTCGGCACGGCGTTCTGTCCGATGATGTCGGCGAGAGAGAGCAGCGTCGCGCCCATCAATGCGGTCGCGATCAGATGCGCCGGACCGTTCTTCACGATGAGCTTCGCGAGATGCGGAGCGGCGAGTGCGATGAACGCGATGGGCCCGATCACGGCGGTGACGACGCCGATCAGGCCGACCGCGATCGCCACGAGCCCGGTCTTGGTGAGACCCATGCGGCCGCCCAGGCTCGTGCCGATGTCGTCGCCGAGCTCGATGAGCCACAGGCCGCGCCGGGAGAACCACAGCACGACCATGAGCGCCGTCACGACACCGATCGGCAGCAGGGCCTGCGCCCATCCGACGCCGTTGAGCGATCCGGCATCCCAGATCGCCGCGGAGATCGCGACCTCGCGTCGGGCTCGCAGCAGCATCCAGGCGTTGACGGCGGCGAGCACCGCACTCACCCCGATGCCGACGATCACGATCCGGTATCCCAGCGCCCCGCGCCCCGCGATCAGCAGCGCGACCAGCGCCGCCGTGGCGAAGCCGCCGAGCACCGCACCGATCGCGACGGCGAGGCCCGATCCCCCGCCGGTCGTCATGACGATCAAGGCCCCGGTGTACGCGCCCGTCGTGAGCCCGATCACGTCCGGACTGCCGAGCGGGTTGCGTGTGATGGTCTGGAACACGGTGCCCGAGAGCGCGAGTGCCGCGCCGAAGAAGACGGCGGCCAGCGCCCGCGGCAGACGCCAGTCGACCACCACCATCCGGATGCCGCCGTCCGTCTCGAACAGCGCCTCGATCACGCGGAGCGGCGGGATCACGGTGTCACCGATCGACAGGCTCGCGAGGAACGAGAGCAGCATCACCGCGGCCAAGGAGCTCATGGCCCACCACCCGCGGCGGCCGAGGGGGCGACGGGCGCGGCGGATGTCGGCGCGGGTCGAGGCGTTCACATCTGCACCGGATTCCTGCGGCGGCCGATCCAGATGAGGAACGGCGCGGCGATGAACGCCATCACGATGCCGACCGGCACCTCCTGCGGGGCGATGATGACCCGACCCACCACGTCGCCGAGCACCACGACGATCGCTCCGATCACCGCGGCCAGGGGCACGATCGCCTTCTGCGATGAGCCCACCACCCCGCGCGCGATGTGCGGGGCGGCGAGCCCGAGGAAGGCGATCGGCCCCGCGACCGCGGTCGCCGTGCCCGCCAGCAGCGTGACGGCGGCGACGGCTCCGGTGCGCATCCATCCGATCCGCACCCCGAGCGCCGCCGCGGTGTCGTCGCCGAGCGCGAGCACGTCGAGGCTGCGGGTCATCAGAAGCGCGAGCACCAGCCCCACCGCGATCGCGGGGCCGGCGACCGCGAGGATCGACAGGTCGCGTCCGGCGAGTGCGCCGGATTCCCAGCTGCGCATCTGCAGGAAGGCCATGGGGTTCAGCAGCACGAGGGCCGTCGTCACGCCACCCAGCACTGCGGCGAGCGCGACGCCCGAGAGCACGAGGGTGACGGGGCTCCCTCCGCCTGCCGCTCCGAGGAGCACGACGGCGATCGTCGCGAGGAGCGCTCCGCCGAGTGCGAAGGCCATCAGGTGCGGGAAGTCGTTGAGTCCGAGCGCAGCCACCGCGATGGCGACCGCGACGGATGCGCCCGCGTTGACCCCGAGCAGTCCCGGATCCGCCAGCGCATTGCGGGTGAGTCCCTGCATCACAGCGCCGGCGGCACCGAGCGCGAGTCCCACGATGAGGCCGAGGGCGGTGCGCGGGATGCGCGACTCCCGCACCACGAGCTGCAGGTCGCTGCCGTCGAAGTGCACGATCGCGGCGAACACGGTGTCGAGCCCGACCAGTTTCGTGCCGACGGTCAGTCCGATCACGGTCGTGACGGCCAGCGCGACGACCGCGAGCACGACGACGAGCGCGACCCGCCCGGCGGAGAGCCGGCGCGGATCGCGTGTCGCGCGTGCGGCGGTGGTCACTCCGCGGTGTGTGCGGGCCCGTTCCCGGCGACCGCGTCCGCGAGGGCCGGCACCAGCGAGTCCAGGACATAGGGGAGGCTCAGCGGCGAGGTGAAGTAGATCGCGCCGGCCGTGATGCCGTCGGTGTAGACGTCCTTGTCGTTCTTCATGGCCTCGATCGCGGTGACGAAGGGCTCCGCCTCGAGAGCGGTGATGTCGTCGTCGGACTCGGTGCCCCAGATCAGCACGTCAGCCGCGTTGAGCACATCGAGGTTCTCGACCGGGATGTACGCCTGGCCCCCGGAGGTGTCATCCGGAGCGTAGGCATCGATGTCAGCAGGAATCGTGAACCCGAGGTCGGTGAGGAAGTCGGTGCTCAGTCCGTCCTGGTAGGCGATCGCGGCACCGTCGTAGATCGCGTTCTGGAGGAACACGATCGAGGTGTCGGCGAACTCGGGGTGTGCGGCGGCGGCTGCGGCGAACTGCGCGTCGATGTCGTCGACCAGCTTCTGCGCCTCGTCGCCCAGGCCGACGGCCTCGCCGATCTGCAGGGTCTGCACATCCCACGGCTCGAAGTACATGGAGTAGTCGCCCGAGTGCGCGACGGTCGGCGCGATGTCGGAGAGACGGTCGTAGTCCTCCTCCGTCATTCCGGCGTTCGTGCCGATGATGAGGTCGGGGTCGAGCAGAGCGATCGCCTCGAAGTCCAGGCCGTCGGTGGTGGTGAGCACCTCGGGCTCGGAGTCGCCACGCGCCTCGTCCGCCCACGGCCACGACGCGAATTCGTGGTCGCCGTACCAGTCGGTCACCCCGACCGGCGCGAGGCCGAGCGCCCAGAGCGTGTCCTGCTCGGTGTAGCCGACCGTGACGATGCGCGCGGGCTGCTCGGAGATGGTGGTCTCGCCGTAGGCGTGATCGACCGTCACCGGGAATGCGCCGGGATCGGCGGCGGGCACCGAGTCATCCGTCGTCGAGGCCGACGTCGAGCAGGAGGTCAGGACGGCCGCGGCGAGCGCGGCGGCGAACAAGGCGGTGAGCGCCTTCGAACGGGAGAGGGGCATGGAGGGACCTGTTCCGTGAGATAAGGGTTGCCTAAGCTTATCTATCGGAAGGGATCCCCGCACCCGGAGACCTGGCGCACCTGGGGGGGGCAAGACACGCCGCACGAACGCACGCGGATGCGGCGAGTGGTGGCCCCTCGCCCGACAGGGCCGGGCGAGGGGAGTGAGAGGGCCGACGAGCCCGACGAGGGCCGACGGATGAGGCGCGCGTGACCTCAGTACAGGACCGGGGGGATCTCCGACCAGACGATGCGCTCTTCGGTCGTCGGCGCGACCGGAATGTGCCCGGCGCCGTCCGGCTCGGGGATCGCGGCCAGTAGCGCGCGCGTGTACGGGTGCTGCGGATCGGCCCAGACACGGTCGGTCGGACCCGACTCCAGCACGCGTCCGCCGAACATCACGAACGTGCGGTCGGCGATGCGCCGCACCACGGCGAGGTCGTGCGAGATGAACAGCATCCCGGCTCCGGCTTCCGCCACCAGGTCGCGCATCAGGCCCGCCACGCTGGTCTGCGTCGAGGCGTCGAGTGCCGAGATCGGCTCGTCCGCGACGAGGAGCGACGGTCGAGCGGCCAGTGCGCGGGCGATCGCGATTCGCTGCTTCTGCCCACCCGAGAACTGGTGCGGGTACCGCGTGCTCACGTTCGTCGGCAGCCCGACGCGTTCGAGCCACTCCTCGACCGTCGATCCTGCGGCGCCTCGCGCCTTGGCCGTGGCGATGCCGTCGGCGATCTGCTCGCCGATCCGGCGTCGCGGGTTCAGCGAGGTGGACGGATCCTGGAACACCATCTGGATGCCGGTGAGCGCGATCGAGCGACGACGGATGCCGAGCGGCGACACGGGCGCATCCCGGAAGAGCACGGTTCCGCCCGCGGTCTTCTCGATGCCCACGACGGCACGCGCCAGGCTGGACTTGCCGCTGCCGGACTCGCCGACCAGGGCGACCGTCTCGCCGGGGGCGACGCTGAGCGACACCCCGTTGACCGCGATGACGGGCGGGTTCCCCGGGTAGCGGACGACGATGTTCTGCGCGTCGAGAACGGCGACCTCACTCATCAGCGGCCTCTCCCTCGGGTGCTTCCTCGATCTTCGAACCGGGCAGCGCCGCGAGCAGCGTGCGCGTGTACTCGTGCTGCGGCGAGAGGAACAGGGTCTCGCGGTCGGCCCGCTCGACGATGCGTCCGTCCTTCATGACGGCCACCTCGTCGGCGATCGCGCTCATGACACCGAGGTCGTGCGTGACGAGCAGCACGGCCAGGCGGCGTTCGGTCGCGAGATCGCGCAGCAGCCGCAGGATGCCGGCCTGCACCGTGACATCGAGAGCCGTGGTCGGCTCATCCGCCAGCAGCACGTCGGGGTCGCAGGCGAGGGCGCAGGCGATCGCGATGCGCTGACGCTGTCCCCCGGAGAACTGGTGCGGATACCGCTTCAACGCCTCCTCGGGATTCGGCACCTGCACGGTCTGGAGCAGCTCGACCGCCCTGGCGCGCGCTGCGGCCCCCTTGAGGGCGAGGTGCACGCGCATGTGGTCGGTGAGCTGACGACCGACCGGCAGCTGAGGGTGCAACGAGGCCGACGGGTCCTGGAAGATCATCGCGATGCGCTTCCCGCGGATGCGATTGAGCGCGCGGCGGCCGAGTCCGACGAGCTCGTCGTCGCCGAGACGGATCGACCCCCCGGTGCGCGCCTGGCGTGGCAGCAGCCCGAGAACAGCCAGCGAGGTCAGCGTCTTACCGGAGCCGGACTCGCCGGCGAGGCCATGGATGCGACCGGGCGCGAGGTCGATCGACACGCCCTTCACGAGCGGACGACCGATGTCGATCGTGAGATCGCGGATGCTCAGCGTCGGGGCGATCCCGGTCGACGCGCCCGGAACCGGCGTGTTCTGCGCGCTCATGCGGCGACTCCCGTCGCGGAGGCCTTGTGCTCGGCCTGCTTCTCGTGGGCGATCTCGGCGGTCGGGTCGAGAACATCGCGCATCGCGTCACCGAGGAAGTTGAACGCGAGCACGACGGTCAGGATCGCGAGTCCGGGGAAGACGCCGAGCCACCAGGCGTCGAAGTTCTGCATCGCACCGGAGATCATCGATCCCCACTCGGCCGTCGGCGGCTGTGCGCCGAGACCGAGGAACGAGAGCCCGGAGAGCAGCAGGATGGCCGCGCCGATGTCGAGCGTCGCCAGCACCAGCACGGGGCCGGCGATGTTCGGGAGGATGTCGACGAACAGCGTCCGCACCGGCGAGTGGCCGAGCAGCCGACCCGCGATCACGTAGTTCTGTCCGCGCAGGCCGAGCACGATGCTGCGGGTGACACGGGAGTACTGCGGCCACGACACCACGATCGCGGCGATCACGGCGTTGAACAGCGAAGGCCCGAGGGATGCCGCGACCACCATCGCGAGGATGACGGTCGGGAACGCCATGAAGAGGTCGGTGATGCGCATCAGGGTCTCGTCGAGCCAGCCGCCGAAGTAGCCGGCGAGCGCGCCGATCACGGTGCCGATGATCATGGCCGCGATCACCAGGGTGAGCGCGAGCGGCAGGCTCACGGTGGCACCGGTCATCAGACGCGAGAAGATGTCGCGGCCGTTGCCGTCGGTACCGAGGAGCGTGTCGATCCCCGGCGGCTGCAGGCGGGGCAGCACCTGGGCGTTGGGGCCGAACGGCACCCACCACTGCGCCGTGAAGGCGACGATGACCCAGGCGCCGGCGATCACGGTGCCGATGATGCCGAGCGGGGTCCGCCAGGCTCGGGGCCACCGGAAGCGGAAGCGTCCGGCCGGGGTCGCGGCGGCGATGCGGCTCATGCGATCCTCACTCTCGGGTCGAGGACGCCGTAGAGCAGATCGACGACGAAGTTGATGAGGAGGTAGATGAAGCCGACCACGAGGCCGACGCCCATGATGCCCGGCAGATCGAGGTTCGCGGCGGAGTTGTAGGCGTACGTGCCCAGTCCCGGCCACGCGAAGACGGACTCGACGAGCACCGTTCCCGAGAGCAGTGCACCGAAGGCCACACCGACGACGGTCAGGATCGGCAGCGAGGCACCGCGGAGCACGTAGTCGAGGATCACGCGCATCGCCGGGAGTCCCTTGGCCCTGGCGGCACGCACGTAGTCACTGCCGAGGACCTCGAGCACGGAGGTGCGGATGAACCGGGTGAGCAGACCGATCGTCACGAGCGACAGCACCATGACCGGCAGGGCGAGGTGCGCGAGGGCATCGAAGAACCCGACCGCGTCGCCGTTGAGCAGGTAGTCGACCGTGTAGAGCCCGGTCACGCGCGGGGGCGGCGTGATCGAGGGCGAGATGCGTCCGGAACCGGGCGCGATGCGCAGCTCCAGGAAGAAGACGTAGAAGCTGACGAGCGCCAGCCAGAAGGTCGGCACGCTGAGTCCCACCAGGGTCACCACGCGGATGACCTGGTCGGTGACCAGACCACGCCGGTAGGCGGCGAGCGTGCCGAGCACGATGCTGACCACGAGGCTGAGGATGATCGCGCCGATCGCGATCTCGATCGTGGCCGGTACCGCGGTGGCGAGGTCGCTGGTGACCGGGCGTCCGGTCACCAGCGACGTACCGAGGTCCCCGCGCAGCAGGTTCCCCATATAGATGAAGTACTGCACGAACAGTGGCTGGTCGAGTCCGTGCTCCCGGATGAACGCGTCACGCGTCGCCGGGTTCTGGGACGCGCCCTCACCGAGCGCGGCCGAGACCGGGTCTCCCGGCACCAGGTTGGTGAGCGCGAACGTGACGATCGTCACGCCCACCAACAGGAGCAGGGAGGTGCCGGCCCGCCGCAGCAGGTATCCGATCAGAGGCGATCGGCGCCGCTGCGCCTGCCTCTGCACCGCCACTGTCGTCATGAGATATCCGTTCAGCCGGCCGGGGTGATCTCGGCGATGTCCATCTCCCAGACGGAGTTGTACACGGCGCCGGTGACGCTGTCGGCCGAGGAGATGTTGCGACCGGGGACGATCAGCGGCACGAAGGGGCCCTCGGCCTGCATGGCCTCGGCGAACTCGGTGAACGCGTCGGTGCGGGTGTCGGCATCCGTGGCGCTGGCAGCACCTGCGGCGATACCGGCGATCTCCGGGTTGGCCTCCGCAGCCCAGCCGGCGCGGAGACCGACCTTCAGACCCGGAGCGAAGGGCAGGAAGTTCGCGGAGTCCGCGTAGTCCGGGCCCCAGAACCAGAGGCCGAAGCCCTCGGTGCCGTTGACGTAGGCGTCCAGCTCGGTCGCGAACGGGGCCGGAGCGAGCTCGACCGTGATGCCGGCATCCTCGAGCTGCGCCTGGATGCGCTCGGCGAGCGGCGTGAACTCCACGCCACCGACCGGGTAGTCGTTCGGGAACTGCAGCTTCAGGGTCTGGCCCGTGTAACCGGCCTCTTCGAGAGCGGCCTTGGCCTTGTCGAGGTCCTGCGTCACTCCGCTGTCGAGCGCGCCCTCGAATCCGGGCGGGATGACACCGGTCGCCTGCACGGAACCGGCGCCTGCCAGCTCCAGGAGCGCGTCGTAGTCGAGCGAGTAGCGGATGGCCTCGGCGATCTTGACGTTCGCCAGGTCACCGGCGACGGCCTCGGACTGGTTCAGCAGCAGGAAGATGGTCTGTCCGGACGGGACCGAGTCCACCGTGATGTCGTCGCCCAGACCGGCGACCTGGTCGCCGTTCAGGTCCATCGCGACCATGGAGTCGCCGCCCTTGAGGTTGGCGAGCTGGGTGGCGCTCTCCGAGACGTTGCGCACGACGACGCGCTTGTACGCCGACTCCTCATCGCCGTTGTACTCGTCGTTGCGGGTCAGGACGACCTGCGAGCTGAGGTCGAGCGTGTCGAGGACGAACGGGCCGGAGCCGGCAGACTCGCCGTCGAGGAACTTCTGCGCCGTGTCGGTGCCGTCGGTCGTGCCGCCGTTCTCGATCACGACGTCGGAGTTGACGATGCCGAGCGCCGGGTTCGCGAGGATCGCGGGCAGCTGCAGCAGCGGGGTCTCGGAGGTGAACTCGATCGTCTTGTCGTCGACCTCGGTGATCGTGAGGCCGCCGAGCAGGAAGTTCGGCTTGGCGTCTGCCATGCCCTGGATGCGCTGGAGCGTGAAGACGACGTCCTTCGCCTCGATGGGCGAGCCATCGGAGAAGACCCGGTCACCCTCGAGCGTGAAGGTGAACTCGGTCGCCTCGTCGTTCTGCTCCCAGGATGCGAGCCCAGGGACCGGGGTCGAGACGTCGGAGCCCTTGAAGTCCACCAGCGTCTCGTAGAGCGCCTTGGCGATCATGTTGCCGGTGGGGTCGTAGGTGTGGCCCGGGTCGGTCGTCTCGATCGAGAACGCCGTGTCGATGACCAGTGAATCCGTGCCGGAGGACTGGTCGCCGTTGTTGGCCGAGTTCCCTCCTGAGCATCCTGCGAGCGCGAGGAGCGCTACGGCTCCGATCGCGATGACCGACGTGCTGCGACGTGACGACATGAGAGCCTCCAGAGGCGAGGAGTACATTCGGGTGTGGCCGACCCAGATGTGGACGACCGGTGATCAGATTCGCATCATATGCGACGATGTGTCCAGCAAGGATGCGGATCATCATCATGGTCTGTCTAGAACCTCGGATGTGAGGAGCAATATGTCCAGCAAGGATGCCGAACAGTCAAAGCATTCTGGACGGAATGCCACCCCGTTGGACGAGACCGCGTACAGAATCCTCGAAGTGCTGCGTGATAACGGTCGCGTCTCGATCGCCGCCCTCGCGGACAAGGTGGGGATCTCCCGCGCGAATGCGTACACCCGGGTCGAATCGCTCGTGCACGACGGGGTCATCACGGGGTTCAGCGCGCGGGTCGATCAAGCCAAAGCAGGACTCTCGATCGGTGCACTCGTGTTCGTCACGGTGCTGCCGCAGGCCTGGGCGTCGTTCCGCGACCGCGTTCTCGAGATGCCCGATGTCGAGTGGTGTGCGATCACCACGGGCGAGCACGACGCCATGCTGCTGATCCGCGCGGTCGACGTGAGCGGTGTGCACGAGTTCTCGACCGGCGTCATCGCGCAGCTGCCCGAGGTGCGCACGGTCGTGAGCGTCGTGGTGCTCGACGAGGTGATCCGTCGCCCGTACCTGCTGCCCGGCGATCTGCCCGAACGCGACAGCGGCATCGCCCCCTTGGGGATGACCCGCTGGACGCCGGCCTCCCCCGGCCGTGACACGCTCCCGCCGCGCTGACCGCACCCCGCCCCACCCTATGAGGGGTCGAGAGGAGGGTCAGGCCGCGATCTCCTCGCACACGCTGAGCTGCGGCAGGCCGTGCATCTCGTAGTGCTCGACCAGACGGATCGCGCCGTCGTCGGTGAACTCCAGCTCGCTCTCGCCGTCTCCGGTCACGACCGTGCCGTCGGAGACGAGCACGTGCACGAACGAGACCCAGATCGTGTCGCCGGTGCGGGTGCCGACGAACTTGCCGAACGTGACCGTGTCACCCTCGTACCCGCCCCAGATCGCGCCGTCACGTTCGAAGTACTCGAAGATGCTCGGCGCAGCGGGGTCGACCGCAGAGGTCGTGGACGACACCATCCGGAATCGGCGGCCGTCGAGGGAAGGGATCGTCGCAGTGGCAGTCACCCCTCGATTATGGGGGATGCTTTCACCGCGCGGATGCGGAGCGCTCTCGCCACTCGGTCTCGAGCAGGCCGTAGATCAGGAGTGTCGTCCACTCGTCCTTGAACCATTCGCTCTCGACGAGCCGCGCCTCCCGGCGGAAGCCGAGCCGCTCCACGACGCGCGTCGAGGCGGTGTTCCGCTCGTCGATCCGCGCGGCGATCCGATGCAGGCCGAGTCCGTCGAAGCCGAGTGCGAGCAATGCCTCGACGGCTTCCGTGGCGTACCCGCGCCCCGAGAAACGGGGGTCGAAGATGTAGCCGACCTCGCCTGCACGATCGGTCGCGCTACGCCAGAACAGCACGACGTCGCCGACGAGCGCGCCGCTCTCGCGGTCCTCCGCGGCGAGGCAGATCCCGTCGCCCTCCGCCGTGAAGACCGTGCGCGACCAGGTCGTGGTGATGCGCTGTTCCACCTCGCCGAGAGTCAGCGGCGCATACGGCACGTAGCGCACCGCAGCCGGATCCGACTTGTACGCGTGCATCGCGACCGCGTCGTCGGCCACGATCGGTCGCAGCAGCAGCCGCGGGGTCAGGATCGGGTACTCGGGGGCGAGCACGGGTGTCTCGCGGGCTGCCTCCGTCACTCGAGATCCAGGGAGAGCAGGCCGGGCACGCTCGCGGTCTCGGCCTGGAGGGCGGTGAGGAACACGGCGTACTCGGGGTTCATGTCGATCCGTGAGGACACCAGCGTGTGGATCACCGTGCGGCCGGTGCTGCGCTCGATCCTGATCCGGTTGACGGGGTACGCGGGCGGCGTGACCCAGATGCGCGTGAGCTGGTTGTACGGGTGGTCGACGTCACCGATGCGGATGCCGTGGTGGCTGAGCGACACCTGCGCCGGAGCCGAACGCGCGATGCGCCGACGCTGCGCCGCGCCGATGGCGAAGCCGATGCCGACCACCGCCGATGTGGGCGCGAGCAGGATGAGTGCGGAGAGCTCCCCGTCGAGGAAGCCGGGTGTGAACGCCAGCAGGACCACCGCGAGCGTCACGACGAACGCGATCACCGCGACGAGCAGCAGCTGTCCGGCGAGACGACGCTCGCGGGAGGCGTCGACGGTGTAGGTGGTGGGCAGTGTCGCGCGCAGTCGGGCCGCCTCGACCGGATCGACGTGGGTGGGGGCGATCGGGTTGAGCGCCGCGATCAGCTCGTTGAATGTCGCACGCGTGAAGCCCGGGAGCTCGATCGTGATCTCGCGCCCGGCGCTGTGCACGACCAGCGCTCGCGTCGTGCCGCTGCGCAGACCGTTCGTGCGGTGCTCGGTGATCTGCGAGCGGAACGCCGTGGTCGCCCGCGAATAGGTCTCCCGGTTGCCCGGGCGCCCGATCTCGACCGCATCCGCAGTGACGACCACACGCATGTTGCGGAACCAGAACGCGCCCGCCCACACGGCGATCGTGAGAGCGATCGCCACGACGAGCACGATCACTCCGCGCGTCGGACGATCGACGCTGAACGGCAGGAACTGCGGAATGATGAACAGCGCGGCGGCCGACAGCACCACCGAGAGCACCAGGGCACCGACCGCCACGCGAACAGGGTGACGGCGGAAGACCCGCTCGCCCGCCGACAACGGAGTCTGACTCACCACGCGAAATCCCCTCGGAACGCCCACTTCTCGACGTTCGGATCTTAGGGCACGCGTGTCCCACGACAGGTACCGTGGGTCGCATGGAGTGGATCGAGAACCCGAGCGTCGGCGATTGGCTGCGCGAGCAGCTCGATGAGGACTACTCGAGCATGCACGGCGTCGTCCCGCGCGGATACCCGGCGTACGCGCGGGTCTTCCACCCCGCATCCGTCCGTTCCCTGCCGGACCGGGCGGTTCCGACGCACCAGGAGTGGGAGCGGCTGACCCCGGACGAGCAGGGGCGGCTCGTCGATCTCTTCATCGATGCCCCCACCACCTGGGCGGAGACCGCCGCCGCGTTCGGCACGACGCTGCATCCGCTGGCCCAGTGGCAGCGGATCGTGCGGACGCCCGCCGAGGAGGATTGGCGCACACGCGTCGCCCCCGACGGTCGTGAGTTCACCGCGCCGCTCGACGGCGAACTCGACGTCGATGCGCTGGCCCTGGTCGCCGCGCACCTGATCTCGCACACGCGCACCCCGGATGCCGGCTACGCGGCACTGTGGGAGGGCACCGGCAGTCTGGTCGGCTACCTGGGCGAGTCCCCGTCGCGCGTCTTCTTCAGCATCGGCGGCGACCCGAATCATGAGGCGATGCTGAACCGCAGCACGCACGATCCGTTCAACAACGTGTTCCGCAAGCCCTCCTGGCAGGAGGGCATCCTGTCGCGCGAGATATCGGAGGGTCCGCGCCTGCGGCTGCCGGGCCGCGACCACGTGCTCTTCTCGGTGCCACCCCGCATCTTCGCCGATCCGCACTGGGTACTCGACGTGCCGTGGCGCGATCGCATCGCCGAGGAGCACGGATTCCCGCCGTCCGCGCAGGGACCGAGCATCATCTGGCCCGAGGATCGGGCCTGGGTCGTGGTGACCGAGGTCGACTTCGATTCGACGGTGGTGGCCGGATCCGCCGAGCTCATCCGGGCGATCTGCGCCGACGAACGTCTCGAGGCCCTGCCGATCACCGAGGGTGCCAACCTGGGATGGAACGGCGATGAGGTGAACGGGTGACGACGCCCCCGCTGACCTTCGATGCGAGGCCCCTCACCGACCCGGTCGATCCGGCGGCGGTGCGGGCGTTCGCCGCCGAGGTGCGTGCGCGCGGGACGCAGGGCCCGGCGATCTCGACCGTCATCGGCATCGTCATCGCGGTCGTCGTGGGGCTCGTGCTGGTGCCGACCGTGGTGACCGTCATCCTCAGCCTCGCCTCGTTCAGCGATTCCCCCGAGGCTGCCGCGATCCCGCTGCTGCTGATCGGCCTGGTGCTCGCCGCGATCGGGATCATGGTCTGGCTCGGCTGGCGCAACGGACGCGACACGCGCTATCGACTCAACCGCTTCGCGCAGGCGAACGGCATGTCGTATGAGGCGCGCGTCGCAGACCCACCCCTGCCGGGCATGATCTTCAGCCTGGGGCGCTCGCGGCTCGCGACCGACCTGGTGCGCGGATCGACGCCGCGCTTCGTCGAGTTCGGCAACTACCAGTACACGGTGCAATCGGGGAAGAACTCCACCACCTACCGGTGGGGGTACGTCGCGGTGAAGCTCGACGTGCCGCTGCCGAACATCGTGCTCGACGCGAAGGGCAACAACGGCTTCGGATCCAACCTGCCGGCGTCTTTCCAGAAGGAGCAGCGCCTGTCACTGGAGGGCGACTTCGACCAGCACTTCACGCTGTACTGCCCGTCGGGATACGAGCGCGACGCGCTCTACCTGTTCACGCCCGACATCATGGCCCGGTTCATCGACAACGCCGCCCAGCTCGACGTCGAGATCGTCGACGACTGGCTCTTCCTGTACACGCAGCGCAAGGTGTCGACGCTCGATCCGGCGACCTGGGCGTGGCTTTTCGGCGCGGTCGGGGCGCTGCTCACGAAGTTCGACCAGTGGGCGCGGTGGCGCGATGAACGGCTGCTGGCCGAGAGCGCGGATGCCGTGGCGTCGGGCGTGCCGGTCGCGACCGATCCCGCCCTGCCGTTCGCCCCGCCGGTCGGACTGCTCACTCCCCCGCCCGGTGTCGCACCGCAGGGACGTCGACTCAAGCGCAGCGGAACGTGGCTGCCGATCGTCATCCTGATCGTGTTCGGCGCGTTCTGGTTCTGGAGCCGCCTGAACTGACAGCGGAGACGCCGTGTGTGGGGGTGGGTGCCGTCTGGGGAACAGCTGCCCACCCCATCCCCCCTCGGGATCAGGAGAAAGACTGGGGATCTTCTCCTGCATGACGGCGATGCCGTCGCGCCCGCGGTCAGCTGGGGGCTGACGCTGCTCGGCGCTTACGGGAATGGTATACCGGATCACGTTGCAATGTCTTGCGTTCATTCACGCGCATATTGACGCGGCCCCCGCTCCGGCCGTACCCGGTGTGCGACTCCGTCTGCACGACGCGCATGTCACAGTCACCCCCTAGATAGATGGGAAAGGAGGAGTGCGGGTGTTGAGCGAGTCCTCGACGCGCAAAGATGCATCTCAGCGTCGAAGGGAGGATCGTGCGAAGACAGCAGTCGACGAGCGACGCCGTGCACCGCGCGGAGCCGAGGCCAGGAGAGCATGCGGATGCCGACCGCGCTGCGCTGTTGGAGAGCATCAGCGACACTGCTATCGGGATCGACCATCGCGGTGCGCTGACCTGGTTCAACCCCGCAGCCGCCGATCTTCTCCACCTCACCATGCAAAGCATCGGCCACGACGCAGAGCAGCTCGTGGCCGATGCCAGCGGAATGAGTACAGGCCGCGCCCTCGAGGCGCGACTCATTCAGATCGGCGGGCGCTTACTGATGGTGTCTTCGGATCGAGAAGCCCTCCGGTCCGCCCAAAGGAGTCGATTGGTCATCTTCCGCGACTACTCGCGCGACGCTGCCATGCTGCGCGACCTCGACGGTGCGCAGGAGCACATCGAGGCGCTGCGGGCTCACGGTCACGAGTTCGCGAACACGCTGCACATCGTCAAGGGCCTTCTGGAGATGGGCGAATCTCAGCGGGCACTCGACTTCGTGCGGTCCGGAGGGCTGTCGGGAGATCTCGCGCTGGCGGTCGACGAGATCGCAGACCCAAGTATCCGCGCGCTGATCAGGGCATACAGAGCCCGCGCCCGCGAGCGCGGCATCGATCTCACTCCCGCGGCGACCTCCGCATTCCCCGACCTCGCGGGTGCGGACCCCGGATTCCTCGAGGCGAGTTTGCTGATCGTGGGCAACTTCCTCTCCAACGCGGTGGAGAGCTGCGCCCACGGCGACCGCATTGACATAGCCATCACCACAGCGGAGAGTGCCCTGACGACCGGCCTGCTCGTGCACATCCGGGTAGACGACAGCGGTCCTGGGGTGGCAAGCGATCTGAGAGAGCGCCTCTTCGCGCTGGGAACGACAACGAAGACGGGAAGTACGGCACGCGGCTGCGGTCTGGGCATCGTGCATGGCACGGTCACACGGTTGGGAGGCACCTGCACCTTCGAGCGTTCGGGACTGGGTGGCACCCGTTTCGAAGCAAGCCTCCCCGTCCCGGAATCTGAGCGGTGGAGGTTCACGGATGGGTGAGCTTGAAGTGCTGATCGTCGACGATGAGCCGATGGCGGCAGAGCTGCACCGCATGTTCGTCGATCGCACTCCGGGTTTCGTCGTGATGGGTGTCGCCTCGTCCGGGGAAGATGCTCTGCGGACCATACGGCGACGAACTCCCGACGTGGTATTGCTCGACCTCCAGTTGCCCGGCATATCGGGAGCGGAGGTGCTTCACGCGGTGCGCAGGGATCACGGAGACGCAATCGAAGTCATCGCCGTCACCGCTGACCACCGCGCGAGCAGCGTGTCCCAGATGCGCATGCTGGGTGTGGCGCACTACCTGGCGAAGCCGTTCTCGGTGCGTGAGCTGCAGAAGAGGCTGCGGTCAGTGGCACGAGTGCGCAACACTCTCTCGTCCCGCCAGCAGTTCTCCGATCAAGCGGAGATCGATGACGTGATGCGCACCGCATACGCCGAACGCTCCCCAGCCGCCCCTTCCCGGAGCGACGACCCCACGCGAGAAGACATACGTGTCGGCCATCCACTCGATGCGCTGCGGGAACGAGCGGATCGCTGGATTGCGGATCAGGGGCACCTGCACGATGCGGGCCTCTCGGTGCTCGCCGAGGCACTCCATGTATCGGTGCGCCAGCTGCAACGCGCCTATGCACGCGTCGACGGTTCGGCTCAGGAGGCCCTGCGCGATCATCGAGTGGGAGTGGCGGCAATGCTGCTGCTCGGCACGGAACGGATCGCGACCACCGAGGTCGCCCGCCGCACGGGGTTCCGTTCACTGCGGACGATGAGGCGTGCGTTTCAAGATGTGCTCGGCGCGCCGCCCTCACGGTGGCGAGCAATCCATGAGTCCGCGGCGACGAAGGAGGCGGTATCACGACAAGAACCGGACAGAAGACGTCCAAGAGGGTTGGAATGATCCGCAGAGACGTCACAGCTGTTCTGAGGCAGCCAGGATACTGACCAAGGGCGCCGCGGTGCACGGGTTCGAGAGTTCTTGTCGCACCGAACGCCCGGGGCCGCCCTGGGGAGCGGCCGGTGGCACCGCCCTTTCGGAGCGGTGTTCAAGGAGTCGATGGCGACTCCGCATCGTGAGGGGCCTCTGCCGGCGAGAGGCCCTTCACGACCGTGTATTGCTCGGGTGCTCGGCGCGGAGCCAGTGAATCGAGCACGTCTCCGAGGGCAGCCCACGCGTCCGAGACGCGCATCTGTTCTCCGATCGCCTCGGCGCGTGCGCGGTACGACCCGTTCTCGAGCACACGCGCCACGGCCCGTCCGACCTGATCGGGCGTCACCGTGGTGGCACGCAGATTCAGACCCGCACCCGACCACCCGACCCGCGCCGAGACCTCGACCTTGTCTTCCGTCTGCCCGGCGACCACCAGGGGAACACCGTGCGCAAGCGCCTGCTGGACGCCGCCGTATCCTCCGTTCGTGACGAGCACATCGACCAGGGGCAGGAGCCGGTCGTATGGCAGGTACTCGGCGACGCGCACGTTCTGCGGCAGACCCGCAGGCAGCGCGTCGACCGGACGCCCTCCCGTCGACACCACCACAAGGGCGTCGGTGGCAGCGAGCGCGGTGATCGTGGGCACGATCACCTGCCCGAGATCAGAGTTCGCGATGGTGCCCTGGGTCACGTGGACGACGGTCTTCGCCTCTTCGACGTCGGTCCACCAGGAGGGCACGGCGAGTTCCGAGCGCGGCGCCGGCAGAGGGCCGGCGAAGTGGACCGTGTCCGGCAGGTCGGAGCGCGGGTATTCGAAGGACGGCACCGTGAACTGCACGTACGCATCCGCCCGGCCGGCCCAGTCGAGCACGAAGCTGCCGAGCCCGCGTCCGGTCGTGCGCCGTGCCATGGCATCCGCCTCGCGCTGCACGCCGCCGAAGATCGCTCGCTCCGCCACCATCCGTAGCAGCGCATTGCGCATGCGCCCGAGCGGACCCGGCAACGGTGTGACCCCGAGTCCGAACGGCGCCGCGTCCTTGCTGCGCGCCCCCAACGGGAAGATGCCGAGCACGACGACCGGCGGACGCTCCTCCCGCGCAAGCAGTTGCAGCAGTGCCGCCCCGATGAACAAGGGTTCGGTGAGCACCGCATCGACAGGGCCGCTGGCGAGCACGCCACGGATGGCCTCGAGCTGGGCCGCACCGGGGCGGATGAAGAGATTGCTCATGTCGAAGCGCAGGGCGGCGGGGCCCGTGAGACCGGCGCGCTCCGGGAAGGCGCCATCCGCATCATCGAGGTCGACGTCGCCCTCCGCCGGCAGCGGCACGAAACGAGCACCGGCGGCGGTGACGCGATCGGCGTAGCGGCTGCTCGTGAGGAAACTGACCTCGTCACCGCGGGAGACGAGGTGGCGAGCGATCTGCAGCAGCGGCACGACGTGGCCGTGCGCGGGCGTGCACGTGATGAGGTAGCTGGACATGATGGGTTCTTTCCCTAAGATTGAATGTACCCACGTAGTATTCATCACCCTCTTAGGAAAGTCAATGACTGAAGTCGTATCTCGTACCTACCGCTCCGAACTCCGAGTGCGCCAGGCCCGCGAGACTCGTGCCCGCATCATCGCTGCGGCGGCCGGGCTGTTCGCAGCACAGGGGTATCAGGCGACGACTATCGCGGCCATCGCCCGCGCCGCCGGCGTCTCCGCGGAGACCGTGAAAACCTCGGCGTCGAAGGCAGAGCTTCTCATCGCTGCGTTCGAGGTGACATTCTCCGGTTCGGAGGGGGCGGAGTCCCTGGCCGACACGGAGGTCGCGGCCGGCCTCCTCGACCTCACTGACGACGCGTTCCTCGATGCCGTTCTTCGTCAGATCACAACCGCGAATGCGCGAGGCCACGCACTGTGGACCGTATTGCTGGGAGCCGCACTGTCGGATGCCGTCGTCGACGAAGCCCTCCGCGGGATGCTGACGCACCGTCGCGCTGACCTCACACTTCTGGTCGACGAACTGATCCGCCGAGGCGTTGCGAGAAACCTTCGCGACCCTGCCGCAGCGGCCGCCGCGATCTCGTTCCTGATCTCTCCCGAGAGTTACCAGCAGCTCGTGGTGCAGTCCGGATGGACGGCCGAGAGCTACGCGGTATGGCTGCGCTCGCGAGTGCTCGCCGAGGTCCACCGCCCGAGCTGACCGCACTTCACGTCTCGCACCGCACGAGGAAGGGCCTTGATGCGCCGACACGCACCCAGGCCCTCGCGGGCGGGCCGTCGGGGGACCGCCCGCCCTCCCTGCGCGTTACGACGCGGAGGCGAGCCCGAAGTACTCCAGCTCCGCCTCGTTCAGCATGCGCGAACGGATCAGGAACCGCATCCCCGTCGGCCCCTCCACCGAGAAGCCGGCGCCGCGCCCCGGCACCACGTCGATCGTGAGATGGGTGAACTTCCAGTACTCGAACTGCGACTCCGACATGAAGACCTCGACCGGTGCCTCCAATCCGACGTCGAGCGCGCCGAGCAGCACATCTCCGGGGCCTGTGATGAACATGCCCACCGGGTAGCACATGGGCGACGAGCCGTCGCAGCACCCTCCGGATTGATGGAACATGAGCGGACCGTGCTGCGTCGTCAGATCGCGCACGAGGGTTGCCGCGGCATCCGTCACCGCGACCCGCTGGTAGGTGCCGATGCTCACCATGTCTCGTTCCTCTCCGCAGATGGTTCCGGGCGGACGCTGAGGGTGCAGCGCCCGCCCGGGGATCGAACTCAGAAGAAGCCCATCGGGCCTTCCGCATACGAGACCAGGAGGTTCTTGGTCTGCTGGTAGTGGTCGAGCATCATCTTGTGGTTCTCGCGCCCGACGCCCGACTGCTTGTACCCGCCGAACGCGGCGTGCGCCGGGTACTGGTGGTAGGTGTTCGTCCAGACGCGACCCGCCTCGATCGCACGGCCGGCGCGGTAGGCGGTGTCGCCGCTGCGGCTCCAGACACCGGCGCCGAGCCCGTAGAGCGTGTCGTTGGCGATCGAGATCGCGTCGTCGAACCCGTCGAACGACGTGACCGAGAGCACCGGACCGAAGATCTCCTCCTGGAAGATCCGCATGTCGTTCGTACCCTCGAACACGGTCGGCGCCACGTAATAGCCCTCACTGAGATCGCCGCCGAGGTCGACCCGGTCGCCGCCCGTGAGCAGGCGAGCACCTCCCTGCTTGCCGATGTCGATGTAGCTGAGGATCTTCTCCAGCTGGTCGTTCGACGCCTGCGCGCCGATCATGGTGGCCGGATCGAGCGGATTGCCCTGCACGACCTTCTTGACCCGCTCGAGTCCATCGGCGAGGAAGCTGTCGTAGATCGAGCGCTGGATCAGTGCGCGCGAGGGACACGTGCAGACCTCGCCCTGGTTGAGCGCGAACATCGTGAAGCCCTCGAGAGCCTTGTCGTAGAACGGATCGGAGGTGGAGCGGGCGACGTCCTCGAAGAAGACGTTCGGGCTCTTGCCTCCGAGCTCCAGCGTCACCGGGATCAGGTTCTGCGAGGCGTACTGCATGATCAGGCGGCCGGTCGTGGTCTCGCCGGTGAAGGCGACCTTGCGGATGCGCTTGTGCTGCGCGAGCGGAGCGCCCGCCTCGATCCCGAAGCCGTTGACGATGTTCACGACGCCGGCCGGGAGCAGGTCGCCGATGATGTCGAACAGGAACAGCAGGGATGCCGGCGTCTGCTCGGCCGGCTTGATGACGACGCAGTTGCCCGCGGCGAGCGCGGGAGCCAGCTTCCACACCGCCATCAGGATCGGGAAGTTCCAGGGGATGATCTGACCGACCACGCCCAGCGGTTCGTGGAAGTGGTAGGCGACGGTGTTCTCGTCGAGTTGGCTGATGCCGCCCTCCTGAGCGCGCAGGACGCCGGCGAAGTAGCGGAAGTGGTCGACGGCGAGGGGGATGTCGGCGGCGAGCGTCTCGCGCACCGGCTTGCCGTTCTCCCATGTCTCGGCGACGGCGATCTCCTCGAGGTGCTGCTCGATCCGGTCCGCGATCCTGTTCAGGATGACGGAGCGCTCTGCCGGGCTCGTCTTGCCCCACCCCGCGAACGCCTGCCACGCGACCTCGACCGCG
The DNA here is from genome assembly GCF_006716345.1 of Microbacterium saperdae. NCBI lineage: Bacteria > Bacillati > Actinomycetota > Actinomycetes > Micrococcales > Microbacteriaceae > Microbacterium > Microbacterium saperdae. Next base: position 332,525 of record NZ_VFOX01000002.1, read on the forward strand.
CGGTCGATGTCTTCGACGGTTCCGCGTCCGACCTCGGTGAACGGCTTGCCGTTGACGGGGCTCACGTTCTCGAAGTACTGCCCCTTGACCGGGTCGACGAACTCGCCGCCGATGTAGTGGCCGTAGCGCGCACGGTAGTTCGCGAGGGCGCCCGGCTGGCCCGGGGCCGTGTAGGCGGTGGACACGTCTTCTTCGACGATGGTCATCGTGACTCCTTCGACCGGCCGCGCGTCGGTGCTGCGGCGTGTCCTCTGAAGGTAGGTCGCGGGAGGTTGCACCCGGGTGCGCAACGTTGCGAGAAGTTGCAGGGGGATGCGGAGGCTACTGGGCGCGCTCGATACGGGTGACCAGTCCGGCGCGTTTGGGCGACCGGGCGGGCAGCATCTCGAGCGCGAGGCGCAGGATCTCGACGTCCGCCTGCCCCTCGGGGATCTCGGCATACGCGAGCAGCACGTCGAGGCTGGCCTCGGACAGCATCGCCTCGCGCAGACCGGCGCGCACCGACTCGCGGAACTCCTCGACGCCGGGCGAGGTCGACTCCGGCAGCACCGGTCCGCGGTAGGCGGTCAGTGCCACGCGGTGCGCACCGCGGTCGAGCAGCGAGAGCACGTCGTGCGCATCCGTGTCGAGCGGCAGCGGCAGCCGGTAGGGACGCGACTCGGGCACCAGCTCAGGGGCTGCGCGCTCGAGCACCTTGCGCAGCCGCACCATCTCGGGGCGCAGCGTGTCGGGTGAGACTCCGGGTCCGTAGACCAGCTCGCACAGGCGCTCGGCCGAGAGCCCCTGCCGGTGCACCGCGAGCATCAGCAGGATGGCGGCGTGGCGGGCACTGAGCTCGATCATCGACTCCTCGTGCGCCGACTCGGTCTCGAGCCGCGCCCGATCACGGCCCAGCACATGCAGGGTCGCGCGGGCCGTGGCACGGGTGCGAGAGGTCGCCGCGTGCGAACGCGACGGCGTCTCGGCGCGCGAGCGCAGCCGTGCGACCAGGAGCTCGGACTCGACGGCGCGGGCCGTCGCATCGACCAGGAGTCGGGCCTGCGGGCTGACCACCTCCGGACCGCCCGTGATGTCGATCACACCGAGCACCCGCTTCGTCTCGGGGTCCCGCACGGGGGCCGCTGTGCACGACCACGGATGCACCAGCCGGTTGTAGTGCTCGGCGCCGCGGATCTGCACCGACTGGCCGAGGGCGAGCGCGGTTCCGGGGGCGGTCGTACCGACCGCATCCTCCGCCCAGTTCGCGCCCGCCACGAAGCCCATGCCGTCGGTGAGGGACTGCAGCTGCCGGTCGCCCTCGATCCAGAGCAGGCGCCCGGCCTGATCGCCGACCGCGATGACCACCCCGGTGTCCTCGGCATCGCCGGGGAGCAGGAGCGCGCGGATCATGTCCATCGCCGAGGCGAGCGGATGCGCCAGCCGATAGGCGTCGAGCTCGTCGCTCACGAGCTCCAGCACGGGGGCGGTCTCGGGCCCGACGCGGCGCCGCCACGACCGCTCCCACGACTCGCGCACCAGCGGTCGCACCTGCGCGAGGCGCTGATCGTCGAGATTGCCCGCCAGCAGCTCCTCGTGCGCACGCTCGATCAGCAGGCGGGAGGTCGCGGGCTGGACGTCCCGGGAGTCGTGCCATGAGGCAGACACGGCGGTCTCCGATCATCAGCGGTGGAGCGTCATCCCAGTGTATTGGCCGGAACCCCCGGGGGGAATGGGGGTCGAGCTCCGACGCCGCGCGGACTCAATCGCGCGCGGCCCACCAGGCGCGCAGGCGCTCTTCGGCGGCCTCGGGCCCGAGCACACCCTCGTCGAGGCGCAGCTCGAGGAGGAACTTGTACGCCTCTCCCACCTCGCGGCCCGGAGTGATGCCCAGCACCTGCTGGATGCGGTTGCCGTCGAGCTCCGGCCGGATGGAGTCGAGCTCCTCCTGCTCGCGCAGCGCCGCGATCCGCGACTCGATGTCGTCGTAGGCCCCGGCGAGGCGCGCGGCCTTGCGCTTGTTGCGCGTGGTCACGTCGGCGCGCGTGAGGATGTGCAGCCGTTCGAGCTGGTCACCCGCGTCGCGCACGTAGCGGCGCACGGCGGCATCCGTCCATGCGCCCTCCGCGTAGCCGAAGAAGCGCAGGTGCAGCTCGATGAGGGTGGCGACGGCATTCGTCGTCGCGGTGTCGAAGCGCAGGGCCTGCATCCGCTTGCGGGCCATCCGCGAACCCACCACGTCGTGGTGATGGAACGTGACGATGCCGCCGTCCTCGAGCTTGCGCGTGCGGGGCTTGCCGATGTCGTGCAGCAGCGCGGCGATCCGCAGCGCCACGTCGGGCTCCGCACCCGGATTGCGCGCCTGCTCCAGCTCGATCGCCTGGCTCAGCACGGTGAGCGAGTGCTCGTAGACGTCCTTGTGGTGGTGGTGCTCATCGACCTCGAGCCGTAGGGCGCTGACCTCGGGAAGGAACTCCTCGATCAGGCCGCTGTCGACCAGCACGCGGATGCCGCGCACCGGGTCGTCGCTCTGCATGAGGCGCACGAGTTCCGATTGGATGCGCTCGGGGCTGACGATCTTCAGGGTCTCGCGCAGTTCGGTGATCGCGTCGGCCGTGGCGTCCTCGACCCGGAATCCGAGTTGAGCGCTGAAACGGGCGGCGCGCAGCATGCGCAGCGGGTCGTCACCGAACGAGATACGAGGGTCGGCAGGAGTGCGCAGGATGCCGGCGATGAGGTCTTCCACGCCACCGGTCGGATCCACGAGCTTGACCGACGGAACCTGCAGCGCCATCGAGTTGACCGTGAAGTCGCGTCGCCCGAGGTCGCCCTCGATCGAGTCGCCGAACTCGACGGTCGGCTTGCGGGTCACGCCGTCGTAGCTGTCGGCACGGTAGGTGGTGATCTCGACCTGCTCGCCCTGCACGCGGGCGCCGATGGTGCCGAACGCACGCCCGATGTCCCAGTGCGCGGTGGCGATCGGCTTCACGATCGTGAGGATCTCGTCGGGCGAGGCGCTCGTCGTGAAATCGAGGTCGTGCGTCTCGCGCCCGAGCAGCGCATCGCGCACCGGACCGCCGACGACGGCGAGGTCGAACCCGGCATCAGCGAAGGCCGTCGCCAGGGTGCGGACGACCGGATTCTCGGCGAGCGCACCGAGACGGGCGAGGCCGTCAGCCATGTTGAGCATGGGTTCCAGCGTACCGGGCGGGGTCGCGCAGGTAGTGTGATGCCCATCATGCAGCTGAGCACATTCGCGCCGCCCGCCACCCCCGCAGCCCGCGGGGCGCGAGCCCTGGCGGCGCAGTACCACTCCGAGTCGATGCAGAACCATGTGGTGAGGTCGTGGCTGTGGGCGGAGGCCTTCGCCGTCGTCGAAGACCGGGGCGACATCGATCACGAGCTCCTGTACGTCTCGGCGATGCTGCACGACATCGGCATCGTGCCCGAGTTCGACAACGTGAACCTGTCTTACGAAGAGGCGGGTGGACACGTCGCCGTGGCGCTCACGGCCGGCGCGGGGTGGGAGACGGATCGCAGCCGGCGTGCGCTCGACGTCATCATCCGGCACAACTGGCCGTCCGTCGATCCTGCGATGGATGTCGAGGGCTACCTGCTCGAGATCGGCACTGCGCTCGACATCTCCGGCGCGCGGGCCGACGTCCTCCCCGCACCCTTCCTGCGGGAGGTGCTGGCCGCATACCCCCGCCTGCAGCTCGCGCGCGAGTTCGGCGACGGCGTCGTGGACCAGGCCACACGCAAGCCGCACACCTCCGCCCAGCGTCTCGTCACCGGCGGAGTCGTCGGCAAGCTGGAGAACCACCCGCTCGAGCGCTCGGCATGACCGCCGGATCGGTTCAGAACAGCGGGTTCTCGCCCTTGGCCTGGGCGACGGCCTGCGTGCGCGCCTGCATCTGACGCACCAGGAGCGCGCTCATCAGGAACCCGCCGACCAGGGCGACCGCGACGAGCAGCCAGAGACCGAAGTCGGGGTCGATCACCTCGAAGCCGTAGATCGCGACCGCGAGGATCAGCAGCACGGGCCCTTCGACCAGCGCGAACCCGAGGAACAGCCGGGTCTGGCGGGCGCGGAAGTGCGCCTCGACGGCCTGGACACGGGCATCGATCGAGTCTCCGGTGTAGCTCATGCCCCCAGGCTAGCGACGGGCGATCAGGACTGCTCGGCCGACCCGCATCCCGCGACCTCGTCCAGCCGACGCCGGCGGGTGCCGCGGCATCCGTTCATCTCCCGGTTGCCCGGAGGTCAACCCGTGGTCATCCCTCTTCGATGGGCTGAAGGGGCCCCGTGCGGCTGAGCACGGAAACCCCCACCCCCACGAAGGACTCACATGACCTCCCCCACCCCTGCGGTGCGGTGGCGTCGTCACGGACTCACGTCCGTCGCGCTCCTCGCCCTGCTCGGCGGCGCCGTCGTCGCCCCCGCGGCCCTCGCGGCACCTGATCCCGAGGTGCCGACCGGTTCGTTGATCTCCGGCGACACCGCCTGGCACTACCTGGATGACGGCACCGACCCGTCGCCTGCGCCCGCGGCTCTGCGCGACTGGACCCTCCCGGCCTACGACGACAGCACCTGGAAGACGGCGCCCGGCTCCTTCGGCGCGAAGAACGGCAAGCTCGGCGCGGTCGGTCCGCAGACGCCGAAGACGCTCCTCAACCACTACCTCGACGGCACCAAGGCCCCCACGGTGCCGACGTACTTCTTCCGCACGACGTTCGAGCTCGAGGCGGGCGTGGCCGAGCAGGTCGCCGCGCTGCAGAGCACCATCACGTACGACGACGCGATCATCGTCTGGATCAACGGCACCGAGGTCGCCCGCTACGTCGACGGCCGGATCACCGACACCCAGAACGTCGAGTACGCCGGCGACTCCAACGGCGACCCCCTCACCAGCTCGTTCAGCGCCGAAGGCGAACTGCTGCACGACGGCACGAACACGATCGCCGTCTCACTGTTCCAGGACCGCGAGTCCAGCTCCGACATCTACTTCGACATGTCGTCGCTGACGCTGATCGAAGCGTCCGACCCCGGCACCCCGGTCGTCGCGGCGCCGACCCGCGTCATCCTCACCCCGACCGAGAACCCCGAGATCTCGCAGTCGTTCACCTGGCTCGCCGGTGACGCCTCGCACACGATCGGCCAGGTCGAGATCGCTCCGGCCGCGGGTGGTGACACGCGCACGGTCGACGCCTACGACGCGGGCGTCGTGAACGGCAACCCGAACAAGCACTTCTCGGCGACGGTCACGAGCCTCACGCCGGCCACCGAGTACCGCTACCGTGTCGGCCTGCCCGGCAGCTGGAGCGACTGGTACCAGTTCCGCACCGCCGACCCGAAGGCCACGGACTTCCAGTTCATCTACTACGGCGACGCGCAGATCGGCCTCGACACCACATGGCCGAGCGTCGTGAAGCAGGCCGAGGCGAACGCTCCTCGGTCGATCGGTTCCGTGCACGCGGGCGACCTGATCAACACCTCGAGCAACGAGAACGAGTGGTTGAACTGGTTCAAGGGCATGAAGGACTCCGCGGTCCGCACCAACGTGATGGCGGCGCCCGGCAACCACGAGTACTCCGGTGACAAGCTGCTCACGGCGTGGAAGGCCGCGTTCGAGTACCCGCACAACAACCCGTCCAGCAGTTCGGTCGGCGAACTGGCCGATCTCGCGAAGGGCGACTCCGAGGTCGCGCAGCAGTACCGCGCGTTCTTCGACCACTGGAGCTCGTTCGCCGCGGAGACCGCGTACTACACCGACTACCAGGACGTGCGCTTCATCACGCTGAACGCGACCCGCGACAAGACGTTCCTCACGCCGGCCGGACTCCCGTCCTGCACCGGAGCGGAATGCCCCGCGAACCAGATCGACGTGCTGTGGACCCGCTTCCAGGGCGCCTGGCTCGACCTGCTCCTGCAGAACAGCCCGTCGAAGTGGAACGTCGTCACGTTCCACCAGCCGGTGTTCTCCGCATCCGAGGGTCGCGACGAGCCGGTGCTGCGCGCCGACTGGCTGCCGATCTTCCAGCGCAACGACATCGACCTGGTGCTCATGGGCCACGACCACACCTACGCCCGCGGCTACGTGAACACCGACGCCACCGACACCCCCGGCCTCACGACCGGACCGGTCTACGTGGTGTCCAACTCGGGCGCGAAGCACTACGACCTCGAGACTCCGGAGAAGAACGTCTGGACCAACAACGGCGCCACCCAGGTGCTGCGCGGCCAGGGCGTCACGACCTACCAGGTGATCGACGTGTCGGGGAACCAGCTGGTGTATCGCTCGTACCTCGCCGAGAAGACCGAGAACTCCACGACCGACCTGCCCGTCGGTGCCGTCTACGACACCTTCACGGTGACCAAGTCGGACGCCGGTGAGAAATGGGTCACCGAGAAGGGCGTCACGCCGCCCGTGACCCCGGAGCCCGAGGTTCCCGCCGAGATCGAACTGGGCGCGGCGTCCGTCACGGCCGGCGGCACGGTCACGGTGTCCGGAAGCGGTTTCGCCGCCGACGCCGCGCTGCGATTCGAGCTGCGGTCCGAGCCGGTCGATCTGGGCACGGTCACGACCGACGCGAACGGTGTCTTCAGCCGCACGCTGACGATTCCCGCGAACACCCCGGTCGGCGCGCACACGCTCGCCGCGATCCGCACCGACGGCACCGAGGTCACCGCCTCGATCACCGTCACCGCGGCATCCACCGGGGGCAACGAGACCCCGGGCGGCAACACGGGAGGCTCGACCGATGACGACCTCGCCACGACGGGAGCCGACAGCACGCCGTACGTGATCGCCGCCGTGGTGCTGCTCGCGCTGGGCCTCGGCCTGTTCGCGATGCGCCGCCGCCGCCAGCACACGCAGGCGGGCGCCGAGTAGTCGTCGGCATCCGTCCACGAGGGCGCCGTCGAGGCTTCGGCCTCGGCGGCGCCCTGCGCGTCGGCAGCCCTCACGACCGCCCGACGGCCGACGCAGATCTCCCGTCGATAACGATGTCGAGTTCGTCCGTGTGCGCGAGATCGGCCGTGTCTTCCTTACCCCTATGCTCGTGCCATGCACCGTCGCGTTCGCCTCGCCCTCCTGTCGGCCACTGCCGCGATGATCGGCCTCTCGCTGGCAGCCTGCACCCCGGCGAGCAACCCCGACGGCGCCGCGTCACCCTCACCGACGGTGTCGCGAACGCCCTCCCCGACGCCCACACCCACTCCCACTCCGACGGACCGCATCATCGAGGTCTCGGTCGACGGTCTCTCGATCGACGGTGGCGCCGCGATCACCTACCGCGACCCGGATGGTGCTGTCGCTCTTCTCACGGACGCGTACGGGTCGGCACCGGAAGAAGGGACCGTCGATGCCCCCTACGGCGGCGTGAACTCCCGATTCGACTGGGGCGGCGCGTGGGTGATCGTCGATCAGGACCTCCTCTGGGTGCAGATCTCGGCGGATGCTCCCGGCACGATGTTCCGCACCCCGGAGGGCATCGGCATCGGTTCGACCCGTGCTGAGGCGATGGCCGCCGGCGCAGCGGACGTGTGGGATGAGGACGGCGACGGTGTCGCCGATTACCTGAGCATCGGTATGCGAGAGGTTCCCGACACGCAGTCGCTCGTCCATCCGGGTGAAGTCGGGGTGGAGTACATCGAGCTCCAGATCACCGGTGACGTCGTGACCGGTCTCCGAGGCGTCGGCAACGACTTCACCGACATCTGACCCGGGCCGGCGACACCGCTTGACCTCTACGGCGGCGCGATCGCAGACACGGTTCCGCATCTCACCCTCGTGGTCGACCCGCGCTGAGATGCCTCTCGGCGGATGACGAGAGCACGGCACGGAGGGCGACCACCTGCCGTACTGGGATAACCTTCCACCGAGTCCGTCCCGTCTAAGGAGAACCCCGTGCCCGCGAACGATGTGATGGCCGACGAGACCGATCGGATCGTCGCTGCGGCCCTGCAGGTGAACGGGCGCGCCTCGTGGGGCGAGATCGGCCGCGTGGTCGATCTGCCCGAGCGCACCGTGGCCCGCCGGGGCCAGCGGCTGCTCGATCGCGGACTGGTGCGTGTCTCCACCTACGTGGATCCCGCCCGCGTGCTGCACGCCCGCGCCGTGCTCTTCCGCATCACGACCGAGCCGCAGGCCCTCTGGTACGTGGCCCGCACCCTCGCCCGCCGATCGGATGCCTCCTCCGTCTCGGTGCTGGAGGGCAGCAGCGACATCGCCGGGATGCTGCTGCCGCGCGATGACGCGTCGATCCGCGAGTTGCTGTTCACCGACTTCCCCGAGCTGGAGGGCATCGCGTCGATCAACGTGACGACGGTGCTGAAGTTCTTCCGCTCCGGCCACGACTGGCGCGCCGGGGTGCTGACCGACGAGCAGGCACGCATGCTCGACGAGTCATCGGGGTCGGAGGTCGACCCCGCCGATGCGCTGAGCGACGACGAGGAAGCGCTCATCAAGCTGCTGCTGAAGGACGGACGGATGCCGGTGGCCCAGCTCGCGCGCGCCCTCGGCCTGAACGTCACGACCACGCGCCGACGCATGGAGTCGCTGAACCGCCGCGGTCTGATGCACCCTCGCACCGAGGTCGTGCCGAGCCTGTTCGGCCTGGGTCTGGAGGCCCTGGTGTGGTTGCGCGTGCCGATGGATCGCCTGGAGAAGGTGGGCACGGCGCTGGCGGCCGCCCCCGAGGTGAAGTTCATCGCGGCGACCACCGGAACCTCGCAGCTGCTCGCGAACGTGCTCGTGAAGGACGCCGACGAGTTCTACCGATTCCTCACCGGGCCCGCGGTGGCGGGGCACGACGGCCTCGAGGTCGTCGAGTCGCTCGTGGTCATCACCCCGGTGCTGCGCGGGTCGCTCATCGTGGACGAGGCACCCGAAGCGCTGGCGATCGACATGCCGACGGGGGCGATTCGCCTGTAGGCCGATTCTGTTACGAGCGTGTAAAGAAATGGCGAGATCGTTCGCTAGAGCTTGACCTCATGGCGAAATAGGGCGACTATCTCTCCAGGGCCTTCACCCCTGGAGAGGACGACCGTGTTCACGGCAACTGGAGACGACTGGGCGGATCGCGCTGCGACCCTGCGCCTGCGCACCCGCATGTTCATCGACGGCGCATGGGAGGCCGGTTCGGGCGAACCCCTCACCCCCACGAGCCCGCGCGACGGACGGATCCTCCCCGAAATCGCTGCGGCATCGGATGCAGACGTCGACCGGGCCGTGCGCTCCGCACGTCGCACCTTCGACTCCGGTGCGTGGTCGCGTATCGCGCCCCGCGAGCGCGGCCAGCTGCTCATCGCCTTCGCCCAGAAGATCCACGACAACGCCGAGGAGCTCGCCCTCACCATCTCGCTCGAGATGGGCAAGCCCGTCCGTGAGGCGCTGCAGACCGAGCTGCGCGCGGTCGTGAACTGCTTCCGCTGGTACGGCGAGGCGGTCGACAAGGTCCTCGATGAGATGCCCGTCACCGCACCGGACAGCCTGGCGCTCGTCACCCGCGAGCCGGCCGGCGTCGTTGCGGCGGTGGTGCCCTGGAACTTCCCCCTGACGATGACCGCCTGGAAGCTCGCCCCCGCTCTCGCGGTCGGCAACAGCGTCGTGCTCAAGCCGGCCGAGCACACCACGTTCTCGGCATTGCGCCTCGCGGAGCTCGCCCACGAAGCCGGCATCCCCGCCGGCGTACTCAACGTCACCCCTGGCGCCGGACACATCGCCGGCCGTGCGCTCGGCGAGCACCCCGACGTCGACGTCGTGACCTTCACGGGTTCGCCCGAAGTGGGTCGCCGGTTCCTCGGATACTCCGCAGCATCCAACGGCAAGCGCGTCTGGCCCGAGCTCGGCGGCAAGACCGCGAGCCTGGTGCTGCCGGATGCCGACCTGGAGAATGCCGTGCGCGCCACGGCCGACGGCTGCTTCTACAACCAGGGCCAGATGTGCACGGCATCCTCCCGCCTGCTCGTGCCGCGTTCGCAGCATGAGCGAGCGCTGGAGATCGCCGCCGACGTCGCGAGGAACAGCCTTCCCGCCGACCCGTTCGATGTCCGCACCTCGATGGGTGCGATCGTGAGCGAGAAGCAGCTCGCGGGGATCGCCGGATTCGTGGAACGCGCCCAGGCCGAAGGCGGCGTGCTCGCCGCCGGCAGCGCGGAGCGGTTCTCCGCTGTCGACGGCGGCAGCTACTTCGCCCCGGTCGTGCTCGGCGTCACCCCTGCGCACGAAGTCGCCCAGCGCGAGGTCTTCGGCCCCGTGCTCTCGGTCATCGCCTACGACGACGTGGAGGACGCACTCGCGATCGCCAACGGTACCGAGTTCGGGCTGGCCGCAGCGCTCTGGAGCAACGACCTCAACGCCGTCCACACCCTCTCGCGTCGACTCCGCGTCGGCATCGTGTGGGTCAACTGCTTCGAGGAAGGCGACATGACGATCCCCTTCGGCGGCGTCAAGGGCTCCGGCTTCGGCCGCGACAAGAGCCTGCACGCCATGGAGAAGTTCACCGATCTGAAGACCACCTGGATCGCCCTCTCATGACGCGTCCTTTCGTCGGCATCACCACGTGGCGCCGTTTCATCGACACCGACCTGGGCACCGGACGACCGGCGCACAGTCTGGGCACCGAGTACTCCGCTCCCATCGAGGCCGCCGGCGCAGCCGTCGTGCTGCTGCCGCCGACCGCCGGTGTCGACGAGGTGCTCGACCGCCTGGACGGACTCGTGCTCTCCGGCGGCGAAGACGTGCATCCTGCTCGCTACGGCGCCGAGCCGCAGCCCGAGAAGACGTACGACCCGGCCCGCGACGCGTTCGAGATCGCACTCGCACTCGGAGCACGCGAGCGCGGTCTTCCCGTGCTGGCGATCTGCCGCGGACTGCAGGTCAGCAACATCGCGTTCGGCGGCTCGCTCATCGTCGACATCCCGTCGACCGCAGACCACCACCCCGTGCGCGGTGCAGATGAGCAGCTCTCGGCCCGGCATCCCGTCTCGTTCGCGGAGGACAGCCGGCTCGCCGCCCTGTACGGCGTCCGCGACCGTGTCGTGAACACCATCCACCATCAGTCCGTCGACATCCCCGCACCCGGCCTGCGCCCTGTCGCGTGGGCACCGGACGGCATCGTCGAAGCCGTCGAGGCCGACGGCGACTGGCCCTTCTGGGCGGTGCAGTGGCACCCCGAGAAGATGATCGACCCCGTCGAGGCCGCAGAGGAGCTCCCGCTGTTCGCGGCGTTCGTCTCGGCCGCCCGTGAACGAGCAGCGGAACACGCCGCTGTGAAGAAAGGAACACGATGACCAAGCAGGTCTTCCTCGAGTACGAGAACGGCGTCCGCGCCGTCGCCACCCTGTTCGAGGACCTCGCCCCTCGCACCTGCGAGGCCATGTGGGGTGCGCTGGAGAAGCCGGTCACCATGCAGGCGATGCACGCGATGTACGCCGGACCCGAGGTCATGGTCGGACTGCCCGAAGAGGCGCAGAACTTCGACCCCGAGAAGGTGCCGTTCGAGAACCAGCAGGTCGTGCCCGCACCGGGAGATCTGCAGTGGTACTGGCAGCGTCCGATGCAGATGGGCGGCCTGCCGTTCGAGTGGTACGAGATCGGAGTCTTCTACGATCGTGGTGCACGTACTCTCGGCCCGCTCGGATGGACACCCGTCAACATCTGGGGCGGCATCACCGAAGGACTGGCGGAATTCGCCAAGGAGAGCGCAGCGATCCGCATCGACGGAGCGAAGCAGCTCACCATCGGACGCCTGGTCTAGGCGTCCATTCCGTGCTGGACCCATCCCGAAGGAGCAGTGCATGAATACCCGAAGAATTCTCACGACCGGAGCGCTCGTCGCCGCCGGTGCCCTCGTCCTCGCCAGCTGTTCAGCCGGTGACGACTCCGCAGCAAGCGGCGACAAGGAGTTCGCCGGCGAGACCATCGTCGTCACCTCGTTCGGCGGCGACTGGGAGAAGGCCTTCATCGAGGCCGTCGTCGATCCCTTCGAGGAGGAGACCGGCGCGAAGGTCGAGCTGATCACGCTGTACAGCGCCGACGCCCTCGCGCAGGTCACCGCCCAGAAGGCGAGCCCGCAGATCGACGTCGTGCACTTCTCCGGCGGCCAGGAGTTCACCGCGGCCCAGGACGGACTCATCGCGCCGATCGCGGCCGATGAGCTGTCGGAGTCCGGTGACCTCATCGACCTCGCCACGGCAGGTCTCGAGCGCGGCGAAGGACCCGTCATCCAGCTCGCCCCGATCGGACTCGTCTACAACACCGAGGCGGACGCCCCCGCTCCCACCTCGTGGTTGGACCTGTTCGACGAGGCCTACGCAGGGCACGTCGCGCTCACGGACTTCTCGAACACGTACGGCGTGCTCTCGATGCTCCGTGTCGCCGACGCGCTCGGCGGCGGTATCGACGACCCGTCCCAGGCGATCGCGGACCTCGGCGCGCTGGCGTCGTCCGGTGACGCGATCGTCGTCCCCACCTCGCCCGACCTGCAGACCGCGTTCGCCCAGCGCGCGACGTGGATCGCCCCTTACGCGATGGACTATGCCGGCACGCTGCAGGACGCAGGTCTTCCGGTGGAGTTCATCGTTCCGGAGGAGGGTGCCACGGCATCCCTCATCACCGCGAACGTGGTCGAAGGCCGGGACAACCCGGAGCTCGCCAAGCTCTTCATCGACTTCGAGCTGCGCCCCGAAGCGCAGACCGTCTTCGCGGAGAACATGCGGTACTCCCCGGTGAACACCAAGGCCGAGCTCTCGGGCGACGCGGCGGATGCAGTGCTGACCGGTGACGAGCTGGACAACGTGGTGGTCTACGCGCCCGGCGACATCGCCGCCGACCGGCAGTCCTGGACCGACGAGTGGAATGCGCTGATCACCAAATGAGCGTCCGAACCCGTAGGGAGCCCTGGCTCCTGCTCCTGCCGGCGATCGTGCTGCTCGCGCTCGCCTTCATCACCCCGGTGGCTGGCATGCTCCTCATGAGCGTGCAATCGTCGGCAGGCGGGTTCACCCTCGACAACTTCACCCGGTTGTTCACGAGTGAATATCACCTCCAGGCGGCGCTGCGTTCGCTCCGCCTGGGGGTGATCCAGACGGTGATCACCCTCGTCCTGGCCATCCCGCTGTCCTATGTGATGGCGCGCGCCGGATCGAAGGTGCGCTCCTTCCTCCTCATCGTGGTGATCCTGCCGCTCATGACCAGCGTCGTCGTCCGCACGTTCGGATGGGTCGTGCTCATGGGCCCGTCCGGCCTCCTGATGAAGATCCCCGGCGCCGAGTTCCTCGTCGGCGGCACCCAGGGCTTCCTCGGCACCGAGACCGGTGTCGTGATCGCGATGGTGCAGGTGCTCCTGCCGTTCGCGGTCTTGAGCGTCCTCGGCGTCATCTCCGGCATCACTCCGCAGCTGGAGGAGGCATCCCGCACGCTCGGCGCCGGCTTCTGGCGCACCCTCCGGCACGTCGTCCTCCCCCTCGCGGTCCCCGGCATCGTCGCCGGAGCCTCGCTGGTCTTCGTCCTGTCGGTGAGCTCGTTCATCACCCCCCGCTTCATCGGCGGGGCGCAGATCCCGGTGTTCGCCCAGACGATCTACGTCGACGCGACCACCAATCTGGACTGGTCGTTCGCGGCCGCGCAGGCCGTCCTGCTGTTCGCCGGCGTCATGCTCGTGCTGGCAGCGACGTCCCGACTCGGGAAGCAGAAGGTGTGACCATGGTCCGTTCCGTTCCGATCCTCGGCAGAGTCCTCGCCATCGTCCTCGGCGTCGTCGTCACGCTGTACATGCTCGTCCCTCTCATGGTCGTCGCCGGTGCATCGGTGGGCGAGAACCGCTTCCTGACATTCCCCGGCCAGGGGTTCACGCTCGACTGGTACGTCGAGGCGCTCACCTCCGACACCTACCTGGAGCCGTTCCGGCTGAGCCTGCTGGTGGGCATCACGGTCGCGATCGTCGCCGCCTCCATCGGCACTGCCGCCGCCCTCGCCCTCACCCGGTTCAAGGTTCCGGGCGGGGCGGCGATCCAGGGGCTGCTGATGTCGCCGCTGACGATCCCCACCATCATCCTCGCGATCGGCGCACTGTCGATCTCGTCCCTCACGATCGGGGCACCGAACGTCGGCGTGCTGATCGCGATCCACGTGGTCATCGCGATCCCCTATGTCATGCGCACCGTCACGGGTGTCATGACCAGGGCCGACCATTTCACCGAGGAGGCGGCCCGCACGCTGGGCGCCAGCGCCTGGAACCGCTACCGCCTGGTCGTGCTCCCCATCGCCCGACCCGGCATCGCCGCCGGTGCCTTCTTCGCCTTCAACATCTCCTTCGACGATGCGGTCATCGCCCTCTTCCTGCGCACCCCGCAGCTCGAGACGCTCCCCATCGCCATCTACGGCCAGCTGGAGTTCAGCACGTCGCCCACCGTGGCGGCTGTCTCGACCCTGATGGTCCTGCTCACCGTCGTCCTCATGATCGTGCTCGAACGCATCATCGGCCTGGGAAGGTTGTTCGTCTGATGACAACACTCACCATCACCTCACTCACCAAGGATTTCAAAGGGACGTCGGTGCTCAAGGGCATCGACCTCTCGATGCAGTCGGGGGAGTTCGTCTCTCTGCTCGGCCCGTCCGGGTGCGGGAAGACGACGCTCCTCCGCTGCATCGCGGGGTTGGAGTCGCCCAGCGGCGGCACCATCGAGATCGCCGGGCAGGATGTCACCAAGCTCCCGCCCGAGAAGCGCCACCTGGGCATGATGTTCCAGAGCTACGCGCTCTTCCCGCACATGAGCGTGGTCGAGAACGTGCGCTTCGGCCTGCGCATGTCGGGTGAGAAGTCCAAGACGGAGCAGAAGGAACTCGCCGTGCGCGCACTCGAGCGGGTGCAGATGGGACACCTCGCCGATCGGATGCCGGCGCAGCTCTCCGGCGGTCAGCAGCAGCGCGTCGCGCTCGCCCGCGCCATCGCCTTCGAGCCGCGTGTGCTGCTGCTCGACGAGCCGCTCTCGAACCTCGACGCCCGGCTGCGTGAAGACATGCAGGTCGAGCTGAAGGAGCTGCACCGCACGCTCGGCCTGACCACGGTGTTCGTCACGCACGACCAGGAGGAGGCCATGAGCCTCTCCGACCGGATCGTGCTCATGAACGCCGGCGTGATCGAGCAGGAGGGCGCACCCGCCGAGCTCTACGGCGCCCCGCGCACCCCGTTCGCGGCCGACTTCATCGGTGCGGCGAACCTGCTCCCCGCGACGCGCGCCGGTGCCGTCGCCACCCTGGACGGCACCGCGATCCAGGTTCCCCTGACCGGTGCCGGCCCTGATGGTGCCGGCGAGGTCGTGCTGCGCCAGGAGGATCTGCGGCTGTCGCCCGTCGTGGGCAGCGATGCTCCCGTGAGCGTCGAAGTCGTCACGCACGTCTACCGCGGTGCGGACATCGTCTACATCGTCGAGCTCGCCGGAAAGCGGATGCGCGTCGTCCGCCCGCGTCACGAGGAGCCGATCCCCGAGGGCACGGCCGGTCTCGGCTGGCGCGACGGAGCCGTGCTCTGGATCGCGGCCGCCTGACCCCCGGGTCCAGGTGCCCGGCCCCGGGCGCCTGGACTCGGGCCCTCCCCGCGAGCCCGTCCTGGGATGCCCCCGAAAGCCTGCGGCCGCGTCGGTCACGGTCATAGGATCGGCTCGTGGCCACTGATGACACCGAGTCCTCCCCCGCACACGACACCTCTCGCCGAGGCTTCCTCAAGATCGGAGGTGCCGCACTGGCCGGCGCCGTGGTCGGCGGGGCGGGCGGAGCTGCGATCGGCGCGGGAATGGCCGCGAACAGCCGCAGCGGATTCGCGGCGGAGCCCGATCCCTTCGCCGCACTCACTCCGCGCAGGGAACCGGGTTTCGATCACATCGTCGTGGTGATGGGCGAGAACCGCTCGTTCGACAATCTGCTCGGCTACCTCTACGCGAAGGACACGCTGCCCGACGGTGAGACCTTCGACGGGCTGGCGTTCGGCGATCACAGCAACACCGCGCCGGACGGCACCGTGGTCCCCGCCCATGTGCATACGGGTGACACCGATCGCATCATGAGCCTCCCCGACCCGGATCCGGGCGAGGAGTACCCGCACGTCAACACCCAGCTGTTCGACACGATCGACCCGAAGTCGAACGCGGACCTCTACGTCGACGGCATGCACGCCCCGTTCAACGCGCCGGCGCACGGGACGAAGGCCACCATGGCCGGGTTCCTCACCGACTACTTCGTCAACCTGCGCCGCCTGCGCAAGGGGGTCGAGCCCACGCTCGACGAGGCCAGGCACATCATGGGCTCCTTCTCCCCCGAGATGCTCCCGACGCTGTCGACCCTCGCCTCGGAGTTCGCGGTGTTCGACCACTGGTACGCCGGTGTGCCGTCGCAGACCTTCTGCAACCGTTCGTTCTTCCACGCCTCCACCTCGCACGGCTTCGTGACCAACCAGGCGGGGGGCGGTTACCGCAAGTGGCTCGACGCCCCGGCCGCCCCGACGGTGTTCAACCGCCTCGAGGACGCCGGCATCTCCTGGAAGGTCTACATCGACAAGCTGCAGCTCGTCTCCTTCACCGGGATGCTGCACGCCGCCGTGCTCGAGAAGTACTGGCGCACCGAGCACTTCGGCACGATGGAGGACTTCTACGCCGACACCAAGAACGGCACGCTCCCGGCGTATGCGTTCATCGAGCCCCGCATGGTCTACGACCACAACGACTTCCACCCGCCGTTCGGATCCGTCCGAGAGAGCGATGTCGACGGCACCGAGATCTTCGACAGCGCGATCTCCGATGTGCGCGCCGGCGACCGGCTCATCCACGACATCTACGAGGCCGTGCGCACGAGCGCGTCGGCGAAGGGATCGAACGCGGTCAACACCCTGCTGCTGATCACGTTCGATGAACATGGCGGTTGCTACGACCACGTGCCGCCGCCCACCGCCACGAAACCGACGCCCGACACGGGTCCCGGTGAGATGGGCTTCACGTTCGACCGCCTCGGATGCCGGGTGCCGGCGATCGCGGTGTCGGCCTACACGAAGCGCGGAACGATCATCCACGACGAGATGCATCACGGATCGGTGACAGCGACCCTGTCACGCCTGCACGGTTTGAAGCCCCTGAATGATCGCGACCAGTCGGCCAACAACATCCTCGGCGTCGTGAACCTCGATCAGCCGCGGCATCCCGCCGACTGGCCGATCACGACGCCCGCGTACACTCCGCCGAACCCCGAGCAGAACGCGCCGCATCCGGGTGAGAAGGATCAGGAGAAGCCGCTCACCCCGCCGGCGCGAGGACTGCTCGGCCTGCTGATCGCGCGCTACGGAAAGCCCGACGAGCCGGAGCCCGAGACGTTCGCCGACGCCTACCGCCTGCTGCACGAGCACGGCGAGGAGCTGTTCGGCCCGCCGAAGGGCTGAGGCGCCTCCCGCTCAGTCTCGCGTCGAGCGACGACGGGAGGCGATCAACAGCGTCGCTCCGAGGATCAGCACGACCGCGCCGCCTGCGGCCCAGGCGAACGTCTCCGGACCGAGGCCCGTTCCCGCGAGCGGCCCCTGCCCACCGCCGGTGCCGGGCGTCGGCGCGACCGTGTCGGTCGGCGTCGGCGTCGGAGTCGGGGTGACCACGACGGCCGAGAGCGTGAAGTCCTGGTCCGCGATCGCCTCGCCCGCAGCAGTGATCACCACGGTCCGTGTCGCGGCTCCGACCACGGTCGTGCCATCGGGCGCGACCACGGTGAGCGTGTAGGTGCCAGGAGGCAGGGCTCCGAGTCCGTAGGAGCCGTCTGCATCCGTCGTCAGCCGCTGGGTGCCGCCCGGACCGGAGACCTCGACCACGACTCCGCTGACGGGGCCCCCTCCGACGTCGCGCACGACACCGTCGAAGGATCCGAGACGAGCGAGCGCGAAGTCCACGTCTTCCACGTCATCCGCACCGACCTGCTCTGCCCGGGTGGCCGGGCCTGCGGCGACGTATCCGCCGGGCGTCGTGATGGTGATGTCGTAGTCGCCCGCCGGCAGGCGCGGGAACGAGTAGTCGCCGTTCGCGTTCGTGACGGTGCTCAGCGTGCCGCCGGGGCCGCTCGCCGTGACGGTGACGCCGGCGACACCGGAGCCGTTCGACGAGACGGTACCGCTCAGCGTCGGGTTCTCGGCCACCTCGAAGTCGACATCCGAGATCGGGTTCTCGCTGTCCTCGGGCACCGTGAACGGGGGCGGCGAGTCCGTGATCGTGTATCCGGGAGGCGCGGTGATCTCCGCCGTGTGCTCTCCCACGGAGACCGAATCGAACAGGTAGCGCCCATCGGCGTCCGTCGTGGTGGTCTGCCCGTCGATCGTCACGGTCACTCCGGGGACCGGGTTCCCTCCGTCATCCGTCACCTGGCCCGATACGGCGACCGGGATGATGTCGCGCACGGTGAAGTCGGCGACCGCATCCGTATCCGTCAGATCAACCGCCCGGGTGGTGGCTCCGGTCGAGATCTTGCCGTCGGGCGGCGTGACCCGCACGGTGTAGCCGTCGGTCGCCACGAACCCGGGGAACGAGTAGGTTCCGTCGGCCGCCGTGGTGGTCGTGCCGACGACCGTGCCGTTCGCGTCTGTGAGGCTCAGCGCGACTCCGGTCAGCGGCCCCTCGACCAAGTCGTCGACAGCGCCGGTGATGTCGCGGGCGAGCGAGGCGAACCACGTCTGGTAGACCGGGAATCCGGCGCGGCGGGTGAAGATGAGGCTCAGCGAGGTGACGGGGACGTTCGGCTCGAACCAGGCGGCGGAACCGCTGGTGTCGGCCGCGGCCGCGTTGCCGGTGAGCGTGAGGGTCGCCGGGTTCCACGCGGGCACGTCATCGGCCGCGCCGGTGCAGGAGGGCTTGCCCGCGACACCCGGCGCGCAGTAGTTGAAGCCGCCCTGGAAGCCGAGCTGGGCTGCCGTCAGCGCCTGACCGTCTGCGCCGACCGCGCTGATGCGCACGGCGTCGGCATCGATGTCGCCGAGCACGAAGGCCCACCCCGACGCGGGGGTGGGTGCGGCGAAGGAGTAGGTGGTCGTCGAAGGGCTCGTCGCATTGTCGGCCTTCGGGCGGAGATTCAGGTACGGCTGGTTGATGCTCGAACCGTATTTGGCGCCGACGGGCGTTCCCTGCGACAGCCAGACGGATGCCCCGGAGATGATGCCGACCTGGCCGGCGCGTGAGTCGCTCGTGACGGTGGCCGTCACGGCGGGCTTCGCGGCTATGGAGACCGAGGATGTGAAGGCACCGCCCGCTCCGGTCAGCGGTTGCCACGCCGCCCAGGCGGACGTCGTGGCCGCTGATGCAGGCACCGCCAGCACAGCCGCCGTGAACAACGCCACAGCTCCGATGACAAGGCCTCTCCCACGCACACGCATGCGGACAGGCTACCCCGGTATATCGGAATGGCACAGGATGGATTCCGGGCGGATGTCGCGGCATCCGCCCGGAAGTTCTCTTCTGGTGGTCAGACCGGATCGCCCTGAACGGGCCCCTCCGTGTTGGGCTTCCACCCGAGCGCAGGCGCCACGTGCTCGGCGAACGCCTGCAGCACGTGCAGGTTGTAGTCGACACCCAACTGGTTCGGGATCGTCAACATCAGCGTGTCTGCCGCCATCACGGCTTCATCGTTCTTCAACTGCTCGATCAGCACGTCGGGCTCCGCGGCGTAGGTCTTGCCGAACGTGGAGCGGAAGCCGTCGATGATGCCGATCTGGTCGCCGTTCTCCTCGCTGCGCAGTCCGAAGTACGCCCGATCCATGTCGGAGATGAGCGGGAAGACACTGCGGCTCACCGAGACACGCGGAGCGCCGGTGTGACCGGCCTCCTTGTACGCGGAGCGGAAGAGTTCGATCTGCTCGCGCTGCAACTCGTGGAACGGCTGCCCCGTCGCCTCGGTGACCAGGGTCGAGCTCATCATGTTGAGACCCTTGCGACCGGTCTCCTCCGCCGTGGCGCGAGAGCCCGAGCCCCACCAGATGTGGTCGCGGAGGGTCGGCGACTGCGGCTCGATCGCCAGATAGTGTCCTGCCCCCACCATCCGGGGGTCGCCCTGGGCGAGGCGTTCACCGTCGATCGCGCGCAGGAAGATGTCGAACTTCTCCCTCGCGAGCACGCTCCCGCGCTCGGGGTCCTCCTCGTCGCGGAAGCCGAACGCCTCATAGCCGCGCAGTGCCGTCTCGGGTGACCCACGACTCACGCCGAGCGCGATGCGTCCGTCGGCGATCAGATCGAGAGCCGCCGCTTCCTCCGCGAACTGGAGGGGGTTCTCGTACCGCATGTCGATCACACCGGTACCGACCTCGATGCGCTTCGTGCGCGCGGCCATCGCGGCGAGCAACGGCATCGGAGACGCCGCTTGGCGCGCCCAGTGATGCACACGCACCGCAGCGCCGTTGACGCCGATCTCGTCAGCGCCCTCGGCGATCTCGATCGTCTGCTTCAGCATGTCGCCCGCGGTGCGGGTCGCCGAGCCGGGGACGTCGGCGTAGTGCCCGAAAGAGAGGAATCCGAAAGCCTTCATGATCTATTCGAACGCATGGATGCCGCGGGCTATTCCGCCGGTACCAGGAAGCCGTCCAGCACGAGCGATCGGATGCGCGGCTCCAGCTCGGCCCACAGCTCGGGAAGCGGCACATCGAACAGGTCGGCGAGCGCCTGGGCGATCTGGCCGACGGTGAGCTCGCCGTCACTCGCACCGACGAAGGCGGCGAGCGCGGGATCCACGTTCACGGTGCGCGCGAAACCGCCGCCCTGGCGCAGCTCGATCACGCTCGGGTCGTCGTTTCCGGGAAGCAGATGCCGAGCCTCGGTGACATCGGGGGCCGTGAGCAGCGTCGCAGGCACCCCCTCGGCGAGAAGATCGTGACCGTGCAGCCCGGTTCCGAGCGCCTGGCCGACACCGGAGACGTGCTGGACGAGCCGCTCCGTGCGGCGCAGGGGCATTCCGCCTCCTCGGCGCAGCAGCACGTACCCGAATCCGATCGACGTCACTCCCCGCGCCGCGAAGTCGTCGAGCCACGCGGTCAGCAGGGGCGTGAAGGCACGGTCGCGCGGGGTCGTGCCGCCGTCACGGATCCACAGTTCCGCATAGGCCAGCGGCGAGAGCTGCTCCCGCTCGATCACCCACAGGTCGAGCTCGGCGGGCACCCACGCCTCCAGCCGCGCGAGACCCGTCACACCGTCGCGCGATTCCCAGTTGCCCAGCAGCTGAGCGATGCCGCCCGCGGTGAGGTACGTCGGCGCGGTGCGCACGAACAGCTCCACCAGGGCGTCTCCGACCAGTCCGCCATCCCGGTACTCGTACTCCGGCACGTCATCGCCTCGGGGCGTGATCACGAACGGAGGATTCGACACGATCAGATCGAATGCCTCACCGACGACCGGTTCGAACATGCTCCCGAGACGGAACTCGATGTTGCCCACGCCGTTGAGCAGGGCGTTCATCTCGGCGTATGCGAGCGCACGGGCCGAGATGTCGGTGGCGACCACCGTCCCCGCGCGGCGGGCGACCAGCAGGGCTTGGATCCCGCATCCGGTGCCGAGGTCGAGAGCCCGGTCCACCTCGATCGGCACCACGATCTCCGCCAGGGTGCGTGAGGCGCCGCCGACACCGAGCACGTGATCGGGCGGCAGTGCGCCGTCGAGGGCCACCTCATCGAGGTCGCTCGCGATCCACCACTCGCCCACCCCCTCCGCGTCGACAAACGACTGCGGGCGCAGCAGAGCGATCGGGGTCACCGTCTCGTCGTCCGCTGTCGCGAGGCCCAGGGCGACGAGCCCATCGACGCCCAGTCGTGGCAGCGCGGTGTCCACGGCGGACCGAGGCTGCGGCATTCCGAGCACCAGCAGACGCCCCAGGGTGGCGAGAACCCCGTCGTCGCCGCGGATGGCGCGCAGGATCGGTTCGCGCATCCCGCGGGCGAGTGCGTCGTCCGCCTCCTCTCCCCACAGGCTGCGCAGGGGCTCCGAACGGAGGTCTGCGGCGTCGAGATCGGCGGCGAGCGCCGCGCACAACAAGGGCGCGGGGGTGGGTGCAGGGGTGTCGGACACGGCCGTCACTCTACGCGTCTTCAGGGTTCTCCTTCCTCGAGCCTTCTAGAATCACAAGGTCAGTACTCACGATCAGCCCCTGTCCCGGGCGTTCGAGGAAGACCTTCATGACCGTGACCACCCCCGAAATCGGCCTCCGTGCGCGCGTTCTGCGACTCACGCGCAGGACCGCGGTCTTCGCGATCGCACTCGGGATCTGCGGTCTCGTGGCGCCCGGCACAGCGATCGGTGCGACGGACGACTCCACGACGAAGGATGACGGGACGGTCGAGCTCTACGTATCGGCGGGTGCGCGCGGCGCGGTCGCTCCCGGCGGCTCGACCTCTGCGATCGTCACTGTGCACAACGAGACGGATTCGCCGTTGAGCAGCGGACGGGTTCTCGTGGAACTCAACCGCACTCCGCTCACGGACGACGACGCGGTCACGGGCTGGCTGGACGACGGCGATGCATCCGGTGACTTCACCGCTCTCGGCAGTGAGGCGACGACTTCCGTCGATGCCGGTGACGAGGAGACGACGACGGTCTTCGTTCCCGATGACGTGCTCGGCGACCTCGCCCCCGGCATCTACCCGCTCCGGGCCGCCCTGTCCGGGGCGAGCACGGGAACCCCGGGATCCGACGAGCAGATCGATCATGATGCCGCCGCGACGAGCGTCATGGTGGTCACGGCGGGTCAGACCGCGCAGATCGGGGTCCTCGTGCCGATCACAGCGACTCCGGCAGGAGGAGCACTGCTCACGTCCGAGGAGCTCAGCACACTCACCGCGGAGGACGGAGCGCTCACCGCGCAGCTCGACGGCGTGGTGGGCACCGCCGCGATCCTCGCCATCGACCCCGCGATCATGGCATCGATCCGCGTGCTCGGTACCGCGGCGCCTGCCTCGGCGACCGAGTGGCTCACCCGACTCGACGAACTGCCGAACGAGAGGTTCGCTCTGCAGTTCGGCGACGCGGATGCCACCGCGCAGGCGCATGCGCAGCTCCCCTCTCTCCTGCAGCCGACCACGCTCGCGCCGTTCCTCGATGAACGGAACTTCCCGAAGGAGCCCGCTGCTCCGATCACCGACGCGCCCGGTACGACGGCCACGCCCTCCCCCGCGGCGACGGACTCCCCGGTGTTCCCGGACGATGCCGCGCTCTCCGAGGTCGAGGGCGCTTCATCCGGTGTTCTCTGGCCGCGCGGAGATGTCACGCAGGACGATCTGGCGACCTTCGCGGAGTACCTAGGGCGGGCGCCCCTCACGATCCTCCCGTCTGGCAGTGTCGGCGGCGCAGTGTCGGCGCATGCCACCGCCGGCTCCTCCGGTCTCCTGGTCACCGATGACGCAGCATCCGCGGTCCTGTCGCAGGCGGCTGCGGAGAAGGATCCTGCGGCCCGCCAGCGCGCCCTGGCGGCAGCGAACGCGCATCTCTACCTCGCGGCTCAGAAATCCCCCACGGCTCCCCTGCTGATCGGGCTCGAACGCGACGAGACCCGCAGTGCCGACGCGCTCCGGGATGCCATCTCCACGGCCGACACCGCAGGCTTCAGCCTCACGGATCTGCGCGCCACACCGGCTGCGGCCGTGACTCTGACGGCAGAGCCCGACGAGAGCCGGGCCGTCGCGGTGAACGAGCTGCTCGTCGACGAGAGCACCCTCACGGGCTTCTCCTCGATCCTCGCGGACCCGCAGGTGCTTCTCAGCCCGGAACGCATCCGAATCCTGCGTACGCTCGCCGTCGGCATCCCGACCACCGCTTTCGGTGCCGAGGTCCTCGCGCACCGCGACGCGACCCGCGACACCCTGAACGCCGTCAGCATCCCTCCGTCGAGCACGATCCAGCTGCTGACCGCGGCGGCCGATCTGCCCTTCCGGGTGCGCAACGACCTGCCCTGGCCCGTCACCGTGCGGCTGACGGTCATCCCGACCGACCTGCGGCTCGACGTGGAGCCGGTCACCATCGCCGAAGTGCCGGCGAACTCCAGCACCCGCGTCAAGGTCCCGGTGTCGGCCCGCGTCGGCAGCGGTGAGCTCTCACTGCGCTTGAGTCTGTCGAGCCCGACCGGCGTGCCGATCGGTGGAACCGAGAGCGTGCGGGTCGCTGTACGGGCCGAGTGGGAGACGATCGGACTCGCCGTCTTCGGCGGTCTGATCGTGCTGCTGATCGGTCTGGGCGTGTGGCGCACGGTGCGACGCCGCCGGAACGAGGCGAACGAGAGCGCAGCGGATGCAGATGCAGCCGCTGTTCCGGATGCCGTGGAAGAGGACGTCGTGAACACTGCCCCGGATGCCGCCTCGACCGAGAAGCCGAATGAGTAGCCTCGGTCGCGCGAGCGCCGTCATCGGCGCGGGCACCATGGTCTCCCGTGTGACCGGGCTGCTGCGCAGCATCGTGCTGGTGGGCGTGATCGGCTCCTTTTCGGGGCCCGCCAACGCCTTCACGTTCGCCAACCAGCTTCCGAACAACGTATTCTCGCTGATCTCCGTGGGCATCCTCACGGCCGTCATCGTCCCCCAGATCGTGAAGGCGGCGGCGGATGCCGACGGCGGCAACGCCTTCATCTCGAAGCTGTTCACGTTGGGAACAGTCGTCCTGATCGTGGTCACCGGAATCGCGACGGCCGCTGCCCCCTGGCTGGTTCATCTGGCCGCAGGCAAGGCATCGCCCGACATCCTGGCTCTCGCCACAGCACTCGCGTACTGGTGCCTCCCGCAGATCCTGTTCTACGGCCTCTACGCCCTGTTGGGCGAGGCTCTGAACGCCCGCCGCATCTTCGGCCCCTTCACGTGGGCACCCGTCATCAACAACGTCGTCTCGATCATCGGGTTCCTCATCCTGGGCGCCGTGTTCGCTCCGGTCTCCACAGACGCGGCGGAGTGGACGCCCGCGATGATCAACACCCTCGGCGGCACGGCGACACTGGGCATCATGCTGCAGGCGGTCGTCCTCCTGATCTTCTGGCGCCGCACCGGTCTCGCCCTCAAGCCGGACTTCCGGTGGCGAGGTGTCGGGCTCGGTGCTGTCGGCCGCCTCGCCGGCTGGACCTTCCTGATGGCGTTCGCGAGTCTGGCCGCAGGGATGCTGCAGGGATTCATCGTCAGCGAGGCCGCAGGTGCGGGAGCGTCGGCGACGGTCACGGCGAACGCCTGGCTGATCTTCATGCTCCCGTACTCGGTGATCGTGCTGTCGATCGGGACGCCGTACTTCACCCAGATCAGCGAGCACGCCGCTGCCGGACGCGACGGCGAGGTGCGCTCCGACATCGCCCGCAGCATCCGCACCCTCCTCTTCTTCATCGTCGCCGCCGTCGCAGCGGTGGCTGCCGCTGCCGTGCCCGCATCGCGAGTCTTCTCGAAGGCCACGGAAGACATCAGCGCCGCGAGCGCCGCCGAAGCCGCCGCCCTCGTGCTGCTCTGCTATCTCGTCAGCCTGATCCCGCTCACGATCCTCTTCATCGTGCAGCGCACGTTCTACGCCTATGACGACACCCGCACGCCGTTCTGGTTCACGATCTTCCAGTGCGTCATGATCGTCGCCACCACTCTGGCGGCATGGGGCCTGCTCGAAGCCGACGTCATCCCGATCACGGCTCTCGCGGCAGCTGTCGCCCTGGGCCAGTCGATCGCGAGCATCCTCCAGACCCTGGTGGCCACCTGGCTGCTGCACCGCAAGATCGGCGGGCTGCAGATCGGCTCCTGGATGGCGGCGATCGTTCGCTTCGCGGTCGCCGGCATTCCCGCCGGCTTCGCAGGATGGGGCGTGTACCTGCTCTCCGGCGCTGCCGACGGGTGGATGGTCGGGGGGCAGTTCCTCGGGGCCATCGGCACCGCGGTCGTCGGTCTCGTCGTGGTCGTGGTGTACATCGGCATCCTCGCCCTGATGCGCGCCCCCGAGCTCAAGGTCGCCGGCTCTCTGGTTCGTCGGTTCCTGCCCGGCCGCTGACCCGTCCGTTGAGCCGTCTCCCAGCCCGGCGCGCGACCCTGGTCAGGGAATGCCTCGCGGCTACCATGGGTTGAAGCACTCGAAGGTCATTCGACTGCAGTTTCTAAGACGGAGAGCACATGCGTCAGGTCATCATCATCGGCTCCGGCCCCGCCGGATTCACGGCTGCCATCTACGCAGCCCGAGCGAACCTCAAGCCGCTGCTCATCGCGAGCTCGGTCGAGGTCGGCGGAGAGCTGATGAACACCACCGAAGTCGAGAACTACCCGGGCTTCCCCGAGGGCATCCAGGGTCCCGAGCTGATGGCGAAGTTCCAGGAGCAGGCTGAGAAGTTCGGCACGGAGGTCGTCTACGACGACGTCACCGAGCTCCAGCTCGACGGACCCGTCAAGAAGGTCATCCTCGGCAGCGGCGCAGAGCACGAGACCCAGGCGCTGATCTACGCGACCGGTTCGGCCTACCGCAAGCTCGGCATCGACGGCGAAGAGCGCCTCTCGGGCTACGGCGTCTCGTGGTGCGCCACGTGCGACGGCTTCTTCTTCCGCGAGAAGACGATCGCCGTGGTCGGCGGCGGCGACTCGGCGATGGAGGAGGCGACGTTCCTCACGCGCTTCGCGGAGAAGGTCTACGTCATCCACCGCAAGGACTCCCTGCGCGCCTCCAAGATCATGCAGGAGCGTGCGTTCGCGAACGAGAAGATCGAGTTCGTGTGGAACAGCGAGGTGGCAGAGGTGCTCGGTGGCGATTCCGTCACCGGCGTGCAGCTGCGCTCCACGGTCGACGGCACCCTGAGCGATCTCGCGCTCGACGGCCTCTTCATCGCGATCGGCAACGACCCGCGCACGCACCTCGTGCACGACAAGCTGACCCTGACCGACGAGGGCACGATCTGGGTCGACGGCCGCTCGTCGAAGACCTCGGTTCCCGGCGTCTTCGCGGCAGGCGACGTCATCGACCCCACCTACCGTCAGGCCATCACGGCTGCCGGCTCCGGAACGGTCGCCGCTCTCGACGCGGAGCACTTCCTCGCGGATTTTGACGACGCCTCGGTCGAGTTCCCGGCTGCCGAGGCCGCCGAGATCCTCACCGCCACCGCATAGGCGGGAACAGTTTCACCTCGTCCGCTGTTGTAGCTGGCGAACCTCGAATCAAGGAGAACTCTGATGAGTGCAAAGGCTACGAGCCAGGCGACCTGGGAGCAGGACGTTCTGCAGGCCGACGGTCCCGTGCTGGTGGACTTCTGGGCGGAATGGTGCGGCCCGTGTCGCATGGTCGCCCCGGTGCTGGACGAGATCCAGGCCGACAACCCCGACAAGATCACCATCCTCAAGCTCAACGTGGATGAGAATCCCGAGCTGGCGATGAAGTACCAGATCACGTCGATCCCGGCGATGAAGGTCTTCAGCGGTGGTGAGGTCAAGACGACCATCATCGGCGCGAAGCCGAAGTTCGCTCTCGAGAAGGACCTCGCCGCTTTCATCGGCTGATCTCCTGATACGTGACAGGCCGTCGTCTCCTCCGGGAGGCGGCGGCCTTTCGTCATCCTGCTGTCGGCCGGAGGTCTCTCGCGTCAGCTACTTGTCCGAGACGGAGACCGAAGGCAGGCCCTGTGCCTCGCGTGCACGGTCGACGATCTCCTGGATGACGGGCGTCTTCGCGGCGTTGTACGACGAACGGCCGCGAGCCGCCGCCGCGACCGCGTCGCACTTGGCGTGCGTGTAACGATCGGCGTCGTCCGGATGCGCGAGCAGCCAGTCGCGCAGGATCCGCTGGTTCACGGTGTCCCAGTCCGCCGCCGTGAAGAAATGCGCGATCCGGGTACGGATACCGTCTTCTTCGAACACCATCACCGGATGCGTGCGGACACCGCTGCCGAGGGACCATCCGTGCTTCTCGAGCGTCGGCCTGTGCCGCTCGAAGTCATCGAGGTCGGCCACCCGCACGGCGAGGTCGATGATCGGCTTCGCGCGCATCCCCGGTACCGCGGTCGATCCGATGTGCTCCACGGACCATGACGGGTCGCCCTGCGTGCGCAGTTCGTCGGCGATGCGCTCGAACCTTGCGGGGCAGGCGGGATCGTAGGAGACGAGTTGCCGCGGCATCGTCAGGAGGCGTCGGCGACCGAAGGGTCCCAGCGCCAGTGGCGCTGCTTCTCGTCCAGGAGCCCCCAGACGGCCGGGGTGAGCTCCGGGTACTCCAGTGCGATCTGGCGCAGCACACGGTAGTGCCGAGCCGCGTTGGGGCGCACGCCGTCGTTCGCGGTGATGTTGTCTGCACGCAGGAGGTAGACCACGAGCTCGTCGACGCTCGGCAGCTCTTCCATGAACTCCCAGGGATCCTCACCGCCGAGGAGGCGCTCCTGGATGAGCACGGCGAGTTCGTCGGCAGCCTCTGCGCGCAGCACTTCCAGGCTGGCGCGGCGGGGGACGGACTCGGTCATACCTCCAGCCTACGCGCGCGTGCGACGTGGTCGGCGCTCGACCTTCACGTCCTCGCTCATCTCCTCGAGCTCTTTGCCCTTGGTCTCCGCCACCTGGAAGTAGACGAAGAAGAACGACAGCAGCGCGAAGAACGCGTAGAACCCGTAGGCGAACGGCAGGCCGATCTGCGCGAAGGCGGGGAAGGTCGTCGAGATGAAGAAGTTCGCCGCCCACTGGGCCGCTGCGGCGACGGCGAGGGCGCCGGCGCGGATCGAGTTCGGGAACATCTCACCCAGCAGGACCCAGACCAACGGGCCCCAGGTCGCGCCGAAGAAGACCACGAAGGCGTTGGCGCAGATCAGCGCCACCGTGGACCACGGATCGGGGAGCGTCACCGCACCGGCCGAGTCCAGGGTTCCGAACGAGAACGCGAGAGCCATCAGTCCGAGCGATATCGTCATCCCCACGGAGCCGACGAGCAGCATGATGCGCCGACCGACCTTGTCGACCAGCAGGATCGCCACGATCGTCACCACGATGTTGGTGACAGAAGTGATCACGGTGATCGTGAGGGCCTGCGCCTCACCGAATCCGACGGACTGCCACAGGGTCGTCGAGTAGTAGAAGATCACGTTGATGCCGACGAACTGCTGGAAGACGGAGAGCAGGATGCCGACCCACACGATCGGCTTCAGACCGAAGCGATTGCCCCGCAGGTCGCGCAACGATTCCGAGCGTTCCGTGTTGATCGTGCCGGTGATCTCCTTGATCTTCGCGTCGACGTCGACGGTGCCCGTGACGGCGGTCAGAACCTCGGATGCCTTCTCCAGCTGCCCCTTGGCGACCAGATAGCGCGGAGACTCCGGCAGACGCAGCGCCATGACGCCGTAGACGATCGCGGGGATCGCTTCGGCGATGAACATCCACCGCCACGCGTACAGGCCCCAGAGGGGCTCTGCCGCTCCTCCGGCGACATCCGCGAGCATCGCGTCGGACAGCAGCGCCACGAAGATGCCGGTGACGATCGCGAGCTGCTGGAGAGAACCCAGTCGACCGCGCATACGGGCCGGCGAGACCTCGGCGATGTAGGCCGGGGCGATGACGGATGCCGCTCCCACACCGAGTCCGCCCACGACGCGCCAGATGATGAGGTCGACGACGCTGAACGCGAGGCCGGAGCCGATCGAAGAGACGAGGAACAGGATGGCGGCGGCCACCATGATCGGGATGCGTCCGTAGCGGTTGGCGAGGGGGCCTGCGAACCAGGCTCCCACCGCACAGCCGATCAGTGCGGAGGATACGGCGAACCCCTTGAGCCCGACCCCGAGGTCGAAGCCCGACCCGGCGCCCGCGAGAGCATCCACCGCCCCGTTGATCACCGCGGTGTCGAACCCGAACAGGAACCCGCCCAGTGCCGCCGCGATGCTGATCGCGATCACGCGACCCTTCAGAGCTGAACCCGATGGTGTCGCTGACATGATGTCCTCCCCGACGTCTGTTGAGGGGAGTCTAGGCCTGTCGCGGTCCGCGCGGGATGGTGTCAGCTCTTGCCGTAACCTTCTTCGCCGAGCTCCTCGAGAATCCGATTCAGATCCTGAATTGAAGCGAAATCGATCGTGACCTGGCCTTTACGTGCGCCGAGTGTGATCTTCACCCGCGTGTTCAGGCGATCGCCGAGCTTCCCGGCGACCTCGTCGAGGTAGGCGCGTCGCGCACCGGGCGTCGGCTTCGGCATGGACCCTGCCACTGCCGGCTGGTGCTTGGCGACCTCTTCTGTCGCCCGGACCGACAGATCCTCGTTCACGACCTTGTCGGCGAGGCGCTGCATGGCCTCGGCGTTGTCGAGGCTCAGGATCGCCCGCGCATGTCCGGCAGTCAATACGCCCGCCGCCACACGCTGCTGCACGGGGACCGGAAGCTTGAGCAGACGGATCGTGTTGCTGATCTGAGGACGCGACCGCCCGATCCGCGTGGCCAGCTCCTCCTGCGTGATGCCGAAGTCCTCCAGCAGCTGCTGGTAGGCCGACGCCTCTTCCAGAGGGTTCAGCTCGGAACGGTGCAGGTTCTCGAGCAGGGCGTCACGAAGCAGATCCTCATCGGCGGTCTCGCGCACGATCGCGGGGATGGTCTCCAGTCCGGCCTCACGCGCCGCACGGGTACGCCGCTCCCCCATGATGAGCTCGTAGTCGCCGTCGGAGTTCTTGCGCACCACGACGGGCTGGAGCACACCGAACTCGCGCACGCTGTGCACCAGCTCTGCGAGGTCCTCGACGTTGAAGTGCGTGCGGGGCTGACGGGGGTTGGGGACGATCTTCTGCGGATCGACCTGCACCAGGTGGATACCGGGGACCGCGGCCAGATCGGCATCCACTGCCGGTGCCGTGCTCTCCGGCGACGGGCGCAGACTGGCGCCCGGGAAGAACACATCCACGGGACGCTCGGACTGATCGGCGGTGGGGATGAGAGCGCCGATTCCACGGCCCAATCCAGTGCGCTTCGCCATCATTTCTCCTTGCTCTGCGTCGCCGTACGCGACGCGATCTCGACAGCGGCCTCGCGATACGCGATCGCTCCGGCGGATTGCCCATCGTAGGCGATCACGGTCTGACCGAAACTCGGCGCCTCCGATACCCGCACCGAGCGCGGGATCACGGTTTCGAGCACCTGGTTCGGGAAGTGAGTGCGTACCTCGTCCGCGACCTGCTGCGCGAGACGCGTGCGGCCGTCGAACATCGTCAGCAGAATCGTGGACAGGTGGAGCGCCGGGTTGAGGTGCTTCTGGATCATCTGGATGCTGCCGAGAAGCTGGCTGAGCCCCTCCAGTGCGTAGTACTCGCACTGAATGGGGATGAACACCTCGGACGCTGCCGTGAACGCGTTGATCGTCAGCAGGCCCAGGGAGGGCGGGCAGTCGATGATCACGAAGTCTATCGGGCTGTCCGTGAGGTAGTCCTCCAGTGCCCGACGCAGACGATGCTCGCGTGCTACCTGGGCGACGAGTTCGATCTCGGCGCCGGCGAGGTGGATCGTGCTCGGCGCACAGAAGAGGTTCGGATTCTCCGGGCTCTGCTGAATGATGTCAGCGAGCGGGAACTCCTCGATCAGCACGTCGTAGACGCTCGGGACATCCGCGCTGTGGGGTACCCCGAGCGCGGTCGATGCGTTGCCCTGTGGATCGAGGTCGATCACCAGGACCTTGGCGCCGAGTCCCGCCAGCGCGGAAGCGACGTTGACGGCGGTGGTCGTCTTTCCGACGCCACCCTTTTGGTTGGACACCGTCAGCACACGAGTGTCCCCGGAGAAGTCCACCTTCGTGGATTCCAGGGCGCGTCGCCGAGCGGAGAGGTCTGCGAGTTCCCGCGCGAGCGGTGTATCCATACCGAACGAATCGTTCGAGGATGCCTTTTCGGACTGTTTCACGTGAAACATCCACTCCTTTCGGGGCCGCGTTCCACTCTAATCGCTGGGAGGGACGTTGATTCACGCAAGATCGGGCGTTCTGAGGCTTCTCCGAGGCCTCTGTGTGATTTCGTGACTGCTGGCGCCTGTCTGGGCAGGATGGGGCGGTGCCCCTCGCGGTCGACGCACCTCGCGGTGATGAGTCGACGCCACCGGCAAGGGTTCCCGTGCTGTCGGAACGCCGGGCTCAGGGTCTACGGTTCCCCGTCCGCTCGGATTGCGGCCAGCGCAGACCTCCCCGCACCCGCGATGTCCAAATGGACGCCGTGATTCGCACGCGCATTGACCAGGAGCTGTGAGGCGGCATGCCCTGCGGATGCCCACGGGAGGAGACATCACATGCAGGGTCGTTCAGCTACAGTCTCGTGTCCTCCAGCGGCTCAGGCGGAACCGGCATCCGCACGAGGAGACGGAGGGTGCCTGCGCCGGTGCCATGTTTCACGTGAAACGTGCTGATGCGCCCCGCTGATGACGCCAGCCCTGAGCGCGACCGATCAGCGTGAAGCCCTCCCCGATCACGCATCGCTGCGGCCCTGGCTAAGATCCTGTTTCACGTGAAACATCGCGGGCCTGTCCGTGGCGGAGCTGCTCGTGGACGTGGATGGCTCACTGATCGGTAGACGGCGGACCAAACCACCTCTCGCCCCGCCTTCTGCCAACCCACCCCGTCATCGCCATCTCTACCAACTGCCCTTTACAACGCGGTCTCCACCGACCGGCCTCTACAGCGCCGCCAACGCGCACGGCGCGCATCCTCGACCCGACCAGCCATCCCCCGAAGATCGTGCAGGCATACCGCTCGGTGGGCGACTCGCAGAACCGCTTGGGAGCCACTGCCCCACCCTGGAGCCGCTCAGCACCAGAAGGCGCCCTCGGCAACTGGGTAGCCCAAAGCGTGTTTCACGTGAAACACCACTCCTGCGCCCTCACCACGTGCGCGGAGTTCCCAGACGAGCACCTTCGGGCTCGTGGGTAACGCGGCCCAATCCCTGGCGGTGAGACCCATGGTTCATGTTTCACGTGAAACACGGTGCCTTATCCGGACTCCTGGAGACCGAGAGGAATGCGGTCTACACCTGTGGATGGATCTGTGGAGCAACAGGCCGGCCGAGTGCGAGATGCCACGAGCTCCCAGCGACAAGCCCCCGTATTCCGCATGAATCAAGGGCATCGGCGCCCTTCCTCACCTCGCATCCCCAGTTCGTGCACCCTGTGGATAACGTGCACGAGAAACACATAGCCAGCACATCGCATCGCCATTACCCCAGTCATCGCGCTCGCCCTGTTTCACGTGAAACATCCCCTCATCGCAAGCATGACTCCCCCGCAACAAGTCCTGGCCGCCAGCGCCATACCTCCCGCGGCAACACCCCTGCGCCCCCCGCGCGGTGTCCCTCACACAGTGACTCCTCACCCTTCACATACGCGACGGCTCCTCAGCAGAAGAAGTTTCGGGAAGCTCAACGCGAGCAAATGTTTCACGTGAAACACCTTTTCGCCGCTCCTCACCACCCTTCAGAAGGGACACCCACGGCAGGTCAAGTCGCCCTCTCCACTCAGGCGATCGATCATCCCCGATGACCCCAATGTCCTGACCCGCATGTTTCACGTGAAACATGCGCAAGAACGAGCGTCGGCGTTGCGCAGGCACCCCCACATCCGCACACAGCCAGCCGTGGAGCAAAGCGACACGCTGCCCCCACGCCCCCATCGATAGACATTGGTCGACGCACCTCACGTTCCGAAGGACGCGCGGATGACGGGATGCTCCCGGAGTGAGCATCGGGAGGGGCCCCGCTTGCGGGGAGGGTGCCCGTTCTGCGAACGAAGGGAGCATCCCGTCATCCACCCACAAGCACTCAACGAGCCACGGACCAGCATCAACAAGCGATCCGCCAGACAGCATGTTTCACGTGAAACATGGTCGAGGCGAACTACCGCACAACCGCCCGCACCACACGAGTGCTCTCGGAAAGCACCCCTTCACCCAGTACCTCGACGCGTACATTCGACAGCCGGAACTTCTTGATGGGCTTCTGTGCCGCATCGATCTCGTTCGCCGCGTTCATGCCCTTGAAGAGAGCGAGCTCTCCCCCGTCTTTGACCAGGGGCGCCGTGAGAGGGATGAGGGTACGCAACGCACTGACAGCTCGGGCGGTCACGACATCGAATCCCTCGGGGCGCTGCACTTCTTCAGCGCGAGCACGGTGCACCTCGACGTTATCCAGCCCGAGCTCGGCCACCTGCTCGTTGAGCCAGTTCACTCGGCGCTCCATGGGATCGATCAGCGTCCACTGCACATCGGGTCGCGCGATCGCGAGCACCAGCCCGGGGAGTCCCGCACCGGAGCCGATGTCTGCCACCGACCCGTAGAAGAGCGGTGCGCCGATCACGCTGTTCAGGATGTGCCGCGTCCACAGGCGAGGAAGTTCGAGTGGACCGATCAGGCCACGCTCCTCACCTTCTCGTGCGAGCGCATCCGTGAAAGCCCGTGCGACATCGATCCGGTCTCCGAAGAGCTCCGCCGCGATCGCCGGCTCGGTCTCGAGGCCGGTCATGAACGGCATCCCGAAGAATGTTTCACGTGAAACATCAACGACGGCGGAGAACCGTGTGCCGGTCTGCGCCCTCACCGTAGGACTCCGACACCAGGCCGCGGTCCGAAGCGATGTCATGAACGAGCTTGCGCTCGTAGCTCGACATGGCCGGGAGGGATGCCTGCGACGACCCCTCGTCGAGCTTCGTCGCAGCAGCGTCGACGAGCGTCTCCAGCTGACGGCGACGGATGTCGCGCGATCCTCCGATGTCGAGGATGAGGCGGGAGAATGCGCCGGTCTTGTTCTGCACGGCAAGCCGAGTCAGCTCCTGCAGAGCCTGCACGGTGTCGGGCGCGGAGAGCAGAGCAAGGCCGTCATCCTCCGCTTCCACCGACACATAGGCACGACCCTGGCGAACGTCCAGGTTCAGGTCACCGTCGATGTCTGCGATGTCGAGGAGTTCCTCGAGGTAGTCCGCAGCGACATCGCCTTCGTTCTCGAGCTGAGCCACCGTGGGCTCGACGCTCTCCGTCACGCTCTCGGTCATGAGGCGCTCCCCTTCTTCTTCGCACGCTTCTTGCCAACGGGCTGCTGACGCTTGGGAGCCTCGGCCTTCGCCTTCTCGACTTCCTCGAGCTTGCGCTGCTGCTCCGCCTCGAAGACCGACATCGGAACGACCTTGCCCGAGGCATCGATGGCCTTGCCCTTGCGAGCCAGGCGCTCTTCACGAGCCTTCGCCGCTTCGGACCCGGGGGTCGGCATCTCGCGGATGACGAGGAACTGCTGTCCCATGGTCCAGAGGTTCGAGATGAACCAGTACACGACGACGCCGAGCGGGAAGAAGACACCGGAGAAGATGAAGCCCAGGGGCAGCACGTACAGCATGATCTTCTGCATCTGGTACGCCTGGCCGGTCTTGGCCTCGGGCGAAAGGTTCTTGGAGATGATCTGCAGCTGAGTGAAGAACTGCGAACCGATCATGAGCACGACGAGCGTGACGAGGATGATGATCGCCGTGGTGTTGCCGGTGTCAACGGCATTCCCGAGCGTCTCGTGCAGTGAGGCCACCCCGAAGAGCTTCGCGTCGTAGAACTGCTGGGTGAGTTCCGGGTTGAGGAGCCCCACTCCTCCGATGCTGTCCTTCGCGTGCTTGCTGACATCGCTCAGCACGCTGAAGAGGGAGAAGAAGATCGGCATCTGCACCAGCAGAGGCAGGCAGCTCGACATCGGCGTCGTGCCGTGCTTCTTGTACAGGGCCATGGTCTCGCGGCTCATCGCCTCACGAGACAGCTGATCCTTCTTGCCGCGATACTTCTCCTGAACTTTTCGCAGCTCAGGAGCAATTTCCATCATCTTTCGCTGACTCTTGATCTGCTTCACGAAGAGCGGGATCAGAGCAGCGCGAACGACGATGACGAGACCGACGATCGACAGCACCCACGTGAGCCCAGATGCCGCCGGCAGACCGACCGCGGTGAGCAGCCAGTGCCATGCGACGAGAATCAGCTCGACGACCCACTTCAGCGGCCACAGAATGGTGCCGAGCAGATCGAAACCTCCCGCTGCGGGGGCGTCGCTGGGAGTTGTGCTGGCTAGCAGGAGATCAAGACCCACTGATCAGTCCTTTCGGGCAGGGACGACGAAACCGCGAGCAGTCAGGTCGTAGCGGAAGTGCTTGTGCGGCTGAACGTCATCGACGCCACCGCGAGACCAAGGGTTGCAACGGAGGATGCGCCAGGCTGAGACCAGGGATCCCCGCACAGCGCCGTGCTGTTGCACTGCACCTACAGCGTAGGCGGAACACGAGGGGTAGTACGCACAGACATCTCCATATAGAGGGGAGATCACCGTGCGGTATCCCGAGAGGAATCCCAGCACCAGATTGCGGGGGATGAGCGGGATGCTCCGCAGCAGGTCACGACCCTGCAGATGCGCCTCGCCGATCGACGAGGCCGGAAGAGCCGTCATGCCCGTACCTCGACAGGCGCGGTACTCAGTCGACCGAGGCAGCGGTTCACATCCGCACTCAGTTCGGCATAGGTCGCGGTGGCAGACGCAGGAAGGGCACGGATGACGACATCCGTGCCCTCGGGGACGCGCGGCAGCGCCTCCGCACAGACGGCTTTGAGCCGTCGACGTACGGAGTTGCGCACCACGGCGTTCCCCACCTGCTTGCTGATGATGAAACCGAACCGTGCAGCGGTGCTCTCGCCCGTCGACAACATCGAGGTCACGACGCGCGCCCCGCCACAACGGGATCCACGTCGAACGACCAGTCGATAGTCGCTCCCGCGGGTCAGCCGATACGGGCGGGCGAGCACAGCGGACTACGCGGAGAGCTCGGTGCGGCCCTTCGCGCGACGAGCGGCGAGGATGCCGCGGCCGGCGCGGGTGCGCATGCGAGCACGGAAGCCGTGCTTCTTGGCACGACGACGGTTGTTGGGCTGGAAGGTGCGCTTAGTCATGGAATCACTCCGGGAATGCTGCCACCGGGTTCACTGCGACCGGAGACATGGGGTACTGCCAAAAATGGCATAAGTCAACCAAGTAAGGGTACGTCTTGGCGGCGCGCAGAGCAAATCTGCGCGCTGAGGCATACGGCGTCCAGAGTGAACCGCACAGCCATTATCCACAACCCCGAGCAACTCGGCGGGTACAACACGCTCGCGTGTTTTCAAGGGCAGGTTGCCGTTCACAGCCGGGATGACTACCGTGGCAGAGCAAGTTATCCACAGGGGACCGCGGCATCGGGGAACCCACATCGAAACCCCCGCGCGGAGCGTCATGTCCACACCAGCCCAGCCCGACGTTCCGATCTGGACCACGGTGCAGGAGCTGCTGGAGTCCGACGATCGCGTCACTCCCCAGCTGCAGGGATTCCTCAGCCTCGCCGTCCCGGCCGGCGTGATGGCGGCGACTCTGTACCTCGAGGTCCCCAACGACCTCACGGCGGCGCAGATCAACAAGAGACTGCGCCTCCCCATCATGGAAGCGCTGACGCATCTCGGTGACGAGGTCACTGCCTTCCGCGTCGTGGTGAACCACGAGCTCGCGGAACAGCCGACCGCCCCGATCCCCGTGAGTGAGTTCGGGCGGCAGGACGGCGACTTCGCCCGTCAGGACCACGTCCGCGTCGAATCCCCCATGGAACAGCCGACGCCCATGCGGCACGAATCGCGACTCAACCCGAAGTACACCTTCGACAACTTCGTGATCGGTCAGTCCAACCGGTTCGCCCACGCCGCCGCGGTCGCGGTGGCCGAGGCGCCGGCCAAGGCGTACAACCCTCTCTTCATCTATGGGGACTCGGGACTCGGCAAGACACACCTCCTGCATGCGATCGGCGACTACGCACAGTCCCTCTACCCGGGCGTCAAGGTGCGGTACGTCTCGAGCGAGGAATTCACGAACGACTTCATCAACTCGATCGCGAACAACCGCGGTGCGGCATTCCAGGCGCGCTACCGCGAGGTCGACATCCTCCTGATCGACGACATCCAGTTCCTCCAGGGGCGGGCCGAAACCCAGGAGGCGTTCTTCCACACCTTCAACACCCTGCACGACCACAACAAGCAGGTGGTGATCACCAGCGATGTCGCGCCGAAGCACCTGACGGGGTTCGAGGACCGGATGCGCAGCCGCTTCGAGTGGGGCCTCATCACCGACGTGCAGGCCCCCGACCTCGAGACGCGTATCGCGATCCTCCGCAAGAAGGCGCAGAGCGAGGCGCTTCACATCCCCGACGAGGTGCTGGAGTACATCGCCACCGTCGTCTCCTCCAACATCCGCGAGCTCGAGGGGGCGCTGATCCGCGTCTCGGCCTTCGCGAGTCTGAACCGGTCGGCACTCGACATCTCGCTCGCGCAGACAGTGCTGCGCGACATCATCGACACGGCGGAAGACAACATCATCTCGCCGACCGACATCATCACCGCGACCGCGCAGTACTTCAAGCTCACGGTCGACGATCTCTACGGGTCGAGCAGATCGCAGCAGATCGCCACATCCCGCCAGATCGCGATGTACCTCTGCCGGGAGCGGACGAGCCTCTCGCTGCCGAAGATCGGTCAGCTCTTCGGGAACCGCGACCACACGACGGTGATGTACGCCTATAAGAAGATCAGCGAACTCATGAAGGAGCGTCGCTCGATCTACAACCAGGTCACCGAGATCACCACGCAGCTCGGTCGACGCTGACCCCACGTCGACTCCGAAGAGGGGGACACCGCATCCGTTCGGGTGAGGTGTCCCCCTTTTTGCTGACTTGACACGCCAACGAGGCCTCAGATAAATGCGTCTATGCACATGTGGATAACTTGTGGATGACTGTTGAACAGCGAGGCCTGGATGTGGGCTGATCGACCAAACCTGTGGATAACTTCGGGGAAGTCCAGAAGGCCTCGATCCCTCCCCACCCCCGGTTTCCTCAGGGATTCCACAAGTGACAACTGTGTAGTTCCTTACTCCCGACAGCTATCCACCGAGTTATCCACAGAATCCACAGCTGTTAACACCGTTAAGGAGTTAAACCAGTTAAGGCGCGATCCGATCACCAGAGAGTGTGAAAACCGGGATCCGAATCACAAATCCCTCGGGCGTAGGGATACGTGTGACTGTGGGGCTAGCATGGGAAGCCCTGCACAGGGAAAGACGACGACACGCGTCGCAGAATGACGACAAGGGAGCACCCGTGAGGTTTCAGGTCAACCGCGATGTCTTCAGTGAGGCCGTGTCGTTCGTCGTCAAGCTTCTGCCGCAGCGCAATCCGCAGCCGATCCTCGCCGGAGTGCTGATCGAGGCGGACGGTTCGGGCCTCACGCTCTCGGCCTTCGACTACGAGGCATCCGCTCGCACGACCATCGAAGCCACGGTCGACACTCCGGGCACGATCCTGGTCCACGGCCGCCTGCTCTCCGACATCGCGAGCCGTCTTCCGAACGCGCCGATCGAGATCGCCGTCGAGGAGGACGGCGGGATCACCGTCACGTGCGGATCCGCACGTTTCACGCTCGCCGCCATGCCTGTCGAGGAATATCCTTCGATCCCCGAAGTCTCCGGTTCCTCGGGCGTCGTCCCGGCCGACGATTTCGGCACCGCGATCTCGCAGGTGGGCTTCGCCGCTTCTCGCGACGACGTGACTCCGGTCCTCACCGGTGTCCAGCTCGAGGTGTCGGGTCACAACCTCAGCCTCGTCGCGACGGACCGCTACCGTGTCTCGCTCCGTGACGTGCCGTGGGATGGAGAGACCGTCGAGACGACCGCTCTCGTTCCCGCACGCACCCTGCTCGAAGTCGGAAAGACCTTCGGCCATGCGGGTACGATCCAGATCGCCTTCTCCGGGGCCGGCGACCGCGAGATCATCGCCTTCACCGCAGGCAACAAGACCGTCACATCGCTCCTGATCAAGGGCAATTTCCCGCCTGTTCGCCGCTTGTTCCCCGAGCAGACCGATCACTACGCCGTCGTCAACACGGCTGATCTGGTCGAGGCCGTGCGCCGTGTGGCTCTGGTGCTCGACCGGGCAGCTCCGCTGCGTTTCACCTTCTCGAACGACAGCGTGACCATGGACGCGTCCGGCAGCGAGCACGCACGGGCATCCGAGTCGGTCGACGCGATCCTCAACGGCGGCGAAGAGGTCACCCTCGGCCTGAACCCGCAGTACCTGATCGAGGCGCTCGGCGCGGTGAAGAGCGAGTTCGTCCGCGTGACGTTCACCTCGAGCGACAATGCCAACAAGCTGAGCCCGGTCCTCATCACGAGCCAGACGTCGGTCGACCAGGCCGGACTGGATTCCTTCAAGTACCTGCTGCAGCCCAACCTGCTCCTGCGCTGATCCGGGCTGCTCTCAGGGGGCGTCCCCCACTCGTCGTGTGTCCGGTGTCAGACGCCGAAGGTAGTGTGAACCCGTGATTGTGGAGCACCTGAGTCTGGTCGATTTCCGCAATTACGCGACCGCGGAACTCACCCTGCATTCGGGACCGAACGTTCTCGTCGGCCTCAACGGACAGGGCAAGACGAATCTGGCAGAAGCGGTCGTCTTCCTTGCGACGCTCGGTTCTCACCGGGTGTCGTCCGATGCGCCGATGGTGCGTGACGGGCAGGACTACGCGATCATCCGTGCTCGTCTCTCGCACGGGGAACGTCGCGTGCTGGTCGAGGTGCAGTTGAACCGCCAGGGATCGAACAAGGCGCGCATCAACGGGTCGCCGTCGAAGACGAACGAGCTCCCCCGGTACGCGCATGTCGTGCTCTTCGCGCCGGAGGACCTGCAGATCGTGCGCGGGGATCCGTCGTCTCGGCGCCGTTTCGTCGATCAGCTGCTGATCCAGCGCACTCCCCGGCTCTCCGCCGTCCTCGCCGACTACGACCGGGTGCTCAAGCAGCGCAATGCCCTGCTGAAGTCCGCGCGGGCGCGGGGTATCAAGGGTGAGGCGCTGAGCACACTCGACGTGTGGGACGACAAGCTCGTCTCACTCGGATCCGAGATCATCGTCGCTCGGCAGCGATTGGCCGCCGATCTGCAGAAACCGGTGGCGGATGCGTACGCGGCGATCGCCGGCGCGGATCATCGACCGCAGCTCGAGTGGGCCTTGTCGGTGCGGGGCGCCGATCCGGAAGAGGATGCCGGTCGTCCGGAGGCGGAGGGCGCTGCGGCGGTGGAGACCTCCGCAGACATCGCCGAGATGTTCCGCTCGTCGCTCCTTGCGAAACGGTCGAGCGAGCTCGACCGCGGTCTGACGCTGACCGGACCCCATCGTGATGACCTGATCCTGCGCGTGCGTTCTCTGCCGGTGAAGGGGTACGCGTCGCACGGCGAGTCGTGGTCGGTCGCGCTCGCGCTGCGCCTCGCCTCGGCGGAACTGCTCCGCAGCGAGTCGCCGGCGGGCGATCCCGTACTGATCCTCGACGACGTGTTCGCCGAACTCGACGCCAACCGCCGTCAGCGCCTGGCCGATCTCACGGCGGGTTACGAGCAGGTGGTGGTCACCGCGGCCGTGGAGGAGGATATTCCTGAGGTGCTGCACGCGCATGTGGTGCGTATCGACGCAGGCACCATCAGCGACGACCGTGTCCCTTCGGCACCGTCAGAGGCCCAGAACGAATCGGATGAGGAGGCGACGGATGATTGACATCAGCACGAACGCCGCCGCGGCATCCGACGCCCCCGAGACGGTGTCCACATACCTGCGACTGCGGGGTCTCAAGCCCAGCTCGAATTCCTGGAAGCGCAAGCGCCGCATCCGCGACGACGATGACAACGCGCCGTTCACCCCCGGTCGCGATCCCGGAACGCTGGGCGATGTGCTCGACAAGCTCAGTCGGGACTCCGGATGGCAGACCACGCTCGCCCGCGAGGATCTGGTGCGTCAGTGGGCGGATCTCGCCGGTGCCGACACCGCGAAGCACTCCGAGCCGGTCTCGCTCGAGCGCGGTCTGCTCACGGTCAAGTGCGATTCCACGGCCTGGGCGAAGAACCTCCAGTACATGCGCGCGACCATCGTCACGGAGATCGGCCGGCGCTATCCCGATGCCGGCGTGGAGAACCTGCGCTTCATCGGACCGGACGTTCCCTCCTGGAAATGGGGTCCCAGAGCCGTCCCAGGGCGGGGCCCGCGCGATACCTACGGGTAGGACACCATCGGCAGGGTCCAGACGGCTCAGAGGCCCACACGCGGCCGTTGAGCGGCATTTCACGACAAAACCCGGCTAGAATGGGAGTTCGTGATATCGATGTGGAGAATGCCCTCTGATGACGCCTGAATCCCCTGCTGACGAGACGGAATCCAACACCGAGGGAACCTCGAACCCTTCGACCGGCTCAGAGACCCAGACACCGGCAGACGAGGGAACCCAGTCCACGTCGATCTCCCCGAAGGTGAAGCAGCCCGGCGAGTACGGTGCGGACTCGATCCAGATCCTGGAAGGCCTCGAGGCCGTTCGCAAACGTCCTGGTATGTACATCGGATCCACGGGTCCGCGAGGTCTTCATCACCTGGTCTACGAGATCGTCGACAACTCGGTCGATGAGGCGCTGGCCGGCTATGCCGACACCATCCTCGTCACGATGCTCGCCGACGGCGGGGTGCGTGTCGTCGACAACGGTCGCGGCATCCCCGTCGATCCGCACTCCTCCGACCCGACCAAGTCGACGGTCGAGGTCGTGCTGACGATCCTGCACGCGGGTGGAAAGTTCGGCGGCGGCGCCTACGCCGTCTCCGGCGGTCTGCACGGTGTGGGTTCCTCGGTCGTGAACGCGCTTTCGACGCGCTTCGACGTCGAGGTCAAGCAGAAGGGCTTCGTCTGGCGGCACAGCTTCGCCAA
This sequence comes from Microbacterium saperdae, assembly GCF_006716345.1. Lineage (NCBI taxonomy): Bacteria > Bacillati > Actinomycetota > Actinomycetes > Micrococcales > Microbacteriaceae > Microbacterium > Microbacterium saperdae. The sequence goes on from NZ_VFOX01000002.1 coordinate 375,235, forward strand.
CGGCGGCGCCCCGCAGCAGAAGCTCGAGAAGGGCGAGGCCACCGACGAGACCGGAACGACGATCACGTTCTGGCCGGACGCCGAGATCTTCACCGAGACGATCGAGTTCGACTACGACACGCTGCGCACACGCTTCCAGCAGATGGCGTTCCTGAACAAGGGGCTGCGCATCGACCTGCGCGACGAGCGTCCGCAGTCGGCGTATGAGATCGAGGTCGACGGGCAGACGGTCTCGAAGCAGCCGGGCGACGTCTTCTTCTACGAGCGCGGTCTCGTCGACTACGTCGAGTACCTGAACAAGGTGCGCCATGCCGAGGTCGTGAACGAGGAGATCATCGCGTTCGAGTCCGAGGACATCGCGCGCAAGATCTCGCTCGAGGTCGCGATGCAGTGGACGACCTCGTACACCGAGAACGTCTTCACCTACGCGAACACCATCAACACGCACGAGGGTGGCACGCACGAGGAGGGCTTCCGTGCGGCGCTCACGACCCTGGTGAACAAGTACGCGCGTGCGAACAACATCCTCAAGGAGAAGGACGACAACCTCTCCGGTGATGACGTGCGCGAGGGACTCACCGCGGTCATCTCGATCAAGCTCGGTGAGCCGCAGTTCGAGGGTCAGACGAAGACCAAGCTCGGCAACACCGAGGCGAAGGCGTTCGTGCAGAAGGTCGTGGGCGATCAGCTCGGTGACTGGTTCGACCGCAATCCGACGCAGGCGAAGAACATCATCCGCAAGGCGCTCGACGCCGCGACCGCCCGCCTCGCCGCTCGCAAGGCGCGCGAGACCGCCCGCCGCAAGAGCGTCTTCGAGTCTGCTGCGATGCCGGACAAGCTCAAGGATTGCACCAGCAAGGACCCGTCGATCAGCGAGATCTTCCTCGTCGAGGGTGACTCCGCAGGTGGCTCAGCCGTGCAGGGTCGCGACCCGCACACCCAGGCGATCCTGGCGCTGCGAGGCAAGATCCTCAACGTCGAGCGCGCGCGCCTCGACAAGGCGCTCGGCAACAAGGAAGTCCAGGCGATGATCCAGGCCTTCGGCACGGGCATCGGTGAAGAATTCGACATCGAGAAGGCGCGCTATCACAAGATCGTGCTGATGGCCGATGCCGACGTCGACGGTCAGCACATCACGACGCTGCTGCTCACGCTGCTGTTCCGCTACATGCGCGGTCTCATCGAGGCGGGTTTCGTCTACCTCGCGATGCCGCCGCTGTACCGCCTGAAGTGGTCGAACTCGGCGCACGAGTACGTGTTCAGCGATGCCGAACGCGACGCCCTGCTCAAGCACGGTCTCGACAACGGCAAGCGCATCCCGAAGGATGCCGGCATCCAGCGCTACAAGGGTCTCGGTGAGATGAACCCGAAGGAGCTGTGGGAGACCACGATGGATCACTCCACTCGTACGCTCCAGCAGATCACGATCGAGGATGCCGCTGCCGCCGACGAGATCTTCAGCGTGCTGATGGGTGAGGACGTCGAATCCCGACGCAGCTTCATCCAGCGCAACGCCAAGGACGTCCGCTTCCTCGACATCTAGTGGAGACCTGGGTCCCTGAGCTCGTCGAAGGGACCCGGACGCTTCGACAAGCTCAGCAACCCAGGAAATGACACATGACTGACGAAGAACGCACCGAGCCGGCGCACGACCACGGCAAGATCGATCAGGTCGACCTGCAGTCGGAGATGCAGCGCAGCTATCTCGACTACGCGATGGCCGTGATCGTGGGGCGCGCGCTGCCCGACGTCCGTGACGGACTCAAGCCCGTGCACCGCCGCGTGATCTACGGCATGTACGACGGTGGATTCCGCCCTGACAAGTCGTTCTCGAAGTGCGCCCGTGTGGTCGGCGAGGTCATGGGCCAGTACCACCCGCACGGTGACTCCGCGATCTACGACGCCCTCGTCCGCCTCGTGCAGCCGTGGTCGCTGAGGTATCCGCTCGCGCTCGGGCAGGGCAACTTCGGCTCCCCCGGCAACATGGGCGCCGCCGCTCCGCGTTACACCGAGACGAAGATGGCTCCGCTCGCGCTCGAGATGGTGCGCGACATCGAAGAGGAGACCGTCGACTTCCAGGACAACTACGACGGTCAGACCCAGGAGCCGACGGTTCTGCCCGCCCGGTTCCCGAACCTCCTGGTCAACGGCTCGGTCGGCATCGCGGTCGGCATGGCCACCAACATCCCGCCGCACAACCTGCGCGAGGTCTCGGATGCGGCGCTGTGGGCTCTCGACAACCCGGGCATCACCCGCGAAGAACTCCTCGACGGTCTGATCCAGCGCGTTCCCGGTCCGGACTTCCCGACCGGTGCGCAGATCCTCGGCACCAAGGGCATCCACGAGGCGTACCGCACGGGTCGTGGATCGATCACGATGCGCGCCGTTGTGAACGTCGAGGAGATCCAGGGCCGCACGTGCCTCGTGATCACCGAGCTGCCGTACCAGGTGAACCCCGACAACGTGGCGGTCAAGATCGGTGATCTGGCCCGTGACGGCAAGATCACCGGCATCGCGGACATCCGTGACGAATCCTCCGACCGCACGGGTCAGCGTCTCGTCGTCGTGCTCAAGCGCGATGCCGTCGCCAAGGTCGTACTGAACAACCTGTACAAGCACACGCAGCTGCAGGAGAACTTCGGCGCGAACATGCTCGCGATCGTCGACGGCGTTCCGCGCACGCTCGCGATCGACGGGTTCATCACGCACTGGATCACGCACCAGATCGAAGTGATCGTGCGACGCACCGGCTTCCGCCTGCGCAAGGCCGAGGCACGCATGCACATCCTGCGCGCCTACCTGAAGGCGCTCGACGCGCTCGACGAGGTCATCGCGCTCATCCGCCGCTCGCCCACGGTCGACGAGGCCCGTTCGGGTCTGAAGACGCTGCTCGACATCGACGACGACCAGGCCGACGCGATCCTCGGAATGCAGCTGCGTCGACTCGCCGCTCTCGAGCGTCAGAAGATCCTCGACGAGGCGAGCGAGCTCGAGGGGCAGATCGCGGACTTCAAGGCGATCCTCGCCGACGAGTCGCGCCAGCGCACCATCATCCGCGAAGAGCTGACGGCGATCGTCGACCGCTTCGGCGACGACCGTCGCACCCACATCCTGCACGGCTTCGACGGCGATGTCTCGATGGAAGACCTCATCGCCGAAGAGGAGATGGTCGTCACCGTCACGCGCGAGGGCTACATCAAGCGCACGCGCAGTGACAACTACCGCTCGCAGCACCGTGGCGGCAAGGGTGTCAAGGGCGCGCAGCTGCGCGCGGATGACATCGTCGAGCACTTCTTCGTGACGACCACGCACCACTGGCTGCTGTTCTTCACCGACAAGGGACGCGTCTACCGGGCGAAGACCTACGAGGTGCCCGAGGCCGGCCGTGACGCGAAGGGTACGCACGTCGCGAACCTCCTCGCGCTGCAGCCGGATGAGAACATCGCGCAGGTGCTCGACATCCGCGACTATCAGGTCGCCGAGTACCTGGTGCTCGCGACCCGAGAGGGCCTGGTCAAGAAGACCCGCCTCGAGGCGTACGACACCAACCGTCAGGGCGGCGTCATCGCGATCCGTCTGAACGACGAGGACGAGCTGGTCAGCGCACTCATGGTGAACAAGGAGGATGACATCCTCCTGATCAGCCGTCGGGGCATGTCGGTCCGGTTCGAAGCGACCGATGAGGCGCTGCGTCCGATGGGCCGCGCGACCGCCGGTGTGCGGGGTATGAAGTTCAAGCTCGACGGGGACTGCCTGCTGTCGGCGTCGGTCGCGGCACTGGGCAAGTTCGTGTTCGTCGTCACCGACGGAGGCTTCGCGAAGCGCACCGCGGTGGAGGAATACCGCGTGCAGGGACGAGGCGGAACGGGCATCAAGGTGGCCAAACTCAACGATGATCGGGGCACTCTCGCGGGTGGTCTGATCGTCGCCGAGGACGACGAGGTCTTGGTGGTTCTGTCCAGCGGCAAGGTGGTACGCTCTGCCGTGGCCGAGGTGCCCGCCAAGGGTCGAGACACCATGGGAGTGGTGTTCGCACGGACGACGGAAGCCGACCGTATCCTCGCCATCGCCCGCAACAGTGAGCGGGGCCTCGCGAACGACGAGGACGCCGCAGACGCGGAGGGGGAATCCGAAGCCCCCGAGTCGACACAGAACCCTGAGGAAAGTACGGACGCATGAGCACAGTAGCCGACAAGCTGGCGAAGAAGTCCACGCGCAAAACCAGTGGCAAGCAGGTCCGCCTGCGTCTCGTCTACGTCGACTTCTGGTCGGCCGTGAAGCTCTCGTTCCTCGGAGCGGTGGCCCTCGCGATCGTCACGATGGTGTCGTTCTTCCTGATCTTCCTGGTGCTCCAGGCGACCGGCATCATGGCGACCGCCAACGAGTTCATCAACAAGTTCTCGGATGGTGCGATCGCACTGTCGGAGCTGGTGGGGCTGCCTCAGGTCATGGCGTTCGCCGCGGTCGTCGCGATCCTCAACCTGATCGTGTTCACGGTGCTCGGCGCCGTGATCGCGGGAATCTACAACCTCGCCGTGAAGGTGACGGGCGGACTGCTCGTCGGCTTCATGTCGAACTGACGTCTCCCGGGCCGACAGGCCCCGGCGATCGAAGGGCGGATGCTGCGGCATCCGCCCTTCGTCGTTCCCGGCGGAGTAGGGAAAACCCGAACGCAGGAGTCCGGATGACTCGGTGTCGGCGCGAACGGGGCGCCCGTACCTTGGAAGCATGACCACTCAGACTGCGACTGCGCCGCCGGTGACGGCCGCGAAGCCGCCGCTGCGCATCTTCACGACCATCCTGCATCTGGCAGGGGTGGGCGTGATCGGCGGCATCATCTTCTCCACTCTCGGCGGGTTGCTCGGCACCGGCCTCGGACTGCTCTTCGCCGCCGGCATCGGCGCCGTCCTCCTCGTGGGCCTGGTCTACGCGCTGTTCGGGGTCGGCTGGTTCGAGGTCGCCCGCGTGGGCGCTCTCTACCGCACGCCGATCGCACCGCTGGGTCTGCGTCGCCGTGATCGCCCCGGTTTCGGCGGGTGGCTCCGTTCGCTCGGCCGACAGGCCATCGACGGACGCATGTGGCGGGCGATCGCCAACTTCGCCATCGCCGCCGTCCTGGGCTTCATCGTGCTCCGCCTCGCGTGGACGCTGGTGTGGTCGATCATCATCTCGTTCGCACCGCTCACCTCGGCCGAGTCCGTGATGGGTCCGTTCGGCGGGGGCGGTATCCCCGTCGCCTGGGCGCCGCTGGTCGGCATCCTGGGAATCGCCGCATCCGTCGTCGGCATGATCGGACTCGCGCTGCTGCACCGCACGCTGTCGCTGGCGATCGTCATCCGCAGTCGTGAGACCGAGCTCACCGAGAAGGTGCGCACCTCGACGGCGCAGCGGGAGGGCGCGGTGCGTGCGGCCGACCTCGAGCGGACGCGTATCGAACGCGACCTGCACGACGGCGTCCAGCCGCGACTCGTGTCGGTCGGCATGACGCTCGGCCTCGCTCAGCAGAAGATCGACAACGACCCCGACACCGCGAAGGAGCTGATCGCCGAGGCGCACACCTCCACCAAGGCAGCGATCACCGAGTTGCGGCAGCTCGCCCGTGGCATCCATGCATCAGTGCTCGACGATCGCGGGCTGGATGCGGCACTGTCGGCGCTGGCCGGGCGCTCGCACATCCCCGTGAACCTGGACGTGCGGATGGACGGACGCTGCAGCAGGGATGCCGAGGCAGCCGTCTACTTCTCCATCGCCGAATCGCTCACCAACGCCGCCAAGCACTCGCGGGCGAGCGAGGCACGCGTCACGGTGCGGATCCGTGAGGGCAATACGCTCTGGGCACGTGTCGAGGACAACGGCATGGGCGGTGCGCAGGTGCAGCCCGGTGGCGGCCTCGACGGCATCGCCAACCGTGTGCTCGCGGCCGGCGGCACCTTCCGACTCGACAGCCCCCAGGGCGGTCCGACCAGCCTGGAGGTGAACGTGCCATGCGCATCCTGATCTGTGAGGATTCCGTCCTGCTGCGTGAAGGTCTCGTCCGCCTCCTCGAGGACGCCGGCCATGAGGTCGTCGCGGCTCTCCCCGACACCGCTGGTCTCGCCGAGGCGGTCGCCGGAACCGATCCGGAGCTCTGCATCCTGGATGTGCGGCTTCCCCCGACCTTCACGGACGAGGGCATCCGTGCGGCTCTGGGTCTGCGGTCCACGCATCCCCAGCTGGCGATCCTGGTGCTCTCGCAGTACGTCGAGGAGCGTTACGCCTCGGATCTGATCGCAGCGCAGGGCGGACCACTGGGCTACCTGCTCAAGGACAGGGTCGCCGATGTGTCGGATTTCCTCGCCTCGGTGCAGCGCATCGCGGAAGGTGCGACCGTGCTCGACCCCGAGGTCGTCGCGCAGCTCCTCACCCGCCGCAACCGTGATGACCGGATGCTCCGCCTCACGGAGCGCGAGCGCACCGTGCTGGCGCTGATCGCCGAGGGCAAGTCGAACCAGGCGATCGCCGCACTGCTCTTCCTCTCGGAGGCGAGTGTCGAGAAGAACATCACCGCCATCTTCCAGAAGCTGGGCTTCGAGCAGGACGAGTCGGGAAACCGCCGCGTGCTCGCCGCCCTCGCGCACATCGAGAACACCGGAGGCCCGACGCCTCCGGCCGGCCAGACAGGAGTGGCACGATGACCACCGAGCAGAACGACTTCCAGGGCGGGCACACCCCGCTCACTCCCCCACCGGCGTCCGGCCGTCAGGACTCCGTCCCGCCGGCATCCGTGCCGCCGACGCCGACAGGACCCCCTGCGGCCGGGCGTTCCTCCGGCGCCACGGCCGTCATGATCGTCACGGCCGTGGTCGGGGGGATCGCGCTGTTGGGTTCCGGCGGTGCCGCTGCGGCGGCCGCGGCGGGGAGCATCCGATCCACGAGCACACCGGATTCGGTGCAGACCGTGTCGATCGACGGCGTCGCCGGGATCGACCTCAGTGCGGATGCCAGCAGCATGCGTGTCGAGTACGGCGATGTCGATGAGGCGGAGCTCGCGATCACGAACGGACGTGGCGCTGCGTGGACCTTCGAGCGCGACGGCGACGAGTTGGTCGTCCGCAGCCCGGAGGGCGTGTGGGGTTGGTGGTTCGGGAGCTGGTTCGGCGACGAGGAGGTGGCAGTCCTCACGCTGCCGGAAAGCCTGCAGGGGAAGTCGCTCGACGCCGACCTCACCCTCAACGCAGGGAGCCTCGACGTCCTCGGTGACTTCGGTGTTGTCGACATCAACGTGAACGCCGGTGCGCTCGACGTGCAGGGCTCGGCTACGAGCTTCGAGGTGAACATGAATGCGGGTCGTGCGGATGTCCTGCTCGACGGTGTCGATGAGGCCGACCTCGGGGTGTCAGCCGGCGATCTCACCGTGGAGCTGACCGGCACGGCGCCCAGCCGGACCTCGATCGATGTGAGCGCCGGATCATTGGATCTGACCATGCCTGATGTCGAGTACGACATCACGCAGGATGTCAGCGCAGGCTCGCTCGATGCGAAGGTCGAGCAGTCGCCCAGCGCCCGGCGCACGATCGACGTGTCGCTCTCCGCGGGCAGCGCGACCATCCGACCGGGCCGCTGATGCCTGTCGAGGGCGAGGGTCCACAGGGGTCCTCGCCCTCGATTCGGATTTTCCGTGAATCTCGGGTAAAGTTTCGGAGGTTGACGGGGCTATAGCTCAGGTGGTTAGAGCGCTTCACTGATAATGAAGAGGTCCCAGGTTCAAGTCCTGGTAGCCCCACACTTTCAATTCAATATTTCCCTCACGGGGCCTTAGCTCAGTTGGTAGAGCGCCTGCTTTGCAAGCAGGATGTCAGGAGTTCGAATCTCCTAGGCTCCACCCAAAGTGTCTTACGGGAACACGCGACATCGCTAGACGTGGTGTGTTCCCGTTTCGCTTCCTTGCCTTCGTCGCCGTCCGCGTGTGCTTCGCGGAAGATCGTCGCGAACGGTTCGGCGAGGCGTGGGCGTAGTTGTTCGTCGTCGGTGATGTCGAGGCGCGTGTAGAACGCTTGGTTCGCGAGCCGCCGGTCGGCATCGTCAGAGTGGGCGTAGGCGCGGTGCGCGTCGGTGAGGAGCCGCAGCGAGTCGTGGAGGAATGCGCGCCCGCCGGTGTAGTGTTCGCTGTGCTCCGCGAGGCGACGGTTGATGTCTGCGAGGCCCGCACGGATGCGGTCTTGGTGCCGCTTCAAGGTGGGCAGGTCGATGGCGTCGGCGAAGTGCGCGGCGAGGAGCTTGTCGGATTCGGCTTCCAGGCGTGCCCGGTTCGCGGCCAGATCAGCGACTTCCTGATCCTGGCCCGCGTTGCGTTTGTCGAACGCTGCGTCCACGTCGGCGGCGAGCCGCTGATAGGTGGCGTCGCTGATCGTGATCGAGGCATAGGAGTCCGCCACGAGCCGTTCCGCGACAGCGACGGGCACGGCGCGTCTCGTGCAGTTGGTCTTCTTCGCGGCGCGGCCGGAGCACACGAAGTAGGCGTACGTGGTGCCGCGCGGGTTGGTGGCGAAGTCCAGCAGCATCCGTGATCCGCAGGTGCCGCAGTGCAGGAGCCCTTTGAGGTGGTGGGCGTGCTGAACATGCCGGGTCATCTTCGCCGTCCGCGCTTTCAGAAGTGATTGCACTTTGTCGAACAGTTCCGGTTCCACGATCGGTTCGTGCGCGCCGGGATGCAGTGCGCCCTTGTAGCGGATCACTCCCGCGTAGTACGGGTTCGTCAGCAGTTTGTAGAGGGTGTTCTTCCCCAGCGGCTTCGAGGGGCGCTTCGGCGTCGGCACCGTCAACAAACCCCGTGCTGTCAGCTCACGCAGGAGGCCGGTGACGGAAATCTCGCCCTCCGCGTAGCGCTCGAACGCCCAGGTGATGAGCGGGGCACGATCAGGATCAACCTCGACCGTGCGCATCTCACGGCCTGCCTCATCCGTCTTGCGGACGTTGAGGTAGCCGATGGGTGCGCGCATCGGGGTGCCACCCTGCGCGACCTTCTGCGACAACCCCTTAGTGACTTCGGTGGCGAGGTTGCGACTGTAGAACTCGGCGATGGAGGACATGATGCCGTGCACGAGCATCCCCGAGGGCGTGTGATCAATGGACTCGGTTGCGGAGACGAGCGTGACCCCGGCGGTCAGGAGGGCTTGGTGGATGGCGACGTCGTCGGCGCGGTTGCGTGCGAGGCGGTCGAGCTTGTGCACGATACAGAACTGCACCCGCGTCGCCGCGATGAACGCCAGCATCTCCTGCAACCCGTCGCGGTCGGCGGAGCGTGCAGACTCCCCGGCGTCCACGAACTCCCGCACGATCCGCGCGCTCAGCTCGTCGGCCTTGCGATGGTTCGCCTCGCGCTGCGCCGGGATCGAGAACCCTTCCTCGGTGCCGCCGCGCTCGGCCTGCTCACGAGTGGAGACGCGCAGATAGGACACGGCCAGCAGCACCGGCTTGTTCTCCGCGTGTTCGTTGGTCGGCGTGAGGGTGGGAGCGGTCATGCTCATGCGGTGCTCCTTCGACGGTGCAGCAACTCGGGTTCTTGTTCGTCTTCTACCCTGCCTCGCCGGTCTGACATCAGGCTCAGATTCTCCGGAGCTGGGAGGCCGTAAGGGTCGGGTCGGCCGTCTCGGTAGGCGTCGTAGCGGGTCTGGGTGATGTTCAGCACCCACTCCACCAGCTTCCCCACATCCGGCTCCGCACGGCGGATCGAGCGGAGCCGAAGCACCGGATCGCCGCCTGGCCCTGACCCGAGCGCAGCCCTATCTTGCGCCGCGCGTTGGTGGCGCTGACGGGTCGGGGCTGGGGCCAGGACACTCACCTCAATCTAATGCGATAGCAGATACGCCATATCAAGGTAACACACTCTTGGCGTAACGGCCATTGTTTGAGATGAATCCGTGGTTCCACTACCCTGGAAGCATGAGTCAAGACGTGGAGGATGTTCCGCTGCTGGTCTTCTCCGACCTGCCAGCGGGCTGGGTGATACCCGATCCTCCCGTGATCGCCTCTTCCGCTGAGTCGGTCGCCATTGATGCGGCGCTCAAGTATGACAAGCGGAGATACCCCACACCGGGGCTGGACGGAGAACTGCGCGGGTACAACGACGGTCGCGATGGACGTTGGTTCCTCATCGAGCATGTGCAGTCTCATACCCGTGTGCTGCTGCGGTTGCAGCGCCAGTACCTGATGCATCAGGAGCCGATGGGTGAGGTGCGGATCACGGGGATCATCTACCTGCCCGAGCAGGCCGGTGACCCGGTGGCAAGCCCGATGCTCCGCAACCTTCCCACGTCGCGGATCGAGGCGGCGATCAACCGCCGCCAGTTCGCCGTCACCGGAGTCACTCGGTTTGAGGGCGGCACCCTCACCATGCCCTCAGGCCGCGTCATGCGCGCCGAGGACGTGATGAAGCCACTCGGGAACCCGAAGCGCACCCCGGACTTCTACGAGGTTGTCGCTTTGCAGCACACCCGCCTCGTGGATGACGGGGAGGCGAATCCGACGGCGAAGATGGCGGAGCTGAGTCGGGTGCCGCTCTCGACCGCTCAGGGCTGGGTTGCTCGCGCCCGCGCCAAAGGACTGTTGCCGCCCGGAAGACGTGGACGCGCGGGGTAACTAGCGCTGTCCGCCGTTGTTGGAGTTATTGCGGGCGTTTTCTCTACAGGCTCCGCCCCGGCCCCTGCGTGCCCGAGCCTGGGCGGTGCTGCCAGGGGTCATGGAACGGGTCGAGGCCGTCATCGATGCCGCTCACCGAAGTACGCTTGACAGGTTCCGAACTACGCTTCACAGATTGCCGCCTCGGCGTGTCTTTACGGGCGTGTACGCGGGCGGCGATGTCTTCGGCGATGTAGCGGTGGCGCGGCAGGAGCTGACTGGTCGGGTAGGTCGCGGTCAGCAGGTCGATGCAGTCCTGCGCGGAGGTGTACCCGAGCCGGTTGAACAGGATCGCGGCATCGTTCAGGTCGCGCTCGTCGCGAGAGGCGTGCAGCTTCATCGCCAGCAGGTAGCTTGGCGACGGTACTTGCACGAGCAGCGATTCCGACTCGAACACGGTGCGCGGGTGATCGTCCGCGCCGGGCAGGAACCCTTTGGCTGCGTCGTTGAGCCAGTCAGGTTCGAGCCCGTGCGGGCCGCTCATCTCTTCCGCGATCCGCCGCACTTCAGGTGCCGGTACGAATAAGGCGTCCACGTCCCGCGTCAACCGGCCCCGGTCATACGCCAACGCCATCGCCGCCCCGCCGACGACGAACAACTGCGCAGACACCCCGGCTGCTGCGAGTCGGTCAGACAGCTCCTGGAAGAGGGCGAGCACCCCGTCAGCGTCGAGTTGCCCGCGATCGTTCATGCCCTCGCCAGCGAACGGGAAGTGATGAGAATCCCGCGCCGCCGGAACGCGTCCGGGCTCTCCCGATCCGCGTCCTCACGAAAGATCACAGGAACCGCCGGATACCACGCGGTCGTGCACCGCGACGGGTCCAGCGCCCACGCAGGGGCAGCCCACCCGTCACGGTCGGCGAGGTAGTCGGCGAGAGCTGCGAATGCCGCATCGATCTCCGCCGCACCTACACGGGCCGGTTCGTCGGTAAACACTTCGGCGGCAAGGCTCGGGCCGCCTCGTCGCAGGGCGGAGGTGTAGTCGTCCAACGTTTGCAGGACGCCGAACCGCCAACACACGTCGAGAGGCTCTCCATCGCTGAGGAGTCGGCGGCAGTCGGCCGCGTTCTGCGCTGCCGTGTGACGCACCCCGATGCCCGGAGCGGGCGTGGCCTCGGGGGCGTCGCGGGCAGCGTCGAGCAATGCGGTAACCGAGAGCACTTCACCCTGAAACACCATGACCACGCCTCCTTCCTCGGCCTCCATTCTCTCAGACACACCCGGAGAAGTCCCGGGATCATCGCGCGCGCCACAGCGACGCGACATCGGGGCGGAGCGCCCGATTTTCAAGTCCATAGGCACCGCCTCCATCAACACCGATCCCTGACCCCAGCGCCGAGCAGACCGCACCCAGAAACGCTGCAACAGCAACGCTTCTCACCGCGCCCTTCGCCTGCCCTCACCTCTCGACTCAACCGACCTTCCCACTCTCATGTAGTTGCCAATATCAGAGAGAATGAACGTATCCTAAGTGCCGTAGTTGCTGATACGCTAGATGCTCAGTGGGGCGGCGGAAGGATGGTGGTCGAGATGCATGGCGGCGTGATTCCGTTCCGGGGAACCGGGGCTGATGCGCTGCGTTATGTCGAGGCCGACCGCTCCCGCGCCGACGACTACTACTTGGGCGCGGAAACCTCGGTGGCACAGTTCACGGCCCTGGACGGGTCGGGTGCGGTGACCGCTGAGCTGAGTCTTGACCCTGCGGGGTATGCGGGGTGGGTGGACTGGGTGAACCCGCTCACGGGCGAGTCGATGGGGAAGCCCCGCCGCGCGGGGTCGGATCGGCGGGGCTCGCCCCGGTTCATGGAAATGGTCATCAACACACCAAAGTCACTGTCGATCGCGGCGGCGCTGCACCCGGAGGTCTCCGACGCCTTGGATGCCGCCCAGCAGGATGCCCTCGCGGAGATTCGGCGCTGGCTCGCCCGCCACTCCGTGACTCGCGTTGGTCCGTTGGGGGCGCAGGAGGTCGTGCCCATCGAGCAAATGCAGGTCGTCGGGATCACGCACCGCACGAGTCGGGCGGGTGATCCGCACCGGCACATTCATATGCAGATCGGCACCCGCGTCTTCGCGGCAGGCAAGTGGCGGGGCCTGTTCACCGCCGCCTTGTTCAAGCAGCAAGGAGCGATCCGCGCCCTCGGCACCGCCGTGATCGCCGCCAGCCCCGAGCTGGTTGACGTGCTTGACCGGCATGGCCTGACCCTCGACCCCGCCACTGGCGAAGTGGTCGAGTTGCAGCCGTTCAATGCGTTGATGAGCAAGCGCGGTGCGCAGGTGGGTAAGAACCTGGAACGCCTCGAAGCCGACTGGGAGAAAGATCACCCCGGCGAGAGTATGGGGCCGGTCGTCGCGACACGCCTGCGAGCGGAGGCATGGGCGCATGAACGTCCCGCGAAGAAGCCGACCACTTTGGCTGAGGAAGCCGGATGGGTGACGGAGTTGCGCGAGGCCGGATACAACCCCGAGGCTCTGCGTCGCCTCGCGCCGCGTGCATCGGTGGGGTTGGATGACCTGAGCGTGCAGGAGGTCGCCTCTCGCACGCTGGATCGTTGCGCCGCCGCTACATCGGCGTGGACGGCGCACACGGTGACCGAGCACGCGATGCGGATCATGACCGAGCACGGCGTGACCGCTGCCCCCGAGGAGGTGCGCGAGTTCGTGCAGGTTGCAACGGCGCTGGCGCTGGAAGACTGCTTCACGGTCCTTCCCCCCGGCGCGCCACGGCTGGAGCATGTGGCGCATCTGACGAGCGTGCACGTCATGCAGGTCGAGACCGAGCTGCGCGACCTCATCACCGCCCGCGTACCCGAACGGGAACCGAAGCACCCGGACGTGCAACGCCTCGCAGAAGCTGTTGGACTCGACACCGGACAGACCGAAGCAGCGGCAGCGGTCACGTCCGCTGATCCGTTGGTGATCGTGGAAGGGGCAGCGGGGAGCGGGAAGACGACGATGCTTGCCACCGCCATCCAAGCCGCGAATGAGCGGGGTGGTGTGGTGCGGGTGGTTGCGCCGACGAAGAAGGCCGCCGATGTCGCACATCAGGCCCTCGGTGTGCCTGCTGATTCGGTGGCCGCGCTCGTCCATGCCCACGGATACCGCTGGAACGCCGACGGCGTATGGATACGCCTCGCCATCGGTGACATCGACCCGGAGACCGGCCGCGCATACACCGGCCCACCGGAGGCAACGCGGCTACTTCCGGGTGGGCGGATCGTGGTGGATGAGGCAGGGATGCTCGACCAGGACAGTGCGCTCGCCCTGTTCACCGTCGCCGCAGAGCACGGCGCAACCCTTGCCCTGATCGGCGACCGCGCGCAACTCCCTGCCGTGGGGCGCGGCGGTGTACTCGACATGGCCGCGCAGATTCGGGGCCGCACCATCGACATGTCAGAGGTGCATCGCTTCACCGACCCCGTCTACGCCGAACTCTCCATCCGGTTGCGGGGCCGGGATGATCCCGCCGCGATCTTCGAGCAGCTACAGAACCTGGGTCTGATCCAGTTGCACGCCGACACCGACGAACTGCACGAGCACATCGCCACGCAACGGGGCGACAGTCAGGCAGTCACCGTCGCCACCAATGACGAAGCCACCCGGTTGAACGCCCGCATCCGCGACGAGCGCGTGCACGCCGGAGCCGTAGACGACGCCGCGACCACGACCGGCAGCGACGGCCTCCCCATCGGGCGGGGCGACCTGATTCAGACGCGGAAGAACGACACCAGCCTGGGGGTGGCGAACCGGCAGCAGTGGATCGTGCAGCACGTCGAGGAAGACGGCACCGTCTGGGCGGTCGAGGCAGAGAACGGCCGCAAGCGAGACCACACCGTGCGCATGCCCGCCGCGTATGTTGCCGAGCATGCGCACCTGGCTTATGCCTCCACCGCCTACGGGGTGCAGGGGGTGACAGTTCCCGTGTCGCACACGATCCTCACCGACGCGATGAGCGGACCTGCCGTATACGTCGGCATGACCAGAGGCAAGGACGAGAACCGGCTGCACATCATCGCCGAGAGCCTGCCGGAGGCGCGGGAGCAGTTCGTTGAGGCGTTGGAACGCGACCGCGCCGACCGTGGCCTCACCGACGCAACCCAGCAAGCAGCGGAGGCCGTGCGTGGGTTGGTCGATGACGGCCCGGTGAAGGTCGTACGCTCCGAGATAGCAGCCCTCGAACAGCTTGCCGAACAAGCCGAGGCCAGTGCCGCGCGGTGGCAGCAGGCCAGTGATGGCCTGGAAGAGCTGCACGCCCGGCAACGGTTCGAGCGCGAGCAGGCGGCTGAGGCCAACGGTACGGCGAGACAGCAGCTCGAACTCGTACGCGCCAAGGTCGCCGAACCACTCATCGCGCAGGCACGCGCCGCGTTGACGGAGTGGCAGTCTGCTGACGCTGCCGAGCAGGTCGCAAGCGCGAAGGTACGCACGGCGGGGAGGTTCAAGAAGCGCCGCGCCACCGCTGAGCACGGCACCGCCCAGACCGTCGCACGTGATGCGAAACGACGCCTTGTGAAGGGGTGGGGCGAGCCTGCCCGATGGGGCGAGGCTCAAGCTGATTGGGTTGAGCGCGTCACTGGGCCCCAGGTCAACGCTGACCCCCGTGTGGTCGAGGCAGAGCAACGGCGTGCCGCCACAGGGCGGGCCCTTCACGCTGCGATCGAGCCGAACCCGTGGCCGACCATCGGCGTCTACGCCCGCGTCTTCGGCGACGACGCGGTGAGGAAGAACCCCGGTGCATACGTCAACGCCCGACCCGCACGCCAGGCCGAAGACGCGACCCGCACCGCACAGCAGGCCCGCGCCGAAGCCGAGACGCTACGCGCCCTGACCCCGTCCGAAGCGATCGAACGGATCGCGCAGACTCGCGCAGCCGAAGAAGCAGAACGGGAAACCGCCCGCATGCTCGCAGAACGCGGACGCCAGCTCCGTGCCTCCCGCTCGGCCCATAGCGGTCCGAGCCGCGAGGGGCCGAGCCTGGGCCGGTGAGCGGAGAGGGCGGCGGTGCTCCGTAGCCTCGGACTGGCGTCGGAGAGATCATTTTCGGATCGATGTCACACTCCGGGCGCCTGAGGCAACGTTACAGGTGAAGCCACAGCGTTTGGGCTGTCGCTCAGATTGTCCTCATCGCAGTCGTCACTTCCCGAAGGAGCTACCCTGATGTCACTGATAACCACCCTCGCGGCGATACCACTCGTCGCCACTCTTGCTCTCGGTGGATCCGGGACAACCGTGGGAAACTTGTCTGATTCCGTTCCTGTCTTCACAGCAGCAGTGCCGTCGGCCGCGGTCCTCACGGTTGACGCTTCGGCGCAGGCTGGTCGGATCGCACCAATGCACACGAAAGCGTCTTGCGACCGCCAGATGAATGCGGGCGCAAAGAAATGCTCGCGGATGCGTCCGCTGCAAGTGGCTGCAATCTGTCACGCTGCGAACATGACGCGTTACGCTGGATGCTTGGCAGGCGCAAATGGTTGACGACGACGAGCGGCAGATCGTAGCTAGCCGACTATTCCAGACCGATGACGGTGACTTGACGCTCCAGATTCTCGCGGGTGGTGATGGTTCGACGTCGTTTGGATACCAGTTTCTCAACGAGAGCGGCGAGGTGACTGAGTCGCTCGACACTTACGGCGCCGACTCTCTGCAGGCGTTGCTGTTTTGCATCACTGCCGCGGGCGACTACCTGCAACGCTATGTCCCATCGGCGTCGTTCGCCGAGCTCGGCGTCACTGCAATGCTGACGACCGATCTCGGCGCAGTGGGTGAGTGGCGAGCACAGGTTTCGATGCCTGCTGTCTTGCCCGCATGAGTACGCGACGCGCTCGGAAGTTTGGCTCTCCTGACTGTTCCGTGGGTCATGCTCGGTTGGGGAGGGTGGGCCGGTGGCCGCCGAGGTTGAGCGTGGCGAGGGCGATGAGCGCGTCGGGTGAGCGGAACCCGAAGGCGACGCGGGTGATGAGCCGGATCTTGGTGTTGACCGATTCGATGCGCCCGTTGGAGAGGCCGTGCTCGATCGCGGCGAGGATCGATGCCCTGTGCTTCACGATGCGGCGCTGCAGGTTCACGAACGCGGGGATGCGGGAGCGGCGCGCCCAGCCGATCCACTTCTGTAGCGCGGCGTCGGCGTCGGCGTGGCCGAGCTGGAACACCAGGCGGAGGCCTTCTTTGAGGAGGTAGGCGCGGTGCAGTCTCGGATCGGTCTTCGCGATCCACGCGAGCTTCTCGGCCTGCCTGTCGGTGAGGTTGTCCGGGTTCTTCCAGAGCGCGTACCGGGCGCCCTTCAAGCCTCGGGCCCGGTCGGACGCCGGTCGTGTCGGAGCGTCGTGGCGGGGCCGGCCGACGCTCCGGGCCGGCTCGGTGCGCGCTTGCCGGCGGGCGTCGTTCCACGCGCCTCGGCGAACCTCGTCCAGTGCCTCGGTGGCCCACTTCACGACGTGGAACGGATCCGCGCAGCGGATCGCGTTCGGGCACTTCTCCTCGACGACGGCACCGATCCAGTCCGCCCCGTCCGCGGACACATGCGTGATCTGCGCGCACCGCCCCTGCCCGGATGCTTCCAGCGCGTCGAAGAAGCCGCCCAGGGTGGCCTTGTCCCGGCCGGGCGCGGCCCAGACCAGCCGTCCGGTGTCGTGATCCACGACGATCGTGAGGTAGCGGTGGCCGCGTTTGTAGCTGATCTCGTCGATCCCGATCCTTCTCAGCCCCGCGAACCGGTCGTGCAGCTTCTCGGTGTCGCCCCAGACCCGGGTGATGATCGATCCGACCGTGCGCCACGCGATCCGCATCAGCTCGCACGCTGCGGTCTTCGAGCATTGCGTGGCCAGCCACGCGACCTGCTCATCGAACGTGATCGTGTGCCCGGCCGCGTGCCGAGCCCACGGCACCGCCCGCACCGTTGCGCCGTGCTCGGAGCAGAACACCCTGGGCGCGTCCGCTTCAAGGTAGACCGGGATCGTGCCCAGATCCAGAGCCCGCCACCGGCGTCGGCCTTCGCCCGGGTCATACCGCGGGCAGCGCCGCAGGCACCGCCCGCACCGACTCGACGCTGACCGTACCGGCCGCACGTGAGCGATCAGCACCCCCTCGTCCTGGTCGAACTCGACCTCTTCAACGACTGTCTTCTCGACGCCCAGTAAGGCGCACCATAGAGTGGCATTCCGCACGCCGTTCTCCGCACTCTGGTTCCTGTTTCTTGACAATCCAGAAACCTAGACGAGAGAACGGTGTGCGCCCGTTTCAGACCCACTCGACCACCCACGGAAGAGTCACAAGAGCCCAAAATCTTGCGGTTTCCACAGCCTTGCCGTCTTGCCATGCCTTCTGCGTGCCACTCGCGACGGAGATCGCTTCGGTCCCGTTGATGGGCACGAGTTGCACTAGGAGCATTTTACTCGTCGCAGCGGCAGAAGAGCTCCTTGCCAGCGATACGGTCTGGGCAAGGGTACCGAGGGAGAGCGCTTGACGACGAGGCCTTCGGTGTTGCTCAGCCGTTCTTCCGACCCCGCGCGTGGTGGCGGCAACGGGAGGAACTTCCAACTCGCGGTCGCCCAGCGCGGATGAGCCCACGCCCTCGTGGCTGGCTAGTTCCGGTCGAGGATCACGAAGATCGGCCTGTGATCAGAGCTCTCAGACCATCGCGTGCCCGGTGCATCGAGGACGCCGAACCAGGTGGGGAGCCAGTCGTCGCCGGCGAAGACGTGGTCGATCTGTGCTCCGAGTTGGGCGGGTAGTAGTGCGGGCCAGGTTCCCGATTCCGGCTGACCGAGCGTCGCCGCGACCTCCGAGCATGATCCGAGCCGGTCGCTTCCGAGATTTGCGAGCGTCGCGTTGAAGTCACCGACTGCTATGGCGTCTCCGCGGTCGCACCGATCCCGTACCCACGCGACATGTTGCCGCCAGAGATCGGCTCCCTCTGTGAGCATGGGGCGTTGCAGGTGGGCAACAGTGAGAAAAGGGGCATCGTGGCGTTCAGGCACGAGATAGATTCCGGCCCACGGAGGTGTGTCACCGTTGTGCATGGTGTATTTCCCCAACCGGTCAGCTATCAGAATCGTGGCCGAGGAGCCGTCCCACCCGTACACGCTCATCTCATTCGCCTCGGCAAAGGTCGCGAATCGACCCTCTGCGGTGCTCGTGAAATACTCCGGGAGCACGATGATGTCTGGGCGCGTTTGCTCCACGAGAACCATCAGGTCGTCGTCGACATCGCGTTGATCGGTGTTCCACGACAGAATCCTCAGTTCATCTTCGGAGTGGGCGGCGGGGACGTCACTGGCCGTACCTCCACCCAAAGTGATCAGGAACGGCAGGACAAGCAGCGCCGTGAGCACCGCGACGATAGCCGCCGCCCTGCGCCCGCTCATAACCAGAAGAGATATCGCGATCAGGGCTACGGCAATTGCCGCGACGAGGAGCGTCAACGACCGAAAAGCCACCAGCGCGAACACGAGGGGTGACGCCGTACCCCTACCTAGGATCGGGAGAGTTAGCGCGGCGAGCACGATGACCCCCGCGACAACGACGCCGGCTGTGGCGATCTTCACTCGTCTGCCTCCCCTTCAACAGCATCCGCAGTTCGGCGATCGGGCGTGTACGCCGACGCATCGCGACTCGTGCCTCATAATGGTAGGGCGCGAACCCTGGCGCTTCCCTGACTGCTGGCAGCGGGTCATCCGGGCCTATCGCCACCGGAGCAGAACACCCTGGGCGCGTCCGCTTCAAGGTAGACCGGGATCGTGCCCAGATCCAGAGCCCGCCACCGGCGTCGGCCTTCGCCCGGGTCATACCGCGGGCAGCGCCGCAGGCACCGCCCGCACCGACTCGACGCTGACCGTACCGGCCGCACGTGAGCGATCAGCACCCCCTCGTCCTGGTCGAACTCGACCTCTTCAACGACTGTCTTCTCGACGCCCAGTAAGGCGCACCATAGAGTGGCATTCCGCACGCCGTTCTCCGCACTCTGGTTCCTGTTTCTTGACAATCCAGAAACCTAGACGAGAGAACGGCGTGCGCCCGTTTCAGACCCACTCGACCACCCACGGAAGAGTCACAAGAGCCGGAAGTTTTGGCCACTTCTGCTCGCGCTTGCGGGCGTAGCACTGATTCTCGCTGGAGCAGGATGGGCAATCTACGAGGGGTACGCATCGGACGCGGAGATGCGGGCTGGCCGTGGCCTTCCTGCATTTGTTATGGGCGCAGTGGGCCTTGCCTGCTTGCTCAGTAGCGTCGTCGCAAGCATCAGAGGCTCACAGAGGCCACCCAAGCCACCTGAGTAAGCGACATGCCCTTCTGTTGCGGACGGAGATGGACGTCGCCTCCGCATAGTCTCCGTGTCTATCCAGACGTGGAAACGAGAGGTTCGCGAGCCGCGGTGGTGACCAACCCACCGTGCGCATAGGTACCGCCGCGGCTCGCGCACCCCTTCGTTGTCACACTTCGCCGTTGCGGGGCAACAGAGAAGATAGAAGACGGTGTCTGGCTGGGAGCTGCATGGAAAGGGAGGAGGTGGCGTGAAGAAGTTCTCGACGTTCTTCCGGGAGAACTACTCCTTTGTCGTCGGTGTTGCCGAACGTCGCCTCGACTCCGTTCAGGATGCGGAGGAGGTTGCGACGGAGGCGTTCCATCTCGCGTGGCAGCGGTACCAGGCGGGCGAGCCGCTGAGTGTGCCGTGGCTGTACGGGGTGGTGCGGAACCTGATCGGAAACGAGTATCGGCGGCGCGGTCGGCGGGCCTCGCTGCAACGCCAACTCAACCAAGATTTCGCGTTGAGTATCCCGGTCTCCGAAGACCTGTATGCGGATGTGCGGGACGCGGTCGAACGTCTCCCACGGATGCACCGGGAGGTGTTGAAAATGACCTACTGGGAACGCCTCACTGCGCGGGAGATCGCCGCTGTACTCGACGTCAACAGCGCCGTCGTGCGGGCCAGGTTGATGCGAGCCAGGCGTCTCCTGCGCACGGCGCTGAGCGACATCCAAGATCGGACCGATAGGGAGGTGCCCACTCGTGAATGATCTGCTGAGCACTCTGCTGCACGCCGCGGACCCTGGGACGGTGAAGCGCGGTGACCCGCTCTCCGAGCGCGGTCTGCGGGAGCTTGCCGCCTGCGAAGCTCGAGAAGAAGCTACGGCACGCTCGTCACGACGCACGTCGATCTTTTCCGCCCGTCGTTCGGTGCGGTGGCCGGTGCCTTTGGCTGCCGGGGGTGCGTTCCTTGTCCTGCTGTTTGTCGCGGTCTTCGCGGTGACAAGTGTGCTACGTCCCGTTCCGGCGGTCGCGGCGACCCCGCCGTTGCTTGAACTGGCGTCGGTTCCGCAGTCGGCTCCTGAGCTGTTGAAGGAGATGGAGAGTATGCGCCGCGCAGGGGAGCCGCCCGCCCGCACAATCCGGGTACAGAGTTGGGCGTTGAACACCTCGATCGCCGAGGACGGCACGATCGAGTCTTCGGTGGTGGAGCCGCAGTGGAGCGAAACGACCGTCCTCCCCGATGGGAGTATGCATTATCGGCTCATCGCTGCCGAACCGTTCCCCGGGCAGGACGATGACGGTCTGCCCGAGCCGGGCACGGTGCTCGTGGACGAAGTGTTCCTCCCCGGCGACTGGGATTCCCCGGTGGAAGAAGAACCTCCCACCCTTGTTGGTGACGTGGCCGAGTACCTGGTCGCGTTGACCGGCGAGGACACGCTCACCGCGGGGCAGACGATCCGTGAGATCAGCACGATCGTGTCGAACACCCTCCTCACCCCCGGGCAGGAAGCCGCACTCATCGGCTATCTGAGCACGCTGGGTGGCATCCAGGTATCGGGTTCCACGACGGACCGGCTCGGACGGACCGGGATCGTGTTCAGCGCGACCGACCGTGACCCCGGGCAGTTCGAAGACCGGCTGATCATCTCCCCGAGCAGCGGGCGCATCCTCGCCGTCGAAACCCTCTACATCGGCTCCGCCCGTACCGACATCGAATCCCCGGCCGTGATCGACTACACCGCCTGGGAACGCTAACCAACCCGACCCCTCGCTACACCATCATCGATAGAACGGATACCCGATCCATGCACCGTCCCCGCACGCTTCTCGCGACCGCTGCACTCGTCCTCGTTGCGCTGATCAATCCGACCGCCGCGTCGGCCACGACACCACCGGCCACTGCCATGCAGGAGCGTGTGGAGGACATCATCGACGAGTACGGCGGCGTGCAGACTGGATGGAATGAGGTGGCCTGGGACGAAGGCGCGATCATCCTCACCATCGACCCGGACGACAGCACTCTGGCGGGAACGGTGAGCGCGAGGGCGGAAGTTGCGCGGGACAACTGCGCGGCCGGGAAATACTGCGCGTACGGTAAGGCCGGTTACGGCGGAAACAAGCTCACCTACTCCGCTTGCCCTGCAACCCACACCTCCTTCAGCATCATCGGGTCCCCGCGTTCCATCAAGAACAACCGCACCTCCGGCACTGTCAAGGCATACAACGGCAGCACCCTGAAAACCACGCTGACCGCAGGCAACGGCAACTCCAACACCACCGGCGTCACCAAGATCACCTGCACCTAACACCCGACCGGGGTTCCGACTGACATCACACGGGTGGATCGTCGTTCCAACACCACGTGGACCATCGTTGGGACGCCGCTGTGAAGGGAATCGTAATCCGATGTCACATTCGGAACGTTCGCGGAAACAACCAGAGTGAAGAGTCTGCGCACCCAGCAGGCTCCGTCACGAAAGAGGAAAACCATGCGTGTGTCCCGCCTTGTTCGCTCGGCTGCCGGTGTCGTCGCCGCCGCCGCCCTCGTATTCACGGTGGTGTCGCCAGCTGCGGCCGCCGATGACGATCAGCAACAGCTCGTGGAAGAGGTCTTCGCCTCCGATGTCCCGCTGGAGACATTCGACGCTCTGAGCTACGACGAGCAGAGCCTGGTCATCGACGCCGTTACCCGCGACGGGCTGCCCGCCGATGTCACCGAAGCTGATGTCTTCGTCGGTGAAAGCACGAGCGTTCAGCCGTTCGCGTCGGGGTACAACGACCTTGTGATGAACGTGGTCGAGATGCTCGCATGCGTCCAGTTCGTCGACCTCGTCTCCTGCAATATCGCCAAGGGCAATGCGGATACGGCCGCCGCGGATGCAGCTAACCGGTTCTCGTCCACCTCGCTGCACAACGGTAAAGGCGACGCCTACCGGCATTGCTACTGGAACGCCCTGATGACCCGCCACATCGGCGCCAACGCGGCGATGAAGATCGCCGCGAACCACGAGTCTCTCAGTTCCGGCCCAGCGAAAGAGAAGACCATGGACACCTACAACAACGCCAAGGGCCGTACCGCAGGCAGCAACGCCAGCAGCGACTCCGCCGCCCGCAGCACCTGCTACACCTGGGCCAACAACGGCACCCTCCGCACCCTGAAGTAGTCGCCGGTGCCGGACCACCGCGACGGACAGTGGTCCGGCACTCTTCCAGAAAGGACTCGGCTGTGAGGATGAAACACGGCACCATGCTGACGGCAACGACAACCATCGCCCTCACTGTCACGCTCACCGGGTGCACCTCAAACGACAGCGACCTCGCCGCGCAGGTGCTAGACGCCATCCCGACGACCTCCGCAACGCAGGTGACGCTTGAGCTTGCCGAGATCCGTCCCGGCGGCTGGGACAGCTACCTGGTTGTCTGTCCCTACGAGACTCTCGAGTCCGTAAATGAACGGCTCGGGTTTACCTGGGACGACGGCCCCGACCTCACCCTCGATGATGCACACCAAATCCTCGTCCTCACCGATGCAGATGCCATCGAGGAATATGCCACGCTTGACCGCAACCGGATCGACCTCTGCACAACAGAACAATGGTCGCTGACCGAAAAAGCGACCCCCATCACTCTGATCGAACAAGATGGCGTATGGACAGGTTCGCCCCGCAACGATCGTTGAAGTTGTTAAGCTGAGACAGTGGCGAACGCCAACAGGCTCAGCTCCACAGTTACGTCTGTTCCAGAACGTCGGTCGAGGCTGTCAACGACTGTCATCGAGTCTTGGCCCAGACCGTACCTCGGTGAACGCCATACTGCTTCGTCAACATGAGCACGCTGACGCCGTCCGCGCGGGCTGTTCGCATAGCGTGCACTTCGCTGTCCGTAAGCCGTGTTCGAGGTCGTTTCTTTGGTTCCGCAGATGCCCCGATCAGGGCGTCATCGGCATCATCCTCGGACTCGGCATCTCCGCGTAGGCCTTGATTCCATGCGGAAACCAGCTTCTGAACCCGTGGTCGCCTGTTCCCGCAGCGTACCATTGCTTCCACACTGTGTTGAGACAGTTTGATCAAGGCTTCGAGCATCGCTCGGGGCCTTTTTCTTTTCCCCGACGCTGTTCCCGATCAGTCATCCACAGGTGTTAACAACTCTGTTAACAACTCGGGAGCCGACGATCAGCGTGACAACGAGCGGATTCTCGCGTTGTGGGCCACGATCGCGACGATCGCGACAGCCGGACCCGCCAACACGACGATGAGCGCCCACCAGCCGGCACTCTGCGCGATCAATGCGGCACCGAAGATCGTCAGAGCGGCCCCGAGTGCGCGCATCGCCACCGACCCGCGCGGCTCGCTCACGGGTCGAGTCCAGTAGGGAATCGGCGCGTCGCGGTTCGCGCGGACGGTGGCGAGCAGAGCTGCCAGGAACAGGATCACCCCGGCGAGAGCGATCGCGATGCCGAAGACGTTCATGCTTTCGACCGTATCAACCTCCGCTCTTGCGTGCCGCGAACGGCCCATGATCTGCTGGCAGCATGACGTTCTTCCCGCCGGACCCAGAGATCACCGAACCCGAGGAGAGCGAGAACCCGCAACCGCGGTGGTGGAGCAGTCCCCAGGGCGAGCTGCCCGCGCTGCTGCCGATCTCGGAGATTCTGGCGGTGACCGACCATCTCGCGATCGCACTGGTCGCCGTGGCGGTGTATAGCGACGGGGTGGAGTTCCGGGTGGATCGCCGCCTTCGCCGCAACGGACTGCCGATGACGGAATGGAACGAGCTGTGCTCGACGTTCATGGAGTACATGCCGTTCGCCGGCCCCTCGGGTCAGGCCGGGCGACTTCGCTACGGCATGGTGCTCGGCAACGGTGAGAAGGTGCTGGCCGACTCGCCGTACTCCGGCGCGGGTGACCCGATGTCAGAGCCGCACGGGTACGTCCTGAACAACCAGGGCCAGGGCGGTGGCGGCGGGGGCAGCACCTACTCCGGCGGCGACCAGCTCTGGCTCTGGCCTGTGCCTCCGGCCGGTCCGATCGAACTCGTGGTGCAGTGGCCCGCGCTCGGCGTCGAAGAGACTCGTGTGATGCTCGACGGTACGGCGATGCGCGAGCTCACCGACCGAGCGAAACCGTACTGGCCGTGAGCGCGGAGGGGAGACGACGATGACCGCGAAGAAGCGTCGAGTCGCTCAGGCCCGCACCGAGGCGGAGTCCGACACGAAGTCGGCAGACTCGTTGCGACAGGGCCAGTTCGCCGTCTGCGACGGGGTGGAGTATCGGCTGGGAACCCGAGGTGGCAGCTGGACGCTGCTGGCCACGAAGCCGTTGCCCGGTTTCACGAAGTTGCGCAGCGGCGTGTTCTTCCGGAAGATCGCGGCGGATGAGCAGATGGAGTGCTTCCGGATCAGTCATCGCGGGACGTATCGAGGGATCGATGTGAGCATCTACGGCAGTGACCGCGGACGAGTCATGGCCGTGACGAACGACATTCGCGCGAGTGGCGACGGTTTCGAACTCTTCGATCGCGACCAGTGGATGAAACTGATCGATCGGGAAGACGGTGACCTGCGCTTCCAGGAGGTTCGCACGTCGATCCCTATGCCGTGGCGGAAGAAGAGCGCCTGACCGGACGGCGCCTGACCAGACGGCGCCTGACCGTCAGCCGGTCACACCACGCTGACGGGCCTTGGCGTCGAGGTCCTTCGCGTCGAAGAAGCGGTCTCCGTCCACACGGAACGGCTCGGCGTCGAGCCAGATCGCATCGCCGTCGACCCGCAGCACGCCTACGTACATGATGCGGTCCTCGTCCGACGCCCAGATCGTCAGCAGCCGGTCGTCGGCCACGGCCTTCTGCATCGCCGAGAGTCCGGCGACGATCGTGTCGCCCTCACTCCGACCCGCGCGGATCGCATCCAACACCGGCTCGAGCGGGAACGCTGCGCTGACGCCGTGGATGACCGGATTCGTGAGCACCCCGCCGCCCTTGATCCGCCAGCGGCGGGCACCGATGAAGATCATCACGATGCTCACGACGAACACGACGGGAGGCAGGGCGAACGCCCCGGCGATCGCCAGACCGCTCCTGACCCGACCGCCGAGGAGATCGACGGTCGCTTCGGGGTTCAGATAGATCAGCAGCGCGAGCACCACCATGAGCCCCGCGATGATCCCCCATGTCATCGTCTTCTTCGGCGATCGCTCCGGCTGGAAGAGATCTCGACGGGTCGCGAACCAGGGGTACAGGTTGCGCGACTTCGAGCGCAGCGGAGTGAACGTCATCCGGCCATCCTCCCTCACCGCGCTGACACTCTCGAGTGTCAACGCACGCGTCGCCCGAACCGCTCTCGTGTCGCCTCGTCGGGCGTGTAGACCACGAGTTGGATCTCGGTCTGATCCGACGGGCGCAGCTGGTGGTGCTCGAAGACCAGGCGGCCGAGCTCGGGATGCTGGAACACGCGCTCGCGGGACTGGAATCCGCGGATGTCGTGGCTCTCCCAGCGCTCGCGGAATTCCGGGCTCGCCTCCACCAGGCGCGAAACGAGATCGCGATAGCGGGGGTCGCCCAGCCGAGGGCCCGCCTCGGCGCGGAACTCGGCCAGGAAGCGGCGGCTGGTGACATCCCAGTCGTCGAGCAGCTCGCGCACGGAGGGATCGGTGAAGATCAACCACAACAGGTTGCGCTGCTCGGGCGGGGTCTGCGCCACGTTCGGGTACAGGGCTTCGTAGGCCGCATTCCACCCGGCGACGCCCCAGTCGGGCGCGAGCGCGTAGGCCGGATGCTCCTCGAGTGCGTCGAGGAACCGCTGCACATGCGCCGGGGCGGTCTCGACGGCTGCTCCGCCCCCCGGTCGTGCCGGAGCGAAGCCTGCGAGCGTCAGCACGTAATCGTGCTCGGTCACCGTGAGGTGCAGCGTGGTGGCGACGGCATCCAGCACCTGGCGGGAAGGGTTGATGTCGCGCCCCTGCTCGAGCCAGGTGTACCAGGTGACGCTGACGCCGGAGAGGTAGGAGATCTCTTCGCGGCGGAGGCCGACGGTCCGGCCACGTCCCGCCGGAGGGAGCCCGAAGGCGGCGCGGTCGAGATGCTCGCGCCGGGCCCGCAGGAAGGCGCCGAGCTCACTCCGCTGCTGTTCGTCGCTCGCCATGGATACAAACCTAGTGCTCTCACTACTAGTGTCAGCGCCGTCTTCCTTCGAGTGCCGTCAGACGCCAGGGTGGAAGAATGCCCACCCCCCTTCGCTCCCGTACCGTCACGCACGGCCGCAACGCCGCAGGAGCCCGTGCCCTGTTCCGCGCCGCCGGCGTCAACCCCGCCGACTTCGGCAAGCCGATGATCGCCGTCGCCAACAGCTTCACCGAGTTCGTCCCCGGCCACACCCATCTGCAGCCCGTCGGGCGCATCGTCTCCGACGCGATCTCCGCTGCCGGCGGCATCCCGCGCGAGTTCAACACCATCGCGGTCGACGACGGCATCGCGATGGGCCACGGAGGGATGCTGTACTCGCTCCCCTCGCGCGACCTGATCGCCGACTCGGTCGAGTACATGGTCAACGCGCACCAGGCGGACGCCCTGGTCTGCATCTCCAACTGCGACAAGATCACCCCCGGTATGCTCATGGCCGCCCTGCGCCTGAACATCCCGACCGTCTTCGTCTCGGGCGGACCGATGGAGGCCGGACGGGCCACGCTCGTCGACGGCTCCGTGCGCACGCTCGACCTGGTCGACGCGATCTCCGAGGCCGCGAACGACACCGTGTCGGATGCCGACATGAAGCGCATCGAGGAGAACGCCTGCCCGACCTGTGGCTCCTGCTCCGGCATGTTCACCGCCAACTCGATGAACTGCCTCGTCGAGGCGCTCGGCCTCGCGCTGCCCGGCAACGGCTCGGTGCTCGCCACCCACACCGCCCGCCGTGCGCTGTACGAGAAAGCCGGCGAGGTCGCGGTCGAGATCACCCGCCGCTTCTACTATGACGACGACACCTCGGTGCTGCCGCGCGAGGTCGCGAGCTTCGCGGCCTTCGAGAACGCCATGGCCCTCGACATCGCGATGGGCGGATCGACCAACACGATCCTGCACCTGCTCGCCGCCGCGCACGAGGCCGGCATCAGCTTCGGGCTCGACGAGATCGATGCGGTCTCGCGCCGCGTGCCCTGCCTCGCGAAGATCGCGCCGAACCCGGCCTACGGCCGCATGTACTACATGGAGGACGTGCACCGCGCCGGCGGCATCCCCGCGGTCCTCGGCGAGCTGCGTCGCGGCAACCTGCTCGACGAGAACGTCAGCACCATCCACTCCCCGTCGTTCGAGGCCTGGTTGGACGACTGGGACATCCGCGGCGGCAAGGCGACGGATGCCGCGAAGGACCTCTGGTACGCAGCCCCTGGCGGGGTGCGCTCCTCGAGCGCGTTCTCACAGTCGGAGCGCTGGGCGGCCCTCGACGAGGATGCGGCGACCGGCTGCATCCGCGACGTCGAGCATGCCTACTCGGTCGACGGCGGTCTCGCGGTGCTCCGCGGCAACCTCGCGGTCGACGGCGCCGTGGTGAAGACCGCCGGCGTCGACCCCTCGATCCTGGTGTTCTCGGGTCCCGCCGTCGTGTGCGAGTCGCAGGAGGAGGCGGTCGCGAAGATCCTCGGCAAGAAGGTGCTGCCGGGCGACGTGGTCGTCATCCGCTACGAAGGCCCCCAGGGCGGACCGGGGATGCAGGAGATGCTGCACCCGACCTCGTTCCTCAAGGGCCGCGGCCTGGGCAAGGTGTGCGCGCTGATCACGGACGGCCGCTTCTCGGGTGGAACATCGGGGCTGTCGATCGGCCACGTCTCCCCGGAGGCCGCCGCGGGTGGTGTGATCGCCCTGGTGCAGGACGGAGACATCATCGACATCGACATCCCTTCGCGCTCGATGTCGCTGCAGGTGAGCGAGGCCGAGCTCGAAGAGCGGCGTGCCCGTCTGCTCGAGGGCCCCGGATACCAGCCCGTCGACCGCGCCCGGCCGGTGTCGCTGGCGCTGCGTGCCTATGCGGCGATGGCGACGTCGGCGGACCGCGGTGCCGTGCGCGACGTCGAGAAGGTCGAGCGCGCCCTGCGGGCGCAGGAGCTGCAGAGCGCCGCCGCCCTCGTGTGACGAGCGCGTACGGCTTCACTCACCGGTGAGGGGTCAGAACACGCCGCGCGTGCGCACGGGCGTACGGCGTGTCTCGACCCCTCACGCGGGCGGGGTCGAGAGCGTGCGGGTGATCGGACGCTCGCCGTCGGGGACGAAGAGGTGCAGGATCTCCACCGCCAGCTGATCGGCCGGGCCGAACCAGTGCGGGGTCGAGGAGTCGAACTCCACGTTCTCCCCCGGTTCGAGCAGGTGCTCCTGACTTCCGAGGATCAGCCGCAGGTGTCCGGCGAGCACATGGATCCAGGCGTGACCCTGGTGGCTCACCAGTGTGGGCTCGCGCGGCCCGAGCACATGCTTGAACGCCTGCACCCGACCGGGATATTGCGTGAGCGGCACGGCCACTCCTCCCGCGCTGAGCCGCTGCGGCTCCAGGTTCACTCGCGGGTCTCCGGTCTCCGGTGCGGCGATGAGCCGGTCGAGCGAGACGGCGAACGCGCGTGCGAGCGGGATCAGTGCGTCGAGTGTCGGCTGTCGGTGGCCGGTCTCGATCCGCGACAACGCGCTCACGGACAGGCCGGAGAGTGCGGCGACTTCGGCCAGGGTCATCCCCCGGGAGGAGCGCAGGCGGCGCAGACGCGGGCCGATGGCCTCCAGCACCGCAGCGGTCTCGGCATCCATGCCTGTCATCTTTGCAGAATCTGCAAACGAGCTGGATGCCGATGAACACGCGGTTCGACGATGGAATCCGCTCGCGGAACACACCGAGCGAGAAGGAGCGCATCATGACCGTACGACGTCCGTCCCCGAGCATCCGATGAGGGCACTGCTGCTGGGCGCCCGCGGCGCCGTCGGTGCCGTGATCCGCCGCGAGCTGGAGCGAGACGAACACACCGTGACCGCGGCCAGTCGCGCCGAGGCGGGCGGGATCCGCATCGATCTGCGCGGAGACCTCGCACCACTGGCCGTCCTCGCCGCCGACCACGACGTCGTGATCAACGCCTCCGGCATCGAGCGCGCCGACCTCGCGACCGCGACGGCGCGCACGCCCCTGGTCGACATCTCGGCCACCGGGAGCTACCTCGCCGCGCTGCGAGACGCCGCACGCGGACCCGTCGTGCTCGGCGCCGGACTCGCCCCCGGCCTGACCACGGTGCTCGCTGCCGCGCTCGACTCTCGTCCGCATGACCAGATCGACGTGCTCGTGATGCTCGGCAGCGGGGAGAAGCACGGGCCGGCCGCGGTCGCCTGGACCGCAGGACTCGTCGGCACCGACGTGCATCTGCCGCCCGAGGCCGGAAGGGTGCGCAACTTCCGCACGAGTCTGCGCGCTGAAGGGCCGGACGGTCGCACCCGCCGCTACCTGCGCGCCGACTTCCCCGACCACATCCTGTTGGCACCGACCGGGGCACCCGTCATCCGGTCGTACCTCACTCTCGGATCGGCGGCGATGACGGCATCCCTCGAGCTCGTGGGGCGTCTGCCCGCACTGCGCGGAGTGCTGTCGATCGCCCCGCACCTCGGCAGCGACGACTGGCATGTCGTGGCGCGCAATCGTCGCACGGGCGAGCGTCGGCAGGCCGCGGGCTCCGGACAGTCCGAGGCGACCGGCCGCCTCACTGCCCTCGCGGCCCTCCGCATCGCGGGCTCGGCACACGGTGCCGTGACGATGGCCGACCTGGTCACGGTCGACGAGGCCGGGGTCCTGCTGGGGTGAGGGGTCAAGACACGCCGTGCCTCGGCATCTGGCCAGGGCGTGTCTTGACCCCTCGGCGAGCTGGTTCGGGCGAGGTCGGTTCGCGGACTGGTTCGGGCGAGTCGCGCGGGCTCAGTCGGTCGATCCCACGGGCGCGACCGTCGAGCGCCGTGCGATGAGTTGCATCGGGATCACGACGCTCTCGTAGGCGCGTGTGCGATCGCTCAGGCGGGCGACGGCGAGGCGGGCGGCCTGGCGGCCCAGCGCCTCGACGTCGCCGGTGACGACGCTGATACCGAGCACCTGTGCCCACTCCGGTTCGTCGAAGCCGATCACGGCGGGTGATGACTGCGGATGATCGGCGATCTCCTCCATCACACCGAGGAGTATGCGGTTGTTCCCCGCGACCACCGCGGTCGGCGGCGTCTCGAGCGCGAGCAGTCCGCGCATGCACTCGCGCGACGAGGGCACGTCGTGGGCGTCGGTGCGCAGCAGCTCACGCCAGTCCGAGCCCTCGCCGTCGAGCACGTCGCCCATGCCGGCGAGGCGCTGGCGATACGTGGGAAGCCAGGCGTAGTCGCCGATGAACGCGATGCGGTGGTGGCCGGCGTCGATCAGGTGGCGGGCTGCCAGGCGTCCACCCTCGCGGTTGTCGAACACGACGGAATCCGCGTCGAGGTTCTCGGCGGGGCGGTCGACGAAGACGACGGGGATGCCGCGGGCCTGGAGCTGGGCGTACTCGGAGTGGTCGGTCATGGCGGAGACCGTGATCACCGCCTTGGTCTGGCGGTCGGCGAGGTCGTGGGCGACGCGCTGCTCCTGCTCGGCGGACTCGCGGGAGTTCGCGACCGAGAGGTGCATGCCGCGCGGACGGATCTCGTCTTCGATGGCCTGCGCGAGTGCGGAGTAGAACGGGTTGGTGAAGTCCCCGGTGATCAGTCCGATCGATTCGGCCAGTCGGCCGCTGGCGAGCAGGCTGGCGGCGGCGTTGCGCTGATAGTCGAGCTCGGCGGCGGCGGCCAGCACGCTCGCGAGGGTCTTCGCGCTCACATAGGACTCGCCGCCGAGGGCTCGCGATGCCGTCTTCAGACTGACGCCCGCGCGTGCGGCGACCTGCGCGAGGGTCGGTCGCGGCGCCGCCTCATCGTCTGTTCGTGTCATGCGTCCCCCTCGCCCGCCGGGGGCGGATAGCTCATTATCGCGGTCGCGCATCGGCAGATGCACCTTCCCTGCACCGCGAGTGCTGTGGTAGCGTCCTCATCGTATGACAGCGATGTCATATCGTCACGCGGTCTCATCGGAAGACCCGCGGCAGACGGACGACACACAGCAGTGGAGTTTGAGGAGCAACCATGAGGGTCCCCAGCCCGAGGAACGCACGACCCGCCCGCCGATCATGGGCGGCAGCAGGCGTCGCGGTGACGGTGAGCCTGGCCATGCTGACGCCGGTCCAGGCGTCCGCCGCGGCAGGCTCGACGTTCGCGTCATCGTTCGAGTCGGCTGATGCCGCACCCGCGCTGATCGGCACCGGCGATGCGGTCAACGTCACCGGCAGCCAGTTCGCCCCCGGCAGCGTGCTCGGCGGCGTCACCGCCGTGACGGCATCCGCCCAGAACACCCCGAACGAGGGCGCGGCCTTCGTCGCCGACGGCAACGCCTCCTCGAAATGGCTGGCCTTCACGAACAAGGCATGGGTGCAGTACCAGCTCGCGCAGCCGCAACCCATGGTGCGCTACACCCTCACCTCCGGCAACGACGAGCCCGATCGCGACCCGAAGGACTTCCGGGTGCAGGGCTCGAACAACGGCACCGACTGGGTGACCGTCGATGAGCGCAGCGGCGAGATGTTCAGCGGGCGCGGCGAGACCCGCTCCTTCACCCTCGCCACACCGAGCGTCGCGTACACCTACTACCGCCTCGACGTGCTCGCCACCAAGACGCCCAGCAAGAACATCGTGCAGCTGGCCGGCTGGGAGCCCATCGCCGTCGACGGCGCGACTCCCGAGCCCGCCGACCTCAAGCTGCAGATCGGCAACGGCCCCACCAGCTCCGACACGGCCAAGACGGGTGTCGGCTTCTCCGGCACCAAGGCCCTGCAGTACACCGGACGCCACCTCGCCGCCGGACCCGCCTCGTCGACGAGCGTCCTCTACGACGACGTCGACCTCGCGGTCGCGGATGACAGCGAGCTGTCGTACCTCGTCTTCCCTGTGCTCGACGGCGAGCAGACGTATGCCGCCACGTTCGTCGCGGTCGACCTGACCTTCGACGACGGCACCTCCCTCTCCACCAGCGGAGCGGTCGACTCCTACGGCTACGGCGCGAACGCGCGGCAGCAGGGGCAGGCGAACGTGCTGTGGCCGAACCAGTGGAACAAGGTGACGGTCGACCTCGGCCAGTTCGCCGGACGCACGGTCGACGACATCCTGTTCACCTACGACCACCCCGGTACCGACGTCAAGGGCGTCGAGGTCCCCACCGGTGAGACGGCCTTCAGCGGATGGCTGGATGACGTCGCGATCGGTGCAGCGGAAGAGATCGACCCCGCCGACGGCCTCGTCTCGTACGTCGACACCCGCCGCGGCACGAACTCGACCGGCGGATTCTCGCGCGGCAACAACCTGCCCGCGACCGCGTGGCCGAACGGCTTCAACTTCATCACCCCGATGACCAACGCCGACAACGTCGGAACGATCTACCAGTACCAGCGGGCCAACAACGCGCAGAACCTGCCGGCGCTGAACGGCATCGGCTTCTCGCACCAGCCGAGCATCTGGATGGGGGACCGCAACCAGATCGCCGTGCTCCCCGCCGCGAATGCGAACCCCACGTCGTCGCTGAACGACCGCAAGCTCACGTTCCACCACGAGAACGAGACCGCCCGGCCGGACATCTACGGCGTCGAGTTCGACAACGGCATCAACACCGAGGTCACCGCGACCGATCACGGCGCCATCTACCGCTTCGAGTTCACCGGCGACGCCAGCTCCGTGCTGATCGACCAGCTCGTGGACAGCTCGAAGCTCACCATCTCGGGCGACACCGTCAGCGGATGGGTCGACGGCGGTTCCGGCTGGCCGGGACGCACCCGCATGTTCGTGTACGGCACGTTCGACCGCGAGCCCACGGCATCCGGTGCCACCACCCGCGGCGACCGCAACGGCACCGCCCGCTACGCGGCATTCGACACCACCACCGACCGCACGGTCGAGCTGCGCCTGTCGTCGTCGTTCATCTCTCAGGACCAGGCCGAGGCCAACCACGGATTCGAGCTCGAGGGCGTCTCGTTCGACCGGGCTCACAAGGCAGTCCGCGATGCGTGGAACGAGCGACTCAGCGTCGTGCACGACGTCAAGGGCGCGAGCGACACCCAGCTGGTGACGCTGTACTCGAGCCTGTACCGCCTGAACCTGTACCCCAACTCGCAGTTCGAGAACACGGGCACCGCGACCAAGCCGGTCTACAAGTACGCCAGCCCGGTCTCCGCGACCAGCGGATCGGCGAGCGACACCCAGACCAATGCCAAGATCGTCGACGGCAAGATCTACGTCAACAACGGCTTCTGGGACACGTATCGCACGGCCTGGCCGCTCTACTCGCTGCTCTACCCCGATGTGACCGAGGAACTGGTCGACGGCTTCGTGCAGCAGTACCGCGACGGTGGATGGGTCGCCCGTTGGTCCTCCCCCGGCTACGCCGACCTCATGACCGGTACGAGCTCCGACGTCGCATTCGCCGACGCCTACCTCGCCGGTGCCCTGAGTACCGACACCGCGCTCGAGGCCTACGACGCCGCCGTCAAGAACGCGACCGTGCTCCCGGCATCCAACGCCGTCGGACGCAAGGGTCTCGGGCAGTCGATCTTCCTCGGCTACACCGAGGCGAGCACCCACGAGAGCGCGTCGTGGGGACTCGAGGGATACATCAACGACTTCGGCATCTCGGAGATGGCGAAGGCCCTCTCCGAGGACCCGAAGACGCCGACCGACCGCGTCGCACAGCTGAAGGAGGAGGCGACCTACTTCGAGGCACGTGCTGAGCACTACGTCGAGATGTACAACCCGGAAGCGGGCACGTTCACCTCGCGCAACGCCGACGGCAGCTGGACCTCCGGTGCCGACTTCGACAAGAAGGCCTGGGGCGGTGCCTTCACCGAGGCCAGTGCCTGGACCTTCGGATTCCACGCGCCGCACGACGTCGACGGACTCGCCGCGCTGTACGGCGGACGTCAGGAGCTGGTCGACGTGATGCACGACTTCCTCACCACTCGCGAGAAGGCCGACTACTCCGGTATCCACGAGGCACGGGAAGCGCGTGATGTGCGACTCGGCATGCTCGGCATGTCGAACCAGATCGCGCACCACATCCCCTACGTGCTCGCCGAGGCGGGCGACCCCTCGGGGGCGCAGGAGCTGATCCGCGACATCCAGGACCGCCTCTTCGTGGGTTCCGACATCGGCCAGGGCTACCCGGGCGATGAGGACAACGGCGAGTTCTCGGCCTGGTACGTGTTCTCGGCCCTCGGCTTCTACCCGCTCGAAGTGGGATCGGGGAACTACACGATCGGCACGCCGCTGTTCGACAGCGCGACCCTCTCGATCGGTGACACCGACCTCGTCATCAACGCTCCCGGAGCGTCGACGGGCAAGGACTACGTCGCCGGAGTCAGCATCAACGGCACGGCCATCGATCAGACCACGTTCGACGGCGACCTGGTGCGTGAGGGAGGAACGCTCGACTTCACGATGAGCGCGACGCCGTCGACGTGGGGCACCAAGGACCTGGGCGAGAAGCTCGAGGTCCCGACCACGCTGGTGGATGCCACCAAGGTCGGCCGCGGCACGCTCACGGCGACCGACGGCACCCCCGTCGGCTCGCTGATCGACGACAACATGAACTCGAAGGTCACCTTCGCGGGAGACTCGACCGAGCTGGTGTGGACCTCGCAGTCCGGACCGGTCTCGATCGGGCAGTACACCCTGACGAGTGCTGCGAAGGCGGATGCCCCGTCGAGCTGGACGCTCGAGGGCTCCATCGACGGCCAGACCTGGACCGAGATCGACAGCCGTGACGGCGAGACGTTCACGTGGGACACCCAGACCCGACCGTTCACGGCCCAGGGCGCGGACGGCTACACGAGCGTGAAGCTCACGTTGACCTCGAAGAGCGAGGCGCTGTCGCTGTCGGAGATCGAGCTGTTCGCGTCCGCATCGGCTGCTGACGGACTCGCGATCTCGGCCGGCGCCCCGCAGCGGGTCAAGGTCGACACCGAGTTCTCCGGTTCGCTCGCGACGATCGTCGGGACCGAGACGGAGGCCTCGGGCTACGCCGTCACGGTCGACTACGGAGACGACACCGAGGTGACCGATGTGAAGCTGGCACGGGATGACCTGGGTGGCTGGAAGGTGAGCGCTCCGCACACCTTCACGGCTCCCGGCACGTACTCGGCTGGGGTCACGGTGCGCGACTCGAGCGGCGCGGTGGCCCAGACCACCGCGACCGTCACGGTCTACCGGGACGAGACGCTGGTCGGCGCCTTCAACAACGTCTGCATCGGCGACCTCGGGGTCACCGCGGCCAACTGCGATTCGCAGGGCCACGGGTACTACCGCGACAAGCTCGCAGCCGACGGCTTCGTGCAGGGCGAGACCCTGACGATCCCCGGCACCGAGCTGACGTACGACCTCCCGGAGGTGGCGGCGGGTGCGCCCGACAACATCACCGGCGAGGGCCAGACCGTGCGCCTGTCGCTCGGCGCGGGTGCCACGCAGCTCTCCTTCATCGGTACGGCGACCGAGAGCAACCGCGACTCGCAGGCCGTGCTGCACTTCACCGACGGCACCACGCAGACGGTGACGATCAGCCTCGGCGACTGGGTCGGGGCATCCGGCAACCCCTACAAGCAGAACACCGTGCTCACGATCTCGGAGGGTCGTCTCTCCGGAACGGGTGCGGAGTCGGGAGGAGCCAAGAACACGGCGATCTACGCGACCGCGCCGATCGCACTCGATGTCGATGACAAGGGGGCCCCGAAGGTCGTCGAGTCGCTGACGATGCCGAAGGAGACGGGTTCGTTGAACGACGGACGCGTGCACGTCTTCGCGATCGGCTCGGACGGCGACCGCTCGGCCGCTGCACCGCTCAACGTCGAGCCCGGCACGGTGCCGGGTCAGATCGCCGGCGAGGCGTTCGACGCGACGCTCGCCACGGTCACCGGAGGCACCGCAGACAACACCGCGATCGTCAATTGGGGTGACGGTTCTCCCGTCGCCGCGGTCGAGATCGAGGACGGCGCCGTCGCCGCCGGCCACACCTACGCCACGGCCGGCACCTTCACGGTGACCGTCACGGCGGATGACGGCGTGCAGTCGGCGGATGCGACCCTCCAGATCGCGGTCGAGGAGCCGGAGCCGGAGTACGCCCCGGAGATCGCGGCACCCGAGGAAGCCCACCCGGGCGATTCGGTCGAGGTCACCGGCACGGGCTTCGCCCCGGGCGAGGACGTATCGATCCGCATCGACGACGAGGAGCCCGTGGTCGTGAAGGCCCGCGACGACGGCTCGATCCGTGGCGACATCGTCGTGCCGGAGGATGCCGTGGACGGCGATCACCCCGTGGTGGCTCTGGGCGACGTGTCGAACGTCGAAGCCCGGACGTCACTCCGGGTCACCGCCGAGACCACGGCGCCGCAGAGCACCGCGGTCACCCTGACCGCGGGCACCGACGATGCGGTCGCCGGCGAATCGGTCGCACTCACCGCGACGGTCACCCCGGCCGACGCGGCCGGCAAGGTCGACTTCTTCGAGGGCGACACCGTGGTCGGCTCGGCCACCGTCACCGCGGGCACGGCGACCGCCGATGTGCTGATCGCGACCTCGGGAACCCACACCTTCGTCGCACGGTTCGTGCCGTCCGACCCGGAGGCCTTCGGTGGCTCCGAGTCGACGCCGCTCACGCTCGAGGTCCGCGGCACCCCGGTGCTCGAGGCCGAGCTCGTGATCGGTGCGAAGAGCGTGGTGCAGGGCGGCAGCGTCGAGGTCATCGGCCGCGGCTTCGCCTCGGGTGAGAAGGTCACCTTCACACTGCACTCCGACCCGATCCGCCTCGGCGAGGTCACGGCAGACGGAACCGGAGCCTTCCGGGTGCAGCTGACGGTGCCGGCATCCGCTCCGGTGGGCGCTCACACGCTCATCGCGGAAGGCGCTGACTCCGGCCTGAGTGCCGAGGGTGCCCTCCGGGTGACCGCGGCGGCCGGTGGCGGCGACGGCCTGGCAGGCACGGGCGGAGCGATCCCCCTGACGCTCATCAGTCTGTTGCTGGCGCTGCTCGCCGCCGGTGGCGTGCTCGTCATCCGCCGGCGTCGCGTGGAGTCCTGACCCCCAGGGACTCCGCACGACGAAGCCGCCCATCCCGTTCCCCGGGGTGGGCGGCTTCTTCGTCGTCCCTGTGGCGGTGAGCGGTCACGACACGCCGCGCCATCGCATCCCGCTACGGCGTGTCTTGACCCCTCGTCGGCGGGATCGGTCGGTCAGACCGAGGTGAGCGTGTGCGGCGCGACGTTCAGGCGCTCGCATCCTTCGGCCGTCACGACCACGATGTCCTCGATGCGCGCACCCCACTCACCGGTGAAGTAGATGCCGGGCTCGATGCTGAACGCCATGCCCTCGCGCAGCACCAGGTCGTTGCCGGGGGCGATGTAGGGCTCCTCGTGCACCGAGACTCCGATGCCGTGGCCGGTGCGGTGCAGGAACGCCTCCCCGAGCCCCGCCGCGGCGAGCACGTCGCGGGCGGCGGCATCGACCTCCGCGGCGGTGGCGCCGGGACGAGCCGCATCGACCGCGGCCTGCTGCGCGCGCACGAGCACGCCGATGCGCTCGGCGGTGGCGGGATCGGGCTCCCCCACGGCGTAGGTGCGCGTGCTGTCGGAGTTGTAACCGCTGGGCACCGCGCCGCCGATGTCGACCAC
Organism: Microbacterium saperdae; assembly: GCF_006716345.1. Lineage (NCBI taxonomy): Bacteria > Bacillati > Actinomycetota > Actinomycetes > Micrococcales > Microbacteriaceae > Microbacterium > Microbacterium saperdae. The sequence goes on from NZ_VFOX01000002.1 coordinate 413,898, forward strand.
CACGATGTCGCCGGCCTGGATCACGCGGTCCGAGACCTCGTGATGCGGATCCGCACCGTTCGGACCCGAACCCACGATCACGAACTCGACCGTGCGGTGGCCCTCGGCCACGATCGCCTCGGCGATGTCCGCCGCCACCTCGCGCTCGGTGCGACCGGCGCGCAACCACTCCGGCACACGACGGTGCACGGCATCGATGGCCTCACCCGCGCGGCGAAGCTCTGCGATCTCGGCGTCATCCTTGACCATGCGGCTCTCGCGCAGCACGGGGGTGGCGAGTTCGAGCGTCACGCCCAACCGCTCCCCGATCGGGATCACGTGCAGCGCGGGCAGGGCATCCGAGACGCCGACCCGCGTCGCAGTGCCGATCGCATCGGCGACGAGGTCGTAGGGCTTCTCGCCGTCGACCCAGTCCGCAAGGCGCAGTCCGAGTGCGCCGACCGCGGTCGAGCGCACCTTCGCGAGCTCCATCCGCGGGACCACGACGGTCGGCGCGAGCCCGGGGCCGAGCACGAGTGCGGTCAGGCGCTCGATCGTGTCGCCTTCGACGCCCACCAGGTACTGCAGGTCCGGACCGGGACCGACGATGATCGCGTCGAGTCCGGCATCGGCGGCGAGGGCGGCGGCGCGGTCGAGGCGGGCGGCGTACACAGACGAGGAGAAGGGCAGGGTGCTCACGGCGTCCACGCTACTGCGCGGTATCGCCGCTGTCTCCGCCCTTCTCGTGCAGGCCCGTGTCGTCAGCTGATCGCGAGACGAATGCGGTCCGCGAGCAGCTTTCGGTTCGCAGATGTCAACTCGAGCAGGGCGTACGCGGTCGGCCACATCGTGCCGTCGTCGAGGTTCGAGATGGGCTCGAAGCCGAAGGTGCCGTAGCGCACCTTGAACTTGCTGGCCGGCTGGAAGAAGCAGAGCACCTTGCCGTCCTTGCCCCACCCCGGCATCCCGTAATAGGTGCGCGGCATGAGGTCGGGGGCGACCTCCGTGACCAGCTCGTGCAGCGCGGTGGCGAGCTTCTTGTCGTTCTCGTCGGACAGCTTGTCGATGGCGGCCTTCAGGTCGGCCTCGCCCTCGGCGCGCTGCTCCTCCGGGGTCTTCTTCGCGCGCGACCGCCGGGCCTTGGCCTCCTTGGCGGCTGCCTGCATGGCCTCGCGCTCTTCGGCACTGAAGTTCTTCTCGTTGTCGGCCACGGCCGTTCCTTTCGCGATGCGATCTGTGATGACTTCAGAGTACGGACGCCGCCGCTCGCTGTGCTTCTCGATTCGTGATCGATCGGTTCTGGCATCCCTGCCAGACTGACGCCATGACGACTGTCTTCACCGGCCGTATCCGTCCGTTCTCCCCCCTGATCGACACGGAGGTCGAGGCGATGGCCGTCGAGGACGGTCGAGTCGTACGGGTCGGAACGACGGCGGGTCTGACCGCGCGGTACCCGGATGCCGAGACGGTCGCCCTAGCGGGATGGGTCATGCCGGGCCTGATCGAGCCCCACGGGCATCCTTCGTTCTCGGCGATCGTGCTCTCGGATCTCGTCGTCGACATCCGCCCGGTCGTCGTGCCGGATGCGACGGGCGCGCTCGCGACGATCGGACAAGCCGTGGCCGACGCCGAGGGAGCGGTGTTCGTGAACGGCTGGGATGCCCTGCTGCAGCGCGGGCTCCCCGACCCCGACATGCGCTTCCTCGACGAGCTCGCCGGCGCCGTACCGCTGGTCGTGATCCACAACTCGGGTCACTCGGCCTACTTCAACGCGGCTGCCGCGGTCGCCGCGGGCATCGACGCATCCACGCCGGATCCGGTCGGCGCCTCTTTCGGTCGTGCCGACGACGGCGCGCTCACCGGCGTCGCGCTCGAGGCCGCCGCCGTGGAGATGGTCCTCGCTCCCCTGCTCGCCACCGCGCAGCAGCACATGCCGGCGTTGCTCACCGGGCACCTGCGGGATCTCGCCGCGCGCGGGGTCACGACGGTCTCGGACCTGTCGTGGAACGCCGAGCTCAACCCGCTGATCGCGGCGCTCCAGACGCAGGGACAGCTGCCGGTGCGGTTGCGCTGGTACGAGATGTCGCGTCCGGGTGGGGTGGCGGCCGCACGCGGAGCGGACGATCCCCTGTTCCGACAGACCGGGGTGAAGACCTGGTCGGACGGTTCCCCGTGGATCGGCAACATCGCCACGTCGTTCCCCTACCTCGATACGCCGGCCACGCGAGATCTGGGCCTCGAACCCCTGCACGTCGGCGAGGCGAACTACACGGCCGATGAGCTCCTGGCGATCGCCGAGCCCTATGCCGTCGGCGGATGGCAGCTCGCCTGCCACGCGCACGGCGACCGTGCGATCGACGCCACCCTGGACGTGTACGAGCAGATCATCGCGCGCCACGACCTGCGCGACCATCGATTCCGGCTGGAGCACTGCGGGGCGATGACACCAGCGCAGTTCGTGCGCGCGGCGGATCTGGGCGTCACGGTCAGCCTCTTCGTCGACCACATCACCTACTGGGGCGAAGTGCTGGTCGACGACCTGTTCGGTGCGGAGCACGGCGGCGCCTGGGCGGATGCCGGAGCGGCATTCGCGGCCGGACACCGCGCGACCTTCCACAACGACGGGTGGGTGACCCCGAACGAACCGTTCCGCAACATGGCCGTCGCCGAGACACGCACCACGCGCAACGGCTTTCGTATGCCCGGCGGCACGCCGGTCACGCGCGAGCAGGCGCTCCTCGCGCACACGGCGAACGCCGCCTGGCAACTGTTCAGCGAGCACGAGGTCGGAGCGCTGACGCCTGGGCTGTTCGCCGACTTCCTGGTGGTGGACCGGGATCCGGTCGCCGTGTCGGCGGAGGAGCTCGCGCAGACCGTCGTCGTGTCGACCTACCTGGCCGGACACCGGGTGGTCTGACTCACGGACCGTGAGGGGCCGGATCGGGGTCTAGGGTGAAAGCTATGGACCTGCGTGTCGCGGCTTACGCGGTCGTCACCGATGACGACGGCCGGCTCCTGCTCGCGCGCTGGACCGAGGGTCGTCGCGTCGCCTGGACCATGCCCGGTGGCGGACTCGAGCCGGGCGAGCCCCCGGAGGATGCCGTGCGCCGCGAGCTCCGCGAGGAGACGGGGTACAGCGTCAAGGTCGGTGAGCTGCTGGGCGTCCACTCCCGGGTGATCCCGGCGACGCAGCGGGTGCAGAAGGCGGCGGAACCGTTGCACACCCTGCGCATCGTCTACCGGGCGCAGGTCACGGGCGGCAAGCTGCGGTTCGAGACCGACGGCTCCACCGACATGGCCGAGTGGTTCTCGCGTCGCGCGGTCGCCGATCTGCAGCGGGTCAAACTGGTCGACATCGCGATGCGGATGGCCGGAATCTACTGACCGGTCAGTCCCGACGCTCCTCCGGAACGGAGATGTCGGCGACGGTCGCACCGTACGCGGCGATCAGATCGTCGGCATCGACGAACAGGCTGTAACCATGAGCCCCTGCGCCCATCGCGATGCGCTTCCCGACGATCGACTCGTCGGCGTAGATCGGCCAGTCCGTCGTGCTGCCGATGGGCACGATGGTTCCGCGCTCGTATCCGGTGGCGGCGAGGGCGAGTTCGGCTTCGGGCAGGCGCAGCTTGTTCACGCCGACGAGGGCGCGCAGCTTCGGCCACGAGATCGAGCGTCCGCCGGGGATGAGCGCGAACAGGTACGTGTCATCCGCGCGCTTGACGACCAGGGTCTTCACGATGCCGGACGGGGGGATGCCGAGCAGCTCCGCCGCCTCGAACAGGCTGTTCGCCTGCGGACGCTCCCTGATGTCGATCGCCAGGCCGCGTGCCGCAGCGGCATCGCGGACCCGGGCGTGCTGATCGCCCCCGTCACCCGAAGGTGCGGAGGCGAGATCAGTGGAACTCACGCGTCGGGTGCGGACAGCGGGTCATCGGCGACCCAGAGCTCGTCGTCGGCACGAAGGGCCTGCCATGCGGCGTACAGCACGCCGACGGCGGCTGCGGCACCCAGGATGATCGCGACGACCGAGCCGAGACCCGGGCCGCTCTTCTGAGGCTTGGTGGCCTTGCGCACCTGCTTCTCGATGCCGAGGCGCTTCGCGTTCGCGACGTCCCAGGCAGTCAGTGCGCTGCCGACGACTCCGCCGACGATCGGGACGACCCTGTCGTCGACGACGTGCTTGCCGAAACTGACACCACGGTCCACCACCGGGGCGACCCGGCGGTTGTAGGTGTCCTGGACCACGGGCAGCACCTGCTCGCGACCGAGGCTGCCGAGCTGACGGCTGGCCTCGCGGGCGACATCGGCGGCGTGGCCGACCAGAACCTGCTGCGACTCCCAGAGCTGGGTCGCGTCGTTCTGCAGTCGGCGCAGTTCCTTCTTCCGCTTGCGGCTGAGGCTCACGATGTTCTCCTGTCGATTGGAGGTGCGGGTTCCCCATCTTGCCAGAAGAGGCTGGATGCAAGGCGGGAAAACACCTACCCCTTGCCAACTCGCAGACCACGATGTACCTTCAGTCCCCCTGTTCGGGCACGGGAACAAAGCCAACTCATGGGAAGCTCTGCGAGAATGAACGCATGCCTCACGCCTCTCACGTCGCAACCCTGCACACCAACCACGGTGACATCGTCATCAACCTCTTCGGTGACCACGCCCCGAAGACGGTCAAGAACTTCGTCGGCCTCGCCGACGGCACCCAGGAGTGGACGCACCCCGCCACCGGCAAGCCGGGCGAGGGTCCTCTCTACAAGGACGTCGTCTTCCACCGCATCATCCCGAACTTCATGATCCAGGGCGGAGACCCGCTCGGACAGGGCGTCGGCGGCCCCGGCTACAACTTCGACGACGAGATCAACAACGAGCTGAACTTCAACGCTCCCTACATCCTCGCGATGGCCAACGCCGGCCTGCGTCGCAACGCCATCACGGGCAAGCCCGAGGGCACCAACGGTTCGCAGTTCTTCATCACCACCGACCCGACCCCGTGGCTGCAGGGCAAGCACACGATCTTCGGCGAGGTCGCCGATGACGCCTCCAAGGCCGTCGTCGACGCGATCGGCGCCGTCGCCACCGGTGCGGGCGACCGCCCCATCGAGCCGGTCGTGCTGCAGTCGATCGACATCGTCGCGGCCTGACGACACCTTCGGCCGATCCGGATGTCGACGCCTGAGTTCACGAGCAATCGCGACAACTTCTGCTACCGGCATCCGGATCGGCAGAGCTTCGTGCTCTGCCAGCGCTGCCTGCGCACCATCTGCCCGGAGTGCCAGACACCGGCACCCGTCGGGGTCATCTGCCCCGAGTGCATGCAGGAGCAGCGCAAGAACCGCACCCCCGCGCAGAAGCGCGCCGAGCGTCGCTGGGGCGGCGGCGGATCCATCGCCGCGGCTCGCAGCGGCAAGCCGGTCGTCACCTACGCGCTGCTCGCGATCACGTCGTTCATCGGGCTGCTGCAGCTGATTCCGGGGCTCGGTCCTCAGATCACCGATGCGCTCCTCTTCGCGGCGCCTTATCTCTACCCGAGCATCTCGCCGTACCCCTTCGAGCCGTGGCGCCTGCTCACTGCGGTGTTCGTGCACGGCGGGTTCGTCCACCTGGCCTTGAACATGCTCGCGCTGTGGATGCTGGGCCAGAGCCTCGAGCCGATGCTCGGCCGCGCCCGCTACCTCTCGCTGTATCTGATCAGCGGCCTGGGCGGCTCCGTCATGGTCGCGGTCCTCGCCCCCACCACCGCGACCGTCGGTGCCTCCGGCGCCGTCTTCGGCCTCATGGCTGCGCTGTTGATCATCGGTCGCCACATCGGCGCGAACGTCACCGGGATCCTCGTGATCCTCGGGATCAACTTCGCCTTCGGGTTCTTCGTCGGCGGCATCGCCTGGCAGGCGCACCTGGGTGGCGCGATCGTCGGTGCCCTCATCGCCTTCATCTACACCCGCACCAAGCGACGAGAACAGCGCATCTGGCAGATCGTTCTGCTCGCCGTGACCGTGGTCGCGCTGCTCCTCGTCGTGTTCCTCGTCCCCCCGCTGATCCTTCTGTCGTGACCCTTCCGTCCTGATCCCGAGTTGTTAACAGGGTTGTTGACCCCTGTGAATAACACCGGTGTAATTCTCCCCAGGCTGTGGAGAGATCTGTGGATAACTTGTTGAGGGCTTGTGGGGTTCTGGGGAGTGGATACGCGAAGGGCCCCTCGCATCGCGAGGGGCCCTTCGGGAAAGTCGTGGAGTGCGGGTCAGCGCCAACGGGTGGTCATCAGGAAGCCGATCAGGGCGATGCCCAGGCCGATCGCCAGGTTCCAGTTGTCGAGACCGGGAATCGGGAACTGCATCCCTGAGATGTAGAACACGAGGATCCACGCCAGACCCAGCAGCATGAAGCCGATCATCACCGGCTTGAACCAGACGGCGTTCGGAGCCGCCTCGCCCTCGGCGCGCTCGACGACGGGCTCTTCACTCTTGCGCTCTCGTGCCATTCCGTCATTGTACCCAAGAGTGCTGTCTCGAATCGATGTCGGGTCTCCCTCTCCTCGGCATCCGTTCAGCACCGAGCGATAGGATCGCGGCCATGACTGCATCCGTCGCGCCTGGGGGGCGACGCCCGCGTCGTTCCCGGCCACGGTCCCGGGCGACGTTCGCGAGCGTTCTCGGCGAGCTCCTGCTCACCGCCGGCGTTCTCGTGCTGCTGTTCGTCGCCTGGCAGATGTGGATCGGCGACATCATCATCAGCGCCCAGAAGAACGAGGAGGGTGCTGCGGTCTCCGCGGCGTGGGCTGCGGCCCCTGCGCCCGAGCTCCCACCCCTGATCGAGAAGGACGACGGTACGACCGAGTACGAGCCGGTCATCCCCGCCGTGCCCGCCGACACCGAGGAGCTGGGGCGCATGCACGTGCCGCGGTTCGGTGCCGACTACAACTTCGGCATTTACGGCGGTACCAGCCGCGCACGCACGCTCGATGATCTCGGCATCGGCGTCTACACGAACTCGAAGATGCCCGGCGAGGTCGGCAACTTCGCGATGGCCGGTCATCGCACCACGTGGGGCAAGCCCTTCAATCAGCTCGACAAGCTGCAGCTGAACGACGCGATCGTGGTCGAGACGCCCGACGGCTGGTTCACCTACCGATTCCGCACCCTCGAGTACGTGAAGCCGACGCAGACCGACGTGCTCGCCGACGTGCCGCAGGTGCCCGAGGTGCAGACGGGCGAACGCTACATCACCCTCACCGCATGCTCGCCGCTGTACTCGCTCGCCGAGCGCATCGTCGCCTACGGGGTCTTCGAGAGCTTCCAGCCCCGGGCCGAGGGGCCGCCGAAGGCGTTGACCGATCCGCCGCCTCCCCCGGCCGCACCGTCGGTGTAGGTTGTGGAAAGCGACGAGGGAGAAGACTGATGTACGCCGGACTCTGGCGCCTGTTGCCCGGCCCCTGGTGGGTGCGACTGCTGATCGTGCTGATCGTCGTCTCCGCGGTGCTCTACGCCCTGTTCTACTACGTGTTCCCCTGGGTGAGCCCGATCATCTCCCCCGGTGAGATCGACCTCGAATGACCCGTGTGCTCGTGGTCGACAACCACGACAGCTTCGTGCACACCCTGGTCGGTTACCTGCACGAGCTCGGCGCGACGACCACGATGATCGAGTCGGATGCCGTCGACACCCTCGGTCTCACGCGGCTGCTGCCCGACTTCGACGCCCTGATGCTCTCGCCGGGACCGGGTTCTCCGGCTGACGCCGGGGTATCGCTCGAGGCCGTGCGCCTCGCCGCACGCACCCGCATGCCGCTGCTCGGCGTGTGCCTGGGACATCAGGTGATCGGTGCCGCGTTCGGTGCGCCCGTGACCGAGGCACCGGAACTGATGCACGGGATGGTCTCATCCGTGCATCACGACGACTCCACGCTCTTCGCCGGGCTGCCCTCGCCGGTCGACGTCGGGCGCTATCACTCACTCGCGCTTGCCGAGGCGGATCTTCCGGCGGAGCTGAGAGTGACGGCGCGCACGGAGAGCGGCACGGTGATGGGCATCTCCCACACCGACCTGCCGATCCACGGTGTGCAGTTCCACCCGGAGAGCGTGCTCACCGACGGCGGCTACCGACTGCTGGCGAACTGGCTCGATTCGCTCGGAGACTCGTCCGCCGTCGAGCGCGCCGAAGCCCTGCACCCGCTGTCGCGCTGAACCCCTACTCGCCTGTGCAGTAGCGGAGCTCGACCGGTGATCCGATCGGGACGTCGCCCGGCGCCACCGACATCGAGACGACGGTCGGAGGATCCGTCGCCGGGCAGTCGGCCGACTCGACGGGAGTGGCGGTGAGTCCGAGCGACTCCAGGTTCGTGGTCGCCGCAGCGAGGGTCCATCCGGCGAGGTCGGTCAGAGTGACCTTGCCGCTGGCCACGACCAGATTGACCACCGTGCCGGGAGCGACTTCGTCGGCTTCCTGCTCGCTCGCAGAGATCACGGTGTCCGCCGCGATCGATTTGTCATTGCGTTGGATCACCGTGCCCAGTTCGAGCCCGGCGGCGGTCAACGCCTTCTTGGCATCCGTGAGCGACATCCCCTCGAGCTGGGGAACCGTCGACGTCTCGACGCCGGAGGACACGTAGAGAGTGACCGTGTCACCCTCACTGACGGTCTCTCCGGCCTCGGGATCGGTGCGGATCACATTGCCTTCGGTGATGTCGGTACTGGTCTCGACCACCAGCTTGGTCGTGAGGTCGAGGTCCGACAGGTCGGACTGCGCCCGCTCGGATGAGACGTTCACGAGGTTCGGCACGACACGGGACGTGGTGGGCACCTCGGGAGGACGCATGCTGATGGTCCAGACCCAGAAGAGCACGGAGGCGAGGAGCACGGCGAGGAGAGCCACACCGGCCCAGATCCAGGCGACGGGCGGACCCGACTGCGTGCGGGCCATGGTCGTGTCGGTGCTGAGCTGCCGCAGGGAGCGTGCGGTCTCCTGCGCCTGGCGGGGGCTCGGGCCGTACAGCTCGCTGGTGAGGGCGCCGAGCTCCTTGCGGCTCGGCGCGTGGCCGCTGGCCGCGCTGTCGAGAGCGGCGCGGAAGTGTGCGGCATCCGGGTAGCGCTGGTACGGGTCCTTCGCGAGCGCGCGCAGCACCACGGGGTCGAGCGCGCCGGGGGCGTCTTCGTTGACCTCGGTCGGGGGGAGCGGCGTCTCGCTCACGTGCTGGTACGCGACGGCGACCGGCGACTCACCGCGGAAGGGCTGGCGTCCGGTGAGCAGCTCGTAGAGCACCACACCGGTGGAGTAGAGGTCGGCGCGGGCATCGACCGGCTCGCCCTTCGCCTGCTCGGGTGAGAAGTAGGCGGCGGTGCCGATGATCTGCGTGGTCTCGGCGACGGTCGACGATGAATCCGACACCGCGCGGGCGATGCCGAAGTCCATGACCTTGACCTGGCCCTTGTCGGTGACCATGACGTTGCCCGGCTTGATGTCGCGGTGCACGACACCTGCGCGGTGCGAGTAGTCGAGCGCCTCGAGGATGCCGTCGGTGTAGCGGACGGCGTCCTCCACCGGCACGGGGCCTGAGGCGATGATGTCCTTCAACAGCGTGCCGCTGATGAGTTCCATCACGATGTAGGGAGGGTCGTCCGACGAGCTGTCGGTGTTCGAAGGGTCGCCGGCGTCGTACACGCGCACGATCGACGGGTGCGACATCCGTGACGCGGCCTGAGCCTCGAGACGGAACCGGGTGCGGAACGCGGTGTCCTTGGCGAGTTCGGGGTCGAGGATCTTGATCGCGACCTCGCGGCCGAGCGTCAGATCCTGGCCGCGGTAGACCTTGGCCATTCCCCCGCGCCCGATGAGCTCGCCGACGCGGTACCTACCCGCGAGAACGCGTGACTCTGTGGACACGAACTACCCCCTGGCAAAACTGATTCTGAGCTGGAATAAGGCTACCCGTTGCCGTTGCCGTTGCCGTTGCCGTTGCCGTTGCCGTTGCCGTTGCCGCCGTCACCCTCACCCTCGCCGGGGTCGACCACCGGAGCGGTGATCGTGACCGACAGTGGCGGCGATGCGTCAGACGTGCGCTGGTCGCCACCCGAGCACATTCCCTGGTAGCTGGCGATGAGCTGCTTGCCCACAGCGTCACCGACCACGACCTGCGCATTGCGCTGGCTGGCCGGGAAGTTCGGGCCACCGGCGGCGAAGGTGCCGTTGGTGAGCGAGACCACGTAGCCGGAGAGCGTCGTTCCGCTCGGGCAGGTGAATCCGGTTCCCCAGGCGATCGTCACCGTGCTGCCGGCGACCGGGTCACCCGTGATCGTGGGGATGTCGCTCGGCACGGGGAGAGCCGTGCGGGCGGCGTACACCGTCAGCGTGATCGCGCGCGTGACGTCGACATTTCCGGAGGGTTCCACGTTGTACACGCGGCCGACCTCGGCATCGGTGGGTGCCGGGTCGCCGTTCACGCAGGTGATCTCGCTGTTGAAGCCGTTGTCCTTGAGCGTGGCCGTCGCGGTCGCGCAGTCCATGCCCTGGAGGTTGAGCGCGCTCACGTCGACGCGGGTCGGCTCAGGATCCGGTGTGTCGGAAGGAGTCGCCGGTGGCGTCGTCTGCGAGGTCGTCGGCGTACCGGAGGGCTTGTCGTCGCCGTCGCCCTGGTTCATGAGGGCGAAGACCGTGCCACCGAGAACGATGACGAGCAGCGTGATCAGGGCGACGAGCGGCCAGGTCCACGGACTGCGCTTCTTCTTCTCGGTCTCTTCCTCGGTGCCGTCGCCCGTGGGCAGCTGCGCCGTCGTCGGAAGGATGCGCGTGGCACCGTCATCGCCGGTGGCGGTGAGGAGACGCGTGGCGTCGTCGTTCGCCGCGATGCCGCCGGTGGCGATCGCGGGCACGGCGATGGCCGCGGAGTTGAGGTCACCGCGACGCAGCGCCTGTGCGGCGCGCGCGACGGTCGCCGAAGACGACGGGCGGTCGCTCGGCTTCTTGGCGATCATCGCCATCACGAGGTTCTGCACCGGGATCGGCACGGTCGGCGGGAGCGGCGGCGGCTGCTCGTTGATCTGCGCCATCGCGATCGCGACCTGCGATTCACCGGTGAACGGACGCTTGCCCGCCAGGCATTCGTACGCCACGATGCCGAGCGAGTACGTGTCGGTCGCGGGGGAGGCCGGGTGACCGGATGCCTGCTCCGGCGACAGGTACTGCACGGTTCCCATGACCTGACCGGTGGCCGTCAGCGGCACCTGGTCGGCGATGCGCGCGATGCCGAAGTCGGTGATCTTGACGCGGCCATCCGGAGTGATCAGCAGGTTACCCGGCTTGATGTCGCGGTGCACGAGGCCGGCGGCGTGGGCCGCCTGCAGTGCGGATGCCGTCTGGGCCACGATGTCGAGCGTCTTGTCGGCGCTCAGCGCGCCGTCGCGCTCGAGCACGGTCGACAGAGCCTCACCGGGCACGAGCTCCATGACGAGGTACGCGCTGCCGTTCTCCTCGCCGTAGTCGAAGACACTGGCGATGCCCTCATGGTTCACGAGTGCCGCGTGACGTGCTTCCGCACGGAAACGCTCGAGGAACCCGGGGTCCCCCATGTACTCGTCCTTGAGGATCTTGATCGCGACGGTACGTCCGATGACGTGATCCGTCGCTTCCCACACCTCGCCCATGCCGCCGATCGCGATTCGCGACAGCAACTCGTAGCGACCACCGAACGACACACCCTGCGTCGGCCTCATCTGCCCAGCACCGCCTCTATGACCTTCTTCGCAATCGGAGCGGCGATCGTGTCGCCGGATCCTGATTGTCCCTGACCGCCGCCGTCCTCGACGACGACTGCTACTGCGACCGCCGGGTCGTCCGCGGGGGCGAACCCCGTGAACCACAACGTATGCGGCTTGTTTCCGTTCTCGGCTGTACCGGTTTTACCCGCCACGTTGACCCCGTCTATTCTTGCACCCTGCGCCGCGCCCGTAGAGACGCTCGCGACCATGGCGGCAGTGACCTCGTCGGCCGTGTCCGCGTCCATCGCGCGGCCGAACTCGCTGTTGTCGAACGCGCGGATGACCGAGAGGTCGTCTCCGATCACGGCGTCGACCATGTGCGGGTTCATGACGACCCCGTCATTGGCGATTCCCGCTGCGACCATCGCGATCTGCAGGGGGGTCGCGGTGACCTGCCCCTGTCCGAAACCGGTCAACGCGGTCTGCGCATCGTCGAGCCCACGGGGGTAGCTGGACGGCGTCGACGTGAGCGGCGTGTCGAAGCTCTTGTTGAAGCCGAACTTCTCGGCCATCTCGCGGATCGCGTCGTCGCCGAGTTCGACGGCGAGTTCCGCCATCGGGATGTTGCAGCTCAGGCGGATCGCCTCGGCGATCGTCACCGTGGCGCCGGGCCCGCAGGCACTGCCCCAGGCGTTGGACACCTTGCTGGACGAACCGGGGAGTGTGTACGAGGCGGGGTTCGGAAGCGTGGACTCGGGGGTCCAGTCGCCGCTCGCGAACGCGGCAGCGGCGACCACGATCTTGAAGGTGGATCCGGGTGGGTTCAGGTCGCCGGCGATGGCACGGTTGGACAGCGGCTTCGAGGGGTCGGCGGCGAGCTGCGCGTAGGCGGAGTTCGCGGCATCCGCATCGTGGGTCGCGAGCAGGTTCGTGTCGAAACCGGGCGTCGAGACCATGGCCAGGATGCGTCCGGTCTTCGGCTCGATCGCGACGACGGCGCCCGTGAGGCCGTCGAGCGCCTCGTAGGCCGCGCGCTGGGCCGCCGTGTCGAGCGAGAGCTCGACGCTGAAACCGCGCTGCGGCTGACCTGAGATGATGCGCTCGATCTCGGCGAAGAACGCGTTGGAACCGGTGCCGGACAGATCCGTGTTCATGGCCTGCTCGATGCCCGTCCGGGAGTCCAGAGCCGCATTGAAGTAGCCGGTGACCGGTTCCCACATCGCGGCATCCGCATAGACGCGCTGGAACTGGTACTGGTCGTCGCTGGGTACCGAGGTCGCGATCGCGGTGCCGTTGACGATGATCGATCCGCGCTGGATCTCGTAGCTGTCGAGGCGCGTGCGCTTGTTGTTCGGGTTCTGCGCCAACGCATCGGCCTCGACGACCTGGATCCAGCTGGTGGCGGCGAAGAGCGCGATGAACATGAACAGCATCACGATGCTCAGACGGCGGAGTTCACGGGTCATGAGGCGTCACCCCCCGCTGCGCAGAGGATCGAGAAGGAGGGGAGCTGGCCCGGAGCCTGTCGACGGGTCATCCGATCACCACCCGGGGCTGGCGGCGGACGCCGTCGGAGATGCGCAGGAGCAGCGCCACGATGAGCCAGTTGGCCACGAGCGAGGAACCTCCGGCGGCGAGGAACGGGGTCGTCAAGCCGGTCAGCGGGATGACCCGCGTGACGCCGCCGACCATGATGAACACCTGCAGCGCGATCGTGAACGAGAGGCCGGTCGCGAGCAGCTTGCCGAAGTCATCCTGACCCGCGAGGCCGATGCGCACCCCGCGGCTCACGAACACCATGTAGAGGCACAGGATTGCGAAAAGGCCGATCAGGCCGAGTTCTTCGCCGAGGCTGGTGATGATGTAGTCACTGTGCGCGAGGGGGGTGACCTCGGGTCGGCCCTGGCCCCATCCGGTGCCGATCAAGCCGCCGCGCGCCAGGCCGAACAGGCCCTGCATCGGCTGGTAGCCCGCGACGTCGGGGTCGACGTAATTCGGGTCGAACAGGAACAGCCAGTTGATGAAACGGCCGCGCACGTAGCTGAGGATCTGGGTGGCCACGGCGACGCCGGCGACCACGAGACCCAGACCGATCACGACCCAGCTGGTCTTGCCCGTCGCCACGTAGAGCATCGCGACGAACATCCCGAAGATGAGCGTTCCGGTGCCGAGGTCGCGCTGCAGCACGATGATGCCGAGCGAGATGACCCAGACCACGAGCACCGGTCCGAGCTCGCGCATGCGCGGCCATGTCATGCCGAGGAAACGCGTGCCGACCGAGGTGAGGCTCTCGCGCGTGCGCACCAGGTAGCCGGCGAAGAAGATCGCGAGGCAGATCTTCGCGAGCTCGCCGGGCTGGAAGGCGAAGACACCGCCCAGCGACACCCACACCGCCGCGTTCGCATCGGCGATGCGCAGTCCCGGTACGAAGGGCAGCAGCAGGAGCAGGATGCCGGCGAGGCCGAAGATGTAGGTGTAGCGGAAGAGGATGCGGTAGTTGCGCAGCGCGATCACGACCGCGATGGCGCCCGCGAGAGAGATCGCCGTCCACGCCAGCTGCTTGGTGGAATAGGCATCCCAGCCGGTGTTCTTGAACGCGATGTCGATGCGGTAGATCATCGCGATGCCGAGTCCGGTGAGCAGTGTGGCGATCGGGAGCACGAACGGGTCGGCGTCGGAGGCCACGGCCCGCAGCACGAAATGCAGCGCGAACGCCAGCACGGCCAGGCCGCCGCCGATCCCGAGGACCACGGGGTCGATCACACCGAGCGCGCCGAGCTGCACGAGGGTCAGCGATGCCCCGGCGATGGCGCACGCGAACAGCAGCAGCCAGAACTCACGGTTGCGCTGCGTCTGGGGCAGGCGGATGCGCTTGAGCGCCTTGATGACGCTGGTGTCGGCGGAGACGTCGGTACTCATCCGTCACCTCCGGCCGGGGTCTCGGTCGGCATCGGCATGGGCGATGGCGTCGGAGAGGGCGTCGGGAGGGCGTTCGCATCGGCCCCGGCCCGCAGCCGGTCGACGATCGCCATCGCATCCGACAGCGATCGGGCCGAGATCGTGCGCTCCACGGAGGCGCGCTGGTACTCGGGCAGGTTCGCGAGCAGGATGTCGGTGTCCTGCACCGGCGTCGAGAGGGTGATCGGCCCGATGTTCTGCTGCACACCCTGGAAGATCACGACGCTGTCGTCGTCGGCGCCGATGAAGTAGCGCGTCTGCGTCCAGCTGTAGGCGGCGAACGCCGCGAAGCCGAGCATCGCGATGACCACGAGCACGCCGGCGATCCAGCCCAGGCGGCGACGCTTCGCGCGTCGGCGGTCCTCTTCGATGAGCTCCTCGAGGTACTCCGCTGCGGGCTCGAAGTGGCTCGGTTCGTTCGCGGCCTGGCGCACGGGGTGCAGCCAGTTCGAACGGGCGGGACGGGCGGAGGGCACGAGCAGGCCGGAGGGGTTCGAGGCGGCTCCGACGATCGTCGGGGTGCCGGAGGAGAGCGGATGCTGTCCGCCCACGTCGACCAGCACGATCGTGACGTTGTCGGGCGCTCCGCCGTCGAGGGCCTGCTTGAGCAGGTTGTCGGCCGTGCGGCCCGGGGCGAGGCCCAGGCGCATGGCCTTGAGCACACGGGTCTCGTCGACCACGCCGGAGAGGCCGTCGGAGCACAGCAGCCAGCGATCGCCGGGCTGGGTGTGCATCACGAACAGGTCGAGCTCCGGATCGGAGTCCATGTCGCTGAGCACGCGCATCAGCACCGAGCGGCGCGGGTGGTAGCGCGCCTCCTCGGGGGTGATGCGACCGGAGTCGACGAGACGCTGCACGAAAGTGTGGTCAGCCGTGATCTGGGTCAGCGCGTCGTCGCGGTAGAGGTAGATGCGGGAGTCGCCGATGTGGCCGATGACGGCGTAGTCGTCGACCATGATGATCGCGCTGACCGTGGTGCCGAGGCCCGCGAGTTCCGGACGCTCCTTGGCGGCGCGGATGAGGTCTCCGGCGGCGGTGGTGACGGCGGCCTGCAGCGATGCCTGCGCGTCTTCGGTGGACGCGTAACCCTGGTCGAGGGGCTCGAGTCGCTGGATCGCGATGCTCGAGGCGACGTCGCCGCCGGCGTGGCCGCCCATGCCGTCGGCGACGGCGAACAGGTTCGCCCCGGAGTATCCGGAGTCCTGGTTGTTGGAGCGGACCTTCCCGGTATGGGAGATCGCAGAGCTCGAGCCTTCGAAGACCATGCCGGGGTCAGGCTCGCAGCTCGAAGGTCGTGGCGCCCACCTTGATGGGCGTGCCGAGCGAGAGGTTGACGGGGGAGCCCGAGACCCGCTGACCGGCGACGAAGGTGCCGTTGGTGGAGTCCAGGTCCTGGATGGCCCAGCTGTCGCCGCGCAGCATGAGGCGCGCGTGGTGGCTGGAGGTGTAGTCGTCGCGGATCACGAGGGCCGACTCGCTGGAGCGTCCGATCGTGAGGGAGTCGGCGCCGAGAGGGAGCTCCAGCCCGGCCTTGGGGCCGGACGTGATCACGAGGCGCTTCGCGGTGGCGATCGTCGCGGGACCCGTCGAGGGCTTCGCGGATGCCGGCCGCGGAGCCTGCACGGGAGCCGGAGTCGCGCTCGCCGCGGGAGCACCGCCCGCCGTCGCCTCGACGGGGAGCTTGCGCACCTTGACGCCGAACAGGTCGGCGCGCAGCGAGTAGATGACGCCGAAGACGAAGAACCACAGCACGACCAGGAAGCCGATGCGCAGCAGAAGAAGGACGAGTTCACTCATGACAGGGCTCCGAACGCCCGGGTGGAGTCATCCGTCGGGCGCGAAGGCGTCGCGACCGGGACGATCTTGAACACCAGGTCGGTGCGGCCGATCGTGATCGTGGTGTCGGAGGGGAGCGCGGCTTCGCGCAGCTTCTGCCCGTTGACCTTGGTGCCGTTGGTGGAGCCGAGGTCGCGCATCATGGCGCGCTCGCCGTCCCACAGGATCTCGGCGTGCTTGCGGCTGGATCCGGCATCCGCGATCGTGATGTCGGCATCCGTTCCCCGGCCGATGACCGTGCGGGCGCGGGTGATCGAGTGACGGCGTCCGTCGACATCGACCACGGCCTGCCAGCTGACGCGGCCTTCGACCGTGCCGGAGCTGACGCGCACGGTGCCGGTGGCGACCTTGTCATCCGCTTCGAGAGAGATCGCGAGCGGACCGGCGAAGCTGTACCCCTGTGCCTTGGAGTGCTTGGTCAGGAGGGCGTGCAGTTCGTCGGTCAGCGCGCCGCCGAGCCCGCGCATGCGATCCGCGTCGTCGGGGCTGAGACGCACGACATAGCTGTTGGGCGCGATGATGCGGTCGCGGCTCACGACCGCGGCTTTCGTATCGGCCTCACGCCGGAGCGCCGAAGCGATCTCCACCGGCTGGATGCCGCTGCGGAAGGTCTTCGCGAAGGCGCCGTTCACGGCGCGCTCGAGACCCTTCTCAAAGCTGTCAAGTAGTCCCACTGGGCTCCTCTGGCATGCCAACTGGTAGGGACATCGTAGCCAGGTGACCTGGAAGTGCGCCCCGCAGCGGCGTCGTTGAGCGAAATCCGGGCGCGTCCCCGACCCCGAACCGCCGGATGCCGCGCTGATTTCTCGGCGGTCCAGACGCGTGATATCCTCGCAAAGTTGAGTTCTTCGGAACGAGACGCTCGCGCGAGTGGCGGAATGGTAGACGCGCTGGCTTCAGGTGCCAGTGTCCTTATGGACGTGGGGGTTCAAGTCCCCCCTCGCGCACAGCGAGATGAAGGGCCCGGTCCGGTTGGATCGGGCCCTTCATCGTTCTCGGGAGACATCCGTCGCCGGTCGCAGAATCGCCGATTCGCGCTCCTTCAGCTCTTGTTCCCGTCTGCGTCAGGTGTGGGGCCGGCGGAGGCGACCTCGATGCCCGGCCAGTCGCGGAACACGCTGCGACCCTGCTCGCCATCGTCCGATCTCCTGCCGCCGTGGACAATCCTCCGCGCTCGCGACATGTACAGGGTGTAGGTGTTGACGAGCGAAGGGCATGAGCCATGGACGAGAACGACCTGGAAACGCGACTGCGGGCTACGGCCCCCACGGTGACCGGCCCGCTGGGGCTGTCAGCGCATCGGCAGCGCATCCTGACCGACCTTCGATCGCGGCGCCGTCGTGCGACGAGGCTCTGGACCGGTGCCGCCGTGGCCACGGTGGTGATGGTGGGTGCAGGGTCCGTCGCCGTCGCGGGCAACGGCATGGAGACCCCCTGGGGGTGGACCGCTGACAACGTGTTCTCGATCCCCGGCCCCGACGGCAAGACCTGCTTCGCCGGCATCCAGGTCCACGCCGAGGGCGTGCCGGATGACGCGGAGATCGTTCTGACTGCTCGCGACATCGTCGCGTCGATCGAGCTCACCGACCTCGACACGTCGGATCGCGAAGCCGAGCTCGCCGCCGAGATCGGCACGCCCTTCGACGACGGGTCGCCCGGCACGGTGTTCTACACCCCCGAGGAGATGAAGCAGTCAGCGGTCCACGAGGCGGTCGCGGAGATCCTCTGGGCAAAGCTCGATGCCAGGGGACTGACCAGTCCTGAGGAGAACGTCCCCGTGAGCCTGTTCTCCGAGAACCGCGGCTGCAACTGATGCGGAGCAGGGCAGCGCAGACGGACCTGTTCGACGAGCAGATCCGCGCCAACGAGGCCGACCTGTTGGCCTACTTCCAACGCCGAACGCCCAACGGAGCGGATGCCGCGGATGCCTTCGGGGAACTGCTGCTGATCGCTTGGAAGCAACGCGGGAAGATCCCCTCCGAGGCGATCGCGGCGCGCATGTGGTTGTTCGGCGCCGCACGGAACGTCCTCCAGAATCAGCGGCGGTCCACGCAGCGCGCATCCGAGGCGGTGCAGCGTCTCGCCGACACGATGCGCGTGCTCGTGCCCGAGTTCTCCCGCGATGAAGACAGCGTGATACTGCGCGCCGCGATCCAGGACCTGCCGCCGGAAGATGCCGAGCTGATGAAGCTCGTCTACTGGGACGGTTTCCGCTCGCACGAGGCGGCGGCGATCCTCGGGCTCAACCCCTCGACGGCACGCTCCCGGATCGCCAAGTCGCTCGGCGAGCTCCGGCGCGTGTTCGTCGTGGACGTCGTCGGCCCGAAGCAGTGAGCACCGGCAGGCATCCCGTGCCGCAGCGCGACATCGACCCCGCAGACCTCTTCCTTCCTCCGACGGAGCCCATCGACATCACCTGGATGCAGGCGGCGCTCGCCGGCACGCTCCCTGAGGATGTTGACTTCCCGCGGTGACTCGATATGGTCGGTGGTTACGCCTGCTGGCCTCCAGCAGGGAAACCGACGCAGGTCTGTGAGCGACCGGGGCCCGACTTCGCCCCGTGCACCACGCCTGCGTCGCTGTCTATCGAAGGATCTGCCATGACTTCACCCGCCGTGTGGATGCCGCCTGCCACCCTTGCCGCCCTCCAGGCCGAGATCGCGACCCTGGAAGCCCAGGGGAGCGAGGCGACTCTCTCCGACAAGGCTCGTGCGGTGGAGCTGCGCGCGCTCGTGCGGAACGCGGACGTCGCGGTGAAGCCCAACGACGGTCTCGTGGAGCCCGGGATGCTCGTCACCGTCGGGTTCGCCGATGGCAGCACGGACACCTTCCTCCTCGGCGAACGCACCGTGCTGGCCGATGATCGTGCCCTCTCGCCGCGCTCGCCGCTGGGTGCTGCCGTCAACGGCAGATACGTGGGCGACGACGTCACCTACACGGCGCCCAATGGCCCTGCGACCGTCTCGGTGCTCGCGGCGGAACCCGCCGCCTGACCGCGGGAACGCGCTACGCCGGGCCCACGGCCTTGCCGAGGAAATGGTCGGCATACGGCGACGTGCTGAACGGCTCGACCGGCACGTAGCCCGCGCGTTCGTAGAGCCGACGCGCTTCGACGAGATCTTCACGCACGGTGAGCCGCAACCGGTGCAGTCCGCGTTCGGCTGCGATCGTCTCCAGCTCTCCGAGCAGCGCGCGGGCGGCGCCCGATCCGCGAGCGACCGGATCGAGAAAGACCCGGGTGACCTCACCGACGCCAGGGGCGACCACACGAACTCCTGCGCAGCCGAGTACGCCCGCCGGCGATTGCGCGAGGACGAGGTACCCCGTCTCGCCCTGGAGGTCGTCGCTCGGTTCGTCACTCATCGCGCGAGCGACCTCTTCCGACGTCGCCGGTCGACCCCAATACCTGCTCACGATGTCGGCGAAGAACCGGGTCAGCAGCGACGTCGCCTCCGCGGCGCGGGGGTCGACCACCGTGAACGTGAGGCTCGGCCGGTCATCACCGTCGCGCTCGGGGGAGCGTGCGGGATCGTGGGGGATCGGGTCTGCAGAGGAGAACGGCACCCGTCGACTCTAGGCGCGCGCCTTGCGACTGACGGAGATCACGCCGGTGTCTGACTCCGTGACCGGCCGGCATCCCTATCGTGTGAGCGAGGCCTGGTGCAGAGGCCGCACCCGCCCGATGGCTGCGCCTAGAACGTGTCGAGGTTGACGAGGTTGTTGGCGCCCAGACCATCCGCATGGGTGCGCAGGTAGGGGCTCCCTCGGCCCGGTCTGACGACGGCGACTCGCACGCGGTCCGCGCCGGAGCCCACGTGGGCCTCGCCCCCCTTGACCTCGAGCCAGGCGACGAGCGACGGCTTGTCGATCTCGCCGACCTTGCCGGATTCCGGGTTCACCCACCGGTACCGGACGATCTCATCCGCCGTACGGGCCGTGCTGCCGAACCGTACTCTCGTGATCTCGATTGCCATACCTGCCACCCCGTCGCATCGCCGCGGCTGTCGCGGACGCTCTCCAGTCTTCGTGAGGCACGCGACCTCGACGTGCGGGCCGGGTGCAGCTCTTTCGTTGCTCCTGCGGAATCCTTACCGAATTCGCCTCACGGTGCGGGGGCGCATCGAGCTCAGCGCCCGGCATCCCACATCGTGTACGAGATCACGCCCACGGGGAGCGTGTCGAGCGGCTCGGTCAGCTCGCTCTCGGTGCCCACCATGCGGCCCGTCTCGACGGAGAGGAACACGGTCTCGACCCGCTCGGGGATGGTCGACGCGACACGGAGGCCGATGACGTCGCGCCCGAGGCGGTCCGTCGTCTCACCGAGCACCTGCACGTCGCCGGTGTCGGCCAGCAGGCGCAGCAGCGTCGCATGCTGCTCATCGCTCAAGGTCCAGTACTGCATCAGCCCGGTGATCGCGGCGAGCAGCTCGCCGGATGACGAATCCGGGGTGGCGCCGAACACGGCCAGCGCGGCCTCGAGCTCGGCAGGCGAACTTCCGGAGAGGTTCGCCGCTTCGGGGGCCAGTGTGAACTCCTCCGGGGGGATGACGACCTCGTCGATCAGGTCTCCGGGCTGGTACTCGCTCGGTTCGACACCGGCGGGCCGCTCGGCATCCGACCAGTACGGGTCACCGGCGACGATGGTGCTCGTGGCCGTCTCACCCGGGGCCCACACGAAGGTGATGTCCTGAGGGACGACCTCGACGTGGCCCTCCTCCATGTCGACGCTCCAGCCCCAACCGACGGAGTGGACTCGCGACTCCTGTTCGACGTCTGGCGGAGCGAGCAACGCCTGCTCGGCATCATCCACGACCTGGGCGAGCGAGCCGGAGGACCGGTACTCGAGCGGCGGCGGAGTGAGCGCCACTGCCTGCCCGGTCGGAGCGAAGACGTTCGCGGCGACCACGGCTGCCACCGCGACGGTCGCGACAGCGGTCGTGAGTCCGGCCCAGAGGAGCGTCTTGCGCGGGCGCGTCTTCCGGGGGCGCGCGGTTCCCCGGATGATGCCCTCGCGGATCGCGATGTGCGCGGCGGAGAGCCCGGCGGCATCCTGTTTCGGCGCGGGGTTCGCTGCCCGCAGGAGCCGGTCGAGTTCGTCATCGGAGACGTTCATGATCCTTCGCCACCGCTTTCCAGCTGCGCGCGGAGTTTCGTGCGCGCACGGGTGAGCATCGTCCAGACGGCGCTCTGACTCGTCCGCAGCACTTCGGCGACCTCGCCGGCGCTCAGGTCATCCCAATACGTGAGCACGACGATCTGTCGCTCGCGGGCGCTGAGGGTGGTGAGCGCCGTGCGCAGTGCCAGCACCTCCATAGGATCCAGCTCCTCCGACGGGCTTTCGAGCCCACGGACCAGGGCTTCGAGAGCCCGATCACGGGAGCGGTCGCGTCGGGAGCGATCACGCAGCTTGTTGTTCGCAGCGCGGAGGAACCAGGTGAGAGGCATCGGCCGGTCGGCGTCGAGCTTGCGCCAGGCCACCGTGAAGATCTCCGCGGTGATCTCATCGACCTCGTCGTCGTCGTCGATGTAGCACTCGAGGTGTCGGTGCACCCGCGGCCAGTAGTCGTCGAAGAGGCGCCGGAACACGACATCCTTGAGTTCCGTCCCCTGCGGATGCGCGGCGCGGGTCGACTCGCTCTTGTGCCGACGTCGGGAAAGCCGGCGGGCGCCCGTCGACCGGTCGGCGGAGGGGGAGGCGCCGGCGAAGGCGATGCGCAACGTACCGACGACCCCGAACGAGAACATGGGGACCTCACTCACGATGGCTGGCACTGCTCGACCAGGCTATCGGCGCAGGCGCAGCGTCATGGCAGGCAACGCAGGTTCGTGGTGCCACCCGACACGTTCACGGATGCTCCGGCGCCGGCGGATCCGAGCACGGTGCCGGCGGCGTTTCGCGCCTGCACCGTGCCGGATGAGCGAGCGTTGGCGATCGAGCCAACGGTGCTCAGTGCCGCGGTACTCACCGTCGTGCACGAAGTCCAGCTGAGCTTCGTGCCTCCCCTGTTCGCTCCGGCGTATGCACAGTACGATCCGGTGGCGCAGGAGCCGACGGCGCGGGCGTCGGGCGAGGGAACAGAGAGTTCCATGCCCAGATCCGGCCAGACCACGGTGTGCTCATCGACGACGGTGCCCCCCGGCACTGCATCGATGGCGTATTGAACGTCGGGGTGAAGTGCGGGTTCTTCGCTCGCCTGCGCAGGCGTCGCGATCCCCATCGCGAGAACCGTGCCCAGGGCAAGGCTGAGGAGCCTCTTCTTCATGCTCGTCCGTTCGGGTGTCGAGAGATGCTGATGATCCTCTTTCCATCACACCGCTGTGCGGCAGCTGGTTGCGACGGGGAGCACGCACCTTTTCGGATGACGAGCGACTTCCTTACCGACGACTTTCTTGTGGCATCGAGACGTTGCACACTCGGGACTCCGCGAGATTCGACGTTGGATTCGTGAAGGCTGGGACTACTCGTCATTCGGGCTTGTGCAGGCCCAGGGGCGGGGGCTTGATGCCGAGGCCGGCCAATGAGTTGGCGCGGGGGAGGATGTCACCATGTTCATGTTGTCGCGAGTTGAATGACCGGACTGAACCTTGCTCGGTGCCCGAGCGGCGCGGTGCGCGGGGGTCACGCGCGGAGCTGACCTCGAAGAAGGGACCTTGCGTGGAAACGCCGAAATGGCTTCGAAGAGCGCTCGACCTCCCAGGCGCTACATCGTTTGCATCGTTGGAGCCTTTGGCGGATCAGGCGATCTCACTGCGAGAGGAGCTGCGCGATCTCTCGGGAGCGGATCTCATCCAGCGGGCTCAGGTGGGCGATGGAGCTCATGCGCAGGTGCTTGCGGTCGCCGCAGAGGCGTCTCGACGCGCGCTCGGCGTCGTGCCGTTCCGTGAGCAGATGTTGGCCGCTGCGGCGATGCTCGCGGGCTTCGCTGTGGAACTGGACACGGGAGAAGGCAAGACGCTGGCAGGCGCCTTGGCCGCGGCGGGGTTCGCGCTCAAAGGGCGATCGGTTCACGTGATCTCCGTCAACGACTATCTCGCTCGGCGGGATGCTGCGTGGATGGGCCCGCTGTATGCGGCACTGGGCCTTTCGGTGACGGCTGTCGAGGAATCGACGGGCACCGAGCAGCGGCGCGCTGCGTACAGAGGCGATGTCGTCTACGTGAGCGTCAGCGAAGTCGGCTACGACGTGCTGCGTGACCGGTTCTGCATTCATGAAGACGACCGGGTGTCTCCGGCGATGGATGTCGCCATCGTCGACGAAGCCGATGCCGTCATGATCGACGAGGCGATCATCCCTCTCGTCCTCGCGGGCACTGCGGCGATCCCCGAAGGTGATGTGGCTCAGTCTGCATCGCTCGTCCTCGACCTCGAGGACGGTGTCGACTACCTGGTGGACGACGACGGTGCCACGGTGACATTCACCGACAAGGCTCTCGACGAGCTCGAGTCGCAGCTCGGCGGCATCAACCTCTATTCTCCGGAGAACATCCCCACCCTGACCGGTCTCACGCTGGCCCTGCACGCGAAAGTGCTGATGCGTCGTGACGTCGATTACATCGTGGACGGCGACGATCTTCGACTCGTGAACACGACTCGTGGGCGGGTCGCTGAAGGGCAGCGGTGGCCAGACGGGATGCACGCCGCCGTGGAGGCGAAAGAAGGGCTCACCTCGAGCGGAGCGGGCATCGTGCTCGATCAGGTGACCGTGCAAGATCTGCTTGTGACATACCGGACTCTGCTCGGCATGAGCGGGACCGTGCTGGACGTCTCGGAGGACTTGCTGGAGTTCTACAGCCTGCGCTCCGGACGGGTCGAGCGACGGCTGCCACTGGCGAGGTCAGACGAGCCCGACATCATCGTCGACACGGAGGCGGATGTCTTCGAGGCTGTGGTCGATGTGGTGCAGCGCTGCCACGAGGACGCCCGGCCTGTGCTCGTGGGGACGCAGAGTGTCGCCGCGTCTGAGGCCATTGGGAAACTCTTGACGGCCCGCGGCCTCGACGTTCGTGTGCTCAACGCGAAGAACGACGAGGCGGAGGCATACACCGTCTCGCGTGCGGGCGAGCTGGGCGCCATCACGATATCCACCCAGATGTCGGGCAGAGGCACCGACATCGTGCTCGGTGGCGTGGATGGAGCTGACCATGAAGCTGTCGCGTCAGTCGGCGGGCTCATGGTCATCCAGGTCGGGTTGTATCCTTCGCGCCGCTTGGATGCGCAGTTGCGTGGGCGGGCGGGAAGACAAGGCGACCCCGGGGGTTCCCTGCGCATCGCGAGTCTGCAGGATGTTCTGATCGCCACGACGGCGACCAGAACGATCGCCTCGCAGATCGAACGGCCCGCGCGACTCACCCGCAAGCGCAAGGAGTACATACTGGACGTCGCGCAGGACATTTCCGAGGCAGTTCGCGCCGACCAGCACCGGGCCACCTGGGGATATCACCGGGCCATCGCGCTGCAGCGATCTGCGGTATTGAGGGAGCGCGAGGCGCTCATCTCCTCGGACTCGACGTTGTGGGCCCGTCTGGGAAGAGTTCCCAGGGACGAGGACGACGACGACTTCACGACGGCCGTCCGCGAAGTCGCAGTATCCACGATGGATGACCTCTGGTGCGACCATCTTGCGATGCTGCAGGAGACAAGAGACGGGATTCATCTCCGCGCGCTGGGCGGGCAGAACCCACTCGATGAGTTCCATCGCATCGCTTTGATCGCGTTCGACGGCTTCTTCGAACGCGTCTACCAGGCTGTGGATCGACTTCTCTTCGCGACGGGAGAGCTCGATGCGCAGGCCGCCGCGGCAGCTGCGCGGCTGCGACGACCATCGGCGACGTGGACGTACATGATCACGGACAATCCGTTGGGAGACGCGGCGTCCCGAGCAGCCGAGTCTTTGCGCACGATGTGGGCGGACCGGCGGCGACGATGACGTTCCGATGGATCACTTCCGGGGTTTCGTGGTGGGGCACGAGTAAGACACTCGCCACGTCGAATATCTTGTTGGCGCCAACTCGCGTGCAGTGAATGTCTCTGCCGCGCCCGGGCCTGACCCGCCTGGGGACCGGCAGACTGGGGGAGGACCATCCGCAGACTTCCGGAGACGTGATGAATCAAGAGCAGCCCCGCAAAGCGCCCAGCCAGGCCGTCCTCACCGTGCAACAGGTGGAACAGGTGAGCCCTGATCTGATCCGGATCACCGCGGGAGGTGACGGGTTCGCCGATTACAACGACAACCTCTTCACCGACAAGTACGCCAAGGTCCTCTTCGCCGACCCGCGTCACGGGCTGACTCCTCCTTATGACCTGGCACAGTTGCGCGCCGAGGAACCCGAGAAGCTGCCCACTCGACGGACCTACACGATCCGTGCGGCCGACGCCGAGGCGCGGCAGATCGTCATCGACTTCGTCGTGCACGGCGACGAGGGTGTCGCCGGCCCCTGGGCTCGCGCCGCTCGGCCGGGCGACACGATCGTCGTCAGCGGCGCCGGTGGCGGATACCGTCCCGACGCCGCCGCCCCCTGGCACCTGCTCATCGGAGACCACACGGCTCTGCCGGCGATCTCCTCCGCCGTCGAGGAGATGGATGCCGCCGCGCAGGGTCATGTGCTGCTCACCGTCGCCGATCCGGCGGACCGCATCCTTCCCGCCCTCCCGTCGGGTGTGAGCATCCGGTGGACCCAGAACGACGATGAACTCCTCGCCGCGCTCGCGGAGCTGCCCTGGTCAGAGGGAACCCCCGGGGTCTTCGCGCACGGTGAGCGCGGAACGATCAAAGAGGTTCGCGCCCTGCTGAAGCAGCGTGAGGTGCCGCGGGAGTCCCTGTCGATCTCGGCATACTGGGCGCGCGGTCGCGCAGAGGATCAGTTCCAGGCTGAGAAGCGCGAGCCGATCGGGCAGATCGAGTAGCCGACGGCGGGGCCCCTCAGCGCAGGTCGGACACCGTCGCGACCACGGTGGCGTAGAGGTCGGCGATGCCGGCCAGCGCCGAGCGGTGCAGCTGCTCCGCCGACACATCCCCCGCGACCGAGGGCAGGCTGCGGGTGGCCGTCGCGGCGGCGACCACGGTGGGGCGGTTTCCGCGGAGGAAGGCGCCCTCGGTCGTGTACGTCACGCACATGTGGGTCATGAAGCCGGCGATCACGATGTCCTCGTGGCCCGCGGCATCCACGCGGTCGCCCAGGTCGGTGCCGACGAACGAGTTCGGTGCGTGCTTGATCACGACGGCCTCGCCCTCGATCGGGGCGACGCGGTCGTGGATCGCACCGATGTCCTCACGGATGTCGTACGCGGATCCGGCACCGCCGTCGTGCTGCACGTGGATGACGGTGGCTCCCGCCTCCCTGGCCTTCGCGAGCAGTTCCGCCGCCGCGTCGAGAGCGGCATCCCAGCCTTCGAGCTCCATCTCGCCACGGGTGTACGTGTTCTGGAAGTCGACGAGCACGACGGTCGACGTCGCCAGTTCGGCGGGGCTGTCGACGACGCCGCTGAGCGAGCGGAGGGTGGCTGACGTGGTCATGCGGGGTGTCCTTTCGAAGCGGTCGACACTAGTCTGGGTGACCCGAACTGTTCTTGATAGATGGATTCGGGTCACGTGCCGTCGGTTTCGGGGCGACCTGTTCAGGAGGATGCATGAGCGCACCGCGTGTCACGGTGATCGCCGTGGAGGGCATCAGTCCGTTCCACCTCTCGGTGCCGTCGCTGGTCTGGGGCGGTGAGACCCCGGTGGGGGAGATCGAGCCGTGGCCCATCCAGGTCGCCGCGCTGCGCGCCGGCACCCTGCGCACCTCCGCCGATTTCGACATCGACATCAAGCACGGGCTCGAGGCCGTTCGGGGCGCGGATGTCGTCGTGGTCCCCTGGTGGGGGCAGCCCGAGACCGCCGCGCCGGATGAGCTGTCGGCCGCGCTGCGCGATGCGCGGGATGACGGCGCCGAACTGCTCGGCCTCTGCCTCGGCGCCTTTCCCCTCGCCGACAGCGGCGTGCTGGACGGGCACACGGCCACGACGCACTGGAAATGGGCGGATGTCTTCCGGGCCCGCTTCCCGCTGGTGACGCTGGAACCGGATGAGCTGTACGTCGACGAGGGGCGGATCATCACCGGCGCCGGTGCCACGGCAGGGATCGACGCCTGTCTGCACCTGTTGGCGCGGAAGGAAGGGCAGCGCGTCGCGAACCGGGTTGCCCGGCGGATCGTCGCGGCCCCGCATCGCTCCGGCGGGCAGGCGCAGTTCATCGAGCGACCGGTTCCCGAACCGGGCAGTGATCCACTCGCGGAGGCGATGCGCTGGAGTGCGGCGAACCTGGACGCAGACCTGTCGATCGACAGCCTCGCCGCCCATGCGCATCTGAGCCGGAGCTCGTTCACTCGCGCGTTCCGGGCTCGGACCGGCACGACGGTCGCGAAGTGGGTGCTCGGGCAGCGGCTCTCGGCGGCGCGGGAGCTGCTGGAGACCACCGCACTGCCGATCGACGACGTCGCGTCGACCGCCGGCTTCGGTGGTGCCGCGCTGTTCCGCCAGCATTTCGTCACCGCTTTCGGGGCGACGCCGAGTCAGTACCGGGCGGCGTTCCGCTCGCGGTGAGGGGGCCGGCGGTCGATTGCTCCGGTCGCTCTCCGTGGCCGAGAACGCCTGGTCTCAGACGGTCCATGCGATCGTCTTCGCCCACGGGTTCTACGAATGGCCTGGGTAAAAGGGAGACAAGACGTCCCTGGGTCATGTCGACGACGAAGCAGCCCGTGGGCTGGTGATCGCAGTAGGGTGTGCATCCATCACACCCTGCTATCCACAACTCATACACGCAGTATGCGAACTCGGTCGCCGGTTGGATCCAGTACACGCTGACCTCGCAAGACTAGGCCCAGGAGAATCATGAACGACCAGCGCAGCGCACAATCGCAGATCGGTGACAACCTGGCGTGGGTGAGCCTCTTCGTGGCGGTCGTGTCTGCGCTGGTCGTCTTGGCGCGGACCCTCGAGATCGCTGGCTGCTCCAATCAATGTGACTACCCGACACCCGAGACCATAACCCGCGGATTCTGGATCACTGACCTGATCGTCTTCATCCTCACTACAAGCGCGTACTTCTTCACAAGATCGCGACTCCGTTTGGCCTGGCTGCTCCCGGCAGCTGGTATCACGATCACACTGATCGCCTTGCTCATCACGAATCTCGTGATGAATAGCGCGATGCGCCTCGGCTAGTCACCTGCCCTTGAGCGTGGGTGGTCGTCGATGCGGTCCTAGGTGAGCTACGACGCGGTTCTGGTCTGCTGGCGACCATCGCGGTGAGCCAGCCCAGCTCAGCGATCGCGCAGAGCGGCAGCGATCAGCCCGCGCACCTCGGCTGAGGTCGAGTCCGTCGCGTACGGCTCCCAGCGATCGAGCTGCTCGAGGGTCCACTCCCAGTGCGCGGTGCGCAGCACGATCGGCAGCGGATGGCGCTGCGGCGGCCATCCGTACTGATCCCGCTCGCCGTCGAATGCAGCGGACGCGCGCCACCCCGCATCGCGGACGCAGGAGCCGACCATCGTCGTCTCGATCACCGCCTCGACCGCATCGATGGCCATGCTGTTGTCGACGCAGCCATCGACCCGCCACCAGAGGTGGACGGGGATCTCGATCGTCAGATACTCCATGTCTCCATCTTGCCCCGGGGTTCTTGTATCGCGCTTAAAGTACAAGTTGTGGTAGACATATGACACAACTTGGAGATCGGAGACGACATGTCGCAGAGTGATGCCCCCTTGTTCGGCCTGATGGACCTGGTGAGAGCGGCGTTCTCGCTGCCGCTGTTCTCGCTGTTCCTCGCCGCGGTGATCGTCGGCGCGATCCTGATCTTCGCGACACGTCCGCAGGTCGCCCTCCGCCCGGCGCCGGGCGGGAGCGCGGAGGTGATCCGATCCGTCCAGACGCGCTACCGCATCGAGCGTGTGGCGCTCGCGATCACCGCGGTCCTGGTCATCGTCGTCTTCGCCGTCGAGAACGTGCTGCGCGGCTATGTCCTGCACCTGGGGGAGCTGCTGCCGTGGTGGCGCTTCGCGACGGCGATCTTCGTCGCCGCGCTCGGCCTCGGCGTCGTGGCGGCGATCGAGGTGCGTGGTGCCACGCCCGCGGCGGTCCCCTTCCTGTCCGGTGCGCGACGCACGTGGACGAGCTTCGGCCCGCGCGTCGGTCTCATCGGGGGAGTGGTGGTGCTGGTCGCGATCCTGGTGACGTCGATCGCCGCGGGGCTGGCCGCCTATGCCGACAGCCGAGGGGACTCCGCATGGCTGGAGATCCCGATCCCCAACGAGGAGACGATCGATCCTCTGCGACTGCATTTCTACGGGTGGACCTATGGGGCGCCTGTCCTGATCTGCGCCGCCCTTCTGGCGGCGGCCACCTGGGGCGTGCTCCATGCCAACGCCTCGCGGCCCTACATCCGCCCGGAGGCGGTCGCCGCCGAGAAGGACGCGCGTCGTGTCGTGGCGCGGGATGCCGTGCGCATCGCGACCGCGGCGATGCTCTTGGGCCTGGCGGGTGCGTGGCGACTGATCGCCAGCGCCGGCACCGCGTCGGGTCTCGTCATCGACGGGAAGAACGACGGCGCCCCCTACGAGGTGATCTGGCGCTACGCAGAACTCGCAGCCGCGGCGGGCTGGGCTGCGCCGGTCCTCGAAGTCCTCGCTTTCGCCCTGCTGTTGCTGGTCGCGGTGCGGATCCGTGCCCCCAAGGTCCCGGCGGAGGCCGAGGCTGCCGTGGCCGATGCCGAGGTCGCGCGATGACCGCGTCTCCGATCCTGTCCGCGGCGGACGAGGGGAGTCCTACGCAGGACATCTATCGCCAGCTGCGCGGACTCATCGTGTCGGGCCAGCTCGGAGCGAACGAACGCCTCCCGACTGTGCGCCAGATGGCGACCGATCTCGGTGTCGCGGCGGGCACGGTCGCCAAGGCGTACAAGATGCTCGAGCACGACGGCCTCGTGGTCAGCCGCACAGCTGCCGGCACGCGGGTCGCGGAATCGGCGGGGCTGCTGCCGGCATCCGTGCTGAAGCACGTCAGGGATCTCGTGGCTGAGGCGGCATCGACCGGCGCCGGCCAGGATGACGTGATCGACGTGCTGCGCGCGGTCTGGCGGGCCGAGACGGGGCTGGCGACGGAGGGTGAGAGCGTGTCTGACCTTTAAGCAACCAAAGTTGACATTCAGGATCTTAGCAACGTAGGTTGACGACATGGAATCCGTTCAGGTCGCCGACATCGCCGCTGACACATCCGACCCTCGCGCCGGCTTGCGCGCCGTCGCCTCGTTGCGACGTCTCGCTGACACGCTCGAACTGCGGCAGGTCGAAGCGGCGTTGCGCGCGGGGATCAGCTGGCAGGGCATCGCCGACGCGCTCGGGGTCACGAGGCAGGCCGTGCACAAGAAGCATGCGAAACGGATCGATCCCTCGATCGAGATCCCGAGGAGGAACGCATGAGCAAGCTCACCCGTGCCGCCGCGACGAGCCAGACCCTCTCGCTGGCGGCGATGGAGGAGGCGTCCCGGTTCGGCGTGCGGGATGCCGACATCGAGCACCTCTTCCTCGCGCTGACCATCGACGCAGGGATCGGCGGACAGGTGCTGCGCAGCCTCGGGATCACCCTCGATACGACGCGTGCGGCGATCGAGAAGCAGCAGGCCGACCAGCTGGGTTCGCTCGGCGTGCAGGCGGACAGCGCAGGGGGACGCATCGTCTATCAGGAGACCGGCGGCTACGACTGGACCGAACGCGCACTCGCCGTGATGAGGGTCGCCGTCTCGGGAGATCGCGGGGGTGATTCCGCTGCGGTCCTGCGTGCGCTGCTCGCCGAGCCCAGTGGCCTGATGGCGGATCTTCTCGGGCGGTTGGACGTGGAGCCCGATCGCATCGCTGCCGCGCTCGACGACGCCGCACTGCTGATCGCGGAGCATCCGAACGCAGCCGACCAGCCGCCGACCATCCATGGCTCGCACACGGCGTTCGTACCGGCGGATCCGGAAGCAGTGTGGAACCTGCTCGCCGACGGCGGGCGCCTCGCGGAATGGGAGCCGACCATCGGGGAGGTCGTCGCACAGGATGCCGCGACCGGTCGCTGGGAGGCGCGGACGCGCACGGTGGGTTCCGGCGGCAAGCCGCTGAAGATCCGCGACGGCATCCGTCGGCAGTACGCCGAGTCCGTGCGGCGTGAGCGACCGTCGCACGCGACGTGGCACTTCACGTACCCGGATGAGCCGCGGTCGAACGCGCGCGTGGTCGCGATCGACATCGAGCCGGCCGCAGGTGGGGCGCAACTGCGCCTCTCGTTCGGATGGGAGCTGCACGCGAGTCGTCGCCGCCGGAGGGTCATCGGGGCGCTGCTCAAGCCGGCCTTCCGCTTCCTGTGCTTCGTGCAGCTGACCCAGATCGCCGGGGGCATCAGTCGCGCGTTCCGGTGACTTCTCGCGTCGAAACCGTCCCTCGCGCCGCTTGTTCTTTATATATAGAATAAGCAGCATGACGAAGCTGACGCGGGTGACGGCACCCACTCTCGACGTGGTGCAGGTGCTGCTCGGTTCCGCGGACCCGATCTGGGGTCTCGCGCTCGCGAAGGCTGTGGAGCGCGCGCCGGGCACGGTGTACCCGATCCTCTCCCGGCTCGAGGAGCTCGGCTGGATCGTGGGCGACTGGGAGGGCGAGTCTGACCATGCGGGGCCGCGCCGCCGGTACTACCGCCTGACGGATGAGGGGCGCGCAGAAGCTGCCGCACTCGTCGCCGCACGCGCTCGCCGCGTCGTGGCCTCGCCCACGCCGCGACTCGCCTTCGGGGTCTCGGGATGAGCGGTTCCGAGACGCTCATCCGCATCGCCGCAGCCTTCCTGCCTCGGTCGCGGCGGGAGATACGTCGAGAGGAATGGCTCGCCGATCTCGCCGGCGCGGAGGAGCTCGGCATCCCTCGCAGACAGGTGGCACTCGGCGCGCTGCAGGCCGCGCTGTCTGAAGGCGTGAGCTCTCGGCGGGGAACCTTCACGCGGCGACGGATCTTCGCGATCGTGGCGATCGGCGTCGGTGCGGTCGTGGTGGGTGCTCCGGCAGCGGCGATCGCCGTGATGCTCGTCTCCGATGCACGCGGTGTCGTGACGGTGGAGGCCACAGACGACGGCGATCGGGAGGTGTTCTGGCGGGACTACCCCGGGATTCCCGAGCTCGACCCCGAAGAGATCCTCTCCGGACCCACCCTGGAAGAAGGGGAGGCGGAGGGGCGTGCCCTGCTGGAGGAGATCGAGACCGCACTGACCGCGGAGTTCGGTCTCGAATGGGCGGCGCCATCCACCGGGAACGGCGACCAGGTCGCCTTCCCCGCGGAGAACTTCTACGGTGGCCCCTCGATGCTCAGCACCCTCAACGTGTCGGGGCGGCAGTCCACCAGCGTGCCGGCGACCTGGGCTGAGAAGGAACGGGCGCTGGAGATCATCGCCAGTATCGCGGCACGGCACGGCTTCACCGAGCTGACGCTCGATCACGACTCCGACAACATGACGGCGGCCGACCTGAAGCAGGCCTTCGGCGGGGTGACCCCGGAAGAGTCGGTCATCATCTCCGGAATGGTGGAGGGCCCGAAGGGGCAGTGGCTCATGTTCACCATGCAGGATCTGTCGCTCGACCGCGACGGGCGCTTCACCGAGGATGCCGAAGCCTCGGCGGAGTACGGTTCCCTCCCGAACTCGATCTCGGTCATGTACGGCGCGAACGGACTGCTGCCAGGTGCTGACCGCGCGGAGTTCGAGCGCCGGCTCGCGCCCTACGTGGGCCTGGACCGCCCGACGCCGCTGGAGAGCTGAGCGTGACCCCTCGGGGCGCCGGTGACCTCAGTCGCGCATCCGCCGCAGCAGCCACACGAAGTACGGGGCGCCGACGAGCGCGATCATGAGTCCGGCCGGGAGCTGCGACGGCGCGATCAGCGTACGACCCAGGGTGTCGGCCACCAGCACCAACAGCCCGCCGAGCACCATCGCGACCGGGATGACGCGGCCGTGCCTGGCGCCGACCAGGGTGCGTGCGAGGTGCGGTGCCACGAGACCGACGAAGCCCACGGTGCCGACGGCGATGACGGCGACCGCGGCCAGCACGGCGGCGAGGGCGAGCACGCCCAGCCGGGTCCGCTCGGGAGGAACCCCGAGGATGCGCGGAGTGTCCTCATCGATCGCGAGCAGATCGAGCTCGCGGCGCATGCTCAGCAGGATCGGGATCGCGATGAGCAGCACGATCGCGACGGGCAGCACATCGGGCAGCGAGCGGCCGTACGTGGTGCCGGAGAGCCAGGTCAGGATGCGCGGCGTCTCCCAGGGGTCGGAGCGCAGCAGCAGGAAGGCCGTGACGGCACTGATCGCATAGCTGCATCCGATGCCCACCAGCACGAAACGGTCGGGGAGCAATCCACCGCGCCAGGCGAGCAGGGCTATCAGTCCGAACGTGAGCAGGCCGGCGACGATGGCCATCGTGATGAGCGCCGGGCGTCCGCCGCCGCCGAATCCGGTGGTCACGACGATCACGGCGCCCAGCCCCGCTCCGGCGGTGATACCGAGCAGTCCCGGCTCGGCGAGCGGGTTGCGGACAGTGCCTTGCACGGCCACACCGGCGAGGGCGAGAGCGGCGCCGGCGAGCACCGCGGCCGCGATCCGGGGTGCGCGTTCGTCCAGCGCACGCGCCACGAGGTCGGGCGCGCTGTGCTGTATCCAGAGCAGGATGTCGCCCGTGCGCAGCCACAGGCTGCCGGCGAGCAGGGCGATCACGACCGCCGCGAGCAGCAGGGCAGTGGCCACGAGTGCCACCACCAGGAAGCGCCTCCGGGTGCGCAACGTCGAATGGATGGTGCGGATCGCCCGAGCCGCCCCGGCGTCGCGCATCCGCAGCGCGAGGATCACGATGACGATGCCACCGAGAAGGGCGGTCGGGATGCCGGTGGGGATCGAGGTCGCCCCCTCGGCGCCGAGGATCGCGCGCAGGGCGACGTCGGCGAGCAGGATCAGGAGTGCGCCGAGGAGTCCCGCGGTCGGGACGAGGAAGACGTGTCGCCGGAGCGCCGGCACCCGGCGGGCCAGCAGCCGAGCGAGAACGGGAGCGCCCAGACCGACGAACGCGATCGGGCCGGCGAGGGTGACCGCGGTGCTGGTGAGGAGCACGGCGCACAGCACGGCGACCATGCGTGTGGAGCGCACAGGCACCCCGAGCGAGGAGGCGGCGTCATCGCCGAGTCCGAGCACGTCGAGGCGACGGGAGAGCAGGAGGGCGATCAGGAGAACCGCGACGATCATCGGTGCTGCGCGCACGGATGCGTCGATGTTGAGCTGTCCGAGCGAGCCGCTGCCCCAGGCGAACAGTCCCGTCGTGTTCTCCTTGAACAGGATCAGCAGCATCGCGGTGCCGGCGTCGAGCGCCATCGCGATCGCGGAGCCGGCCAGGATCAGGCGCGTGGTGGAGGTGCCGGCCGCGCGTCCGGTCAGTCCGAGCACGAGGGCTGCCGCGAGCAGTCCGCCGACGAAGGCCACCCCGCTCGATGCCCACAGCGGCACGGACAGCCCGAACGCGGCGACGGCGGTGAGGGCGAAGTACGCCCCGGCGGTCACGGCGAGCGTGTCGGGCGAGGCGAGCATGTTGCGGGTGACGGACTGCAGCAGCGCGCCGGCCACGCCGAGCGCGAAGCCGACCGCGACACCCGCGAGCAGTCGCGGCAGCCGGGAGCCGGTGAAGATGTCGTTGACGGACACCCCGCCGACGCTGACCTCCTCGCCGTTCAGCGCGCGGAGCAGGTCTCCCGCGCCGACACCGGACGTGCCCTGGGTCAGATGCCAGAGACCGACGGCCGCGACGGCGACGATCAGTGCGAGAAGGAGGCCGAACCCGCCGAGCATCACCCGGCGGTTCGACACGCTCTCGCCACCGGCCGGCGCCTCCGTGTCGGAGGACCGGCCGGTGGTGGTGAGAAGGGTCGGTGAGGTCACTTCCCGACGATGACGTCGACGAAGGCGTCGATCGCCTGCTCGCCGGAACGCGGTCCGCCGGCGCCCCAGACACCCGGGGGGAACTCGAACGCCCGGCCCTCCTTGACGGCCGGCAGGGAGGTCCAGATCGAGCTCTTCTCGAGCTCGGTGACGTAGCTCTCCGCCGTGCCGTCGTTGGAGTAGATCAGGTTCGCGGAGCCGACAGCAGTGAGACCCTCGATGTCGGTCTGCGCCAGACCGTAGGCGGGATCGACCCCGCCGCTGCCGTAGGAGTCGTTGATCTCATCGGTCCAGGCGCCGGTCAGACCCAGCTCCTCGCCGAGTTCCGTGAACAGCGCACCCTTGCCGTAGGGGCGGATGACGACGTTGCCGCTCTCGATCCAGCCGTCGAAGAACACGAAGTCGGTCGTGGCGAGGTCGGCGTCGGCGACCTCGGCCTTCGCATCGGCGAGGTGCTGGTCGAACTCCGCGAGAACCGCGTCCGCGCGCTCGGTGCGCCCCGTCGCCTCGCCGATCAGCGAGAACACGTTCTTCATGTTGGCGATCTGACCGGTGCCGTCGGCGCCGATCGTCGCCAGCACCGGGATGTCGCGCTCTTCGAGCTTCTTCAGGAGCTCGTCGTCGGCGCTGTACGCCTCGATGATGATCAGGTCGGGGTCGGTGCCGTAGAGGGTGTCGAGGTCGGGCTCGCCGCGCTCTCCCACATCGGTCACGCTGTCCGGAAGCGGCTCGGCGCTGACGTAGGTCGTGTAGTCGGCGGTCGACGCGGCCCCGACCGGCGTCACGCACAGCGAGAGGAGGTCCTCGGTCTGCTGCCACTCCAGCACGACGACCCGCTCGGCGGGCTTGTCGAGCTCGACCGTGCGGCCGAGGCTGTCGGTCACCGAGACCGGGCCGGTCGCCGTGGTCGTCGTGTCGTCGGTGCAGCTCTGCGACGAGACGGCGTCGGTGGTCGTGTCGCTGCCGGCGCTGATGTCGGTGGTGCCGCAGGCGGTCAGCGTGAGCGCGGCGACGCCGGCGACGGCGAGGGCCGCGAGGAGGCGGGGGCGGGGCATGGGTTGTCCTCTCAGGAACGGTCGGTGGAAGGGGAGGCGGGAGGGACGGATTCGTGGAGCCGCGCCGTGTGGCGTCCGACCGGATCGATCCGCAGGCGTCCGGTGCGTGGGTCGAGGTGCACGTCGACGGCCAGTTCGTAGGCCGCGCCGATGTTCTCTGCCGTGAGCACCTCGATCGGGGTCCCGGAGGCGAGGATGCGCCCCGACGTCATCAGGAGCAGGTCGTCGGCGATGCGGGCGGCATGGTCGAGGTCGTGCAGCACGACGCCGACCGCGACGCCGTGCACGTCGGCGAGATCACGGATCAGGTCGAGTGTCTCGACCTGATAGCGGAGGTCGAGGTGGTTGGTGGGCTCGTCGAGCAGCACCACGCCGGTCTCCTGCGCGAGGCATGCGGCGAGCCACACCCGCTGCAGCTCGCCGCCGGAGAGCTCGCCCGCCGCTCGCTCGGCCATGCCGCGGACGCCGGTCGCGTCGAGTGCGGCGTCGACGGCCGCGCGGTCCTGGTCGCTCATGCCCGAGAAGCGGCGGCGGTAGGGGTGGCGTCCGAACGTGACGACCTCGCGCACGCTCAACCCCTGCGGTGCGACCCGTGACTGCGCGAACAGTGTGACCTGTTGGGCGAACTCGCGTGCGCTCAGCGCCGACACCGCACGTTCC
Source organism: Microbacterium saperdae (assembly GCF_006716345.1). Lineage (NCBI taxonomy): Bacteria > Bacillati > Actinomycetota > Actinomycetes > Micrococcales > Microbacteriaceae > Microbacterium > Microbacterium saperdae. Next base: position 451,045 of record NZ_VFOX01000002.1, read on the forward strand.
TCGGCATCCGTCGCCCCGCCGCCGAGCGCGACATGTCCAGCGGTGACCGCGTGAAGTCGCGCCAGGCCCCGCAACAGCGTCGACTTGCCTGATCCGTTCGGGCCGACGAGGGCCGTCACACGTCCGGGCAGGAGTTCGACCGAGACGCCGTCGACGACCGGCTGCCCGCCGAAGCCCAGAACCAGCGCCGTGCCGGCGAGGCGGGCGGCGACGCGCGCGTCGGCGGGGTCGGGCGTCTGTGCACGGGTGGTCGAACGGGGGGCGTCAGCCATGAGGGAACCCTGCGTCGGGAATCGGGAGGGGTGCAGGTCCCTTCGACCGGACAGCGGAACGCACGACGGAGTCGTTTTTAGGGTTACCTTGCCTAATCAGGCTAAGCCGCGCCTCCGGCGTCCGCAATCGAGGCTCTACGACAGCCGATACGGCGTTTCAGACAATCGCGTCGGATGCGGTCCGCGCGAGATACGCGCCCGGCGTCGTGCCCATCACTCTCTTGAACGATGCGATGAACGTGCTCGACTGCGCGTAGCCCATCAACTCCGACACCTCCTGCACCGCCAGGCCCTCCGCGAGGAGCGACAGCGCATGGTGGACGCGCAGCGCCTGACGCCACTGCAGGAACGACAGCCCGGTGTGCGTGCGGAAGAGGCGGGCGACGGTCCGCTCACTGATCCCGATGCTGTCCGCCCACTCGCCGAGCGTGCGCTCATCCGTGGGATCGTCCAGGAGCGCGGAGACGATGGGCCCGACCCGTTCGGCGTGCGGCACATGCAGGCTCAGCTGCTGCGGCGACGGCAGCAGCACGTCGAAGACCACGGCCTCCGCCCGCATCCGGGCGCTCTCGCTCAGGTCCTTCCGCTCCAGATGGGTGAGCAGCGAGGCCAGCACCGGCGTCACCTCGATCGTCGTCGCGTGCGCGAATTCGACAGCCGAGCGGGCGGGGTCGAAGAGCGCGTCGTAGAGGACGGTGCGCGCCGTCGTGCGGCCGGAGTGCACCGTGCCGGCGGGTATCCACAACCCATGGCCATCGGGAACCGTGACGATCGAATCCGCCAGGCGCACCGTCATGGTTCCTCCGCGGACCCAGACCAGCTCATGGAGCGGATGCGTGTGGGGATCGAACTCCAGCGGCGCCTCGACGAACACGCTCTCCGACAGGATCGCGAACGGCGCGGGGACCACGTGCGGCACCTGGATCTCGTGCAGCACGACGGTCTTGTCCTCGCGACGCCACGCGCCGCGGGACTCCGTCTCCCCGTGCGCGTCGGTCACCGTCTGCGCCTCGTCCATGTGCCGAGTCTACGAAGGCGCGGTCTCAGCGCCGCACCGGATCGGCATCGCCGAGGAGGAACCCTTCGAGCTCGCGCGACGTCGGCGCGGCCTCCCAGTCGCCCGGCACCAGGCAGGCCATCGCCCCGCACGCGTTCGCGCGGCGCAGAGTCGCGTCGTGGTCGAGGCCGGCGAGCAGGGCGCTGAGGTACCCGGCGACGAACGCGTCACCGGCGCCGACCGTGTCGACCACGTCGATCACGAACCCGGGCGACGACACGACGGCATCGCGGGTGTACACGGCCGCGCCGTCGGGACCGAGCTTGACGACGACCGCTTCGCACCCGGCGCTTCTGAGCACGACTGCAGCTTCACCCGGCGCCGCGTCCGGATACAGCACGCCGAACTCCTCGGCCCCGCCGAACACGATGTCGGAGCGCTCGGCGATCTCACGGAGCACAGGACCTGCGACGGCCGCCGCGGCCAGCCTCGACCGGTAGTTGATGTCGAAGCTCACGGTCACCCCCGCGCTCTTCGCGCGGTCGATGGCGGTGTGCACGGCGCCGCGGGCCGACTCCGACAGCAGCGGCGTGATACCGGTGACGTGCAGCAGTGTCGCCTCCTCGACCCAGCCCTCGGGCAGATCGGATGCGCGCACCCGCGAGCCTGCCGATCCGGCCCGGTAGTAGTGGACGGCGGTCGACGACGAGGACGGCTTCTCCTTGACCATGAGGCCGGTGGGAGCATCCGCATCGACGACCGCGCGCACGTCGACGCCCTCGCCGCGGATCTCGCGCAGTACGCGCTCGCCCATCGACTCGTCGCCGATGCGGCCCAACCACGACACGGCCACGCCGAGTCGAGACAGACCGATCGCGACATTGCTCTCCGCCCCGCCGATGCCGAACCGCAGTTCGGACGCGTGGCGCAGCGACCCGATCTCCGTGGTGCGCACGAGCGCCATGGTCTCGCCGAGCGTGACCACCGAGGGTCGGGTCATCGCGCGCAGACCGCGACGAAGGCCTCGGCCCGGTCACGCAGTGCGCCGAGATCGCCGCCGCCGAACGCGTCGCCCAGCAGCGGACCGCCGACGCTCACCGCGACCGCACCCGCGGCCAGCCACGCCTCTGCCCCCGCCAGGTCGACGCCGCCCGAAGGCACCGCGACGATGTCGGGGAACGGGCCGCGCAGATCCTTCAGATACGAGGGGCCGACCTGACCGGCGGGGAACACCTTCACAGCCGAGGCGCCCGCCGACCACGACGCGAAAAGCTCGGTGGGGGTGAGTCCGCCGGGAACGATCGGCACGCCGGCATCCGTCGCCTGCTGCACGAACGACGTCGAGGTGATCGGGGTGACGAGGTAGCGGGCTCCGGCGTCGACCGCGCGGGCGAGGTCCTCGCTGTTCGTCACGGTGCCGACACCGAGGTCGGCCGCTCCGTCGTACCGTGCGAGCAGCTGAGGCAGCCGGTCGAACGTGCCCGGCGTCGTGAGCGTGAGCTCGATGCTGCGGATGCCCGCGTCGATCAGCACGTCGAGCACCGGCTCGTAGTCCTCTGCCCGCTGCGCGCGGGCGACGACGATCAGCCGGGACTCGACCGTGCGCGCGGGCAGCGCGACCCGCGTCCGGGTGGAGGGGCGGAGCTCACCAGTCATGCACGGTCCCGTCGAGCAGACGGTTCACCGGCAGGTAGGCCTTGGTGTACTCGTATCCGGATGCCGCGTCCTCGTCGAGTTCGACACCCAGGCCGGGCTGCTCGCCGGGGTGCAGGAAGCCCTTGTCGAACGTGAACGAGGTCTGGAACACCTCGAGCGTCTTCTCGTTGTGCGGCATGTACTCCTGGATCCCGAAGTTGTGGATCGCGAGGTCCAGATGCAGAGCGGCGGCCATGCCGACGGGGGAGATGTCGGTGGGCCCGTGGATGCCGGACTTGATGCCGTAGATCGCGGCGAAGTCGAGCAGCTTCTTCATCGCCGTGATGCCACCGGTATGCGTGACGGCCGAGCGCACGTAGTCGATCAGGCGCTCGGTGATGAGGGTCTGGTAGTCGTACACCGAGTTGAACACCTCGCCGATCGCCAGCGGCGTGGTGGAGTGCTGGCGCACCAGGCGCAGCGCGGACTGATCCTCACCGGGCGTGCAGTCCTCAAGCCAGAACAGGTCGTAGGGCTCGATGTCCTTCGCGAAGCGTGCGGCCTCGATCGGCGTCATCCGGTGGTGGCCGTCGTGCAGGATGCGCAGGTCGGTGCCGAAGTCCTCGCGGATCTGCGAGAAGATCCCCGGCATGTGGTTGAGGTAGTTGCGGGTGTCCCACCGCTCTTCGCTGGGACGGCCGTTCTCGACGCGCTTGGCGGGCTCGTAGTCGTAGCGCACGCCGGGGCCGGTGGCCGAGACGCCGTAGATCTGGCCGAGGCCGGGAACACCGGTCTGCACGCGCACGGCGGTGTAGCCGAGCTCTTCGTAACCGGTGATCGCGTTCTTTAGCGCGGCGTAGTCCGTGCCGGAGGCGTGGGCGTAGACCCGCACGCCCTCACGGCTCGCGCCGCCGAGCAGCTGGTACAGCGGCATCCCGGCCTTCTTGGCCTTGATGTCCCACAGCGCCATGTCGACCGCGGCGATCGCGGCCATCGTGACGGGTCCGCGGCGCCAGTACGGTCCGCGGTAGAGGTACTGCCAGGTGTCTTCGATCCGGTCCTCGTCGCGGCCGATGAGCATCGAGGCCACGTGATCGGCGAGGTAGGAGGCGACCGCGAGCTCGCGGCCGTTGAGCGTGGCGTCACCCCACCCGACGATGCCGTCGGAGGTCGTGATCTTGAGCGTGACGAAGTTGCGTCCGGGGCTGGTGATGTTGACGTCGACGAGATCGATGGTCATGGCAGAGGTTCCTCAGGAGTGGGGGTGGGATGCGGGGTGCGACCGTTCGGGCGGCCGCACCCCGAGTGGGTGTCGGTGCGATCAGATCGCGTCGCGCGGATCGGTGAGATCGCGGCCGGCGACCTCGGGCATCCAGATCGATGCGATCAGCGCGCTCAGCGTGAAGATGAAGAGCATGATGATGATCGGGATGAACGAGCCGGTGACGGCCGAGACCCACGCGGCGGCGATGACGGGACCCGCACCGGTCGCGATGATGGCGGCGATCTCGCGGGCCATCGCCGTGAACGTGTAGCGGTTCCGGGCGCCGAAGAGCTCCGGGAGCGTGAGGTTCTCGAGCGACGCGAAGCTCATCACCGCGAGGTTGTGCAGCACCACGTAGCCGATGAAGACCTGCAGCGTGACACCGCTGCTGATCATGAGCATCGTCGGGATGATGATGATCAGCGCGATGACCGCCCAGATCATGTACATGCGCTTGCGGCCGAACTTGTCGCCGAGCCAGCCGGACAGCGGCACGGTGATGAACGCGACGAGCGACGAGACGATCACGGCGTTGACGCCGATCGAGCGGTCGAGCAGCAGCACCACCGTGATGTAGCTGATCAGGTACGTCTGGATCATGCCGGAGTTGCCGGCCTGTCCGAAGCGCAGCAGGAGGGCGATCGAGAATGCCTTCCAGGGCTTGCGCTCCATCGCCTCGAGGGTGCGCACGTCGCCAGTCTCGGTGGCGAGCTGGATCGTCTCCTCGCGGGAGAGCGCCTTGCCGTCGACGACGTCATCGCGTTCCTCGAAGACCGGGGTCTCCTTGAGGTTGAAACGCACCCAGATCGCGAAGAGCATGATGATCGCGCTGCCGATGAAGGGGATGCGCCATGCCCAGTCGATGACTTCCTGCTCGCTGTATGCGACGAGGAGGATGGCCCAGATACCGGAGGCGAGCAGGGTTCCGCAGTTGGTGCCGAGGGCCACGAGCGAGGCGATGATGCCGCGACGCTTCGCCGGGGCGTACTCGGCGAGCATGACGCCGGCGCCCGAGATCTCCGCACCGGCGCCGAAGCCCTGCGCGATGCGGAGGAGGACGAGCAGGATCGGCGCGAGGACGCCCACCTGGTTGTACGTCGGCAGGAAGCCGATGAGAGTCGTCGCGAGACCCATCAGCAGGATCGTGTAGAACAGCACCTTCGTGCGTCCGGTCTTGTCACCGAGACGAGCGAAGAAGAACGCGCCGACCGGGCGGGCGACGTAGCCGACGCCGTAGGTCGCCATCGCCGCGACGACCGCCACGGCGGGGTTCTCGGAGGAGAAGAACAGATCGGCGAACACGAGCGCAGCGGCCAGCGAGTAGAGCTGGTAGTCCATGAACTCGAGGGCGGTGCCGAGCCACCCGGAGATGGCGGCGCGGACGAGGTCTTTGACCGACCTCTTCGCGGTGGGATCGTCGACGGCCTGCGCCGTCGTCTGCGGTTCTGACATGGGAGGTACTCCTTTGGACCAGGAACGGGTGGGTATCGCTAGAGGGACAGCAGGACCTTGGCCGAAGCGGACGAGTCGCGAGCGAGCTCGAACGCGCGCACGGCGTCGGATGCGGGGATGATGTGGGAGATGACCGGGTCGAGGGCATCGGACTCGGCGAGCATCGCCACCGCGTCGTCGATCTCGGTCGAGAAGCGGAAGGCGCCGCGGATCGTGAGCTCCTTCGCGAGCAGAGGTGCGAGGTTGACCCCGATCTCCGCGTTCGGGAGCATGCCGACCTGCACGATGGTTCCGGTGCGGCGCGTGGCCCGGACGGCCTGCGTGAGCGCGACGCCGACGCCGGAGCACTCGAAGACCACGTCGTACGACTCGTTCTCGATCGTGTCGCGACCGACCAGCGAGAGCTCGGTCGCGCCGAGTGCCTGCGCGCGGTCGAGGGGTTCGGTGCGCACGTCGCTGGCGCCGACGACGCCTGCTCCGGCGTGCACGGCCGCGGCGACCACGAGCAGACCGATGGGCCCGGCGCCGATGACCAGCACGCGGCGGCCGGTGAGGTCTCCTGCGAGTCCCGCGGCGTGCAGGGCGACCGCCAGCGGCTCGGCGAGGGCGGCCCGCTCCAGCGGCAGGTTGTCGGGGAGCACGCGCACCATGTGGTCCTCGACGATCAGCAGCTCGGCCGCGCCACCCTGGCGGTGCGGAGTGGTCGCCGCGCTGCCGAAGTAGTCGCCACCGGGGCGCAGGTGCGGACGGTCCTCGAGACCGGGCAGGGCGGGGCCGTAGCGGGCGGGGTGCACCGTGACCGGAGTCCCTGGCGCGAGGCGCCCTGACGGGTCGAGGTCGACGACGCCCGAGAGCTCGTGACCGGGGATGAGGGGTTCACGGATCGTGTACTCCCCGTTCGCGCCGTGGAAGTAGTAGTGCAGGTCCGATCCGCAGATGCCGACGAAGCCGACGCGCAGCCGCACCTCACCGTCACCGGGCTGAGGGACCTCGCGGTCCTCCCACTGGATGTCTTCCTTGCCGTGGATGACGAGCGCCTTCATCGTCGCCCCTCCTTCATGATCGTGTGCGATGCCGAGACGGCGTCGGAGATGGCCGCGTCGATGCCAGGACCGCGGATGATGTCGATCAGTTCACCGACGCGGGTGATGAACGCGTCCTGTCCCGCGAGTTCATCACCGAACAGCTGCAGTCCGGCGATCACACGCTCGGCGAGGTCGCGTCCGTGGCGTGCGGTCGCGGCGAGGGCGGCGAGACGCTCGCGCGCGGCATCCGTCATGGCGGCGGCGTGCAGACCGGGGTCGAAGCCGGGCAGAGGTGCGAGGCACGACAGATAGCCGGCGACGGTCAGCGCGATCAGGTGCGGCATCTCGCCCTCGCGCAGAGCGAGCAGGGCGGGCTCGGGAATGCGCTGGCGGAGCTTGACCGAGCCGTCGGTGCCGACCTGACTGGTGCGGTGGCCGAGTGCGGTGTTGCCCCAGCGCTCGAACAGCTGGCTCTCGTACTCGCGGATGTCGACACCGGAGGGGACGTCGACCGACGGCTCGTACTCGCCGCGGAGGATCGTGCGCGCCGCATCCTCGATCTCGTCGAGACGGATGGCTTCGGGGATCGTCGCGACGCCGCGCAGTGCTCCGAGGTAGGCGATGAGGGAGTGGGTGCCGTTGAGGAGCCGCACCTTCATCTGCTCATAGCGTCCGACCTCGTTCGTGAAGACCGCGCCGCCGGCCTCCCACGAGGGGCGGCCGCCGGCGAACCGGTCTTCGATGGCCCACATCGTGAACGGCTCGGCGGGGACCGGAACCTCGTCGCGCACGCCGAGGAGCGTGCTCACCTGTTCGCGCAGCTGCGCCGTGGTGGAGGGCACGATCCGGTCGACCATGCTGGAGGGGAAGCTGACCGACTGATCGAGGAAGGCGAGGGTGTCTGCGCCTTCCCCGCGGGGGAGCGCGTCGAGGAACTCGCGCACGAGCTTCTCGGTGTGGGCGCCGTTGGCAGACAGGTTGTCGCAGCTGAGCACCGACAGGGGGGCGCCACCGGCGGTGGCACGGGCCTGCAGGCCGCGGGCGAGCTGGCCGATCGTGGAGCGTGGTGCCCCACCGCGCAGGTCGGCCTGCACGGTGGGGTCGTCGAGGTCGAGTCGCTGGGTGGCTGCCGAGTAGCTGTAGCCGTTCTCGGTGACGGTGAGCGTCACGATGCGGATGCCGGGATCTGCGAGATGCGCGACGACGCGCTCGGGCTGGGCAGCGCCGACGAACGCGTCGGTGTGCACCCCGGGGACGGTGAGCGAGGTTCCGGACGGGGAGATCGTCGCGACGGAGTAGAGGAAGTCCTGCGCGTGCATCGCATCGACGACAGCGCGAGAACGCGACGCGACGCCGACGATGCCCCAGTCGCCGCCGGTGCTCTGCAGTGCGGCGGCGGTGTAGACCGCCTGGTGCGCGCGGTGGAAGCTGCCGAGTCCGAGGTGCAGGATGCCGGCGCCGGAGGGCGACGCGGGAAGTGATGCCGTGCCGGGCGACATGCGGCCGAGCGTGGGGGCCTGGATGCTCATGGGGTGTTCCCCTCACGGGCTTCGGCGCACCACTGGGGGTGATCGGCGATGATCGTCATGTAAAGAAGTGTGTATGAGTTGTACAAACTTGTCAACCTGTTTTACATCGACGACGGGGATCGTAGGATTGCGGGATAACCGGAAGGCGACAGTGGCAGCGACATTGACGGACGTGGCGAGGCGCGCAGGCGTGTCCATCGCCACGGCATCCCGTGCCTTCGGTGAGCCGGAGCGGCTGGCGGAGGGCACGCTCGAGCGCGTGCTGCAGGCCGCGACCGACCTCGGCTACTCCACGCCGCAGTCGGCCGTCGCCACGCGCACGTTCGGCGTCGTGGTGCCGGACGTCGCGAACCCCGTCTACGCGACACTGCTCAAGGCGATCCAGGGACAGGCGTGGCACGGTCGCCACCGCATCGTGCTCTTCGACGCCGATGAGGACCTGCGGCGCGAGCGCGAGCAGATCGAGCAGGCCCGCAAGCTCGACGGCATGCTGCTGTGTTCGCCCCGACTGCCCGACGCCGAGGTGCTGGCACTCGTCGGCGACACCCCCTACGTCGTCGTCAACCGCCAGATCGACGGCGCGGCCTGCGTGCTGATGGACACCGAGCATGGACCCACGCAGGCGATCGAGCACCTCGTCGCGCTCGGCCACACGCATATCGCCTATGCCGCGGGACCGCGCGGCTCCTGGGCGGATGTGCGCCGCGCCGACACGATCGCTCGCGCCTGTGAGCGCCACGGCATCCGTCTGACCCCTCTGAGCCATCATGCGGCATCGATCCAGGGTGGCCGCGCGGCTGCCGCACCCGCAGCCGCGAGCGGTGCCACGGCGGTCGTCGCCTACAACGACCTCGTCGCACTCGGTCTCGAAGCCGGGATGATCGAGCTCGGTCGGCGCTGCCCCGCCGACATCAGCATCGTCGGGATCGACGACATCGACCTCGCCGGAGCCGTGACCCCGGCCCTCACCACGGTGCGGATGCCGATCGAACGCAGCGGCGCGCTCGCGGTCGACCTGCTGCTGCAGGCGATGTCGGGAGTCGTGATCAGCGACATCGTGACGCTCGGCTCGCAGCTGATCGTGCGTGCGTCGACGGCGGCGCCGTCGGCCTGACGCGCGTCCGAGCCCTCACGACTCGATGGCCCTTCCTTTTCCGGCGCGTCCGTACGACCCTGGAGAGGAGAGACCCGTCGAGGAGTGGAGTGCACGATGTCGAATCCAGATGCTCTGATCAACAGCTACGAGGACTTCTCCGGCCTTCCGGAGGTGCCGGAGGAGCCGGAGGTTCCGGAAGAGGTCGAGGAGCAGATCAAGCTGGCGCGCGAAGACGAGTGAGCGCAGACGATCGGGATTTTTTTCCTGTTCAGCGGTAATTTGACTTCCCCTGGGAAGTGGCTATGGTCGGGAGTGTCAGCCGCCAGCCAACAAGGGGAAGCGAGTTTCAGATGTCCAAGAAGTCACCGCAGGCACGCGACGGCAAGAAGGTTCCGCAGCTCTCTCTGAAGGAGAAGCGCCTCGCGAAGCGCTCGAAGCAGGAGCCTGAGACGTTCATCAAGCCGCGCAAGAGCGCGACCGCCTGATCGGCGCGGGTCGCGGGATCTGACGAGCCCGGCCTTTGCGGCCCGAGGAGCGTCTGGTCCCGCGACGCGGATGCCGACTCGGGGACACGCCGGTATATCGCGTGTGGACACCACCTTCTCCAGCCGTCAGGATGAATCGGACGGTCGCACCGGTGACCGGAGGGGTGGAGAGCATGGCGGACTTCTGGCAGACGCGCGACGGCTTCTGGCATCGGGGCGGATGGTGGCGTGCGCTCCTGGTCACTGCCGCCTATCTCGTCGTCTACCTCGGCGTCGGACAGCTGGTCGGGCTCACTCTCGGTCACCTGATCGTCGACGGCGGCCCCTTCGCGAGTGTCACGAACGTCGCGATCGAGCTGCTTCTCCCGATCGGGGTGGGCGCAGTCGTCATCCTGGCCTTCCTGGCCGTCATCGGCTGGATCAAGCCCGTCTTCGCGCGGCAGCCGATCGACGGACGTCCGTGGATGTGGATCGCCGTCGCCGTGGTCGCGTATCCGATCATCCTCCGCTTCATCGGGATCGACTACGGTGCCTTCCCGGCCGGAGTGGTCGTGGTGTCGCTCATCACGGGCCTGTTCATCGGCATCGCCGAGGAGCTGGTGACCCGTGGAGCCGGCGTGGCGCTGCTGCGCAAGGCCGGCTACAAGGAGCTCGTCGTCGCGGTGCTCTCCTCCGCGCTCTTCGCTCTGATGCACCTCGTCAACGCGATCGGGACCGGCTTCACCCCCACGATCGCCATCCTGCTGGTCTACACGTTCTTCTTCGGCATCTGCATGTACGTCATCATGCGGGTGACCGGGAGCATCGTCTGGGCGATCGTGATGCACGGTCTCACGGACCCGACCCTCTTCCTGTCGACCGGCGGTATCGACACGGCGGCCGAGGGCGCGCAGAACATCTGGTTGGTCATCGCCGCCACCGGCAACTGGGCCGTGATCCTGTTCGGCATCGTGGCGCTGTTCCTCATCCGCGGGCGCGTGCTGCCGGCGGCCGAGAAGGCACCGACGCTGCCCGCGTGACGCGCGTCAGATGAGGCCGCTCCTCGAGCTCGCAGCGGTCATCTCGTCCTGGAAGGGCGGATCTGCCCCCGGCCGAGACACGGTGATCGCCGCAGCATCGGTCGCGAACTCCAGAAGCTCCCGGATCTCTCCTGCGCCGACGGCGCGCAGACGATCCCGAGCTGCTGCGTTCGCATATCCCCTCCTCAGCAGTGCAACGATGAGGGCTCCCATGAAGGCATCGCCCGCGCCGACGGTGTCGACAACGTCCACTCGGCGAGCTTCGCTCGTGACCGTGAACGCGGAAGTCACGGCGGTGGCCCCTTCTCCGCCTCCCGTCACCACAACGAGTGCCGGACCGCGGGCGAGCCATTCCGAGGCGCTGCGCAGCGGTGAGCGCTCGGGGTAGAGCCAGCGCAGGTCGTCATCGCTCGCCTTCACGACGTCGGCGGAGGAAACCATATCCTCCACGTCGCGAACCGCCCCGGCGTGGTCGGGCAGAAGCGCAGGACGCACGTTGGGGTCATATGTCGTGAGCGAATGTGCTCGTGCAGAGGCCAGCATCTCCTGCACCTGAGTGCTCCCGGGTGGCAATATGGCCGCGATCGAACCAGCGTGCACGATACCGGGGTCGATATCGTCGATCGGCGGCTGGGAGAGCTTCCAGCACAGGTCGAACTCGTAGGTAGCCGAACCATCAGGTCCGAGATCAGCAACCGCTGTCCCCGTCCGATCCAACCGGGTGCGGCACGTCTCGACTCCTGCCTCATCTAGCCATTCCCGGATACGTGAGCCGTGGTCATCGTCTCCGAACGCCGTGAGGAGATGAGAGCTGGCGCCGAGTCGCGCCACTGCGAGCGACACGTTCGCAGGACTTCCGCCGGGCGCCTCGTGGATGACGACCCCGTCTCTGCGGACGATGTCCATCAGGGCCTCCCCGATGACGACGACGACCTCCGATAGCCGGGTGCCGGTCATCGTGGAGTGCGTTCCCGTGCGGAAGGGAGTGCCGGAAAGGGCGCTCCCACGGTGTCCTGATACCAGTACGCCGTGGTCGAGATGTCGTCGGCACGCTCGAACAGGCCGTGGTCCCAGGTGCCGATCTGCTGCACAGTGACGGCGAGCCGTTCCTGGAAGAAGATCGGATCGGGGAGGTGCCAGCGGTACATCCCGTGCATCGGCAGCATGGGCGTCCAGAACTCCGAAGCGCGGGTCTCGTCCTTCGCGCTGGCGAACGGGTACCCGAAGTAGGGAGCGCTGAACGTGATGGGTTCGGGCTCCGACTCGGCGCTCAACTCGTTCTGAAAGGCCCACGCGCCGCCGGCGTAGTCCTCGAGACCTGTGCTGCAGAGGGAGGGCAGATCGCCGTCGTCGTCGACGTAGAACTTCACCTCGCCCTCGCCCCACCAGTAGCGCTGCAGGGAGGCTAGGGCGACGTAGGTCCCGACATAGGTACCCGTGCCGCGGATGCCGTCGACGATCACATGGTCCTCGCCGAGCGCAGTGGTGCCGTTACTACGCCGCCACTGCGCGTGGAAGTACCCCGGCCACTCCTCGAACCGGTCGCCTGTGGTGTAGTCGATCTGGAAGAACACGTGGCCGATGTCGCCCTTGTGCTCGCTCGTGATCTCGATGCGTGCGCCGGTGCGGAATGGCATGGGGAAGTAGGAGTTCATCCCGCTCGTCGGCGCCACCACGATCGGCTCGGAGGTCACGAGGGTGCGCGCGCCGAATCCGTTGCAGAAGAAGTCGCCGAGCGGCACCTCGACCTGCGGATGCTCTGCGCCGTCCCAGTAGGCGCGCAGGACGAGATCGCGGAGTACGAACGGCCCCGCCTCGGTGGCGTCGGTGACGGTGATCCAGATGTGGCGGATGACTCCTCCGCCGGAGATGTCGGCCAGGGTAATGCTCTCGCCGGCGGGCAACTCGTACCAGGCGCTTCCTTTGCGGCCGGGGCCGAGTACGGAACTGGCCGCACCGGCTGAACCAGGGGCTCCCGTCGGGTTCTCGGCGTTGATCGTGTGGCTGCGGATCGTGCCGTCGTTGCGCAGGCGATTCCAGGAGTTGGACATCGTGTGGGGTTCCTTTTCGGTGGGTCTTACTTCACTGCTCCCGCGGTCACGCCGCGAGTGATGGTGCGCTGGAAGATGAGGAAGAAGATGAGTGTGGGGATCAGGGAGAGGAGTGAGCCGGCATTGACGACCGTGATGTCGATGGAGTGCTGTCCGCGCAGCGTCGACAGCGCGATCGGCACGGTCTGCGACGCCGGATCGGCGAGCAGGATCAACGGGATGTAGAACTCGTTCCACGACCAGATGAAGATGAACACCACCAGGACCGTAAGAGTGGGACGCACGATCGGGAACACGACGGTCCAGAGGATCCGCCAGCGGTTCGCGCCGTCGATCGCAGCCGCTTCCAGCACCTCACGGGGGAATGTCGACATGACGCTCGAGAGGATGTAGGTGCCGTAGGCCGCCCACAGGATTGTGAACACGATGATGATCGACCAGACGGTGTTCAGGGTCTTCGTGGCCTGTGCCCCGTAGAACAGCGGGTAGATCAGCGCTTCGTGCGGCACCATCGTCGCGATCAAGAGCACCGCAGTCACTGCCGTGCGGGCGCGAATCCGTCCGATCCCGATGGCGTAGGAGGCAAGCAGGGCGAGTCCGGTGCCCGCGAACGCGATGATCGTCGAGCTGAAGATCGAGTTCCACAGCGCCAGCGGAAAGTTCACGCGCGCGAGATAGCTCGTGAACGCGTCGAACGTGAACGTCGTCGGCCACGCCAGAGGACCGTGCGCCGAGTAGTCGGCGCCCGTCTTGAATGCGTTGAGCACGAGCAGGAGGAACGGGGACGCCATCACGATGGCGACGAGGATGGCGACGCTGAGCATGATCCAGTTCGTCCTGGTGCGGCGCGGCCTGTTGGATGCGGTCGGATCGATGAGCGGCAGAGATGACATCAGCTGAGCTCCTTTCTGTTCTCGCGGTGCTGCCAGACGAGCATCACGGTGGCGACGACGAAGATGACGATCGACATCACGGTCGCGATGGTCGATCCGTAGCCCACTCGGGATAGCTCGAAGAAGTTGCGATAGGCGTAGTACGAGGGCACCGTCGTCGACTCCTCGGGGCCGCCTCCGGTGAGGATGAGGATCGGTGCGAAGACCTTGAGGGCAGCGATCGTCGCGGTGAGGACGACGACGAAGATCTCCGGTCGGATCTGTGGGATGGTGATCGCCTGGAAACGTCGCCACCATCCGGCGCCATCGAGTTCGGCCGCCTCATACAGCTCAGGATCGACGCGTTGCAGCGCAGACATGAAGATCACGACGGGATACCCGATCTGCAACCAGATCAGCATCAACATCACGGCGTAGATCGCGATGTCCGGGTTGCCGAGCCAATCCGGCGGGCTCATGATGCCGAGACCCTTCAAAGCCAGGTTGATCGAGCCGTTTTGCGTGTCGAGGATCCAGGCCCAGATGAAGCCGGCGACAGCGATGGGGAGAATCTGCGGGACGTAGTAGGTGGCGCGCAGTACAGCGATCGCCTTGTCGCCGAAGCGCCGACCGAGGTAGTCGAAGAGCAGCGCGGCGAGCAGGATCCCGATGATGGTCGGGACGACGGTGATCGCGACGATCATCGCCAGCGTGTTCTGGAAGGATCGCCAGAAGGTGTCGTCGGAGAACAGGGCGATGTAGTTCTCGAGGCCCGCCCAGCGCATCGGCGCCTGTCCCCCCTTCCAGTGGAAGAGGCTGGTGTAGACGTTCATCACGAACGGCGCGGCGACCACGATGATGAAGCCCGCGGCCAGCGGCAGCAGGTAGAGCCAATACGATGCGCGTCGGTCGATCGGCCTTCGTGTGAGAGCGGTGCTCGACGGCATCGCATCCTCCTTTCAGTGGGGGCCGCCGTCGCCGACGGCCCCCGGTTCGGTCAGCCGGCCAGAGCCGTCTCGCGTCCTTCGTCGTAGAACTTCTGGAGCTTGTCGGTGTACTCGTCTGCATCCTCGTTCCGGTTGGACATGGCCTGCATGTTCGACTGGATGAAGTCCAGGAAGCCCGGTACGGGGTAATCCGGGTAGAACGCCAGCGAGTCGTTGGCGAGCAGCTCGTTGAAGCGTTCGGTGTACTCGCGCGTCAGCTCGTCCTCGATCGTGGAGGCGTCTCCGGCGAGCGGAAGCCCTCCGAGCTGGCCGATCTTGTTCTGCACTTCTTCGCTGAGCGTGATGTCGATCCAGTCGTATGAGAGCTCCTTGTTCTTGGCGTTCGCAGGCACGCCCCACAAGTGACCGCTCGACCCCATCTGCAGGTTCGCGCCCGGAAGGGTGAAGTAGCCCCAGTCAAAAGTGGCCTGCTCACGGATGCGCGCGAACTCGCCCTGGTTCCAGATCAGCATCGCTTTGTCTCCGCTGAGGAAGTTGACTGTGGCCTGCTCGAAGTTGAGGCCGCCCAGCTCTTCGCCGACATAGCCCTTGTCGATCCAAGACTGGAAGCGATCGGCGGCCGTCTTCCAAGGAGCCTTCGAGAAGTCGACCGGTTCGCGGAGGAACATGAAGTCGTCGATGCCTGCGCGATCAGCTTCTGCCGCCACGAGCGAGTACCAGATCCACATCTGGTTGAAGCCCTGACTTGTCGACGCGGATGAAGAGATGGGGGTGATGCCCGCCGCGACGAGAGCATCCATGTTCGCTTCGAATTCTTCGAGCGTGGCCGGTTGCTCGGTGATGCCCGCTTCTGCGAACAGCTCCTTGTTGTAGTAGAACATCACGTACTCGCCGATGTTCGGTACTCCGTACCAGTTGCCGGATCCGGCGAGTCCCTGCTCGTCATACTGAGCGAACGCCTGCATGCCGCCGGTGACCTTCTCGTCCCAGCCGTATTCGGCGACCTGGTCATCCAAGGGTGCGAGGAGTCCCTGCCCGGCGAGCTGTCCGCCGTCCGCATTGCCCTTGTTGAACTCGATCACATCCGGCACCTTGTCGCCGGTGAGGGTGATCTTCGCGTTCTGCCGCATGGCGTCGAAGCTCGTGGTCTGGAAGTCGACCTTCACATCCGGGTGCTTCTTCTGGAAGATCTCGAGCGCGAGCTGCCAACCCTGGCCCTGCGCGCTCTCCGGATTCTCGTACTGCAGGATCGTGAATGTATCGCTTCCGGCGTCGTCGGCGGACGAGCCGCACGCCGCGAGTGACATCGCCACGGCGGCGGCGGCGATGCCTCCGGCCATGCGCAACGTGATGCGCTTTACGGTTGTCATTCTTTCCTCCATGGGTGGGTGGGTGGCGCGAAGGGCGCGCCGAATACCGGCGATGCGGTGCGTCGCCGGAAGTGAGAGGGGGATCAGCTGGTGTGAGGGGTCACCGAGCCGCGGATGATGAGTGGGCACCGGATCTGTGCGGACTGCGGGGGCCCGATAGCCGATCCGTGGATGCGATCGACCGCGCGTTTCGCAGCCCATGCGCCCATCTCGCGGTGGGGGAGCTGCACGGTGGTGAGACCCGGACGCAGCGCTTCGGCGATGAACTCCTGGTCGTCGAAGCCGATCACGGACAGGTCTCCCGGGATGCTCAGACCGAGATCTGCGCACACCTGGTAGGCGGCGAACGCGATCTGATCCGAGAAGCAGAACAGAGCGCTCGGCCTTCTTGCGGAAGACAGAAACTCTCGCAGCGGCTCGACCGCGTTCGCAGTGCTGGGATCTGCGAGTTCGAGTACGAGCTCCGCGTCGTACTCGACGGCGTGCTCCCTGAGCGCGGCCCGATATCCCTCGAAGCGGAGTTTCGATGCAATGAATCGATCGCCCGACACGGTGCAGAACCCGATGCGAGTATGGCCGGCCTCCAGCAGATGGCGCACGGCGGCGGACGCGCCTCCTGCTTCGTCCGGAACCACGGAGTCGGCGGCAGCGGGGTCGTCGGGTATGCCGTTGAGGATCACCACGGGGATCGTGGGAGGGATGGGCGGAAGGGGCACGACCCGGTGATACTCGGCAGCCAGGATCATGGCTTCGATATCGCGCTGCAACAACGACTTCGTGGACTGGGCGACGAGTTCAGGGCGGTTGGCGGTGTCGATGAGCATCGCCAGGTATCCGGCATCCCAGGCGGAGGTCTGCACGCCCTCGAGCATGCGACCGGCGAACGGGATGCTCGCGACGCCGTCGGAGAGCAGGCCGATCGTGTGCGTGCGTCTGGTGCGGAGTCCGCGAGCCAGCACATTGGGGATGTAGCCCATCTCAGCGGCGACCGCGCGGATGCGCCGTGCTGTGTCGGCGTTCACGCGCCCCTCATCGCGATCGTTGAGCACGAGCGAGACTGCTGAGGCGGAGACGCCGACGGCGGCAGCGAGATCCTTCAGCGTGATCATCGAATGCTCCTTTGACATCAATCGTTTGACTGACGACCCGATTAGCGGGGGTCAAACGTTTGATGTGAAGCTATGTGCGTCAAACGCGTTGACGCAAAGCGCGTTATGCGACTGTTACCGAATTACTCTCGCATGGATCAGGTGAGCGCGGGGCTGCCCTGCAGCGCGTGCACGACCGGCGCGAGTTCGGGCTGCGTGATCGCTTCGCCGAGGGTGCGTTCCAGTGCCTCGTCGTGGATGGGATGCGCCTTCTCGTAGAGTGTCCGTCCCGCCGGCGTCAGCTCGGTGTAGATGCCTCGGCGGTCGTCGAGGCACAGGATGCGGGTCAGCAGCCCGCGGTCCTCGAGTCGGGTGACCAGGCGGGTGGTGGCGCTGGGGCTCAGCGCGGTGGCGCGCGCCAGCTGCTGCATCCGCATGTGCCAGCCGTCCTGGCGGCTCAGGGCGTCGAGCACCGTGTACTCGACGACGGAGAGTCCCGCCGACGAGGCGAGAGCGCGTTCCAGCTCGGCCTCGATGATGCCGTGCAGCGCGGCGAGAGTGCGCCATCCGCGCGCGCGGATCTCGACGGCGTCGTCTGAGATGCCCATGAGTGACCTCCAGAGATAGTTGCTTGCGTAAACTACTTGCGCGTGCAATCATTATGTCTCGGACGCAAAATCCCGCGTCTGCAACTACTTTAGCAGAGGATCTCGGAGCACACCCATGCCACTCGGACTCATCGCACTCGCCATCGGCGCCTTCGGAATCGGACTCACCGAGTTCGTCATCATGGGGCTGCTGCCCGAGGTGGCCGCCGACTTCGGCGTCACCGAAGCGACCGCGGGATGGCTGATCTCCGGGTACGCCCTCAGCGTCGTGGTCGGTGCACTGCTGCTGACGGCGGCGACCACACGACTCCCCCGCAAGCCGGTGCTCCTCGGACTGCTGGTGCTGTTCATCGCCGGCAACGTGCTCACCGCGCTCTCGCCGGACTACGGCGTCGCGATGGCGGGACGGATCGTCGCAGCCCTGGCGCACGGCGCCTTCTTCGGAATCGGTTCCGTCGTGGCGGCCGACCTCGTCGCCCCGGAGAAGAAGGCCCGCGCCATCGCGATCATGTTCACCGGGCTGACCGCGGCCAACGTCTTCGGCGTGCCCTTCGGTACCTTCCTCGGCCAGCAGTTCGGCTGGAGGTCGACCTTCTGGGTGATCTCCGTCATCGGCGTCGTCGCTCTCGTCGGCATCGCCGCGCTGGTGCGCGCCCCTCGGAGCAGCGAAGCAGCCGTCAGTCTGCGTCGAGAGCTCTCGGCCTTCCGATCCGGACAGGTCTGGCTCTCGCTGCTGGTCACGATCCTCGCCTACGGCGGCATGTTCGGCGCGTTCACCTACATCGCCTACACGCTCACGAGCGTGACCGGATTCGCGTCCGCGGCCGTGCCGTGGCTGCTCGTGCTGTTCGGCCTCGGCCTCGTGGCGGGCAACGCGATCGGCGGGCGTCTCGCCGACCGTTCGGTCGATCGCACGCTGGTCGGCTTCATCGCCGCGCTCGCCGTGGTGCTCGTCGCCTTCGCGCTCCTCGCCTGGTCGCAGCCGGCGACCATGGTCATCCTCGTGCTCATGGGCGGGTTCGGTTTCGGCACCGTCCCCGGCCTGCAGAGCCGCATCATGCATTACGCCGGAGGCGCCCCGACGCTCGCCTCCGGTGCGAACATCGGCGCATTCAACGTCGGCAACGCGCTCGGCGCCTGGGCCGGAGGCGTCGGCATCTCGGCGGGCCTCGGCTACGTGTCGCCCATCTGGATCGGCGCCGCACTCACGACATCCGCTCTCGGTGTGATGCTCGTCGCCGTCTTCCTCGCCGCACGCACCCGTCCCCGCACCGACACGGCGAGCTTCGCCACTGTCACGGCGTGACCACCCACTTCCCCGAAAGAGAAAGAACGAGCATGACCACTCCCCCCATCCCCACCCTCACCCTCAACAACGGGCTCGAGATGCCCCAGCTCGGCTTCGGCGTCTTCCAGGTGCCCGATGACGAGACCACGGATGCCGTCTCGAGCGCTCTGGAAGCCGGCTACCGCAGCATCGACACCGCAGCGATCTACGGCAACGAGGTGGGTGTCGGTCGCGCGATCGCCCAGTCCGGGCTGCCCCGCGACGAGCTGTTCGTCACCTCGAAGGTCTGGGTCGACGATCACGGCTACGACGCGGCACTGCGTGCCTACGACCAGTCGCTGGTGCGCCTCGGGCTCGACCGTCTCGACCTGTTCCTGATCCACTGGCCGACCCCCGCCCGCGACACCTACGCCGAGACCTGGCGTGCGCTCGAGCGTCTGTACTCCGATGGACGGGTCGGCGCGATCGGCGTCTCGAACTTCGAGCCCGAGCATCTCGCGCGCATCATCGGTGACACGGGCATCGTGCCAGCGGTGAATCAGGTCGAGCTGCATCCCGCTCTGCAGAATCGGGCGGTCGTCGCCGCGAACGAGAGCCGAGGCATCCTCACCGAGGCCTGGAGCCCGCTGGCACAGGGCGCGGTGCTCGGTGAGGCGGCCATCGTCGCGATCGCCGAGCGCCATGGCAAGACGCCCGCGCAGGTGGTGCTGCGGTGGCACCTGCAGCAGGGTCGTGTCGTGATCCCGAAGTCGGTGACCCCTGCGCGGATCGCCGCGAACCTCGACGTCTTCGACTTCGTGCTCTCGCCGGAGGAGCTCGCGGCGATCGACCTGCTCGAGCGCGACGGCCGCACCGGGCCGCATCCCGCACAGTTCAACGGCTGAGCCCTCGACGACGACGGCCCCCACGAGCATGACTGCTCGTGGGGGCCGTGCGTCGTCGGCGCGCTACTGCGCGCGCATGTACTCCTCTGCAGCCCGCACCTGCTCGGCGGACGGACGGATGCCGGTGTAGAGCACGAACTGCTCGAGGGCCTGCAGCGTCGCGACCTCTGCGCCTGTGATGACGGTCTTGCCTGCCGTGCGCCCGGCCTTCACGAGAGGGGTCTCCGCCGGCAGCGCGACGACATCGAACACCACCGACGATGCGGTGATCGCGGCGTCCTCGAACGAGAGGGCGTGCTCGTCGGGCCCGCCCGCCATGCCCAGGGGAGTCACGTTCACCAGGATGTCGGCCTCCAGCCCCGCGGCATCCGCCTGCCATCCGAATCCGTACTGCGCGGCCAGCGCGCGGCCGAGATCCTCGTTCCGGGCGACGATCGTCACCGCGGTGAAGCCGGCGTCCCGGAACGCGGCGGCCGTCGCCTTCGCCATGCCTCCGGAGCCGCGCAGCAGCACGGAGCACGCCGGATCGAGGCCGTTCCGCTCGATCAGCTGCGCGATCGCGGAGTAGTCGGTGTTGTACGCGACCAGAACCCCGTCGTCGTTCACGATCGTGTTGACGGAATCGATCGCGGTCGCCGAGGCGTCCATCCGGTCGACCAGAGCGATCACGTCCTCCTTGTACGGCATGGAGATCGCACACCCGCGGATACCCAGGCCACGCACGCCGGCGATCGCGTTCGCGAGGTCCGTCGGCGCGAACGCCTTGTAGATCCAGTTCAGCTCGAGCGCCTCGTAGAGGTGGTTGTGGAAGCGGGTTCCGTTGTTGCTCGGGCGCGCTGACAACGAGATACAGAGCGTCATGTCCTTGTTGAGCATCGTCACCGCTCCAGGCTACTCGTGGGACCGCGCCGCACACCGGTTCTCGGCACCCCTGCGCGGCCGGATCATCGGGACCGGAAATCGGCGTATCGCCGCAGAATCCCCGGGAATCACCGTGGAGAGCCCGGCGTAACCAAGGCGAGATGACGGCGCTCTTTCCGCTCGCTCGCTGTGTTCCCTAACGTGCTCGGTAGTCAAGGGACGCGATCCGCGGCCGGCCCGACGGCCGCGCGATCCGCTCCCGAAATGATCCGGGGAGACGACATGGACGCACTTATGCGGCGCACGGTGCAGACCGGGAGACGGTCCCCACGCCGTCGTCCCCGAGAGGGTGGCCTCTCCCCGGCCGCCCTCTCACCCGTGCGCTGGCGCATCGCCGGCACGCAGTCATCCCGGTGCGGATGACGTCGCGCCACGCGCGCACCCAGAGCCGGCACCGCCCACGAGGCATTCCAACTCTCCCTCGCCTCGGGGCGGTGCCTACCCTTCAGCGACGGCCGACGCGGCATCGGGCGTGACCGATTCGGTTTGATGGCCGCCGCGCGTCGTCGCCGGACGTCGCCCAGCCGTGCGAGAAATTCGCCCCTGGCGCTGCCGGCGTCCGCGGATTCGGGGGAGACGGGCGAACGGAGGTGCCTCCGTGCTGTAACGCCCTGTCTCCTCCCGAAACCTGCGATCCTCGCGGATCTTCTCCCCGACCTTCGCGGATCTCGCCGCCTGGACGAATCGTCCGTGGCGAGATCGTGCATCCTCCCCTATGGTGAAGGTGCATGCACAAGGGGATTCGATCGTCTCCGTCACCCCCAGATGACGGGCAGCCTTCCCCAGAGGCAGGACGATCCGTGCATGCGATTGGGCCCTCTCGAGTAGTTCAGTCCCCAATGGACTATTCGAGGGGGCCGCTATCGAACATCTTCTCACCTTTTTTGCGATTTGTCCCCCAAAAGGGGGACAAGAGTCTGGAAAAGGGGTTAGGGTTGTTCCTGACGCACCCTCCGGTCGTCTTCGGCCCTCATCGCTCCCCCCGCGGTGAGGGCCACACCATTTTCTGGGGCTCGTGTCGACGCCGACCCGCCCCCATCGAGCACCCTCAGCGGATGTCGGTGAGATTCCGCTCGTGCAACATTTGGGTTACCTTCTGGCCGCGGCTATTCCCTTGGGGGCCTCCTCCACTAGCGTTAGCGATGTCGGGGCATACCTGCGTCGGCTTCTTCACCAGCAGAACAGGCAGTACATGAGCACCCAGGGCACGGTCAAGTGGTTCAACTCGGAGAAGGGCTTCGGCTTCATCTCCCCCGACGACGGCGGCGCTGACGTTTTCGCGCACTACTCCGCCATCGAGTCATCCGGCTACCGGTCTCTCGAAGAGAACCAGCGAGTCGAGTTCGACGTGGCGCAGGGCCCCAAGGGCCTGCAGGCTGAGAACATCCGCCCCCTTTGAGGCGGACAATGCACTGAACTCCCCGACCGGAATCCGCATCAACGCGGCATCCGGCGGGGAGTTCTGTGCTTTACGCGGCTGATCCGGGCCCGTTGCGCGTGCGACGATCAGTGCAGGAGCAGTGCGCGGAGCTCGTCGACGGATGACGCGCGGAACGCCGCATCGTCGCCTTCGTGCAGCTCGCTGAAGCCCCACTCCACGAAGATCACGGGCACGCCGTTCGCGTTGCCGCCCTCCACGTCGTGGTGGCGGTCCCCGATCAACACCGGGCGCGACACGTCGGCACCGAGTGTGCTCAGTCGGCGCAGCGCCTCGGCCACGATGTCCGTCTTCGAGGCCAGCGTCGACTCGTCGGGCGTGGCGCCGACCGTCGTGAGGAACGAGGAACGCAGCTCGAAGTGGTCGATCAGCGCATCGACCTGATTCTCGGGCTTCGAGCTCGCCGTCGCCTGGGGCACTCCCGCCGCATGCAGATCGTGGATGAGATCGGTGACGCCCGGGTACGTGGCCACATCGGTCGTGTAGCCGTCCGCCTTGCCGAGCGTGCGGTAGAAGGAGACCGCCTCGGCCGATTCCTCCGGAGTCATCCCCGCCTGGTCCTGGAAGGACTGGAACATCGGCGGACCGATCCAGTGGATCAGCTCCTCGCGGGTGGGCGCCGGCTTACCGAAGTGCGTGAGTGCGACGTTCAGACGACGGAGGATGCCGATCGAGGCGTCGACGATGGTGCCGTCGACGTCCCACAGCACGCAGGAGTAGGGGGAAGAGGCCATGTCTTCCAGCCTATGGGCTCCACGCGTGCCGCCGACTCGTCCTGCACAGGTGTGCAGCGCCTGTTCGTCGAAGCCCTCGCGATCCGGTGACCCGGGCGTTCAGAACAGCCGGGGGATGCCGGACTCGATGCCCTTCATGTCGTCGTAGTCGAGCACGAGGCAGCGGATGCCGCGGTCCTCGGCGAGCACACGGGCCTGCGGCTTGATCTCCTGTGCGGCGAACACGCCCTGCACGGGAGAGAGGTGCGGGTCTCGACCCAGCAGCTCCAGGTACCGCGTGAGCTGCTCGACGCCGTCGATGTCGCCGCGGCGCTTGATCTCGACCGCGATCGCGGCACCGTCCGCATCCCGCACCAGCAGATCGACGGGACCGATCGCCGTGGGGTACTCGCGGCGCACGAGCGTCGCGCCCTCCGAGATCCGATCGACCTGCTCCGCAAGCAGTCGCTGCAGGTCGGCTTCGACACCGTCCTTCTGCAGGCCGGGGTCGATGCCCAACTCGTGCGAGGAGTCGTGGATGATCTCGTAGATCTGCACGCGCAGCGCGTCGCCGGTCTTCTTGTGGGTCACACGCCACACCTCGACGACGCCGGCGCTCGCCTCTTCCTCGCCGGGATCCTCGGAGGACAGCGAGCAGGGAGGGCTCATCCAGTTCAGCGGCTTGTAGCTGCCGCCGTCCGAGTGCACGAGCAGACTCCCGTCACCCTTGTGCACGAGCAGACGCGTGGCAAGCGGGAGATGGGCATTGAGTCGACCGGTGTAGTCGACCGAGCAGCGGGCGATGACGAGACGCACCCGTCGAGCCTAACGGCATCGGCGGCCGGGCTCGCACGACGACGGGGTGGCTCAGCCGCTCGTCGTCGCCCCCGGGGTCTTCTCGTCGTCCCGGAGCGGGCGCGCGGCTCCCGAGAACAGGCCGGACGCCACGACCAGCACGACCAGGATGTACAGGGTGTTCAGCAGGCCGATGTGCTCGCTGATGAAGCCGAGCACGGGAGGTCCGCCGAGGAACGCCACGTAGCCGATGGTCGCCGCCGCGCTCACGCGGGCCGCCGCCTTCGCGGGATCGTCGGCTGCGGCCGACATCCCGAGCGGGAAGCCGAGCGATGCGCCGATGCCCCAGAGCGCCGCGCCCACGAGCACGAGAGGAAGGTTCGGGGCGAGGATGAAGAGCAGGATGCCGGATGCGGCGGCCACCGCGAGGATGCGCAGCACGGCCACGCGGCCGAAACGGTCGACCAGCGGTCCGCCGAAAAGACGCACCACGGTCATCCCGACGGAGAACACTGCGAGAGCGATCGCGCCCGTCCCGGTCGTGAAGCCGTGGCCCTGTTCGGTGCCCAGGGCGATCCAGTCGTTCGCGCCTCCTTCCGCGAACGCCATGCCGAGCATGACCACGCCGAGCAGGTAGGTGCGAGGTTCACGCCAGGCTTCGAGGGCGACGTGCATCCGCGCCCGCCAATGCGGCTTCTCGGACGGCCCCGGGTCGAGCGCCGCCTCCCGCGCGGGCACCTGAGAGAAGCAGACGAAGGCGAGCACGGCGATCAGCGCCCCCATGATCGACGCGTGCACCGCGACGGTGAGGGAGAGCAGCGCGGCGAGAGCCCCGAGGCCCGCGCCGATGACGGTGCCGAAGCTGAAGAACGCGTGGAACACGGGCAGGATCGTCTTGCCCATCTGCTGCTCGATCGCCGTGGCCTCGACGTTCATCATCACGTCGAGGCTGCCGTTTCCGAAGCCGAACAGCACCATGCCGATGAGAACGATCGGAACCGACGCGAAGACCGTCGATCCCAGCCCGACGAGGGTGATGCCGACCGCGAACAGCAGGATCGTCAGGAGCATCCCTCGGCGCGCACCGGTGCGCGCCATGACGGCCGGGCTGGTGGAGATGCCGATGATCGATGCCGTGCCCATGCCCAGGAGGATGAGCCCGACTTGCGCGTTGTCGAGTGCGAGATCCGCTTTGATGCTCGGGACCCGCGAGGCCCAGGTGGCGATCGACAGGCCGCTCGCGAAGAAGATCGCGAAGATGGCAGCCCGCCACCGGACGAACTGGGAGCGGGTGAGAGCGGATTCCATGTCGCACAGCATATCGAATCGATTCGACTCCGGGGAGCCGGAGGGAGCTATCCTCGAAGTATGAGCAGTCAGGAGACGCCGCGTCGTGCGACGATCGCGGACGTCGCGCGCGAGGCGGGCGTCGCGACGTCGACCGCATCCGTGGTGTTCAGCGGGAAGGCCAAGGTCGCGGCCGCGACGCGGGAGCGCGTCCTCGCCGCCGCCGCGGAACTCGGCTATGCCGGACCGGATCCCCGCGCGGCCTCGCTGCGGCGCGGTCGCAGCGGCATCGTCGCGGTGGTCCTCGAGGGCCATCTGCGGGCGGCGTTCCTCGATCCGGTCACGACCGCGATGATGGACGGCCTCACAGACGGCCTCGCCGAGCTCAGCGCCGGCATCCTGCTGATACGGGACGAACCCGGTGAGGACGGCTCGGCACTCGCGAGTGCGCCGGTCGACGCCTTCGTGCTCATCGGATGCTCCGGCCGCACCCGCGCCTCGCTCGAAGTCGTGCGCGGTCGCGGGCTCCCGGTCGTCGTGATCGAAGGGGATGCCGGCGGCGACATCCCGCGCATCACCCTCGACAACGCGGCGGCGGCCGCCGATGTGGCGCGCCATGTGCGTGATCTCGGTCACCGTGACGTGGCGCTGGTCACGCTCTCCCTCGACGCCGAGCGTGAACGCGGTCTCGTGACTCAGGAACGCATCGCCACGGCCACCGTCGACGTGACGATCGATCGCCTCGCCGGGATGCGTGAGGTGTTCCCCGACGCGCCCGCGATCTCGGCCTCCGGAAGCCTCATCGACGAGGGGGCGATCGTCGGACGGATGCTGCTCGCCGACCCCGCGACGCGGCCCACGGCGGTTCTCGCGCAGAGCGACCTGCTCGCGGTCGGCGTCATCCGTGCGGCGGAGGAGCTGGGGCTGCGCGTGCCCGAAGACGTCTCGGTGGCCGGTTTCGACGGCATCGCGGTCGACGGGCTCGGTCCGCAGCTGCTCACCACCAGCGTGCAGCCCGCGGTCGAGAAGGGGCGCGCTGCCGGCGAGCAGGTCGCCCGGATGCTGCGGGGTGAGCCGGGGATCACCCAGCACCTGACGTGCCGCTTCCGTGAGGGCACGACGACGGCTCCCCCCTCTCGCTGATCCGCCGAACCGCCCGTCTCCTGCAGGGAGAGCTCAGCTGTGCTGCGGTCCGAGCGGCAGCGGCGTGTTCGCGAAGTCGAGGATCCGGTACCGGCCGCAGTCGACCACGCCGTCGGGCACGACGTCGAGCGGAAGCTGCCACGCCACGGTCTGCGCATCCTCGATCAGGAACGACACCTCGCCGACGTCGAAGTCGGTGCGGTTCACCAACCAGGCGTATCCGTTGAGCTGGTGATCCACCTGCACGAGCCGTGCCGGATCGTCGAGGTGCAGCTTCGGGAGCCGCACGGTCCAGAACTGGCCGGCGCCCGTGCGGCCGGAGGCGTCGACCCAGCCGGTCACGCAGGTGAGGTCGGCATCCGGGGCCTGTGCGGCGGAGGCGAGACGCGGGATGCTGACCACGGATCCGGCCAGCAGCATGACGGCGATGGCCGCGAAGACCGGGCGGAGTCGCGGGATCGAGAGTGCACGAGGAGCCGCGACGAGGGCGAGCACCGGAGCGAAGGCCAGGGGCTGAAGGTAGCGGGCGGCGTGGGTGCCGAGCGCGATCGCGCCGAGAACCACCAGCACGGGGATCACCCATGCCGCCAGAGCGACGACGCGTTCGGCAGGCTCGTGGACGCGGATCGACCTGATCGCAGCGAAGACGAGCAGCGCCACGGTGAGGAGGGTGCCGATGACGCCCAGCGGGGTCGTCAGGCGGTCTCCGAGGAGATGGGAGTAGTACCCGACGGACTGCACCCAGAGCTCGGGCTGGGCATAGCCGGCGCCGGTGTTCGCGATCCATTCCGAGAACGGAATGCGTCCGAGGAAGCCGATCGCCGTGCCGCCGACCAGCACGGCGAGGGAGAGCAGCATCCGCGATCGGGAGGCAGGGCGCAGCGCGAGCACGGCGAGGACGACGATGAGTGGAATGGTCGCCCACACCGCGAAGAGCGGGTTCGACAGCGTCGCGAGCGCCGCCACGGACGCGAGCGGGACGAGGAGACCTGCTCCGCGCTTCTCGTGCGCGACGAACCGGCGGATCAGGCCGACGGAGAGCACGACGGCGATCACCGTCGTGGAGTAGTAGGTCGTGGTGAGCAGCAACGAGGCGAGCTCGAGGGCGTCGCGCGAGGCAGAGGTCTCGGTCACCGCGAGCAGGCCGAACACCGCCGTCGCGATCAGCGCCCATGTCACGGGGGAGGTGCCGCTGCGCCGCCGACCCGCCACCAGTCGCAGTGCGCCGTAGAACATCAGCAGGTTGACCACCGCGCTCGCAGCGAGCACGCCGTTCACGTCGAATGGCAGGAGCAGATCGAGGCCGGTGAACACCGCAGTCTCGGGAAGGAAGAGCACGCTCGACAGGGCCCAGTGCGAGGGTCCGCCCGACGAGGAGGACTGCGCGAACAGCGCCACGATCAGCGAGTCGCCATCGCGGAACAGCAGCTCGGAGCGAGCGGAGGCCGCCATCTGCCCGCTCACGATCAGGGCGAGAGCCGATGCCGCGAGCCACCCCATCAGCTCGCGCACCCACACCCGTGTCATGTCCGATACTCTGCCACGGCCTGCATTCGCGTCTGAATGATCTCTTTTCACCGATTTGGTTAGGCAGAATGCTGCGTCAGGACGGCGAAACGAGCCATTTGATCGAGTCGGCGGCGGATACTGCGGACCGGAGAGCCCCGATCGCCCGGTAAACTAGGGGTGACCTGCCCGCCTGCGCCATCTGGCCGACGAGCCCCAAGGAGCCGCGTATATGCTGACGCTCCTCGCCGTGTTCCTCCTCGGGTCGCTGTTGATGCCCGTTCTGGTGCGCTGGCTCGGAGCTCAGGCCTTCGCGATCGCGGCTCTGGTTCCCGCGGCCGCATTCGTGCATGCGCTCGTCATGACGCCTCAGGTCCTCGACCCGGAATCGTCTCCCTACGTCTCCGTCGCGTGGATCCCGCAACTCGGCTTGAACATGTCGATGCACATGGACGTGCTCGGGTGGGTGCTCACGCTGATCGTGACCGGGGTCGGCGCCCTCGTGCTGCTCTACTGCCGCTGGTACTTCCACGACGACTCCGCCGGGATCGGACAGTTCTCCGCCGTTCTGCTCGGCTTCGCCGGTGCGATGTACGGACTCGTGCTCACGGACGACCTCGTGATGCTCGTGATGTTCTGGGAGGTGACGAGCATCCTCTCGTACCTCCTGATCGGCCACTACCGGCGCCGTGCCGCCAGCCGTCGTGCCGCGCTGCAGGCGCTGCTGGTGACCACCCTCGGCGGTCTGGTGATGTTCGTCGGCGTCGTCCTCCTGGTCGTGGATGCCGGTACGTCCAGCATCCGCGAGATCCTCGCGCTCGCCCCCACCGGGCCGATCGTGGATGCCGCGATCGTGATGCTCCTGATCGGGGCGATCAGCAAGTCTGCGCTGTTCCCCTTCCACTTCTGGTTGCCCGGCGCCATGGCGGCGCCCACGCCGGTGAGCGCCTACCTGCACGCGGCGGCCATGGTGAAGGCCGGGATCTACCTGATCGCCCGCTTCGCTCCGATCTTCGCCTTCAGCGCTCCGTGGCGACCGATCGTGATCACGCTCGGCATCGTGACGATGCTGCTCGGCGGAATCCAGGCGCTGCGCGAGACCGACCTCAAGCGCATCCTCGCCTTCGGCACGGTCAGTCAGCTCGGCTTCTTCGCCGTGGTGGTCGGCTACGGAACGCAGGCTGCGGCTCTCGCCGGGCTCGCGCTGGTCATCGGGCACGCACTGTTCAAGTCGGCCCTGTTCCTGATCGTCGGCGTGATCGACCGCCAGCTGTCGACCCGTGACATCAACGAGCTCTCCGGTGTCGGCAGACAGGCCCCGGTGATGGCCACGGCCGCGTTCATCTCGGTGGCATCCATGGCCGGCGTCGCCCCGACCATCGGCTTCGTGGCCAAGGAATCCACTCTCACCGCGCTCCTCGACGATGCACTGGCCGGCTCGCCGTGGGGTCTGGTCGCCATCATCGGCGTCGTTCTGGGTTCCATGCTCACTGCGGCATATGGTGTCCGTTTCCTGTGGGGAGCCTTCTGGACCAAGCGCGATGCGCAGGGTGGCCGGATGCCGACCACCGCGTGGCCCGACCCTCCCGTCGGCTTCCTCTCGGCCCCGATCATCCTGGCCGGCGTCACCCTCGCCGCTGGTATCGGTGCACCGGCTCTCGACGTCGCACTGCACGGCTACGCGGTGACGGCCACCCCCGGACTCGACCCGGCGACCGGAGAGGCGACCGAGGGCCCCGGGCATCTCGCGCTCTGGCACGGCTTCGAACCGGCACTCGGCATCTCGATCCTCTCGATCCTGCTCGGCTTCGGGCTGTTCCTCCTCACCCGCCGCACCGGCTGGGACCGCAAGCCGCGACTGCTGCGCTTCACGGCAGCGGATGTCTACTACCTCGTCGTCCGCGGCGTCGACCGGCTCTCGGTGCTCAGCACCACCCTGACGCAGCGCGGTTCGCTGCCCGTGTATGTCGGCACGATCTTCGTGGTGTTCGTCGCTGCCGAGGTCACGGCACTCGTGGCGAGCGACATCGACCGATTCCAGCTGTCCGCCTGGCACACCCCTGCGCAGATCGTGGTGGCGCCGATCATGGCGGCCGCCGGTATCTTCGCCGTCCGCGCGCAGAAGAGGTACACCGGTGTGGTGCTGGTCTCGGTGACCGGACTCGGCATGGTGGCCCTGTTCGCGACCAGCGGCGCCCCCGACCTCGCCCTCACGCAGATCCTCGTCGAGACCGTGACGATGGTCACCTTCGCCCTCGTGCTGCGGCGGCTGCCCGCGCGCATGGGCGAGCACAACGCCTCGGTCGGCCGCATCCCCCGAGCACTGCTCGGCATCGGCGTCGGCCTCACGATGGCACTGATCGCCGTCGTCGCCACCCAATCCAGGGTCGCCGACCCGATCTCGGCCGCGTTCCCGAAGCTCGCCTACGAGATCGGGCACGGCAAGAACGTCGTCAACGTCGCCCTGGTCGACCTGCGTGGCTGGGACACCATGGGCGAGCTGTCGGTGCTCGTGCTCGCCGCGACCGGTGTCGCCTCGCTCGTGTTCGTCACGCATCGCGCCGATCTCCTCGCCGCGACCAGGACCCTGCCCCGCGCGACGCGCAAGGCCGCGCGCAGCCGGCCGCTGGTCGAGACCACCGAGGGCATCCGCTTCCAGACGACCGAGAACCAGGCCAGCCCGCGCGCCTGGCTCGTTGGCGGCCAGAAGATGAAACCGGAGAACCGGTCGATCCTGCTCGAGGTGATCGTCCGCATCCTCTTCCACACCATCATCGTGGTGTCGATCTTCCTGCTCTTCGCCGGCCACAACCTGCCGGGCGGCGGGTTCGCCGGAGGTCTCGTCGCGGGAATGGCGCTGGTCATGCGCTACATCGCCGGTGGACGCTGGGAGCTCGGCGCCGCCGCTCCGACGGATGCCGGACGCCTCCTGGGCGCAGGTCTGATCCTCGCCGTCGGTACCGCCGTCATCCCGCTCTTCTTCGGCCTCGCGCCGCTCACCAGCTCGTTCTGGGAATGGGAGATCCCCGGCATCGGGCACATGGAGTTCGTCACCTCGACCATCTTCGACATCGGCGTGTACCTCGTCGTGATCGGACTCGTGCTCGACGTGCTGCGCAGTCTCGGCGCTGAGGTCGACCGGCAGGCGCAGGACATGCGCGAGCGGGGGGTGAGCATCTGATGGATGTCTCCCTGACCCTGATCGTGATCATGGCCGTGTTGTTCGCATGCGGCGTCTACGCGATGCTCGAGCGCAGTCTCACCCGCGTGCTCATCGGCTTCCTGTTGCTCGGCAACGCGACCAACCTGCTGCTGCTGATCGTGATGGGCGTGCCGGGCAACGCGCCGTTCTACGACGCCGAGGGCAGTGTCAGCGACCCGCTGCCACAGGCGTTGACCCTCACGGCGATCGTCATCACGTTCGCCGTCTCGGCATTCCTGCTCGCCCTGATCTACCGCTCCTGGCAGCTCGGCCAGGCCGACACCGTCGAGGACGACGAAGCAGACATCGCCCTGCGCGAGCGCACGGATGCCGACGAAGACCTCATGGACGACGAGAGCGACACGGCAGACGACGAGGCCACGACCGACTTCGTGGGTGTGCAGACCGCGCCGATCACGGTGCTCCACATGCGAGATCACTCGGCCATCCAGGATGACGCTCCGACGGATCTGCCGTCGCGGCCGTACACCGGGACGGATTCCGACGATGCCCGGCCAGAGAGTCCTTCGCCCGGTTCAGGATCCGCACAACGAGACGAAGGGGAGGACCGCACATGACCGCGCTCGTTCCCCTGCTCGTCGGACTGCCCTTGCTCGGCGCCGCCATCACGCTGATCTTCGGCCGCAACGCCCGCCTCCAGGTCGTCGTCACGGTGTTGACCCTCGCCGCGGTCTCGGTGATCGCCGCCGTGCTGCTCGTGGTCGTGGATGCCGGTGAGCCGCTCGCCGTCTCGGTCGGAGGGTGGCCGGTGCCGTTCGGCATCGTGCTCTACGTGGACCGGCTCGCCGCGCTGCTGGTGCTCATCTCGAGCATCGTGCTGCTCGCGGTGCTCCTCTTCTCGATCGGCCAGGGAGTTGCGGACGGCACGGACGAGACGCCGATCTCGATCTTCAACCCCTCGTACCTGATCCTCGCCGCCGGCATCTTCAACGCCTTCATCGCGGGCGACCTGTTCAACCTCTACGTCGGCTTCGAGATCCTGCTCGTCGCCTCGTACGTGCTGATCACCCTGGGCAGCACGGAGTCACGCATCCGCACCGGCGCGGTCTACATCGTCGTCTCGCTCGTCTCGTCGATCCTGTTCCTCGCCGCGATCGCCATGATCTACGGTGCTCTCGGCACTGTGAACATGGCGCAGATCGCCGAACGGATGACGGAGCTGCCGCAGGAGACGCAGCTGGTGCTGCATCTGATGCTGGTGATCGCCTTCGGCATCAAGGCCGCGATCTTCCCCGTCTCCTTCTGGCTGCCCGACTCCTACCCGACGGCGCCGGCTCCCGTCACCGCGGTGTTCGCCGGCCTGCTGACGAAGGTCGGCGTATACGCGCTGATCCGCACCGAGACGCAGCTGTTCGCCGACAACGACATCGACACGCTGCTGCTGATCGTGGCGCTGGCGACCATGATCGTCGGCGTCCTCGGTGCGGTCGCGCAAGCCGAGCTCAAACGCATCCTGTCGTTCACCCTGGTCAGCCACGTCGGATACATGATCTTCGGGCTGGCGATAGCGACACCGGCAGCGATCGGCGCGACGGTGTACTACATCGTCCACCACATCGTCGTGCAGACGACGCTGTTCCTCGCGGTCGGTCTCGTGGAACGCCGAGCAGGCAGTACATCGATCCTGCGGGTGAAAGGGCTGCTCAAGGTCGCCCCGGTGATCGCCGTGCTCTACTTCGTGCCCGCCATCAACCTCGGCGGTCTGCCTCCGTTCTCCGGTTTCATCGGCAAGTTCGCGCTCTTCGAAGCGGCGGCATCCGTCGGCACCCCGCTCATGATCGTGCTGATCGTCGGTGGCATCGTGACCTCGCTCCTCACGCTGTATGCGCTGATGCGCGCCTGGAACCTCGCCTTCTGGCGCGAGGAGGAGGACTCGAGCGAGACCGAGGGGCGCATCTCCTACCTGGGCAACGCACCGGCCGCCGACGAGCAGCAGGAGCGGCGCCGGATCCCCAAGATCATGACGTATGCCACGGCAGGCATGGTCGCGGTCACCGTCGCACTGACGGTCTTCGCCGGTCCCCTCTACGCGCTGTGCGACCGCATCGGAGCCACGCTGCTCGATCCGGTCAGCCTGGTGCAGCTGCAGGATGAGGTGGACGGATGATGGAACGCACCCGCCGTCACCTCTGGCGCGACATCGGCTCGCAGCTGCCGTTCCTCGCCTGGCTCGTCGTGCTCTGGATGCTGCTGTGGGCGCAGTTCACCGTGCTGTCGTTCCTCACGGGTCTCGTCGTGGCGATCTTCGTGACCCGCGTGTTCCGTCTGCCCACAGTCGCTCTCTCCGGCCGGATCAACGTCTGGTACGCGGCGCTGTTCGTCGTGCAGTTCCTGTTCGCGGTGCTGCAGGGGGCGCTGTACGTGACCGTGCAGGTGTTCGACTTCCGCCGTCAGCCCGGTGCCGCGATCATCGCCGTGCCGCTCCGCTACGCCGACGACCTCGTGATGACGCACGTGGCCGTCACCTCTTCGCTGATCCCCGGGTCGCTCGTGGTCGAAGCCGATCGCGACCGCCGCATCCTCTACCTGCACGTGATCGGCGTTCGCAACGCCGCCGATGTCGAGAAGCAGCGCGAGGGCGTGCTGGTCTGGGAGCGTCGGATCGTGCGGGCGCTCGGAAGCCCCGCGCAGTACCGTGCTCTCAGGGCTGATGAGCGTGCCGGATCGACGAAGGGCGGTGTCCGATGAACGTGCTCCTGATCCTGATCCTGATCGTGTTCGGCGTCGCCGCGATCCTCACCCTCATCCGCATCGTGCGGGGGCCGTCGATCCTGGACCGCGCGGTGGCCTCCGACGTGCTGTTGACCGAGGTCATGTGCGTGATCGGCGCGGAGATGGCCATCAACGGGCACACCCGCAGCATCCCGGTGCTGTTGATCATCGCCGCGATCGGGGTGTTCGGCTCGATCGCCGTCGCGCGTTTCGTCGCGAGAAGGGACAACACGACACCATGAACGTGTTCGGTCTGTTGATCCCCGACGCCGTGATCGACGTCGCGGTGCTCGTTCTCATCCTGCTCGGCGCACTGCTCTGCCTGTCGGCCGCGGTCGGACTGCTCCACTTCCGCGATGTGCCCTCCCGCCTGCACGCGGCCACCAAGCCCCAGGTGCTCGGCCTCGTGCTGATCTGCCTCGCGGTCGCTCTGTCGCAGCGCAGTGTGGGCGGCATCCTGCTCGGGCTCGTGCTGGTCGCTCCGATCGTGCTGATGCAGTTCGCGACCGCACCGCTCTCGGCGCACATGGTAGGACGTCAGGCCTATCGCAACGGCACCATGGAGCACCGCACCCTGGTCGTCGACGAGCTCGCGGATTCGAAGCAGACCCCTCCCGGCGCCGGGTAGTTCCCGGCGTCTCCCGGTGGACGGGCAGTGGGGCCGGCAGTCGTCCCGGTTCCACAACTCCGGAGATTCGGCTGCGTTCGCGATCAGACTGCCCCCGGGCGGGGTGAACAGCGTGGATCTCCGGAGTTATGGCATCCGTACCTTTGAGAGGGCACCCGACCTTTCCTGCAAAGGCGCGCGAGGATAATCTCCCATCCACAATCGGCCGGATCGCTCTCCGCCGCCCGTCTCCCTGGGCAGTCTTTCCGGCATGCCCCATGACAACAGGAAGCCGCATGCGCTGCTTGCGGAGCTTCGGACCCTATCGATCATTCCGCGTCACGTGCTCATCAGTTCAGGGATGTCGACCCATGACATCACGTCGGCGGTCCGATCAGGACGGCTCATGCGGGTGCGGCGAGGGGTGTATACGCTTCCGAGCATGCCGGAACCGATCATTGCGGCGGTACGGCTGGGCGGTCGCATCTCCTGCCTCACGCTTCTTCAACTGATAGGGGTGTTCGTCCACTCGTGCAGGGAGCCGCACGTGCATGTCCCACCCCACCTCTCACGCAGTCGTGGGCGCAGGCAAAGGGATCTCCTGGTGCATTGGGGCACTCGCCTGGACGAAGGCGAACCGCACATGGTCTCGATTCGAGACGCGGTACTCCAATCCGTTCGATGTCAGTCCCCACGGGCATCGATCGCGACGCTCGACAGCGTTCTGCATCACGGATTGTTGAGGCAGGAGGACCTCGTCCAGATCTTCACGAACCTTCCGCTGCGCTACCACCCGCTTCTGGCTCTCGTAGACGCATCGGCGGAGTCGGGGCCCGAGACCTACCTGAGACTGATCCTCCGCTCGCTCGGGCTGCGGTTCGAGACCCAAGTTCATCTCCCCGGTGTCGGACGCGTGGACTTCCTCGTGGAAGGGTGGCTCGTCATCGAGTGTGACAGTCGAGCGTTTCATCAGGGGTGGGACAGACAGGTCAGAGACCGCCGGCGGGACATCGCCGCCGCCCGGCTCGGCTACGTCACGATTCGACCGCTGGCCAGCGACCTTCTGGAGGCGCAGGCGCGTGTACGGTCCGATCTGCAGGCCGTGGTCGACGCCTTCGGCTCCCGGCTCTCAGGCCGCGCAGCTCCACAACTCCGGAGAAAGAGTGCACAAAGGCGCGATACGTCGGCGTCATCGGGGCACCGACGCTGAATCTCCGGAGTTATGGAGCGCGAATGCGGGAGCGGTTCCGGCGGAGCGGCGTCAGAGTGCGTCGGCGAAGCGCTGGATCAGGCGCGCGGCGGGCTCGGAGTCGCTGATCAGCGTGCCGTGGCCGTGGTCCGGGATCACCTGGAGGTCGGCGCCCGGGATCTCGTCGATGATCTCCTGGCACCAGCTCATCGGCGCGAGCGGGTCGT
Organism: Microbacterium saperdae; assembly: GCF_006716345.1. Lineage (NCBI taxonomy): Bacteria > Bacillati > Actinomycetota > Actinomycetes > Micrococcales > Microbacteriaceae > Microbacterium > Microbacterium saperdae. The sequence continues at coordinate 486,688 of NZ_VFOX01000002.1, forward strand.
CCTCGCCGCGCAGAACGAGCACCGGCACGTCGATACGTGCGAACGCCTTCTCGGGCTCGTGCACGATCGTGGCCTTCATCTTGCGCACCAGATGCGGGCCGCCACGCAGATACTCGCGCGCACCGCGCCACAGCACCTCGGGCCGCTCGCCCATCAGGTCGCGCAGCAGGTAGGTCGCCTGGGCACGGATGTTGCGGGCCGCCTTGTTCACCGTGGGGCCGGCGAGGATGACGCCCTCCACGAGAGACGGATGACGTGCCGCGAGCTCCGCCGCGATCTGACTGCCCATCGAGTGGCCGATCACGACCACTCTGCCCGCGTCGAACTCACGCAGGTACGCCGCGACGAGGTCGGCGTGCCGCTCCATCGTGAACGTGCGAGAGGGCTCCGGCGCCTCTCCGAAACCGGGAAGGTCGAACGCGATCATGCGTCCCTTCAGCTTCTGCACGACGTCGAGATAGACGCTGCGACCCATGCCGATGCCGTGCAGCAGGATGAACGTGTGCGCGCCCTCGCCGAAGGTCTCGGCGATCAGGCTGGCGCCGCTGCGCTCGAACTCGACGAGGGTCACAGGGACGCCCTTCGGGGCGAGGAGACTTTTCGGCACCCGTCAACGCTAGTCGACGCAGCAGGGAGGACCCTTCGACAAGCTCAGCGTCTCCGCCGTGCAGTTCCTGGGCCCGGGCGCGGCGCCCGGCTCAGCCCTTCGGTGACAGCACCAGGGTGTCGACCGTTGCCGCATCCACCGCCTTCGCCGAGAACGCCCACGGCTTCTGCACACCGGCGGCCCAGTCGGCCGTCTGGTCGATGTAGTGCTCGTGGTAGGCATGGCCGGAGGCCCCCGTGAGGTGGTTCCAGGTGGAGGCGTCGAAGTCGGCGAGGTCGACCACCATGCGCATCGAGGGAACGGTCGTGGTGGCGTAGCTCTCGCCGAGCTCCCATCCGGTCGCGTTGACCACCGAGGCGCCGCCGCTGACGGGGAACGGGCCCCGGTTGAAGAGTGCTTCGACGGGGGCGATGCCCGAGGAGCCCAGAGTGTCGCTGGTCAGAGTGATCGCATGCAGCGAACCCCAGTTCCACCGGGCGACCACGTCGCCCTGGAGGCCGGAGAGCTCGTCGTAGGCCTGCTCGGCGGAGAGCGCCAGCATCTGCTCCATCCCATCGACGTCGATCTTGTCGTTCGTCCAGAGCGGGTCGGCCGGGTTGTCGAGCATCTCCGACACGACGGCGAACAGGCGTCCCTGGTGGCTGATCGGCAGCGGCTGGTCGCGCTGGGCGAAGATGTTCTGCACGAGGTTCGACCACAGCACGTTCGCGTACGCGGCGCCGGCCGAGGATGCCGCGTTCTGCGCATCCCAGGTGCGCAACAGCTCGACGGCTTCCTTCGGTCCCTTTCCGGAGACGTCCACGTCGCCGAGTGCGGACGCCAGCTGCTTGCCGATCCACATCTCGTTGTCCGTCTGGATGTCACGCATGTCCTGCGCCGTGAGCGGGGCCACGGCCGCCCGTCGTTCGATCAGGTGGGCGATGCGCGCTGCGCGGTAGCCGTAGTCCCAGTCCCTCGAGAGGAAGTAGTCGTAATCGTCGGTCACGATGGCGTTGTTCGCGGTGACGATGTAGCCCGAGCTCGGGTTGTACGACACCGGCAGCTCCTCGAACGGGATGAAGCCGGTCCAGTCGGAGCTGCTGTCCCATCCGGGCTGGGGGAGCCAGCCGTCGCCGGCGCCGCGGATCGGCAGGCGACCGGGCGTCTGGTAACCGATGTTGCCCTCGGTGTCGGCGTAGATGAGGTTCTGCGCCGGCACATCGAAGAGGGACGCCGCGTAGCGGAAGTCCTCGAAGTCCTGTGCGGTCGACAGGGCGAAGATCGCGGTCGCGGCGGTGCCGGGGTCGAGCGCGGTCCACCGCAGGCTCACGGCGTACTCGTCGTCGGATTCCTCCGTCGTCGGACCCGGTTCTGCCCCACCGGCCGCGAGTCCGGGCAACGGGTCGTCGGCGATCGCGGTGAAGTCATCGGTCAGGCCCGAGATGATCGGTCCGTGCACGGTCGAGCGGATCGTGAGCTCGATGTCGTCCCCGCCGGCGACCTTGATGGTCTCGGTGCTCTCCTCGAGCGGCACGAGAGCGCCGTCGCGCCAGTACTGGTCTCCCTCGATCCGCTCGACGTAGAGGTCGGTGACGTCGGTGGTGAGGTTCGTGAATCCCCAGGCGACGGTCTGGTTGTGGCCGATCACGATGCCGGGGAGTCCCGAGAACGAGAAGCCGCCGACGTCGAACGGGCATGCCTCGTTCACGGTCGAGCACTTCAGCTGCACCTGGTACCAGACCGAGGGGAGGGAGGCGCCGAGGTGCGGGTCATTGGCCAGCAGGGGCATGCCGGTCTCGGTGAGCGATCCGGAGACGACCCACGAGTTCGATCCGATGCCTTCGCCGACCTCGCCCACCAGGATGCTCGCCGCTTCGACCACGCTCGAGGTCTCTTCCCAGTCCAGGGTGGTCGTCGCCAGCTGGATGTCGCCGTCCTGCTCCGGCACGGTCGTGAACGCCGCTTCGGCGTCGGTGTCGAGCGTGGGCACGGTCGAGATCTTGGGGACGATGACCGGGTTCTCGTCGAACGGGTAGTCGGGATAGAGCTTCTCGAGAATCGTCGAGGTGGCGACGGCAGGATCGGCGGTTGGACCGGCGTCGAGTTCGGCGGCCAACAGCGCCCGCTCGGACTCGTCCTCGACGTTGCCCCGGAGGTCCCAGGCCATCGCCTTCAACCATGCCACCGAGTCCGCAGGTTCCCAGGGCTCAGGGGTGTAGTCGGGGTTCTGCATGCCGATGACGGCATACTCGAGCGAGAGCTCGGCACCCGAGCGCGACGCGAGGTAGGCGTTGACACCGTCGGCATAGGCCTCGTAATAGCTGAGCGTCTTCTCGTCCATCGCGGCGACCTCGGCCTCGGCGACCTTGCGCCATCCGAGCGTGCGCAGGAAGGCATCCGTCCCGGCCTGCGACTCGCCGAACATCTCGGCGACACGGCCAGAGGTGACGTGGCGCCGGAAGTCCATCTCGAAGAAGCGGTCCTGCGCGTGCACGAAGCCCTCGGCGAAGAACAGGTCGTCCGTGGAGTCTGCGGTGATGGTCGGGATGCCGCGGTCGTCGCGCTGCACGGTGACCTCGGCAGCGAGCCCGTCGAGCGTCACGGTGCCGGAGGTCTGCGGGAATGAACGCTGGATGGTCCAGGTCACGAAGAATGCGGCGGCCACGGCGATCACGATGATGGCGGCCAGCACCAGGAACGCGATGCGCCCGATGCGAGGGCCCCACGCGCGGCGCGCGGGTACGTCGATGGGCTGCGAGTCTGTCGTCATCGTCGAGAACTCTTTCGGGGTAGTGCGAGGAGGACTCAGTTCCACCGAGGCCGGGTACGCGTTTCGGGGACGCGCTCTCGCATCTTATACACACGCGTCCTCGTGCGGGGAGCCGCGCCCCCCGCACGAGGGGTCTCATCCGATCAGGCTCGGCTGCAGATCACGCAGGGTGCGACGGTGCGTCATGCGGGTGACCCCGAGCATCGCGAACAGCAGCGCCCCGATGAGCCACATGCCGAGCACCGCGAGATCCCAGCCTGCGCGGCCGAGGTTCCCGCCGTACATGAGCTGACGCATCGCATCGACCACGTAGCCCAAGGGCAGCACATGGTGCAGGGCCGCGAGGGGTGCCGGCAGCGTCTGCCACGGGAACGTCCCGCCGGCCGTCACGAGTTGAAGAACCATCAGCACGAGCCCGAGGAACTGCCCGACTGATCCGAGCCAGACGTTCAACGCGAGGATGATCGCCGCGAACGTCGCGGAGGCGAAGATCATCACCCCGAGGGTGCCCAGCGGATGGTTGAACGTGAAGCCCAGCGTGATCGCGAGGATGCCCATCAGACCGACCATCTGCACCGCGCCGAGCATGGCCGGCGTCAGCCATCCGGCCAGCGTGATCCGGATCGGCGAGTGCAGGGCCGTGACAGCGCGGCGCGAGATCGGCTTGACGATCAGGAACAGCGCGTAGATGCCGATCCAGGCCGAGAGGGCGGCGAAGAACGGAGCGAGCCCTGCGCCGTAGTCCTCGGCGGACGCGACCTTGTCGCTCGACACCGTGACCGGATCGGCGATGGTGTCGGCCTGCAGGGTGCGCAGCTCCGGAGTGGATGCCGGAATCGCGTCGACGCCGTCGGAGAGCCCGTCTCGCAGTTCGGCGGTGCCGGATGCGAGAGTGCTCAGGCCGTCGCGCAGCTGCGCCGCACCATCGTTCGCCGCGGCGGCGCCGGTGGCGACGGTGCTCGCTCCTGCGGCGAGGTCGGAGGCTCCGGAGGCGAGGGATGCCGCACCGGCGGCGAGCTGGTCTACCTTTCCGACCGCGGCCTGCACCTTGCTGTTGCCGTCCTGCAGACGCGTGGCCAAGGGGTCGAGCCGGGCGAGCACCTGGTCGATCTCCTCCTGGCTGAGGCCCTGCGCTGTCAGGGCGTCGGCGATGTCGGTGCGCACCTGGGGCAGCGCGTCGGCGGCCTGCTGCACGGCAGAACCAGCGCGATCGGCGACGTCGGCGAGCTGTCGGTTACCTGCGCTCACCTGCTGCGCTCCGGAGGCCAGGGTCTGCGCCCCGGAGGCGAGCTGCGCGGTTCCTGCGGCGAGCTGAGCGGTGCCGTCCGCGAGCGTGGAGCTTCCGGACGCGGCGGTGTTCGCGCCGTCCGTGAGCTTCGTGGCGCCGTCCGTGGCCGTGATCAGGTTGTCGCGCACGTCGCTCAAGCCCGTCAGCAGGCGCTCGGCCGCCTCGCTGCCGACCATCTCCGCGACCGAGCTGCGGATCTTCTCGACCGCCTGCGTGCCCATGGATGACGCCAGGTAGTTGTTCGCGTCGTTCGTCTCCAGGTCGATGCGGGCCTGGTGCGGGTCGTCGCCCGCGGCGGAGGTGAGTGCGGTGGAGAAGTCCGAGGGGATCGTCACCGTGAAGTCGACCGTGCCGTCGCGCAGTGCGGTCGCTGCTTCGTCGGCCGACATCCGCTGCCAGTCGAAGGCATTGCCCTCGATCAGGTTCTCGGCCACATCCTCGCCGTAGTTGACGGTGTCGCCGTTCGGCGCCTCGGTGCCGGTCGTGGGTGCAGGGGCGCCCTCGTCGGCGACCACGAGTGCGACGGGCACGTCGGGGAACTTCGCGTAGGGATCCTGGTTCGCCCAGAGGTACAGGCCGCCGTAGAGGATCGGCACGCACACGAGCGCGATGAGCGCGATGACGCCCATCTTGCTCGCGGTGAGACGCCGCAGCTCGGCGGCGATCATCGCGGGAACCTTCATCGTGCGGCTCCGTTCTCGGTCGTGTCGGTGTCGGTGTCGACGACCTCGGCTGCGTCGACAGGCTCGGCAACCCCGTCGTCGGGCTCCGCAACCCGGGGTTCCTCGACAGGCTCGTCGGCCGACGGATCCGCAGGATCCGCATCCTCTGGCGCATCGAGGGCCAGTGGCTGCACGGGACCGGAGGCGTTGATCGCCTCGAACTCCTGCATCCGTTCGAGGGCGACGGCGGCCGAGCCTCCGATGATCACGAGCATCGCGTACCCGCGATCGGCGAACTCGCCGGCGATGCGCCACCAGCCGTCCGGACTTCCGCCATGGCGGTCGGGCGCGACCAGCACGACGCCGTCGACGCCCTCGCGCAGGACGGCGAGCTCGCACAGGATGCGCACGCGCGCTGCGGGATCGACGTTGCCGATCGGGGTCGAGGCGAGCTCGTCGTAGCCGAGCTGGGTGAGCCAGCGCCGTGCATGCAGGGGCGTCGCGCCGACGCCCGCGAACATGAGCTCCTCGCCGACGACGCCGGCGAGGGTGATGTCGGGGTGCGGATCGCTGACATCGGGGGAGTCGACCAGCGCGATGCGACGGCGAAGTTCTTTCGGGTTCGCGGTGTCGTCGATGGTCACCCGGCCGGTGTCGGGCTTCATCCGTCCGCTCGCGATGAGGCCGAGCACCGTGGGGCGCTGCTCGGTCTCGGCGAGGGCGAAGCGCACGGCCCCGCTGTGGAACTCCAGGCTCATCGGGGGGAGCGCCTGCCCGGCGCGGCCCTTGCTCACCTCGTGCAGTGTGATCCTCATGCGTCTGCCTCCGTGTTCGATGGTGCACCGACCGCGGGGTGCGTGGCGAGCAGTTCGTCGGCTTCGCGCCACGACAGCCCGGCGATGCTCAGCACCGTGCGGACGGCGATGCTGGCGGCTTCGGTGCTCGCGGCATCCGTGCGGGAGACGACCGTGCGGGCCATCTCCTCGATCAGGCGGGCGAGCGTGGGTGCGGTGAGGTCGGTGCGGAAGCTGCCGTCCTCCTGACCTCTCCGCACGAGTGCCGCGAGCGTGCGACGCAACGGTGCGAGTGCGGCGCCGGTGTGCTCGACGTGCGCCTCGTCGAGCGCGAGGGCGGCGGCCACCTGCACGTGCGCAGCCTCCTGCCAGAGCAGGGCGGCGAGGCGGGCCAGTGCGAGGCGGGCGTCGTCGTCGGTCACGGTCTCGGCGATCGCGTTGAAGCGCTGGGCGCCGTTCGCGATGAGCTCGCGGATCAGGGCGTCGCGGTCGTCGAAGTGGCCGTAGAGGGTGCGACGCGAGAGGCCGGCGCCGCGGGCGATCACGTCGATCGAGGCATGGGGGTCGACGGCGAGGGCGGTGCGGGCGGCCGAGAGGATGCCGGCGCGGTTCTCGACGGCGTCGCGGCGGGGTGCGCGGGTGGTCATGGGCCCATGGTACTTATGGTGCACAGTAGTGTGCAAGATAAGCCGAGGACTCACAGCATCCTCGTATCCGGGCCGGGGCAGGACGCACAAAGGGGGCGGATGCCGCAGCATCCACCCCCTCCTGGGAAACCGTGTCAGTCGGTGCCGGAGTCGAAAGCCGCCCCTTCGGAGGCCGTGTCGACGGCATCCGCCAGGGTCTCGTCGATCTCCTCGACCGAACCGGTGATCTCGCCGGACTCGCCGGCGGTCACGCGTCCGACGAGCTCGCCGGTCGCGCCGCCCACGAGGCCGAGGCCCGCGTACTGCTCGAGGCGGGCACGCGAGTCCGCGATGTCGAGGTTGCGCATCGTGAGCTGGCCGATGCGGTCGACCGGGCCGAAGGCGGCGTCGCCGACACGCTCCATCGAGAGCTTGTCCGGGCCGTACGACAGGTTGGGCGAGACGGTGTCGAGGATCGTCCAGTCGTCGCCGCGACGCAGGCGGATCGTGACCGAGCCCGAGATCGTGAGGCCGACCCAGCGCTGGATCGACTCGCGCAGCATGAGCGACTGCGGCTCGAGCCAACGCCCCTCGTACATCAGGCGGCCCAGGCGGCGGCCCTGCTCGTGGTAGGTCGCGAGGGTGTCCTCGTTCAGGATGCCGTTGACGAGGCGCTCGTAGGCGATGAACAGCAGCGCCATGGCCGGAGCCTCGTAGATGCCGCGCGACTTCGCCTCGATGATGCGGTTCTCGATCTGGTCGCTCATGCCGAGGCCGTGGCGTCCGCCGATCGTGTTGGCCTCCTGCACCAGCGCGACCGGGTCGGTGTACTCGACGCCGTTGATCGCGACCGGGCGACCGGCCTCGAAGGTGACCGTGACGTCTTCGGTCTCGATCGCGACGGACGGATCCCAGAACTTGACGCCCATGATCGGGTCGACGGTCTCGAGCGAGACGTTCAGGTGCTCGAGGGTCTTGGCCTCGTGCGTCGCGCCCCAGATGTTCGCGTCGGTCGAGTAGGCCTTCTCGGCGGAGTCGCGGTAGGGGAAGTCGCGGGCGACGAGCCAGTCGCTCATCTCCTTGCGGCCGCCGAGCTCGGTCACGAAGTCGGCGTCGAGCCACGGCTTGTAGATGCGCAGGCGCGGGTTGGCGAGCAGGCCGTAGCGGTAGAACCGCTCGATGTCGTTGCCCTTGTAGGTCGAGCCGTCGCCCCAGATGTCGACGCCGTCCTCCTTCATGGCGCGCACCAGCAGGGTTCCGGTGACCGCGCGCCCGAGGGGCGTGGTGTTGAAGTACGTCCTGCCGCCGGAGCGGATGTGGAAGGCGCCGCAGGAGAGGGCGACGAGGCCCTCTTCGACCAGGGCGGTCTTGCAGTCGACCAGTCGCGACGCCTCGGCGCCGTACTCCAGCGCGCGGCCGGGGATCGACTCGATGTCGTCCTCGTCGTACTGACCGAGGTCGCCGGTGTAGGTGAAGGGAACGGCGCCCTTCTCGCGCATCCACGCGACGGCGACGGAGGTGTCGAGTCCTCCGGAGAAGGCGATGCCGACGCGCTCGCCGACGGGAAGAGACTGGAGGACCTTGGACATGCTTCCCAGTCTATCCGCGGCGTGTCGGGTGTTTCGGACGCTCGAGCGCGGTCAGCCCACGACGGCGGCGTCGAGGTCGTCGAGGTGCTCGGCCTCGGCGGTCAGCCGTGCAAGCTCGCGCCGCTGGTGCGCGGCATATCGACCGCCCCAACTGGTCAGCGCTTCCACGAGGGGCATCGATCCTCGACCGAGGTCACTCAGCCGGTACTCGACCTTGGGGGGAACCTGCCGGTAGACCATCCGGACGACGAGCCCGTCGTCTTCCAGCTCACGCAGCTGGCGGGTGAGCACGCGGGCGGTCGGCTCGCCGAGCAGTCTGCCGAGCTCACCGAATCGGAGCACCTCGTGCTCGTCGAGAAGGCTGAGGATGCTGGGCTTCCATGCCCCGCCGAGCACAGCGACCGAGATCTCCGCGTCGCAGGCGTCGCCCCAGCCCCGAATGATGCGCTCCGTCTTCTCCCTCATCGCTTCCACCTTCCTTCGCGCTTCATAGTATCCGAAGTGTAAGTATGTACCTCAAATGACCGTACTTGTCAGAAGCGTACCTCCGCCCGAGACTGAGATGGTGACCTTCTCGACCTCCACGCCGACCGCTCGACCTCGCACGACCCGCCACCCGTGGCTCGCCATGATTCCGCTGCTCCTCGGCATCCTGATCGGCGCGCTCGCGATCAGCAGTGTGTCGACCGCGCTGCCGGCCATCCGAGAAGACCTCATCCTCAGTGACAGCGGCGCCCTCTGGCTCGTCGACGTCTACGCACTGTCGCTCGCTGCGACCCTCATCGTCGCCGCACGGATCGGTGACGCGTTCGGCCGCAAGCGGATCGTGATTCTCGGACTCGCAGGCTTCGCCGTGCTCAACGTCGTGGGTGGATTCGCGCAAGACGGGATGGTGCTGATTGTCGTGCGCGCGCTCCTCGGTGTCGCCGAGGCCTTCGTCGTGGCGGGGGTGGTCGCCACGATCGGCGCCCACTATCAAGCGCGGCAGCGGGTCCTGGCCTACGGCCTGTGGACCGCGACCTTCGGTGCGGGCAGTGCCCTGGGTCCCGTGCTCGGCGGGGTCGTCACGGAAGGCCCCGGATGGCGGTGGCTGCTCCTCGGGAGCGTGCCGCTCGCGGTGCTCGCCGGTGTGCTCGCGATCTGGCTCGTGCCCGACTCCCGCAGCTCTCGTCCGCCGTCGTGGGACGCACTGAGCATCGGGTCGTCGATTGTGGCTCTCGGTGCCCTGGCCTTCGCGCTGCACGAGGTGCTCGCCGCTCCCATCCCTGCCGCCGTCGCCGGAGCCGTCGCGGTCGCGACCCTCGTCTCCTTCATCCGACGCCAGCGCATCCTGCAGGAGCCGCTCATCGACATGCGGCTGTTCCAGGTACCCGGTTTCAGTCCTGCCATCGTGCGCATCGTGGCGAGCGGCGGCGTCTCGTCGGCGACCGTGCTCCTGGTGAGTCTGCACCTGCAGGACGCCAGGGGGCACAGCGCGGCAGAGGCGGGGCTGGCGATTCTTCCGCAGGCGGTCGCGATCGCGCTGGGCGGCGTGCTCGCTCCGCTGTTCCTGCGATGGCTGAGCTCGCCCACGCTGACGGTGCTCGCTCTCGTGGTGCAGGGCGCGGGACTGGTCTGGCTGTCGACCGGGGTCGCACTCGTCGTGATGCCGCTGGTGCTCGTCGGCCTCGGATTCGGTATCACGGCGACGCTCGCAGCGACGACGCTCTTCGACGTCACGACCGAGGATGATGCCGGTCAGGTCGGGGCGATCCAGGAGGTCGGATTCGCGCTCGGCGGCGGCCTCGGCATCGCTGTGCTCGGAACGATCGCCTCGATCGTCGGGCCGGGGGGCTTCACGGTCGCTCTCCTCGTCGCGGCGGTGGCGGTCGTGGCCGCGGCCCTCCTGCCGCTGTGGAGACGCACATCGACGGATGTCGTCCCCGCGCCTCGCTGACGCGGCCCCTCGCCGATGCCGCCCCACTGAAGAAAGGTTCACCCTTGTCGCACCCACGTGCCACCGTCCACTGGATCTACGCCCACCCTCAGGAGAGCTCCTTCAACGCGCGGCTGTTCCGCGACGGTGTCGAGGCGCTCTCGCGCGACTACGACGTCGAGACCACCGATCTCTACCGACAGCGGTTCGACCCCGTCCTCGCCGGTCCTGACCTGGGCGACCCGCAGGGGAGGGACGGGAATGTGGTCGAGCTGATGGGGGAGGTCTACGCGGGCGGGCAGGTGCCGCCCGACGTGGTCGAGGAGCAGCGCAAGCTCCACGCAGCCGACCTCGTCGTGATCCAGTTCCCGCTGTGGTGGTACGGACCCCCGGCGATCCTCAAAGGGTGGTTCGATCGTGTGCTCACGAACGGGTTCGCATACGGCCCGGTCGACCCGGACACAGGTCTCCCTCTCCGCTACGGCGATGGTCCTCTGGCCGGACGCCGTGCCCTCGTGATCGTGACGGCCGGTGAGGACGAGCGCTCCATCGGCAGACGGGGTGTCAGCGGGGACCTCGACTCGCTGCTGTTCCCCCTCACTCACGGAACCCTCTGGTACACGGGGATCGAACCACTCGATCTGCACGTCGTCCACGACGCGGACAGCCTCGGGCGCACCGAGATCGACCACGAGAGCGCCCGCCTGCGCGAACGGCTCTCGGGGATCGCCGACGAATCGCCGAGCAGCCCCTATCGCCGACTTCGCGACGGCGACTACCACGGCATCCGGGCGCTCCGAACGGATCTGCTCCCCGGTCGCACCGACCTCGGCATCCATCGAGTGCGGAGCGACTGAGCGGAGCGGAGCCGGGCAGCGGGCGACGCGCAGGAGGCATCTGCCGTTTCCGCCAGAGCGGTGGCAGAGTGGCCGTGAAGGAGGCGGCACATGGGTGGAGCGATTCTCTGGGGCGTGGTCGCCGCGGCGCCGCTGTTCATCGGCGCCGTGCTCGCACTGCTCCGGAAATGGCCGCCCCGCTGGCTCGGGATCGTGCTCGGCTTCGGCGCCGGCGCACTCATGGCCTCCATCGCGTTCGAGCTGTGGGAGGAGGGGCTCGACCTCGCAGGTCCCATCCCCCTCGTGGCCGGCGTCGCGGCCGGAGCGATCAGCTACTACATCGCCGACCGCATCCTCGACGCCAGAGCCGCGAAGACCAAGGCGAAGGCGGGCGGTGGCCAGCTCGCGGTCGGCGCCCTGCTCGACGGCATCCCCGAGCAGCTCGTGCTGGGCATCGGTCTCGCCTCCGGGGAACCGGTCAGCATCGCGCTCGTGGTGGCCATCCTGGTCTCCAACCTGCCCGAGTCGATCGGCTCCGCGGCGGACCTCCTCGAGGACGGGATGGCGAAGTCGCGAGTGCTGCTGCTGTGGGCAGGGGTCGCCGTGATCTGTGCCCTCGCGACCGTCGCCGGCTTCGGATTGGCCAGTATCACCGGCGACGACTTCCGCTCGGCCGCGAGCGGTTTCGCGGCCGGCGCGCTGCTCGTGATGCTGGTCGATTCCATGGTCCCCGAGGCGCAGTCCAAGGCGAAGGAGTCGACGGGACTCGCGACCGTGCTGGGCTTCGCGCTCGCCGCCGGGCTCGCTCTCGCCCCCTGACGACCGCAGTGACCACCCCCACGCGGTGGCGGTCAGCGAGGAGGATCGCTCAGGCGACGATCAGGTCTTTCCGTGCGTCTGGTCGCGTCGCACGCTGCGGCCCGTGATCTTCTCGACGCGGAACGTCAGGGGCAGGTCGCGCTCGCTGTCGGCCCACGGGTTCACGCGAGCCCTGGCGCCGGGGACCTTCTCCTCGGGGACCCGCGAGAGGGAGCCGTGCATCAGAACGCTCCAGGCGGTGCTGCCGAGGGGGTCGTGGTAGTCCACCTCGAACGACACATCCGCCGGCTCCCGCGTCAGCTCACCCAGCAGACCGTCGGGAGCGGTGCGGAGCAGCAGGTCGTGACCGGACACGACGAAGTTCACGGGAAGGATCTGCACCCGCCCCTCGTGGACGAAACCGACCCGGCCGATCGTGGTCGTGGTCAGCAACTCGTAGGACTGCTGTTCGTCGAGTACTCGGATCATCGGCATGCGCCTTCCCTCTGGCGCCAGTGTATCCAGCGGGGAGCGGCACTTCGAGGGGTTCCCACGCGATCGGAGCGGGGCACCCCGCCACCCGGCGGACTCTGCCGCACGGAACGGCCCCGCCTGGCGGGTTACGCTCGGGGGCGACGTCGGGGAGTCTGGCGGGACGCCGCCGCAGTGGCGACCGAGAACAAAGGAGTTCTGATGACCGAAACGACCCTCCGCCCTCCGTTCGACCCGGAACTGGAGGCCGCCCTGGCTCTGGTCGGCGACCAAATGCCCGCGACGCTGACGGCCGAGATGATCCCGCTGATGCGGCAGAACCCGGTGGCCGGTGAGGACGAGATCTTCCGGGCGCTCGACGAGCGCGGCTTCACCCGTCGCGACGTCACCATCGCGGGCCATGAGGGCGAGGAGATCGTCGTCTCGGTGATCGCGAAGCAGGGACGCACCGGCACCGGGCCCGGCTTCTTCCACACGCACGGCGGCGGCATGATCATCGGCAACCGCTGGCTCGGGGTCACCGGGTTCCTGGACTGGGCCGAGCGGTTCAACGGTGTGATCGTCACGGTGGAGTACCGCTTGGCGCCGGAGTTCCCCGACCCGTATCCGGTCGAGGACTGCTACGCCGGTCTGGTGTGGACCGCCGACAACGCCGCCGAACTCGGCATCGACCCGAACCGCATCCTGATCGGGGGCGGCAGCGCCGGGGGAGGTCTCGCCGCCGGCACCACCCTGCTCGCCCGCGACCGCCGCGGGCCCGCACTCATCGGGCAGCTGCTGATCTACCCCATGCTGGACGACCGCGACGAGAGCGTCTCGACGCAGCAGATCGACGGTATCGGCGTGTGGGACCGCGGCTCCAACATCACCGGATGGACCGCACTTCTGGGCGACCGCAAGGGGACGGACGACGTGTCGATCTACGCCGCTCCGGCGCGCGCGACCGACCTCACCGGACTGCCTCCGGCCTTCATCGACTGCGGCAGCGCCGAGGTGTTCCGCGATGAGGACGTCGCCTACGCCACCAAGCTCTGGGAGGCCGGCGTCCAGGCCGAGCTGCATGTGTGGGCCGGAGGCTTCCACGGCTTCGACATCTTCGCCCGCATGCCGCGGTCGCCCAGGCGATGCTCGCCGCGCGCGACGACTGGGTGAACCGCCTGCTCGGCTGACTCCCGCACCCTACGGGGTCGCCCGTCGACCCCGTAGGGTGGAATCCCCCGCGCGATGGAGCCCGACATGCAAGATCTGCTGGGGCGGCTCACCGCCCTCGACCCGGATGCGAGCGAGACCCTCAAGGTCGTCTCCTACTTCGACACCCTCGTCGCGCGTGCGGTCGGCACCGAGAGCATGCTGCGGGGTGCGGCCGTGCTGAGCGGTGCGACCGTGGGACAGCGCGACGCGCGTCAGATCATCCGGGTGCGAGCCGACGGGGTCCGCATCGATCCGGTCGACCCCGGCGACAGGTGGATGCTGCGCGACAGCGGCCCGGATGCCGTCGCCTGGATCGAGCGCGAGGGCGAGCCCCACACCAACGACGCCATGATCCTGGAGCGGCTCACGCTCGCGCTCGGCATTCTCCGCGCCCGCCGCGCCGGAGATGCGGAGAGCGCGGTCGAGCTGGTGATCAGCTCCTTCGCGGGCGAGGGTGAGCGGGCATCCGCTCTGTCGCGACTGCGCCTGGTCGCCGCGCCGATGCGGGTGATCGCCTCTCCGCCGGATCCCGCGCCGCTGCCCCGGCATCCCTCCGCGGTCGTGGCCACGCGTCACGGACTGACCAGGGCCACGATCGTCCCCGCCGGCACCGCGACGGATGACGTGTGGGCCGCGTCGAGCGACCTGCGCGTCGGCATCGGCACCGCGGGCCCCGGAGAGCACCTGCCGGGTTCCTGGGCAGAGGCCCTGATCGCCGTGCGCCTCACGACCGTGTCAGAGCCGGTGGTCGCCGCCGACGACCTCGGTGCCTTCCTGTTGATCGCCGGTTCCGCGGACTCCGGTGCGCTGCATCCGGACGCCGCGTCGCTCGCCCGGCTGGATGCCCGCAGCCGCGAACTGCTCGACGCGGTGGTCGACGAGCAGAGCGTGCGCGCCGCCGCCGTGCGCCTGGGACGCCACCACTCCAGCGTGCAGGACCGTCTGACCGCGTTGATCGAGCAGCTCGGCTACGACCCGCGCACCCCGCGGGGGCAGATGCGCTTCGTCACCGCCCGCATGCTGCTGCAGCTCGCCGGCTGAGACGCCGCGGCGGCCGGTCGTCACTCGAACCCGGGGTACTCCTGCAGCTTCTGCTCGAACTCGGCGCGGTCGGCCTCGCTGAGCACAGCGCTCGCGATCACCATGAGCTGCAGCCCCTCGAGCGGCTCGCCGGTCCGGGCGTTCTGCGCCTCCCTGGCGATGCGGAAGTCCCCGGTGGGATCGTTCGACAGGTCGTAGATGTTGGCGTAGAACCGCATCGGGTCCGGGTAGTTCTCGGTGTAGTACTCCCAGGTGTGCTGCGTGCGGGGGTCATCGCTGCCGTAGAGCTTCGCGATCATCGTCGGATCGATGCCGGAGTTGGTCGGATCGTTGAAGCTGTAGAGGTTCCACAGACCGTGCTCGATCACGACCTGGTCGATGATCCGCATGACCTCGACCTTGCGCTCCGGGTCTTGGATCGGCTCGTTCGTCGACCATCCGACCGAGGTGTACTCGATGAGCATCGATTCGCCGCCGTAGCCGTTGCGCTCCGGGCGCAGATCCTCGTCTCCCACCTCCGTCCAGGTGTAGCCGAAGCGGTCGCTGAGGCGGGTGCGGATGTCGGCGAACAGGCTGTCCGCGTCGGCGCGCACCTCCTCGAGGGACTGCTGGGCGAGCACGTTCTGCGAGTCGGTGCCCTTGATCCCCGGGTACGCCTCCGCGTGCTTCTGCTCCTCGGACTTCACGCCTTCGTAGTTGCCCGATGCGGAGGTCTGCAGGGCGCTCATGCCGCCGACGGTCGCGACGTTGAAGATGATCGTGACGACCAGGGCGATGGCGCCCAGCATCCTGCCTCTGCGGGAGACCAGCGCCGCCACGATCACCGCGACGACGATGAGCTGCAGAGTGAGCATCGTCACGCCGTACAGGATGTCGGTGCCACCGGCGAACAGGGTTCCGAACAGGATCAGCACGAACAGGATGGCGGACAGCAGGGCGATCCAGCCGATCGCATTCGCGGGCTGCTTCGCCTCGGGAGCGCCCGGGTCGACGGCGGGGAGGGGGGGAACCCACGATGCCGGCGCCTGCTGGCGGCGGGCGTTCTTGTACCCGCCGGGCGGCGGGACGGGAGGGGCGCCCTCGGTGCCGGCGACGTAGCGCGCCCGCTGCTTCTCGTGATCCATCACCATGGCTTGTCCGTTCCCGAGCCGCCGGGGTCGTCGCCGTTCTGCTGCTGGTCGCGTTCCTGCGTGCCCTGCTCCAGCTTGTCCTGCAGTTCCTGCAGCTTGTCCTCCGACGGCTGCGGTTCCTGCTCCTGCGGCTCCTCCTCCTGCGGAGGCGGGGGCTGCTGCTCTTCCTGCTGCTTCTGCTTCAGGCGGTCCTTCGTGTCTTCCAGCGACTTCTCCATGTCGCGCTGCGGGTCGGAGGACTGCTGCTGCGCGTCGTCGCTGTTGCATTCCTCCGGCGTCTCCAGCGTGACGGTCAGGGCCTCGCCGTAGAACTCCGCGGCGCTCGCACCGTCCCCATCCGCGCGGGCGGCATCGCCCTGTCGCTCGATCACGAGCGCGAGGTTGATGCGCACGCCGCAGACCTCCAGGCCGTGTGCGAGTTCGAGTGCTTCTTCGAGCTTCGCGCGCGCCGCGGGCAGGTGCTCGGCCGCGCCCAGGGCGGTGCCGACGTTGAACGGCGCCTTGTACGGCTCGAACCAGTTGAGGAACTCCTGGCCGCGCGCTGACGCCTCCGACCCGGAGAAGTCGTCGACCACGTACGCCGTGATCGCCTGATGCGCGAAGGCGTACATGCTCAGCAGCTTGCCCACGAAGAGCAGCGCGGCGAGGGTGAGGGGGAGCGTGCCGATCGCGATCCACCGACGGATGCGGCGGCGCCGGCGATTCGCCGCCAGCAGTGCGGCCGCGGGGTTCGGGGCATCGACGGTCATCGGGCACCTCCCTCGGGGCGAGACGGAGCGCGGTCACGCGGAGCGCGCAGCTGACGCAGCCGTGCGATCAGCATCGTGGCCCTGGTCAGCTCGAAGCCGAGGAGTGCCAGGATCACGAGCGCCGCGATCCAGTAGAGCTCGGTGACGTTCCCGGTCGAGCCGGACTCCGCGTAGCTGGTCGTCGTGGAGGGAGGGGCGGGCAGCGTCGGCGCGGCATCCGCCGTCCGGTGCTCGTAGTCGACGCCGAGCTGACCCGCGACGGCCTTCAGGTTCGCCTCGTCGATCGTCGACAGCGCGTCGGCGCCCTCGTACTCGATGTAGCCCGGGTTGTCGCCGGAGAGTCCACCGCTGGTGATGCGCATGGGTCCGCCCTCGGCGGTGCCGTAGCCGAGCACGGCGCCGGCATCGGTGTACTTCGCGCTCGCGCTGAACGACTCCGGTGGCGTGTCCACCGTCTGCTCGCCGTCGCCGAAGTAGAACACCATGCGCGAGCGGTCGGGCGACGACTCGGCCGCTCCCTTCAGGGTCTCGGCGAGCAGCGGAGCGGCGATCCCGATCGAGCTGCCCCGGGACTGGCTCGTCACCTCGGGGCGCAACACATCGAGCGAGCCGACCAGGGCGGTGGTGTCGGTGGTCAGCGGCATCCGCAGCTCGGCCGCGGCGTCGAAGGTGAGCAGCGCGAAGCGCGCACCGGGGTACTCCTGGATGATCGCCCTGACGTCATCCCGCACCCCGTCGAGACGTGGCTGGTCGCCGTCCCAGTCCTCCGCGACGATGCTGGCGGTGGTGTCGACGACCAGCACGATGTCGGTGTCGGTCGCGAGCGTCTGCGTCGCGCCGCCGGGGATGCCGGGACGCAGCACCAGGAAGAAGCAGGCCAGCACCAGCACGAGCCGCAGCGTCCACAGGAGGCGGTGCGAGGCGACGGCACCGGCGCCCGCCGCCTTCGCAGCGGTCCCTGTCGCAGGGCGAGGAGCGCGGATCAGCACCCAGACGACGAGGGCCGTGAGCGGGAGGAAGAGCAGCACCAGCAGGAGCGGGTGCAGGACGGGCTGGAAGATCACAGTCGCACCCTCCACACCACGATGATGAACGACAGCACTGCGACCATCAGCACGGCGATCCAGAGGTTCGGGGTGTCGGTCCACACGATCTGGGCCTCACCGCGCAGCGCCGTCGCCTCCTGCTCCTGCACCTGCGTGACGATGTCGGAGACCGTGGTCGTGTCCCGCAGGCCGAACGCGGCGCCGCCGGTCGCCTCGGCGGCGGCGGACAGCTCGGCGCTCACGTCGGCATCCTTGCCCTGCACCGGGTTGAGCGCGAAAACCCGCACATCCTTCGACGCGGCGTAGGCCGCGGCCTCTTCCAACGTGACGATCGAGGCGCCGTTGACCTCGTTGTCCGTGGCGAAGATGACGGAACGGGAGCGCTCGTCGTCCGGCCGGTCGAAGCCCATCGTGCAGGCGGCGAGCCCGTCGCCGATGAGCGAGGCGCCGTTGCCGTTGAGGGTCCCGACCCAGTGCTCCGGAATCTCGTCGACGTAGTCGAAGCTGCTCTTGATGCTCTCCAGATGAGTACGGATGAACGCGTAGTCGTCGGTCAGCGGGAAGATCTGCACCGGCGAGCTGTTGAAGATCGTCAGCCCGATGCGCTCGCCTTCGAAGCCGTCGAGCAGCTCCTCGAACACGCTGAGCACCTCGACATCGACCTCGGTCATCGACCCGGAGACGTCGAGGCACAGCATGATGTCGCGGCTGGTGTTGACCGGCTGGATGGTCTGCGACGACATCGGACGCGCGGCCACGACGCCCGCGGTGATCACCGCGACCGCTCCGAGCGCGAGGATGCCGGTGAGCGCGAGCACCCGGCGCAGCAGCGCCTCGCGGAAGCTCGGCAGCCGGCGCAGGCGTTCGGCGCGTGCGATGCGTGCGGTCTCGGCGG
Source organism: Microbacterium saperdae (assembly GCF_006716345.1). Lineage (NCBI taxonomy): Bacteria > Bacillati > Actinomycetota > Actinomycetes > Micrococcales > Microbacteriaceae > Microbacterium > Microbacterium saperdae. Next base: position 505,096 of record NZ_VFOX01000002.1, read on the forward strand.
CGTGGGAGCGGCCGGGACGCCGCAGGCCCAGGAAGAGGCCGATGCCGACGGCGATGATCACCACCGCGATCGCGACGATGATCATCCAGAAGTTCGCTAGTGCCATGTGCGCACCACCGTCCGCGCTGCCTCGGCGCCGGCGACCGGATCGATCGACGGACCCTGGCGGAAGATGCTCGGGTAGTAGTGCCGACCCATCGCGTCGATCAGCGCGGGGTGCACGCCGCGGGCCTTCAGGTCGTCGAGGGCGAGCACCGGGGCCTCCAGCCCGCTGTACTCGTTGACGAACGTGCGCACGACACGGCTGAGCTCGAGATTCGCGTTGCGCGGGGTCAGCCGGCGCTCGCGGTAGTCCGTCTCGATCTGCTGGATACGGTCGAGGTACTCCGTGCGCAGCTGCGAGAGCACGTCCGCGGTCGCCGGCAGCGGGGTCTGCGGCTCGGCGACGGCGACCGCCCGACGGGGACGGGTCAGGAGGATCACGAGCCAGGCCGCGGCGACCAGCAGCAGCAGGATGCCGATCGCGAGCAGCATCCATCCCCAGCCGTACTGGGCCGGAGGGTAGAGCTCATCAGAACCGGGCATTCGACCTCCGGTTCAGCAGGTGCAGCAGCTGGGAGACGGCATCGTCCTGTCCGTCGAGCACGGCGTGACTGATCTCCATGCGGGTGAGCGTCTCGGCGAGGCGGGCGGCGTCGGCCTGCGTCTGCGCCGCCAGCTCCTGCACGATGCCGAGGTCGCCCTGCACGAAGTCCGGCACCTCCCAGAGGCTGTCGACGTCGCTGCGGACGCGGCCGGTCGCGTGATCGAGCACAGGTTCCGCGTCGCGGACCGTGAGCCAGAGCACGTCGTGCTGCACGCGGAGTCGGCGCAGCATCCGTTCGGTCTCGTCGGTGATGGGAGCCTCGTCCGTGACGATCGCGACGATCATGCGGCGGGAGATCGTGCGGGTGACGAACGACAGCAGGGCATCGCGATCGCTGGGCGCCGTGCTGGCGGTGATCGCGCGGTCGATCGTGCGCAGCGTGTGCTCGAGCGCCCCCTCACTGCGGCCGGGAGCGACGCGGCGCACCTTCGCGGCGTCGCCGTAGACGGCCGTGAAGTCGTCGCCGTGGCGGAGGGTGAGCACCCCGAGTGCTCCGGTCGCCAGGATCGCGAGGTCGCGCTTGGGCTGCTCATCGGCCGCGAGGGCCGCCATCGAGCGGCCGGTGTCGACCACGAACAGCACGGTGTGCATGCGGGTCGCCCGCGAGCGCTTGACCAGCGGCGTCCCCAGACGCGCGGTCGCCCGCCAGTCGATGTCGCGCACCTGATCGCCGTACTCGTACTTGCGCAGGTCCTCGAAGTCGAGGCTGCGCCCGTGCAGCAGCGACGCGTAGGCGCCGTCGAGGGCGTGCATCGACTTGCGCGACGAGTGGATGAAGAGCTTGCTCTTCACCTGAGCGATCAGGCTGGCCATGGAACGGTCAGGGGGTGGGCACGGAGGCGAAGATCTGGTCGATGATCTCCTCGCTGCGGATACCCTCGGCGTCGGCCTCGAACGTCAGCAGCACGCGGTGGCGCAGCACGAGGTGGCGCAGGGCGCGGATGTCCTCGGGGAGCACGTGCGAGCGGCCGCTGAGCAGCGCGAGCGCCCGCGAGGCCTGCAGGAACGCGATGCTCGCACGGGGGCTGGCACCGTACTTGATGAAGCGCGCGCGGTCCTCACCGATGTAGGGCGCGGGGTTCCGGGTGACATAGGCGATCGAGACGATGTAGTTGCGGATCGCGGGGTCGACGTAGATGCGGCTCGCCACGTCCTGCAGCAGGCGCACGTCGTCGAGGGAGACGGCACTGGTCACGTGCCGGTCGGGGTCGAGCACGCCGGAGTCGATGCGGCTGAGGATCTCGAACTCCTCGGCGGGGCTCGGGTACTCGACGATCTCCTTGAGCAGGAAACGGTCCATCTGGGCCTCGGGCAGTTCGTACGTGCCCTCCTGCTCGATCGGGTTCTGCGTCGCGATCACCAGGAACGGCTTGGGCAGGTGATGCACCTCGCCGCCGATCGTGGTCTGGTGCTCCTGCATCGCCTCGAGCATCGCGCTCTGCGTCTTGGCGCTCGACCGGTTGATCTCGTCGAGCAGCACGAAGTTCGCATGGACAGGGCCGAGCACGGTGCGGAAGGAACCGGTGGCGGCGTCGTAGATCTGGTTGCCCGTGATGTCGCTGGGCAGCAGGTCGGGCGTGCACTGGATGCGCTTGAACTGCGCCTTCACGGTGTCGGCGAGAGTGCTCGCGGCCGTGGTCTTCGCCAGACCGGGAACGCTCTCGAGCAGGATGTGGCCGCCGGCGATCAGGGAGACGAGGAGGCTCGTGCGCAGCCGCTCCTGTCCGACCATCTTCGCCGAGTACGACGCGGACACGATCGACAGCACCTCGGCTGCACGGGCCATCTCGGCCTCGGTCGGTGCACCGTTCGATGGAGCCGCCGGGACCGGGGCGCCGGCGATCGGGCGCGGGGCTGCCGCAGGGGCGGGCGGAGGCGGCGGGGCCTGCGAGGACTGCGGGTCCGACGCGTAGGGCTCGGTCATCTGATGGCTCCCTCGATCTTCCGGGGTGCACGTCACGTCCGACCCCCGGAAACAGCGTAACCGCATCAGCCTGGGGCCCCGCCCGGCGACCCTGCTAACGTCGAAGAGCAGCCGCGTTCCGGGCAGGTCGAGCATTCCGCTCCCGCCGGGACAGAACTGTTCCTCGCTCGGATGCGGCCGTGCCGATACATGACTGAAGAGTATGAGGACAATACGTGACGAGTAGAGAACGAGTAGCGATCATCGGCGCCGGCCCCTCGGGGATGGCGCAGCTGCGGGCCTTCGAATCCGCGGCCCGCGCGGGGGCGGAGATCCCCGATCTGGTCTGCTTCGAGAAGCAGGCCGACTGGGGCGGACAGTGGAACTTCACCTGGCGCACCGGACTGGACGAGTTCGGAGAGCCGGTGCATTCCAGCATGTACCGCAACCTGTGGTCGAACGGCCCGAAGGAGGCGCTCGAGTTCGCCGACTACAGCTTCGACGAGCACTTCGGCCGCCCCATCTCCTCCTACCCGCCGCGACCCGTGCTGTGGGACTACATCGCCGGGCGCCTGGAGAAGAGCGACGTGCGCCAACTGATCCGCTTCCAGACGGTGGTGCGGTGGATCGAGTTCGACGATGAGCGTCAGGTCTTCACCCTCACCAGCGAGGACCTCCCCACCGGTCAGTCGAAGGTGGAGGAGTTCGACCGGGTGATCATCTCCAGCGGGCACTTCTCGTTCCCGAACGTGCCGGACTTCCCCGGCATCGAGACCTTCCCGGGCTACATCAGCCACGCCCACGACTTCCGCGGCGCCGAGGCGTTCGAAGACAAGGACGTGCTGGTGATCGGCGCGAGCTACTCGGCGGAGGACATCGGCAGCCAGGCGTTCAAGATGGGTGCACGCTCGGTGACGGCGAGCTTCCGCTCGGCGCCGATGGGCTACGCCTGGCCCGAGGGGATCGAGGAGCGTCCGGTCGTCGAGCGCTTCGACGGGAGCACCGCGTATTTCGCGGATGGCACCTCGAAGCATGTCGACGCGGTCATCCTCTGCACCGGATACCTGCACAAGTACCCGTTCCTGCCGGACGATCTCGCCCTCTCTTCTCCGAACAACGTCTACCCCGACGGTCTGTACCGCGGCGTCGTCTGGCAGGGGAACCCGCGCCTGACGTACCTCGGGGCGCAGGACCAGTGGTTCACCTTCAACATGTTCGATGCGCAGGCCTGGTACGTGCGCGACCTCATCCTGGGGCGCCTCGCGCTGCCCGATGAGCAGGAGCGCGCGGCATCCATCACCGAATGGCGCACCCGCTTCGGGCAGATCGACTCGGCCGCTGCGGAGATCCGCTTCCAGGCCGACTACATCCGCGACCTGCTCGACCTCACCGACTATCCGGAGTTCGACATCGACCGGGTCGTCGAGATCTTCCTGGCGTGGAAGCGCGACAAGAAGGACGACATCATGGGCTACCGCGACCGCATCTACGAGTCGGTCATGACCGGGACGATCGCCATCGTGCACCACACGCCGTGGCTCGAGGAGCTCGACGACTCGCTCGAACGCTACCTGGATGTGGATCCGGATGCCGTCGAGCCGGCCCGGAGCATCGGCGACGTGCCGCGCGACGACGACCGTGAGGTTCTCGCCACCGCCTGATCATCGACGCGATGACTCCGCCTCTCCACCCGGCCGGTGTGAGGGGCGGAGTCGTCCGGACGGTGTCAGGGCGTGCGGGCTCCGCGGCGCCGGCCGACCCAGACCACGCCGGCCGCCACCCCGATCACCGCCACCGCGATGCCGAGTATGTAGCCCGAGACGCCGAGGTAACCCCCGGGAACGAGGCGCGGGTCGAGGAACGGATACGGGTACCACCACGGCTTGCCGGTCGCCGGCGCGATGATGAGATTCGCGCGCACCATCGTGTAGACCGCCCACACCAGCGGGAAGATGGCCGTGATGAAGATCGTGCTCCATCCGAGCGCCCGGCGACGCGGCGCGAAGAGCACGTCGGCCAGCAGGAACAGCGGGATGACGACGTGGAGCACCTCGTTCGACCACGGGACCGTGGCTCCCTGTGGCAGCTCGACGCCGCGCAGGAGGGTGTTGTAGACGATGCCGGTGACGATCATGTAGGTGCTGACGCAGACCAGCAGCACCGCGAGCCAGCGCGGCTCGGCATCCGTCGTGGCACGATGACGCAGCGCCCAGATCGCACCGATCGCGAGCACGATGGCGGAGAGGAGGTTCGCCTCGATCGTGAAGAAGCTCAGGAAGTTCGCGGTGACGGTGGGCAGGTGTCCGCCCCATTCGGTCGTCGCCTCGAGCGCGTTCTGTACCGAGCGCGTCAGCTGCGCGACGATCGCCGCCAGCGTGAGCAGGGACGCCGCGATGCGGGCGTAGGGCCACCAGGTTGTCATTTCGCCTCCGAGCGCCACTGTAGTGGTCGGGGTGTACGAGTGATCGAGCGCACGGGCACTCGCAGCTGCAGGAGAGCGCATCCAGCCGATCGAAGGCTTCGGCCGCTAACATCGGAGGCCGCACGCTCTGGGGGCGTCGGGGAAGGCGGGGGTCATGGTCGATTCGCAGCTGCAGGAGAGCCTCGGTCCGTTGGCCGCGGGCACGGTGCTCAGTGATCGGGTGTTCGAGACCGTCAGCGACGCCATCGTCTCCGGCAGGATTCCCGGCGGTCAGCAGGTCAGCGACAAGAGCATCGCAGAGGCGTTGGGAATCTCGCGCACGCCTGTCAGGGAGGCATTGCAGCGGCTCGCCTGGCTCGGGTTGGTCGAGGTCTCGCCGAATCGGTACACGCGCGTCACCGAGGTCACCGACGAGATGGTCTCCAGCACCCTGGAGTACACCGGAATGCAGGCGGGCATGGCGCTGCAGCTGGCGATGCGACGCATGGACGATGCGGCGCTGCAGGAGGCCGTCGCGATGTTGGATCGCATGATCGCCGCATCCGATGCCGACGATGCCGACGACCTCATGCTCGCCGCACGGATGTTCGTCGGCTTCCTCACTCGCGAGTCAGGAAACCGCCTCTTCGCCACGGTCATGCACGAGTCCAGCCTGTTGGTGGCGCGCAACCTGCGGCAGTCGAGCACGTTGATCGGCACGGCGACGTTCCGCGGTGAGTGCTACCGGCAGATGCGCGCGGCGATGCTGATCAGGGATGCGGATGCCGCAGAACTCTGGTTCCGCCGTCAACACGGGGTCGGGGCGGGCGCACTCTCCGTCTGACGTCGCCGGATGACGGATCCGGGAAAAGGTCTGGATCGTCATCCTGGTATATCGGTAGTCTCCTCCACGAGGGGCGTCGGGCTGCGGCGCAGTGATGGAGGGGCGCGAATGACGGACACCGCCGCGAACTCGAGTTCCGATACAGGCCGGAGCAGGCGCGTGCGCCCCGGACTCAGCATCCAATCGAAGCTCCTGATCATGCTGCTGGCGGTGAGCCTGGTGTCGTCGGTGATCGTCGGTGCCATCGGCTTCATGAACGGCCGCCAGTCGCTGCATGACGCGGCGGTGGACCAGCTGATCACGATCCGCTCGATGCGTGCGGCCGAGATCACCGACGCGATCGACGCCGTCAAGCGCGACGCCTCGCTGCACTCCCGCAACCTCAGCGCGCAGAACCTCTCGACCTCGGTGAACGCCGGGTTCGACGAGCTCCAGCAGCGCGAGGTCAGTTCCGAGGAGCGGGCGCAGCTCGAGGACTACTACACCGGGACGTTCATCCCCGAGCTGGAGGCGCGGTCGGGCGACCAGTACGGGGACAGCGCCTTCATCCCCGAGTCCGCGGCGGGGCAGTACCTGCAGACGCAGTTCACGACCGGTAACCAGGACTTCGACGCGGATTACGACGAGCTGCTCAACAACAACGACGCCGGCGACGGCAGCGCGTACTCGGCGGCGACCGAGCGCTACGGCGACTACTTCACGCGTCTCATCAACGAGGCCGGATACGAGGACGCCCTGCTGTTGAACCTCGACGGCGACATCGTCTTCTCCGCCTACAAGGGCATCGAGCTCGGCAGCAACCTCAACACCGGCCCCTACCGGGACACCGCGCTCGCGAAGGCCTACACCGAGGCGATCGCCACGAACTCCGTCAGCACAGTCGTGCTCACCGACTTCGAGCGCTGGATCCCCTCGCTCAACGTGCCGACGATGTGGGTCGTCTCGCCGGTCGGAAACGACAGCCGCATCACGGGCGCCATGGCGTTCCAGGTCTCGATCGACACCATCAACGACGTGATGACGGGCAGCGAGCAGTGGAAGCAGGAGGGGCTCGGCGACACCGGTGAGGTCTACCTCGTCGGACGAGACGACCTGATGCGCTCCACCTCCCGCGTGCTCGTCGAGCACCCCGATGACTACGAGCAGTCGGTCATCGACGACGGCACGCCTCCCAGCATCGCCGCGCGCATCGCCGAAGTCGGCGGAACGGTGCTGCTCCAGCCCGTGAACACGGATGCCGTGAACGCGGCGCAGGCCGGACGCAGCGGCACGTACGTCGGCACCGACTATGTCGGCGGCGAGAGCGTGGTGGCCTACGCGCCGCTCGAGATCGAGGGACTCGACTGGGTCGTGGTGGCTCGCATCGAGTCGGCTGAGGCGTTCGCCCCGGTCACCGACTTCACACGCACGGTGCTGCTGTCGCTGCTCGGCATTCTGCTGGGCGTCTCGCTGTTGTCGCTGCTGCTCGCCCAGGTGTTCACCCGACCGATCCACCGCCTCGTGGGAGCCGTGCACCGGGTGGCGGAGGGCGATCTCGACGTGCAGGTGCCGCAGAGCTCGCGCGACGAATTCGGCGACCTCGGCAGCGCCTTCAACGACATGGCCTCCAGTCTGCGGATCAAGCAGGAGCTCATCGAGGAGCAGCAGGCAGAGAACGAGAAGCTGCTGCACACCCTCATGCCCGAGAGCGTCGCCACCAAGTACAAGCAGGGCGACGAGACGATCAGCGAGGCGCATGAGAACGTATCCGTCGTCTTCGCCGAGCTCACCGGCTTCGACGACTACGCGCGCGGGCTCACGGGCGAGCAGGAGATCGGGCATCTCAACACCCTGATGCGCGGCTTCGACGAAGCGGCCGAGAAGGCCGGGGTCGAGAAGGTGCGCACCCTGCGCGGCGGCTACCTCGCCTCGTCGGGACTCGTCGTTCCGCGGGTCGACAACGTGCGCCGCAGCGTCGAGTTCGCCCGCAACCTGCTGGGAGTGATCGACCGCTTCAACGCGCAGAACGGCTCTTCGATCGGACTGCGGGCGGGCGTCGACACCGGCACCGTTACGAGCGGTCTGATCGGACGCACCAGCCTCGCCTACGACCTGTGGGGCGACGCCGTGAACCTCGCCTACCGGGTGCGCTCGGTCACCGGCGAGCCGGGCATCTACGTGAGCCAGACCGTCTACGACCGGGCGCGGGAGATCTTCACCTTCGTGGAGGCGGGGACCATCGAGGCGCACGGTGCGGCCGAGACCGTCTGGAAGGTGGCCTGACATGATCGACGCGGCGTTCCGGGACGGCTGGGCGTGGTGGGTCATCGCACTCGCCGTCGGCGTTCCGGTACTGCTCGTCGTGCTCACGGAGCTCATCAACGGGCTGCGTCGTCGTAACAACCCGATGGCCGGACCGCTGCGGCTCCTGCGCAACGGCGTGATCCCGGTGGGTGCCCTGTTCGCGCTGCTGTTCTTCGCGATCCAGTCCCCGGCGGAGCAGGTGTGGACCCGTGTGGTCGCCACCGTCTTCGGGTTCCTCCTCATCCTGCTGGTGCTGTCGGCGTTCAACGTGGCGCTCTTCGCGAATGCGGCGCCGGACTCGTGGCGCAAGCGCATCCCGTCGATCTTCGTCGAGATCGCCCGCCTCGTGCTCGTGGCGCTCGGCCTCGCGTTGCTCTTCTCCTGGGTCTGGGGTGCCGACGTCGGAGGGCTCTTCGCCGCTCTCGGTGTCGGATCGATCGTGATCGGTCTCGCGCTGCAGAACGCGGTCGGCGGCGTCATCTCGGGGCTGCTGCTGCTGTTCGAGCAGCCGTTCAAGATCGGCGACTGGCTCGACACCGGTGGGGTGAAGGGGCGCGTCGTCGAGGTCAACTGGCGTGCCGTGCACATCCAGACCGGCAACAGCATCCAGATCGTGCCGAACTCCACCCTCTCGGGCGCCTCCTTCACCAACATGAGCGCGCCGACCGGCACGTACTCGGCCACGACCACCGTGACGTTCACGACGGATGACCCCCCGCACGAGGTCATGGCGCTGCTGGCCGAGATCGCCGATGCGCTGCCGATGCGGCTGCAGGACGAACGCGCCGAGGTCGACTACATCGGCAAGGGCGCCTACGAGGTGACGATCCCCGTGAATGCTCCCGCCGAGGCGCAGCGCGCTCTCTCGCTGTACCTCTCCTGGCTCTGGTACGCGTCGCGTCGCCGCGGCTTCGCGCTCGACGGCGACTCCACCGATCCGGTCGCGGAGCCCGCACGCCTGGTCGAGGCGATCGAGCGCGTCGGGCCGACCCTGCACCTGCGCGAGGAGGACCGCGAGGAGGTGCTCGCCACTTCGCGCCTCGAGCGCTACGGCATCGGAGAGACCGTGCTGCGGTCGGGCATCGTGCCGGATCGGGTGATGATCATCGTCTCCGGACGTGCCACGCTCGCCCTCGAGGCGGACGGCGGACGGATCGACTTCGGTTCCGCGGAGCCCGGTGACCTGATCGGGCACACGGCGTTGACGCGTGAGCGCACGCAGGCGCTCACGGTGGCGTCCGACATCCTCACCGTGCTCTCGGTTCCGCTCGCCACGGTCGACGTGCTGATCCGCACGCGACCGCGCCTGGCGGCTGAGATCGGCGAAGCGCTGGAACTCAAGCGCAAGCTCGCCGACGACGCGCTCTCAGCGCTCGGCCTCTCGCGTGCCTCGGTCTCCGAGCGCCGGGCGACGGCCCGAAACCCGAGGAGTCTGCGGTAGGGCCGGTTCGTGTCGCAGGTCAGGTGCGGCGGCCCCAGCGCAGTCGCGTGACGAGCACCCCGAGCAGGCACAGCGCGCCACCGAGGAACATCAGCGGCGTCGGCACCTCGCCGAGGATCGCCCACGACATCAAGATGGCGACGGCCGGGACCACATAGGTCGTGGCGGAGGTCTGCCCCGCGGTGCTGCGCTGCAGCACGTAGGCCCAGGTCGTGAAGGCGATCGCCGTCGGGAAGATCCCGAGGTAGACGACCCAGAGCGTCGCATCCAGCGGCGCGGTCTGCAGGGCGCCGATGAGGCTCCCCGCCCACGGCAGCAGGGCCACGGTTCCGGCCAGTGCGCCGAACCACGTGAGGGTCGTGGCGTCGGTTCCGGCGCTCAGCAGATGCTTCTGCACGAGCGTGCATCCCGCGTACATCACCGCGGCGAGCAGAGCGAGCAGCAGGCCCGTGATGTCGGGGCCCGCGCTGGTGGACGAGTTCATGCCGATGAGCACCACGCCGAGGAAGGCGATCGGCGCCCCGATCACCAGGGGCTTCGGGAAGCCCTCCCGCAGGAACAGCCCGCTGAAGATCACGACCATGAGAGGCGCGAGGTTCACGACCATCGCAGCCGTGCCGGCATCGAGCGTGCGCTCCGCGGCGTTGAGCGCCAGGTTGTAGACGCAGAACCAGCCGACGCCCCAGACGACGATGAGCCACCAGTGCCTCTTCGCGGGAAGACGGATGCCGTGGCGCAGCGCGATGACCCCGAGGGCCACGCTGCCGACCGCCATGCGCAGCAGTGCCAGAGCACCGGGGTCGTAATGCGGGCCCGCCCCGCGGATGCCGATGAACGCCGAGGCCCACAGCACGACGGTCACCAGAGCCGCGATCAGGACGAGCGGGCCCTGGGAGCGCGCGGGGGCGCTGCCGAGGTCGTCGGCGCGGCGGGTTTCTGGCATCCATCGATGATGGCAGTGGCCTCCGACATCCGCGATACGCGGGACGGACAGCCGTCAGCGGATTTCCGCCCCTCCTGCGACGATGCCTCGCGCGCGCCACCTCCCCTCCGACGACTCATCGAGCACGGAACGAAGGAGATCTCGCGATATGAAGGAGCGGATGCGGCATCCGCTCCTTCATACCGTGAGAATTCCTTCGAGCCGCGCGGCATTGCCTCCGGGGCCACCACCGAACCCGCAGAAGTCGCCGCCGAAAGGCTCCCGAGCCCCCTTCGCTAGGATGGAGTCGCCCGAAGAGGGCCAGCTCATCGGCCGGTGCAAACCCGGCGAAAGCAGGGGGGACACCCATGCCAGGAATCGTAATCGTCGGCGTGCAATGGGGCGACGAAGGAAAAGGCAAGGCCACCGATCTGCTCGGTGAGCGCACCGACTGGGTGGTGAAGTTCAACGGCGGGAACAACGCCGGGCACACCGTGGTCGTCGGCGACGAGAAGTACGCGCTGCACCTGCTGCCCTCCGGCATCCTCTCTCCCGGTGTGACTCCGGTCATCGGCAACGGCGTGGTCGTCGACCTTGAGGTGCTGTTCTTCGAGCTCGAAGCGCTCGCCGCCCGTGGCATCGATGTCTCGCGTCTGAAGGTCAGCGCCAACGCGCACATCATCACGCAGTACCACCGCACGCTCGACAAGGTCACCGAGCGCTTCCTCGGCAAGCGCATGATCGGCACCACCGGCCGCGGCATCGGCCCCGCCTACGCCGACAAGATCAACCGCGTCGGCATCCGCGTGCAGGACATCTTCGACGAGAACATCCTGCGTCAGAAGGTCGAGGGCGCACTCGACCAGAAGAACCACCTGCTGGTGAAGATCTTCAACCGTCGCGCCATCACCGCCGACGAGATCGTGGAAGACCTGCTGTCGTACGCCGACCGGCTGCGGCCGATGGTCGCCGACACCGGCTACCTGATCGCGCAGGCGCTGGAGCGCGGCGAGGTCGTCGTGTTCGAGGGTGGCCAGGCGACGATGCTCGACATCGACCACGGCACCTACCCGTTCGTGACCTCGTCGTCGGCGACCGCCGGCGGCGCAGCGACCGGAGCCGGCGTCGGCCCCGGAGCGCTCGACCGCATCGTGGGCATCGTCAAGGCGTACACGACCCGCGTCGGCTCCGGCCCGTTCCCGACCGAGCTCTTCGACGAGCAGGGCGAGTGGCTGCGCAAGCAGGGCTTCGAGTTCGGCACCACGACCGGCCGTCCGCGCCGCGTCGGCTGGTACGACGCACCCATCACGCGCTACGCGACGCGCATCAACGGCATCACCGACCTCGTGCTCACCAAGCTCGACATCCTCACCGGTCTCGAGCAGATCCCGGTGTGCGTGGCCTACGACGTCGACGGCGAACGCTTCGACGAGGTGCCGGTGAACCAGACCGACTTCCACCACGCGAAGCCCATCCTGGAGTACTTCCCGGGCTGGAACGAGGACATCTCGGTCGCACGCACCTTCGACGACCTGCCGAAGAACGCGCAGGACTACGTGCTGGCGCTCGAGAAGATGAGCAACACGCGCATCTCGGTGATCGGCGTCGGCCCCGAGCGCGACCAGGTCATCGTGCGGCACGACCTGCTCGACTGACCCGCGGATCGGCGGGATCACTGACCGTACGGCGCTGCTGCCGACGGCGACGGAGGGGCCGGCGCTGCTGCCGGTGAGAGGGAGAGCATGACGCGGTTCTGGCTCGGCGGCTACGGCGCCGGTATGGAAGGTTCGGCAGACGGCATCGGACTGCTCGCCGGCGACTCCGGGCGAGAGGCCACCACTCTCGCCTACCGAGGCGCGGTGACGGACACGCCGTCGTCGCCCACGTGGCTCGCCCGGCATCCCTCGCTCGACGTCGTGTACGCCGCATTGGAAGACGCCGCCGTCGTGCAGGCGTTCGTCCGCACGGGGGAGTCGACGCTCGCGCCGCTCGGCGAGCCGGTCGAGGCCGGGGCCACGGTGTGCCACGTCGCAGTCGCGCCGAACGGCTCCGCACTGATCGCCAGCTGCTACGGCGACGGCCGGATCGTGCGCATCGGCCTCGACGCCGCTGGTCGCCCTGTGGCCGATCGCGACAACGACGCCGCCGCACTCCGGGCCGCGCTGCTCGGGGAGGAGCAGCCCGAGACGGTGCCGGCGGGTGTGGGTGCCGCGGCATCCGACCCGCACGCGGCCGGTGGGGACCGCGTCTCGCGGGCTCACGCTGCCGTCTTCCTGCCGGACGGCCGCATCGCCACCACCGACCTCGGCTTCGACATGGTGCGCTTCTGGCGTCTGACCGGCACCGGGCTCGCGCTCGATCACGAGGTCACGCTGCCTCTGGGCACGGGTCCGCGCCACATGGTCCTGCACCCGAGTGGACACCTGCACGTCGTGACCGAGTACTCGTGCGAGGTCTTCACGCTCGCCGCCGACCCCGACGGCACCTGGAGCGTCGTCTCGTCCGTGTTGTCGAGCCCGATCGCCCAGATCGGCACCGACTTCCCCGCCGAGCTCGCCCGCACGCGCGACGGGGCGTTCCTGTACACCGCACTGCGCGGCAGCAACACGATCGCGGCGCTGCGGGTGCGCGGCGGCGGAGAGTCGCTCGAGTCGATCGCGGTCGCCGACTCCGGGGTGAACTGGCCACGCCATCACCTCGTGTACGAGGGCAAGCTCCTCGTCGCCGGGCAGCTGTCCGACACGATCACGCTGCTCGACCTCGATGAGCGCACGGGCGCGCCGCTCGGCATCCGGCACGAGGCCGCCGCCCCGTCGCCGACCTGCTTCCTTCCGGTCGGCTGAGGCGTTCCGGGGGTCGGGTCCCCGCCGCTTGACCTCAACCTTTGTTGAGGTTCTACGGTCGAACCTATGACGACAGAAACGGGCGAGATGCGCGCCACGACGGTGAAAGAGCCGGGCATCCTGAGCGGCGCGTACCTCTGGATCACGATCGGTGCCTGCGCGCTCGTGTTCCTCGGAGCGTTCGAGTCGCTGGCGGTGACCACGGTGATGCCCGCCGTGAGCGCCGACCTCGACGGGGAGCGGTTGTACGCCCTCGCCTTCGCGGGTCCGCTGGCCACCGGAGTGATCGGCATGGTGGCGGCGGGGAACTGGGCCGACCGCCGCGGTCCGGTGGAGCCGCTGTACACCTCGGTCGGCATCTTCGTCATCGGCCTCCTCGTCGCGGGCTTCGCTCCCACCATGGAGGTGCTGGTCGCGGGCCGGTTCGCACAGGGCCTCGGCAGCGGCGCACTCACCGTCGCCCTCTATGTCGTGGTCGCCCGGGTGTATCCGCGCGAACTGCACCCTGCGATCTTCGCCGGGTTCGCAGCCGCGTGGGTGGTTCCCTCGCTGATCGGGCCCACGGTCGCCGGCGCCGTGACCGAGCTCTGGAGCTGGCACTGGGTCTTCCTCGGTGTCGTCGTGCTCGTGCTGGTGGCCCTGCTCATGGTCGTGCCCGCCCTGCGCGGACTGGCGCACGACGACGGGGACGCCTCCACGCCGTGGGCTTTCGGACGTCTCGGCTGGTCGGTGCTGGCAGCGCTCGCGGTGCTGGGCCTCAACCTGTTCGGCGATGTGCCGGGTGTCGGCCCGGTGCTGGCGGCCGTCGCGGTGATCGTGGCTCTGGTCGCGGTGCGTCCGCTGCTGCCGCGCGGGACCCTGCGGGCGCGTCGGGGTCTGCCGTCCGTGATCCTCGTGCGCGGTCTGGCGGCGGCGGCGTTCTTCGGGGCGCAGGTGTACATCCCGTATCTGCTGACCGAGCGCTACGAGGTCTCGCCGACCCTCGCCGGACTCTCGCTCACCGGTGGCGCACTGGCATGGTCGGTCGCCGCGACGGTGCAGGGACGCATGGGCGCGCGGCTGTCGAGCGTCATCGCGGTGCGGATCGGCACGGTCCTCGTGCTCATCGGCATCGCTCTGGCCCTCGCGACCGCGACCCTCCGCGCGGACGCCGCACTGATCATCGCCGCCTGGATCGTCGCAGGAACCGGCATGGGGTTGATGAGCCCGCGGACCAGCGCGCTCACCCTCGCCCTGTCGACGCCAGAGACGCAGGGCTTCAACAGCTCGGCCATGACGGTCGCGGACTCCTTCGGCAGCGCACTGGCCCTCGCCATCACGGGGGTGCTGTTCGCGAGCCTGGTGTCGGTCGCCGATCCGTTCACCGCCGTGTTCACCCTCGCCGCGGTCATCGGCATCGTCGCGGTGGTGCTGGCGCCCCGGCTCGCGACGCGCGAGCCTCAGCCCGTCGAGGTCTGACCCGGGAACCCTGAAACGGCGCGCCGGGGAACATCCGCCCCCTGATCCGACGTTGGTCTTGAACATGGCGACCGGCGACGAGAGGCTTGGGTCATGAGCGCTGACAACACACGGACCGACGAATACGACCTGATCGTGCTGGGCGGGGGACCCGTCGGCGAGAACGTCGCGGACCGCGCCGTGCAGGGCGGACTCACGGCGATCATCGTCGAGAGCGAGCTCGTCGGAGGGGAGTGCTCGTACTGGGCGTGCATGCCGTCGAAGGCTCTGCTGCGCTCCGCACAGGCGCTCAGGGCCGCGCAGCATGTGGCCGGTGCCGCCGAGGCGGTGACCGGAAAGCTCGACGTGCGTGCCGTGTTCGACCGCCGTGACTCGTTCACCAGCAACTGGTCGGACGACGGTCAGGTGAAGTGGCTCGACTCGGCCGGCATCGACCTGGCCCGCGGGCACGGACGCCTCACGGGCGAGCGCGAGGTGACCGTGACGGATGCCGATGGCGGCACACGCGTGCTGCACGCCCGTCACGCGGTCGCGATCAGCACGGGATCGGATGCCGTCATCCCGCCCATCGACGGACTGCGTGAGGCGTCGCCGTGGACCAGCCGCGAAGCGACCAGTGCCGAGGAGCTCCCGGAATCGCTCGCCGTGATCGGCGGCGGTGTGGTCGCCGTGGAGATGGCGACCGCGTACGCGGCGCTCGGGTCGTCCGTGACGCTGATCGCCCGCGGTGACCTGCTGGCGTCGATGGAGCCGTTCGCGGGCGAGCGGGTGGCCGCGGGACTCCGCGAGCTCGGCGTCGATGTGCGCACCGGCACGGGCACCGCCTCGGTGCACCGCGGGGACGACGGCGTGACCGTGACCCTCGACGACGGTTCCACGGTGGTGGCGTCCGAGGTGCTGGCCGCGACAGGGCGCTCGCCGCGCAGCGGCGACATCGGTCTCGAGGTCGCCGGGCTCGCGCCTGGTCGTTGGATCGAGACGGATGACACGCTGCGCGTCCCGGGATCCGACTGGCTGTACGCGGTCGGGGACGTCAACGGGCGCGTGCTGCTGACGCACCAGGGCAAGTACCAGGCGCGCGCGGCGGGCGATGTGATCGTCGCCAGGGCGAAGGACGAGACCGTGGATGACGGGCCCTGGGGGCGTCACGTCGCGACGGCCGACCACGGTGCGGTGCCGCAGGTCACCTTCTCCTTCCCCGAGGTGGCATCGGTCGGGCTCACCGAGAAGGCGGCCCGCGACGACGGACGCGCGGTGCAGGTCGTCGACTACGACCTGGGCTGGGTCGCGGGAGCGAGCCTTTACGAAGACGGTTTCGAAGGCCAGGCGCGCCTCGTGATCGACACGGATCGCGACGTCGTGATCGGTGCGACGTTCGTCGGACCCGAGGTGGCCGAGCTCGTGCAGACCGCGACGGTCGCGATCGTGGGCGAGGTGCCGATCGCCCGGCTCTGGCACGCGGTGCCTTCGTACCCCACTGTCAGCGAGGTCTGGTTGCGGCTGCTCGAGGGCTACGGGCGGCAGTCGGCGTGATCCTCGCGGACGCCGTGGGAACTCGGATGACGCGCTGCGCCATCCGTTCCGGCGCGCGCTCCGAACAGTCGGTGAGTCATCTCGACGCTCTTCCGCGCCCGCGCCCGCGCGCCGGCGTGGATTGTGTCTCATATTGACGGCTTCGCGCGCAACCCTGGCGCGGATGTCGCAGACCTCTTATACGCTCGAACCCGAATCCGAGGAGGCAGGACCATGAAGGCTGTACTCGCAGGAACCGTCATCGCCGAAGCAGACGAGGGAGACCTCGTCCGCATCGAAGGAAACTGGTACTTCCCACCGGCTTCTGTCACGCCCGGAGTGCTCGTCGAGAGCCCCACCCCGTACACCTGTCCGTGGAAGGGCGTGTGCCAGTACTACTCGGTGCAGGCGGGCGGCAGCCTGCACACCGATCTCGCGTGGTCGTACCCCGACCCCTACCCCTCGGCCTTCGAGCGCGTCGGCACGGACTTCTCCGGCTACGTCGCGTTCGCCCCGGGCGTCGAGGTCGGACCGTAGTGACCTCCGTCTGCCGGCGCCGCGGCGCCGATGCACGCCTCGTCGATCGACCGACTGGAGACCAGCCATGATCGAATTCCGCAACGTCACCAAGCAGTTCCCCGACGGTACCGTCGCCGTCAACGACTTCAGCCTGGTGCTGCCGTCGCGAAAGACCACGGTGTTCGTCGGGTCGTCCGGCTGCGGCAAGACCACGCTGCTGCGCATGATCAACCGCATGGTCGAGCCGACCTCCGGCGACATCGAGATCGACGGCGAGAACGTGCTCGGCGGCGACCCGGTGCAGCTGCGGCGCCGCATCGGCTACGTGATGCAGAACTCCGGCCTCATGCCGCACTTCACGGTGATCGACAATGTCGCGACGGTCCTCCGGCTCACCGGTGTGAAGAAGCCGGAGGCGCACAAGCGGGCCCGCGCTCTGCTCGACACGGTGGGGCTCGACCAGGCGCTCGCAGATCGCTATCCCAGCCAGCTCTCGGGCGGCCAGCAGCAGCGCGTGGGCGTGGCCCGCGGCCTCGCCGCCGACCCCAACATCCTGCTGATGGACGAGCCGTTCGGTGCGGTCGACCCGATCGTGCGAGCCGACCTGCAGCAGGAGACGCTGCGTCTGCAGCACGAGCTCGACAAGACCGTCGTGTTCGTCACGCACGACATCGACGAGGCGTTCCTGCTCGGCGATCAGGTCGTCATCCTCGACAAGGGTGCGCGCATCGTGCAGGTGGGCAGTCCCAGCGAGATCATCGAGAACCCGGCCGATGACTTCGTCGCCGCGTTCATCGGCGCCGACCGCGGACGCCGGGCGCTGCACCTGAAGCGGACGCCCTACGGCACCGTCGTGGTCGACTCCGAGGGACGCACCCAGGGCGCGATCGTGGCGGCACCGGAGACGGATGGCGGTCCGCTCGCCGGGCCGGATGCCGTCGCCCTCGGCGCCGCGGAGAGCGGACTCACGTGAACTGGGTCACCGACAATCTCGGGCTGATCTTCGAGCTGACTCTGGTGCATCTGCGTCAGAGCATCATCCCGATCGTGCTCGGATTCGTGCTGTCGCTGCCCCTCGGCTGGGTCGCGTGGCGCTTCCGACTCGTACGTGGACCGATCATCGTGCTCACCGGGCTGCTGTACACGATCCCCTCGCTCGCGCTGCTGATCCTGCTGCCCTCCGTCGCCGGTTACTCGGCGCGCAGCGAGGCGAACCTGATGGTCGCGCTGACCATCTACGCGATCGCGATCCTCGTGCGAGCCGTGTCCGACGGCCTCGACTCGGTCGACGACGACGTGCGCCAGGCCGCCACCGCCACGGGCTTCGCGTCCTTCCGCCGCTTCTGGGCCGTGGAGTTCCCGCTCGCCGGACCGGTGATCCTCGCGGGTCTCCGGGTCACCGCCGTGAGCACGATCTCCCTCGCGACCGTCGGAATCCTGATCGGTGTCTCGAACCTGGGCTACCTCTTCACGAACGGACTCGACCGCCGCATCATCGCCGAAGTGTTCGCCGGCGTCATCGCGGTCGTCGTGATCGCCCTGATCCTCGATCTGATCCTGCTGCTCATCGGACGCGCGCTGATGCCCTGGACCACCGCTGCCAGCCGGGTCACCGCGAGCCGCGCCGTTCCTGTGAGGGCCGCCGCATGAACCTCTTCGCCCAGGCATTCGCCTGGATGCTCGCTCCCGCGCAGTGGACCGGGAACTACGCACTGCCCAAGCTCCTCGCCGAGCACCTCACGTTGACCGCGGTCTCCGTGCTGATCGCCATCGTGATCGCGGTGCCGATCGGGTGGCTCATCGGCCACACCGGCAAGGGCCGCGAGATCGCCGTCGCCGTCTCCGGCGCGGCGCGCGCGATCCCCGCCTTCGGGCTCATGATCCTTCTCGTGCTGCTGCTCGGAGTGCTCCGGGTTCCCCAGGCCGCCATCATCACGTTCGTGCTCCTCGCGATTCCCTCGCTCCTCGCCGGTGCCTACACCGGCCTCGAAGCCATCGACCGCCGGGTGATCGACGCGGCGAAGGCGATGGGCATGACCGGATGGCAGGTCTTCTGGAAGGTCGAGGTGCGCCTCGGTCTGCCTCTCCTCGTCGGCGGCATCCGCTCGGCGCTGTTGCAGGTCATCGCGACCGTGACCATCGCGGCCTACATCGGCCTCGGCGGTCTCGGCTATCCGATCATCCAGGGGATCCCGCTGCAGAAGTTCGACCAGGTGCTCGCCGGAGCGCTCCTGGTCGCGGCCCTCGCACTGATCGTCGATCTCCTGCTCGCGGCAGCGCAGCACGCCGCCGTCCCTGCCGGTCTGCGCACCAGCCGCCCGCCCCGACGTCGCGCGGCCACGCCGGCGCCGGCCGCCGCTCCCGCCACCGCCTGATCTTCCGCACCGGAACCGTCCCACACCGTCGTCCCCACAGCAGTCCCAGAAAAGAGGAAGTCCATGTTCACAGCACGAGGCAAGCGTTCCGCGGCCGTCGTCGGCCTGATCGCCGCCGCGACCATCGCCCTGTCCGCCTGCGGTTCGAGCAACCCGCTCTCCGAGCCGTCCGACGCCGGGGAGAGCGCCGGCAGCGGCGACACCATCGTCATCGGCTCGCAGGCCTACTACTCCAACGAGATCATCGCGGAGATCTACGCACAGGCTCTCGAGGCCGACGGCCACGAGGTCGACCGTCAGTTCAGCATCGGCCAGCGCGACGCGTACATGCCCGATGTCGAGTCCGGCGCGATCAACGTGTTCCCGGAGTACACGGGCAGCCTGCTCGAGTACATCTCGAAGGACGGTGTCACCGTCACCAGCCCCGACGACGTCTACAAGGCTCTGCAGGAGGCTCTGCCCGACGGCCTCACCGCCCTCGACTTCGCCGAGGCATCCGACCAGGACTCCTACACGGTGCTCAAGAGCTTCGCCGAGGAGAACGACCTGAAGACGATCGGCGACCTCAAGAACGTGACCACGCCGCTCACGATCGGCGCGGCACCCGAGTTCGAGCAGCGTCCGTACAGCCCGGCCAAGGCCAAGGAGGTCTACGGCGTCGACCTGGCGTTCTCGGCCACCGGCCCGACCACGCTCGAGTCGCTGCTCGCCGGCCAGATCCAGGTGGCAGACATCTACACGGCCGACCCGGCGTTCAAGACGGAAGACATCGTCGCTCTGGAAGACCCCGAGAACCTGATCATCTCGTCGAACGTCGTGCCGATCGTCTCGAGCGACATCGCCGACGAGGTCTCCGGTGTGCTCAACGCCATCAGCGCCAAGCTGACGGCCGACGAGCTCGTCTCCCTCAACGTCCTGAGCACGGTCGACCAGAAGTCGCCGAAGGACATCGCGAAGCAGTGGCTGACCGATAACGACCTGCTCTGAGTCGTCGTCACACGAAGTGCCCGGGCCCGGTGGGTCCGGGCACTTCTGCGTGTGGGCGGTTCTGCGTGTGGAGCCCTGCGCGCGCCCCTTCGCGCCTCCCTGCACCGAGACCCACCGGGGGTGCCGAGACCCACCGGTGGATCTGTTGCGCGGGGTGGGTCTCGGCGCGCGCGATGGGTCTCGACGGAAGGGGAAGGGGAAGGGGAAGGGGAAGGGAAAGGGGAAGGGGCGTCGCCGGGTCAGATCCGGGCGTCCTGCCGAGGGATCCAGACCTGCTTGATGATGATGAGGATGGATGCCGCCACCGGCACCGCCACGAGAGCGCCGAGCAGGCCGAGCAGCGTGCCGCCGGCGAGGGCACCGATCACGACCAGGGAACCGGGGATCGAGATCGCCTTGTTCATGACGCGCGGCGTGATGACGTACGCCTCGATCTGCATGTAGACGAGGTACACGATCGCGAAGATCAGCGCCCCGACCGGGTTCGTGAACAGGGCGAGCGTGGTGCCGATGATCCAGAACATCACCGAACCGACGAGCGGGATCAGCGTGATGCAGAACGCGACGGTCGCCATCAGCGGGGGGAAGGGCAGACCCAGGAAGAAGTAGAGCAGGAACGCGAGGACCGCGTTGAAGAAGGCCAGCACCACCATGCCCATCACGTAGCCGCCCACCGAGTCGGTGATCTGGTCGGTGATCTCGCTGGTGCGGGCACGGTCGCGGGCGGGGACCAGGCGCAGCAGGCTCTGCTTCATGCCGGGCAGCGATGCGACGAAGTAGAGCGTGAGCACCAGCACGACGATTACGCCGGAGATCCCCGTCGCGATGGAGGCGCCGACCTTCAGCGCCCCTCCGCCGATGGTCGCGATGTTGCCCGGATCCGTGAGGAACTTCTGCACGTCGGCGACGAGGTCTTCGAACTGATCGCCGAACTGCTTCTCCAGGGTCGCGTAGACGTCGCTGCGCTGGAAGTCCGCGATCATGCCGGGGACCGACCGCACGAAGCTGGCGATCTGCTCGATGACGACCGGCAGCACCATCCACAGGATCAGTGCGACGACCACGATCAGGCTCAGGATGACGATGAGCACCGAGACCGCGCGCCGGAGGCCGCGGCGTTCGAGGAAGCGCACGGAGGGGTCGAGCCCGAGCGCGGCGAACAGCGCGAGGGCGATGTAGATGAGGACGGTCGCGAGGTTGCTGAGGGCGAGGCCGAGCAGGATCGCCCCGAGTGCGCCGAGCGTCACCAGGAAGCCGAAGACGAAGGGGCGGTCGATCCGCGTCCAGAAGGAGCGGCTCGGCGTCATGGGCTCGACCGCGATCCGACGTGCCGGCTGCTGCTCGGAGGGCGCTGCCTCGACGGGGACGGACGCCATCGCCGGCTGCGCGATCTTCTCGGAGGCGCCGTCCGCGGCCTTCTCAGCGGGGGCGGATGCGGGCGACTCGTCGTTGCTCATGTGCTCACGATAGCGGTGCCCACGAACGGATCCCGGCTGCGCGCGGCCCTAGAGTAGGGGGCATGACCGCTGCCCCGGACCCGAAGGCCGAACTGCTCCGACTTCGCGCCAGCATCGACAACATCGACGCCGCGCTCATCTTCATGCTCGCCGAGCGTTTCCGCGCCACGCAGCAGGTGGGGCACCTGAAGGCCGAGTATGAGATGCCCGCATCCGATCCTGGTCGTGAGGAGCAGCAGGTCGCACGTCTGCGCGCGCTCGCCGAGGAGGCGCACCTCGACCCCGAGTTCGCCGAGAAGTGGTTCAACTTCGTGGTGGCCGAGGTCATCCGTCACCACACCGAGGCAGCGGAAGGGCGCTGAGCCCCCGGCGCTGCATCGTCGGTCAGCCCGACGGGTGCTGTCGCCGGATAGCCGTCAGACCGGCAGGATGCGTCCCGTGATGACTCCTTCGACGGCGCGCACGTAGGCCGTGCCGACCTCGTCGTCGGTGACCGGGCGGTGTCCCGGGAAGGACGCGTGATACCCGGGAGAGTTCTCGAGCACGTCGGGCGAGACCGCGTTGATGCGGATGCCGCGCGGCGCCTCGGCGGCGGCCGTGATCACGAAGGACTCCAGCGCGCCGTTCGCCATCGCGGCGGCGGCACCGGTGGCGATGGGCTCGCGGGCCAGCACGCCGCTGGTCACCGTGATCGATCCGCCGTCGTTGAGGTGCGCGAGGGCCTGGCGCACGACGTCGATCTGCGCGAGCGTCTTGCCGGTGAACCCTGCGAGGTAGTCATCGCGGGTGAGTTCGGCGAGAGGCTTGAAGGGCACGGAGCCCACGGCCACCACGACGGCATCCACATCCGTCACCTGTGCGAACAGTGCGGCGATCGATGCCGGATCGGTGACGTCGACGGAGGTCTCGCCGCGGCGTGACGCGCGCACGACGTCATGGCCGCGGGATTCGAGGGTCGTCGCCACGACGTTGCCGATGCTGCCGGTCGCTCCGATGACGAGTGCCTTCATGGGGTGTCCTCTCCGTCTGCCGATGCATCCGTCCCGGACGCCTCTTCGAGTCTTCCACCCCTGGCGGCGGCGAGGGCCGGAGCCCGCCGGTCTCAGCGCGCGCTGAACGCGAGCGCCACCACGCGGGCGGCAGCGCCCTGCAGCACGGCGTCGTCGAGTGTGCTCCGTCGCACCACGGGGCCGAGGGAAGGGTGCGAGGCCGCCTGCACGGCAGCAGCGGTCGCTGCGATGAGCTCGTCTCCCACGATCGGCAGGGGGCCGCTCAGGACGATGGTCGGCAGGTCTACGGCTGCGGCGATGACCGACAGCGAGGTTCCGAGGCGCGACCCCGCGGCGGCGAGCACAGCCGCCCGATCGGCGTTCGCGGTTGCGTCGAGTCTGCGCGACAGCGCGGGCACGGATGCCCAGGCGTGCACGCAGCCGATGCGGCCGCACGGGCAGGTGTCTCCGGGGTCGCCGCCGGCGACGACGTGCGCGAGCTCGCGGGCCACGGTCGATCGTTCGACGGGGGCGCCGTCGTCGTCGAAGGCGCGGATGGCTGTTCCGATGCGCGCGCCCAGGCGTACGAGGAGGAAGTCGGAGTCGATGTCGCCGAAGCGCAGCTCGGCATCCGCCACGAGGTCGGCGTCGTCGAACAGGTGCACGGGGGCGTCGATCGTCTGGGCGAGGAGCGGGCCCAGGCCGAGGAGCGCGGATGAGCCGCTCGGCACGCCGATCCCGACTCCGAGCGGGGGGTGGGAGGCGAGCAGGAAGAGTTCTCCGACGAGTGCTGCGGCCGCCGTCACCGGATCGCCGGCGGTCGGGCGTTCGAGTCGGTGCGCGAGGCGCCCGTCCGGGGTGGCGAGGGCACCGGCGACATGGTCGGGCGCGCTCAGATCGAGAGCGATCACCTGGACCGCGCGCTGGTCGAACTCGAGCATCACCGCAGGCTTCCCCGGCCGCGCATCCTGGCTCTGTCCGCTCTCGCGCAGCACGCCGTCGTCGAGCAGATCCTTGACGAGATCGGAGATCGTGGGCCGCGCGAGCCCCGTCAGCCGGGCGAGATCGGCGCGGCTGACGACGGAGTGCTGCATGAGGGTGCGCAGCACGAGACCGCGATTGCGGTGACGGATGCCCTGGGCATGCGTGTTCCCCAGCGAGGCGCGAGTCGTCGAGTTCGCCGCTGCCGGAGGGAGGAGGGCGCTCATGCGAGCGCGTCCGTTCGTGCCCCGCGAGGGGGTGACGCGACCAGGACCGTGACGGCCGGGCGTCCTAAGATCTGGGAGTAGTGCACGATGCTCCTTCGCAGGCGGCGGACACTGTGGCTGAGGTGGACTCTGCCACTAAGTTTAGTAAATAAACTAACTGTGCCGAGCGTACGGAGCGGCGCCTGATCTGTCAATCGTGCTCCCCGGCGCGCAGACGAACGGAAACCCATGCTGAACAGCGACGATGCCCTCGACACGCAGGCATCCGTCCGGCGTGCGAACCTGCGCCGCGCGCTGCAGCTGGTGTTCCGCAGCTCGGGCACGCAGACCCGCGCCGGCATCGCACGCGCGACGGGGCTGACCGCGGCCACCGCATCCTCCCTGGTCGCCGAGCTCATCGAGAGCCGGCTCATCGTCGACGGGGAGCAGGCGGCGAGCACCGGCGGCAAGCGGGCGACCACACTCAGCGTCGATGCCCGTCACCACCTGATCCTCGTTCTCGTCGTCCAGCCCACCAGTGCCCGCGTCGCCCTCGTCGCGCTCGACGGCGCCGAGATCGACACGCGACGCCTCGCCTACACCGCCGAATCGCGCGACGAGGCCTTGGATGCGGCGATCATCGCGATCGCCGCCGAGTACGGCACCCGCGTGATCGCCGCCGGCGTGCAGCTGCCGGGGACGACCGATGGCCGTTCGGTGTTCGAGAGCGTGCAGCTGGGCTGGCAGGACGTGCCCCTGGCCGCACGCTTCGAAGCGCTGCTCGGAGCTCCCGTGCTCCTGGTGAACGACGTCGATGCCGAAGCGATCGCAGAGGCCGGAATGGAAGAATCCCCTTCCGGCTACCGGCTCTTCATCCACCTCGGTGGCGGAGTCGGTGCGGCGATCACCCTCGACGGAGACCTCGCCCCCGGACCGCGTGATCGTGCGGGTGAGATCGGTCATGTGCAGGTGGAGTTCGGTGATGCGGCGCGCGAGTGCCGGTGCGGTCGATACGGCTGCCTCGAGTCGGCGGCATCCCTGTCGGCCCTGCTCGGCGCGGAGTTCACCGACGCGATGGAGGCGGACGCGGTCGCCGCGCTCGCCGTCACCGCGGACGAGGCCGACCTCGGGGCCGGTGCGCGAGCCCTCGCCAGGGCGATCAAGCTCATCAGCGCGCTGCTCGACCCGACCGAGGTCGTGATCGGCGGACCGGCCACCCTGCTCGGAGACCGGTTCCTCACGCTGCTGCAGCAGGAGACCGACTATCACGCGCGCGGCACGGCGACGGTGCCGGTGCGCTACGCCGACACACGCGCGACGGAATCGGCGGGGGCGGCCCAGGCTGCGCTCACCGCGGTGCTCGGCGTGCGCTGGAGTCCGGCTCAGCTGATCGCCGCGTCGCGCGCTTCGCACTGACGTCCGCCCCGCGCGGGGAGGAGAACTCCCGTTCGGGAGGAGCCGCCGCGGCATCCGCTCCTCCCGAAGCCGAGATCTCCTCCCGAACCCGCAGCGGAGCCGGGTCAGTTCTCGATCTGGAAGTCGTCGGGGACCGGGACGTCGGAGTGGCGCGCGGTGCGTGCGTCGCGTTCCAGGCCGGAGCGCTGTGTCAGCGCGCCGTAGAGCTCGGGGCGTCGGCCGAGCAGCCAGCGGCGTCCGGTCGACAGGGGCAGGAGTTCCCAGTCCAGGTCGGCGGTCACCACGGCCTCGTCGGCGACGGGAGTCTCGGCGATGATCCGTCCGTATGGGTCGAGGATCATCGCGTTGCCGGTGCGGATCTCGTCGGCATCCGGGCCGATGCCGTTGCTGAAGAGGAGGAAGATCCCGTTGTCGTGTGCACGTGCCGGGAGCCAGCGCATGAGCCACTCGCGACCGGAGGGACCGTTGACGGCAGCGAGCAGGGCTTCAGGATTCTCGAATCTGTCGTGCCAGAGCTCCGCCGGAATGACCTTCATGCCGTGCGGGCTGCGGGAGTTCGTTCCACCGGTCTGGTGGGGCGCGATGAGGACCTTCGCTCCGAGCAGCGCGACAGCCCTCACGTTCTCGACGAGGTTGTTGTCCCAGCAGATCAGGATGGCCATCCGCACTCCCCAGGGCGAGTCGAACACCGTGTACCCGGCGCCGCTCGAGATCGCCTCGTGCTCGAAGGCGTGCAGCTTGCGGTGGATGTGCGTCGATCCGTCGGGGAAGCACACCGCGTACGAGTTGAAGAGCTCGTCTCCGTCGGCTTCGAGGAAGCCTGCCCCGATGCCCGAGCCGAGGTCGGCCGCGATCTTCCTGAGGGAGTGCACCAGAGGGCCTTCGGCGGGCTCCGCCAGTTCGCGAAGGCGCTCCGTGCTCGACGTGGTGAGGTGCCAATAGCCGGCCAGGCACATCTCGGGGAAGACGACCAGCTGCGAGCCGTCGGCGACGGCCTGTTCGGCGAGACGCCGCACGGTGGCGAGGTTGGCGGTCTTGTCAGACGGCACCGCTTCGAACTGGACCACGGAAACCCGAAGGTCGGTGGCTGATCCGGTCATCCGGTCATTCCTCTCGTCGTCGATGACCTCAGTCAAGAGCATCCCCGGAATAAGTTCCAATGAGTTCTGATCGATTTCACATAACCTTCAGGAATGGATATCCGTTTGATGCGTGCTCTGGTCCTCGCGGCGGATCGATCGACATTCAGTGAAGCTGCCGCCGCGTCGTCGATCACGCAGCCGGCGTTCACGAAGCAGATCCAGCAGTTGGAGGCCCTGGTCGGGACGCCCTTGTTCCGTCGCGGCCGTCAGGGAGCCGCTCTGACGACCGCCGGTGCGGCGCTTCTGGAAGACGCGCGAGCGGTGGTCGCACTCGCCGATCGGTTCGAGGCGCGGGTGAAGCGGATGGCGGCGGGAGACGAGGGGCACCTGGCGGTCGGGTTCGGCCTGTCGAGCATCGCGGTCGCTCCTCGCGTGGTCGCGGCCTTCCGCTCCGCCTTTCCGGGAGTGACGGTCCGGTTGGAGGACATGTCGTCGTCGGCGCAGATCCAGGCGGTCAGAGACGGAGAGTTGGACGTCGCGTTCGGACGGATGCCGTCACCCCGAGACCTGCGCTCCGTCGCCGTTCTCTCCGACAGGCTGATCATCGCGCATCCGGAAGCATGGGAGGCGCCACCCGCGGGGTCGTCGCTCGGGGAGTGGTTGCGCGATCATCCGCTCGTTCGGTTGTCGTCCCGGCGCGGCCCCGGCCTGGCCGCCCAGACGGGCATGTACCTGGCTGAGATCGGCGTGCCGTCGGTCGCGATCCAAGAGGCCGACGATCTCCAGACGGTCCTCGCCCTCGTCGCCGCCGGCATCGGCGCCGCCATCGTCCCCGAGAGCGTGCGCAACATCGCCCCGGCCCGAGTGTCGATGCACCGACTCGACGGTGCGAGCGCGCGCTGGGAGGTCGGCGTCATCTGGCGTGCGGACAACGAGACACCCGTCGTCCGGGCATTCCTCGACGAGCTCGCGCGGATCTCCGCCGACTGAGTCCCACCGGTCCCGTGCGGCACCCGGCACCACGTATGAAGGAGATCGCACGAGATGACGGAGCCGATACGGCATCCGCTCCTTCATCCCGTGCGATCTCCTTCGAATCGGGAGTCCGACACGAACCGAACTACTTGACGCTGCCCGCCGTCAGACCGCCGACCAGGCGCTTCTCGATGAGCATGAACAGGATGACGACAGGCAGGATCGCGACGATCGAGACACCGAACACGTACTGCCAGCTGGTCTCGTACTGGCCGACGAACTTGGTCAGCGCGACCGAGAGCGGCTGGTTCTTGTCGGTCGACAGAATCACCAGAGAAGCCGCGAACTCGTTCCAGCACGCCACGAAGGTGAACACGATCGCGGTGACGATGCCGGGCCACACGAGCGGCAGGTTGATCTTGAACAGCACCGTGAAGCGACCGGCGCCGTCGATCTGCGCCGCCTCGTCGACCTCCTTGGGGATGCCGGCGAAGAAGGAGTGCATGATCCACACCGCGAAAGACAGGTTGAACGCCGCGTTGATGAAGATCATCGCCGCCCAGGTGTCGCCCAGGCCGAGCGTCGTGAACTGGCGGAACAGGCCGGAGGTGAGCACGGCCGGCTGCAGCATCTGCGTCACGATCACCAGGAACAGGAAGACCATGCGTCCGGGGAACTTGAAGCGGGCCGTGTAGTACGCCGCCGGCAGGGAGACCGCGAGCACGAGCAGCGTCGCGAACACCGCGATGATGATCGTCGAGATCAGGTTGTACGGCAACGGCGTCTCGGGGGTCGACCACATCGTGATGTAGTTCTCCCAGTGCCACTCGGTCGGGAGGTAGGTCGGGTCGACCGAGCGGATCTGCGGCTTCGTCTTCACGGAGCCGAAGAACATGATCAGGTACGGCAGCACGAAGATCGCGAGCACGAGGAATCCGGCGGCGGTGCGCAGGATGACCCGCGGCAGGCTGACCTGATCGGCGGTGTACCGGCGCTTGCGTCCGGGGACGGGCGGGAGGCTGCGTCCGCCTCGGCCTGCGGTGGTGACGAGCTCTGTCTCGGTGACGGTCACGATCAGACCTCCTTCATGGGCTTGACGATCTTCACGTAGGCCGCGACGATCAGGATCACGATCAGGAAGGCGACCACCGACAGGGCGCTCGCGACATCGACCTTCTTCTGCAGCTCGATGTACTTGAAGATCATCGTCATGATCGTGTCGGCGCCGTATCCGGGGATCGACCCCGTCATGACCTTGAGGATCGGCAGCGAGTTGAAGACGTTGATGATGTTGATGAGGATCGCGACGGCCAGCGCACTGCGCAGCTGGGGCAGCACGATCGACCAGTAGGTGCGGGTGGCTCCGGCGCCGTCCATCTTCGCGGCCTCGAGTGCGTCGGCGGGCACCGCCTGGAGGCCGGCCAGGATCGTGTAGGTCGTGAAGGGCAGCGAGACGAAGATCGCGATCACGATGGACCAGATGAAGGCGGTCGTCGGGTTCTTGGTCCACCCGTAGCCGACCGAGTCGGAGGAGAGTCCGATGTCATACAGGAACTTGTTGAAGACCCCGAAGTACGGTTCGAGGCTGTAGTAGAAGACCATGGTCGTCATCACGACGGATGCCGCCCACGGCACGATCACGGCCATGCGCACGATCTGTCGGCCGGGGAAGGCCTTGTTCAGGATCTGCGCGAGTCCGAGCGAGATCACCACCGTGAACAGCACGACCGAGACGACCCACACGATGGTGCGGAAGAAGATCGGCCAGAACTCGGTGAACGTGAAGACCGTGATGAAGTTGTCGAAGCCCACCGAGCCCTTGTCGAGGCCGGAGAGGGAGATGTCCCGCGTGGAGTTGTAGAACATGACGCCCGCGGGGAACAGCACGACGCCGATGATGAGCACCAGCGCCGGTGCGATCCAGGGCAGGGCCTGGAGGAGATCCTTCCCCCGCGACCTTCCCCGCGGGGTGTCGGGGGTGCGGGGGCGACCGGAGGCCGCCCCCGCCAGGTTCGAGGACTGTGTCGTCTGGCTCATTCGTGTACCCGAACCTTCCCGATCGGCAGGCGTCAGCCTGCGTCGACCTGTGCCTGGATCTGCTTCAGCACGTCAGCGGCAGGCTGGTCCTGCAGCTGGCCGAACAGGGACTTGAACGCACCGTCTGCGGCGGACCACTTGGCGTTCGTCGACGGGTAGAACTGCGCGTCGGGCAGCACGTCGAGGAAGGGCTTGAGCGCCTCCTCGCCGGAGAGCTGCTCGGCACCGGACTTGGTGACCGGGAGGAAGCCTTCGGCCTGCACCCACGGCACGTACACGTCGGCCGAGTAGTAGTAGTCGAAGAACTTGGTGATCGCTTCCTTCTTGTCATCGTCGTTCTGGAACGCCATCAGCTGGTCCATGACGCCGAGCGTGAACGCCGAGCCGTCCTTGGTGGGGATCGGGACGATGGAGTAGTCCAGGTCGGGGTTGCCTTCGGCGATCTGTCCGACCGTCGGCGGCAGACCCACCTGCATGCCGATCTTGCCCTGGATGAAGATGTCCATCAGCGGCGACCGCTGCGTCGAGCCGGGGTCGGCCTGGGTCGCGCCGGCGTCGATCATCTTCTTGATCTGCTCGGCACCCACGAGGTTCTCGGGGGTGTCGATCGTGATCTCGGATGCGTCGCCGAACGATCCGCCTCCGCCCCACAGCCACACGGCCGCTTCGGCCTGCGCCTCTTCGGATCCGAGGGGCATGCCGTAGCCCGCCACTCCGCCGCCGAGCGCGGACACCTTGGTGGCGGCATCCAGCAGCTCATCCCAGTTGGTCGGAGCCTCCACGCCGGCCTGGTCGAGCAGAGCGTTGTTGACGAACAGGGCACGAGCCGACGCGATCAGCGGCAGCGCGTATGCCGTGCCGTCGACCTCGGCGTTCGCGAGGAACGACTCCTGGAAGTCGGAGTAGACGTCATCCGAGACGACGTCCTTCACCGGGTACAGGAGCTCGTCGCCGACGAATCCGGCGAACGGTCCGCCGTTGTAGATGTCGGGTGCCTCGCCGGCCTGGATCTTGGTGGAGACGACCTTCTCGAGGTTGTCCCAGGACTGCACCTCGAGCTTGACCTTGATGTCGGGGTTGGCCTTCTCGAACCCCTTGATGACGGTCTCCCAGTTCGCCTTGGTGCCGTCGGAGTAGCTGGGGACCAGCAGGTCGAGCGTGGTCGACCCTCCGGCGTCGCCGCTGTCGCCGGTCGAACCGCCGAAGCCGCACGAAGCGAGCGTGAGTGTGGCGGCTGCCGCAAGAGCGACAGCGCCGAATCGCAGTGACTTCTTCATGTGTGTTGCATTCCTCACTGTGTGTGTGGGTTGCCGCTCCGTCGGACGGGTGCCACTCGGGTGAGGAGTGACTCCGCCGTTCGGTGGAGGGGGCGCGATGCACAGTCGCAGAGCACTTCACGCGACGGTGCGTGGTGATCGGTCCCGCCGGGTGGCGGTCGTGATCGTTCAAGTCGGTTCGACTCGAGTCCTCGATGACGATGGGGCGTGACGTCGAGGCGGTGGAACTTGTTCGATTATTTGTCAGGCGAATAAACAAATCAAGAAAATCCTCTAGCGAATCTCCATGAGCGCCATACTATGATCGACTGAACGCTTAAACAATCACAATCACGCAAAGATTCTTGAGAAAGGCACTCCGATGACTGGATCGTCACCCGGCGCACACATGCACGAAGAGCTCACCTCGCAGCCCGAGACCTGGGCGGCAGCGGCTAATCTGCGCGACGCGCAGGCGCTCCTCCCGGCTGCCGGAGCCCGCATCGCGGTCGTCGGATGCGGAACGTCCTGGTTCATGGCGCAGTCCTACGCGGCGCTGCGTGAGACCGCCGGCCTCGGTGAGACCGATGCGTTCACGGCATCCGAAGCGTTCGTCGACCGGGGATACGACGCCGTCGTCGCGCTCACACGCTCGGGCACGACGACCGAGGTGCTCGAACTCGTCGAGCGCGTCAAGGGCCGCATCCCCACCATCGGCGTGATCGGCGACCCGGAGTCGCCCCTCGTCTCTCTCGTGGACGAGGCGGTGCTGCTGCCGTTCGCCGACGAGAAGTCGGTCGTGCAGACGCGCTTCGCCACCACCGCGCTCGCGCTGTTCCGCGCCTCGCTCGGGGAGGACCTCACTGCGGCGATCGCCGATGCCTCCGCCGTGCTCGCCGCTCCGGCTGACGAGGAGCTCCGCGACGCGGAGCAGTACACGTTCCTCGGCCGCGGCTGGACGACCGGTCTCGCCCATGAGGCGGCGCTGAAGATGCGCGAGTCCTCGCAGTCGTGGACCGAGTCCTACTCGTCGATGGAGTACCGCCACGGGCCGATCGCGATCGCGGCCCCCGGACGGGTGACCTGGCAGTTCGGCGCGGCTCCCGAGGGGCTCCAGGCGCAGGTGGAGGCGACGGGTGCCCGCTTCGTGCAGCACCCGATCGATCCTCTCGCCGAGCTCGTCCGCGTGCACCGGGTTGCGCTCGAACGCTCGCTCGCGCGGGGACTGGACCCGGATCAGCCCCGCAACCTCACGCGATCCGTCATCCTGGACGCATGACGCCGACGCCCGACCGGAGCCGATGATGACCAGGTCCGACCCCGCCGCCTCCGTCCCCGACGTCGTGCGCGACGCCTCGGGTGAGGCGCTCGCCGCGGTTCGCGGGTTGGGCGCCGGTGTGCCGGTGCTGGCCTTCGATGTGGGGGGCACCGACATCAAGTCAGCGCTGTTCGACGCGGACGGGACCGCGCACGGCCTCCGCCGCACCCCGACGCCGATCGTCGACGGGGATCGCACCGAAGTGCTCATCGAACGTCTCGGCGTGCTCGCCGCGGAGCTGCGTGCGGCGCATCCCGACGTCGAACCGCAGGCCGTCGGCCTCGTGGTGCCGGGGATCGTGGATGCGGATGCCGGACTCGGAGTGTTCGCCAGCAACCTCGGCTGGCACGACTCCCCGCTGCGCGATCTCGCCAGCGTGCGACTGGGGCTGCCGGTCGCGTTCGATCACGATGTGCGCGCCGCGAGCTGGGCCGAGCGCCTCCTCGGAGGAGCGCGCGACTATGAGAACGCGGTGGTCCTGGTGATCGGCACCGGAATCGCCGGCGCCCTGCTGGTGGGCGGCGTGCCGTACACCGCGGGCGGGTATGCGGGTGAGATCGGACACTCGCCCGTCGCGGAAGGGCCGATCTGCCCCTGCGGCGCGCGGGGCTGTCTGGAGGCGGTCGCCTCGGCCGGCGCGATCGCTCGCCGCTATCACGCGGCCACGGGGATCGTCCCGAACGGCGCGAAGGATGTGATCGCCCGTGCCGCTGCCGGTGATCAGGCCGCTGCGGACATCTGGAACTCCGCGCTCGACGCGCTGACCCTCTCGCTCGCGCAGCTGACGGCCGTGATCGCGCCGGAGGCGGTGGTGATCGGCGGAGGCCTGTCGCGCGCCGGTGGGGCGTTGTTCGACGAACTCCGCGAACGGCTGGCGGCCCGACTGAGCTTCCACCGCCTGCCTGTGCTCGTCCCTGCGGAGCTCTCCGGCAACGCCGGACTGCTCGGGGCGGCGCTGCGGGCGCGGGAGGTCGCATGATCCTCACCGTCACCCCCAACCCCGCCCTCGATCTCACCTGGCACGTCGACCAGCTCCGCATCGGCGACACGCATCGCGCCGACGCCGGTGCCGTGCGGGCCGGGGGCAAGGGGCTCAATGTGGCCAGGGTCGCGCATGCCGAAGGTGCCGTGGTGCGGGCGATCACGACGGCGGGTGGGCGCAGCGGCGAGGAGTTCGCGGAGGAACTCGGGCGCAGCGGTGTGCCGCACTCGCTGGTGCGGGTCGCCCAGGACACGCGCCGCAGCATCGCGATCGTCGATGAAGCCCTCGGCGACACCACGATCGTCAACGAGCGCGGCCTCAACCCGAGCGACCAGGAGTGGGCGGATCTGCTCGCGGCCGTGGTCGACGCCCTGCCGAGCGCGCGTGTGCTCGTGATCTCGGGCAGTCTCCCGCCCGGCGCCCCTGACGGGTTCCTCCCGCTGTTGATCGCCGTCGCGAAGGATGCCGGAGTGCCGGTGATCGTCGACACCTCGGGGCCCGCCCTGTTGCGCGCGGCAGCGGCCGGCGCATCGGTGCTGAAGCCGAATCGGGCCGAACTCGCCGAGGCGACGGGGATCACCGACCCCGTCGATGGTGCACGTGCGCTACTCGCCCGAGGCGCCGAGCTCGTGCTCCTCTCGCTGGGCGCCGCCGGGATGCTGGCGGTCACAGCATCCGAACTCGTGCACGCCCGCCTGGATGAACCTCTCGCCGGAAACCCGACGGGTGCCGGTGACGCGGCGGTGGCCGCCTGCGCCGTGCTCTACGCCGAAGGTGAGCGCGACCCCGAACTGATCTTGCGCCGCGCGGCCGCGTGGTCGGCGGCCGCCGTGCTGATGCCGCTCGCCGGCGACATCTCCCCGCAGTGGCCGACGCTCGCCGCGCAGCTGCGGGTCTCACGCCCCGACCCCGACTCCGTCCGGAAGGACCTCTCGTGACCCTCGTCTCCGCCCGTGAACTCGTCGCTGCGGCATCCGCTGCCGGCCGGGGGATCGGGGCCTTCAACGTGATCCACCTCGAGACCGCCGAGGGGCTGGTGCGTGCGGCCGAGCTCGCGCAGCTGCCGGTGATCCTGCAGATCTCGCAGAACTGCGCCGACTATCACGGGGGGCTGGAGCCGATCGCGCTCGCGACGCTCGCCGTGGCCCGCCGTGCGGCGATGCCGGTCGCGGTGCACCTCGATCACGCCGAGCGTCCCGAGCTGGTCGACGAGGCGATCGCCCTCGGATTCGGATCGGTCATGTTCGACGGCGGCGTCCTGCCCTACGACGACAACGTCGCGCTCACCTCCGCAGTGGCTGCCCGCGCCCACGCGGCCGGCGTCTACATCGAGGGCGAGCTCGGCGAGGTCGGTGGCAAGGACGGTGCGCACGCGCCGGGGGTACGCACGGATCCGGACGAGGCGCGGGCGTTCGTCGCCGCGACCGGTGTCGACGCGCTCGCCGTGGCCGTCGGATCGTCGCACGCCATGATCGACCGCACCGCCTCCCTCGATCTCGACCTGATCGCACGCCTGCATGCGGCGCTGCCGGTTCCCCTGGTGCTGCACGGCTCATCCGGCGTGGCCGACGACGTGATCGCTCAGGCCGTCCGCGCGGGCATGGCGAAGATCAACGTGTCGACGCATCTGAACGGCCACTTCACGCGCGCCGTCCGCGGGGTGCTCGATGACGATGAGCGTCTCGTCGACTCGCGCAAGTACCTCGCGCCGGCGCGCGAGGCGCTGGCGGTGGAGGCTGCGCGCCTGCTGCGGCTGTTCGCGCTCGCCGAGGACGATACGGTGGCGGGATGACACCCCTCGCGCACACGGCATCCGCCCGGGGGCGGCGATGAAGCGCGCCGCGCGGCTGAACGCGATCCTCGACCTGCTGGCCGACGCCGGCGAGGTGACGGTCGAGGATCTGGTCGAGCAGTTCGGCGCCTCGGCCGCGACCACCCGACGTGACCTCGACTCGCTCGCGGAGCAGCGACTGCTCACCCGCACGCACGGCGGAGCGGTCGCGCAGGCTGTCGCCTATGAGCTGCCCATCCGCTACAAGAGCCACCTCCGCACGCACGAGAAGGCGGGTATCGCCCAGGCCGCAGCCGACCTCGTCGCCCCCGGCATGGTCGTCGGACTCTCCGGCGGCACGACGACGACCGCGATCGCTGCGGCCCTTGCCGCGCGCGACGACCTCGCGGCCGGCGCCGGCATCACGGTGGTCACGAACGCCGTGAACATCGCCGCCCAGTTGGCGACCCGCCCCGACATCAAGGTCGTCGTCACCGGCGGCGTCATCCACTCCCGCAGCTACGAGCTGGTCGGCCCCTTCGTGGAGCAGCTGCTGCGCGGCGTGCGTCTCGACATCGCCTTCATCGGCGTGAACGGCATGGATGCCGAATCCGGCGCGACCACGCACGACGAACGCGAGGCCGCCGTGAACCGCATGATGGCCGAACGCGCCCGCCGCGCGGTGGTGGTCACCGACAGCAGCAAGCTCGGTGTCGTGGCCTTCGCCGCCGTGGGTGGCGTCGATCTGTTCCCGACCGTGCTGACGGATGCCGGAGCGGATGCGGCCGCGGTCACCGCGCTCCGTGACGCCGGGCATGAGGTGCTGCTCGCGGGGTGACGGGGGTCTCGCGGGTCGGAGTCAGTCGGCTGCGGCGGAGAGCTCCGCGATCCACTCGACGGCGGCGATCGCCTCTCGGCGCTGGAAGTCGCGCAGCGTCGTCATCCCCGGCGGGGCAGGAAGGCGGCATTTCTCGAACCAGCTCCCGGCCACCGCGGCCAAGAGCGCCACATGGTCATCCGTGCGGGATCTCCCGAATGCCGGGTGGTCGAGCAGCGGTGCCACGTTGGCGGTGGAGTCTTCGACGCGCAGGTCCAGTAGGTAGAGGAGTGCGTCTTCCCAGCCCGCTCCTCTCGCTGCCCACGGCCAGTCGAGCAGGCGCGCGCGTCCCGACGAGTCGATGAGGATGTTGTCCGCTCTGAGGTCAGCATGGAGGAGCCGATCGCCCGCGACGGCAGAGGGTGCGCGTTCTGCGGCTGCACGCAGCAGGTCGACGTTCGCCACGCACCAGGGGGTCGTCGTCTCCAGGAGTCCTTCGGCGACAAGCCTGCTCCAGGAGTGCGCATCGTCGGCCAGCTCGTCGGAGAGGCGGGGGAGCGTCCGGTCTGCGGGGACGGCCGCCAGCGCGGCGATCGCATCGAGGACGTGCGCGGTGTCGGCCGAGGAGACGGAGCGTTCCGGGTGCAGCCCCTCGACATCCTCGATCACGAGCACGGTCCAGTCGTCCTGTGTGAACGCACCGACGAGGTGCGCGGCGGGAAGCTCGCGGGGGATCGCCCGCAGCACTTCGGCCTCGCGGGCATAGAGCTCGAACGTCCCCTGCGTCGTCGTCGGCACCGCCTTGACGAAGAACCGCTGCCCATCGGCGAAGGTGACGCGGGAGGCGATACCCGCGGAGAATCCTCCGGTCTGGGTGTGCGCCTCGCGGACCTCGGCGCCCGCCACGCGCTCGACGCGGCGCTGGATGTCAGGAGGAAGCTGTGCCCAGTCGATTCGTGCCATCGGACGATCCTACGGGGGCCTTCGTGCTCGCCCGGTACGAAGGAGATCTCGCGTTATGAAGGAGCGGATGCGGCGTCTGGGCCTTCAGGACGCGAGATCTCCTTCATGTGATGCGAGGGGCTTCCGGACGGGCTCGAAGGATCAAGAGGCAGCAGCCGGCGCGAATCTCAGCTCGCCGCGGCGACGACTCCGATCAGTTCCTCGCTGGTCGCGTCGAACCGGTCGAGTGACCCCTGCGCGCGCGCGACGATGACCGCTCCTTCGCAGGCCGCGATGAGCAGGGCGGCGAGAGACGGAGCGCGGTCTGCGGACACTCCGCCGGACGTGAGCAGGGCAGTCAGGGTCTCCTGCCATTCCCGGAAGACTCCCGCGGCGGTATCGACGAGGGCATCCTCCTCCGCGGCGACTGTGACGGCGACGACGGCGCATCCTGCCTGGAAATCGGAGGCGACGAGCACGTCGCGCCAGAGCTGGACGAACGCCCGCGCGACCTCGGTGGCCGGTTGATCTCGATGCTTCTCCAGCTCGGCAAGGGCGCGGCCCTGCGCGAGGGCGAGCGCCTCGGTCACGAGCTGATCCTTCCCCTCGGGGAAGTGGTGATAGATGGATCCTCGTGGGGCCCCCGACGCGGCGAGCACCTCGGAGAAAGAGGCGCCCTGCAATCCTCGTTTCGCCAGAAGGATCGCGGCTGTGCGTACCATCCGCTCCCGTGCCTCAGAGACCATTTCTCCCTCTCGTATTGACTATGACGCCAATCATATTCTATCGTTCTATGACGCTCGTCATAATTCTGACGACACCTGACCCGCGAGGAGATCGCCATGCCCATGATCGACATCTACGCCACCGCCGGAACCTTCCCCGATGTTCACGCGCTCGCTGCCGAGGCCGCCGCTACGGTGAAGGACGTCGAGCAGGTTCCCGACATCCCGATGTTCCGCACTAACACCGCCGCGTTCGTGCACGAGCTGCCCGCGGGCAGCATCTCGAACGTCGACGGAGCTTCGAACCACGTGCGGGTGCAGGTACTCACGAACGCCGGCGCACTCGACCGGGACAAGCAGATCGCCGTTGTGCGGCGATTGACGGATCTGGTCGCCCGGGCCGCCGGCGATGACACGCTCACTCAGCGCACCTGGGTCACCCTCGGTGAGGCAGCGCCCGGCGGATGGGGACTCTGGGGCCACGCGCACACCAACGACGAGATCGTCGCCGCCGCCCGTGCCGAGATCGCATCGCTGCAGGGTGGAGGCGCGGCCTCCTGATCAGCGGCCGCCCACCCACAACGAAGGCCCCGGCGTCCCCACGACGCCGAGGCCTCGCGAGCGCGTCACGGCTGCATACCGCTGCACACTCTGAGTAGTTGGTGTCCGTGTCGTCTCGCACTCCCCAGTGCGCGAGACTCCGCGTTGACTGCGCCTCCCTTGCGCCTCGACCTTCCGAGGCCCTCCGCATGACACCTTCCGAAGAACAGGAGCGCTTCCCCTCCCCGGTGATACACCGAATGGAGAAAAAGTTCAGAATCCGCTTCCGTGGCACTGGAACGGCGCGCGATGGCCGGTCGAGACGGATGCCGCGGCCAGCGCTGCGGCAGGGGTCGCCCCGGCCGCGAGCTCCCCGTGCACGGCACCCAGCAGCTCGCACGCCACGTCATCCGGCACGACGACCGGAGCCGCGATCACGCACCGCGTCCCCGCGTGCAGCCATACCCGCGTCATGCCGAGCGCCTCCTCGCCCCAGCGCACCGAGGAGCGGCCGAGTTCGCACGCGGAGAGGATCACGGTGTCGGGCACGGTCGGGATCAGATCGACGTCGTAGCCGAACAGGGTGCCGTCGGCGAGCTCGAAGCCCGAGAACAGCGGGTTGTCGACGGCATGGCGACCGTGGGCGGCGATGTGCAGCAGATCGGTCGAGCCGGCGAGTGTCGTGACGGCCGAGACGGTCGCCTCCGCGCCGTGCAACTGCACGGGAGATGCGCCCCACGCCGCGGCGGCCTGCTGGATCTCCTCACCGGCGCGCGGCACGCGAGGACCCGCGGCGAACCCGATACGGTCCCCCGTCTCGTGCGGGCCCCGACGATCGCCGCTCCACCGCGAGACCGAGGTCGCGAGGGTGAACGGGGTGCCGTGCATGCCGGGCAGCATCGCCCAGGGCACCCCGGCGAGGATGCCGGGCGATGTCACCACCAGTTGCCGCGCCGATCCGCGCACGGGCGCCAGGAGCTCGGCGTCGAGCAGGGCCAGGCGCGCGTCGAGCGACCGGGCGATCACCTCCGCCATCGGCCCACCACGTGTGAGGGCGGCCACGTCGAGATCGGCGCGGAGCCCGTCGAGCGCGGACTGCACGAGTGACAGGGACAGGTCGACGATGCGCGCCGTGGATGCCGTCACCACGACGCAGTGCAGCGCCGTCCCGGTGAAGACGTACGCGAGCACCGCGGTGTCGGCATCGAGCAGGGCTGTGGTCGCCGCGAGGTTGATGCGTTCACGCGTGCCCCCGGAGCGGGTCGAGGACCATTGCCGCTCCCGCACCCGATCGCGCAGCACGCGCACGCGGGCATCGGTGGTCCAGTCCTGACCGGCGAGGTCGGCGCGCAGCATCCGCAGTTCTGCGAGATCCGTGGCGAGGGCGTCATCGTGCGGAGGGCGCAACGGCGCGACCTGCTGGCTGAGGTGCCGTGCCCGCTCGGACCAGGCGAACAGCGTCTCCGGATCACGGGTGCGCGCGGCGGCGGTCAGCCCGGCGAAGACGAGCTCGCTCCCCTGCATCGCGACCGATGCCTGCAGGTCGAGCGCGCCGAACGACTGCTGCCATCCCGCGAGCAGGTCGAGGCCCTCGGCCGCCGCGCGCAGGGCGTCACGGGGGCGTCCGGCCGAGGCGGCCCTCGCCGCCCGCACCTCGTGCACACGCAGCCGTAGCGGCGCGGGAGCATCGTCCGCCACAGTCGGCAGCCGTCCCCCGCCCTCGCGCCGCGCGCTGAGGCGCAGTGCGGTCGCCTCGGTGCGCAGACCGCTGCGGTCGAGGGCGGATGCCGTGCGTCGCACTTCATCGTCGTCGGGGCGGGTACGCGTACCGGCGCTCAGCCCGGCTTCCAGTCGCACGGCGTCGGCGCGCGCCTCCCACCCGGCACTGCCGAGTGCGGCGAACCGGCGGGCCGCAGTACGTGCCGTGCGTTCGGCGGCCGTCGCATCGTGGCGCAGCAGGGAACGGGCGAGATGGAGCTCGGCCTCGCCCCGCGCCTGCCGCATCCGCTGCGCCCCGAACTGCACAGCCACGCGGCCGAGCAGCGCTTCGGCCTCCGTCGTGAGGCCGGCGTCGCGCAGCACCTCGGCGCGATCCAGGTCGCTGATCGCGGCGGCCAGGTCGCTGGTCGCCGCGAGAGTCGGCCGCGAACGGGTCATCAGTGCGAGAGCCGTGACCAGGTCGCCCCCGAGCAGCGCCGCGTAGCCGAGGTTGTGTCGCGCTTCGGCGAGAGGCTCCTCGTCGCCGTTGGCCTCGTACACGGCGACCGCACGCTG
The DNA here is from genome assembly GCF_006716345.1 of Microbacterium saperdae. Taxonomy (NCBI): domain Bacteria; kingdom Bacillati; phylum Actinomycetota; class Actinomycetes; order Micrococcales; family Microbacteriaceae; genus Microbacterium; species Microbacterium saperdae. The sequence goes on from NZ_VFOX01000002.1 coordinate 544,998, forward strand.
CAGGTCGGAGATGCAGGCTTCGAGCTGATGCTGCTGCATCCGCAGCATCGACCTGTTCATGAGGCAGTTCGCGAGTTCGGTGGTCTCCGTGCGCATCGCGTCGATGGAACGCGTGAGCATCGTCTCGGCCTCGTCGAGCCGTCCGGAGTGCATCAGCAGCGTGCCGAGCTGTCCGCTCAGCACCGCGACCGTCTCGTCGCGCAGTCCTTCGCGGTCGAGGGCGTCGCGGCACAGGCGTTCCGCCTCCGCCGGCTCCCCGGTCTGGGCGAGCACATAGGCCCGGGTGCCGTCGATGCGGGCGCGCAGGTCGGGATCGTCCGTGCGGGCGGATGCCGTCGTCAGCGCACGCCGGGCCGCCGCGAACCGTCGGGAGTTGGCCGCTTCGACCCCGCGCCGGTGCAGCTCTTGTGCGGACAGGGGCATCCACTCAGAATGCCGTGCCCCGGCCCCGGGCGGAAGAGCCGGAGGCCTTGTCCAGGGGCAGCGTCCTGGTTTGTTCGCCCGGCGGCTCAGTCCACGGACGGCGAAGGCAGCGTCGCCAGGGCGGCCTTGACGGCGGATGCCGCGTCCACCCGCCCGACGCCGATGACGCCGAGGTGCCCGGCGATGAGGCCGGCGACGTAGGGGGCGGCGAACGAGGTGCCGCTCCACACGGCGAAGCCGCCGCGGTAGTCGTCCGGGTCGATCGTCTCACGGTGCAGCCCGTCGACATCGGCCCTGGTCGTCGCCTGGGCACCGCCGACGAAGGCCGGTGAGGTGCTCACGACGGCCGCACCCGGCGCGTACACCCGCACCCAGGGGCCGACGTTCGAGAACAGGGCGACCGATCGCGCCGACGGATTCAGCGCGCCCACCGACACGTGCGGGGCGCCGTGATCCGGCCCGATGCCGTTGTCGGCGCCGGGCCAGGGCCAGAGCGATGCCGGGAACGAGGGACGGTCGATCGCGTCGTTGCCCGCCGAGCACACGACCACGCATCCGAGCTCGCGCGCCTTCGCGAGCAGGGCGTACAGGGTGCGGCTGAACTGACCGTCGACCGGGGTCTCGTGGTAATACCCGAGCGACAGGTTGAGCACGTCGATCGGATGGCCGGTCTTCGGGTCCTCCCGGTAGCGCCGCAACAGCTCGATGACCTGCGCCAGGCTCTCGAGCAGGGCGCTCTCGTCCACGACGCCGAGCGCCCCCGCCACCCGCACCGACACGATGTCGGCATCCGGTGCGGCCTGTCGGATGATGCCGGCGATGAAGGTGCCGTGTCCGGCGACCGCATCGATCTCTCCGTCCAGCTGCCCGTAGAGGTCGGGGTAGCGCTCGGGGTCGGCGTCATCCGTGAGTCCGATCGGGACGCCGTCGAGTTCCAGGTGCCGGGTCACGATGTCATCCGGCAGCCAGTCATGCACCCCGCAGCCCGTGTCGAGCACCGCGACCACGGGCCGACGGCCGCGCTTCGGCGCAGGTCCGCGGCGTGGTGCGGGTCCGAGCCAGGTCACCGGCTGTCGCGCCCCTCTGCCCGGTTCGAGGTAGTCGTCGCTGCCGCCCGCGCCTCGTCCTTCCACGGGGTTGGTGCGGCTGAACGGGTTCGTCCGACTGAACGGGTTGGTGCGGCTGAACGGATTGAGCCCGACGGGGTCGATCGACAGCACGTGCTCCAGGCCGGTGCGCGGCATCACCGAGCGCGACATGCGGCGTGCCCGCTGCAGCACCCGCCACGCGTCCGGCGCGACGGGGGACTCCCCGCGCCCCGGCTCATCCGGCGTGGTCAGGTGCGCGCGCAGGAATCCGGGCACACCGGGAACGAGCTCCCGGGAGACGCCGTCGCCCTGTTCGATCTCGAGCAGCCATCCGAAGCTGTCCGCAGCGTCGCGCAGCGTGCGGATCTCGCGGTCATACGCCTCGTTGTCCTCCACATCCTGGGTGATGAGCAGCCGTTCGGGGAGATACGCGGTGGGGAAGGCGCGGATGCCGTCCACGGGTTCCAGGCTCGGATCGAGCGCGGTGCCCCGCCGGATCGATCCTTCCGCGCGGTCCTGCCAGGTCCACCCTCGGGGCTGCTCCATCGGTCATCCTCTCCGTGCGGGTGGTCCCGCGCCCGTGCGCCCGAAGGCGGTCTACAACTCGAACTGCGGCGTCGACAGCGTGCGGGGCTCCCCGTCCACGCCGGTCGTCGTCAGATGCACCCGCGTGAGTCCGGGTGGTACTTCGTCGAACGAGAATCGTCCGGTCTCGGCCGGCTCCGTCGCACGCGACTTCTCACCCTGCACGAGCGTGATCTCGGCAGTGGCGGTGTCGACCCATCCGTCGACACGTCGGCGTCGGGATGCCGTCGTCGTCACGTGCAGCAGGATGCTGGTGACCCCGTCGCTGAACTGCAGGGTCAGCGCATCGGCATCTCCCCGCACCGATCCCAGCTCGCTCTCCACCAGCGTCAGCAGGGCGTATTCATGGCTCAGCCCGTCGGAGGCGACCGCGGCGATCATGCGGTCGATCAACGTCGCCGGAACCGGGTCGACCTCCCGCCACAGAGCGCGCAGCTGCGCGAACACCTCGGCATCTTCCTGATCGCTCATGCGAACCCTCCTGCGCTCGGTGCGGTCGGCGCGTCCAGCACGGCGCGGAGCTTGGCGAGGCAGCGCTGGCGGGTCGGACCGATGCTCCCGATCGGCATGGCCAGATCAGCCGCGAGGCGGGTGTAGTCGGGGCGGTCCTCGAACGCGATCACGCGCAGCAGTCGCTGGCAGCGTTCGGCCAGGCGCTTCACGGCCGCCCAGAGTCGCCGCTTCTCGTCGCTGAGCGTCGCGTGCTCCTCCGCCGACTGCTGCTCGGGGAGGAGGATGTCGAGGTCATCGGCATCGGTGGTGTCCACGCGACCCTGCGCCTTGCCCACACGCCAGGCTTCGCGGCGGGCTGTCGTGGTCAGCCAGGCGGAGACCGCCCGAGCATCGGCGATCGAATCCTGGCCGCGGACCAGCTGCAACCAGGTGGTCTGCACGACGTCTTCCGCGAGCGTCCGCTCGAGCCCGTAGGCGCGCACGACGTGCCAGAGCACGGGCGTCATCAGACGCACCAGCTCGTCCATCGCGCGACCGTCGCCCTCGCGCCATGCGTCGAAGAGATCCGCCGCCCGCTGCCACCGCGAAGGCCCGTTTTCCGATGCAGGATCGAGAGCGGCGCCGGGTGCACCGTCGATCATGAAGCCCATTGTGATCACACCTACCAGGAGCACGGCAAGGGTTTCCTGATACATCGGGCGTCGCAGCATCCGTTTCGGCATCGTTCCGCAGGGACTGCCACGCGGTGTGCAGGAGAACCTGCCGAACGCAGGACCTCTTCGCGGTGATTCCTCCGGAAAGGGGAGCATCCTCCTGCAGAACGTGAGGATGACCGAGCCGATAGCGTGGAGAGGTGATCCCCCTCGCCATCGTGCTCTTCCTCAATGCCGCCTTCAACGCCGTCGTCTGGCCGCAGTTCTACAAGCGGGTCGCGAAGGATCCGCGGGCCCGCGACGAGAACGGCAAGGCGACGCCGTTCCTCACCGTGCACGTGGTGCTGATCTCGATCGCCCTCGTGCTCGCGCTCGTCTCGGCGCTCCTCGGCATCGCCGCTCTCACCGGCGCGCTGTAGTCGGCGGGGGCCGGCCCTCAGCCCTGAGCGACCGGCTGCTGCAGCTCGGTGATCCAGTCCAGCTGGTCCTCGGACTCCGCCCGCACGTACACCTCGCGGCACGGCCCCTGCGCCTGGAGTCCGCGGGCGTTGATCGCGTCGTACAGCGCCTTCCAACTCTGATCGATCTTCGCCATCTCGCCCCGGTGCACGCCCGAGACCGCGCTCGCCGCGGCCGGCAGCTCCACGATGTCGACCCCGTCGAGCGTTGGACCGTCGTAGACGAAGCCGGCCGTGATGCGCACGCCGTTCTCGTCCATGTCGTACTCGGCGATCGGTGTGGCCAGCGAGGCGTCGACCGCGGCCAGCGCATCCGCGACACGGTCGAACAGCGGGCCGACGACGGCCGCCACCTCGGGCTGTGTCGCCACCGTCTCGGTCAGTGCGGCCAGCCGTACGGCGGGGAGGGTCTTCTCGGTGATCTCGATCTCGGACATCGGTGTCTCGCTCTCTCCCGCGCCGTGGCGGGTCCGGTCAGTGCTTCTGCGCCTCGCGCCCTGCGAGCCTGCGGCGCAGCGCGGGTCCGAGCAGATGCAGGAGTGCAGCCACGATAGCCCAGAGCGCGAGCGCCGTCAGCGCGACATCGCCGGCCAGGGCGAGCCAGTCCACGGTGGTCGGAACGGGATCGACCCGATCGCCCACGATCTCGACCGTGGTCGGGTAGTCGGCGGGCTGGTAGCGGCTGAGGTCCTGGTGATACCAGGGGATCGGCCATCCGAAGGCCACGTCACGCAGTTGCGAGGGCGCGTGCACCGTCACGGAGATCAGGTGCGCGATCGTCCAGGTGGCGGCGAGGGCGGCGGCGAGCAGTCCGGCCGCCTGCACGGCGATCGCCGGCCATCGTCGTGACTGCATCGCTCCTCCTCGGGGCCCTGCCGCCCACACGCCACCCTAGAGGAGTGCGATGCGATGCCTGCTTCGACGCCTCACCGCACCTCGAACTGCTTCGCGTGCGCGGCCCACTTCGACTCGACCGGGAGCGCGCGCAGGGCCCGGTTGCCGATGGCCAGCACGACGGCGATCAGGCACAGACCCGCGCAGACGAGGATCGTCCCCTGTCGCCCGAACACCGTCAGACCGAAGCCGGCGATCAGCGGCGCGATGGGCATCGCTCCCATACCCAGCACGCCTGCCGCACTGTTGGCGCGGCCGAGCAGATGCGACGGGGTCGCGACCATGAAGTAGCCCATCATGCCGGCGTTGAGCGAGGGCAGCAGCAGCACCGCGGCGCCCAGCACCGCGACGATCGCCCACGGTACGGTCACCATCGAGAGTCCGATCACGGCGACGGCGGCGACCGCGAGCCCGGCGATCGTCAGGACGCCGGCACCGATGCGCGGCACGAGCAGTGGGGCGACGATCGCGCCGGCGAGCATCGCGATCCCGATCCCCGCCGAGATCGTGCCGATCAGGAGCTCCGGATAGCCGTCCTGCTGCAGCGCGTAGATCGCGGTCGTGATCGCGGCGTTGAAGCCCAGGTTGATGATCGTGATGATCAGGAGCACGCCGCCCAGGTCGGGCCGGGAGAACAGCCAGGCGAAGCCTTCGCGCATCTCCCGCCAGGCGTTCGGTTTCGCGGTGGGGGCGGCGTCGAAACCGGGATCATCCGTCGCGGCGCCGGCGGGGCGCGGCCCGGCGCGCCGGGGCTCGTCGGCATCGTCTCCGTTTTCGCTCGAGCGGCCCCGACCGAGCATCCATGCGGTCAGCGCGGCGATCAGATGGCAGACGGTCATCACGACGCCGACGAGCCAACCGCCCACACCGAGCAGCAGGCCGCCGAGCGGTCCGCCGGCGAGCTGGAGTGCGGCATCGCGCCCCTGGTTGGCGGCCTGCGCGCGCCCCATGCCGTCGTCGGGGACGATCTCCTTGATCGCGCTCTCGCCCGCGACGTCGAACAGTCCGCTCCGGGCCGCGAGCAGCACATCGATCACCAGCAGCGTGGTGAAGGTAAGCGAGCCGGAGAGCGCGAGGGCCGTGAACGCCCCCGCGAGCAGGATGCCGAGCAGCGATCCCCACAGCATCAGGCCGATGCGCGGATGCCGATCGGCGAGGATGCCGCCGGCCAGTGTCGTGAGCAGGCGGGCGACCATCGCGGCGGCGCCGATGATGCCGGCCTGAGCGGGGTCGTTCGTGATGATCAGGGCGAGCAGGGGGATCGCGAAGCCGAACAGTGCGCCGGCGAGTCCTTTGCTCGTATCGCTCACGAGCCAGGTCAGGTAGCGGGTGTTGCGCCACAGGCGGTGCGGGGCGGTCACGGTGGTCATGGGTCGAGAGTAGATGCGCAAGAACAATTGCGCAAGTCTTATTGCGCAATTTCCTGTGCGGATAGACTCGCGCTATGAGCGAGGAGCAGAAGCGACCCGATCCGGTATGGATGACGTCGGCCATGCTCAAGGCGTACACGCATCCGCTCCGGCGACAGATGCTGCACCTGTTCCGACAGCGCGAGTACCTGCGGGCCGCCGACATCGCCGAGGCGCTGGATGTCGCGGCCAACAGTGCGAGCTTCCACCTGCGCGTGCTCGCCGACGCAGGGCTGATCGAGGAGGCTCCCGAGCGTGCTCGCGACCGCCGTGACCGCGTATGGGTCGCGCGCAGACAGTCGCTGAGCGTCGGAGGACCCGAGAACCCGGTCGCCGACGAGGTGCTCGGAGGGGTCATGATCAACGCGGTCGCCGAGGAGCACAGCGAGATGCTGCGCCGCGTGCTCGCCTGGACGCCTGAGTACATCAGCGGACGCACGACCGAGACGCACGCGGCGCTCTCGCAGCGCTCCGTGCGGTTGACCGGTGCCGAGTTCGATGCGCTGATGGAGCGCATCGAGGATGTGATGTCCGAAGCCGTCGAGGCGCACGACCGCGATGATCCGGACAGCCGTGCGTGGCAGATCGACCTGCTGGCCGCCGACGACCGGATCTGACCCGTCCGCTCCCGGAGCGGGAGATGCCGTGCCGGGAACGACGAATGCCGCGCCGCACGGTGAGTGTGGGCGCGGCATCCGATGTCCGGTGCGGGTGAGCAGTGCTCAGGGGATCGCCCTCCGGAAGGCCAGGAACGAGACCCCGGAGAGCACGGCGACCGCGAGCAGTCCCCACAGGGCGAGGCCGAAGGCGCCGAGGGTGCCGATCGTCTGCCAGACATCGAGCCACAGCTCGAGCCGCGTCGCGAGGAACACGAGTCCGACCAGCACCAGCGCGAGTCCGATGCCCACGATCGTGAGGACCAGCGGGCCCCAGCTCTTGTAGATCGTGGCGCCCGTGAAGCCGAGCACGAACAGCAGCAGCGCGAGGGTGAAGTAGACCACGAAGGCCCCGATCGGCCCGGCCTCCCACAGCCACGGCAGGTAGAACATGTACCCGTTCAGACCGTAGCCGTTCGTGGCCATCTCGATGCCGGCGCCGATCAGGAAGATCGCGCCGAGGAACGCGCTGCCCAGGATCGCGGTGAGCAGGGTGCCGGTGAAGAACTCCCGTCGGGTGATGCTCATGGCCTGCGAGAACGGGAACGTGAGGGTCATCGCCGAGATGCCGATCGCGAAGAAGTACCAGAGCGGTGCCTGGCCCGCCCCGATGTACTTCGGCCCGTCGCCCGGGATCATCGCGTAGATCAGCACCCCGAGGACGGTGACGCTGCCGAGGATGAGCAGCGGCACCCAGATGAAGGTCTGGCGGTTGATCAACTGCAGGCGGATGACGTTGAGTGTGCGTCGCATCAGCGGACCTCCTCTTTCACGGCGGACTGCGCTTCGGCCTTCTGGGTGAGCCGGACGATGAGCTGCTGCAGCGAGACCGGAGCCAGGTCGAGCCCGAGGGCGGTGACCTCTGCGCGATCGGCGGCGGACAGCGCGCCCAGCACGGTGACCGAGGCGACGCGTCCGAGCGACTCCCGGTGGAGCACCTCGCGGGTGCCGACCCATGCGTCGACCGTCGTGGCGTCGCCGACGAGGGTGACCGCGCGGTCACGCACGGCATCCGTGTCCTCGTTCAGGAGGATGGTGCCGTTGTCGATCACGATGACCTTCTCGATGAGGTTCGAGACCTCGTCGATCAGGTGCGACGAGAGGATGACGGTGCGCGGGTGCTCCGCGTAGTCCTCGAGCAGCCGGTCGTAGAAGATCTGCCGTGCGACGGCGTCGAGTCCGAGGTAGGGCTCGTCGAAGAACGTGAGGTCGGCGCGGGAGGCGAGTCCGATGATCACGCCGACCGCCGAGAGCTGACCGCGGGAGAGCTTCTTGATCGTCTGCTTCATCGGCAGCTGGAACTGCGCGATGAGCTCATCGGCGAAAGCCTGGTCCCAGTTCGGGAAGAACAGGCTCGCGGCCTTGAACGCGTGCTTCGGATAGGCGTCGTCCGGGTACTTCTGGCTCTCGCGGACGAAGCAGATGCGGCCGAGGACCCGCGTGTTCTCGTAGGGGTGCTCTCCGAAGACCCGGACCGTGCCGGAGGTCTCGAAGTTCTGGGCCGTGAGGATCGACATCAGCGTCGTCTTGCCGGCGCCGTTGCGACCGAGCAGGCCGTAGATCGCGCCCCCTTCGAGGGTGAGCGAGACATTGTCGAGCGCACGCGTGTCCTTGTAGCGCTTGGTGAGGTTCTGCACCTCGATGACGGCGGTCATGCGGGGGTCTTCCCTTCTGCGATGGTGGTGTGCGCGGCGCGCTGCCGGAGCAGATCCGCGAGGTCTTCGGCGCCGAGTCCGAGCGTGCGGGCCTCGGCGAGGAGCGGGTCGATGTAGCGGTCGGCGAAGGCTGCGCGCCGTTCGCCCAGAAGCAGTTCCTTGGCGCCGTCTGCGACGAACATGCCGATGCCGCGGCGCTTGTACAGCACTCCTTTGTCGGTGAGCATGGCGACTCCCTTCGCTGCGGTGGCCGGGTTGATGCGGTAGAACGCCGCGAGCTCGTTCGTGGAAGGAGCCTGTGACTCTTCGGCGAGAGAGCCGTCGATGATCGAGTCCTCGATCTGCTCGGCGATCTGGAGGAAGAGCGGCTTGCCTTCTTCGATCACGAGTCCTCCGGTCGGTTAGTGAGTTAGTTACTCGACTAAGTAACCATGTAACCGGAGTCGTGTCAAGGGGTCGTCGGAACTAGGGCTCCCGGCGCTGCTCTCGCCAGTCCTCGACGATCTGCAGCATCCGTGTCGAGAGGAAGCGGAAGAACTCGGCGAGTTCCAGAGCGCGATCGTGCGCGCCCTGGTCGTCGGAGTGCTCGGCGGCGATGTCGTCGATGTACGCCGAGAGGCGGGAGTAGACCGGCATGTTCCCGACGATCGAGCTGACGAACGGGTCGTGCACGAACTCGTAGCGGTCGCGCCGGTCACCCGGCCGCGAGCGCCGCTGGATAAAATGCAGCTGCTGCAGGTAGCGCACGGCGCCGGAGACCGCGGCCGCCGAGACGCCGAGACGCTCGCAGAGCTCCGCCGCCGTGTACCCGCCCTCGGGGGCCGCGACCAGCGCCATCATCACCCGCGCCGGCATGCGGGCCATCCCGGCGGCGGTCATCATCGCCGCTGCCTGCTCCGCCGGCTCGATCCCGCGGTGCGCCGACACGGAGTCGACGTCGTCGGTGCTGTCGTCGGGCATCGGTCCTCCTAGGCGCCGGGTGCCAGCTCGCGGCACCGCATCAGAGTCAGGGCGGCCGTGCCGCCGGCGGCCAGCGTGAGCACCAGCCACCACAGGCCGCGTGCATCCACCCCGCTCCCGTCCACCATGGGGGTCACGGCGAACGGCGAGAGGTTCGCTGTCCACTCGGGCAGACCGAACAGCGGCCCGAACATCCCGAGCAGGGCGGCGAGCAGGACGAGACTCCAAGCCACTGCCGCCGTCGCCCGGGGCAGCAGCACGAACACCAGCGCGGTGAGCACCGCGAAGATCGCGGCGGCGACCGCCTGTCCGAGGCCCGCCACCGCGACGATGCGGTAGAGCGCCTGATCGCCGCCGTTCGACCAGACGCCGACCCACGCGGCGGCCACAGCGGCCGCGATCACGATCAGCACCGCGGCGACGCCCACGATCACGAAGTCCGAGAGCCAGCGCACGCGGCCGACCGGGGTGGCCAGCACCGCCTCCGCGGTGCCTCTGGCCTCCTCCTGCCGGGCGCGCACCACGGTCTGCACCGCGCAGCACGCCGCGAGGATGCCGAGCAGCGTGAAGAACACCGTCACCACGACCTCGTCGAGACCGCCGGTGGTGCCGCCGATCTTCTTCAGGATGTCGGCGACCGCGGGGTTCTCGCCGGAGATCTGGTCGACCAGGCCGCTCAGCGTCGTCGCGAGGATGCCGGTGATGGCGCCGCCGACCGCCCATCCGACGATCGAGCCCGACGTCAGCCGCCACACCAGTGCAGGAGACGACGTGAGAGCGGCGGGTGCCGAGACGCGTCCTCTCCGCTCCGCCACGAAGCTGGCATCGATGTCGCGCAACGACTGCAGGCCCACGGCCGCCGCGGCGAGGACGAGCCCGAAGGCCAGCGCGAGGAGCGCGGGTCCGACCAGGTCCGCGTCGTACGGGCGCGTCTGCTCCGCCCATCCGAACGGCGACAGCCAGGCGGGCCAGGCGCTCGTCATGCGGGACAGGTCGTCGCTCGGCGTGCCGGCCGCATTGCCGATGCCGCGGATCAGGAAGGTCGCCACGAGCACCCAGATGGTGAGGGAGTTCGCTCCGCGCGACGTGCGCATGAGCTGCGCGGCCAGCAGCGCGATGCCGAGGAACGCGATGCCGCATGCGCCGGCGGCTGCGCCCGCGAGCAGCGATCCGGCTGTCGGCAACCCCGTGGCGATCAGTGCCACCGCGGTCAGGGCGGCGAGGACGAGGTTCGCGAGGATGCCGTGCACGGCGGTCGCGACCGTCGGCAGTCGGCGTCCGGCCGGTGTCGCCCATACGAGCTCGGATCGTCCGGCCTCCTCATCGCCCCGTGTGTGCCGCACCGCCAGCAAGGTGCTCATCAGAGCCGCGAGCAGCGCCAGCCACGGCAGCACCTCGAAGGCGAGGAACGCCCCCTCGGACGTGCCGGACGGCAAGCCGCGGAACATCAGGATCACGGGGTTGGCGAGGGCCGCGGCGAGGATGTTCTGCCGGTCGGCGAGGGTCGCGTACGACTGCGTGACACCCGCGTAGCCGGCGAACGCCATCAGCGCGGTGCCGAGGATCCACAGGGTCAGCTGCAACCAGTCCCTGCGCAGCCGTTGTTGCAGCAGCACGCCGAAGCGGGACATCACGCACGACCGCTCTGCGCGCGCCGCGCACGACGGGTGCGGGGTGCGGCGTCATCCGTTCCGCCGTCTTCCGCGGCCTCGAGGGTCGCGAGGTCGTCGCCGTAGTGGCGTAGGAACAGCTCCTCGAGAGAAGGAGGCGCGACGCGCAGGTCGCTGATGCCGAGCGCGGCGAGGGCGGGCAGCACGGCCGCGGTGCGGTCGCTGTCGACGGCGAGACGGATGCGGTCGCCCTGCGCCACCGGGTCGTGCACGTCGGGGATGCGCGCGACCTGCTCGAGCGTCGCTCCGGACGGGGTGAACGACACGTCGCTGCGGGTGAGGTGCCGCAGTTCGCCGAGCGTGCCGGTCTCGACGATCCGACCGGCGCGGATGATCGATACGCGATCGCACAGCTGCTCGACCTCGCTCATGATGTGGCTCGACAGCAGCACGGTCGCGCCGTTCGCCTGGGCGCGCGCGACCTCGCGCTGGAAGATCACCGCCATGAGAGGGTCCAGGCCGCTCGTGGGCTCGTCGAGGATGTACAGGTCGGCGGGTACCGCGAGCGCCGCGATCAGTGCGACCTTCTGCCGGTTGCCCTTCGAGTACGCGCGCCCCTTCTTGCGGGGGTCGAACTGGAAGGCGTCCGTGAGGCGCTTCTTCTCGTGCTGATACGCGTCGTCCTTCGTGCGGGCGCCGCGGAGCCGGGCGAGCAGATCGACGGCTTCGCCTCCCGACAGGTTCGGCCACACGCTGACGTCGCCGGGGACGTAGGCGATGCGCCGGTGCAGGTCGACGGCGTGCTGCCAGGGATCTTCGTCGAACACGGTCGCGGCGCCGCCGGTGCGGCGGGCGAGGCCGAGGAGGATGCGGATCGTGGTGGACTTGCCCGCGCCGTTCGGGCCGAGGAAGCCGTGCACCTGCCCCTGCTCGACGGTCAGATCGAGGCCGTCGAGAGCATGCACGTGACCGTAGTGCTTGGTGAGATTCTGAGTCGCGATGACGGTGGTCATGCGCGGGAGCGTACGCCTGATTCACAATGTTGTGAATACTGCGAAACAACCCATGCGAAATCCTTACGGGCGCCGCGTACAGTGGGCAGGTGCCGGAGTTCCCCTACAGTCGCCTGCGCCGGTGGCCCGACGTCGAAGCGGACAACCTCCAGGCCCATGACGCGACGGATCTGCTGCTCGTCGAGAGGGCGCTCGAGACCATCGATGCCCGTGGCCTCGACGGCTCAGAGGTCGTCGTGATCGGTGACGAGTACGGCGCGATCACGCTCGCCCTGACGGATGCCGGGGTGCGCGGAATCCGGGTGCATCAGGACCTGGCGACCGGCCGCCGCGCGCTCGCCCGCAACGCCCAGGAGCTCGGACTCGACGGTTTCGGTTCGCACGAACTCGACGCGGACCTGCTCGCCGGCGCACGGCTCGTGCTGCTCCAGCTGCCGAAGGCGCTGGCCGAGCTCGAGCAGATCGCGGATGCCGTCGCCCGCTGGGCTGCGCCCGACGTCGCGCTCATCGCCGGCGGCCGTGTGAAGCACATGACCCTCACGCAGAACGAGGTGCTCGGGCGCAGCTTCTCCCGGGTGCAGGCCGAGCGCGCGGCGCGCAAGTCGCGACTGCTGGTCGCGGAGGGGCCGCGCGAGGTGCCGGAGACCCCGCCGTTCCCTGTCGCCGCGGCGCATGACGGCTTCACGCTCGTGGCCTTCGGCGGGGCGTTCGCCGGCCCCCGGATCGACATCGGCACGCGGGTGCTGCTCGACGTGCTCGGTGCCGGGCGTTCACAACTCCTCCACGCCGCGCCCACCGTGATCGACCTCGGATGCGGCACCGGCGCCCTCGCGATCGCCTACGCCCGCGCGCATCCGGACGCGCGACTCATCGCCACCGATCGCTCGGCCGCAGCCGTCGCCTCGGCCCGTGCGAGTGTCGCGGCGAACGGCCTCGCCGACCGGATCACCGTGACGCATGACGATGCCGCGTCCGACCTCCCCGACGCCGGCGCCGATGTCGTGCTGCTGAATCCGCCGTTCCACCTCGGCAACAGCGTGCACGTCGGTGCGGCGACCCGCCTGTTCGAGGCCGCAGCGCGGTTGCTGAAGCCGGGCGGAGAGCTGCTCACGGTCTACAACTCCTCGCTCTCGTATCGACCGGAACTGACCCGTCTGATCGGTCCGACCGAGCAGCTGCAGCGCACTGCCAAGTTCACCGTCACGCGCAGCATCCGCCGCGGCTGATCCTCTCCGCGAGGGGTCACGAAACGCCCCCTCCGACCCCCGGGTCGCGGCGTGTCTCGACCCCTCACGGCACCCGGAACCAAATCCACGCAATCCCCGGTCAGACGACGAAACCCGAGCATCCTGCGCGGGCGGGATTTGCCCCTGACCGGCCATTTCGTTACGTTGGAATGCGGGCCTGACGGTCCGAAGACCAGTCCGCGGTCACGTCCTTCTTTCGATGAGCTGTGCTGCGAAGAGGCGTGGGCGTACGGTCGATGCTCTATCGCGGTGGATCCGAAATCCGCCGTCCGCGCCGCCACAGCACCTTTCTCGAAACGGCCGGGAGGATCACCCGGGCGTAACCGAAGCAGGCTCAGCCACCCGAAGGCGAGCCGCAGGGGAAACGTGTCCGAAATCGCTCTTGAAGCGCGCAATCTGTACAAGGTGTTCGGGAAGAATCCGAACGCCGCCGTCCGTCGACTGAAGGCCGGTGAGAGCAGAGCCGACGTCACCGATTCCGGAACCGCCGCCGTCATCGACGCCAGCTTCACCGTGAACCGTGGAGAGATCTTCGTGATCATGGGGCTCTCCGGCTCCGGCAAGTCGACCATCATCCGCATGCTCAACGGCCTGCACGAGACCACCGACGGCTCCGTCATCGTGAACGGCGACGCCATCACCGGCATCCCGGCCTCACGACTGCGCGAGATCCGCCGCGATCGCATCTCGATGGTGTTCCAGCACTTCGCCCTGCTGCCGCACCGCACGGTGGCCGCGAACGTCGCCTACCCGCTCGAGCTCAAGGGTGTCGGCAAAGCCGAGCGCCTGGCGAAGGCCGAGGAGATCCTCGGACTCGTCGGCCTCGAAGGACAGGCCGAGAAGCTGCCGTCTGAACTCTCCGGAGGCATGCAGCAGCGCGTCGGCATCGCCCGCGCGCTCGCGGCAGACAGCGACATCCTGCTCATGGACGAGGCGTTCAGTGCGCTCGACCCGCTCATCCGTCGCGAGATGCAGGAGCAGCTGCTCGAACTGCAGGAGAAGCTGCAGAAGACCATCGTGTTCATCACGCACGACCTCAACGAGGCGATGTTCCTCGGTGACCGGATCGCGGTGATGCGCGACGGTCGCATCGTGCAGATCGGCACGCCGGAGGACATCCTCACGGACCCCGCCAACGACTACGTCGAGCAGTTCGTGCAGGACGTCGACCGCGCCCGCGTGCTCACGGCGGCGAACGTCATGGAGCGCGCTCGCCCCGTCGTCCCCGACACCGCCGGACCGCGCACGGCACTGCGCCAGATGCGCGACGCCTACATGTCGGCCACCTACGTCACCGGCCGTGACCGCAAGCTGCTGGGCATCGTGACCGACCGCGACGCCGTGAAGCTCGTGCGCAACGGCACCTCGACGCTGCGTGACGTCATCAAGCCCGTGCCGCAGAGCGTGAGCGAGGACGAGGTGCTGATGAACCTGTTCGTGCCCTCGGTCGAGTCTCCGCTGCCCCTCGCGGTGACGGATGCCGAAGGCCGTCTGGTCGGCGTCATCCCTCGCGTCACGCTGCTCGCCGCCCTGGGCCCCGGCCCCGGTGCGACCGGTGAGTTGACGCTGCCCCTGCTGCCGATGCCCCAGGCCGAGATCGACGCCGTGCTGGATGACGGATGGACGGCGGATCCGCCCCCTTCGACGAGTTCAGGGACCCAGGCCGGTTTCGGTTCTGGCAGCGACAACATGATCGGGGAGGTGCGCTGATGGATGGTTTCCGCATTCCCATCGGAACCTGGGTCGCGACCGGCGTCGACTGGATCAAGGCCAACCTCGACGGACTGCTCGACGTGGTCTCGTTCGTCGTCAACTTCCTCGTCGACTCGCTCACCCGCGCGCTGCTGAGCCCGCACTTCGCGGTCATCATCGTTCTCGCCGCCCTCATCGCCTGGGTCGTGCGCTCCTGGCAGCTCGCGATCGGCACGGTCGTGTCGTTCGGACTGATCGTCGCCATGAACCTCTGGGTGCCGGCGATGCAGACGCTCGCCCTGGTGCTCGTCGCCGCGGTCGTCGCCGTGCTGATCGCGGTGCCGCTGGGCATCTGGTCGGCGCGCAACTCCTCGGTGCGCGCGGTGCTCAAGCCCGTGCTCGACTTCATGCAGACCATGCCGGCGTTCGTGTACCTGATCCCCGCGATCGTGTTCTTCGGCATCGGCGTGGTCCCCGGACTCGTCGCCACGGTCATCTTCGCGCTGCCTCCCGGCGTGCGACTGACCGAGCTCGGCATCCGCGGCGTCGACTCAGAGACCGTCGAGGCCGGCCAGGCCTTCGGCGCGAAGCCGGGTCAGATCCTGCGCGGCATCCAGCTTCCGCTCGCGATGCCGACCATCATGGCCGGCGTCAACCAGGTCATCATGCTCGCCCTGTCGATGGCGGTCATCGCCGGAATGGCGGGCGCCGACGGCCTGGGGAAGATGGTCGTCGAGGCGATCTCGACCATCAACATCCCCAAGGGTGTGGAAGCCGGCCTCGGTGTGGTGCTGATCGCGGTCTTCCTCGACCGCGTCACGGCCGCCCTGGGCTCTGCGGGCCAGAACCCGTCGTCCCTGCTCGGCGTGCTCGCACGCCGCCGCACGAAGCAGCGCGTCGATGCGGCATCCGCTGCGTCGCACGAGGAGCAGCCGGCCGCCGAGCGCACCCCCGCCCTCACGCCCTGACCCCCCCGCAACACCGCAACACAGCACGCAGCACCGACGAACGAATATCCATACGGAACCAGAAGAGAGATCACTATGAAGAAGAAGATCCTGACCATCGCGGCGCTCGGCGTCGCGGCATCCCTCACCCTCGCCGGCTGCAGCGGCGACGGCGCGGGCGGAACGGGTGGCACCGGCGGCGGCGACGGCGCGACGGGTGACAAGGGCACGATCACGCTGGGCTTCCTGCCCTCGTGGACCGACGGGCTCAGCACGGCGTACCTGCTGCAGGACCAGCTCGAGAAGATCGGCTACACGGTCGAGATGAAGACGCTCACGGAGGCGGGCCCGCTCTACACCGGCCTCGCGCAGGGTGATGTCGACATGTACCCGTCGGCGTGGCCCGACCTCACGCACGCGTCGTACATGAAGAAGTACGGCGACGACATCGAGGACCTCGGCACGTACTACGACAACGCCAAGCTCACCATCGCGGTGCCCGAGTACTCCGAGCTCACCTCGATCGAGGACCTCAAGGGCAAGGGTGCCGACTTCGACGGCAAGATCATCGGCATCGAGCCGGGTGCGGGCCTGACCGAGCAGACCGAGAAGATGATCCCGGCGTACGGCCTCGAGGACGAGTACCAGCTGGTCACGTCGTCGACCGCCGCGATGCTCACCGAGCTCAAGGCCGCGACCGACAAGCAGGAGGATCTCGTCGTCACGCTGTGGCGTCCGTTCTGGGCCAACGATTCCTTCGGCATGAAGGACCTCGAAGATCCCCAGGGCGCCATGGGCGAGGCCGAGGGTCTGCACTTCCTCGGCACCAAGGGCTTCGCGGACGAGTTCCCCGAGGCGGCTGAGCTGGTCGAGAAGATCAAGCTCGATGACGAGCAGTACGGCGCGCTGGAGGACCTGGTCGTCAACGAGTACGGCGAGGGCAAGGAAGCGGACGCCGTGGATGAGTGGCTGAAGCAGTACGGCGACCAGTTCGACTGGGTCGTCACCAGCTGATCTGACCGGCACCCGCCGCGCGGAGACTCGCTCCCGTCGCACTGCTCGTCGTTCCCGGTCCGCCGGGTGTCGAGAAGTGCGACGGGAGCTTCTGCGTGCGGGGCGGAGAGAGCTGTCGGTGTCAGAGCGGCAGCACGATCGTGGCGATGAGACCGCCGCCCTTGCGGGCGCGCAGGCGCACCTCGCCGCCGTGGGTCTTGGCGATGCTCTGCACGATCGCGAGCCCCAGTCCGGTGCCATCGGGACCCGCGGAGGTGCGGCTCGCGTCGCCGCGGTAGAACGGCTCGGTGAGCAGCTCCAGGGTGGCCGGGGTGATCGGGGTACCGGTGTTCTCGACCTCGATGAGGGCGCGTCCGCGTTCACGGCGGCAGCGCACCCACAGCTCGCCGCCGGGCACGTTGTGACGGATGCCGTTCTCGAGCAGGTTCCGCACCGCCCTGGCCAGCAGCACCGTGTCGCCCTCGACCGTGAGTTCCCGCACGTGCGTGTGCACCGCGATCTCCTGGGCATCGAGCTCTTCGATCTGGTCCTCGACGAGCGCGCGGAGCTCGACCGGTTCGACCTCGTCAAGCCCGGTGCGGGCGCGCGCGAGGGCGAGCAGCGCCGTGATGAGGCGCTCGCTCTGCTCGGTGGCGCGCAGCGCCCGCTGCATGTTGGCCTGCAGGTCCGCCGGCACGGCACCCTGTTCGAGAGGGATCTCCAGTGCCGTCCTGGTCGTCGTCAGCGGGGTGCGCAGCTCGTGCGAGGCGTTCGCCACGAAGCGGTCCTGCGCGGCGAAGGCGGACTGCAGCCGATCGAGCATTCCGTCGATCGTGTCGCCCAGCTCCTTGATCTCGTCGTCAGGGCCGGGGAGGTCGAGTCGACGTCCGAGGTCGCGCTCCGAGATGTCGCGCGCGGCGGCCGTGACCTCCCCGATGCGGTCGAGCGAACGCCGGGCGAGCCAGAACGCGATCGCGGCGGCGACTCCGGTGAAGCCGACCAGCACCACGACCGACCACAGCAGCAGACCGCCGCCGACCTCGTCCGCGAGGAACGTCGACTGCTGCAGCACCGCCCCTTCCACGGCGTCCAGCGACAGGCTCTGCATGGGCGTGGCGATCGTGAAGTCGGCGACATCGGCGGTCTCGGCGAAATAGGCGCATCCGGTGCTGATCGTGCCCGACAGCATGCTGCCGTCGGTGAGGGGCGAGACCTCGGTGAAGTCGGAACCATCGGTCGGGCCCGTCCCCTCGGTGAGGGACGCCACCCCGGAGCCGGGGAGACAGCTCGCCGCCGTCGTGTCGATGGCCGAGGCGAACAGCTGCTGCACGACCAGATACTGCACCGTGAGCAGCGCGGCGCCGGCGGCGATGAACACTCCGGCGATGATGATCACCAGCCGGGTGCGGAAGCTCATGCGCCTCATGACGTCCCCACTCGATAGCCGTGCCCGGCCGCGGATCGGATGACCTCGGGCGACCCGAGCTTGCGGCGCAGCGTGTGGACGGCGATCTTGACCACGCCGCGGGTGCGTTCGTATGGCTCATCCCACACCTCGTCGAGCAGATCGTCGGCGCTGACGTACCCGCCTTCCGCAGCGAGCAGCGTCTCGAGCACACCGAACTCCTTGAGTGTGAGCCGGATCGGGGTGCCGTCTCGCTCGACGATGCGCCGCCCGACGTCGAGGCGTACTCCGGCGAACTCCAGGACGGCGGTCGCCCGCCCGGACTGCCCGCGGCGGCCGAGAGCGCGGAGACGGGCCAGCAGCTCGACGTAGGCGAACGGCTTGGCGAGGTAGTCGTCGGCACCGAGGTCGAGGCCTTCGACCCGGTCGTTGAGGGTTCCGGCTGCCGTGAGCATCAGGATGCGGGCCGGGTACTCCTGCGCGACGAGTGTGCGGCAGACGGCATCGCCGCTCAGCACGGGGAGGTCGCGGTCGAGCACGATCACGTCGACATCGTTCGAGGCGGCGGCGGTCAGCGCGCTCGCACCGTCGCGCGCGACGTCGACGAGGTATCCCTCCCGGCGCAGGCCGTCGGCCAACGTGTCCGCCAGATCGGCCTCGTCTTCCACCAGCAGCAGTCGCATGGCACCTCCCGTCTCCGAGGGTGCGCTCTGCGCGGTTAGTTTCCGGTTAGGCGCCGTCATACCGACAGCAAACCACCGCATCCGTAGAACTGACTGCACGTCGTGGATGAGCTGCGACCGCGAGAAAGGGAAAGTCATGTTCGACTCGAAAGCACGCCGTGCACTGGTGGTGATGCCCGCTGTCTTCGCGCTCTTCGCGCTCTCCGCGTGCAGCGCTCCGTCCGGGGGCGACAAGGCGGGTGACGGCGCGAACGACGCGGCCGCCGCCCGATTCGTGAGCTGCCTCACCGACGAGGGCCAGACGGCGAAGATCCTCGAGGGTGGCCAGGTGGGCCTGTTGATGCCGGATGCTCCGCTGGATGGGGAGATGGGCGCACTGAGCACCGGCTCGACATCGCTCAGCGCGGGCGAGGGCGAGGAGATGGCGATGTCGATGATCTTCTCGGACGACGACGGCACCTGGCTCGCATCGACGGCCGCCTCCGGCTATCCGGAGGACGGCGGCCAGCGCGCCGCCTGGGAGGACTGCGAGGAGGAGGTCCCCGAGTTCGAGCAGCCCGAGCCCGACATCTCGGCGTCGGAGGGCGCCCAGACGCAGATGTTCTCGCCCGAGGAGTTCATGGATGCGGGACTCGACTTCGCCGCCTGCGCCAGAGAGAACGGCTTCACCGATTTCGCCGACCCTGATGCCGATGCCATGCTGACGCTGCCCGCCGGCATCACCGAAGACGAGGCGCGCACCCTCCTCGAGGCGTGTGCGGATGCCGCGGGCGACATGCCGCCGATGTTCTCACCGGAGAGCGTCGAGGCCGTCGACTTCGACTTCTACGCCCTCATCGGAGAGTTCTTCGAGGGCGCCTTCATGTCGGCGACGGTCCTCCCCTCCGGGGGCGACGAATGAGCCGTCGGCTGACGAAGGTGCTGCTGCCGGTCGGGGCGCTGCTCGTGGCTGCCGCGGTGGCGCTCGCGGTGCTGCAGCCGTGGAGCTCGGTCGCCGAGTCGCCGGCCGAGGCCGAGGACCCGGTCACCGCCAAGGCCGAGCTCACCACGCTCACCTCCGATCTGCGGTTGAACGGGACTCTGAGCTATGGAGCATCCATCGCCCTGCCCGGCAGAGGGGGGACCATCACGCGTCTGCCGACCGCCGGTGACGTGATCGGCGTCGGTCAGGCGATCTACGAGGTCGACGGGAAGCCGGTGATCGCGATGCGCGGCGACCGCCCGTTCTGGCGCGACCTCGGCGTCGGCGTCGAGAACGGGCCGGACGTGCGTCAGCTGGAGCAGGCACTCGCCGACCTCGGCTTCGGCAAGAACATGACGGTGGACGACGAGTTCACGGCGGTGACGGAGGCCAACGTCAAGGCCTGGCAGAAGTCGCTCGGCGTGACGAAGGACGGCGTCGTGAAGCTGGGTGACGTGGTGGCGATCACGGCGGCATCCGTGCGCGTCGAGTCGGTCACGGCGAAACTCGGGGACCCGGCGGGCACGAGTCCTCTGAAGTACACCAGCACCACCCTGCGCGTCGTCGCCAAGCTCTCCGACGCACAGGCGCGGGAGATCCTGCCGGCGACGCCGGTGACGGTCGTGCTTCCGGACGGCACGGAGGCACCGGCGACGGTGACCGCCGTCGACCCCGGCGGGCAGCCGACAGAGAAGGAGGGAGAGACCACACCTCCCACCGCGAACGTGGAGTTCACGGATCCCGCTGCCGCGGAGGGGATCGGGCTGCGCGCGGTCAAGGTCGTGTTCGCGGCGTCCGAAGTGAAGGACGCACTGGTGGTGCCGGTCACGGCGCTCGTGGCGACCACGGACGGCGGCTACGCGGTCGACGTGCTCCGCAAGAAGGGCAAGGTCGAGCGGGTGGTGGTGGAGGTCGGACTGATCGCCGACACCCGCGTGCAGATCGTCGGCGGCGACCTCGCCGAGGGCGATGCCGTGGTGGTGGCGCAATGACACCCGACACGGTGGTCGAGCTGGTCGACGTGGTCAAGGAGTACCCAGGAAGCCCGCCCCTGCGCGTGCTGCACGGCATGAGCCTCGCGATCGAGCGCGGAGAACTGGTGGCCGTCGTCGGCGCATCCGGATCGGGCAAGAGCACGATGCTCTCGATCATGGGCACCCTCGACGACCCCACGAGCGGCACCGTGCTGATCGACGGGACGGATGCCGCGGCGCTCGCCGAGAGAGAGCGTGCGGTCCTGCGCGCTCGCCGCATCGGATTCGTGTTCCAGCAGTTCTTCCTGCTGCCGGCGCTGAGCGCGGTCGACAACGTCGCGCTCGGACTGCTCTACTCGGGCGTGCCGGCGGCGGAGCGATCCGCACGGGCGGCTGCCGCTCTGGAGCGCGTCGGCCTCGGCACCCGCATGACGCACCGCCCCGGTCAGCTCTCGGGCGGGGAGCAGCAGCGGGTGGCCATCGCGCGGGCGATCGTCGGGGAACCGTCGGTGCTGTTCGCCGACGAGCCAACGGGGGCGCTCGACTCGACCACGGGCGAGCGCATCCTCGAGTTGCTCACCTCGATCGCCGATGCGGGAACGGCGGTCGTGATCATCACGCATGACCCCCACATCGCGGAGCGCACGCAGCGGCAGGTCAGCATCCACGACGGACGCATCGTGAGCGATACCGGATCGCGTGAGAGGGAAGAGGTCGCGGCATGAGACGCAGAGGAGAGCGGATGCCCCGGCTCAGCGTCGCGGACAGCATCCGCACGGCCCTGATCGGCCCCCGCAGCCGCAAGATGCGTACGGCGCTGTCGGCGCTCGGTGTCGCGGTCGGCATCGCCGCGTTGACCGCCATCACGGGCATCGCGGCTTCCAACCAGGCGGAACTGCTGGCGAAGCTCGACGCGCTCGGGGCGAACATGATCGTCGTGCAGCCCGGATACGGACCGGACAACAAGCCGGTCGCGCTGCCCGAGACGGCCGCCGGGATGATCGAGCGGGTGACGGGGGTGGAGCAGGTCGGGGTGCTCGAGAAGGTGCCGGACGGCATCGGCGTGTATCGCAACGACCTCATGCCGAAGAGCCAGGGCAACGGGCTGACCGCCGCGGCGGCGAGCCCCGATTTCCTGGCGTCGGTGGAAGGCTCGGTGGCGAAGGGATCCTGGTTCGACGAGACCGACCGCTCGCTGCCGGTGACCGTGCTCGGGTCCGCCGCGGCCGCGCGCATGGGGATCACGGAGCCGGGCGTGCGGGTGTGGATCGGCGAGCAGTGGTACACCGTGATCGGCATCCTCGATTCGGCCGGTCTCGCCGAATCGATCGACGCGAGCGCGTTCCTCGGCGACCGCTGGGCCGCCGAGCACGTGTCGGCGGCGGAGGATGACACCATCGCCTCGATCTACGTGCGGATGGCCGACGGCGGCACGGGCGAGAAGGTTCGCGACGCGATCGCCCGTGCCGCGAACCCGTCGTCGCCGTACGTGCAGGTGACCGGACTCGGCGACCTCGCCGGGGCGCGGGACACCGCGGACGACTCGCTGCCCGGCCTCGCGGTCGGTCTCGCGGCGATCGCTCTGCTGGTCGGAGGGATCGGCATCGCGAACACCATGGTGGTGGCGGTGCTGGAGCGTCGCGGCGAGATCGGGCTCCGGAGGGCGCTCGGTGCGCGTTCGGGGCAGATCGCGGGCCAGTTCGTGGCGGAGGCCATCGTGCTCGGAGGCCTGGGGGGCATCGCCGGGGTGATCTGCGGAGCACTGGGCGTCGTCGCCTACGCCTCGATCCAGGGGCAGGCGGTGACAATCCCCGTGGTGGTGCTCGTCGGCGGTCCGGTCGTGGCGTTGGTGGTCGGCGTGATCGCGGGCCTCTACCCCGCGATCAGTGCGGCGCGGCTGTCGCCGACCGCGGCGCTGCGGACGGTGTGAGCTCGCGGGTTCGGAAGGAGAACGCGTGGAATGAAGGACCCTTCCGCGCGGAACCTCCTTCATTCCGCGAGATCTCCTTCGTTCCGTGTGGCCGCACCGCCGCACACGTCGGCGGCCGAGCGCGGCGACCTTCGTCTCGCTGCGCTCGCTCAGGTACCAACGGGTCGGTTCCTGAGCGAGGAGCGGAGCGACGAGACGAAGGGCGCTCGGCGACGGTCACCCGACCTTCTTCCGGTAGGCGATGATCGCGAACACGTACGCGACCACGAGGATGCCGACGCACCAGGCGAGGGCGACCCAGATCTCGGTGCCGACAGGCTTCTCGGCGAAGAGCGCCTGGATCGTGTCGACGATCGACGTGACCGGCTGGTTCTCCGCGAACCAGCGCACCGGGCCGGGCATCGTGTCCGTGGGCACGAACGCCGAGCTGATGAACGGCAGGAAGATGAGCGGGTAGGAGAACGCGGTCGCTCCGTCGATCGTCTTCGCGCTGAGTCCGGCGATGATCGCCAGCCAGGTGAGGGCCAGTGTGAAGAGCAGCAGGATGCCGATCACGCCGAGCCAGGCCAACGGGCTCGCTCCGGTGCGGAATCCCATCAGGAACCCGACGCCGAAGATGATCGCGAGGGTGATGCCGTTCGCCGTCAGCGACGTGAGCACGTGGGCCCACAGCACACTCGACCGGGCGATCGGCATGGAGTGGAATCGTTCGAACAGTCCGCTCTGCAGGTCGTTGAACAACCGGAACGCCGTATAGGCGATGCCGGATGCCACGGCGATGAGCAGGATGCCCGGCAGCAGGTAGTTCACGTAGTTCTCGGTGCCGGCGCTCTGCTGGAGGGCGCCGCCGAACACGTACACGAACAGCAGCATCAGCGCGATCGGGGTGACCGCCGTGGTGATGATGGTGTCGGGACTGCGGAAGATGTGCCGCATGGAGCGGCCGGTGAGTGTCGCGGTGTCGGCGACGAAGTGCGTGCTCATGCTGCGTCCTCCTTCTTGGACGGGGCGCCGACGAGGGTGAGGAAGATCTCCTCGAGCGTCGGCTGCTTCTCGACGTACTCGACCTTCGCTGCGGGCAGCAGCTTCTTGAGCTCGGCGAGCGTGCCGTTGGCGATGATGCGGCCCTCGTGCAGGATCGCGATGCGGTCGGCCAGATGCTCCGCCTCATCGAGGTACTGCGTGGTGAGGAGCACCGTCGTGCCGGTGTTCGCGAGTTCCTTCACGACCTGCCACACCTCGAGGCGGGCCTCGGGGTCGAGGCCGGTGGTCGGCTCGTCGAGATAGATGACCTCGGGGTGCCCGACCAGGCTCATCGCGATGTCGAGCCGACGTCGCATGCCCCCGGAGTAGGTGCCGACCTTGCGCGATCCGGCATCCGTGAGGCGGAACGTCGCCAGCAGATCGTCGGCGATCGCGCCGGGGTCGGCCAGGTGGCGGAGCTGGGCGACCAGGACCAGGTTCTCGCGTCCGGTGAGGATCTCGTCGACGGCGGCGAACTGCCCGGTCAGGCTGATCCGCTCCCGCACTCCGAGGGGATCGGTGGCGACATCCACACCCTGCACGGTCGCCGTGCCGGCATCCGCTTTCAACAGCGTCGAGAGGATGCGCACCACTGTGGTCTTGCCGGCGCCGTTCGAGCCGAGCAACGCGAAGATGCTGCCCTTCGCGACCTCGAAGTCGACGCCGCGGAGCACGTGCAGGTCCTTGTAGGACTTCTCGATGCCCCGCACGCTGATCGCGGCGGTCATGATTCCTTCTCCGTCTTCGTTGCCTCTTCGACGGCCTTGATGAGGCGGGCGCGCTCCTTGTCGATCCACTGCTTCCCGCTGTACGCCCTGGCGAAGTTCTCGGCGAACTCGACGGGGTCGTCGCCGACGATCGCGCTGATCGGGGTGCCGTCGATCGCGGCGCGCTCCCACAGGTCGGCGTAGTCGACGATCATCTGCACGAGGGTGTCTCCCTCGGTGATGCCGCCGTAGTACATGAAGTACCGGTGGAAGGCATCCGCCGTCGCGCGGTAGGGCTCGGGCAGAGCGTCGAGGCGAGCTTTCGCCTGCCGGTACTGCTTCTTCTGATCGAGCGATCCGGTGAGGGTTTCGATCCATTTCGCGGCCATGGTCAGTTCTCCTTCTGGATGGTGTCGGTGTGTGTCGTGTTCAGTTCTTCGATGCGCTGGGCGAGGACGTTCCAGGTCTTCCAGAACTCCGCCAGCTCGTGCGTGCCCTGCGCGTTGAGGGTGTACACCTTGCGGGGTGGCCCCTTCTCGCTCGGCACCTTCTCGACGTCGACGAGACCGCGCTGCTCGATCCGCACCAGGAGCGCGTAGACCGTGCCCTCTGCGGTGTCTGTGAAGCCGTGGTCGCGCAGACGCGCGGTGATGTCGTATCCGTAGGCGGGCTGCTCGGCGAGGAGGGCGAGAACGATGCCCTCCAGAGTGCCTTTGAGCATCTCGGTCATCTGCTTGCCCATGGATGCTCCTCTCATTCGATGTTCGGTACTCAGTGATGCTGGGTACTGGTATAAAGTAACACTAGGTACCGGTACTTAGCAACACCGAATACTGAAAGAGCAACGACGGAGGACGAAGGGGGCGGGAAGACGGGGGCGGGGTCAGTGCCGACGCCAGGGCAGCAGTCGCTCCCAGAGCCCGGGCGCTCGGGCGACGACCGTCGGTGCCGCCACCGCGAACTGCACGATCTCCTCGGCCCCGTGGTGCACGACCCGATACAGGGCCGTGCCGATGAGCACGCCGAGCGCGATCGACATCACCGACACGAGTGCGGTCAGGAAGTCGGTGAGGCCGCTGTCGGTGGCGACCGCCTCGGTGAGTCCGACCAGGCCGGCCGCACCCGGCACGAGCAGCCAGAACGCGGGCAGGAACGTGATCTGCGCGGGGACGCCGTGACGCAGCGACGCGATCCAGAAGACGACGAGGGTCATCGCGACCGCGCCGATGAAGCCGCCCATGGTCGGCCCGAGCAGCTCTGCGCCCGCCCACTGGCCGGCATAGGCCACGATCAGCGCGAGCAGCACCCATCCGAACGTCGATGCGGGAGCGGAGAAATGCAGATAGTTCCCGAGGGCGAACACCAGGATGCCGATCAGAGCCACCCACCACGGCAGGAAGGATGCCGCCGCCAGCGGCTCGTACGACCGCGACTCCACGCCGACCACGCTGCCGGCGGCGAGGATGCCGAACGCCAGCAGGGCGAGCTGCACGAAGCCGTAGATCAGGCGCGAGGCTCCCGAGATCATCTGGCCGGCCGCGAGCTCGACGGTCGCCGTCGTCAGCACGCCGCCGGGAAGGAAGGTCACGAGCGGAGCGATGAGCAGTCGGATGGGGTCGCCGATCTCGATGACCTCGGCCAGCAGGAAGACCGCGGAGGCGCACACGAAGGCCGCGGCGATCGGCAGCACCAGTTGCAGGGTGGGCGAGCGCACGAGCTTGAGCAGTCCGATGCCGGCGCCGAGCACGAACGCGACGATCGCGCCCTGCCAGGTGGGGGTGAGCAGCAGGGCGAGGCCGGTCGTGAGCACGGCATGCCCGAAGGTGCGGGTGACCCAGCCGAGGCGCGGGCGCATCGCCCCGATCTCGTTCAAGCGGGCGATGCCGTCGAGTGGCGGGACCGACCCGGTGCGCGCCTGGGCGATGAGCTCGTACAGCGCCGCGATCTGGTCGAAGCGGAACGACGCATTGGTCGCCGACCGGATGGCGACGCGCGACTCCTCGTCGTCGCCGGTCTCGACCAGGATGATCGTCGGCAGCACGACGAAGTCGGTGTCGTCACCCCCGTACGCGGCAGCCACCTCGGTCATGGTGTCGCGGATGCGATCGACCGATTCGGCGGAGGCGTTCATGCCCTGCGCGAGTCCGAGGAGGAACTGGCGCAGGGCCGAGCGTGCGACGGCATCCGGCATGTCAGCCGCCCGTCCCGTCCGACGCGGTCATGTCAGGCGAACAGGAACGAGAGCGTCACTCCGACGATGATCGCGACACCCACGTAGACGAGGTTCGGCAGTTGGAAGGAGTGGTCGAAGACGAACTTTCCCATCTTCGTGGTGCCGGTCTGGTCGAACGCGACGGTCGCGACCTGGCTGCCGTTGGCCGGCAGCGTGTAGATGCCCATGGTCGACGGCCAGAGTCCCACCAGGAGCGGTGCGGGCAGACCGATCGTGATGCCGATCGGCACGATCGCGTTGGTCGCGCTCGATTGGCTGGTCGTGAGCATCGCGACGGCGAACAGGGCGAGAGCGAACAGCAGGGCTCCCAGGAACGCCGAGGAGCCCGAGACGACCGAGCCGAGCCCGTCGACGATGAGCGTCTGGTTCGCCGCGACGAAGGTGTTCGCGAGCCAGGCGATACCGAAGAGGGCGATCGCCCCGACGAGGCCGGCGGGGAACGTCGGCTGCTTCGGCACATCCGCTGCCTTGACCTTGCAGAACACGAAGATCAGGGCCGCGATCACACCCATGACCACCTCGATGATCACGGTGACGCTCAGACGCACGGGGTCGCCGGCATCGTCGGTGCCGATGACGGGGCGCAGTCCCTGGAAGAGCCCGAACAGCACGATCACGCCGACGCCGATCAGGAACAGCGCGGCCGACAACACCGCGGTGCGCGGGAGCGTGGTGTCGTGCGCATCGACCACCGGCGGCTGGATCCGCTTGTCGGCCAGGCGGCGCTGGAACTCGGGGTCGTCCTCGAGGTCCTTGCCGTGGCGCATCATGACGAGAGCGGCGACGAAGAGACCGGCGATGGATGCCGGCCACATGATGAGCAGCAGACCGCCGAGGTCGACGCCCTGCGGCGCGAGCAGCACCACCATCGAGGCCGTGGCCGCGGAAACCGGAGAGCACAGGATGCCGACCTGAGAGGCCACAGCCGAGACCGACAGTGCCCGCTCCGGGCGGATCTTCTGCTGGTACGAGACGTCGTAGATGACGGGGAGCAGCGGGTAGAAGATGTTGCCCGTGCCGGCGCCGACGGTGAAGAGGAACGACATCGCGGGCGCGAGGAACACCACGGACTTCGGTTTGCGTCTGATCACCTTCGCCGCGACCGAGACCATCCAGTCGATGCCGCCGGCGGCCTGCATGGTGGAGGCCGCGGTGATGACCGTGATGACGATGAAGACGGCATCCACCGGGGCGTTGCCCGGGGCTTCGCCGAACACGAAGATGAGGACGGCGACGCCGACCAGGCCCCAGACGCCCAGGCCGATCCCGCTGGTGCGGGTGCCCATGTAGATCGCGAGGATGACGACGATCAGCTGGGCGATCAGGATCCACACGTTGTCGTTCACGACGACGGCCCCTGGGTGACGGGAGCGGATCCGACGAGGATCTCGGTCGCGAGTTCGGTCTCGACGATCCGGCCGCCGATCGCCTCGACACGCAGAGCCAGAGGATTCTCGACCGGACTGATCGCCGTCACGAACTCCGAGTTCTCGAAGTGCAGCGACTGCAGATTGCCGACCGCATAGCCCGTGGCGAGCTCGCCGGTCAGGAGCGAGTCGTGGAACAGTGGTCGTCGCTGATCCTCCGCGTCGTAGTGCGGGCAGAAGCTGCCGTGCAGGAATCCGAGCCCTTCGGGGAGCACCTGGAGGGTCGGGCCGTAACTGTCGGTCGTGCCGCCCTCGAACCAGCAGATGCCGCCGGCGCTCCCGCCCGTGAAGACCACGTTCGAGTCGGGGTCCTCCCACATCTCGCGCATGATCTCGTCGAGGCCCTGCCGCTTCCACACGTCGAGCATGTTGGCGGTGTTGCCGCCTCCGACGTGGATCACGTCGAAGCCCTTCACGAACCCGGCGAGGTCGTCGACCGCGCGATGGAAGAGCGGCAGATGGTGCGGCGCGCAGCGGTCGGAGTCGTACGTGGAGTAGAAGCTCACGATGTACGCCGCGTCGTCCCCGGTCGCCGTGCCGACGAAGAGCACCCGCGGTCTCTTCTTCCTCGTGAGCTCGAGGATGTAGTCGTGCGTCGGATCATTCCGACGCTCCATCATCGCCTTGCCCGCTCCGGTTGCCACCACATGAGACATGAGCCACCCCGCTCTCGACTGCAGATGCGGCCAACATATCGGTGTGCCGGGAGGGCGTCTAGGCCTTCTTGGAAACGGCTGTGAGGTCGGCAGCAGTCATGGACATCTGCGGCGGGGAGGGGGCGATGGTCTCCATTCTTTTACTTGACGACGTAACTTAACCTTGTAAAGATAATCCCGCCACCGTGACGATGCGATGGCGGAAGGAGCCATGATGGCTGCACTCAGACGTCTTTCCTTGGCCGCGGTGGCCGCACTCGTGCTCTCGGGGGCGGTGGTGACGGCCTCTCCGGCGGCGGCCGTGACCGACCATACGGTGACATCTCCTGACGGCGGGACGACCCTCACCGTCCGCAACGAGAACGACGGGACCCTCACCTACAACGTGGTGCAGGACGGGGTGACCGTGATCGCCTCATCGAAGATGGGCGTCGTCACCGCCGCTTCCGACCTGTCGACCTCGCTCGCCTTCGACTCCGAGACGAACACGGCGGTCACGCAGAACTACACGCTGGTCGAGCATTTCAACGGACCGGTCTCGTCATCGGCGAACCAGATGACGTTGCGCTATCACCGGGGAAGCGCCCAGCTCGCCGTCGTCGTGCAGGCACACGACGACGGGGTCGCATTCCGCTACGAGGTGTCCGGCGTCGGGAGCACGAACATCACCCGTGAAGCCACGACCTTCGCGCTCCCGGCCGACACCGGCCTGTGGGCGAGCGACTACCGCAGCGCCCGCGACTACGAGGATGCCTACCCGTACGTGTCCGCCGCGTCGATGGGGACCCGGCACTTCTCGATGCCGACGCTGGCGAGCATCGCGAACAACGCCCGCTGGGCCCTGATCTCGGAAGCGGCGGTGTACGTCAACCCGACGTATCCGGCGACCCGGCTCGACGCACAGGGCAACGGCAATCGCACGCTCAAGGTGCAACTGCCCGGCCCGGACAACGATGTGTTCAACACCTCGACCGCCGCCACGCAGGTCGCGACCAGCGGATCGTTCGTGACCCCGTGGCGCGCGATCGCGGTGAGCTCCTCACTCGACGAGATCGTCAACACGAGCCTGATCACCGATCTCAATCCGGCGCCGGCAGTGGGTACCGACACCTCCTGGATCCGTCCGGGCAAGGCGCTGTGGTCATGGTGGTCGAACGAGGAGAAGGCCTCGGAAGGCGACGACATGGCGCGCTCCCAGAAGG
This sequence comes from Microbacterium saperdae, assembly GCF_006716345.1. NCBI lineage: Bacteria > Bacillati > Actinomycetota > Actinomycetes > Micrococcales > Microbacteriaceae > Microbacterium > Microbacterium saperdae. The sequence continues at coordinate 574,935 of NZ_VFOX01000002.1, forward strand.
AGTACATCGACATCGCCGAGCAGCTGAACATGCAGTACGTCACGGTCGACTGCTGCTACAACGACACCGACGGGTCGATCGAGCAGCTCGTCGCGTACGGGGCCAAGCGTGACATCGGCATCTTCATCTGGAAGAACAAGGGCGACTATGTCAACGGTGACGGCTCGTACTTCACCCAGGCGCAGCTCGATGCCGCGATGCAGGCCATCGCGAACCGCGGCATCGCCGGCGTCAAGATCGACTTCATGCAGAGCGACCGCCTCGACACGATGGCGCTGTACGACCGGATCGCGAAGGCGGCAATGAAGGCGAAGGTGCTCGTGAACTTCCACGGCAGCACCAAACCGTCGGGGGAGAACCGCACCTACCCGAACATCATCACCACCGAGGCGATCCTCGGCAACGAGCAGTACAAGTACGGGCGTCCCCCGACAGCCGTCGACAGCGCGACGTACCCCTTCACGCGGAATGCGGTGGGAGGGATGGACATGACCCCCGTCATCTTCTCCAACCCGAACCTGCTCACCACGCACGCCCACCAGCTGGCCCAGAGCGTGCTGTTCAGCTCGGCGATGCAGCACTTCGCCGACTCGGCTGCCGCATACGAGACCTGGGTCGGTCGTCACCTGCTCAGCAAGGTCCCCACGGTGTGGGATGAGAGCAAGCTCGTGGAGGGATTCCCTGACGACTTCGCGACCATCGCGCGGCGTTCGGGAACCGAGTGGTACATCGGATCGGTCGCCGACGCGGCACGCACGACCAGCATCCCGCTGACGTTCCTCGGCGCGGGGACGTTCACCGCGACGCTCTTCAAGGACGGGGCGAACGACCGCCAGATCGTCACCCAGACGCTCTCGGTCACGTCGGCCACGACCCTGGCCGTGCCGATCCGCGCGCACGGCGGCCTCACGGTGCACATCAGCGCGACGCCGCTGCCGTTCAGCGGCACCGGCGACCGCGTGCTCGAGGCGGAGGCGAGCGGGAACACGCTCGCCGGCGGCGCGAGCGTCTCGGCCTGCCCCGGATGCTCGGGCGGTTCGAAGGTCGGCAGTCTCGGCAACGGCGCGACGGTGCGGTTCAACGGGGTTCAGGCGCCGGTCGCCGGGGCGTACGTGCTGCGTGTCGGCTATCTCGCCGAGGATCCTCGCTCGTTCACGGTGTCGGTCAACGGCGGCGCGGCGCAGACGGTCTCGCCGCCGCGCTCCGGCAAGGGCAATGCGGGCAACCCGAGCGGATGGGACATCGTGCGCGACGTCGAGGTGCCCGTCACCCTGACGGCCGGCGCGAACACGATCACGATCGGCGGGTCGAGCTACGCGCCCGACATCGACCGGATCATCGTGCTCCGCTCGTATGAGGCGGAATCGGCGGGCAACACCCGCACGGGTTCCGCGGTGGTGGCCTCCTGCACGGGCGCGGAATGCTCGGGTCAGAAGGTCACGGGGCTGACGGGGTCGTCGACCCTGGTGTTCGCAGGGGTGCAGGCGCTGCAGGCCGGTTCGACGACGGTGCATCTCCGATACGCGGCGGCGACGGCCACGACCGCGCAGGTGCGTGTCAACGGAGGATCGCCGATCACGGTCTCGTTCCCGGCCACGGCGAACGCGAACGATGTGAGCACGCAGACCGTGCATCTCCCGCTCACGGTCGGGGCGAACACGATCACGTTCGACGCAGCGGGTGGGACCGGCCCTGATGTCGATCGGATCATCGTCCGTCAGTAGCGCTGCGGGGATATGCAGAAGACGGGGGTCGCGATCGCGGCCCCCGTCTTCTGTGTCTCTTCGCCCCGGACGACTAGTCCTCGACAGCCGTCAGGTGCAGCAGCAGTGCGTTGCCGGGATTCAGGAGCGGCAGCGGGAGCCCCTGCGCGAGCACCGCGCCCGTGACGGTGAGGTCGCCGGACATCCAGGCGGGATCCGCCACCTGGTGACGGCTGGCCGAACCGACCTCTTCTCGCACCCGGACCCGGTACGTGGCCACGGGATCGAGTCCGGGGATCGGGACGCGAGGGGTGTTCGCCACGCCGCTGGTCTCGGTGCGCACCCAGGCGAACAGGGCTTCGTGGCGGTCTGGGCCCACCACGCCGTGCAGCAGCGCGCCGTGATCGACGTCGTCGCCGCGCACCGTGACGCCCGTATGGATCAGGCCGCGCAGCTCGCGGTAGAGCGCGGTCCATCGCGTGATCGCTGCGCGCTCCTCGTCCGTCGCTGTCGTCAGATCCCATTCGAGACCGGCATGGCCGAACAGCGCCGTGATCGCGCGGAACGAGAAGTCCGCGTGGCGATGCGTGGTGTGCGATTCGCCCGGACCGATGTGTGCACCGATGAGCTCGGGCGGCAACAGCGTCTGCGTCCACCGCTGGATCTGCTGACGTTCGATCGGGTCGTTGCAGTCGGATGCCCAGACGCGATCCGTGCGGGCGAGGACGCCCAGATCGGTGCGGGCACCTCCGCTCGCACACGATTCGATCTCGAGACGCGGGTGCCGTCGGCGCAACTCGTCGAGCAGACGGTAGAGGCCGAGAGTGTGCGCATGAACCCGTCGCGCACCGCCCGCGCCGATGGCGGCGTGCAGATCGCGGTTGTGATCCCACTTGACGAAGTCCACACCGCTCTCGGTGATCACGCGGTCGAGCCGGTCGAGCAGATGGGCCACCACGTCATCACGCGACAGATCGAGCACGAACTGGTGCCTCCAGGCGAGCGACGGAGCTTCCTGCAGGAACCACTCCGGGTGCTCTCGCGCCAGTTCGGAGTCGGGGTTCACCATCTCGGGCTCGAACCACAACCCGAACTGCATGCCGAGCGCGTGCACGCGCTCCGACAGCGGTGCGAGCCCCTGTGGCCAGACGTCGGGGTCGACCCACCAGTCGCCGAGCCCGGCATGGTCGTCGCGGCGTCCGCGGAACCAGCCGTCGTCGAGGACGAACCGTTCCACACCCACCTCGGCCGCCGTCGTCGCGAGCCGGGTGAGGGTCTCGAGGTCGTGGTCGAAGTACACCGCCTCCCACGTGTTCAGCAACAGCGGGCGGGGAGTCTGCGGATGATTCGGCCGGGCGCGCATCGAGGAGTGCAGTCGTGCGGTGATCCCGTCGATCCCGGCGTCGCTCCAGGTGGACACGACCTCGGGCGAGGTGTACGTCTCGCCCGGCTGCAGTGCGATCTCTCCCGTGTCGACCAGCTCGCCGCCGCCGAGGATCGAGCGATGGACCCCTGCTCCTTCCGGGAGGCGCTCGACGAGCATCTCCTGGTTGCCGCTCCAGGCGACGTGCGCCGCCCAGACTTCTCCGGCGCGAAAACGAAAGCCCTCCGTGCCCACGAGCGTGAGGAATGAGGAGTCGTGACCCGGGCGACCGCGGCGCGAGGAGCGCAACCAGGTCCCGTCGTTGATCGAGGCGCGCTGGGGGAGGCGCTCCTTCGTCCATCGCCCGGTGAAGTCGAGGATCTCCGTGGCCCGACTCGGCAGGGGCAGCAGTGTCCGGGCGGCCATCACATCCACGCGCGGGGCGTCGCCGATGTGCGAGACCGAGACCGAGGAGTGCAGCACGCCGGCGGCATTGATCCGATAGGAGAGCGCGAGCTCGATCGTGGCGGAGGCATCGCGCAGCACGAAGCGCGCGTGCGTGTCATCGCTCTCTCCGCCGACCGGGGTGAAGCCGTCGAGGATGCGGTCCCCGGCGTGCGCCTCGATCGCCGGCGTGCCCGACCAGCCGTGGGCGCGACCCGCGGTGATCGAGAAGGTGCGGGATATGTCGAAGGAGCTGTTCATCACCGCGGGGCCGGCTGTGGCGAGGATCCCGGGGACATCGGCGTCCCGCAGCTCCACGCCCCAGTGGGCGATCGCGGGTACTCCGAAGGCGTCGACGGTGAACAGGACGCTCACGCCGCCGTCGCGAAGATGCGCGAGGCCGCTGCGGGCGACTTTCTGAGCATCGTGAAGTTTGATACTTGACGTCATGAATTAATGATGCGTATTCTCATCCAAGACCGCAACTCGAACCCGATCGACAACGGAGTCCTTCCCGTGACGCATGCCCTTCCCGAGATCGCCGTGGACGTCATCCACGGCGATCGCCGCGCCATCCTCACCTCGAACGCCGAGCGCCCGACGCTCGTGTGGGAGGTCGCCGGCGAGCGCATCGCGACGGTGGCGCTCGGCGTCGACGTCGACGGTGCCGACCTCGGCATCGGTGCCCGGATCGTCTCATCCGTCGAGAACAGCGTGCGCGAGGAATGGACGGCGGCGTTCGGGAAGTCGACGGGCGTGCAGAGCGCCGTGCACGCCGAGACCACGGTGGTGCTGCGCACGGGGGAGCGGGAGTGGGCGGTCGTGATCCGCGTCGCGGCAGACGGTTTCGCCTTCCGCTACCGCCTCCCTGACGACGCCCGCGTGCTGGGCGATGAGCACACGCTGGTCGGAGTCGCCCCGGAGTCCCGTTCCTGGGTGCTCGAGTACCAGACCTGGTACGAGACGCCTCGGTTCGGTTCCGACCTCGCAGACCTCGTCGCCGGGGACTACGGGTTCCCGCTGCTGCTGGAGGTCGCCCCCGAGCGGTTCCTGCTCCTCTCGGAGTCGGACATCGACGGACGCACCTCGGGTGCGCACGTCGCGTTCGACGGCGAAACCTTCCGGATCGTCGCCGCCGACCCTCTGATCGCCGTCGCGAGCGGGCACCTGACCCCGTGGCGCGTGGGTATCGCGGGAACGACGGCCGAGATCATCGCCTCGACCCTGGTCGACGAGCTCGCCCCCGCTGCCGCCGCCGATGCGTTCGTCGCCCGCCCGGGGCGCGCCGCGTGGTCATGGTGGTCGAGCCAGTACTCGGGTGCGTATCTCGAGGTGCAGAAACGATTCACGGACTTCGCCGCCGAGCAGGGCTGGGAGCATGTGCTGGTCGACTGCGGGTGGGATGCCGCATGGGTGCCCGAGCTCGTCTCCTACGCGAGTGCGCACGGCATCCAGGTGCACCTGTGGAGCTCGTGGAGCGACCTCGACGGCGAGGAGAGCCTGCGCAAGCTGGAGCTGTGGCGCTCGTGGGGTGTCGCGGGGATCAAGGTCGACTTCATGGAGTCCGAGGCGCAGGAGCGCTACCGCTGGTACGACGCGATCATCGGCGAGTCCGCGCGGGTGGGACTCGCCGTCAACTTCCACGGCTCCGTGATCCCCCGCGGCTGGGCCCGCACGCATCCGCACGTCGTCAGCTACGAGGGCATCCGCGGCGCGGAGTACTACGTCTTCTACGGCAATCCGCTCTCGGCAGCGCACAACGTCATCCAGCCCTTCACGCGCAACGTGGTCGGGTCGATGGACTACACGCCGGTCACCTTCAGCGCCCCGGAACGCGAGACGAGCGACGCCCACGAACTCGCCCTCGGCGTCGTCTACGAGAGCGGCATCACGCACTTCGCCGACGATCCCGATCAGTACCGTGCGCGTCCGCTCGCCGCGCGGTTCCTCGCCGAGCTGGCACCGACGTGGCACGAGGTGCGGTTGCTCGACGGGCACCCCGACACGCACGCCACCCTCGCCCGACGGCACGAGGACCGCTGGTTCGTCGGCTGCATCGGGGCCGCGCAGAGCGAGACCGTGGTCTCGTTCGACCCGAGCATCCTGGTCGACGGCCCGGCCGACGTCTGGATCGTCCGTGATGGCGACGCCGGATTGATCGACGAGCGTCGGACGGATGCCGCAGGGGTCATCGAGGTCTCGCTGTCCGCCCGCGGCGGTTTCGTCGCGATCGTGGTCCCCGCGGGGACGGCGGTGCACCGTGCCGAAAGTCGAGTCGCGCTGACACCGCCCACGCACGACGGCGGACTCCGCGTCCTCACCGGAGACCGCGTCGTGATCGAGACCGACGCCGACGGCATCCGTCTTCCCCTCGGATGGACGGCGGTCCGCGAGGGCGACCACGCCTGGTCGGTGGCGCCCACGGCGCCGGTGGCACCAGGCACCCTCGTCGTCGTCACGCTCGAGAAGCCCGGCCATGATCGGGTGCCGGTGACGTCGCATGTGCGGATCGTTGCCCCGTTCGACGGCGGGCCGCACGACGTGTCGGCGCTCGCATTCGTCTCGGCGCGCAACGCGATCGGCCCGGTCGAGCGCGGTCTCGCGAACGGCGGAGGCGACCCCCGTGACGGCGCCGTGCTGACGGTGTGCGGCGAGGTCTTCGCCGAGGGGCTGGGCGTCGCGCAGGAGTCGTCGATCGTGTTCGCGATCCCCGGCCCCCTGCGTCGGCTGACCGGATCGGTCGCGGTCGACGACGAGACCCCGTCAGCCGACGCGCACGCCGAGATCGTGCTCGACGGCGAGGTGGCGGCGCGCTTCGCCCTCGCGGGCGGGAGCGCCCCGACGACCTTCGAGATCGATGTCACCGGCATCACCACCCTGGAACTCCGCACCTCCCCCGGTGCGGCCGAGGAGACGCACGTCGACTGGCTCACGCTGCGACTCGCTGATTGACGACCTGGCAGGGACGCCAGGCTGACCTAGAGGAGAAGAACACATGCGCAGAACGACCACAGCATCCGGTGTGGCAGCTCTCGCTGCCATCGCCCTGCTCGCCGGATGCTCTTCCGGCACCCCGACGGGCGGCGACGCGCAGGGAGGCGATGTGACCCTGACGTACGGGGTCTGGAGCCAGGACGAGACGATGCAGTCCCTGATCGACGCCTTCGAGAAGGAGAACCCGGGCATCACCGTCGACCTGCAGGTCAACCCGTGGAACGACTTCTGGACCAAGCTGCAGGTCGGCGCGCAGGGCGGCACCGCCCCCGACGCCTTCTGGATGCTGGGTGACCGGTTCCAGGTGTACGCCGCGAACGACCAGCTGCTCCCGCTGAGCGATGCGATCGAGGATGCCGGTGTCGACCTGGGCGTCTACCCCGACGCGCTGGTCGATCTGTTCACACTGAACGATGAGCTGTACGGCCTCCCGAAGGACTTCGACACGGTCGGGCTCTGGTACAACAAGGAGCTCTTCGACGCCGCCGGTGTCGACTACCCGACCGCGGATTGGACCTGGGATGACGTCAGCACGGCGGCCGCGGCGCTGACCGATGCGGATGCCGGTGTCTACGGCATCGCCGCCCCGCTGAACCGTCAGGAGGGCTTCTACAACACCGTCGCCCAGGCCGGCGGATACATCATCGAGGATGGAGCGTCGGGCTACGACGACCCGAAGACGCAGGAGGGCATCCAGTTCTGGACCGACCTCGTCGCCGCCGGCTCCTCGCCGACACTGGAGCAGTTCGCCGACACCGAGGCCGTGGCCCAGTTCGAGAACGGCAGCGTCGCGATGTACTACGGCGGCTCGTTCTACGCGCAGCGCTTCTACGAGAACGCTGACCTGCGCGCGAAGATCGACGTCACCGTGCTGCCTCAGGGCACCGAGCGCGCGACCGTGATCAACGGCATCCAGAACGTCGGATACGCCGGCACCAAGCACCCGGAGGAGCTGAAGAAGTTCCTGCTGTTCCTCGGCGGCAAGGAGGCGGCGGAGATCCAGGCCGACACCGGCGCCGTGATCCCCGCCTACGAAGGAACGCAGCAGGCGTGGGTCGACTCGATGCCCGAGCTCAACCTGCAGGCGTTCATCGACGAGGTGCCCTACGGTGTCGTGTACCCCGTGTCCGCCGACACCGCGGCCTGGAACGCGCTCGAAGACGAGTACCTCCCGGCCGCATGGAACGGCACCGACAGCGTCAAGGCGGTCGCCGACAAGCTCGCCGCCGCCATGAACGACGCGCTCGCGAAGGAAGAATGAGCACTCTCACGACCGGGCGGGGCGCTGCAGAGCGCTCCGCCCGCACCACCCGCTCCCGCAGCCGACTTCGGCGCAACGCCCCGGGGCTGGCCTTCATCGCGCCCGCCCTGGTGGGCCTGCTCGCGCTGTACATCGTGCCACTGCTGACCACGATCTATCTCAGCTTCACCAAGACCAAGCCCTTCGGCGGCGAGACCTTCACCGGGATCGACAACTACGCCCGGCTCGTCGCCGATCCGCAGTTCTGGTCGGCTCTCGGCAACAGTGCGGTGTACACCGCCATCGTGCTCATCGGCATCCCGATCAGCATCGTCCTCGCGACCCTCATCCACGCCGTGCGGCGGGGCAAGAACATCTACCGCGTGCTCTTCTTCCTCCCGATCGTCACGCTTCCCGTCGCGGTGGGGATGGTGTGGCGCTACATCTTCAACGGCGAGTTCGGGCTGCTCAACCAGGCGCTCGGAGTCATCGGCATCGACGGACCGAGCTGGGTCGCCGATCCGAGCGTCGCGATCTTCGCCGTCGCGATCGTCGGCATCTGGATGAGCCTCGGGACCAGCATCATCATCCTCGGCGCCGGTCTGCAGGGTGTCCCTCCCGAGCTGATCGAGGCATCGTCCCTGGACGGCGCGGGCCCGGTCCGCCAGTTCTTCGCGGTGACGCTGCCTCTTCTCTCTCCGAGCATCTTCTTCGTCTCCGTGCTCTCGGTGATCTCGTCGCTGCAGATGTTCGACCTCATCTATGTGATGCTCGTCCGTGGATCGCAGGCCGAGACGGCATCCCAGACGATCGTCTACTACTTCTTCCAGCAGACCTTCCTGCGCTTCGACCGCGGCTACGGCGCCGCGATCGCGATCGTCCTGCTGCTGGTCATCATGCTCGTCACGGCCCTGCAGTTCCGACTGCAGAGGAAGGCGGTGTTCTATGGCTGAGACCGCCACTCTGGTCGCTCCCCACTCCGCGCCCGGTTCGCACGGGGCCCGACCGGCGGGACGCCGTCGCCGCCGCTCGCAGTGGCCGCTGCACCTCGTGCTCATCGTGTGCGCCTCGCTCATGGTGCTGCCCTTCGTCTGGCAGCTGCTGACGGCGTTCAAGTCGGTGGCGGAGTCGCGCGCCGTGCCGCCGGTGCTGTTCCCCGAAGTCCTCGACTTCGGAGCGTTCGAGCGCTTCTTCGCGACGGTCCCCTTCGGCAGCATGCTCGGCGTATCGGTGCTCTCGCTGCTGTTGCGCGTGGCCGGTCAGCTGCTGATCTGCACGCTCGCCGCCTACGGGTTCGCGCGCTTCCGCTTCCCCGGTCGCGACGCGCTGTTCCTCTTGTTCCTCGTCATGCTGATGGCGCCGAGCCAGCTGTTCCTGATCGCCCAGTTCGACCTGATGAAGGCGTTCGGGCTGCTGAACACCGTGCCGGCGATCGCGATTCCGGGGATCTTCTCGGCGTTCGGCACCTTCCTGCTGCGGCAGGCGTTCCTGGCATTGCCGAGCGACTATGAAGAGGCGGCCAGGCTCGACGGGGCGAACGCTTTCCAGGTCTTCTGGCGCGTGATGCTGCCGATGGTGGGCCCGACCGTCGCGGCGCTGGCCGTGCTCACGTCGCTCTACTCTTGGAACGACCTGCTCTGGCCGCTCATCGTCACCTCGTCGCCCGACACCATGACGCTCCCGGTCGGTCTCGCCAATCTCCAGGGCCAGTACGGCACCGACTACCCGACGTTGATGGCGGGGTCGTTCATCGCCTCCCTGCCCCTCGTCGTGATCTTCATCGCCCTGCAGAGGCAGTTCTTTGCGGGCATCGCCTCCAGTGGTCTGAAAGGCTGACGTTGTGAATCGCATACCGGTGACCTCGCCCGCTTCCGTGGCGGTCTTCCGTCGCATCCTCACGCACGGCCCACTCGGACGCGTCGACATCTCGCGCGCCACGGGGCTCTCGCAGGCAGCCGTGACGAAGGCGGTGACTCCGCTGATCGGCGCCGGGTTCGTCGTCGAGACCGACGATCCGCGCGCGGCGCCGACGATCGGTCGTCCGATCAGCCCGCTCGCGGTCGCCCGTGATCGCGCCCACATCATCGGGATCAAGATCACCGCCGAGCGCACGTACGGCGTGTTGACCGACCTCGGTGCGAGCGTGCTCGCACGCACCGACGAGGTCAACCGCAGCTCGGCGGTCGACCATGTCATCGAGGCGGTGCGCGCCGTGGTCGACACTCTGAGCGCGGCCTCTCCCACGCCGGTCGACGGCATCGGCGTCGCCGTGTCGGGCGACGTGGATCGCGAGAGCGGGATCGTGCGCGACTCGCCGCTGCTCGGATGGCACGGCGTGCCGCTCGCGCACATCCTCGAGGAGTCGATCGGTATCCCGACGATCCTCGAGAACGACGTACGCGCCCTGACCACCACCGAGGTGCTGTTCGGGTCCGGCCGGGATGCCGACTCGTTCGCCGTCGTCACCATCGGCACGGGTATCGGCTGCGGACTCTACCTGAACGGCAAGGTCGTCCAGGGGGCGCACGGTGTCGCCGGAGAGATCGGTCACCTGCCGCTCGGCCCGGTGGACGCGGTCTGCAGCTGCGGTCGGCGCGGATGCGTCGAGGCGGTCGCATCCACCGCCGCGATCCTGAACGACATCCGTGCGGGGCACGACGACCCCTCGCTGACCGTCGAGGACGCCTTCGCGCTCGCACACGCCGACGACGCGGTCGCCCGAGCCGCCTTCGAACGCGCGGGCGGGGTGATCGGATCCGCACTGGCGGCGCTGGTGAACCTCACCGGCCCTGAGCTCGTCGTCATCGCGGGCGAGAACGTCACCGAGTACGGTCTCTACGAAGACCGGTTGCGCGAGACCTTCGCCGAGCACGCCTTCGGTGCCGCGAGCGACTGTGCGATCGTGCTGCGTCCGCATGTGTTCGACGACTGGGCGCGCGGTGCGGCGGCCTGTGTGATCGAGGACATCGCGAGCGGGATCGCGACCGGGCGGTAGATCGGCGTCGGGAGGAGAATTCGGTCTCGGGAGGAGCCTGAGCCGAGGATCGTCCTCCCGAGGCGGAGAACTCCTCCCGACCGCTCGCCGAAGCGGCGGTCAGCCCCGGGCGCCCGCCGCCTCGACCAGGCCTTCGAGACGGCCGAGGGTGCGCGAGCGCAGCGGCTCGGGGCGGATGCCGAGGGCTTTCGCGAGCTCGACGGCGAGGGCGGCGTGGCCTGTGGCGTTGGGGTGGAAGGGGTCGTCCATCAGGCCCCAGGGCACCCGGCCGCCGCCGAGCTCGGTGAAGCGGGCGAGCTGGTCGACCAGGATCACGTCGTCACGTGCGGCGACTGCGCGCACGGCGTCGGCGAACTCGACGACGCGGGCGCGCTCCGGGGCGTTCAGGGCGTCGATCGACGGAGGGGTCTGCAGCACCGGGACGGCGCCGAGCGCCCGCACCCGCGAGACGAACTCGTGCAGCGACGCCGCGTAGTCGTCGGCCGAGATGATCGGCCACACGCCGCCCGTCGACATGTCGTTGGTGCCGATCATGAGGGTCACCACGTCGGGTCGCCACGACGAGACCCGTCGCTCCCAGTCGCCCAGGATGTCGACGATGCGGTGACCGCTGATGGCCGAGTTGATGACGATGTCGCGCACGCGTCCGAGCTCCCCGCGGATCAGCTCGTGCAGGTGCTCCGGGTAGCTGCGCCCGCCCTGCGTGTGCACGAGGCCGTGCGTGATCGAGTCGCCGGTGATGACCCAGTTGAGCGGCTCCGCGCCCGCGAGAGCGTCGGCGAGCCGGCGAAGATCGGATGCGGCGGAGGCGGGGGATTCGGCGTTCGGCACGAGGTAGAGCCTATCGGCCGCCCCGCTCCGGGTCCGGATGCGAAAGACTGTTCTCATGACTTCGCCTGTGCTCGACGCCCTTCTCGCCCGCATCGTCGAGAGCGGCCTGCTCGACGAACCCGTGGCCGAGAACGGTCTGGTCTACGGCCGGGCGAGCATCGACGCCGCGGGCACCGTGGTGACGGTGAACGTCGACCCCGAACTGGAGGACCACGGTGACGACGTCGACCTCGACGCACTGCTCGAGGCGATCTCCCGCATCCTCTCGGTGAACGAGACGACCTGGCGGGCGGTGATCGACGAGGTCGTCGCCGACATCGAGGACGCGGTGGACGACGAGCCGGTGATCGAGCAGGTCGAACTGCGCGATGACCTGGAGGCGACGTCCGCCGTCGTGTTCGCTGACGCCGTGCTGCTGGCCTTCGACGCCCCGCGCCAGTTCCCCGACTCGCGGATCCTGGTGCAGCTGGATGAGGACCTCGAGGTCTCCGGCATCGAGGTCAGGGACCGTGACGGCGTGGAGACCGTCGAGTTCGATTCGCTCGACGATCTCCTCGACCACATCAGCGGTGTCGACGAGGACTGACCCCGCAGGTCACAACCACTTCTTGTACTTGAAGACCCCGTAGAGCGCGACGGCGAAGGCCGCCATCGCACCGAGCGCGAGCGGGTAGCCGGCGGCCCAGTGCAGCTCCGGCATCACGTCGAAGTTCATGCCGTAGACGGTGCCGACCAGGGTCGGGGCGAAGATGATCGCCGCCCACGACGAGATCTTCTTGATCTCGTCGTTCTGAGCGAGGCTCACCTCGGACTGGCGCCGCGCGACCAGCGCGGACTGCACGGTGAGGGCGTTGTCGAGGATCGCGCGGAACGAGTCCACACGCTCGTTCACGCGGATGGTGTGGTCGAGCACGTCGCGCAGCGACCGCTGCAGCTCCTCATCGATGCGGTACTTGTCGGAGCCCCGACGCAGCCACTCCAGCATTCCCGTGAGCGGATGCACGGCCCGCTGGAAGTTGATCACCTCGCGCGACAGTTCGTAGATACGACGCGAGAGGGCGTCGTCGTCGCTGTCGCCGAAGAGCTCGTCCTCGATCTCGTCGATGTCGTTGAGGAGCCCGGCCACGATCGGCTCGTAGCCGTCGACGACCTCATCGAGGATCGCGTACAGCACGGCCTCCGGCCCCATCGCGAGCAGGTCGGGGTTGGCCTCCATGCGCTTGCGCACGGCGACGAGGTTGGGGGATTCCGCGTGCCGGATCGTCACCACGAAGTCGGGGCCGATGAACAGGTGCAGCTCGCCGAACTCCACCGACTCCTGCTCATCGCGGTAGCGGGCGGGCCGCAGCACGGCGAAAAGGGTGTCGCCGTAGCGTTCCACCTTGGAGCGCTGGTGACCGGAGAGCGCGTCTTCGACGGCGAGCGGATGCAGGTCGAATTCGCGCGCGACCGACTCGACTTCCTGCGGGCTGGGTCGGTACAGGCCGATCCACGCGGTGCCACCGACGGCATCCAGGATGCGGTAGGTGTCGTCGAGGTTCTTCGGGGTCTCCACGCGACGTCCGTGGACGTACACGCCGTTGTCGATGAGGGCCATGATCAGGCTCCGTTCTCGCGCGCGCACGCCCGGAGAGGGTCGTGCGCAGAATTCGTCAGGGGGCGGATGACGCCGTCGACGGCTGCGGAGAAGGACGTGCGATCGCGGAGCGGATGCTCAACGGGCGATCACAGGGAGTCGCGACGCAGCGGTGGCGGCGCCGTAACTATCATCGGACATCGCCATCACCGCCTTCCGGACTCTCCTCGGGGTCAGATGACCCAACGGCCGAGCATACTCCTGGTTCCTGAGCATCCGCACCTGGGGCCACGCAGCCGGGGCGGCTGCTCAGGCCAGAGCGACGACCTCGCCGCCGCGCGATGCGGAGGCCTGGGCGGCCTTCACGATCTCGACGGTGCGGATACCGACGCCGGCATCGGGCTGCGGCTGCCGGCCCTCGCGCACCGCGGCGACGAACTCCTCGAGCAGCAGCGCGTCGAGATCGGCGCCGACCGGGTCCCAGGTCTCTCCCCGCGCATCGTGGCCGGCGACGCCCTTGGCGAAGGGGCTGACGGTGACGGTGCCGCGCTCGGCGACGATCTGCAGCGTGAGGCCGCCCCAGGTCGGCGAGCTGAGCGGCCAGCTCCATGAGCAGTCGATCGTCGCGATGACGCCGCTCGGGTACTGGATCGTGACGAGGCCGCCGGTCTCGACGGCGAGGTCGCGCTGCGCGTGCAGGATGCCGTTCGACACGGCCCGCACGGACTGCGCCCGCTCGCCCAGCAGCTCATCCAGCAGGTCGGCGCAGTGCACGACGTGATCGACGAGCGCGCCGCCGCCGGCCAGTTCCGGATCCGTGAACCAGGCGCGGTCCTGGGGGAGGGTGCCGTTGTTGATGCCCGTGACGCCGAGGATGCGGCCGAGCCGTCCGCTGCGCAGCTCGCCGATGGCATCGCGCACGGCCGGGGCGAAGCGCACGGGGTACGCGACCATGAGGATCACGCCCGCTCGCTCGCAGGCGGCGCGCATGGCCTCGGCGTCTTCGACGGTGGTGGCCAGCGGCTTCTCGCACAGCACGTGCACGCCGGCGGCGGCCGCACGTTCGACCAGGGCGCGGTGGCGTGAGTTCTCTGCGGCGATCACGACCGCATCGGGCCGCCAGGCGAAGGCCTCGTCGTAGCTGTCGACGTAGGCGACGCCGAGCTGCGCGGCGAGCTCGGCGCCACGGGGCGCGTCGTCGGGGGCGCTCGTGCCATCGGGGTCGGCGGCGATGAGCTCCACCCCCGGCATGCTCTTCAGCGCGTGCACGTAGCTGAGCGCGTGCGTGTGCGCGAACGACAGGACGGCGATGCGCAGCGGGGTGGCGGCGTTCATCGGGTGGCCTCCTCGGCCTCGGAGACGGGCAGGGAGACGGGCAGGGAGACCGCGGCGCCGGCGGCGATCGATGCATAGGCGGCTTCGGCGACGGCGACGGCCTCGATCCCATCTGCCGGAGTGACCAGGGCATCGCGCCCCTCGCGGATCGCCGCCACGAAGTCGACGATCTCGGCGTAGTACGGGCTCTCCTCCGGCGACATCGGCGGCAGGTAGTCGGCGGCGGTGCTGTCGAGCACGGCATCCGTGCGCAGCGTGTGGTCCTCGGCGCTGTCGTAGCGCAGACGGCCCTCGGACCCGGCGACCTCGACGCTGGTGCGGAACGGCATGCCCGGTGCGACCCAGCTGCCATGGATGTGACTGATCACGCCGCTGCGGTGCGTGAGCACGACGTGCGAGGTGACGGGAGCGGGCACGCGGTCGTCGGCGGTCGGGGGGTTCTGCACCGCGTAGACCGCGGCGACGGGCCCGGCGAACCAGATCGCCTGGTCGATGTCGTGGATCATCAGGTCGCGGATGAGCCCGCCGCCCGTGCTCTCGGAGAAGAACCACGGCGTCTGCGGCGCGGAGCCGGCGCGGCTGAAGCGCTGCACCGCGACGGTGCCGATGCGTCCCGACTCGATGCCCTGCTTGATGCGCCGGTACTCGCCCATGTAGCGCACCACGTGCGCGGGGAAGAGGCGGACGCCGGCGTCGGCGGCTGCCTGCGCGACCGTCGCCGCGATCTCGGCGGTGGCCGCGAGCGGCTTCTCGCAGATCACGTCGCGGCCGCGGGCGATCGCGCGAAGGGCGAAGTCGGCGTGGGTGCTGCTGGGGGTCACGATGTCGACGATGTCGACCAGCTCGATCAGCGCGTCGACGTCAGCGACGACCGTGAAGCCGTACTCCTCGGCGATCTCCTCGGCCCCGACCAGGGACGTCACGTATCCGACCGCGCCGAGCGCGCGCCAGGCGTCGGCATGCACGCGGGAGATCCCGCCGGCGCCGATGAGTCCGACCGTCAGGGTGCTCACTTGTTCTCCTCGGGGGAATCGGGGGACGCCGCGGATGCTGCGGAGTCGTGGGGATGTTCTTCGGGGGGCAGGGGAGTGATCGGCGGCACGGGCATGTCGTCGATCCGGTAGATCGGGCCGGAGTGCCGCTGGAACGCGTGCACGAGTGCGCCGTGCGCCGCCGCATCGGCACCCAGGCGGGCCTCGGCGAGCGGCACCTGGAAGGGGAGGCCGAGGTGGCGGGGCAGTGCATCGCGGAGCGGGTCGAGCAGCTGCTCGTGCGCGGCCGAAAGTCCGCCGCCGATCACGATCATGGCCGGGTCGACCGTCATGATCAGGGTCGCGATGCCGTGCGCGAGCTCGTCGATGAACGCGTCGAGCTCGGACTGCGCCTCCCCGTCGCCCGCGCGCGCGGCTTCGAACACCTCGGCGGCGGTCGGTGCCGTGCGCCAGCTGATCTGGCCGGTCTCGGTGTCGAGACCGCGGAAGGCCAGGCGGCCGATGTCTCCGGCGGCGTTGTGGATGCCGCGGCGAGGGCGTCCCCCGAGGATCAGGCCCATCGCGATGCGGTTGCCGACCGAGAGGTAGATCACGTCGTCCACGAGCTGGGCGACGCCGAGGTGGTGCTCGGCCACGGCGGCCAGACGCACGCCGTTGTCGACCGCGACGGGGCATCCGAACGCCTGACGCAGCTGCGCGCCGATGTCGACGCCCGACCATTCCGGGATCACGACCGAGGTCGTCACGCGCCCGGAGTCGTCGACGATGCCCGGCAGCGAGACGCCGATCGCGCGCACGTGCGACGCCGGGATCGACGAGGACGAGAGGGAGCGGCGCACGTCGTCGATCACGGCGGCCAGTTTCGCTGCGCCGTCATCGTGCGCCGCGACGCCGGGGTAGCTGTGCTGGGCGATGACGTGCCCGGCGAGATCGGCGAGGACGACTCGCACGCTGGCGACGCCGATGTCGAGGCCGACGACCGTGCCGGCGGCGGAGTGGAAGGAGTAGCGTCGCGCGGGCCGCCCGGCGCCGACGCCGGCGCGCACGGGGGTGTCGATGATCGTACCGGCGTCGCTCAGAGCGGTCACGGCGGTCTCGACCGATGTCCGCGAGACCTCCAGAGACCTCGACAGCTCGTTCACGGTGGCCGGTCCGACGTCGCGAAGATGCAGCGCCGATCGGGTCACGATCGACAGCGGGTTCAGCACGACCATGTGCGGTCCTTCCTTCTTCGCCGTCTGCGGTGCGATCAAAATAGCACACCGGATTTTTGAATCAACTTGCGCTGGTTTCGGCCCGGAAACACAACCGTAACAACCGCGTGCAAACCTGCACTTGACCAATTATCCCACGCTGGTGTCATAATAGGACGACCCAGCACGGCATTAGCAAAGGAGCACCATGCGCGTCAGCAAGTTCACCGGCGTCGCCGCAGGCATCGCGGCCGCCACGTTGTTGGCCGGATGCTCGGCCGGCGGCGGCAGCACCCCGTCCGGCGAGCAGGACATCACCGTCTGGCTGTACCCCGTGATCGCCGATGAGGCGGTGCACAAGGACTTCTGGGACACGACGATCGCCGCGTTCGAGAAGGACAACAAGGACGTCAACGTGAAGTACGAGATCTTCCCGTGGGCGAATCGCGATGAGTCCCTGCAGACGGCGATCGCGGCCGGCAAGGGTCCCGACCTCGTCTACCTCGTGCCCGACCAGCTCGCGGCGTACCAGAAGTCGATCCTCCCGCTCAACGATCTGCTGAGCGAGGAACGTCAGGGCGACCTGCTGCCGAACGTCAAGACCTCGGTCACGATCGACGGCGACATCCTCGGTGCCCCCGTGCTCACCAGCGCGCAGCCGCTCATCTGCAACGCCGCGGCGTTCGAGGCGGCCGGCGTCACCGAGTACCCGGAGACGTGGGACGACATCATCGAGATGGCCCCGAAGTTCACCGAGAAGGGGATGTACGCGCTGAACTATCCCGCCTCGGCCGAGAACACCCTCAACCTCACCTACTACCCGCTGCTGTGGCAGGCCGGTGGCGAGGTCTTCACGAAGGACGGCGACGTCGGCTTCGACAGCAAGGCCGGCGAGCAGGCGCTCACCTTCATCACCGACCTGGCCGAGTCCGGCGCACTCGACCCCGAGGCGCTGACCACCAACGTCCCGCTCGAGCAGACCGCGATCGCCCAAGGCAAGGTCGCCTGCACCTGGAACAACGGCGTGACCGAGGTCGCACCGTTCTGGGGCGAGGAGAACGTCAAGGTCCTCGCGCCGCTGACCGACAAGAAGACCGTCGCCTACGGCACCGTCGGCTCGCTCTCGGTGCTCAAGGGCTCCAAGGCTCCTGAGGCCGCCGCGGCCTTCGCGGAGTACGCCACCAGCGCCGACGTCATCGAGCCCTACCTCACCGCTGCCGGGTACTTCTCGGCGCTCAGCACCACCGAGCCGCTGTACGCGGACGACCCGCTGCTGGGCGAGGTCGAGAAGTACGTGCCCGACACGACGGTCGGCGAGCTCAACGCGAGCTCGCGTGCCCTCATGGGTGTGCTCGCCCCGGAGATCCAGGCGGCCCTCCTCGGCCAGAAGGCCCCGGCGGATGCGCTCAAGGATGCTGCGGCCGCCGCGGCACCGCTGCTGAAGAAGTAAGCAGGATCGGGGGCGTGCGGGAACCCGCCGCACGCCCCCTCTCTCCTTCTCTCCTGAGAGGTATCGACTGATGACGACCGCAACCACGGTGAAGAGGCCCGCAGGCCGCGTGACCAGGGTGCTCGCCCGACGGGAAGCCCGGGTGGCGTTCCTGTTCGTGCTCCCCGCCTTCCTCCTGTTCATCGCCTTCCGATTCGGGCCGAGCATCGTCGGTGTCGCGCTGAGCCTGTTCGACTACGACATCACCGGCGAGATCGCCTGGCGCGGTCTCGACCACTTCCAGCGCCTGGTCGCCGATCCACTGTTCTGGCGGGCGCTGGGCACCACGGTGATCTACACGCTCTTCGCCGTGCCGATCTCGCTCGTGCTCTCCACCGTGATGGCGTTGGGCGTGCGCCGCGCGTTCCGCGGAGCCCGCTTCTTCCGCTCCATCTTCTTCCTGCCCGTCATCACCTCCCTGGTGCTCGCCGGATCGATCTTCGTCTGGATCTTCTCGGCGAACGGCCCCTGGTCGGCGCTGATGTCGCCGCTGGGTCTGGGCGGATCGTGGCTCGGCAGCACGGTCCTCGTCATCCCCGCCATCATCGTCGTGGGCGTCTGGTCGCGATTCGGCTACGGCATGATGATCATGATCGCGGCCCTGCAGGACGTCCCTCGCGAGCTCGAAGAGGCGGCGCTGGTCGACGGCGCGAACGCCTGGCAGCGGTTCCGCTGGATCGTCCTCCCCTACCTGCGCCCGACCGTGTTCTTCCTCGCGGTCATCGAGACCACCGCGGCCTTCCAGGTCTTCGACGTGATCTACGTCATGACCCAGGGTGGACCGGCCAACGCCAGCTACTCGCTCGTCTACCTGCTGTACGACCAGGGCTTCCGCTACTTCGACTACGGCTATGCGGCCGCCGTCGGTGTCGCGCTGTTCATCATGACCCTGGTCGTCGCCCTCATCCAGCGCCTCGTGATCGGAAAGCAGAAATGACCGCTCTCCTGCAGCCGCCATCCGCGACGAAGACCCCGGAGACCCCGACGCCGTCGTCGAGGAAGCGCCGTTCGTTCCGTGCCCTCGAACCCACCGGCTGGGGCGTGGCGGTGCGCTGGGTCTGGCTGAGCCTGGCCGGCATCCTGAGCTTCTTCCCCTTCTACGCCATGGTCGTGCTGAGCCTGAAGCCCGGCAAGGTCGTCGAGCTCCCCGGATCGCTCCTGCCCTGGAACGACATCTCCTTCGACGCGTACGAGCAGGTGCTGGCGGGGCAGAACATCCTCGGATGGCTCGGCAACACCCTCATCTACTCGCTCGTCTCGGTCGTCGCGGTGCTGTTCCTCTCGGCGCTCGCCGGGTACGCCTTCGCCAAGAAGCGCTTCCGCGGCAAGGAGGTGATGTTCTGGTCGTTCCTGGCCATGGTCATGGTGCCGTTCCACGTCACTCTCATCCCGACGTTCATCCTGATGGCGAACCTCGGCGGCGTCGACACCTACTGGGGACTGATCCTGCCCTCGCTCGCGAACGCGCAGGCGGTGTTCCTGATGCGGCAGTTCATCCAGGGACTTCCCGACGAGCTCTTCGAGGCCGCGCGCATCGACGGCGCCGGGGAGTTCCGCATCTTCCTGCGGATCGTGCTGCCGCTGTGCAAGCCGATCCTCGCGACACTCGGGATCTTCGTGTTCCTGTGGCACTGGAACGACTTCCTGTGGCCGCTCATCATCGCGAAGTCCAACTCGATGTTCACACTCACCGTCGGCATCTCTTCGCTGCAGCAGCAGAACGTCCCGCTGAGCACCATGCTCGCCGGGTCCGTGGTCGCGCTGCTGCCGATCTTCCTCGCGTACCTCATCGCTCAGCGGTACGTGCAGGAAGGCGTCGCCGGTACCGGGATCAAGGGCTGAGAAGAAGGGAAAGCACGACATGACTCAGCACAGTTTCAGCACGCAGCACGACTTCGCTTCCGAGGCGGAGCTCGAAGAGGCTCTCGCCACCCCGAGCACCGGACTCGTCGAAGACCTCTCCCGCGGTGCGGGCGACCTCGTGATCCTCGGTGCGGGCGGCAAGATGGGCCCGACGCTGGCGATGCTCGCGCGACGTGGGCTGGACGCCGCGGGGCGTCAGGGCGACACCGTCTACGCGGTCTCCCGCTTCGGCGACGCAGCGATCCGCGCGCGCCTGGAGGCGGCGGGGGTGAAGGTCGTCTCGTTCGACCTGATCGAGAACGACGACTTCTCGTCGCTGCCGGATGCCCCCAACGTGGTCTTCATGGTCGGCGCGAAGTTCGGCGCCGCGACCAACGCCTCCTGGGCATGGGAGGTCAACGCCGCGCTGCCCGACCGCGTGGCGCGCCGCTACCGTGACAGCGCGATCTCGGTGCTCTCCACCGGCAACATCTACCCGTTCGTGCCCGCCTCCTCGGGCGGAGCATCCGAAGAGGTCGCCCCCGCACCCATCGGGGAGTACGCGCAGTCCTGCCTCGGACGCGAGCGCGTGTTCGAGTTCGGTGCCCAGGAGCGCGGCACCAAGGTCGCGATCATCCGCCTGAACTATGCGGTCGACCTGCGCTACGGCGTGCTCGCCGACATCGGCAGCGCCGTGCACGCGGGCGAACCCGTCTCGGTCGCCACCGCGAACGTCAACGTGATCTGGCAGGGCTACGCGAACGAGGTCGTGCTGCGCAGCCTGGTGCACGCGTCGACCGAGCCGTTCACGATCAACCTCACCGGTCCCGAACTGCTGAGCGTCGAGTCGATCGCCCGCCGCTTCGGGGCCCTGTTCGACCGCGAGGTCACGCTGGTCGACGAGCCGCTGCCGACCGCGCTGCTCAGCGATGCGCGCCGCTGCATGGCGCTGTTCGGCTACCCGTCCGTGCCTGCCGAGTCGCTCATCCGCATGCAGGCCGACTGGATCGCCGGTGGTCTGCCGATGACGGCCAAGCCCACCAAGTGGGCCGTGCGGGACGGGAAGTTCTGATGCCCGTGCCGACTCTCCGCCCCGAGGCGGCGGCGACACTCGCCCGCGGCGCCGTGATCCCCGCGCATCCTCTCGCGCTCACCGCCGACCGCCGCCTCGACGAGCGCCGGCAGCGCGCACTCACGCGCTACTACCTCGATGCGGGTGCCGGTGGCATCGCCGTCGGGGTGCATACGACGCAGTTCGAGATCCGCGACCCGGAGCACGCGCTGTTCGAACCGGTCCTCGCGCTCGCCGCCGAGGAGATGGATGCGCGCGCGAGCGCCGATGTGGTGCGCATCGCCGGCGTCACGGGAGGCACGGCGCAGGCGGTGGCCGAAGCGGAGCTGGCGCGCGACCTCGGCTACGACGCCGTCCTCGTGAGCCCGCGCGTCGCCGGGGCCGACGATCAGGCGCTGCTCGACCGTGCCCGCGCGGTGGGCGACGTGCTGCCCGTGGTGGGCTTCTACCTGCAGACCGCGATCGGCGGACCGGTGCTCGACCGCGAGTTCTGGCGCGAGTTCGCCTCGATCCCCGCGGTCGTCGCCGTGAAGGCAGCGCCGTTCGATCGCTACCGCACGCTCGAGCTGGTGCGCGGTGTCGCCGCCTCCGGTCGCGCCGACGAGATCGCCCTTTACACGGGCAATGATGATGCGATCGTCGCCGACCTGCTCTCGGAGTTCCACGTGGACTCCCCGTCCGGCCCGCGCACGCTGCGTTTCGTCGGCGGGCTCCTGGGGCAGTGGGCGGTCGGCACCCGCGCCGCCGTCGCTCTCCTCGAGCGGACGCGACTGTCGATGGAGGGGGACGCCACCGCCTACCGTGATCTCGGCTTCCTCGCCTCCGACATGGTCGACGTCAACCAGGCCGTGTTCGATCCGGGCAACGACTTCCAGGGTGTGATCGCCGGGGTGCACGAGATGCTCCGGCAGCAGGGGCTGCTCGACGGTGTCTGGTGCCTGGATCCCGCCGAGGGGTTGTCGCCCGGGCAGGCGGAGGAGATCGAGCGGGTGCGGCGGGCCTACCCCGCTCTGAACGACGACGACTTCATCGCCGAGAACCTCGACGCCTGGCTGCGTTGATCGGAACCGAGAGGGATGACATGAGTGCACCGCGCATCATCGCCGTGGTCTCCGCAGAGCTCTGCACGGAGTTCTTCTCGGACGCCGACCTCGAGCGGCTTCACACCCTCGCCGCGCACCTCGGCGGATCATTCGTGCGTGTCGACCGCCTGGCGGATGCCGTGCTCGAGGAGGCGCGCATCGTCATCACCAGCTGGGGCATCGGACCCTTCGATGCCGCGACGCTCTCGGCCCTGCCGCGGCTGGCGCTCGTCGCGCACACCGGGGCATCGCTCAAGGCTTTCGTCACCGAGGAGCTGTTCGACCGCGGCGTGGTCGTGACCCAGGCCGGTGCCGGGATGGCGCGTCCGGTCGCCGAGGTCTCTCTGACATTCACGCTCGCGCTGCTGCACCGCGTGCCGGAGATGCACAACGCGCTGCGCGAGGGCGAGGGCTGGTACGACGCCGAGCGTGCCGGGGCGCAGCACGAGATCCTGGGGGCGCCGATCGCCGTGATCGGAGCCTCTCGCACGGGGCGGGCCTACCTGTCGCTGATCCGTGCCCTCGGCGCCGAGCCGCTGCTGGTCGACCCCACGCTCGACCCCGCGACGGCGGCCGGACTCGGGGCCGAGCTCGTCTCGCTCGATGAGGCGCTGCGCCGGGCGCAGATCGTCGCGGTGCACGCCCCGACTCTTCCCGAGACGCATCACCTGATCGGTCGCCGCGAGCTGGCGCTGATGCGCGACGGTGCGGGTCTGGTCAACACGGCCAGATCGTGGCTGGTCGACGAGCAGGCGCTGATCGATGAGCTCCGCACGGGTCGCCTCAGTGCGGCGATCGACGTGTTCGACGAAGAGCCGTTCGCCGCCGACAGCCCGCTCCGGTCGCTCCCCGGAGTGCTCCTCACTCCGCACCGCGCCGCCGGGACCGCGGAGGGGCGCCGTCGTCAGGGGCGCATCGTGGTTGACGAGGTCGCGGCGTTCGCCGAGGGCCGCCCGCTCGCGCACACGATCGATCGCGACCAGCTGTCGTCCATGGCATGACCGGGTCAGGGTTCCGCGTCGCGTTCGCCGGGCTCGCGCACTCGCATCCTTCGACGGATGCCGCCAACGTGCGCGCCCTCGGCGGCGAGGTCGTCGCGGTGCAGGACACGGATGTGCATGCGAGCGCCGAGTTCGCCCTGCGTTTCGGTGGTGCGGCGGTCGGTTCGGTCGAGGAGCTGTGCGCGCTGCGCCCCGACCTCGTGATCGCCACGCCCCGACCGCAGGAGGTCGTGCCGCTTCTGCGCGCGCTGTCGGCCGATGGCGCGGATGCTCCGGTGTTCCTCAACAAGGTGATCGCCGCGACGACCGGTCAGCTCGCCGCGCGCGACCGCGCGATTCAGGCGGGGCGGGGCGCCGTGGGCACGAGCTCGCCCCTGCGGTTCGCCCCGGCGCTCATCGCCTTCGCCGCGGAGGTCGGGGCGGCCGAGGTGCTGAGCATCCGCGTGCAGGCGCAGCACGACAACACCGCTTTCCAGCTCCCGGGGCGCTCCTGGCAGGACGACCCGCACCTCGGTGGAGGCACCCTGGTGACGGTCGGCGTGCACGCCTGGGAGATGCTCGACGTCGTGCTCCCCGGAGCGGAGCTGCGTGCCGCGCGCGGGTGGACCCGCCGGAGCGCCGAATCGACCACGCGCTCGGAGGATGCGGCCGGTGTGAGCGGGCTGCTGCGCGTCGAGGGGCAGGCGGACGACGTGCCGGTCGAGGTTCTCGTGAGCGGCGTGCCCGGCCCGGACGCCTACTCCATCGAGCTCGTCACCGCCGCCGGCATCCGCTCTGTCACGTTGCCGACGGCCGACCCGAACGAATCGCTCGGGTTCCACGGACTCGTCCGTGCGCTGCGCGCCGCCGCCGCGGCGGGCGAGGTCGTCGCGCCGTGGGCGGACGCCCGCCTCGTCGTGGCGAACACGATCCGCGCGGCGGAGGCGGCGCGAGGGCAGGACCCCCGGGCTCCTGAGGCTCAGGCCCCCTGGACTCCGGAGCCTGTCGAAGGGGTCCCCTGACCTCGCGACCACCGTACGGAACGAGCTTCCGGGCATCCGCTCGGAGAGGCAGCTGGGGATCTGGGGACTGACCGGAGAACGCGTCCGCCCGGAAGGGTGGGCGCACGACCGCGGCGACGATGCCGCAAGGAGGATCACCATGACGTATCAGGAGAACACCGAGACCGCGGCCCTGCGCAGCCGACGGATGCTGCTCGCCGGCTTCGGCGCCGCGGCGCTGGGCGGAGTCGCCGCGGTCACCACGACCGCGCCGGCCCAGGCGTCCGGCCCCCTCGTTCCGCAGAGCTCTTCGGGCTCGAAGTCCGTCGCAGGTGCCGGTACGGCATCCGATCTCGCGAAACTCAAGGGCAAGGCCGGCGATCTCGTGCGCACCGCCGGCTATGCGGCAGCGGGCGACGGCGGCGACGGACTGTACCGCTTCGTGAAGAAGGATGCACCCGCGGTGAACGGCGGCACGGTACTCGCCGCCCGCAATGAGGGCGTCTGGGTGCTGGTGCATGCGGGCGTCGTCGACTTCCGGCAGTTCGGCATCGCCGACGCCTCGAAGCCGGCCGACGATGCACTCGACGCGATGGTGAGCGATGTCACGATCCACCGGATCGAGGCGCACACCGATCTGAACTTCGTGCGCCGCCACCGTTTCACGCGCTCGAATCTCGCGTTCGACTTCGGCAATCACCTCATGACGACCACGGGGATCGAGAACGCGCCGAAGGACGATCCTTTCGCCGCGGTGATGTTCTTCCGTGGGGAGGTGACGGATGACGTGCAGGAGGCGCGTCTGGGCGAGAACGTGCCCGACCTGGCCGACATCTTCCCCGTCGCGGACTCCTCGTTCTTCTCGGTCGGCACCTGGTACGCCGCCGAGGTCAACGGGCTCGCCGGTCGATGGGAGCGCGAGCTGCAGCGGCTCGTGCAGGTGACGCAGATCGTCGACGGCACGCACATCCGCGTCAACTACAAGAACGGCTGGCCGCTAGGCAAGGACCGCACGATCACCTGGCGCCGGGTCGTGCCGGTGCAGGACATCACGGTGTCGAACCTGAAATTCCTCGGCACCGGGACCGACGAGTACACCGGATCGCATCCGCTGGCCTTCGAATACGCGGTGCGCTGCGACGTCGACCACATCGACGGCACCGGCACCTTCTGGCCGCTCATCCAGCGACGCTGGAACACCTACTTCACGACCGAGAGCTGCACCCTCAAGAACCCGACCTCGGTGACCTGGGGCGGCGCCGGTTACCTGACCCAGCAGATCTACTGCCTCTACGGCTACGTCGCCAACTGCCACACCGCGAACGCCCGGCACCTGAACGACTTCACGGCGAGCGCCTACTGCCTGGTGGAGAACTGCCACGGCGACGGCGACGACCAGGGACCGTTCGTCACCCATGGGCAGTACGAGCACGACCTGACCTACACCGGCAACTCCGGGCTCATGACCTTCGCGAACTCCGGCGCGGCCTGGGGGTCGGCGGCGAAGCGCATCACGGTGCGCAAGCACGTCTGCTCGTGGTTCGTGGCGCGGGTGCGCATCACCGACCTCACTCTCGAAGACGTACAGGTGATCGGCAAGCCCTCGCTGTCAGGATCCGGGATGCTGTGGATCAACGCCGACGGTGCGCAGCTGCGCGGATGCACGGCATCGGACACGCTGATCATCACGCAGGCTTCGGATGCATCGGCACGACCGACCGTGATCGCGGACTCGCACTTCACTTTCGTCGCGCCGGGTGAGCTCACGAATGCCACCGTGAAGACGCCGGTGACCTTCGTCGACACGGTGCTGAGCGGGGTCGGGGGCATGAAGATCGCGGGGGTGGGAGCGGTGACCTTCCGCGGTTCGACGTTGACCGCCGCGGAGGATGCCGGGCCGGTGGTCTCGTCGTCGGAACGGCTCCGTTTCGAGGGCTCGACCCTGCGCAACGCCCGGATCGCGGCGGCGCGCGGTGAGACGCAGACGGTCGAGATCGCCGGCTCGGACGTCGTGAACAAGGGCGGCACCGGGATCTCGCGCACCGGGAGCGGGGATCTGCATCTGACCCTGTCCGACAGCACGTTCCGCGCGGAGGGCGCCGCCACCCACGTCGCGGTGAAGACCGGCGTCACGCACTACCGCGCGGTGGGCAACCGTTTCGAGGGCGGGGCGGTCGAGCTTGCCGACGGTGCGTTCGGCGCGGAGTCCACCCTGCTGCACACCGGCAACGTCGAATCGGGCGTCGCCCGCACCGCGTTCCCCGCCGAGGGCGACCGCGTGGTCGACACCGCGAACCTCGTGGTCTGAGTCGCGCTCCGGGGTCGAAGCCCGGCCGTGTCCCTGCATCCGCCTCGCACGTTCTGAAGGAGAACTCCCGTTCTGAAGGATCACATGCCGATTCGGCACCTTCAGAACGGGAGTTCTCCTTCGATTCGTGTGCGGGGGTTCAGCGCGGGGTGAGCCCCACGAGCTCCGCGCTGCGCTGCCAGAGGGCCTCGGCGAGGGCAGCGTCGTCGGTCTGCGGGTTCACGCGGTTGCTCAGGGTGCGCTCGTCATAATAGGCGCCCGAGAACCAGGTGTCATCCGGTGTGCCGTCGATGAACCAGCGCAGGGTTCCGCCACCCTTCTCCGCACTGATGAGCAGGAGCCGCTTCAGAGGGGTGCGGTAGACGAGCCGCATGATGCTGGATGACTCGGAGGCGAAGTTCGTGCTCACGGTGCCGGGGTGGAAGGCGACCGCGCGCAGTCCGTCGGCATGGAACTTCGTGTGCAGGCTCTTCGTGAAGAGCACGTTGGCGAGCTTCGCGTCACCGTACGCCTTGTTGGCGCTGTACTTCTTCGCGTTGTCGAGGTCGTCGATGTCGATGTGTCCGAACAGACGGTGGGCGACGCTCGAGGTGTTGATGACCGCCGCGCCGGAGCGCAACAGCTGCGGGAGCAGCAGGTTCGTGAGCAGGAACGGCGCCAGGTGGTTGACCTGCAGCGTCTTCTCGAACCCGTCGACGGTGGGGGTCCTGTCGCCGAAGATGCCGCCCGCGTTGTTCGCCAGCACATCGATGCCGTTCTCGCCCACCTCGGCGGCGATCTGCGCCGCGAGCTCTCGCACCTCGTCGAGCCGTGCGAAGTCGGCGGTGAAGTGGGTCGCGCCGGTCTCGACGGCGACGGCTCTGGTCTTCTCGGCGGATCGGCCGACGAGGATCAGCCGGTGGTCCGCATCGGCCAGCTGTCGGGCGGCCGCGGCGCCGATGCCGTCGGAGGCGCCGGTGATGACGATCGTCTTGCGGGTCATGGGCGTGGTCAGGCCTCGGGGGTGGGTGCGGATGCCGAGGGCGTGATGCGCTCGACCGCCCGGGTGACGTGCTCGGCGATGACGTCGCGGGCACGGTCGGGGTCGCCGCTCGCGATGGCATCCACGATCACCCGGTGGCTGCGCACGTGCTCCTCCTGCTCGTCCGGGCCGAGGGCGGCGTTCGCGGCGTGCAGGAATCCGGCGATCCGCCCCCGCAGCTGTGCGCTCAGTTCGTCGAGGAAGCGGTGTTCGGCGAGGTCGGCCAGGGCTTCGTGGAACAGCCGGTCCTGGCGCAGCACCTCGGCGATGTCGCCGGGGGCGGCCGCGTCCATCGCTGCGACGATCGCGGTCAGGCGCGCGGCCGACTCCTCGTCCCAGCGCTCTTGCACCCGGATTGCCATGAACTGCTCCAACACGATCCGCAGGCTGGAGATCTCCTCGAGGTCCTGGGCGCTGAGCTGCGCGACGCGGGCGCCGCGGCGCGGTTCGCGCGTGATCAGGCGCTCCTCGGCAAGGCGGGTCAGGGCTTCGCGCACCGGGATGTGGCTGACACCGAGCCGGTCGGCGAGCTTGCGCTCCACCAAGCGCTCCCCCGGCGCGAGTTCACCGGAGTGGATGGCCGAGCGCAGCTCGTCAGCGACCTGTTCGGCGATGTTCTGGTCTGACACGCTCCGCACGGTGACTCTCCTGTCTGTGCCGTGAACCGAGGGGTTCCCGGGCATGTTCCTGCATCGACCGATGCTATGGCAGATTTGGGGCGTTGGCGGGATGACCCGTCCGCGGAGCGTAACGAGAACGTAACCGCATCCGCCCGATTCGCACTAGACGAGGATCGGGTTTTGCTACATGCTATAGCGAAACCCTTCACAACCCGAAGCACCATCTACCCCTTGGAGGCACCATGTCTCGTCGCCGTTCCTGGCTGGGCGGAGCAGCGTTGCTCACCGTCGCCCTCATGACTGCCGGCTGCAGCAGCTCGCCCTCGACCCCCGACGGCCAGGCGCAGGAGGGCGGAACCCTGACCGTCGCCGCCGCGCAGGGCATCCCCCAGCTCAATCCAGCGATCCGCACCTTCGCCTGGGAGGAGGTGCTGTTCCCGCTGCTGTGGAACGGCCTGACCAAGACCGACGAATCCGGCGAGATCGTCGGTGACCTCGCCGAGAAGTGGGAGGTGTCCGACGATCAGAAGACCTGGACCTTCACCCTGCGCGACGGCGTCACGTTCTCGAACGGCGACCCGTTCACGGCGGACGACGCGGTGGCGTCCTTCGAGTACTACCTCGACCCCGAGACCGCGACCCAGGAGAAGAACAAGATCTCGATGGTCACTGATGTCACGGCATCCGATGAGAAGACCGTCGTGATCACCCTCTCGGAACCGATCGCCACGTTCGCGGCCGGCATCGTCTGGGTGAAGATGCTGGATGTCGACGCGCTCGACACCATCGACAAGGAGCCGATCGGCACCGGCCCGTACGTCGTCGACAAGTTCACCCCGGATGACAGCCTGACGCTGGTGCCCAACACCGAGTACTTCGGCGAAGCGCCGGCGCTCGACGAGATCACGATCGTCAAGGCGGCCGAGTCCACGGCTGCCGTCACCGGTCTGCGCTCCGGCGACCTCGACGTGCTGTGGTCGGTGCCGCAGGGCGACGTCGCCGGGCTCGAAGGTGGCGGCGACATCGCGCTCGTGACCCCCGACAACCCCAGTCAGTGGCCCTCGTGGGAGGTCGACACCCAGTCGGCCCCGTTCGACGACGTCCGTGCGCGGCAGGCTCTCGCCTACGCGACCGACCGGGAGGCCATCCTCGAGGCCGCGTACTACGGGCAGGGCACCGTCTCGCCCACGAACAACGCGCTCGGCGAGGTCAACCCCTGGTTCGGCGGCGACCTGACCGACTACTCCTACGACCTCGACAAGGCCAAGGAGCTGTTCGCCGAGGCGGGCGTCACCGAGGGCAGCACGCTCACCTGGTGGGGCATCGCCGGCCAGTACCCGGAGTGGAACACGAGTGGTGAGATCCTCCAGGCGAGCCTGAAGGAGATCGGCATCACGCTGAAGATCGACAACAACGACATCGGCACCTGGGTCGACTCGTTCTACCCGGCAGGTAAGAGCTTCCCCGGCTACATCGTGCCGAACTTCCAGTCCACGCCGCCCGAGCCCGCGTACTCGCTGAACTTCTACCTCGAGGGTCGATGCGAATGCAACTGGGTCGATCCCGACTTCCAGCAGGCGTTCGCGGATGCCGTCGCCGAGCCTGACGAGACCGCCCGCGCCGAGAAGTGGGGCACCGTGCAGACCATCATCAACGAGCAGGTCCCGCTGATCGTGCCGCTGCAGTCCACCGTGGTCACGGCGACCAGCACCAAGGTCGACGGCGTGTGGGTCGAGGGCGGCGGACAGCTGCACCTCGAGAACGCGCAACTGAAGGGCTGACGTGGCCCTGTCCATCCTTCGGCGGGTGGCGATCAGCATCGCGATGCTGATCGCCACCTCGCTCCTCGTCTTCGTGGTGCTCCGGCTGCTGCCGGGCGACCCCGTCATCACCCGACTCGGTTCGACACCGGGCGTCGACGCCGAGATGCTGCAGCGCCTCCGCGAGGAGGCCGGTCTCGATGCCCCGATCATCGAGCAGTACCTGCGCTGGATCGGCGGAGTCTTCACGGGTGACTTCGGCCAGTCGTACTTCAATCAGTACTCGGTGTCCGAACTCATCGCGCAGCGGTTCCCCGCCACGATCGAGCTCACCCTCATCGGCATCCTGCTCGCGGTGCTGATCGCGACCCCCGCCGCGGTGATCGCGTCGTTGCGTCCGCTCGGTGTCGTCGACCGCATCCTCACGGCGATCTCGACCGCGGGCATGGCGCTGCCGCAGTTCCTGATCGGCATCGTGCTGATCGTGGTGTTCGCGGTGCAGCTCAAGGTGCTGCCCGCGCGCGGCTACACGCCGTTCAGCGAGGACCCGGGCGACAACCTCGTGCGCATGATCCTGCCGGCCCTGACACTCGCCTTCGCCGCGGCGCCGCTCCTCATGCGCTTCCTGCGTGCATCCATGGTCGAGGTGCTCGATGCCTCGTACATCCGCACGGCGAAAGGCAAGGGACAGTCCGCGAGCGGCGTCGTGCTCGGTCACGCGCTGCGCAACGCGCTGATCCCCGGACTCACCATGCTCGGCCTCATCGTCGGCTACACGCTCGGCGGTGTCGTGATCGTCGAGTACGTGTTCGGAGTACCCGGGCTGGGGTCGCTCGCGATCGACGCCGTGTTCAAGCGCGACTACGCGGTGCTGCAGTCGGTGGTGCTGCTGATCTCGGCGATGTTCATCCTCACCACGCTCATCGTCGACCTCCTCTACGGAGTGCTCGACCCGCGTCTTCGTGCAAGGAGCAGCCGTGGCTGACACCCTCACTCTCGCGCTGCGGTCGACGCGGCCGCGCCGCCGGCTCGCACTCGCCTCCTGGATCCCGCTGGCTCTGCTGGCGCTCATCGTGCTGGCGTGCGTGCTTGCGCCGATCATCGCGCCGTTCGATCCGTCCGCCCAGTCATCCGACCGCTTCGCCGGTCCCTCGGCAGTGCATCTGTTCGGCACGGATGAGCTCGGGCGCGATCTGTTCAGCCGCGTGCTCTACGGCGGGCAGCTGACGATCTTCATCGCGGGAGGAGCCACGCTGGTCGCGATGGTGCTCGGCATCGCGTGGGGCATGACCGCGGCGTTCGCCCGCGGTCTCTGGGACGAGATCCTGATGCGGCTCGCGGACACGGTCATGGCGATCCCGCAGATCCTGTTCGCGCTCGTGTTCATCTCGGCGTTCGGTGCAGATCCGGTCAAGCTGGCCGTGATCATCGGCATCCTGCTCACCCCGACGACCGCGCGACTGGTGCGATCCTCAGTGCTCAGTGAGCTGCAGGAGGACTACTTCACGGCGGCGATCGCCTTCGGATCGAAGCGCAGCCGACTGCTGTTCGCAGAAGTGCTCCCGAACGCGCGAGGACCGATCGTGGTGCAGGCCGCCATCAACGCCGCCAACGCGATCCTGCTCGAGGCCTCGATGAGCTTCGTCGGTCTGGGCATCGCTCCGCCGGAGGCGACCTGGGGAACGCTCGTTCAGCAGGGCTACCAGAAGATGTACCAGTCGATCGGGTACGTGCTCTTCCCCGCGCTCTTCATCTTCGTGACCATCTGGCTGCTCAACGTGCTCGCCGACCAGTTCGGCGGCGATCGGAAGGGGAAGGGACGATGACCGATGTCTCGCCCGTCCTGCAGGTGCAGGACCTCACCGTCTCCTACGGCGACGCGATGCCGGTCAAGGGCATCAGCTTCTCCGTGCGCCCGGGGGAGCGGATCGGCCTGGTCGGCGAGTCCGGGTCGGGCAAGTCGCTCACGGCGCTGTCGATCATGCGGCTCAACGACGGCGCGACGCTCGGCGGCAGCATCCGTCTGCGCGATCGGGAGCTGCTCACCCTCACCAAGCGAGAGATGACGCGCGTGCGCGGCGGCGAGATCGCGATGGTCTATCAGGACCCGATGTCGTCGCTCAATCCGGTGCGCACGATCGGGCACCAGCTCGTCGAGGCGATCCGTCTGCACGACCGGGTCTCGAAGGAGGCGGCACGGGCAAGGGCGGTCGAACTGCTCACAGAGGTCGGCGTGCCGCTGCCAGAGGAGCGCCTGGCGCAGTACCCCCACGAGTTCTCCGGTGGCATGCGGCAGCGCGTGATGATCGCGATGGCGATGTCGTCGCGCCCTGCGGTGCTGATCGCGGATGAACCGACCACGGCGTTGGACGTCACGACCCAGTCGCGCATCATCGACCTGCTCGACAAGCTGGCGGACGAGCACGGCACCGCCGTGATCCTGATCACGCACGATCTGGGCGTGGCGGCCGGCTTCTGCGAGCGCATCCACGTGATGCGCCATGGACGTGTGATCGAAGAGGCGCCCGTCGACACGCTCTACGCCGCGCCGGAGCATCCGTACACGAAGGCGCTGCTGGGGGCGGTGGTCGATCTCACGATCGACGTGCACCAGCCGATCCGCACCGCCGCCGAAGTGCTCGAGAGCGGTACCGAAGCGGTGACCGAGGCGGGGTCGATCAGCGCGATCGACCAGGCGCGCGAGAGCGGCGACGTGCTCGTCGACGTGGAGGGCCTGTCGAAGGTGTTCACGCTCGGCTCCGGGCGACGGGTCACGGCGGTCGACGACGTGTCGTTCCAGATCCGCCGCGGCGAGACCGTCGGGCTCGTGGGCGAGTCGGGGTCGGGCAAGTCGACCGTCTCGAAGGCGGTGCTCGCCCTCGGGGGGATCGACGCGGGAGCGGTGGTCTTCGACGGTCACCGCCCGCACGAGATGCGAGGCGAGGACCTGCGGCAGCTGCGGCGGCGGATGCAGATGGTGTTCCAGGACCCGTTCTCGGCGCTGAACCGGCGGCAGACGGTGGCGCAGATCATCGAGGCGCCGCTGCTCGCGCACGGCATCGGCACCCGCGCCACGCGCGCCGACAAGGTGCGTGAGGCGATGCACCGGGTGCGGCTGGACGAGGAGTTCACGCACCGGCTGCCCCGATCGATGTCGGGTGGGCAGTGCCAGCGCGTGTCGATCGCGCGCTCGCTCGTGCTCGAGCCGGAGTTCCTGGTGCTCGACGAGTCGGTCTCAGCTCTCGACGTGTCGATCCAGGCGCAGGTGCTCAATCTGCTGCGCGAGCTGCAGGCGGAGTTGGGTCTGACGTACCTCTTCATCAGCCATGACCTCGCCGTCATCCGATACATGTCGTCGACGGTCGCGGTGATGCAGCACGGGCGCATCGTCGAGATCGGCGCCCGCGACGCTCTGTTCGCGAATCCGCAGCACGAGTACACGCGCGGGTTGATGGCCGCGATCCCCGTGGCCGACCCCGTGCGCGAGCGTCGACGGCGTGCCGATGCGGCAGCGCTGTGGCACGCTCAGGGAGTGGGCACGGGCGTGATCCCGGCTGCATCCGCCGCGGGAAGGGGCGCCTGATGACATCCACCGCGATCGGCGACCGCATCCGCATCCCGCGCACCCGCGCGCGCATCGGCATCGCACGGCGAGACATCACTCCGCCTCTCGGCATCCGTGCCAAGAACTGGGGTCCGGCCGATTGGGAGCGCTCTGAGGGGGCGCATCGCCCGTTCGAGCTGACCGCCCTCGCGTTGACCTCCTCCGACGATCGCCCGCGGGTGCTGCTCGCGGTCGACGGCACCTGGTGGCGCCGCGTCGCCGATGAGCAGGGGGTGCGCGGGGCGATCCTCGCGGGTCTCGGGCTCGAGCCCGACCAGCTGATGCTCTCGCTCTCGCACACCCACGCCGGTGCCGTGCTGTGCGCGGCCGACGCGCACCTGCCGGGAGGGGAGCTCATCCCCGGATATCTCGAGGCGCTCGCCGTCGCCGGGATCGCGGCCGGGCGCGAGGCGCTCGACACCGCGCGCGATGGGCTGATCGAGTGGACGAGTGGTCGCTGCACGCTGGCGGCCGACCGTGAACTCGACGTCGACGGTCGCGCGCTGGTCGGCTACAACCCTTGGGGCACGGCGGATGACACCGTGACGATCGGCCGCATCAGTGTCGATGGCGTCGTGCGCGCCACGCTCGTGAACTACGCGTGCCACCCCACGACGCTCGCCTGGCAGAACCGCGAGGTCTCGCCGGACTACGTCGGGGCGATGCGCGAGATCGTCGAGTCGGCGACCGCAGCGCCGTGCCTGTTCGTGCAAGGTGCATCGGGCGAGCTCGCACCCCGCGAGCAGTACACGGGTGATGTCGGGGTCGCGGATCGCCACGGACGCTCCCTCGGGCACGCGGTGCTCGCGGCCCTCGACGCGCTGCCGGCGCCCGGTGACGAGCTGACGCTCGAGGGCGTCGTGGAGTCGGGTGCCCCGCTGGCGATCTGGGCGGGGCGATCGGTCGACGGCGGCGAGGGGGCCGCGGTGTCGTTGTCGAGCGTCGAGCTGCCGCTGCGCGATCTGCCCACGATGGACGAGCTCGCGGAGGAGTGGAAGGACATCGACCCCCGCTCGCGCGAGGAGCGGCTGGGGCGGGCCCGCAACCTGCGCGACGGGTACATCGAGGGTCCGACCGTGCAGCATCCGGTCTGGGTGTGGCGGCTGGGCGACGCGATCATCGTCGGGCACCCCGGCGAGGCGTACTCACTGCTGCAGACGACGCTGCGAGACCGGTTCCCCGAAACCCCGATCGTCGTGATGAACCTCACGAACGGGCCGGGTTTCGTGTACTTGCCGACGCGCGACGCCTATGACCGGGGGGCGTATCAGGCCTGGCAGACGCCGCTCGCACCCGGTGCGCTGGAGCTGCTCGTGAAGCACGCGGCTGCCGCGATCGCGGATGTGCTCGACCGATAAGCGCCTCGACCACTAAGCTTGCTATAGCAAATCTTCGCACCCATCCAGGAGACTCATGACCGCTCAGGCACCCGTCGCCATCATCACCGGAGGCTCCGCCGGCATCGGCTGGCAGATCGGCCAGCGCCTCGCCGCCGACGGCTACCTCGTGGTCGCCGCCGACCGTGTGCCCGGACTCACGGCGGGCGACAACCCGGCCGGCATCCTGTGGCGCGAGCTCGACGTCACCGACCACGCCGGCGTCGACCGGGTCTTCGGAGAGATCGAGGCCGAGCTCGGACCGATCGAGGTGCTCGTCAACAACGCCGGCATCCAGCGGCACCGCGGCATCGAGGACCTGAGCTGGGACGAATGGTCGGCCGTGGTCGACGTGAACCTGCACGGAGTCTTCTCCGCGCTGCAGGCCGCGGGCAAGCGGATGCTGGAGCGCGGCGAGGGTCGCATCGTGAACATCTCCTCGATCTCGGCACGAGGTTCAGCGGGGCGCGCCCCGTACTCCACGACCAAGGCCGCCGTGATCGGTCTGACCTCCACGGCCGGCGCCGAATGGGCGTCGCGGGGCGTCCGGGTCAACGCCGTCGCCCCCGGCTACATCGACACCGGCGTCTTCCGTCAGGGCGTCGAGCAGGGCACGCTGAGCCTCGACACGATCCTGTCGCGCATCCCCGCGCAGCGCCTGGGCGACGCGAGCGAGATCGCCGCGGCCGTCAGCTTCCTGGTGTCCGACCAGTCCCGCTACATGAACGGCCAGACGCTCTACGTCGACGGCGGATTCATGGTC
This sequence comes from Microbacterium saperdae, assembly GCF_006716345.1. Taxonomy (NCBI): domain Bacteria; kingdom Bacillati; phylum Actinomycetota; class Actinomycetes; order Micrococcales; family Microbacteriaceae; genus Microbacterium; species Microbacterium saperdae. Next base: position 610,519 of record NZ_VFOX01000002.1, read on the forward strand.
GACTACGGCATCCCTCTCGCGAAGAAGCCCGAATGACCGAGATCACCCGCATCCGCACGGCCACCGCCGTGCTCCCGCTGCCCGCGCCGCTGCAGCTCGGGGCCATGACCGTCACGCGCCGCGAGTACAGCGCCGTGCAGGCATCCGATGCCGACGGCACGACCGGCGTCGCGTACTGCCTCTCGCGCGAGGCGCCGATGGCCGAGATCGTCGAACGCCTGGTCGCCGCGCATGCCCTCGGCGCGGATGCCGACGATCCGACCACGACCTGGGAGCGGATGCTGCGCGGCAGCGCGATCGTCGGACGCGTCGGCCTGGTGCGACGGGCGATCGGTCTGGTCGACATCGCGCTGTGGGACATCGCCACCCGCCGTGCGGGTGTGCCGCTGTGGCAGCTGCTCGGCACGGGCGATGCGCCGCGGGACTCGATGCTCGTCGCCGCCTACCCCTCGCCGAGTCGCCCCCCGCGCGAGGTCGCGGATGAGGTGCTCGCCCAGGCGGGCGGCTGGTCGCAGGTGAAGATCTCGCGGGCGGCGGATCCCGCGTACATGCGCGAGCTGATCGCGCTGCTGAACACCGAGCTCCCGGCGAGCACCGGGCTCGTGGTCGACGTCGGTTTCGGATGGCCGGATGCCGACACCGCACTCGCCGAGATCGCGCAGTGGGGCGACCCGCGGCTGGCGTGGCTCGAAGATCCGTTGCTCCCCGAAGACGCGGCGGGGTGCGCGCGCATCCGTCGGGAGTCCGGGCTCGCGGTCTCGGTCGGCGACGAGGTCACCGACCCGGCCGTGCTTCGTGCCCTCGTCGAGCAGGACGCCGTGGATGTGCTGCGCCTCGACGTCGTCGCGATCGGCGGCGTCACGCCGGCCCGCGAACTGATCGCATGGGCGGCCGACCGTGGCGTCCCGGTGTCCGGTCACGTCTACTCTGAGGTCACCGCACACCTCGGCATCGGGGTCGAGACCTTCGCCCGGGGTGTGAATCCCTACGATCCCGCCCCGTCGTTCATCGTCGGCGGTCCGACGTACGACGGTCGTGTCCGGCCGACGGATGCCGCCGGTCTCGGCTTCACGCTCGACCCCACCGTCTTCGACTTCGAGAGGGACTGAGATGACAGACTCCGCACGCAGCGTCGTGGTGACCGGCAGCGGCAAGGGCATCGGCCGTGCGGTCGCCGAACGGCTGACCGGCGACGGCTGGATCGTCGTCGGGCTCGAGCGCTCGACCGGCTCCGGAACCGTCGAGGACGGCATCGTGGCCGAGGTCGTGCTCGGCGACTCGGCCGACAGGGCCGCGCACCAGCGGGCCGCCGAGGCGGCGCAGGCGCGTGCGCCACTCGCCGGCTGGGTCAACAACGCCGGCATCACGAAGCGGACGCCGCTGCACGAGCTCGACGAAGACCTCGTGCGCGAGCTCGTCGGGATCAACGGCTTCGGCTACCTCTGGGGATGCTCGGCCGCCGTGACGGCGTTCCTCGACCAGGGCATCGCCGGGGCGATCGTGAACATCGGCTCGATCCACGGCCGCGCCAGCTCGATCGATCACGCCGCCTACGAGTTCACGAAGGGTGGCATCGACGCGCTCACCCGCAGCCTGGCCGTGACGTACGGCGGGCTCGGCATCCGCGCCAACACGGTCGCTCCCGGCGGCGTGCGCACGCCGCACCTGGAGGCGCAGATCGCCGCATCGGCCGACCCGGTGGCCGCGGAGCGCGCGCTCACCGAAGGGCCTCCGATGGGGCGCATCGCCCGCGCCGAAGAGGTCGCCGCGGTCACCTCGTTCCTGCTCTCCGACCAGGCGCCGTATCTGACCGGGCAGTCGATCGCGGTCGACGGCGCGTGGACGGCATCCTTCGGGGGCGTCGCGGTCGACCCGGCGCTGCGCGCGAGGTTCGACCGGGGCTGATCCGGCTCGCGCGTCCTGAAGGAGAAATCTCCGGATGAAGGCCGTTCTGTCCGGCGGGGTCCTTCATTCCGCGAGATCTCCTTCAGGGCACGAGGTCACGTCCGGAGGGGAGGGCGGCGCGCGATGCGAGACCGGGGAATCCGGTTCACCGCAGATACGCGTCGACGAGCAGCGCACCCCGGATGACCCGCAACTCGTCGATGATGCGGGCGATGCTCTTCGTGCCCACCGAGGACAGCGCCAGGTCATGCGGACCCAGCGGCTCGAGCTTCCCGGTACGGATCCGGATGACCTCCCACCCCGCGGCGCGGAGGGCGCGGTCCTTGCGCAGATCCGCGTCCTGCCGCTTCCCGACGTGCTCGAGGCCGTGCCGCCCGACGGTGTCGTACTCGAGCGCGATGCGCAGTTCCGGCAACACGATGTCGGGCCACACCTCGGTGTGACGGAAGAACGGTCTCGAGACCTTCACGGCGTTCACGGATGCATCGAACTCGATGAGGGCCACGAGGCCGGAGCGAAGGCGGCCCTCCGCCGCGGAAGCGGGACGCGGGGCGCATTCGCTCACGAACGCGGTCCCTGCCGGGACGTCCGGGGTCTTCGTGCAGAGTGCCGGCGCCGGGCGACGGGGCGTGCGCGGAAGCGGGCGCGCCTCCCCGAGGACGACCGGCTGCGGGCGGGCGAGCGCGGAGCATTCAGGGCACCACGCGGAGCGGCGCCGCACCTGTCCCGGACGCTCGCGCTGCTCCGTCGGAGTGGCGGCGAACCGATGGCCGGCCGTGCACTCCCAGCACAGGAGCACGTCGGCGGCGAGAGGGACCTGCGACAGGACGATGCCGTGGTTCAGCTCCGGATGGTACTGCCGGATCAGCTCCGGATACGCCGCCCAACCGGAGCGGTAGGTGCCCACGTCATACGGAACCGCGCGACCGCGGGAGAACTGCCGTCGCGCCCACCATTGCTTCACCGGTTCCGGCACGCGCCGACCATACCTGCCGTCACGGACACCGGTTCTCGACCGTCGATGCCGGGCCGGTGTCCCCGGTCCGTGCGACGATCCGCGTGTCGACGGGAGGACGGGATGCGCGGGGAAGCGACGGTGCTGCACGCCGACCTCGATGCGTTCTACGCGTCGGTGGAGCAGCGGGATGCGCCGGCGCTGCGCGGTCGACCCGTCATCGTGGGTGGTGGAGTCGTGCTGGCGGCGAGCTACGAGGCGAAGGCGCGCGGGGTGCGCACCGCCATGGGCGGTCGGCAGGCGCGGGAGCTCTGCCCCGATGCCGTCGTCGTGCCGCCGCGCATGGACGCGTACTCCGCCGCCAGCAAAGACGTGTTCGCCATCTTCCGCGACACCACCCCGCTCGTCGAGGGTCTTTCGATCGACGAGGCGTTCCTCGAGGTCGGGGGCCTCCGACGGATCGCCGGGTCCCCCGAGCAGATCGCCGCGCGGCTGCGCGAGCGCGTGCGGACGGAAGTGGGGCTCGCCATCTCGGTGGGAGTCGCGCGCACAAAATTCCTCGCGAAGGTCGCCAGCGCCGTGAGCAAGCCGGATGGCCTGCTGGTCGTGGAGCCGGCGCGCGAGGAGGAATTCCTGCTCCCGCTTCCGGTGGAGCGGCTGTGGGGCGTGGGGGCGGTGACGGCCGAGAAGCTGCACCGCTACGGCATCCGCACGGTCGGCGAGCTCGCCGAGTTGGAGGCCGCGACCGCCGAGCGGATGCTGGGCAAGGCGACGGGCGCTCACGTGCACGCCCTGGCCCGGCTGCGGGATCCGCGGCCGGTCGACACCACCCGGCGCCGTGGATCGATCGGGTCGCAGCGTGCCCTCGGCATCGGTCCCCGCTCTGCCGAGGAGCTCGACCTCATCCTCACGCGGATCGTCGACCGGCTCGCTCGACGCCTCCGCGATGGCGACCGCGTCTGCCGCACCGTCGTGCTGCGGTTGCGCTTCGGTGACTACTCGAAGGCCACCCGCTCCCGTTCGCTCCGTTCCTCGACCGATCGCACGGCCGTGTTGCTCACCATGGCCCGAGCCCTGCTCGCCGCCGCGCAGCCCGAGATCACGGCTCGTGGCATCACCCTGATCGGCATCTCCCTGTCGCACCTCGACCGCGTCGAAAGCGTGCAGCCCGAGCTGCCGATCGACTGGGGCGACGAGGCGCGCCTCGACACCGTGCTCGATACCCTGCGCGACCGCTACGGTGCGGCTTCGGTCGCGCGCGCGGCTCAACTGGGTCGCGACGAGGGCTGGTCCTCGCCGATCCTCCCCGAGCACGAGTGACGCGCCTCGGACGCGCACATTCTGAGGGAGAAAGCTCCGTATGAAGGCCGTTGTGCCCTGTGGGCTCCTTCATTCTGGGAGATCTCCCTCATTCCGAGAGATCTCCTTCATTCCGGGAGCTTCCCCGGAACCCGGGCGAAGCCGCCGCGGCTCAGGCCTTGAGCATGGAGGCGCGCGCGATGAGGCCGTCGACCACGTCGAAGGTCGCGATGGTCTCGGTCGCGACGCCGGCGTTGATGACCTGCTCCTGCGCCACGACCCACCGGCTGCCGAACAGCACGCTCGTCTCGATCACGCAGGAGAGTTCGGGGTTCTGCAGCCGCGGCTCATAGAACTCCCGGATCGCGGCCGTGCCCACCACGGGCTCCGCTGCGACTCCGGTGATCACGGCATCCGCGGCGTAGGTCGCGACGAAGGCGTCGAGGTCGTGCGCGTTGAAGGCGTCGAGCTGAGCCTGCACCGTGTCGAGGGCAGAACGGTCGCTGCGCTCAGTCAATGCGCACACCGCCGTTGACGTCGTAGGTGGCGCCGGTGATGAAGCCCGCACGCGGGGAGGCGAGCGAGGCGATGATCCAGGCGACGTCGGCGGGCTGTCCGAACGCGCCGAGCGGGATCGAGGCGGCGAGCTTCTCGCGGCGCTCGCCCTGCAGCTGGTCGGTGATCGCGCTCGCGACGGGTCCGGGGGTCACGGCGTTGACGCGGATGCCCTCGCTCGCGAGGTGCCGGGCGAAGCTGCGCGTGATCGCGAGCAGAGCCCCCTTGCTGGCCGCGTAGTGGATGCCGGTCTGCAGGGCGCCGACCTGGCCGGCGATCGAGGCGATGTTGACCACGGAGCGGTCGCCATCCGCGGCGCGCAGCAGGGGAAGCGCCGCGCGCGTGAGGAAGAACGTGCCGCGGGCGTTCGTCTCGAGCACGAAGTCCCACTCCTCGAGGTCGATGTCCTCGTACGCGGTGTACGGGCAGACTCCGCCGTTGTTGATGAGCACGTGCAGGGAGCCCCAGGCCGCGGTGATCTCGTCGATCAGGGCCGCGGTCGACTCCGGTTCGCGCAGGTCGAGACGCGAGACGTGCACCTCCGCGGCGCCGGCGGCCCGGCATTCCTCGGCGACGCGGGCGGCTTCCGTCTCGCGTCCGGTGTACGTGATCCAGAGGGCAGCGCCCTCGCGGGCGAGTTCGAGGGCGGCGGCCGTTCCGATACCGGAGCTGGCTCCCGTGAGGAGTACGCGACGAGCAGTCATGCGTCGATGCTATAGCAAATTGCGTCCGTGGGTGCGAGTCGAAACGCAGGCCATTCGTTCGCGGGCGGCGAGTCGACGAGAGGCGCGCCGCCCGCCGCATCCGTTCGTCTGGGTTTTGCCCCGGGTGACCCGCACGGCCAGCGCTGTACATCTCTTTGCTAGATGCTATAGCATCGCTCTCATGCCCGAGCCCTACATCCTCGTCAGCGACTGCGACCTGCCCGGAACCGTCATCGAAGACACCCTGCGGCAGGCTGGACTGCGCGCCGAGCGCGCCGCGTCGCCCTCGCTCGACGACCTCGCCGTGCTCGACGCCGACGCCGAGGGGCTCGTCGTCCAGTGGGCGCAGATCACCGGTGAGGTGATGGATCGCCTGCCGAACCTCCGCATCATCAGCCGCGTCGGCATCGGCTACGACATGGTCGATGTGGAGGCGGCGACGGCCCGCGGCATCGCGGTCGCGAACACCCCGAGCTACTGCATCGAGGAGGTCGCTGCGCACACCGTCGCCATGATCATGACGCAGGCACGCGGGCTCCCCGCCTACGACCGCGCGGTCCGCGCCGGCACCTGGAAGGCGGTCGATGCGCGCCCGCTCGCCGTGCGACCCTCGACCACGACCATCTCGGTCCTCGGCTTCGGCCGCATCGGATCGATCGTCGCCCGCGGATGTCGGGCGCTGGGATTCCGTGTGCTCGTCGCCGATCCGTACGCCTCCGCCGACGCCGTCCGCGATGCCGGATGCGAGCCGGTCGAGATCCCGGATGCCGTGGCGCAGGCCGACATCCTCACGCTGCACGTGCCGCTGACCGAGGCGACCAAACACCTGATCGATGCCGCGGCCTTGGCGACCATGAAGCAGGGCGCCGTGGTGGTGAACACCTGCCGCGGTCCGCTCATCGACGAGGAGGCGCTCGCCGCCTCCCTTCGCACCGGGCACCTGGGCGCCGCGGCGCTGGACGTCTTCGCGGGCGAGCCCCTCGCTGCCGACTCCCCGCTGCGCGACCTCGACGAGGTGCTGCTCACTCCCCACGCGGCCTGGTACTCGCCTGAGGCGCTGGCCGATCTGCCCGTTCATGCGGCGCAGAACATCATCCGCTATCTGGCCGGCGAGTCCGTGCCGATCGTCAACCCGACCTACGCCGCCGCGCGCTGACTGAAGGATCTCTCATGGAACTCATGCGACTCGGAGCCGTCGGCGACGAGCATCCGTTCGTCCGCGACGAGGCGGGCACCGTCTACGACCTCGCGCCGGTGACCCGCGACATCGACGGGGCGTTCCTGGCGTCCGACGGCATCGCCCGGGTGCGTGACGCGCTGGAGCGCGGGGTGCTGCAGCCCGCCGATGTCGATGGCCTGCGCGTCGGGCCCCCGGTCGCGCGGCCCACCGCCGTGATCTGCATCGGCATGAACTACGCCGCCCACGCGGCCGAGTCCGGCTCGGAGCCGCCCGAGCATCCGGTGATCTTCTTCAAGCACCCCAACACGGTCGTCGGCCCGGACGACGTGGTGCTGCTGCCTCCCGGCGCCGAGAAGGTGGATTGGGAGGTGGAGCTGGCGATCGTGATCGGCAAGACCGCCCGGTATCTGCCGTCGCCGGATGCCGCGGATGACGTGATCGCCGGGTACACGATCTCGAACGACGTGTCGGAGCGTGCGTACCAGCTCGACGTCTCGGGCGGACAGTGGTCGAAGGGCAAGTGCTCCGAGACGTTCAACCCGCTCGGTCCGGTGCTGGTCCCGGCCGACGAGGTCGACCCGCAGGCGCTGCGCCTGCGATCGTTCGTCAACGGCGAGCCGCGGCAGGACTCCTCGACCGCCGACATGATCTTCTCGGTGCGGCAGATCGTGCACGAGCTCAGCCAGTACCTGGTGCTGGAGCCGGGCGACGTGATCAACACCGGAACCCCGCAGGGCGTCGCACTGTCCGGGCGCTTCCCGTACCTGCAGGACGGCGACGAGATGACGATCGAGATCGAGGGTCTCGGACGGCAGCAGCAGCGCACCGAACGGGTGCGTCTGGGCTGACCGAACCGGGACGGGCGGCGGCCTGTGCCCGTGTCACGGCTCCTTCGCTGGGTGTGCCGTGGCTCGGGCAGAGGCCGCCGCCGCGTTCGGTGCGTCGAGCGGGTGGAGTCAGCCGGCGAACGGCGTGACGGGGATGCCGTGAACCCCGGGCCGCACCGAGAACACCGATCCGGCCGGGGTGCCGTGGTCTGCGGGCAGCCCTTGCGCGGATGTCGTGATGTAGAGCGTGCCCAGGTCGTCGTCGCCGAAGGTGCATGCGCTCACCTGCGGCACGGGCAGCGCGATGGTCGCGACCAGCGCGCCCGAGGAGTCGTAGCCGTGCACGGCGCTGCCGCCCCAGAGGGCGACCCAGACGCTGCCGTCCGCGGCGACGGCGAGGCCGTCCGGCAACCCCTGCTCGTCGGGGATCCGCGCGAACACGCGCCGTCCCCGCAGCTCGCCCTCGGCCACGTCGAACACGTCGATGCGGTGCGAGAGGGTGTCGACGTAGTACGCGCGCTGCCCGTCCGGTGAGAAGCCGATGCCGTTGGAGATGGTCGTCCGTGGCAGCACGGTGGTCACGGCGAGATCGGTGTCGAGGCGCAGCACGATGCCGGCATCCGCTGTCGCGTCGTACGCCATGGAGCCGGCGAGCAGGCGGCCGCGCGGATCACAGCATCCGTCGTTCATGCGCACCCGCGGGTCGTCCAGCAGGGTCGAGACGGCGCGGAACTCCTCATCGACCGCATCCGCGAGATACAGCGTCCGCGCACCGACGGCCACCACGCCGCCGTTCGCGCGGGGGCGGGCGAAGGCCAGGTACTCGTCGTCGATGTGCTGCCGGGTCACGCCATCGGCGCGCAGCGTCAGCAGGTCGCCGGCGTCTCCGTCCACCCAGCGCAATCCGCCCCAGGCCGTCGACCACACGGGGGCCTCGGCGTGGTGCGCAACCGGGCCGGTGACGTTCTCCGGAGTCATGCGCGACTGCGCGCGACGTAGACGGTGTTCGACGACATCCCGCCCGTGACGGCGTTCTCGAAGTCGACCACATGCGCTGTGGCGTCATCGAACACGGCGTCCATCTCGACCATGAATTCCTGGTCGGGCGGATCGTCCGACCACAGTGCGAAGACCCCGCCGGTGGCGAGGTGCCGGTCGAGCGCGCGGAGCCCGGCGGCGTCGTAGAGGTCGGCGTGCGTCGGATCCAGCTGGTGGCGCGGCGAGTGATCGACGTCGAGCAGGATGGCCGAGTATCCGGGGTGCCCCTCGGCTGGTGCCGAGCGCACGAGTGCGAAGAAGTCGTCCTCCACCAGGCGCGTACGCGGGTCGTCGACGAGCTCCGCCGACACGGGCAGCAGCTTCCGCTCATGCCAGCCGATCACCGCGCCGAGCCGATCGACCACCGTGAGCGAGCTGACCCGCGCATCGCGCAGCGCGGCGACGGCGGTGTAGCCGAGCCCGAGGCCTCCCACCAGGACCGAGAGGTCGTCTCCGGACACCGCGGCGAGCCCCAGGTGCGAGAGTTCCTCCTCGGCCACCGTGAACAGGCTCGACATCAGGTACTCGTCGCCGAGCTTGACCTCGTAGATCTCCTGCCCGACGGCGGGCTCGGTGCGCCGACGCAGGGTGAGGTCGCCGATCGGGGTCGTCTGCCAGTCGAGTTCTTCGAACCGGGTGATCACTGCGGCATGCCTCCATCGTTCGCCCTGAGCGGGCGGTGGCGCGGGAAGATCCCGCGGCTGTCCTGGGCCTGTGTCTCAGGCCTGTCCGTCGCGGAAGCCCTGCCCGGTGCGGGGAGCCTGTTCGTTGCGGAGGGGGAGTGGGACCCGCTCGGGTTCCGTCGTGGTCGCTGCGGGGTCGGCGGATGCCGGGGGCACCGGGGGAGCGGCAGGCGCGGTGATCTCGCGGGCGACCTGCTTCTCGAGCACCGTGACGGCATCGTCGCTCAGCAGGATCAGGCCGTCGAGCTCTTCGCGCACGCGCTTGTACGCGACGTTGCGCTCAGCCTGTGTGGCGGACTCGTCGACAGCGACCTTCAGCAGCTGCTGCGCACGTTCGAGGCGCTTGCGCTCCGGCTCGGTGAAGGTCGAGTCGCGCAGGCGGCGGGCATCCTTCTCGGCGATCTCGAACGCCACGGCGTAGTCGCCGACCGCCTGCAGGTACTCGCCGACCTGCTGCTCGCTGATCTTGGCCTCCGCAGAGGCCGGGCGCAGCGCATCCGCCTTCTTCTTCGCCCGCAGGAACGCGGCGGTCAGCGGCTGGCGGCCGTCGCTCATGGCGGGGAACGCGATCAGCTTCGCCACATCGAGTTCGTAGTCGAGCCAGTGTGCCGTGATCTCGTCGTGCTCGGCGAACAGGCGCACGAGCAGATCGTTGGACGGGACGGATGCCGTGGTGTCGACGAACGTCGGTCCGCGCCGCTTCGCCTGCTGGGTCAGCGCTCGTGCCTCGATCTCGGCGGTCTTGAGCTGTGCCTTCATGCGGAGGGTCTCCAGGCGGCGCTCATGGCGGCGCTTCGAGTTGCGCTCCCACGCCTTCGCGGCACCGCCGGCCACGCCCATGATGGGGAAGATGACCCACCAGGGCACGGTGCTGAGCCATGCGAAGAACGGTTCCATGATGTGCTCAGCCTACTGCGGAGGTCCGCGGGTTCCGAGGGGTGATGCGCCTGCTCTCGCCTGCACGACCTCGCGGATCGCCTCCGCCCCGCCTCGTCCGGAGCCGATCTGTCGGCGCGGCGCGAGGCATCTCCACTGCTGTGCTCGTCCGCCCGCCGCATCGGCGGCGAATCTCCTCTTCCGCAATCGCTGGTCATTGATATAGTCAACGCAATTGACTTGCACGTTGTATCCGAGAGTTGGACGATGATGACCACATCCCCCGCATCGATGACGGTGGACTGCGACGGCATCGAGATCGCGGCGGATGTCCGCGGATCGGGCCCCGCCGTGCTGCTGCTGCACGGATACCCCGAGACCAAGGCCATGTGGCGGGAGGTCGCCGAATCGCTCGCGGTCGACCACACCGTGGTGGCGGCGGATCTGCGCGGCTACGGCGACTCCGCGAAGCCGCGGGGCGAGCACTACGCCAAGCGCGACATGGCACGGGACCAGGTGGCGCTGATGCGCACGCTCGGCTTCGAGCGGTTCGCTGTCATCGGGCACGACCGCGGCGCCCGGGTCGGCCACCGGATGGCGCTGGATCATCCGGATGCCGTGTCCGCACTCGCCGTGCTCGACATCGTGCCGACCCTGCACATGTTCGAGAACGTCGACAGGGCGATGGCCACCGCGTACTTCCACTGGTTCTTCCTGGCCCGCGCGGACGGGATGCCCGAGGCGCTGATCACCGCCGACCGAAAGACCTGGCTGCGCAGCCGCTTCACGGGCCGCCGCCACGACGGTGACCGTCTGCCCGACGCCTACGACGAGTATCTGCGTTGCTTCGACGTCGACACGGTGCACGCATCCGGTGCGGACTACCGCGCCGCCGCGACCGTCGACCTCGAGCACGACCGCGCCGACCGCGCCGCGGGACGAACGGTCACCTGTCCGGTCCTCGCGCTGTGGGGCGCGCACAGCTACGTCGGACGCCACTTCGACGTGCTCGCCACGTGGCGCCCGTACGCCCCCTCGGTCACCGGGCGTGCGATCGATGCCGACCACTATCTGGCGGAAGAGGCGCCGGATGCCACGGCCACCGCTCTGCGGGAGTTCCTGGGCGCGACGGCGGTGGCCGCATGAGCGCCCGCGAGCAGGCGATCGAGCGCCTCGACCAGCTGGTGTCGATCGAGACCCCGACCGGCGACGTCGCGGGTCTCGCGGCAGCGCAACAGCTCGTGCGCTCCTGGCTCGACCCCGTGCTGGGTGCGCAGGGCGTGCTCGAGACCGTCGACGGCGTCTCGCACCTGCTCTGGGCGGGAGGTGAGACGCCATCGGTGCTGCTGCTCGGTCATCTCGACACCGTGTTCCCGAAGGGCACGATCGACGAACGCCCGTTCCGCCTCGATGGCGACCGCGCGACCGGACCCGGCGTCTTCGACATGAAGGCGGGCATCGTGATCATGGCCGCAGCCCTCGCCAGAGTGGCGCGCCCCGGTGAGGTCGCCGTGCTGCTCACGAGCGATGAGGAGGTGGGGTCGCTGACCTCGCGCACCCTCATCGAGCGCGAGGCGGCACGCGCCGGAACCGTGCTGGTGCTGGAGCCCAGTCTCGACGGGGCGCTGAAGATCGCCCGGCGCGGTGGCAGCATCTACCGCCTGGAGCTCACGGGGCGCGCGGCGCACGCCGGACTCGAACCGTGGAAGGGGCGCAGCGCCCTCACCGAGCTCGCCCATCACGTGCTCGCCCTCCCGGCGCTCGCAGATGACGAACGCGGCACGACCGTGAGTCCGACCGTGGCGCGCGCGGGCACCGTGACCAACGTCATCCCCGAGCACGCCGAGGTGCGCATCGATGTGCGCGCCTGGACTCTCGACGAGTTGGAGCGGGTGGATGCCGAGATGCAGGTGCTCGAGGCGCACACCGAGGGCGTGAGCGTGGAGGTCATCGGCGGCATCAACCGTCCGCCGATGGAAGCCAGCTCCTCGGCGGAGCTGCTGACCTGTGCGCGGCTCGTGTCGGAGCGGCTCGGTCATCCCGAGGTGGAGGCTGTCTCGGCAGGAGGCGCCTCGGACGGCAACTTCACCGCCGCGGTCGGCGCGCGCACGCTCGACGGCCTCGGCCCGCGCGGCGCCGGCGCACATGCCGACCATGAGTGGGTGTCGGTGGAGTCGATGGTCGAGCGCATCGATCTGCTGGCCGGGATGCTCGACGAGCTCGCGCGATAGGGCGTACCCGGCATCGGGAGGAGTTCTCGGGTTCGGGAGGAGCCTCGGGCGCAGATGCTCCTCCCGACGCGGAGATCTCCGCCCGAGTCCGCAGGCCGGAGCCCGCGCGTCAGGCCCCGGGAGCGTGCCGCTCGATGCTCTCCAGCAGCAGGTCGAGAGCGGCCTCCCACGCGCGGGGGTCGCGTACACCGGGGAGGCTCTCGCCGGCCCAGGTGATCTCGGGGAACTCGGCGGGGTCGAGCCGCCGGTAATCCATCTGCCAGGTCAGCTCGTCGGCATCCTGCACGTCGGCGGGCAGCGCGGTGAGTGCCGCCTGGATGCTGGACGCGGAGCGGATGAGCTGACCGAGGGCGCGCGCGTAGAGTGCGGCCTGCTCGGGGCCGTAGCCGCCGCGGCGCAGCGCGCCGATCGAGAACTCCATCGAGGAGAAGTCGGTCGGGCGGCGCAGCGCCATCTGCAACGCGAACTCCGGGTAGCGCATGTAGTGGTCGTGGATCAGGTGCGCCTGTGTGCGCAGGTCGGCGAGCCAGTCGTCGGTCGCCACCATTCCGCCGCTGTACGAGCGGGCGCGCAGGGTGTCGATCAGAGCGAGCAGCAGCTCGTCCTTGTCGCGGAAGTGCCGGTAGATCGACGTCGGGTGGGCGCCGAGCTCTTCGCCGATCGACTGGAAGGTGAGGCGGTCGAGCCCCTCGCGCTCCACGACGCGGTCGGCGGCGGCGACGATGATCTCGCGGCTGAGCGAGTCGCGTGCGCGGCGGGGGCGTGCGGTGCCCTTCGCGGATGCCGGCGCCTTCGCCGATTCCGTGGCCTTCCGAGTCGCCATCGAGATACTCCGTTCGCTGTCGTCACCGGGTCTCGGTCACGCAGACATCACGGTACCCCACCGTCGTCAGGGTGTCTGACAAGGGCATGGGCAATGCGCGAACCGGGGTGCCGCGCCGGTCCGAGCACAGCGGTGGACAAAAGAGGCTCACGCTGAAGGAGTCGTCAACCCCCAAAAGGTGACGAACCAATATTTTGGTATGCCGGTGCCCTACTCTGGCGTCAGCAGAGAGGTTTGTGGTCCGGGGAGGGAACATGATCGATCCCCGCAGCGATGCGGAGTTACTGAGCGCGCTTCGCGACGGCGATCGAGGGAGCTATGCCGCACTGTGGCATCGCCATTCGGATGCTGCCCGCCGTTACGCGTATCGGCTCTATCCGGCGCGTGTCGACGACCTCGTCTCGGAGTCCTTCCTCGCGATCTACCAGCAGGTCACCACGACCGACAAGGGTCCGCAGTTCGCCTTCCGCTCCTACTTGAAGACCGTGATCCGCAACACCGCCATCGCCTGGCGCAAGGATGCGGAGCGTGTGCTGACCAGTGATGACCTGGATCAGGTGGAGGTGCGCGACGGGCTCAGCGCCCTGGAGCAGCAGGCCAGTTCGGCGGATGTGCTCGCCGCCTTCCAGGCCCTGCCTGAACGGTGGCAGCGCGTGCTGTGGCTGGCCGAGGTCGATGAAGCCGACCGACCGGATATCGCCAAAGAGCTGGGGATCAAACCCAATGCGGTGTCTGCACTGCAGCGGCGAGCGCGCACGGGGCTGAAGTTCCAGTGGCTGAGCCGACAGATTCCGGTCTCGCTCCGCGATGACAGGTCGCACGTCGCGCGTTTGATCCCGCAGTATCTGACCGAGCCGAACAATCTGACGGTCGGCATGGAGGTCACGGCCCACCTCGAGGACTGCGCCGTGTGCACCGACCTCCTGCACAACACGCGCGGCGGGGCGGCGCGCCTGCAGGGCAAGACTCTCGCGGTGCTGTTGGGCGCCGCAGGACTCGGCGCCCCGACCGTCTCGTCGCTGTCGTCCGGCACCGCCGCCGTCGCCGCGTTCGCGGGGCTCTCCGGATGGCTCTTCGCCGGAAGCCTGGGCGTCGCCACCGTCGGCGGGATCCTGGCCGCGGCTCTCGTCGTCGGCCCGCTGTCCTCATCGCAGGCCGAGGCGCTCCCGGTGGTCGCGGAGGCACCCGCAACGGGAGTGTCGGATCCGGAGCCGGATCTGGTGCGCTCTCCGAGCCCGGACCAGATCCCGCCCCGCGCACCGGTGACGGCCCCTGTCGCACCGACGACCGGACGGTGGGTGACCGATCCGAGCATCCCCTCGGCCGGTCTCTCCGACGATCCCGACCAGTATTTCCCCACGACTCCGACCTCCCCGAAGCCGGCAGATCCCGGCACGCCGGGACCGGGCACGAATCCGGAGTCCCCGCTGTCTCCGGGGGTCACCAGTCCGCCTGCGTCCACCGGCTACATCTCACCGATCATCACCGGCCGCACGACGCCGGGCGAGAGCGTCGTCGTCGCCCTCGCGTCCCAGCGCTACACGCCGACGGTCGCGGACGACGGCAGCTGGAACTTCGACACCCGCGCGCTGCAGTACGACGCAGGGACCTACGACTACGAGGTGTGGTCCTTCGACGAGACCTCGCAGTCGGCCGTCACCGCGGGCACCTTCACCGTGATTCCGATCCAGGTGCAGGGGCTCGAGGAGCTCACCGGAACGGAGGACATGACCGTCCCCGAAGCGCAGACCACAGGGGTGGTCATCGCGGTCACAGGACCCCCGAACGGTCGGGTGTTCATCACCTCGATGGAGGGCCACTCCGCCACCATCGATCTGGACCAGAACGGGTACACGCGCAAACGACTCCTGATGGATGCGGCGGGCTGGTACTACTTCACCATGCGGGCGCTCGACAGCGACGGGTACTGGGGGCCGGCCTACGAGAAGGCCGTGGACGTGTACGACCCCGACATCATCTTCGATCCCTGGGGTGGCGGTCCCGACAGCATGACCTTCGAGCTCGTCGATCCGTAGTCGCCAGCGTCACGCTTCCGCAGCTCCGCACTCCTTCTGTTCGGGGTTCATGGAGTCCTCCCCGACTTCACGATCCCGGTTCGAGGCAGGGTCGTGACGCTCTCCCCAGCATCACGGCCCTGGCTCGTCACGCACATCTCATCCGGCGATCGTGCCGGGTCGTTCGTGCGCCGAACGGTCCTCGGCGCGAGTGCGGCGTGCGGCTCAGCCTTCGCGGATGGTCATCCTCGAGATCTTGTCTCCGGCCACGTCGAACGTGAAGGCACTCACGCCGTTCGCATGAGTGCTGCGCCAGTCTCCGACGACGACCGTCTGCTGTCCGTGACGGGTGATGCTGATGACGCGGAGCGTCCCGGCGGAGCCGATGAACTCGCGATCACTCCAGCGGACGATGGCTTCGGGACCGACGAACTCGCGCCCCCAGTCGTCGACAACGCCGTCGGTCGCGAAGGCGGCGATGAACGCCTCCGCATCGTGCGCGTTCACGGATTCGATGAAGTCCGCCAGCAGGGGCGGCAGCGATTCGGTCATGGTTTCCTCCGTTCCTGAGGGACTCGGCGTCCCGGCGGATGTGTCGACATCGGTCGGTCCTCGCCTCGCCGCTCCGCAGAGAGGCGAGGACCGACTCGGGTCATCAGTCGACCTCGACGGCCTTCCGCCGTGCGCGTCCCGCGAACAGGATCATCGCACCCAGGGCGAGAAGTGCGCCGGCCGTTCCGACCGCGATGCCGGGAAGGGTGCCACCGGTCGTGGCCAGCTCCCCCTTCGGCCCGGGAGTCGGCGTCGGGTTCGTCGGTGTGACGGGGGCGTCTTGGATGGTGACGGTCTGTGCGGCGTCGTCGATGTCTTCGTGGACGGCGACGGGCTCGCCGGTGGTGTCGGTTCCTTCGTGGAGGCGTTCGAAGGCGACGAGCGTGGTGCCGGCGTATCCGGTGGGGATGGTGAAGGAGACGTCGATGGAGCCGTTCGCGGTTTCCGGGGTGAAGGTGGTGGATCCGGTGATTCCGGTGGCGGTGCCGTCTGCCTTGTTCTGCAGTTCGCCGGTGAGGGTGTACTCGGTGCCGGGGACCAGGTTCTGGTAGGCGACGGTGTCGATCACGGTGCCGCCGTTCCAGGGAAGGATCCGGTCTCCGTCGGCGGAGTCGACGAGCGACGTGCCGATCGAGGGCTCCGGGACCACGGTGGTGGTCCACTCGACGGTGGCCTCATCCGTGGTCGTCGCCGTGCTCGGTGCGACCAGGATGATCGTCTGGGCATGGGCTTCCGCCGTGGGCGTCGGCGCGGTCCGCGCCGGTACCGAGATGATCTTGCCGGTTGCGTTCGATCCCTGCGCCGTCACGGACACGGTGGCCGCACCCGCGGCGGTCGACCCGCGGAGGTCGAGGTAGAGAGCCTGGCCGTCGACGACGGCGTTCGCATCGATCGCATCGCCATCGGCGTCCACGAGTGACACCGTGGGGTCGACCGCCACGCTGACGGTGGGCTGGTCGGTGTGCACGAGGAACGGGCCGACCAGCGAGTCGGCGGTCTGCGGAGCGCTGGGGGCATCGATGGTGGCAGTGACCTCGAAATCGGCCGGGGTCATCCCGGCGCTCGCGTTCGCGCCGTTCACCAGATGCCAGTAGGCGGCCTCCGAATCCGGAGTCTCCCATGCCCAGGCCGCGTCGAAGTCGAGATCGGTGTAGCGCCAGAGCGCGTACTGGGCGGCCTCGATCGCGTCGTTGCGGGAGATGCCGGGGACACCCGCTGCCGCGCCGAACTCCTCGAGGGTCAGCGCGGGGTAACTGTGGGCGAGCACCCAGAGCACCTTGCCCTGGACCGCTGGGTCGGTGAAGTAGTTCGCGCCGAGGTAGTCCTCGGCGTTGCCGACGTACCCTTCGAGCTGCGTCCGTGCGGAGACATCGTGCTCGATGCAGTAGGCCCAGAAGTCGGGATCACCGGTTGCCGGGATCTCCGACCAGATCGGGAACACGCCCGTGCCGCCGTAGCCCTGCTTGTCTCCGATGTAGACGGGGTCGCCGGCGTCGACCGCAGCCTGTGCGGCCGAGGGGGCGAGCAGTGCGCTCAGCGCGAGCACGCTCGCACCGATCCAGCTCCCCACCCGGCTGATGTGCTTCTTCCTGTGATTCACGATGTACTCCCTGCGCTCTCGCCCTGGACCTCCCCCGGAGGGCGGTTCAGGCGCATTCTCGATGGACGGACATCGGAGAACAGGGGGAGTGTTTCCGCGATCCTCACTGAAGGAGTGCGGGGACGACGAAAAGTGATGCGCCGACCAGATGGAGTCGGAGAGGTCGTTCTCCCTGGCGGTTTCGACGCCAGGGAGAACGCGGTGCTCATCGTCGCGTCAGCGGAGCTTGACGTCGATCGTCTCGGTGAAGGGATCGATGTCGATGTTGGTCGTGATCGAGTATCCGGATCCGGACGGACCCGTGGGCCGGAACTGGATGCGGATGTTGGTGATGTCGTTCCCGGTGATCACGGCGGTGATCGAGCCGTCGGGGTTGGTGGTGGTGACGATTCCGGTGGCGTTGACGACCTGGAGGGTGACGCCGGGCTCCGGAACGATCATGACGCTGGTGCCGGCGGGCAGGAGAGCGAGGTTGCCGTCTGCATCGCTGCCCTCGACCGTGAAGTTGGTCACGTTTCCGCTGACCACGCTCACGGTGGCGCCGGTGGCCCAGAACGTCGCTGCCGGGGTTCCTGTGGATGCGGCGGCCAGCGGTGTGGCGACGGCCGCAGCGACCACCGGCACCGACCAGGCGGCGCCCTTGACGACGGTGCGGCGTGAGACGCCGTGAGCGCGGGGGTTCTCCTGCATGATTCGTGTCCGATCTGGCTCCGGAGAGCCGCTCTATGGGTTTCGAGAGACGGCGGGGTGAGGGTCGAGGGACTTCAGGCCGCCCACGTCAAGGAGTCCTCACCGCGCGCAAAGTGACGGCGAGGGCGAGACGACAGCGGATGCATCTGCGCGATGACGCTAGCCAGTGTTATAGTCAACGACACTGGCGATCACGAGGAGAGAGCAAGGATGCTGCACACCCCGGAAGAATCCATGACCGAGACGCTCGATGAGCGCTTCGCGGCTCCGTACCTCCTGACCGTGCGCCCTGCCGCCGGCGCGGACGATCTCGCCCTCGTGGTCGAGAACCACCCCGAGGGGGCCCGTGGGCGCATCTGGCGCGCTCCGGATGCTCCGGGCGAGCTGCTCCCGTTCGACGTGAGCACGGGGGCGATCGTCACGCCTGACGGGCGCTGGGTCGTCGACCTCGACGACGGCGGCGGGTCCGAGGTGGGCACCCTGGTGGCGCTGTCGCTCGACGGATCCGAGCGCGTCGAGCTGACGCCGGGGCGCGAGCCCTACGTGCTGCGGGGGATCGACATCTCCTCCGACGGATCCGCCCTCGTGGCCACGGTCGTCGACGAGGAGGGGTTCCACGTGCTCGTGATCCCCGCCGCGCCCTGGGGGGAACCGAGAGTCGTGTACTCGAACCCGGTGGAAGCGTGGTTCGGTCTGGGTGCGGCTGACGCCTCGCTGGTGTCGATCGACACGACCGACCACAATCCCGGCATCCGGCGTCCGCTGATCACGGTGGTGGACGCTGCCACGGGGGAGACCGTCGCGAAACTCGACGATCTCCCCGACGGCCCGGTCCGCGCCGTGCGCTTCTCCTCCGTCCCCGGCGATGACCGGCTGCTGCTCAACACCGAGGGCAGCGGCTTCTCGCGCCCCGCTGTCTGGCACGTGCGCACCGGGGATCGGGTGGATTTCGACCTGCCGGAACGGGCAGGAGAGGTCATCGCGCTCGACTGGCACAGCGCGAGCGGTCATATCCTCGCGCTGCACGTCGACGGCGGCATCCATCGACTCATCGAGATCGATGAGGCGGACGGCTCGGTGCGGACCGTGCTCGAAGGCGGGAGCTTCGCGGAGCCCGACGTCGCGAACCTGCATCCGTTCTACTGGACCTCGTACTACGCACCCTCCGGCGTCGTCCGCGCATTGCGATCGAGCTGGGATGTGCCGCTGCATGTCACCGAGGTCGCCGCCGACGGCGCCGAGACCACGCTGATCGAGCCGGCGCGAGTGCCCGCAGGCCAGCCGCTGAGCTCGACCCTCGTCACCAGCGCCGACGGCACCCGCGTGCAATTGTGGTCGGGGCGCCCTGCCGGTCGCGAGCCCCTCGGCACGATCCTCGAGATCCACGGCGGGCCGATGCTCGTCGCGGTCGACCACTACAACCCCTCCGCCCAGGCGTGGCTCGATGCCGGCTTCGCGTACGCCTCGCTCAACTACCGCGGCTCGGTCACCTTCGGTCGCGCCTTCCGGGAGGGCTTCTGGAACGTCGGCGGCGATCGCGAGATCGAGGATGTCGCGGCCGCGATCGCGTGGCTGCGGGGGCAGGGTCTCGCCGACCCCTCATCCACATTCATCACAGGGGCCTCGTACGGCGGGCACATGACCCTCTTGAGCGTCGGCCGTCTGCCTGAGCTGTTCGCGGGCGGGTTCGCGCACGTCGCCGTCGCCGACTGGTCCGTGACCATCGACGCCATGAATCCCGCCGTGCGCACGGTCTGGAGCTCGTGGGTTCCGCCAGAGCTGGTCTCACGCTTCTCCGCGATCTCGTATCTGGACGACGTGACGGCATCCGTCTGGATCAATCAGGGCTCGATCGACACCCGCACTCCCGTGATCGGTGTGCAGGGCTATGTGGCCCGTCTGCACGCCAGGGGCGGCGATGTCCTGCTCGAGATCTTCGAAGGCGGGCACGAACCGACCGGGCTCGAAGGCGCCGTCAGAGACCAGCGTCGGATGCAGGAGCTCGCGCTCCGGACGCTCGCCGGACAGCGGTGGGACAGCGCAGATCTCGCGCCTAGTCATGAACATTGACTAAAGTGCTTGCTATCTTTTCCGGTCAGCTCTAGAGTCAGACCACTACCCGCACCACAGCACCTCCTGCACTGTCCCTTCGTCGCACGCTCACTGGAGATCCGTCCATGTCGAAATCACTGCATCGCACCGTCGTACCCTCTTCCCGCCGCGCGCTCGTCGCGGCACTGGCCGTCACCGCCCTGATCGGCTCTCTGGCCGCCTGCACCTCCTCGCCCACGAACCCCGAGCCCAGCGAGGTCGCCATCGTCGACGGCGGCGAGATCGTGATCGGCGCGGAGCAGGAACCCGACTGCGCCGACTGGATCGCCACCTGCGGCGGTTCGATCTGGGGCACCTGGATCATGCAGATCCCGACCCTCCCCGGTGTCTTCCAGACGCGTCAGTCCGACGGCGAATGGGTCCCGGAGCCCTCCGACCTCGTCACGGGTGAGCCCGAGGTCGTCGTCGCCGACGACGGCACCCAGACCATCACCTACTCGATCAACCCCGAGGCGGTCTGGTCCGACGGCGAGCCGATCACCTCGGCCGACTTCGAGTACACGGCCCTGCAGATCCGCGACGGCGACGACATCTTCGACAAGACCGGCTACGACCGCATCTCCGCGATCGACGCCAGCGACCCGGCGACCGTGACCGTGACGCTGGACTCGCCGTACGCCGGATGGCGCACGCTGTTCAGCGTCTACGGCATCATGCCGGCGCACCTGCTCGAAGGGCAGGACCGCGCGGCTGTGATGGCGGACGGATACGACTTCAGCGGCGGACCGTGGAAGATCGAGAACTGGACGCGCGGCACCTCGGTCACCCTCGTCCCCAACGAGAACTACTGGGGTGAGAAGCCGCACCTCGACAAGGTCACCTTCCTCTTCCTGCCCGACACCACGGCGGCGTTCCAGGCCCTCAAGAGCGGACAGGTCAGCGTGCTGTACCCGTCTCCGCAGCTCGACGCCCTCACCCAGATCGACGCCGGCCTTCCCGGCATCCAGTCGCAGGTCGACGCCCGCAGCGGCAACCTCGAGGCGATCTGGCTGAACAACGCCGCCGCCCCCTTCGACTCGGTCGCGGTGCGTCAGGCGCTCGCCTACTCGATCGACCGCGACGCCATCGTGAAGCGCCTGTTCGGCAGCCTCGGCATCGACAAGGCGCAGCAGAGCTTCAACTCCCCGATGGTGGCCCCGTTCGCCTCCGACGACTTCTCGCAGTACGGACTCGACCTCGACAAGGTCGACGAGCTGATGGAGGGCGACGGCTGGAAGAAGAACTCCGACGACGTGTGGGCGAAGGGCGGAGAGACGGCGACGTTCTCGATCAAGACCCTGGCCGGCAACAAGCGTCGCGACCTCACGGTGCAGGTGCTGCAGTCGCAGCTGGCGGATGCCGGTTTCGAGATGACGATCGACCAGGTCACTCCGGCCGACCTGTTCGGCACGATCGCTCCGCAGGGCGACTTCCAGGCGGGCATCTGGGCGCTCGTGGACACGTTCCCGGACCCCACGCTCAGCTCGACGTTCTCGTCTGTGAACATCCCGAGCGAGGCCAACGGCTTCTCCGGCATCAACTTCTACCGCACCGACATCCCCGGACTCGACGACCTGCTGGGCCAGGTCGACAGCGAGATCGACACGGATGCCCGCATCTCGGTGTCGCACGAGGCCGATGCGCTGATCGCCGAGAACGTGCCCTCGCTCCCGCTCGACACCGTGCCGAACGTGCTGCTGTGGAGCGACAAGGTCGGCGGCCCGGAGATCAACCCGGTCGACGGTCCGTTCTGGAACCTCGCCGAGTGGGGCCTGGCCGGCTGAGGCCGACCGGGAACGACGGCCAGGACAGAGACGGGGCGACGACGTGATCACCTTCATCACACGACGAGTGCTGTACTCGGTGCCGGTGATCCTCGTCGCCTCGTTCATCCTGTTCTGGGCGGTGCGGTCGACGTTCGATCCGCTCGCCAAGCTCCGGCAGGCGCACGACCCCGCGGTCATCGCGCGCGAGATCGAACGGCTCGGACTGGACCGCTCGATCCCGGAGCAGTACTTCCTCTGGCTCCGCTCGCTGATCGTCGGCGACTGGGGGCTCAGCACGCGTACCGGCACCCCGGTGCTGCCGTTGATCGGCGACGCGCTGTGGCCGACGCTGCAGCTCGCGTTCTGGGGACTGCTGGTCGCCGTGCTGATCGCCGGAGGCGTGAGTGTCTACTCGGCCGTGCGCCAGTACTCCTGGGGTGACAACCTGCTCACCGGCGCGTCGTATCTGGGCATCGCGATGCCGGCATTCTGGTTCGGACTGATCCTCATCCAGACCTTCGCCGTCTGGCCCAAGGAGCAGTTCGGACTCAGCGAGCCTCCCCTGTTCTTCATCGGACTGCAGTCGCCGGGGCAGACCGGAGTGCTCGACTACATCCGGCACCTGATCCTCCCCGTTGCCGCACTCATGATCGCGCTGGTCGCCTCGTGGAGCAGGTTCGGCCGCGCAGCGATGCTGGATGCGCTGTCGAGCGACTACGTGCGCACGGCCAGGGCGAAGGGCGTGCCGCGACGGCAGGTCATCTGGCGGCACGCGGTGCGCAACTCGCTCGCCCCCTTCGTCACGGTCGTGGCCCTCGACGCCGCGATCCTGATCGGCGGGCTCGTGGTGACCGAGCAGATCTTCGCGATCCCCGGCATGGGGCGACTGTTCCTGCAGTCCCTGGTCGCCGGCGACGTCTACGTGCTGCTGCCCTGGATGATCGTGGTCGCGGTGGCCGTCGTGATCTGCAACCTGATCGCCGACATCGCCTACGCGGTGCTCGACCCGAGAGTGAGGCTGTCATGAGTGGAGCAGGCATCGCCGGGCGCGAGGAGCTGCTCGCCGAGCAGGATCCGCAGAAGGCGCCCACCCGGCAGCTGTTGAAGGGGTTCCTGCATCATCGGCTCGCGGTGACGAGCCTGATCGTGCTCGTGCTGCTGCTGATCGCGTGCTTCGGTGCGGCGTGGATCGCGCCCTACCCTCAGGGGCAGCAGGACCTCCTCACCGGACCGACCCCGCCGTCGGGCGCGCACTGGCTCGGCACCGATGAGCTGGGCCGCGACTACCTCAGCGAGATCCTGTTCTCCGGGCAGATCTCCCTCGCGATCGGACTCGCGGTGGCGCTGCTGGCCACGGTCGTCGGCACCGCGCTCGGCGCGATCGCCGGCTACGTGGGCGGATGGATCGGCGAGCTGATCATGCGCATCACCGACCTGTTCCTGATCGTGCCCGCGATCGCGCTGCTGGCGGTGATCCTGCAGGGTCTCGGACCCTCGCCGACAACGATCGTGCTGGCGCTGACCGCGCTGGGGTGGACGTACATCGCCCGTGTCGTGCGCGCCCAGGTGCTGTCGCTGCGCGAGAAGGACTTCATCGACGCGGCCCGCGGCATCGGAGCCTCCGGCCTGCGCATCCTGGTGTCGCACCTGCTGCCGAATCTCGCCGGTGTCATCGTCGTCGCGATGAGCCTTGCGGTGGCCTCCTCGATCATCGCCGAGTCGACGCTCAGCTTCCTCGGCTTCGGGGTGCAGCCCCCGCAGACCAGCTGGGGCTCGATGCTCAGCCAGGCGGCCGGCTACGTGGGCACTCCGCAGGTGTACCTGTTGTACTTCCCCGGCCTGTTCATCCTCGTCACCGTGCTGTGCGTGAACTTCATCGGCGACGGACTGCGCGATGCGCTCGATCCCCAGGGGAAGAACCTGTGAGCGCCGCGGCCATCCTGCTCGAGGTCGAGGACCTCTCGATCAGCTTCCCGACCGACGTGGGCCTGGCCCGCGCGGTCGAGGGCGTGTCGTTCGTGCTGCGCGAGGGCGAGACCGTGGGGATCGTCGGCGAGTCCGGATCGGGCAAGTCGATGACCGCGATGGCGATCATGGGGCTGCTACCGAAGAAGGCGGTCGTCACCGGATCGATCCGGTTCCGTGGCAAGGAGCTCGTCGGACTCTCGGATGACAAGCTGCGCGAGATCCGCGGCAAGGACATCGCGGTCGTGTTCCAGGATGCCCTCACGGCCCTGAACCCGGTCATGCGCGTCGGTGAACAGCTGGATGAGGCCGTGCGTGTGCATCGTCCGGACACCACCGCGTCCGAACGGCGCGCCAGGGCGATCGAGCTGCTCGACGTCGTCGGCATCCCTTCGCCTGAGCTGCGTGTCGACCGCTACCCGCACGAGTTCTCGGGCGGAATGCGCCAGCGCGTCATGATCGCGATGAGCATCGCGAACGAACCCGACCTGCTGATCGCCGACGAGCCGACGACGGCCCTCGACGTGACCGTGCAGGCGCAGGTGCTCGAAGTGCTGCGCGAGGTGCAGCGCCGCACCGGCACCACCGTCCTCCTCATCACGCACGACCTCGGCGTCGTCGCCGGCACCGCCGACCGGGTCATGGTGATGTACGCCGGGGGACTGGTCGAGACGGCCGACGTCGACCCCCTGTTCTACGAGACCGCGCATCCGTACACCGCGGGGCTGCTGGCCTCGCTGCCCCGGCTCGACCGCCGCTCCTCCCGTGAGGAACGGCTGTACCAGATCGCCGGCCAGCCCCCGGTGGCGACCGCGTGGCCTGTCGGATGCCGGTTCGCCCCGCGCTGCGCTCATGCGGTCGCCGGTCTCTGCGATGCCGCGACGCCCCCACCGGTCGCGGTCGGCGAAGGGCACACGGCCGCCTGCGTGCGGGTCGACGAATGGCAGAAGGAGGCGGTCCTGTGAACCAGCCCGTGGTGGACTCGCCCGTGAAGAGCACGAGCCTGACGGTGACGAACCTGGTCAAGGAGTATCGCGTCGGCGGAGGCCTGTTCGGCCGCACGCGCGACATCGTGCAGGCGGTGTCGGAGGTGAGCCTGTCGATCGACGGCGGCCAGACCTTCGGACTCGTCGGCGAGTCCGGATGCGGCAAGTCCTCGCTCGGGCGCAGCGTCGCGCGCCTGCAGTCCAGCGACGGCGGATCGATCCTGCTCGGCGATCAGGACATCACCCGTGTGGAGGGCGGCGGCCTGCGGGCGCTGCGGCGCCGGGTGCAGTTCGTGTTCCAGGATCCCTACGCCTCCCTGAACCCGCGCAAGTCCGTGCGGGCCACGCTCACCGAACCGCTCGTGATCCACGGGCTCCATCGCGGCAACCACGAGCGCCGTGTCGAGGAGCTGCTGGCGCAGGTCGGGCTCAACCCCGCGCACGCCGACCGGTTCCCGCACGAGTTCTCGGGCGGACAGCGTCAGCGGCTCGGCATCGCCAGGGCGCTCGCGGTCGAGCCCGAGGTCATCGTGCTCGACGAGCCGGTCAGCGCCCTCGACGTGAGCGTGCAGGCCGGAGTGCTGAACCTGCTCGACGACCTGCAGCGCGACCTCGGACTCACGTACCTGTTCATCGCGCACGACCTGTCGGTGGTGCGGCACCTCAGCGATCGCGTCGGGGTCATGTACCTGGGGCGCCTGGTCGAGGAGGGACCGGTCGACGAGCTGTACGAGCGGCCGCTGCATCCCTACACGCAGGCGCTGCTGTCGGCGATCCCCGTGCCGGACCCGCGCACCGAACGGGCGCGCGAGCGCATCGTGCTCACGGGAGACGTGCCGAGTCCGGTCTCTCCCCCGAGCGGATGCCGCTTCCGCACACGCTGCTGGA
Organism: Microbacterium saperdae; assembly: GCF_006716345.1. NCBI lineage: Bacteria > Bacillati > Actinomycetota > Actinomycetes > Micrococcales > Microbacteriaceae > Microbacterium > Microbacterium saperdae. Next base: position 636,148 of record NZ_VFOX01000002.1, read on the forward strand.
AGGCCACCGAGATCTGCGCCGAGGTCGTTCCCGAGCTCGCCGCCCCGGTGCACCTCGCGTCCGGCGACACGCACCGCGTCGCCTGCCACCACCCCGCCGAGCGCGACGTGCTCTGACCCGGCGACCTCTCACGGCCCGATCTCCCCACATCGAAGGAACCACCCATGACGACCACCCACCGCATCGCCGTGATCGCCGGAGACGGCATCGGCACCGAGGTGATGCCCGAGGGGCTGCGCGTGCTGCGCGCCGCGGCCGCCCGCTTCGACATCGCGCTCGAGTTCGAGGAGTTCGACTTCGCGAGCGCGGCCTACTGGCAGCAGCACGGGCAGATGCTGCCGGACGACTGGTTCGAGACCCTGCGCGGATTCGACGCGATCTACTTCGGCGCGGTCGGCTGGCCCGACGTGGTGCCTGACCACGTGAGCCTGTGGGGGAGCCTGATCCAGTTCCGCCGCGCGTTCGACCAGTACGTGAACCTGCGGCCGGTGCGGCTGATGCCGGGTGTCGTCTCTCCGCTCGCGGGTCGCGAGCCGGGCGACATCGACTTCTACGTCGTGCGCGAGAACACCGAGGGCGAGTACTCCTCGATCGGCGGGCGCATGTTCGAGGGGACCGACCGCGAGTTCGTGCTGCAGGAGACCGTGATGACGCGCACGGGTGTCGACCGGGTGCTGCGCTACGCCTACGATCTGGCGCAGAGGCGCGAGGCGAAGCATCTGACTTCGGCGACCAAGAGCAACGGCATCTCGATCTCGATGCCCTACTGGGACGAGCGCGTCGCGGCGGTCGCTGCGGACTACCCCGACGTGCGGCAGGACCAGTTCCACATCGACATCCTCACCGCGAACTTCGTGCTGCATCCGGACTGGTTCGACGTCGTGGTGGCCAGCAACCTGTTCGGCGACATCCTCTCGGACCTCGGGCCCGCCTGCACCGGCACGATCGGCATCGCCCCGAGCGCGAACATCAACCCCGATGGCCTCTTCCCGAGCCTGTTCGAACCCGTGCACGGCTCGGCCCCCGACATCGCGGGTCGGGGCATCGCGAACCCGATCGGCCAGATCTGGTGCGGCGCCATGATGCTGGAACACCTCGGATACCCGGATGCCGGTGCCGCCGTGCTCTCCGCGATCGAGGACGTGCTCGCCCGCGGAGCCGACGCGGCCCCCTTCACGCCCGACCTCGGAGGGACGGCCACCACGGTCGAGCTCGGTGCGGCGATCGCGGAGGTCGTCGCGGGGTCCTGAGGCTCTCAGCCTTCGGTACTTCGCGTTCGGGAGGAGTTCGCGCATTCGGGAGGAGGAATCTCCCGAAACCCTCCTCCCGAGCGTGGATTTCCTCCCGAGTGATGCGTGGGCCGCTCAGCCCTTCGTCAGATCCTGCGCGAGCATCACCAGGATGCCGCTGGGGCCGCGGAGGTAGGTGAGCTTGTACACGTCCTGGTAGTTCGCGACGCCGCGCAGCGGGTGGCATCCGTGTGTCGCGGCGATCGCCAGCGACTCGTCGATGTCGTCGACGGAGAAGGCGACGCGGTGCATCCCGATCTCGTTCGGCAGCGTCGGCTCCGTCTCGATGGCATCCGGATGGATGTACTCGAACAGCTCGATCTGCCCCTGCCCGTCCGGCGTCTGCAGGACGGCGATCTTCGCGTGGTTGCCGTCGAGTCCGACCGCGGTCGACGCCCACTCCCCGCTGACCTCATCGCGCCCGAGCACGGTGAGGCCGAGGTCGGTGAAGAAGGAGATGGTGGCTTCCAGGTCACGCACGGCGATGCCGACGTTCTCGAGTCTGATGGGCATGGGAGGGATGCTACTCGCGAGCGCCGCCCGTGCACAGCTAGCGCCCGAGCTTCTCCGCACATGCGACGCAGTACTCCGCGAACGGCCGCACGGCCAAACGCTCGGCCGGGATCGGCCTCCCGCAGTTCGCGCAGACGCCGTAGGTACCGGCATCCATCCGGGCCAGCGCGTCGTCGACCTGGTGGAGTTCGGATGCGGCGGCCTCGGCGAGCCCGGTCAGGCGCGACCACTCCGACGACAGCGTGACGCCTTCGGGGTCGTGCTCGTCGTCGTCGTTCGAGCCCGCGCGGTCGTGTGTGAGCTCGGCGAGCACGGCAGAGGTGGAGGCCACGCGCGCCTGGGCCTGCGCACGGAGGTCCGTGAGGAGGGTGCGCAGGTCGGTGGTCATCCGCCCACTGTAGGACGGGGATCCGACACCCGGGCCGGGAGTGCGCGACTCAGCCGAGCAGCAGCGTGATCACGGTCGCGCCGCCACCGCCGAGGATGAGCGCGATGATGACGGTCCAGGCGACGATGCGGATGCGGCGGTTACGGCGCTCGCCGAGATCGCCGTAGTCCTCTTCGTTCGGGTTCTGACGGCTGACGTCGCTCATGCGCTGACCGGCTCGGTGACGGTCGGACCGAAGTACGACGGAAGGGTCGCGGCCGAACGCTCGCGAAGTTCAGCGGCCGAGACTGTGAAGACGCCCTGCACTTCGAGCTGCGGTTCGCTGTCGGTCACGCCGATGCGCGCCACGGGGTAGCCGCGGCCTTCGCACAGCCCGCGGAACTTCACGTCGTCCTCACGGGGAACCGTGACGATCACGCGACCGGTCGACTCGGAGAACAGAGCGGATGCGGTGTCGACCCCGTCGCGCTCGATGATCTCGTTCAGCCACACGCGGGCGCCGACGCCGAAGCGCGTGACACCCTCGGCGAGGGCCTGGCCGAGGCCACCCTCGGAGACGTCATGCGCCGAGGAGATGAGCCACTCGTCGCGGGCTGCCGCGAGCAGGCCGGCGAGGCGCTTCTCTCCGGCGAGGTCGACCTTCGGGGGCAGACCGCCGAGGTGGTCGTGCACGACGTCGGCCCAGGCCGAACCCGAGAGCTCGGTCGAGGTGGTGCCGAGCAGGTAGATGTTCTGACCGATGTCCTGCCATCCCGAGGGGATACGGCGGGAGACGTCGTCGATGATGCCGAGCACGCCGACCAGCGGGGTCGGGTAGATCGGCACATCGCCGGTCTGGTTGTAGAACGAGACGTTGCCGCCGGTGACCGGGGTGCCCAGCTCGTAGCATCCGTCGGCGAGACCGTCGACCGTCTGCCCGAACTGCCACATGACCTCGGGGTTCTCGGGAGAGCCGAAGTTCAGGCAGTCGGTGATCGCCGTGGGGGTCGCGCCGGTGACGGCGACGTTGCGGTACGCCTCGGCCAGCGCGAGCTGCGCGCCCGCGTACGGGTCGAGCTGGCAGTAGCGGCCGTTCGCGTCGGTCGAGATCGCGAAGCCGAGACCGGACTCCTCGTCGACGCGGATCATGCCGGCGTCGTCGGGGAAGCTCAGGGCCGTGTTGCCGAGCACGAAGTAGTCGTACTGGTTCGTGATCCAGCTGGTGTCCGCGAGGTTCGGCGAGGCGACCAGGTCGAGGAACTGCTCGCGCAGCGTCTCGGGGTCGTTCGAGCGGGGGAGGTTCTCGGCGGCATCCGCCTGCAGCGCGTCGATCCACGTCGGGTACGCGACCGGGCGGTCGTAGACCGGGCCGTCGACGGCGACGGTCGACGGGTCGACGTCGACGATGCGCTCGCCCTGCCAGTCGATGATGAGGCGGCCGTCTCCGGTGACCTCGCCGAGCACCGAGGTCTCGACGTCCCACTTCTCCACGACCGCGAGGAACGCGTCGAGCTTCTCGGGGGCGACGATCGCCATCATGCGCTCCTGCGACTCCGACATGAGGATCTCCTCAGCCGTGAGCGTGGGGTCGCGCAGCAGGACGTTGTCGAGCGAGACCTTCATGCCGCTGTTGCCGTTGGCGGCGAGCTCGCTGGTCGCGCACGAGATGCCGGCGGCACCGAGGTCCTGGATCGCCTCGACGAGCTCGTCGCGGTAGAGCTCGAGGCAGCACTCGATGAGCACCTTCTCGGCGAACGGGTCGCCGACCTGCACCGCGGGGCGCTTGGTGGGACCGCCGTCGGCGAACGTGTCGGACGCCAGGATGCTCGCGCCGCCGATGCCGTCGCCACCGGTGCGGGCGCCGAAGAGCACGACCTTGTTGCCGACGCCGGTCGCGTTGGCGAGCTTGAGGTCTTCGTGGCGGAGCACGCCGACCGCGAGCGCGTTCACGAGCGGGTTCGCCTGGTAGACCGCGTCGAACACGGTCTCGCCGCCGATGTTCGGCAGGCCGAGGCAGTTGCCGTAGAAGCTGATGCCGCTGGTCACGCCGTGTACGACGCGGGCGGTGTCGGGGTGGTCGATCGCGCCGAAGCGCAGCGCGTCCATGACCGCGACCGGGCGGGCGCCCATCGAGATGATGTCGCGGACGATGCCGCCGACGCCGGTCGCCGCACCCTGGAAGGGCTCGATGAACGAGGGGTGGTTGTGCGACTCGGCCTTGAAGGTGACGGCCCAGCCCTCGCCGACGTCGATGACGCCCGCGTTCTGGCCCATGCCCACCATGAGGCGTTCCTTCATCTCGTCGCTGACCTTCTGGCCGAAGCGACGCAGGTAGTTCTTACTGCTCTTGTACGAGCAGTGCTCACTCCACATCACGGAGTACATCGCCAGCTCACCCGAGGTGGGGCGGCGGCCGAGGATCTCCTTGATGCGCTCGTACTCGTCGGGCTTGAGTCCGAGGGCCGCGTACGGCTGCTCCTTCTCGGGCGTCGCGATCGCGTTCTCGACAGAGTCGGGGACGTGCTTGTGGGAAGGTGCAGGGGCGGTGGTCACGCGCACTCCAAAGGAAGGGGCCGGCGGGGCAGCTCCAGTCTACCGGCGTGGGGGTCCCGCCGGATTTCCGCGTCGCGAGCGCCGCGTGAAGGGGTGTCGTGTGCCGCGAGAGGTCGGTGCGGAATCGTTGCGCGCCGTTCCGTACTGCTCTGTCGGGGGCCCCTATGGTGACGGGTATGCGCCTGCGTTCTCTCGCCGTTCTCGGTGTCGTCACGGTCCTCCTGCTGACCGGATGCGCCCCTGAGGTCGAGGTCTCTCCGAGTCCCTCGGCCTCGGCGCCCAGCCCGTCCCCGACTCTGACTCCCACCGAAGAGCCGATCGTCGCCCCGACAGCCGCGTTCGACGTGACCTGCGACGACGTGAACGCGGTGGTCGCCGGTCTGTTGGGTGCACCCGTGGGAGCGGAGAAGGACACTCTGGGGCTGACCTCCTCGCCGGGTTGGTACCCGGGACCTGCCCAGTACATGATGCAGAGGGCGGGTGGCATCGCCTGTTCGGCCGGGGATGGGGAGACGTTCGATCCCGACTCGTCCCCTGACGCCTACTGGGAGATCGCGATCGTCCCGGATGCGCAGACGATCATCGACGGCGCGATGAAGCGGCAGGCGGGTGGCAACGCCGACCTCACCCTCTGGTGCGATGAAGGGCTCTGCGTCATGACCCTCCGCGAAGGCGATGTGCTGCTGACCGGGACGATGACGTCGCCCGCTCTCGTGAAGGGCGACGAAGATCGTGTCCGCGCCGCGTTCGAAGGCATCCTGGCATCGGCCGCCGGCACACTCCGAGAGTTCGAGTACGGCCCGAGTGAGATCGCCGCGGTGCAGTGCGAGGCGCTGCTCACGGCGGAAGAGGTCGCCACGCTGCTGGGCACACACGTCGAGATCGTGGACTTCACCAAACTGGGCGGGTGGGGGATCCCCGCCGAGGTCTACTTCGTGAATGACGGCGGACGGTTGTGCATGTATGCCGAGGGACTGGACGTCTACAACGACGCCACCCTGATCACACTCACCACGCTTCCCTCCGGGGCATGGGCGTTCGAGAAGCTCGACGGCGGGACCCCGGTCACCGTCACGGGCGCGGACGCCGCGCTCAAGGGAGTCGACTTCACCGGCCGGTCCGTGCTCGATGTGCGGGTCGGCCTCGACTGGCTCCGGTTCAGCACCGCAGACAGCGCGATCGCTCCGTCGCTCGTGCCCGTGGCGGAGATGGCCGTCGAGCATCTGACCCGGGGACGGCCCGCTCCGCAGTGATCGCGCGCATCGCGGCCGGCATCTCGTTCGGCGCCGTCGCGACGAACCGCGGACTACGACGCGGGTGCGGTCGCGGCGACGAGTCTTTCCGATAGTGTGCGGGCGGCGTCGCGCAGCGGTTCCGGTCCCACGATCGTGAAGGCCGCATCGAAGCGCTGGACCGCGGCGAGCACCCCGGTCCACGACCACGAGCCCACCGTGATCCGACACGAGCCGTCGTCGATCTCCTCGAGCGTGCCGTCGCCGATCCAGGGCGCGACCTCGCGGGCAGGGAGGTCGATCACGAACGCGCCGGTGCACGGCCAGCGGTCCTCGGTCGACGAGCCCTTGGAGCGCGCCGCCAGGTAGGTCTGCGCATCCGCCGCAGGCAGCGGCCTCGGCGCGAACGACGGCCCCGTCGGGATACGCGGATGCACGCGGTCGAGCCGGAAGGTCCGCCAGTCGTCGGCATCCAGATCCCAGGCGAGCAGGTACCAGCGCCCCTCGCGAGCGACGACGGCGTGCGGTTCGGTGCGTCGAGCGGGCTGGTCGTGTGATGCCGTGCCGGTCGCGGAGTCGTAGTCGAAGCGCAGCACGAGGCGGTCGCGCACCGCAGCGCTCGCCGCCTCCAGCACAGCAGGATCGACCCTGATCGTGTTCTCGGCACCCGTGAAGCGGATGCCGTCGACGCGGTGCCGCAGCCGCGAGGGCATCACCTGCCGCACGGTCGCGGGTGCGCGGGCGGCGGCTTCGTCGATGTCGATGCCGCTCGACGGAACGCTCTGCAGGGCGACCGCGATGGCGACGGCCTGATCATCGTCGAACAGGAGGGGTGGCAGTTCCGACCCGGCCGCGAGTCGGTAGCCGCCGTCGGGCCCCTTGAGGGCGCCGATCCGGTAGCCCAGTTCGCGCAGCCGGTCGACGTCGCGGCGCACGGTGCGCGGACTCACCTCCAGCCGTTCGGCCAGCACGTGTCCCGGCCAGTCACGCGGCGTCTGCAACAGCGAGAGCAGCGTGAGCATGCGCGAGGAGCTTCCCGTCATGTCATCCATTGTGCGGCCAGTAGAGGACCGAAACTGACCGCTTCTTTTGTGATCGTTGATCTCGACGGCGAATCCGAGTGGCGGAACGCCCGCAGAAAGAGGACATCTCATGACCCTTACGACCACCACCCACCTGAACTTCCGCGGCGTCGCCCGACAGGCGCTCGACTTCTACCAGTCCGTGTTCGGCGGCGAGGTCACCGCGGCGACCTACGGCGACTTCGGCATGCCCGCCGGTGTGCCGGGTGCCGACAAGATCGTGTTCGGGCAGCTGCAGACCGCTGACGGCATCCGCCTGATGGCCTACGACATCCCGGGGCAGGACGACCCGAATGCCGCCGCGACAGCCGGATCGACGCACCGCGAGAACGGTGCCACGATCACGGACCGCACGTTCTTCCAGTCCTTGCGCGGAGACTCGCTTGCGCAGATCACCGGCTACTGGGACGCACTCGCGGAGGGCGCCGTGACCGTCGAGCCGCTCGCGGCATCGGCCTGGTCGGCGGGCTTCGGCATGCTCACCGACCGCTTCGGCGTGACCTGGGTGCTCGACGTGCAGGCCGGCTGAGTCGGAGCGCGGCGAGTGGGTCGCGGCATCCGCGGGTTCCTCCGTCGGCGCGTCCACGTGCGCTTCCGTCGGAGAAGTGCGCCTTCCTCGGCCGATTCAGCGGCAGGAGGCCGACGGAGGCGCACATCTCCGCGCGAAGCGACCGCAGACGCCGCGGCTCACCCGGCGTTGCCGCTGCCGACCGCGCCGCCGAGAAGTCTGCGGCGGCGTGGCCGGGAGCGCCCCGCCGCCGCGCCCGCGGTCTCGTCCCCGGCGTCACGAACCGCAGCCACCCCGCGCGTCACCTGCATGAGCGTCTCCGCTGATCGGGCGACCTCCGCGGCTGTCGGGCGCTCGCTCGGGTCCAGGCGCGTCATCCGCTCGATCAGGACGCGCCAGTCGTCGTGGATGCGGTCGGGGATGGCGGGAGGGTTCATGACCCGGGCGGTCGCGGCACCGCGTCCGGTTCCGTTCGTCGGATAGGCCGGAGACCCCGTGAGCGCCTCGAGCGCGACCAGGCCCAGGCCGAAGATGTCGCCGGCGGTGCCGGGCTCGGCGTCACGCAGCAACTCCGGGGCCAGGTACGCGAAGGTGCCGAGCACGATGCCGGGTGAGGTCATGCGGGGGCTGCCGACTTCGCAGGCGATGCCGAAGTCGGCCAGCTTCGCCGTCCACGGGCCGCCGAGCGAGTCGCGGGCGAGCATGATGTTCGACGGCTTCACGTCGCGGTGGATGATGCCCGCCGCATGCACGACGGCCAGGCCCTCGGCGAGATCGCGGGTGAAACGCGCGACCTGGCGCGGGCGCATCGGCCCGCTGGTGAGCCGTCGGGCGAGCGTGGGGCCGTCGACGAACTCCATCACCAGATAGCGCGGGCGTCCGGGGATCAGCTGCGCGTCGTACAACGTGACCAGAGCCCGGTGATCGACGGCGGCCAGCAGTGCCTTCTCGGTGTGGGCGCGATCGGCGGATGCTGCAGCGCGGTCGTCCTCGTGGATCATCTTGATCGCGACCGGGCGCTCCATGCGGGTGTCCATGGCGCGGTAGACGGTCGACATCCCGCCGCGTCCGACGCGCTCCTGCAGCAGGTAGCGGTCGTCGAGCAGCGCGGTCGTGGCCGAGACGGCGTCGAGCGTCATCGCGGGGTCCTCGCGGCGGCATCCTGGTGGGGCATGCTCCGAAACTAGGTCGGATGCCCGGACTCGTCTGCTCCCTTGACTCCGCAGCGCGGACGTGGATAGGCGCCGCGCTCGAAGGGAGGATGCGCCCGTTATCCGCCGACACGTGAGGTGCGGGGCGCGACCGGCATCCGTAGATTGGTCGAGTCCCGCTGTGAAGGAGCCGTCCCATGACCCAGATCCAGACCACGTCCTGTCGGTCCTGTCTCGGCGCAGCCTGAGTCCTGCCATGGTCGAGTCCTTCCCGTCCGATCCGTTCGACGCCCGTTCGCGCGTGCAGCTCGATCGGCCGCACAGCCGCAAGTGGAGCTTGCATCCCGGACGGATCGGCGCCTGGGTCGCGGAGATGGACTTCGGGGTCGCGCCCGTGATCGCGGAGGCTCTGGCACGCGCGGTCGCGGACGAGAACCTCGGCTACCTGTCGCCCCCGGTGGCGGCGGAGCTCGGCGAGGCCACGGCCGACTGGATGCGCGACGAATACGGATGGGCGGTCGATCCGGAGCGCGTGCATCACGTCGCGGATGTGATGGCCGCACTCGGCGTGGCCGTGCGGGAGTATTCGCCCGCCGGGTCGGCCGTGATCGTGCCCACCCCGGCGTACATGCCGTTCCTGACATATCTGCCGTCTATCGGGCATCCGGTGATCGAGGTCCCGGGGGTCGAGGTCGACGGGCGCTGGCAGCACGACCTGGAGCGCATCGATGAGGCCTTCGCCGCAGGTGCACGCACACTCGTACTCTGCAACCCGCACAATCCCACCGGCACGATCGCCGGGCGTGAAGAGCTCGAGGCGATCGCCGAGATCGTGGAGCGGCACGGCGGACGGGTGTTCGCCGACGAGATCCACGCGCCTCTGCGTTTCGACCGGGCGCCGTTCATCCCCTACGCCTCGATCTCGGATGCCGCGGCCGGCCACACCGTCACCGGGACCAGCGCCTCGAAGGCCTGGAACATCGCGGGGCTCAAGACCGCGCAGCTGATCACCTCGAACGATGCCGACCAGGAGCTTTACCGTCGGTTCGGTTTCGCGGTGCACCACGGGGCGTCGACGCTCGGGGTCGTGGCCTCGACCGCCGCCTACCGGCAGGGCAAGCCCTGGCTCGACGAGGTGATCGGGTACCTCGACGGATCGCGGCAGCAGCTGGCATCACTCGTGCAGGAGCAGCTACCCGGCGCGGTGTGCCGCATTCCCGAAGCGACATACATCGGGTGGATCGACGTCAGCGCGCTCGGCATCGCGGGCCCTCCGGCGGAGTTCTTCCGCGAGCAGGCCGACGTGGTACTCACCGAAGGGCGACTGCTCGGACGTGGATATGAGGACTACGTGCGGATCGTCTTCGCGACGCCGCGACCGATCCTGGAAGAGGCCTTCGCGGCCATGGGCGACGCCGTGCGAGGGCGCGGATAGGCAGCATCCGTCGCAGAGGGCGCGAATGGTCGCCTCAAGCTCGCTTATCCGGCGAGTTGCGACCTCGCCCTCGTGGCAAACGTCGCGAAGTGCCGCAATGCGGCAGGGGATGCGACCATCTGGGACCACTCCGTCGCGCGGGACGCGGCGACGAGCGAGCGCGAGCCGCCACGGCATGAGAGAAGCGCACGCCCGGGGGGAGGACGTGCGCTTCCTATCCCCAGATGGGGATGGCGACGGATGCCGTGTTCGGGTCACGGCATCCGTCGGGTCTCACGAGGCGTCGATGCCGCGACGACGACGCATCGCGACGAACGCGCCGCCGAGCGACAGCAGCACCATGCCGATGAGGACGCCGCCGATCGGCAGTTCTCCCCCCGTCGAGCTGAGCTCGTCATCGCCCGGATCCGTGACGCCGCCGGTACCCGGGGTGCCGCCGTCGCCGGGGACAGCTGCCGCGACGACCGCAACCGTGGCCGCGCTCGTGACGGAGCCCGTGCGGAATCCCGCGAGCGAACCGGTCACGGTGACCGAGATGCGCGCCCCGAGCGCACTCGCGGGGATCGTGAAGGTCGCGGCGGGGTCCGCGGCACGAGCCGTGCTCACGACGGGCTCGCCGTCGATCGCCCACTCGTAGCTGAGCTCTGTGCCCTCGGGCCAGCCCTCGGAGCTCGCGGTCAACGTCTGTCCGACGACGGCCTTGCCGGTGATGGTCGGCGCCGTGGTCGGTGCAAGGACCTGCATGACGTTGGCCTCGGCGACGCAGGTGTCGCACGTGCCGCCGAGAGTCGCGACGCGGCCGGTGACCGAGAAGGCGCCGCCGGGGGCGGTGTCGATCACGGTCGCGCGGAAGGTGAGCTCAGCCGTGGCGGCCGGAGCCGTGTCGACCGGAACGTTCCAGGTCAACGTGGTGCCGTCGAGCGTCGCTCCGGTGGGGACGGGATCGAGCGTGGCGCGGGTCAGCAGTTCGCTCAGGTCGACCGTGATGACCGACGACGCCAGCGGCACGAGGCCGGTGTTGGTGGCGGCGACCGTGTAGGTCACGGTGTCGCCGATCGCGAGCGGGTCCGCACCGGCATCCGCCACGGAGAGCGACAGCTTGTCGGGCCAGGCGGGCTTGCCGGGCTCGAGGATCCAGTCGTTCCACAGGGCGGTGATGTCGCGGCCGGAGATCTCTTCGGCGAGAGCCTTGAGGTCGGCGGCGGCGCGGCTCTGACCGGCGAAGCGGGTCTGCCATTCCCTGATCAGCGAGAAGAAGGCGTCGTCGCCGAGGGAGATCTTCAGCGCCTCCCAGAACTGCGCGCTGCGCGTGTAGGTCTGGTAGCCGTAGAGGTCTTCCGAGGCGGTCTGGGCGCCGGGAGGGGTGTTCCAGTTCGCGCTGGTCGACGCCGTGCGGTTCCACGAGGAGTAGTAGGTCTGCTCGGTGCTGGCGCCGCTGCCGAAGCCGGCCGCGCTGTTGTAGTGCGTGGGGCCCCAGGTGGCCATGCCCTCGCCGATCCAGATGTCGGTCCAGGTGCGCGGGGCGACGTTGTCGCCGTACCACTGGTGCACGAGCTCGTGGATGAGCGTGTTGCCGTTCACGGAGTTGGCGCTCGGGAAGAACGAACGGTCCTGCGTCTCGAGTGCATAGTTCACGCCGCCGGGCACGCTGTCGACGATCACGCCGGTGCTGTTGCCCGGGTAGGGGCCGTAGACCGACTCGAGGTTGCGGGTGATGGCCTCGAGCTGCGTGACCCGGTCGCGGATGGTGGTCTTGTTCGTGTCGCTCAGCCCCGCGTCGATGAACGACCAGGACGGGATGCTGCGGCCATCCGTCAGCGTGATGGAGCCGTTGATCACCTCGAAGCGCCCGATCGCGATGACCGCGAGCTCGGACGCCATCTGCTTGTCCTGACGCCACACCCAGGTGGTGCGGTCGCCCGAGACGGTCTTCGACTGCAGCTCGCCGTTGCTGGCGACGGCCGCGTCGCCCGTGACGCCCGAGGCGTTCGCGAGCACCGAGGGGGCGTCGACCGAGATCGTGTAGGTCGCCTTGTCGCTCGGAGTGTTGTTGTGAGGGAAGCCGGTCATCATGCCGATGGGCTGTCCGAGCAGGATCGCCCCGTCGTTCGTGCCGTTCCATCCTTCGTAGCTGCCGTCGGTATCGACGTGGCGCTCGGGGGTTCCGCTGTACGTGACGGCGACCGTGAACTCGCCCTCGACCGGGGTGGCCGGAGTGACGATGAGCTTGTACTTGACCGCATCCGCGTCGATGTCGCGTTCCCACGTGGCGGGGGTGCCGTTGACCGTGACCGCGGAGATCGTCATGCCCTCGAAGTCGAGCGAGAAGCTGCGCAGCGGCGAGAGCGCCTTGGCGGTCATGGTGGTGGTCGCCGTCGTGATGTCGCCGGTGATGAGGCCGTCGGCGACGCCGGTCGGGCTCCAGGCGAGCGACACGTCGTAGTTCAGGGCGTCGTAACCGCCGTTGCCGACGTTCGGGAACATCGCGTCGCCGGAGGTGCGGGGTCCGTCGATGGGGCCATCGGCTGCGGCGGCGGGGACGGAGGTGACGAGGAGGGAACCGGCGAGCAGCGCGGTGACCGGGAGGGTCGCGAGCATTCGCCGACGGGCGGGGGAGGTCAGTCGGAGCATGGGTGCTTTCGGGTTGGCATGGCGAGGGCGACCGGTCACGTCGTCGTGGTGCGGGGCGGGCTTGTGGCCCTGAGGGATACGTATGAAACGTATGGAACGTATGTTTCGGCAATATATCGCGTTGCTCACGGTTCGGTTGCGGTGAGACTTTCTGTCGTGCGACCGGGGGAATTGATCGACTCTGTCCAGGATCTGGGGCAGCAGGAGGTGGATCGATGGAGTTGGCACCTGTCGTCGTTCTGAGGCCTGCGTCACGGCACGAGGTGTCAACTTCGACGGGTGGATCGATGGAGTTGGCACCCGTTGTCGCTCTGAGCCCGGGGATGCGGCAAGAGGTGTCACCTTCCGCATCCGGAGCCTGCCCTGGCCGTGCTAACGTCGTGGCGATCGTGATCCGAGTGCAGGAGGTGAGACCCATGAACGCAGCATCCGTAATGGGCGCTCCCCCGCAGTGCACGATCTCGCGACACCTCTAGTCGCGACCGGGAGCGCTTCACAGGCAATCGCGAAAGGCGACTCCCATGAACACTCCTTCTCTTTCTTCTTCTTCACGCGCCTTGGTTCTCGGTGGTGGTGGATCGACCGGCAACGCGTGGTTGATCGGCATCATCGCCGGACTGTTCGACTCCGGCGTCGATGTCACATCGGCTGACCTGACGATCGGCACCTCTGCCGGCGCGACGGCGGCCGCGCAGATCGCCGGCGCGAACCCGTCGGAGCTGTATGCGGCGACCGTGGTGCCGATTCCTCCGCGTCCCTCTCGCGGATCGGTCGTCGACCACATGGATCGGATGCATCGCCTCATCGCCGCGTCGTCGGATGCCGCCGAGCTGCGCCGCCGGCTCGCCGCCTCGGCGCTCGACATGGCTGCCGCCGATAGCCCGCGACAAGAACAGTGGCGGGAGATGGTCAGCGTGAGATTCGCCGTGCACGCGTGGCCGGAACGCCGGATGCTGCTCACCGCGGTCGACGCCGAGACCGCGGAGCCGGTGGTGTTCGACCGCGACAGCGGGGTGGATCTGGTGGACGCCGTCGCCGCGAGCTGCAGCAGCGGCTTCGCCTATCGGATCGGCGACCGGCGCTACATCGACGGCGGTTTCCGGCGCAACGAGAACGCCGACCTCGCCGCCGGATACGCGAAGGTGCTGGTGCTGCCGCCGTTCGGGGGCCGCGCGCTCACCCCGCCCGCGTGGGGCCTGCAGCTCGACGCGCAGGTCGCGGAACTGGGCGCGGGTGGCAGTGAGGTGCTGGTCGTGAGCCCGGGCGAGGAGACCGAGCACCTGTTCTTCGAGAACGCGATGGATGTGTCGCTGCGTGCGCCCGCTGCGGAGGCCGGGTATGCGCAGGGGCGTGCGGTGGCGGAGGGAGTGGGGGAGTTCTGGGGGTGAGGGGGTGCTATCGGCCTGCGAGTTCTTCTTCCTCCGGGAGGGCGCTGGTTGTCGGGTAGCGCCCCGACAGGACCATCAACGCGCGGCGCCAGTAGGGCTCGGCGACAAAGACCGGCTCCTGCCGCCGGACAGCGGCGGATGCGAGCACGGTGGTGATGAAGGAGCTCATCCCGAAGATGGATCCGGCCCACGGGGCGCTAGGAAGCACCGCGAAGGCTCCGATGAAGCCCGCCGCGACGACGAGGAGTGGAGCGAGTGTCAGCATCCAGCGATGCGGCCCGGTGGCCCGCGATCCGAACATCAGGCCCGCGCTCACCCCGAGAAGCGCCGCAACGGTGTTGATCAGCATGCGTCGTCGTCCTCTTGTCGTTGAGGCGGGCGGGGATGGCCCCAACCTCTTGTGAGCAACTAAAGCACGCATACGAGGGCACAGTCCTGGGGGATCTGAGCGGACTTGGGTGGCGCGCTTTCGCGGCCAGCGCCGTCGGCATCCCCCGCCCTGGGTCTATCCCCGCAGGCCGCCCGAGCGATACGGTGCAGGCATGGATGCGACACAGGATGCGGCGCAGGAGCGCTCCGAGGATGCTCGATTCGACGACGTCATCGTAGAGGAGGCCGAGCTGCGTGCGAGCCAGCGGCGAAACGCCCGCAGGTTCTCATGGGGCGTCGCCTGGGTCGTCCCGGTGCTCTCCCTCATCGTCGGCATCTGGCTGACGAGCGCCAGGACCATCGAGCAGCTCAATGACTTGGGCGATGGCACGTTCGACGTCACCCTGTTCGTGGTCTGGCCGGCCGGTCTCGTGCTGCTCGGCGTCGGGGTTCTCGGGGTGGTCGCCACGGCCATCGCCACGGCGGTGCTCTCGACCGACCGCTGAGCATCCGTCCGTTGCCGCTGCGTCGTTAGCGCTGTATATCGGACAGGGCGCCTCGTTCTGGTTTCATGACACGAGCACGCGCGTTGAATTCTTCCGCGCGATGAGGACGGCAATCAGAAGGCAGGAGTCATGGACAAAGGCGTGTTCGCGAACGAGACGGTGACTCTCACGGAGCGTTACTCGCTGCAGCCGATCGCTCGCCAGAACGCGGATGCGTGCTTCGCGAGCTGCCAGGATCCCGACATCCATCGCTGGCTTCCTTTGCCGCAGCCGTACACGCGAGCGTTCGCTGAGGAGTGGTGCGCAACCGGTGCGGAGGAGTTCCGTTCGTCGGGGCAGGGGATCCACTACGCGATCTGCGACGGTGACACGATGGTCGGCTGCATCTCGTTCAAGAATGTGCGGTGGCGGGAGGATGTCGTCGAGATCGGCTACTGGCTCGATGCCTCAGCGCGAGGCCGAGGCCTGGCGACGGGGTCGGTGTCAGCGCTCGCCGATGTCGCCTTCGCGCGGGGCTTCGAGCGAGTCGAGCTGCGGATCGCCACCGGGAATGAACTGTCGATCGGTGTCGCGGAACGTGCCGGTTTCGTGCATGAAGGTGTACTCCGCTCGGCGGGCATCATCCACGGCGGCAGGGTCGACCTTGGCATGTACTCGAGGGTGACGGCCGACACTGCCCGTTGACGCCAAACGCCCCCGCCGTTCGGGTCGGCGGGGGCGTCGGCTTTGCGGGTGCGGCTTACTGCACCGACCATCCTCCGTCGGAGGCGAGGATGGCGCCGTTGATGTTCACGGCGTCGTCCGACAGCAGGAACGTGATCGATGCGGCCAGGTGCTCCGCCGTCGCGACGGTCGGGATCGCCTGCTGGAACGGAGCCAGTCGTCCAGAGCCGTACTCCGACATGTTCGGGGGCATCGGGATGCCGGTGGCCACGCCGCCCGGGGCGACGGAGTTCACGCGGATGCCCTTCGGCCCGTACATGAAGGCCGCGGACTTCGTGACGCCGATGATGCCGTGCTTGCTGGCGGTGTAGGCGTTGCCCGAGGCGTTGCCGCGCAGGCCCGCTTCGCTCGAGACGTTGAGGATCGAGCCGCGGCCCGCTGCCTCCATGATCGGAAGCACCGCGCGCATGAGCTTGAACGGGGCGGTGAGGTTGATCGCGATGACGCGGTCCCACACGGCATCCGTCGTCTCGCCCGCGGGGGAGAAGTCGTCGTTGATGCCGGCGACGTTCGCGAGGGCGTCGATGCGGTCGCCCGCGGCGGCGAGCACGGCGTCGATCGCGTCCTGCTTGGTGAGGTCGCCCGGGACCGTGGTGATGTCGGCATCCGGGAGCTCCGCCTTGAGGGCGTCGAGCTTCTCGGCGGCGATGTCGCTGGCGATCACGCGTCCGCCTTCGCGGGCGATGCGGGATGCCGTGGCCTTGCCGATGCCGGATGCCGCGCCGGTGACGATGACGGTTTTGCCGGCGAAACGTCCGGTCGTGGGCTTCTCGGTCCAGCCGGAGGTCTCGTCATCCGCGGGGATCTCGCCGCCGTTGGCCGCGCGCACGAGGTCGTCGACGATGGACTGCGGCATCGCGCCCTGGCTCATCGCGACGAGCTGCTGCAGCGGGAGGCCCAGCACCGGGGTGAGCAGTTCGGGGTCGGCGCCCGTCTTCTCGAAGAGGCTGCGGATGAGCGGACCGCCGGTGGGGTCGTTCAGCCATTCGCCGATGGTGGAGTGAGCGGTGAGGGCCATTTGTTCTCCTTGTTCGAGTTTCGCAACGGTGCGTCTACTTATGTTTCAGTGTACGCCTGAGTACGCTCGGAAGGTGCCTCGTCCTCGCAGTGAAAAAGCGCGCCAGTCCGTTCTGGACGCGATGCGCGCCGCCCTGTCTGCCGGTGGCTACGAGGCCGTGACGATCGAGGGGCTCGCGGAGTCCGCCGGGGTGTCGAAGCAGACCATCTACCGGTGGTGGGGGTCCAAGGCTGCGATCCTCGGGGAGGCGTTGGTTGAGGGCTCAGTGCCGGGAGCGGATGTCGCCGTGCCGATGACTTCGGACCTCGGGGTCGACCTGCGGGCGTGGTTCTCGGCGATGTCGGCGGGGCTGGCTCGTCCCGAGGGTGTGGCGCTCGCGCGGGCGCTCATCGAGGTGACGGCGGCCGATCACGCGCTGGGGCTCGTGCTGAACGAGCGGCTGGCTGCGCCCATCCGCGAGTGGGTCACGGAGCGGGTCGCGCGCGGGCGTGCGGCCGGCGATGTGCGGTCGGACGTGGATGCTGCCGCGATCGCGGATCAGTTCATTGCGATGGCGAGCTACGCCGCGCTGATCGGGCAGCCGTTGAGTCCGGAGCGGGTCGAAGAGACGGTCGTGCGGTTGCTGCGGGGGATTGCGGCGGGGTCGCGCCCGTAAGAGGACGCTGGTGATCGGACCAAGCGGTATGGGCGTGCCAGTTTGGGTCAGGAGTGAGTCAGCTATTCGAGGGTCTTCGCGAAACGACTGAGTGCCGTGTTGTAGCGTTCCTTCGTATCTTCAGGAATTGACCACGTGATCTCAAAGACGATCTTCACTTCCTCGCTCCCCGCAGCCTCGTCGCTCACTCGGTCCATTCGGTCTTTGAAGCTCTCCACGAACTCGCGGATGGCGTCGACGGGCTGGCTTGCGTATTCAGAGAGCGACCGGAGTACCTCACGACCTTCTTCACCCCAGGTCACGGCGGCGCGTAGGTCGTAGCTCCATCGGAGAAGTTCTTTGTAGATTGAGATGAGGCGATCGGCCAAATGGAGGATAAGGTCCGGGTCGCCATCTTCGCCATGGGCACCGATGGCGCGAACGAGCGGGGGGCCCGCTAGTAGGGCATCAAACGACGATGTGATGGAGGTGAGGCGGGCCAGTTGGAGACGGGCATGGCCAATAAGCGATTCATTGGGTACGGGTTCTCCGATAGAAGCGTACTGAATCGCGTGATCGTTGTACTCGGCGCTGAGCTGGCTCAACTTGTTGCTCAGCCAGAAACTGAAGAGCAAGTACTCCCAGCCATCGGGTCGCTCTCCCATCAAGACGGTCAACTCTTGATCAGTTCGAGGCACCCTGCCATTGAACTGGCGGTTCCCGGTTTCCTCTGTCAATCGGAGCTTCGCGCGAACCGCCGTGGCAATTCCGCTGGGCCCCTCAGCAATTCCGTCGAGGTAACCGATCGTTTCCCGAACTCCTGGTAGTGGTGTGGAGTCAAGCCGCACGGGAAGAACGTAAGGAGATGCAGTCGTGAGAGCTCGAGCAAGAACGCTGCGGCGCTCCATTCGAGTCCATGCTTTCGAGGCGTAGTTCCCCGAAATGAACATGATCGCATATCGCGCACGCTTTTCGTAAACATCCGAAAAGTACTCTGTCAGGTCAGTACCCCAACTCGATACCTTCGCATCCTCGTCGTAGAAGACGGAAAAGCCGTCAGCTTTCATCAGATGCACAACCTGCTCGACGAACGCTCGGTCTTCGCCCGCGAACGTCACTGCAACGTCAAAGTCGTAGGCCGGCTCACTCACACCATGATTCTGGCAGAGCGGATGACTTCTATCTCGGCTTGGCGATGCTGCGCGTATGCCGATCCCGAGCGCGGCGGAGGCTAATCGGGGAACGGGAGGCCGAACGGCTGGTCGAGGGGCTCGGCCGGAAGTCGGGGATGTGCGACGAGGCCGTGCTCAATGTGGTCGCCCGGGCGTTGCGAGGGCTAGAGCGAGCCGGGTTCATCGTGCCTGATGCGGCGATGGCGGAATACTTCGCGAGTGCGCGGCTGATTGCGGATGCTGAGCTCGCCGGGGTGCCGGGCGAGTCCGCTGAAGCTGCGGTGCGGTACTTCGTGCTGGGGTCGGGCTGGTGGAGCCATGGTTGTTGGCGTTGCGGCGAGTTGCGCAGCAGGTGAGCTCGGGGGAGCGGTTTGGACAGGGCGCCGGCTATCTCGCGAGAACCGTGGATAGGTGCGCCCGCAGCGCTGGATCGCATACATATACGTACGTCCCCCGTATACCGCGAGTCAGGAGCACCCCGTAGATGTTCCTGATGAACGTCAGCAGGTCATCGTCCCCAAAGGCATCCTTGAGATGCCCCGTGTTCTCCTTGCCCTTCTTGTCCCGGTAGCTCTCGCGATCGGCAACGATGCGCCCAGTTTCGGGGTCGAGGCGTAGGTCCGGCCCGATGATGACGCCGGCGTAGTTGAGGTCGTATCCCTGAACAGTGTGGATCGAGCCCACCTCTTCGAGGGAACCTGATGAGTTGATCCAGTCCTTGTCGGTACCGTTCCACCGCATGCGCACGCCGTCGAGCTCGATGTCGAAGGCTCCTGGATTCTTCCTCGACGCCCAGTCCCATGCGTAGCCGGCAACGAGCCGCGAGAGCCCGACCTCAGCATCCTTCTGACGGATGGCTGCGCGCATCTCGCTGAGATCGTCGAAGAGTCGGAGCTCGTACTCGCCAAGGTCAGGGAGCGAGGGTGATTCGTCTCTCAACAGACCCCGGACAAACTCGACGTAGTCGGCGCCGGCCTGCACGCGCATCTGAGTGGTCAGCCGGAAGAAGCGGTGGGCGTCTCGGGCCTCCCCTAGTTGGGCTGCCAGGATCATCGGCGACAGGTCGTGAGGTCGCACGCTCTGCTCGCCATCGACGAGCAGGAGCTGATGACGGCTTCGAGCTTTGATCCAGTCGAGTTGGGTGAAGCGGGGGTCGTCCTCCCCGAACAGGGCTGCATTAATGTCGCGGAATTTCTTGTTCTGCACACCCGACGCCTGGTTCGCGCGCTGTCCGAGACGATGAGTCTCATCAACAAGTACGAGGTCGAAATCAGCATCCGACTCTCCGAGCTGGAACGGCGACATCACCATTCCGGCATCAAGTTTCGGAGTCTTTCTGAACACCTTCTTGACTGACTCGCGTAGCGACTGCTGGGGAATGACGAGCGCCATCCGGAGAGTTCTGAGGAGTTCACGGTTTTCGGGGACGAAGAACTCCGAAAACATGGAGTCCGGCTCGATCCCGTCGTGATCCTGGTAATCGCGAATGTCCGCGAGAAGCTTCATCAAGAAGATCGCGATGATCGTCTTCCCGGTTCCAGGATTTCCCTGGACGACGAGCGTCGATCGAGCGCCGGAGTGCTGGAGGTCCTCGAGGAGGCCTTCGACAATGTCCATGATCGCGATCGCCTGATCGTCGGTGAGCGCTTTGAAGGGCGACAGCTTGAAGAGGTCTGAGTTCTCGATCTGCGGGATGCTGCGTGAGAAGAGCCCTTCCGCTCGCAAGGCTTCGAAAACATCGCGGAAAGACTCTCGATAGAGATCGCGATCGTAGTACTGCGCGTCGGTCAGGCCGTCGTTGCCGTTGAGGATGCGATATCGACCATCGCCCGAGAACCAGCGGATGAGGTGCGACTCGAGGTCGAGGCACACCGACTTGTTGAAGGTGTGATCAACGACGACCCGGATCGACTCCAGGGCTTCGTTCTTCTTAGACCCTGCGAGGTGCTGGCGCATCCGAGTTGAGGCGCTCACTGTCTCGCCGACGTAGAGACCGGGAGAACTGCGCCGGGTGTCGCCTTCGAGCATGTAGACGACAGGCCAGTTGGTGTGCCTGGCGTCGTCCCGCGCCCAGGCATCCACTGACTCGCGGCGGAATGGAAGCCGCTGGATGTCGAATTCGGTCACTCGGGAGAATCTCCGAGTTGGGTGTACTTCGTCATTCGGCCCTTGGCGAGTTCGACGGGGTACTTGGCCTTCGTTGACTCCAGCTTCTTCATCACTATCTCGTCCAGGTCGGCGCCGATCTTGTTCGCGAGGTGGATGCAGTACGTCACGACATCAGCGAGCTCGGCCTCTACCTGTTCCTGGTCGAAGCCCGGCGACCACTGGAAGCACTCGAGGAGCTCACCGGCCTCGATAGAGATGCTCTTGGCAAGGTTCTCTGGCGAGTGGAACTGATCCCAGTCGCGCTCGTCTACGAATGCGCGGAGAGCAGCCAGGGTCTCGGATGAAGGCATGATGCGACGCTAGCAGGGGCGCGGTGGCGTCTAGCCAGAAGTCTCCCGTGGTCGCAGAACAATTCCTGAGACCCAGCCGGCTACCGGTCTCTATGCGCCGGTCGAACTTGAGTCAGTCGGAATCCTGTTACCGTGCTCCCGGAGGCATCCGTGAGCGAGAGTCGTGTGATCGAGGTCGTTGCTGCCGTCATCGAGCACGATGGAATGGTCCTGGCATGCCGCCGTCGCCCTGAGAAGGCTGCGGGTGGCAAGTGGGAGTTCCCTGGTGGAAAGCAGGAGCCCGGCGAAACCCCCGCCCAAGCTCTGGTGCGCGAGATCTCTGAAGAGCTAGAGGTCGCGATACGTGTAGAAGGGTACCTCCGCACTGACGAGACAACCGTTGGCGACGACGTCATACGTTTGACGTGCATGCGGGCGCGATTGATCGACGGTCCGCCGGAGCGGAGCTCCGACCACGACGACCTCCGCTGGTTGGCTCCTGAAGAACTCCCGAGCATGGATTGGGCCGCACCGGATCTTCCCGCTGTCGCTGAACTTGCCGGCCGTCCAACTACTGAATGACCGCGAAAGCGTTGTCGTCGCGCACGATCAGCAGGATTCCCAGTTCGAACAGGAGTGCTTCAATGTGTGCCACAGGGCGCCCGGGAAGCAGAATGACAGGCGTGGCGCCCCGCCCTGAGAGTCGTACAAGCCGCGCGTAGTCGAGCACCTGTCCTATCGCTGCCCGCACGAATTCGCGCGCCGAGGACTTCTTCGCCTCGACGACCCAGCCAGACTCCTCGACATACAGGTCCGGTTCGATTGTGGCGCCGGCCGAGTGAAGTTGCAGACGTAGAGGAGTCTTTCCCTGGTTGCTGATCCACTCGCCGAAGTCGCGTTGAAGTTCAAACTCAATGCGGGACACGGTTCTCGGTCCGGGCGGCGCGGGAGCTTCGATGACCAACGGCGAAAAATCGGGCGGCGTCCACGGAGATTCCTGCACGGTATCTGTCGGTGTTGTGAGCGCGGGTTCAAGCTCCTCCATGTCGGCGTCTACGGGAATCAGGTTGAAAATGATCCCGTCACGGAGGTTCTTCTTCGAATCGGTGATCCGCTTGACGCTATAGGACGGCTGCCCTGTCGTGAACTCACCTATGTACGTGACCGAGGTGTTGCTTTTCGTGAACAAGCGAATCGGGCGCCCCTTCTCCGCTGCGTCTCGCAGAGCGCCGTTCCCATTCTTGAAGTGTTGATGCCCGACCTGTCCTTGGCCGGTGTACGCGAAGGACCCATCCGCTTGGAGCCCCTCGTACTTGTCGTACCCATGTTGGGCTGCGCTTCCGGGGTTGGTGACAATCAGGATGTCGGGTACGGACTTCGGGGTGATAATCCCACTCTGACGCTGCCCGCCGTACGCGGCATGGAGTTCCTTTCTGAGCACGGTGTCACCGATTTCCAGCGTCCAGATTCGTCGATCCGTGCGGTGCCCCGAGAGCCGAGCACGTAGGGCGTCAGCCCATTCGTGATCCAATTCCGGGTTGCGCGGTTCTTCCGAGCGCTCACCAAAATCGCGAAGAAGATCACGAATGCTGCTTTGACGAACGTTCAGTTCAAGTGACAGCTGTGCAATGGTGAGACCCACGAGACGCAGCATACCGATATGCCGGACGACATTCGCGCAATAACAAACCAGCAACACCGACGCCTTGTCTCACAGCGTTCTGCCAGGATTAGCGCATGACAACACCGAATGAGACCCCCGCCGGTTGGTATGACGACGGCTCGGGCCGTCAGCGCTGGTGGGATGGTCAGCAGTGGGGAGTGTTCGCGGATGAAGCCAGGGTTCCGGCTGTCGCGACGGCCCCGGCCCCGCTAGCAACGGGCGCGACGGGCCCCAAGAAGCTCAATGTGCTGGCACTTGTCGCAGCCATTGTCGCCGTGGTCGGCTTCATCTTCGCGTGTATTCCAGGCGCACTGATCCTTGGCTGGATTCTCCTGCCGATCGCCTTCATCTTGAGCATCGTGTCGCTGTTCCTCAAGGGCGACAAGAAGTGGCTCGGGATAGTCGGATTGATCCTCTCCATCGTCGGCACAATCGTCGGTGTCTTCGTTTTCCTCGGAGTCGTAGCGACATCGTTCGATGATGCTTTTGGCGGTGGTGACACGACAGTCACGCAGCTCGACGACGCGGAGGATGATGACGCTCCTGCCGACGACGAGCCTGCTGATGCAGAGCAAGGCACTCGAGAGAACCCGATCGCGATCGGGGCCGAGATCAGCAACAGCGAATGGGTGGTCGTTGTCAACTCGGTGAATCCCGACGGCAACGCCATCGTCTCTGATGCCAACCAGTTCAACGAAGTTGCTCCGTCCGGATCTCACTACGAGATCGTGAATTACACCATCACGTACAAGGGTGCTGACTCGGCCTCTTCGTCTGAAGTCACGGTAGACGTCGTGACGTCAGCGGGCAACGTGGTCAACAGCTTCGACAGCATGGTTGTGCTCTCGGACGAGTTCGGCTTCGAGGAGCTCTTCGCCGGCGCGGCAGTTACCGGTTCGCAGGCATTCCTGGTCCCCGATGGCGAAACCATCCTCGTTCGCGTGAGCCCTGGCTACTTCGCGGACGAGGTTTTCGTCAAGCCGTAACGGCCTGATCGATTGCTGAGGCCCCGAAAGCAGATGCTGTCGGGGCCTCAGCTGCATCGGTAGCTGTAGGCCTACTCAAACCCACCCGTCAACCGCCCCCGCATCCGCTGACTGCTCTCATTCATCCCAACGATCTCCACCGTCTTCCCCAGCGCCTGATACTTCGTCTCGATCGCATCCAACGCTGCAACGGTCGACGCATCCCACACATGCGACCCCGACAGATCGATGACCACCCGCGACGGATCGTCCGAGTACGAGAACAACGTCGTCAGGTCGTTGCTCGACGCGAAGAACAGCTCCCCGTCGACCACATAGCGAGCAACAGAACCAGAGACAGAACGCGACACCGTCACGAAGTGCGCCACCCGCCGCACGAACAGCACCGACGCGACCAGCACCCCGCCGACAACTCCGACCGCGAGGTTGTGCGTGATCAGCACCAGCACAACAGTCGCGACCATCACGAAGGTCTCGCTCTTCGGCATCCGCTTCAACGTCGACGGACGGATGCTGTGCCAATCGAACGCCCCGATCGCGACCATGATCATCACGGCGACGAGGGCTGCCATGGGGATCGTCCCGACGAAGTCGCCGAACACCACCACCAGCAGGAACAGGAAGAGCCCGGCGCAGAACGTCGAGATACGGGTCCGCGCGCCCGAGGCCTTCACGTTGATCATGGTCTGACCGATCACGGCGCAGCCGCCCATGCCGCCGAAGATCCCCGACAGCACGTTCGACACTCCCTGCGCCCACGCCTCACGGCTCTTGCGCGAGTGGGTGTCGGTGATCTCGTCGACGAGCTTCGCGGTGAGCAGCGACTCCAGCAGTCCGACGACAGCGACTCCGAGCGCGAACGGAGCGATGATCGTGAACGTCTCCCACGTCAGCGGCACGTTCGGGATGAACAGCTCCGGCAGGCTCCGCGGCAGCTCGCCCTGATCGCCGACGGTCGGCACGGTGATCGCGAACGTCAGCACGACGCCCGTCACGATCACGACCGACACCAGCGGCGCCGGCACGATCTTGGTGATCTTCGGCATCACGATCATCACGAGGATCCCCAGCGCCACCAGCGGATACACCAGCCACGGCACATCGATCAGCTGCGGGAACTGTGAGCTGAACACGAAGATCGCCAGCGCGTTCACGAACCCGACCATGACGCTGCGGGGGATGAACCGCATCAGCTTCGCGACGCCGACCACACCGAGGATCACCTGGAAGATGCCGGCGAGGATGACGGTCGCGATGAAGTAGTCGAGCCCGTACATCGGTGCGACCGGGGCGATCACGAGCGCGACGGCTCCGGTCGCCGCGGTCACCATCGCCGGACGCCCGCCGAGGAACGCGATCGACACCGCCATGATGAACGACGAGAACAGCCCGACCTTCGGATCGACGCCCGCGATCACCGAGAACGCGATCGCCTCGGGGATCAGTGCGAGCCCGACGACGAGTCCGGCCAGCACCTCGCGCGTCAGCATCCGCGGGTTCTTCAGCGCCGTCAGCACAGAGGGATTCGCCCGATAGCGGGCACGATCATCGACCGTCGTCACAGACATGGATGCTCCAGGGGAAGGCGCCTCGAGAATGAGGCAGACGTTCCAGCGTAGAGCGGATGCCGCGGGGGTCTCGCCGGCGCCTGTCTCGTGCGGGTACCGGGATCCTTTGTGGGAAGTGTCCGTGCGACCTGAATCGCGCCCGAGAGACTGTGCGCTCGGCTCGGCCATGTACACCTGCGTCGGCCAGATCTCCTGCAGAGGGCCGAGGGACGCGCGCATGGCCGCGCGAAGCGCCCGTCCCGATCCCGGATGCCCGAAGATCTCCTGAGATCTCCCTCTGGTCTACCGCGATCTACTCGTGTAGCGTTCGAGCAACCGCACCGGCGGATGACGCGTTCGAGGAGGAACGGCGATGACGAAGAAGGCCCTGAAGACGGTTGTGCCGAGAACCCTGTTGGCGGCGTTCCTGGCCATGGTGCTGGTCGCGGTCGCGGCTCCATCCGCGGTCGCTGCCGGATCCTGGTCAGCTCCGACTCCCGTGTACGCGGCTTCCTCGATCCAGAGCCCGGGTTACGCCTACGCCCCGTCGGCCATCGCCGGCTCGACCGAGCGGTCCTTCGTGTGCCACAGTCGCGCCGCCGGCGATGTGCGCGACGACATCTACCTCGTGAAGCGCACCGGATCGACGGTGACGTCGAGCACGTCGGTGCTGACGGCATCCGCGTCCGGCTGGGACTCGTTCCACATCTGCGACCCGAGCGTGGTCAGGGTCGACGCGACCCTCGCCGGGCAGGACTACGACTACGCGATGTTCTACCTCGGCAACGATCAGAACTGCTCCTGCCACAACCAGATCGGTGTCGCGTACGCCAACGGCCTCGACGGTCCGTGGGTCAAAGCTCCGAACCCGGTCATCGGCTTCCAGGCCGGGGCGAGCTCGTCCGAGTGGGGTGTGGGACAGCCGAGCGCCACGACCATCGATGCCGCAGCGGGAACGGTCCTGCTCACCTGGACCGAGGGATACTCGACCGGGACGGTCGCGAAGCTCGGGCAGGTGAGCCTGCTGTCGGGCACACCGACCGTGTCCGGTGTCGGCGCTGTTCCCACGGCCGGTCTCCTCGACAGCTCGGGCGCTGCGGACTTCCTCAACAACTTCGACATCGCCTACTCGCCGCAGCGCGACAGCTTCTACATGGTGCGCGAGATGCATCCGTATCCGACGACGAGTCCGAACTACATCTCCACCGCGGTGCAGGTGCTCAGCATCTCTGGCGCGGGCATGTGGTCCGGCACGGGAACCTGGGCGGTCGAGGGGCTGATCGACGCCTCGGTGACCGGGGCATCGCGCAGCCACAACCCGGGTTTCCTGCGCACGCAGTTCGGCACTCTCCCTGACGAGTCCCAACTGACGGTCTTCGTCACGACCTCGGCTCTCGACCCGAACTCGCTCTGGTCCTACGCGATCGTGCGCACGACTGCGAGCCTCTGACAGATTCACGACTGCTCGCCGCGCGAGCTCTCGTGCGACATCGTCTACTCGAGTAAACTGACTTGAGTGGCGCGACAGAAAGGAATGCGATGACGCATGACCACCCGGCGCCGCACAGGCGTCCGCTTCGATGGCTGGTCTCGGCCATGACAGCCGCCGCTCTCGGTACGGCACTCCTCATCGGGGTCGCTCCCGCCACTGCTGACACGGTATCCCCCGACGTCGACCCACCGGCTCCTGTCTCGACACAGCAGCTCGCCAGTGATGCGTCGCGCACACGGGCGACGGTCGCGTGGGACGCCTCGTCGCTGCAAGAGGTGTACGCACCGGCTGACGGCTTCTACTCCTACGCTCCGTCTGTCGTTCGCGACGGCGACACCGAGTGGATCTGGACATGTCACAACGACGAGTTCCGCGTGATCAAGGACCACATCTACCTGACGAAGATCGTCGACGGCGTCGTGGTCGATTCCCGGTCGGTGCTGCAGGCGTCGGCCGCGCCGGCATGGGACAGCTTCCACGTGTGCGACCCGAGCGTCGTCGAGGGGAAGTTCCGCTATCTGGGTGTGAAGTACTCGCTCGCGATGTTCCATCTGGGCAACGACCTCGACGCGAGCGCGCACAATCAGATCGGTGTCGCGTTCGCGAACAGTCCGGAGGGCCCGTGGGTCAAGCTCCCCGAGCCGATCGTCACGTTCGACCGCGCCGATCAGTGGGGCGTCGGTCAGCCCACGGCGGTGATGATGCCCGGCAAACCGGGCACGGTTCTGCTCGGCTACACGCAGGGCGACACCTCGACGCGCGCATACGTAACCGAGGTGGATCTGAAGAAGGCCGAGTCCTTCACGACGACCACGCCCGTGCAGCTGCCGACCGCGGGCCTGACCGGTACCGACGGCGCAGCCGACTATCTCAACGGTTTCGATCTGGTCTTCGACAAGAAGGGTGATCAGTTCCTCGCGGTGCGCGAACAGCATCCGTACGCTTTCGACAACCCGTGGTGGATCGGGCCCGCTGTGCAGGTGGTGACCATCCCGCAGCGCGATCTGCTGCGCGGACGGGGAACCTGGGCACCCGTCGGCGACGTGAACGAGTCGCTGACCGGCTTCGACCGGAACCACAACGCCGGCTTCGCGCGCGACTGGACAGGACATCTCGCGGCGAAGAACGAGGTGTCGGTCGTCTTCACGACGAGCTGTTCGAGCCTGCCGACGATCGACGATCAAGACTGGAGTCTCGCCACCTGTGACTCGCTCTACTCCTACGATCTGTGGTCGATCGATGGTGCCCTGAACAGACGACGATGAGCAGCTGCGGGGCCGACCCCGTCGCCGAGTCGGCCCCGCACACGTCCGAGCCCTGACCAACGGCTATCCTTTTCCCCAGCAGAAAGCGCCCCATGACACTCCCTCACGAAAACGCGGCCCCCCGCCCCGCCACCCGCACCGATGTGGCGAAGATGGCGGGCGTGAGCGCGGCCGTGGTGAGCTACGTCGTGAACAACGGACCCCGTCCGGTCGCGGCCTCCACCCGCGAGCGGGTGGAGGCCGCGATGGCACAGCTCGACTACCGGCCCAACGCCGTGGCGCGGGCGCTCAAGCTCCGCCGCGCGCAAGCGGTCGGGGTGGTCGTGCCAGACGTGAGCAACACGTTCTTCGGGGCGCTGGCGCGCGAGCTGTCGAACCAGGCCTTCGAGACCGGCTACGCACTTCTGCTCGGCGACGCCGACAATGACATCGAACGCGAGCGCGCACAGATCGAGTCGCTCGTCAGCCATCAGATCGACGGCCTCATCATCACGAGTCTCGAGCCCGGATCCGTCATCGACGCACGCGGCACCCGCACCGTGTTCCTCGGGCAGCGCACGCGTCCCGGCCAGACGTCGATCATCGTCGACAACGTGGGCGGGGCTCGCATGGCCGTGGAACACCTCGCCGGGCACGGACGTCGGCGCATCGCACATCTCGGCGGCCTCGAAGGGCTGCCCGGTGCCGAGGAGCGAGTCCGGGGCTGGCACGACCAGTGCGCGGAACTCGGCCTCGACACCGACGACGGGCTCCTCGTCCGCTCGGAGTTCACCCGCGCCGGGGGACTCGAGGCGGGACGGACGCTGTTCGCGGGAGCGCAGCATCCGGATGCGGTGTTCGTCGCCTCCGATGTTCAGGCCTTGGGGCTGCTGGCTGCTGCGCGTGAGCGCGGGATCCGCGTGCCCGAAGACCTGGCCGTGATCTCGTTCGACGGCACGGATGACGCCGTCTTCAGCGATCCGCCCCTCACCGCCGTCGAACAGCCGATCGCCGCGCTCGCCGCGGCCGCGCTCGACGCGGTGGTCGGATCGCAGCAGGTCGAGTCATCGATCGTTCCGGTGTCTCTTGTGATCCGGTCGTCCTGCGGCTGCGCTCACGATCAGCAGTGAGCGCTGCAGAGCGCAACACGCGCGGCTAGCCCCGCAGCCATCGGTCGAGCTCGTCGCTCGTCGGGTACGACGACTGCGTGCCCGGCCGTGTGGCGGCATGGGCGCCGACCTGAGTAGCGAAGAGGGTCGCCGACTCCAGCGTGTCTCCGGAGGCGAGTCGCGCGACGAGAGCGCCGGTGAATGCGTCTCCGGCGCCGCTCGTATCGACCGCGGTCACGACGCGGCCGGGCGCACGGAAGACGCCGGATGCGGTGACTGCTGCCGCGCCGTCGGCTCCGAGCGTGACCACCAGAGCCGGCACGTCGAGTCGGGCGCGTGCCTGCAGCAGCGCGGTGTCGGAGGAGCTGTCGACGGAGGTACCCAGGGCGTCGATCAGTTCGTGCTCGTTGACGACCATCACGTCGATGGAATGGGCGAGAGCGTCGGGGATGCGGCGGTACGGCGACGGGTTGAGGACGAAGCGCGCGTGTGCCGCGAGCGCCAGATGCGCGGCGGCGATCACGGCTTCGTCGGGGATCTCGAACCCGCTGAGAACCCAGGCTGCGTCGTCGCTCACCACGTCGTCGGCGGTGACGGTGGCGTTCGCTCCGGGGGAGATGACGATGAGGTTCTGGCCCTCGTCATCGACGAAGATCACCGCCTCGCCGGTCGCGTCACCCGCCCGCCGGTGCACGCCCGTCACATCGACACCGGACTCGGCGACCGCATCGAGCAGCAGCGTGCCGGCGGCATCCGCTCCGACAGCTCCGACCAGACGCACGTCCGCCCCGAGCCGGGACGCCGCGACCGCCTGGTTGGCACCCTTGCCGCCGGAGGCGACCGCATGGCCGGTGGCATGCAGCGACTCCCCTTCTCGCGGGAGGCGACCGAGGGAGTAGGTGCGGTCGAGATTGAGGGATCCGACCACGACGATCTGTGCGTTCATCCCTTGAGTCCTGTCGTCGAGAGCGATTCGGTGTACTGCTTCTGGAAGAACAGCAGCAGGATCATGGGGATGATGCTGAGCACGAAGGACCCGGCCATGATCTGTCCCAGATCGACCGTGAACATCGTGCTGAGGTTCGCCAGCGCGATCGGGGCGAGTTGGCGTTCCGGAGAGGTGCCGATCAGCAGCGGCCACAGGTAGGCCTGCCACTGCGATAGGAACAGCATCATGCCGGCGCCGATGAGCGCCGGCTTCGACAACGGGAGCACGATGCGCCACAGCGTGCCGAAGGTGCCCAGGCCGTCGATCTCCGCGGCTTCCATGAGCTCCGACGGGATGCCGAGGAAGAACTGCCGCAGCACGAAGATCGCGAACCCGTTGGCGAGCGCGGGAAGGATGAGCCCCGCGTAGGAATCGGAGAGGTTCCACCCCTGGAAGAGCGAGGAGAGGGGGATCGCGATCGCGTCGAACGGGATCATCGCCACGATCACGATGAAGCTGAACACCACGCCCCGCCCGCGGAACCGCATGGTCGCGAGCGCGTAGGCGGCGGGGATCGCGATGAGAAGTCCGAACAGGATCGTCGCCCCGGCGACGAAGAAGCTGTTGAAGAGACCGAGCACGAACGGTCCGCTCAGGAGGCCCGTGTAGTTGGTGAGCTCGCCGCCCCAGGGGATGAACGCCAGCCACGACAGCGGCGTCATGTTGTCGACGTAGGTGTTGCCCGGTCGGGTCGATGAGACGAACACCCACCAGAGCGGCAGGAAGATCGCGACGGCGATCAGGCCTCCTGCGATGGACAGCGTGATCGTGGCGCCCCTGGATCGCCTCATGACTTCTCCTCGCGAAGCAGACGGAACTGGATGGCGACGATGATCGAGAGCAGGAGCATCAGGACGACGACCTCGGCCTGCCCGACGCCCAGATCGTTCAGCAGATACGCCCGGTTGTAGATGTCGTACATGATGAAGTTCGTCGCGCCGTTCGGGCCCCCTTTGGTGAGCACCTGGACCGGCGCGAAGACGAGGAAGGAGCCGACCGTGCAGGCGATCAGCACGAACGACATCGGCCGCTTCAGCAGCGGCAGCGTGATGGCGAAGAGCCGTCGCCACCATCCGGCGCCGTCGAGTGCCGCGGCTTCGTACAGGCTCTCCGGAATGTCCTTGAGGCCGGCGATGATGAAGATCATCCAGTAGCCGATCGCGCCCCAGGTGACCATGATCCCGATCGAGAACGCGGCCTGGTTGGCCGAGGTGAGGAACGGCTGCGGCGGCAGGCCGATCGTCTCCAGGATGCTGTTGACGAGACCGTCCGGCTGGAGCGCGGTCGACCAGATCAGCGCGACGACGGCACCAGGGACCGCCGCGGGAACGAAGATGAGCGAACGCCACAGCCCCACGAGCGGGACGTTCTGCACGGTCAGCAGGGCGAGTGCCGCCGACAGCACGACGATCGCCGGGTTCAGGACCAGGTTGAACAGCAGGGTCACGCCGAGCACGGCGTGGAAGCCGGGGTCGGTGAACAGGTAGGCGTAGTTCTCGATGCCCGCGAACGACGTGGTGCCCGTGGCGAGCGACGTGCTCTGGAAACTCTGCCCGACGGCCGTGATCATCGGGAGCACACGCAGGAAGAACAGCGCCAGCAGAGCCGGGGCGAGCATGAGCAGCGCCATGGCTGTGGTGCGTGCGGCGCGGCTGCGCCGGGTGGGTGTGCGGCGGTCGGGGGTTCGGAGAGCGGCGGAACCCGTGGGTCCCGCCGCTCCCGCCCGACGCTCTCGCGTCGTGGTGCTCATCTGTCCTACTTCAGTCGGGCGATCTGCTCGGTGATCTCTTTGTCGGCCTGCGCCGCACGCTCCGCCGGGTCGGACCCGTTGCGGATGTCGGAGAACATCTGGTTGGCCCCGGGTTCGAACACGCTGTAGCCGACGACGACCGGCCGGTGCACCGCGTTGTCCTGCAGCTGGTACTCCATGATGTCGCCGAACGGCGCGGAGGACTCTCCCGCCGTGCTGCTGACCCGCTCGGCGTACTGGGCGTACGCGTCCTTCGTGGTGGGAGCGATACCGGCGACCTCAGCGGACTGGGCGTTGCCGGTGGCGTCGATCGTGATGTAGCGGAGGAACGCTTCGGCGGCGTCCTGGTTCTCCGACTTCTCGGCGATCGCGACGCCCCAGGAGTCCGTCGCCGTCGCCCGCTCGCCACCGTCGAAGTAGGGGGCGGGAGCCATGCCCCACGCGATGTCGCCGTCTTCGTTCACGGCCACGCCCCAGGGGCCGGAGATCATGAACGCGGCCTTGCCCGTCTGGAACAGCGCGCCGTTCTTGTCGTTCGTGATGCCGCGCGGAGACAGGCCCTCCTCGAAGAGGCTGTGGTACCAGGTCAGCGCGCGCTGCCATCCGTCGTTCGAGAAGTCGACGACGCCTTCATCATCGATGCCGTCGCCGCCTCCGGCGGATCGACCGAGCATCTGCAGCTGGTAGTACGAGTCCCACTGGTCGAACAGGAACGGGTATTCGGCCACTCCGGAATCCTGCACCGTGCGGGCGGCCTCCGTCAGCTCCTCGTACGTCCACGGATCGCTCGGGTCGGTCGACGGCGGCTCCACTCCGGCTGCGGCGAGCAGATCGGCGTTGTAGTAGAGGAACTGCGACGTCGTCCAGGGCTCGATCGCGCGCAGTGTGCCATCGACCTCGCGCGCCGTGACCATGCTCTCCGATACGGATGCCGCCAGGGCGTCCTCTTTGAGAGCACTGAGGTCGGCGAGGAAGCCGCGGTTCGTCCAGTCGAGCAGCCCGCCCCCGGCATCCACGACCATCACGTCGATGCCGCCGCCTCCGCCGCCGAGACGCTGGTTGATCGTGCTCGTGTACTGCGCGTAGGGGATGTTGAGCTGCTTGACGGTGATGTTCGGGTGCTCCTTCTGGAACGCCTCGATCACCGGCGTCCAGGTCTCTGCGGGATCGGCGTTGGCGAAGGTGAGCGTCACCGCGCCGTCGCTGTCGCCGCCCGCAGACTCGCCGCCCGCGCAACCGGTCAGGGCGAGGGCGAAGATGGTGAATCCGGCGACGACGGTCGCACGCATCGGGTTCGTGTGCATGTGCTGGTCTCCTCGTTGAGTGTGATGCAGGTGTCAGGTAGGGGTGGAAGCGGACGCGCGCGGACCGACTGTCGTGTCGATCGATGCGGTCTCGGTGGAGGCGTCCGCCGCGGCGAGGATGCGATCGACGATCGCGGTGCCGACGGCGTCGACGTCCATGTCCGTCACGATCGAATGGAGGCCGTCGGGGTCCGGCTCGAAGAGTGTGCGGCCTTCGGGCGTCACGGTCACCGTTCCGGCTGCGATCTCGAACAGGTCGGGGCGGGCGAGCGTGAGCACGGCGATCGGATCGTGCGGGACGTTGTAGTCCTGCTCGGCGAATGCCCAGAACCTGGTCATCTCGGCCGCGACCATGGCGCCGAGTGGGCCGGCCGCGCCGATGCGTGCAAGGACGTCGCTGCCGAGGCGCACGCGCTCGGTCTGCTCGAGGCCGACGGCGAGCACCGGGACGCCAGATGCGAAGAGGGAACGTGCGGCATCGATGTCGCACTTGATGTTGTGCTCGACGATCTCGCGGCGGAAGTCGCCGCCCATGATGACGACCTGGCTCACGCGATGACCTGGCTGCCGCGTGACGGCGGCCGCATTGGTGAGCGGGCCGATCGCGACGACCGTGGCGCTCGCGCCGAGCAGGTCGATAGCGGAGAGCGCGGAATCGAACACGTGGCCGTCGAGGTCGGCGATGGTCGATCCCTCGTGGCCCGGCCACCAGACGGGGCGACCCGACTGCGTCTCCGCGTTGCCGGCGGCGATCGGCGGAGGCGTGAGACCAGCCGCGTGGTACGTGGCAGCGACGATTCGTGCGCGAAGCCCGACATCGCCGTAGACGGTGGCGACCCCGACGACGTCGAGCTCCGGCGAGCCGAAGATCATGGACAGGGCGAGGAGGTCATCGACATCCGTGCCGATGTCGGTGTCGAGGACGAATTCTCTCGACGGACGACCGAGGTTGCGGTCTGCCGTCAGCGGTGACTGGCTCATGTGTTCCTTACGCGACGGGACCCTCGGGTGGGTCTCGAGAATGGTGCTGATACCGCGATGCTACTCGAGTAGATAACGGGTTGCAAGATGCAATCTACTCGAGTTGAATGCGGCTTCTTCGGGAGGAGGACGGATGTCAGGACCGTAGTTGAGCGATGGTCCGCGAGTCAGGCCTTCCACCCCGTCCGCACCTGCGCCATGATGGGACGACCGACCTCCAAGGAGACCGTCTTGTCACTCGCTCAGACCCCACCGCAGACCTCCGCACTCGCCGGAGCCCCGGTGATCGCGAGGATTCGACGGGTTCTGATCCTCGCGGTGGTCGCCGCCCTGGTCTACCCGATGTTCATGGTCGCCAGTTCCGGGTACTGCCCGGGCGGCGTGGACGGAAACGGCGGCTTCATCGATGCGTCCGGCCAGCCGGTGGACGAGGCTCTCCCGTGCGTCCAGCTGACGCTCGGTCCCAGCCCTCTGGTCTACGTCGGGATCGCGCTGATCGTCCTGCTGGCTCTCGGCCGCGTGCTGAGGGCATCCGACGAACCCACTGCCCTGCGCACGCTGGACCGCGCCGCCATCGGAGTCGGTGCGCTCGTGGTCGTCGCGGTCATCGTCTCGGTGGTGTGGTTCAGTCTGATCCCGCTCGACCAGTTCTCCTCGGGCTCCATTTCCGTGTTCAGCCCGTTCCCGTTCGGCGTCATCGACGTCGACGTCACGCCCATGACCGAGTCCTGAGTCCGGGGTGAGGCGAGGCCGAGCAGAGGATGGTTTCGCAGTGAGAGCGTCGGCGACCGCTTCCTGCCGAGATGAGAGCGTGCGCGCACCACGCGCCGTCGCCACTCTCCTCGCCATCGTCCTCAGCGTCACCGGATGCTCTGGGATGCCGGGAGGGGGTCCCCTGCAGATCGGCGGAGATCCCGGGGCATACTGCGTTCCTGGTGATCCCGACCGCGAGATCGGATTCGGCGCTGCCGGCCTGCTCGCCGGCGACGCTTCCGCAACGATCGCCTCTGTCGATCTCGTGGATGCTGACGGGCTCCGCCTGGCGAGTGCGTACGTAGCGCCGCTGAGCGAGGGTCAGGTGGGTTTCGGCACGTTCTTCCCCGAGGACGAGGATTCCGAAGGCTGGTCGAACCGGGATGACCCTGCCGGGTATGTGGTCGAGCCGGGGGACAGCGTCAGCGTGATCGTGATCGCGGCCCGCATCGGAGCATCGGACGGAACGGCGTCGAAGATCCGTGTCACCTACGACATCCGAGGAACGACGTATGACGCGTTCACATCGACCGAGATCGCGATCAAGGAGAGCTGCCCCTGAAGCGGGCGCCTCAGATCAACCCGGGTTGATCGCCCCGCCTACCGCCCCGCCCGCACCCGCAGCCCGAACGCGACCGCCGCCAGCGCGATCACGACGACCCCGTACCCGACGCACACGGCCTCGAGTCCGACGACGCCCACGAGTGCTCCGGCGACCACGGCCGGAACGCCGAAGGCCAGGTACGCGAGGAGGTAGATGACGGCGAAGGTGTCGGCGCGCTGGGTGGCCGGGATGCGCGGTGCGAGCGAGCCGACCACTCCCGAGAACGCGGTGCCGAAGCCCATGCCCGTGACGGCGGCGGCGACGAGGTAGAACGGCAGCGACTCCACCCCGAGCGCGATCAGCGACAGCAGGGTGCCGACGGCGAGGGCCGAGGTGCCGAACAGCACCATCGACCGGGCGGCGATCTTCCGCAGCACGAACGCGGTCACTGCGCCGACTCCGGCGAGCAGCACGACGCCGAGTCCCTGCCAGACGTGAGCCTCGCCGCCGAGCTCGCCGCGCACGATGTTGGCGCCGAGCGACAGGAACAGTCCGCCGGTCGCCCAGCCCGCGATCACGGCAGGGGCTCCGCGCCAGAAGTCGGCGCGGATCTCGGAGGGGATCGACAGGCGGAAGCTCAGCGACGCCCACACCCCCGGCTTGCGGGGCGCGGTCTCGGGGATGAGGAAGAACAGCGCGGCGAGCACGACGTATGCGGAACTCAGCGGAGCGAACACGTCGAGCAGCGCCTCGCCGCTGACGTCGAGCATCACGGCGGAGGCGAGTGCCCCGAGTGCGAGTCCGATGCCGGGGCTGAGCGCGTTCCAGAGGGCGGCGACTCCCGGACGACCGCCGGGCGCGAAGTCGAGCACGGTCGCCGACAGCGCCGAGATCAGCAGACCGCTCGCGATGCCCTGCAGGATACGGGCGAGGAACAGCACCGCGACGGCATCCGCGTGCCAGAAAAGGATCATGCTCCCTGCCAGCAGCAGGAACCCGGCGATCGCGACCGGGCGGCGGCCGATGTGGTCCGAGAGGGATCCGGCCGTGAGAAGAGTGAGCAGCAGTGCGACGGCGTAGACCGCGAACACGGCACTGATGACGATCGCGTCGAACCCGATGTCCTGCGCGAGCACCGGATAGAACGGCGACGGCGCACTCGCCCCGACCATCATCAGGATCTGCGCCACGATCGCCAGCACGAACCCGAATCGAGCGCGCGGGCGGGTCGGCGCCGGGGCCTGCCCAAGGGGCGTGGATGCCGTCGGCACGACGATCGGCGCGGTGG
Organism: Microbacterium saperdae; assembly: GCF_006716345.1. Lineage (NCBI taxonomy): Bacteria > Bacillati > Actinomycetota > Actinomycetes > Micrococcales > Microbacteriaceae > Microbacterium > Microbacterium saperdae. Next base: position 672,806 of record NZ_VFOX01000002.1, read on the forward strand.
TGGTCATGGCGGCTCCTCATAAGGTTCGAGAATCATCGAACTATCGGAGCGTACTCGCCATCCGCTAATTGTTCAACTATTATCGAACCATGCCTGGCGATCTTCCGCACCCGGAGCGCTCCGAGATCCAGCTGACCGACGTGCTCTTCGCGCTCAGCGACCCCGAGCGCCTCGCCATCACGCGCCAGCTCGCCGACGGCCCGCTCGACATGGCCGCCTGTCACGCCACCGACCCGAACCTCCCGAAGTCGACCAAGTCGCACTTCATGAAGGTGCTGCGCGAGGCCGGCGTCATCCGCAATGAACCCCACGGGCGCCGACGGATGCTGACACTCCGCCGCGACGATCTCGACGCATTGTTCCCCGGACTTCTGGAGTCGGTGCTCCGCGGCTAGCGCGGCGCTGCGCACATGGCTCGGCCCTGTGCGCCTCGCTCGGTCTCAGGCGGCAGATCTGGCCGAGGCAAGCGCACATGGCCGCGGCGGATGCGCGAACCAGGGCCTCAACTCTGTCCAGTCGTGATCGGATCAGTTCCCCGGCTCCCCGCGCGGCATGCCGGAGTATTGGAATACATTCGAACAAAACTTCGAATGTCGAGCTTTCGCGCGGTAAAATCGAGCATGCCCAAACTCCTCGCACTGCACGACGCGGTCCTCCGCCTCGAGGCCGCGTGGGCAGATGCTGATGACGCGCTGGACTTGACGAGGAATCAGCTCATCGGGGTCCATGAGGCGATCGGTGCGCTGCAGCGCCAACTCGATGCCGTGCATGCAGATGTCGCTGCGGGCATCGCGCGGGAGTCTCGACTCGAACTCGGCGCCGATGGCTTGGCCAAGCAGCGGGGATACCGTTCCCCTGCCAAGCTCATCGCCGCCGCCGTGGGAATCTCGACCGGCGACGCCGCACGGCTGGTCGCGGTCGGTGAGGCCACGGCCCCGCGCAGCGACCTTCTGGGGGCGCGCCTACCGGCCAAGTATCCCGCGGTGCGCGCCGCACTCGATTCGGGGGCGATCGGCGCCCAGGCCGCGGCCTTGATCGTCGGGCTCCTTGACCGGTGCCGCGTCGCGGCCGGCGCGGAGCGCATTGCGGAGGGGGACCGGATGCTGGCCGAAGCGGCCCCTGGCGTTGCGCTCGACGACCTCCGCAAGCTCATCGTGCGAGCGGAGGCGTGGCTTGATCCGGATGGCGTGGAGCCACGCGCCGACGCACAGCGGAGTGCGCGGTCGCTCACGATGTTCGAGCGCAACGGCATGCTGCACCTCGACGCGAAGCTCGATGCCGAGACCGCGGCTCCGATCGTCGCTGCCGTTCGCGGGTACGTCACCGCGGCGTTCGCTGCACGGGCGGAAGCTCCCGATCCCGAATCGTCGGATGTGGATCGCCGCACGGTGGCGATGATCCAGGCCGACGGTCTCGCCGTTCTCTGTGCCCACGCGCTCGGATGCACGGCGGAGCGCCTCCCGCTGGCCGGCGCGACGGTCGTCGTGCGTATCGGCCTCGACGAACTGGAGTCCGGAGCGGGATCCGCGGCGATCGACGGCATCGACCAGCCCATCAGCGTCGCGGCGGCCCGCCGGATGGCAGCGGGAGGTGGCGTGATTCCCTGCGTGCTCGGTGGTGAGAGCGAAATCCTCGACTGGGGGCGTGAGAAGCGGCTTTTCACCAGGGCGCAGAGACGTGCGCTCGTCGAGCGCGACGGGGGATGTGCGATGTGCGGGCTGCCACCCGAGATGACCAAAGCGCATCACATCCGATGGTGGAAGCGAGATCACGGTCCGACCGACCTGTCGAACGGCGTGCTGCTCTGCGAGACGTGCCACCATCGCATCCACGACAACGACTGGGAGATCCGCATCGAGGGCGCAGGTGTCGCCGCGCGCGTCTGGTTCGTCCCGCCCGGGTATATCGATGTCTCGCGCACGCCACGGCTGGGTGGTCGCGCCCGCTTCGACATCGCCGCGTGACCGGCTCAGTCCTCCGGCACCCACCGCAGCAGGTCGCCCGGCTGGCATTCGAGCACCTCGCACAGAGCGTCCAGCGTGGTGAAGCGCACGGCCTTGGCGCGACCGTTCTTCAGAACGGCCAGGTTCGTCGGGGTGATGCCGATCCGGTCGGCCAGCTCGCCCACACTCATCTTGCGACGTGCCATCATCACGTCGATGTCGACGACGACGGGCATCAGATCACCTCGTTGTCGAGTTCGGAGCGCAGCGTGCGCGCCTCGGTGTCGCGCTCGATCGCCTGCCGCAGCAGCGCCTTCATCACGACGACCAGCAGTGCCATGCCGCACAGCACCACTCCCGCTCCGCCGACCAGCGCCACGACTCCCGGCGCGATCGACCCCGGCGCCAGCACCCCGGCCAGCACGAACGTCAACGCCGCCGCCACCAGGATCGCGCCGATGATCACGTCGACGAACCGGAAGGACGACGCCGAGAAGATCGAGCCGCGGCGCACGCGGTTCAACAGCATCCACACGCACACCGCGAACACCTGCATCGTCGCCACTCCGCCCACGACGATCCCGACGATCACGATCCGCCCCCAGAGCTCCTCCTCGCCGAGGTCGAGCCAGAGCAGTGGGGCGATGAGCGCCTGCACGGCGACCGATCCCACCAGCGCCACCACGATCACGATCCGCAGCACGATGATCGTCGTCTTGCCCATGGGGCCACCTCTCGTCGAAGAACAGCAGTAATCTATCGTTAATCGTTCGATATGTGAAACCGAGAGCCCGATAGCCGCCAGACCGGGTGCCCCGACGCAACCCCATTGCCTCGCATCCGCCCGCGCGGCACCATCGACGTATGACCAAGTTCCTCATCTCCTTTCCGAGTGAAGCCATGGTGGTCGCCGAAGAGGACTTCCCGACCGTCGTCGCCGAGTCCCACGCCGTGATCGCCGAGGCCAAGGCCGCCGGTGTGTACGTCTTCGGCGGAGGTATCGCCGAAGAGATCGACCCCGTGCTGATCGCAGTCGACGGCACCGTGCAGAAGACGACGTACCCGGGCAGCGAGCTCACGGGCGGTTTCACGGTGCTCGAACTTCCGACACGCGAGGACGCCGTCGAATGGGCGCACAAGATCGCTCAGGCGTGCCGGTGCGCGCAGGAGCTGCGCGAGTTCGCCTTCGATCCGGACAGTTGACCCAAGCGGACCTCGGCTACGAGGCGATCCGCTCCCGACCGGTCGCGGTGCCGACGGCATCCGTCCCGATCTCGGCCCAGAGCGTGTCGAGCGAGATCTCGAGAACTCCGGCGATCGCGGCGATCGTCGAGAACGCGGGCGTCGCCACGCGGCCGGACTCGATCTTGCGCAGGGTTTCGGGGGAGACGCCGGCATCGAGCGCGATGCTCAGCATCGACCGCTCGCCGCGTGCGCGTCGCAGCAGGGCGCCCAGGCGCTCGCCGCGTTCGAGCTCGGCGGGAGTGAGCGGCATCCGGACCATCATGATGCCCATACTAATACCGGGATAGTATTACCGGGATAGTTTTCGGTACCCACGGAGAGAACCCCCATGATCGAGATCCTGACCGCTGCTGAACTGGACCGTGCCCGCGAGACGGGTGCGCTCGTCGGCACCATCCTGCAGGCGATGAAGGAGCGCGCCACCGTCGGCGTGAACCTGCTCGACATCGACCGGTGGACGAAGCAGATGATCGAGGATGCCGGTGCCGTCTCCTGCTACGTCGACTACGCACCCTCGTTCGGCCGCGGACCCTTCGGCCACTACATCTGCACGGCCGTGAACGACGCAGTGCTGCACGGCCTGCCGCACGACTACGCGCTCCGCGACGGCGACCTGCTCACGCTCGACCTCGCTGTCACACTCCGCGGCATCTCGGCCGACGCGGCGATCAGCTTCGTGGTCGGAGAGACCCAGGCGCCCGAGGATCTCGCGATGATCGATGCGACCCAGCGCGCGCTCGCCGCGGGTATCGCCGCCGCCCGCCCGAACGCGCGCATCGGCGACATCTCGCGCGCGATCGGAACCGTGCTGCGCACAGCCGGCTACCCGATCAACCTCGAGTTCGGTGGGCACGGCATCGGCTCGACCATGCATCAGGACCCGCACATCGCGAACGACGGACGCCCGGGCCGCGGCTACATCCTGCGCCCCGGCCTGCTGCTCGCGATCGAGCCGTGGGTCATGGCCGACACCGACGAGCTCGTGACGGATGACGACGGCTGGACCCTCCGCAGCGCGACCGGCGCCCGCACCGCGCACACCGAGCACACGATCGCGATCACCGAGAAGGGCGCAGAGATCCTGACGCTGCCGCGGGCCTGACGACCGCGAACCTACTTCCGCCGCGCGCGCCAGCGTCGCATCGCACGACCGGCGGAGTCCCTCAGGCGCCCTCCGGGCCACTCGCGCCGCAGCTCGACGCCTCCGTCATCCGTCGCGACGAGTTCGCACCTGCGGCCGGCCAGGAACGGCGAGCGGCCGGCGCGGGCGAGCGTATCGGGATCGGCGTGCACGGGAACGTCGAAGGTCCACCCGGCACGGCGGATCTTCGCGGTGAGGCGCGCACTCCGCAGCGTATCCGTCGGCCCGAAGGTCTTGAGCGGGTCGATCGTCACGGTGATGGCACCCAGGTCGGGCTGTCGCTGCGTCGCGAGCGCTCGTTCGCTCGCGCCCGACTCTCCGGAGACGATGTCAGACAGGACGAGATCGACGCGGTCGTTGCGCAGCTCGCGGCCGGCGAGGAGGGCGTCTCCGGGCAGGTCCGCGAGCCAGGCTGCGGACACGAGCCGCTCAGCGCCCGTCTTCGTCGTCTCGAAGACCAGGGCATCGTGACCGTCGTGGGTGATCGTGACGCGCAGCGTGAGGTGGAGCCCACCGCCACGCGACCAGGCGGCTGACGTCACCGTTGCCCGGCACTCCATGTCGGTCTCGAACATCGCGAAGCGCACGAGGTCCTCCCACCGACCCGCCCGGAGCAGGGCAGAGCGGATGCGGTGGGGGAACGCGAGCCCGCCGTCCACTCCCGGTCCGAACCTCTTCTGCACCAGCGGTGCCACGACGCGGAGCAGGCGCTCGCGATAGGCGGCGGGGTACTTCCGCATCCGTCGGCCCGCGAGACGCTTCAGGATCTTCCCGCGATACCAGTGCCGCAGCAGCCGGTCGCGCAGCCGACCCGGCTCGGTGTGCGCGTCGACCAGGTCGAGCACGGCTTCCAGGTGTGGAAAGTACGACTCCGGATCGATGCGCGACGAGCTGGCGCTCCCCGGGTGCTTGACCCAGGCGTAGCAGGGCTCGCTCGCCAGGATCGAGATCGTGTCGGCCGCGAAGTACGCCTGCATGACGAAGAGGTGATCCTCCAGCCGCACCTTCCCGTCGGGGAAGCGGATGTCGTTCGCGCGCAGAAAAGACGTGCGGAACAGCTTGTGCGGGGTGAGCATCTCCAGCAGCGGGTCCTCGCCGAGCGTCGCGCGCGGGATGTCGCGGCGGAAGATCCGTGACGGCAGGTCGCGCCCGATCCCGACCTCGCGACCGACGACGACATCCGACCCGTGCAGGTCGGCGTAGTCGCACAGCTTCTCGAGCGCACCGTCGAACAACCAGTCGTCCTGGTCCACGAACTGCACATACGTGCCGCGGGCGGCCTCGACCCCGCGGTTGCGCGGCGTTCCCGGCCATCCGGAGTGCGGCAGATCCAGCACACGCACGTTCGCCCTGGTGCGTGCGACCTCCGTCAGTCGCGCATGTGTCTCCTGACCGGAGCCGTCGTCGCACAGGAGGACTTCGAAGTCGGTGACCGGCAGCGTCTGCCGATCGAACGAGGCGATCAGGTCGTCGAAGGTGGGACCGGGACGGAACACCGGAACCACCACACTCACTCGGACGGACGCGGACGGCTCTTGCTGTTCAGGCTCTGGGGACACCATTCGGAGTAAAACATGAGTTCTTGTGCGTCACACGGGGCTTGCCATTCCGTCTCATGCATGCATGCCAGCGGGACGCCCGGGGGCGGATTCCCACCCCACCCACAGGGCTAACGATATATCGTTGAGTATCGCTACCCAGCTACGGGAGGTCACCATGAACAACGCATTCCCCTCGAACCCGTTCGGCGGATCCGGCTTCGGAGCCGGCGCCGGCGGTCCGGCATCCGCTCTGTTCGAAGCAATGGATCAGCTCCGCAAGTCGTTCGACCCGCGTCCGGGCGGCGCCTCGCGCATGGCGCGCGGCGACGTGCGCTCGGCCGTGCTATCGCTCCTCGCCGAGAAGCCCATGCACGGCTACCAGATCATCAACGAGATCTCCGAGCGCAGCGGCGGATCGTGGAAGCCCAGCGCGGGCTCCGTGTACCCGACCCTGCAGCTGCTCGCCGACGAGGGCTTGATCGAGGCCGAAGAGCAGAACGGTCGCAAGACCTACTCGCTCACCGAGGCGGGCCGCGATGTCGCCGCCGAGTCGGCCGACACCCCGGCTCCGTGGGAGTCCTCCGGCCACCGTGCCGGCGAGTCCCGCGACAGCGCCCGGTTCAACGCGCTGCCCAAGGCCGGAGTCGACCTTGCCGCCGCTGCCGCCCAGGTCGGTCGCAGCGGAAGTCCGGAGCAGGTGCAGGCCACCATCGAGGTGCTCGACGAGGCCCGCCGTAGGCTGTACTCGATCCTCGCCCAGGACTGATCGCGCAGTGCGGCATCCGGTGAGGAGCGGCGAGAGGATGACGCGATGACGGATGCCGCGGCGCAGGGCGCCCATCGTGCCCGCTACCGCCGCATCCTGTCGTTCGCGGCGCGGGAATTCGTCAAGATCTGGTGGTACGAGCTCGTCCTCCCGCGATTCGGGATGAGCTCGCTCGCAGAGCGCACCCGCGGCCCGCGCATGCAGAAGTTCGCTCGCCGCTTCCACGCGCTCGCGATCGAGCTCGGCGGTCTCATGATCAAGGTCGGGCAGTTCATGTCGTCGCGCCTCGACGTGCTGCCTCCCGAGATCACGGCCGAGCTCGAAGGGCTGCAGGACGAGGTGCCTGCAGTGCCGTTCGCCGACATCCGCGTGGTCGCCGAGGCCGAGCTGGGCATCCCGCTCACGCGCGCTTACTCCTGGTTCGACGAGACCCCGGTGGCTGCGGCATCCCTCGGGCAGGTGCACCGCGCCCGCCTCTCGGAACTCGACGCCGCCGACACCGGACTCGAGAACGTCGTGGTCAAGGTGCAGCGGCCGGGCATCGACGGGATCGTCGCGGTCGACCTGGCCGCCCTCCGCCGCGTCGCCCGGTGGCTGACCCGCGTGCGTCTGGTCGCCGACCGCGTCGATGCCCCCGCGCTCGTCGAGGAGTTCGCCGAGACCAGCCTCGAGGAGATCGACTATCTCCACGAAGCCGCGAGTGCCGAGCGCTTCCGCGAGAACTTCGCCGACGACCCGCGCGTCGACACCCCCGAGATCGTCTGGGAGCGCTCGACCCGTCGCGTGCTCACCCTCTCGGATGTCACGGCGATCAAGATCAACGACACCGAAGCCCTCCGCGCCGCCGGCATCGACCCCGCCCAGGTCGCCGAGGTCTTCGCCGAGGTCATGTTCGACCAGGTGTTCACGCACAGCTTCGTTCATGCCGATCCGCACCCCGGCAACATCTTCGTGACGCCGGGCCCTTCGGCGGACTCAGGGAGTCAGGCCGATGACTGGCGCCTGACCTTCATCGACTTCGGCATGATGGCCGAGGTGCCCGACAGTCTGCGCGACGGGCTGCGCATGCTCCTGATCGCCGTCGCCGCGCGCGACAGTCGCGGGCTCGTCGCCGCCGCGCAAGAGATCGGCGTGCTGCTGCCCTCCGCCGACACGGCCGAGCTCGAACGTGCGCTGAAGGCGCTGTTCGCGCGCTTCGGCGGCATGGGCTTCGCGGAACTGGCCACGGTCGACCCGCGGGAGTTCCGCGACTTCGCCGACGAGTTCGGCGACATGGTGCGCTCCCTCCCACTGCAGCTGCCCGAGAACATGCTGCTCTTGATCCGCGCGGTCTCGCTGACCTCCGGCATGTGCAGCGGGCTCGACCCGTCGTTCAACGTGTGGGATGCCGCCGAACCCTACGCCGGACGACTGCTCCGCGACGAGACCGGCAATGTGGTGCAGGCCTTCGCCTCGCGGGCGATGGAGACCGCCGGCATCACGATGCGGCTGCCGAAGCGCATCGACGACATCATCGGCCGCGTGGACGACGGGACGGTGTCGTTCGACACCTCCCGCCTGGAGCGCCGGCTCGACCGACTTGAAGGCATCGCGCGGCGCATCGCCTCCGGTGTGCTGTTCGCCGCGATGCTCGTGGGTGGCGCGCTGCTGGTCACTCCGCTGCCTCCGCTCGGCATCACGCTGATCTGCGCCTCGGCCCTGCCGCTGTTGCACTCCGTGTTCGCGGGGGTCGGCCGGCGCGGACCACGCTAGTCACGCGCGGCGTCGTCAGTCCCGCGTGCGGTCGACCCGATCGGCACCCTCCGCGGCCGCCGTGATGCGGGCGGCCATCCCCGCGAAGATGAACCCGTGGAAGGGCAGCACGGCGAGCCAGTACAGGCGTCCGCTCAGACCCTGCGGGAAGAACACCGCGCGCTGCTCGTATCGCGCGCCGTCGTCCTCGGCGATCGCGCGCAGCTCGAGCCATGCGGATCCCGGCACCTTCATCTCGGCGCGCAGGCGCAGCAGCCCGGCCTGCTCGTCGCCGGAGCCCGGTGCCGACGCCGCTTCGACCCGCCAGAAGTCGATCGCATCGCCCACGCGCGCGGCGGTGCGACTGCGGCGGCCGCGGCGCAGTCCGACTCCGCCGACCAGTCGGTCCATCCACCCGCGCACGGCCCACAGGAACGGCGAGGAGTACCAGCCGTTCTCGCCGCCGATGCCGACGATCACGCGCCACAGGTCGTCGACGGATGCCGAGGTCTGCAGCGAGCGCGCGTCGGTGAACGCCGTGCGGCCGGCCCAGTCGGGGTCGCTCGGCAGCGGGTCGCTGGGTGCGCCGGAGACCTCGGAATCCTGCCAGCTCGTCTCGATCGTGTCGGCATCCACGCGTCCGAGCGCCAGGGCCACGGCGGTGCGATAGGGGGTCAGGCCGCCGGACGGCGGCGGGATCAGCTCGTCGACCGCATGGTCCTTCACGACGCACTCGTTCTGCAGCGAGGCGACGAGCGGGCGGGCGATCGACCGCGGTACCGGGGTCACCAGGTTCACCCAGTGCGAGGCCAGGCCGGGGGTGAGCACCGGCAGCGCGGCGATCGCGCGCTGGGGGAGCCCGGCCTCGACCGCGTAGCCGTTCATCATCTGTCCGTAGCGGAGCACGTCGGGTCCGCCGATGTCGACAGCACGGTTCACATCCGCGTCGACCCTGGCCGCGCCGAGAAGATAGTGCAGCACATCGCGCACGGCGATCGGCTGGATGCGGTTGCGCACCCACTTCGGCGCCGGCATGTAGGGCAGCACGTCGGTGAGGTGCCGGATCATTTCGAACGACGCCGAGCCCGATCCGATCACGACGCCCGCCTGCAGCACGAGCGTCGGCACGCCGGAGTGCAGGAACGTCTCGCCGACCTGCACGCGGGAGCGCAGGTGCGGAGACAGCTTCGCGTCTTCGGGATGCAGCCCGCCGAGGTAAACGATGCGGTGGACGCCCGCAGCCTTGGCGGCCTCGGCCACCGTGGTGGCCGCACGATCGTCGCTCTCCTCGAAGCCCTTGCCCGCGGTCATCGAGTGGATCAGGTAGTACACGACGTCGACGTCGTCCATGGCCGTTGCGACGGCATCCGCGTCGTCCGCCGAACCTTCCACGATCTCGCAGTCCGGGCCCCAGGGGAAGGATGCCGCGCGCGCCGCATCGCGTGCGAGGACCCGCACCCGGTATCCGGCGTTCAGGAGCCGTGGAGTGAGCCGCCCTCCGATGTAACCGGTGGCGCCGAGGACCAGGGCCCGGGGGGCACTGCCGTCGTCGCGCGGGACGGCGCGCAGCTCTTCTTCGCGGCCGGTGGGCTGGGTGAGCTCGGTCATGTCTCGACAGTAGGCGCGGGTGGCGGGCGGCGATACGGGGTTGCGCGCGTCGGCACGGCCCATTAGGCATGTTCGCGGCGGGCGCCGCGGGGCCGTACGATCGTACTCATGACTTCAATCGAATCGATTCGACGATTCACGCCCGACCGGCAGACACGTCGCGCGCGCCTCGCCGTCTCGGCGCTGTTCCTGACGAACGGGGCGCTGTTCGCGAACATCCTCCCGCGCTACCCCGAGATCAAGTCCGCGCTCGGACTCGACAACGTCGGATACGGCCTCGCGATCGCCGCATTCCCCGCCGGAGCCATCGCCGCGGGACTTCTGGCCGCGGTGCTGATCCGCCGGTTCGGCTCGGCCCGCATCGCCGTGATCGGCACGATCCTCACCAGCCTCGGCCTGCTGTCTGCCGCGCTCGCCCCGTCGGGACTGCTCTTCGCCGCCGCGCTGCTGATCGGTGGTGCATCCGACGCCATCACCGATGTCGCGCAGAACGCGCACGGCCTGCGGGTGCAGCGCCGCTACGGCCGCTCGATCATCAACTCCTTCCACGCGATCTGGTCGATCGGCGCCGTTCTCGGCGGTGGCATGGCGGCGGTGGCGATCGCGTTGCAGCTGCCGCTCGGCGTGCACCTCGGCATCTCGACGGCCGTGTTCGGCATCGTCGCGCTGGTCGCGCTGCGGTTCTGCCTCCCCGGTCGCGACGACGAGGTCGAGGCGGATGCCGTCGCCGAACCGGCCGAGCTGGGGGAGACCCTGCGGCGGGGCATGAGCCCGCGGACCGTGTTCGTCCTCATCGCCCTCACGATCATCGCCATGGCCGGAGCCGTGGCGGAGGACGCGGGCAACTCCTGGGCGACGCTGTATCTCGGAGAATCCCTCGGAGCCGCTGCCGCGATCGCCCCGCTCGGCTTCATCGCCCTGGTCGGTGCGCAGTTCATCGGACGCCTGATCGGCGACGGCCTCACCGATCGGTTCGGGCAGCGCGCAGTCGCCAGGGTCGGCGGCCTGATCGCGGCCGTCGGCATGGGCCTGGCGCTCGCGTTCCCCTCTGTCCCCGGCACGATCCTCGGGTTCGCGGCGGTCGGCTTCGGCATCGCGACGCTCATCCCCGCCGCCATGCACGCCGCCGACGAGCTGCCGGGGCTGCGACCGGGCGTCGGCCTCACGATCGTGTCCTGGCTGCTGCGCCTCGGGTTCCTGTTGTCCCCGCCGTTCGTCGGCTACATCGCCGAGACCGAGAGCCTGCGGGCCGGACTGCTCGTGGCGCCGGTCGCGGCTCTGGTCGCGGTCGCGCTCGCGGGCGTGCTGGAGAAGCGGAAGCCGCGGGGGTAGTCGCGGGACGGCGTCGGGACTGCGTCGGGCGATCAGCTCGGGTCGACGCCGGGGTCCCGGTCGGAGGCCTCTTCGACCGCCGAGCTCATGCCGGCGAGGAAGCGGGTGACGACCGCGCGGTCGTGGTCCGAGAGGCTGTCGACGTACGCCAGCATCCGTCGGTGCATGGCGCCGAGCGTGGCCTGCACCTCTTCATCGCTGCTGTCCGTGGGGACGACGACCCCGGCGCGACGGTCGGTAGGGTGTGCTTCGCGTCGCGCGTGACCGTCCCTCTCGAGTCGGTCGATCAGCGTGGTCGTCGATGCGGTGGAGATGTCGAGGACGCGGGAGAGGTCGATCGGCCGCACGAGCCGTCCGGCGCGCTGCTCGTGCAGCAGGAAGCGCAGGGCCATGAGGTCGGTCTCGTTCATGCCCATGGAGGCGCGAGTGCGTGCCCGCATGGCGGTCTCGGCGGCGCGGTATCGGCGCAGCATGTTCAGCACGTCGATGGTCTGGGCGGAGTCGCCTTCCGGGTACCAGTAGCCGGAGCGCGAGAACTCGTCCCGCTGTGGCGTCATCACCGTTCGTCCCGCTTGCGCATGTCGCTGGTCCCGACTCGAAAAGGCGCCCTCGATGCCCCCCGGCGGATATCCATTGTCGCACTGGCAGGGGGCTGCGTCAGATGTCTTTCGAAGTGCGTGGAATCGACTTCGAGAATGTGACTAGATAATCTAGATACTAGATTTACTCGGCATATCTCACGCGAGGAAAGACCATCAGACACCCGGAAGACGACACGCGCCTGTTCCCGCACGCCGTCTATGGGTTGCGGCGATCGGGAAGGCGCTCGTCGCGGCGCAGTACAGGACGCGTTCGGGTCGCGCCCGTGGGAAGGCGACGGCTGCAGCGTGCTGCATGTTCGCGTCCCGTGCTACGCGGGGTACCCGCAGGACGTCGGATGAGCAAGGGACATCCGACTTCCTGCGTCTCACCCGAATGAAGGAGCCCGGTTGCGGAAGCTGGGGCTTCGCAACCGGGTTCCCGGTGTCACTGGGCGGTGTAGCCGCCGTCGACCAGGTGGTAGCTGCCGGTGATGAAGCTCGCGGCATCGCTGGCGAGGAAGGCGATCAGGTTCGCGACCTCATCGGCCTGTCCCAGGCGTCCGATCGGGTGCTTGCTCACCAGGAAGTCCTTCGCCTCGGCGCCCATGTTGGCAAGCAGCGGGGTGTCGATGAAGCCGGGGCCCACCGAGTTCACGCGCACGCCCTGCGCCGAGTACTCCAGCGCCGCGGACTTGGTCATGCCGACCACGCCGTGCTTGGCGGTGACGTAGGCGGGGGAGTTCGCGAAGCCCACGCTGCCGAGGATCGACGCGATGTTCACGACCGAGCCGCCGCCGTTCGCGAGGATCGACGGGATCTGCGCCTTCATGTTGCGGAACACCGCGTTGAGGTTGATCGCGATGACCCTGTCCCAGGCTTCGTCCTCGTACTCGGCGGTGGGGGCGGATGCGCCGCCGATGCCCGCGTTGTTGACGCCGATGCGCAGCGGGGCGAGGGTGTTCGCGAGCTCGACGGAGGAGGCGATCCAGACCGCGTCGGTCGCATCTCCGACGGAGGCCTCGGCGGTGCCCCCGGCGGCCCGGATCTCCTCGACGACCGCGTTCGCGTGGTCCGCGTTCAGGTCGTTCACGACCACGGCCGCACCGTTCGCGGCGAGCAGGAGGGCAGTCGAGCGTCCGATTCCGCTCCCCGCTCCCGTCACGATCGCCGAGCGGTCTGAGACGTCGTACTGAGCCACGAGTGACTCCACTTCCGGGCGGTCACGGTGCCGGGAGATCTTCTCGGACGGTCCGTCCTTCCTTCCACCCTACGCCCGGATGGAGGGGATGGATTCGCGTGAATGAATATCTTGACACCACGTCCGCTGAGGCATAACGTACAACCAAATGGTTGCACAAAGAGAACTCAGCGAAGCGGAGGTGGACCGTGTCTTCCACGCACTGGCCACGTCGACCCGGCGTGACATCCTGCGCCGGACGATCGAGCGGGAGCAGTCCGTCTCGACGCTCGCTGCTGAATACGAGATGTCGTTCGCCGCGGTGCAGAAGCACGTCGCCGTGCTCGAGGCCGCGAACCTCATCGTCAAGCGCGCCGAGGGACGCGAGCGGCTCGTCCGCGCGAATCCCGAGATGATCGCCCGCGCCAGGGCGCTCCTCGCCCGCTACGAAGAGCTGTGGCGGTCGCGCATCGCCCGACTCGACGACCTGCTGGCCGAGCCCGCCCCTTCGACGAGCTCAGGGACCCACGGCGGCTCAGGGACCCAGCCCACCCACGACGACACCACCGACCCACGCACTGAACAAGGAGACTGACAATGCCTGTCACTGACGTCATCACTGACACCGAGAACCTGACCATGACGGTCATCGCCGACCTGGCCGCACCCGTCGAGCGCGTGTGGAACGCCTACACCGATCCGCAGCAGCTCGAGCGCTTCTGGGGTCCTCCCGGATGGCCGGCCACATTCACGAAGTGGGACCACACGGTGGGCGGCAAGGCCGACTACACGATGAACGGACCCCGCGGAGAGAAGGCCTCGGGTACATGGGAGTTCCTCGAGATCGACGGCCCGCGCACGTTCACGGTGCTCGACGCGTTCGCCGATGAGGACGGAAACCCCAACCCTGATCTGCCATCGATGCGGATGACATTCACGTTCGCCCCGTCCGACACCGGTACGCGCATGGTCAACACGAGCTACTTCACCTCTCTCGAGGCGCTGGAGCAGGTCGTGCAGATGGGTGCGGTCGAGGGCACGAAGCAGGCGATGAGCCAGCTGGACGCCGTGCTGCAGGACCTCCGCGACTACGCGCAGGGCAAGGGCACCACGGTCGAGCTGCTCGACGACACTCACGTGCGCATCACCCGGCTCGTCGAGGGTTCACGCGAGCTGGTCTGGCGCGCGTACAACGAGCCCGAGCTCATCAAGCAGTGGATGCTCGGACCCGACGGGTGGGAGATGACCGAGTGCGTCGTCGCGACGGTGCCGGGCGAGACCTACCGCAACTCCTGGGCCCCGGTCGGCGACACGGAGGGTGAGCCGTTCGGCTTCGAGGGTGAGGTGCTGATCTTCGACGAGCCGCGCCGTGCCGTGACCACCGAGCGCATGCAGGGCCAGCCGACCGAGACGCTGAACGACCTGAACCTCTACGAGGAGGACGGCGCGACCCTCATCACGGTGCTCATCGAGTACCCCGACAAGGAGACGCGCGACATGATCCTCGCCACCGGCATGGCCGACGGCATGGAGGCGTCGTACGCACGGCTCGAGACCGGGCTGCTCACGGTCTGACCGTCCGCAACTCCTCAGAAACCGGCCGATCCGCTCGCGGATCGGCCGGTTTCTGCGATGTAGGGGCGGTTCGAGAGCGGTTCTTGAGGAGTGGTGAACGGGCCAAGCGGGATAAAGTGGCGGGACGATGAGGATCACGCGCCGCACTCTGCTTCTGGGAGCCGGCGCCGGCGCGATGTCGGTGCTGCTCGCCTCGTGCACCCCGGAGCCGAATCCCGCCCCGTCGCCGACGCCCACCCGCACGCGCGAGCCGCAGCCGAACGGCGACGTCCCGGTTCCGGCGGGCAGCGTGCGCAGTTCGTGGACCACCGATCCCTTCGCCCGCGGCGCGGCGAGCTTCACCCCGGTCGGCGCGCTCGCCGGCGCCCGCGCGGCGCTGGCGGCATCGGTCGAGGACCGCCTCTTCTTCGCCGGCGAGGCCACGGATGAAGACGCCCCCGGCACCATGCGCGGCGCGATCAGCTCGGGTGAGCGCGTGGTCGACGAGATCCGCGAGCGGGCGCAGCGCGGGGAGCGCATCGCCGTGATCGGCGCCGGTCTCGCCGGTGCCACGGCAGCCGCCGGACTCGTGGATGCCGGCATGGAGGTCACGGTCTTCGAAGCACGGGACCGCGTCGGCGGTCGCGTGCACTCCCGTTCCGATGACTCCTGGCCGATGCCGGTCCAGCTCGGCGCGTGGCTGTTCGCCGCGGATGACACCGACTTGATCGACCGACTGAGCGCGCGCGACATCGGTGTGGTCGACCTCTCCGGTGCGCAGTGGCTCTCGCCGGAGGGCGAGGTCGATCCGGTCAGCGCCGAGCCGTTGCAGACCGCGATCGATGCCGCGCAGACCGCGCCCGAAGACGTCACGATCGCCGAGGCGCTCACAGAGGCGGGCGGCGACCCCGCCGATCCCGCGACCGCGGCGCTGCTCGCCTTCCTCGCCACGCACGCGGGAGCCGATGCCGATCTGCTCTCGAGCTGGTTCCCGCCGGCGCTCGTCGAGGGCGATCAGATGGCGGCGCGCGACACCCTGGTGCCGTTCGTCGAGCAGGCGCTCGACGGTCTGCGGGTGGGACTCTCCTCTCCGGTCGCCGGTCTCGCCTACGACGACAGCGGCGTGAGCGTGCGCCTCGGCACCGGCGAGGCATCGTCGTTCGACCGCGTGGTCGTGACCGTGCCGCTGGGGGTTCTGCAGCAGCAGGGACTCGAGTTCGATCCGCCGCTCCCGTTCGCCAACCGCGGTGCGATCACGGCCCTCGGCATGGGTGCGATCGAGACGATCTGGCTGCGGTTCGATGAGCCGTTCGGAGAGTCGGATGCCGCGCTCTGGCACACGGTCGGCGGCGACGCGATGATCCGCACCTGGGTGAACCTGCGTCCGGCGACGGGCGAGAACGTGCTGGTCGGCATCGTCGGCGGCAAGGCAGCGGAGGACTTCGCGGCGCTCGACGACGAGGCCGCGCTGGAGGCCGCGCTGGCCTCTCTCACCGTCTACGCCTGAGGCGCGTCTGACGACGGTGCGCGCTCGGGCGGAGAGCCCGATCTCTGACGTCAGCGATAGTCCGGGGTGTGACGGCGCCGGAGGGCCTGCGCGCCGGCACCGATCGCGAACGTGAGCAACGCTGCGGTCCAGCAGATCACGAAGGACAGAAGGATGAGGGTGGCGACCACCATCTCGCGGTCGTAGGCCGAGACATCGTCGCGGAGTGCCTGGATCTGGCCGTACAGGAGCCACACGACGGCGAGACCGGGACCGGCGACCATGAGCCCGGTCACCCAGCGGCTCACGACCCGGGAGACGGATCCTCGGCGAGCGGCGGCGGCCGCCACCTTGGATATGCCGACCACCAGCAGTGCGACGACCGTGAGCAGAGCCGCGAGCACGATGACCATGTCCATGGTGTGGAAGTCTATGCGGCCCGCCGCGCCGCACTACCGCCGACCGGTCGAACCCGCCAGTGCGTGCTCCCGCGGGAGCTCTTCCGTCGGTGGCGGCGCGGGCTCCTCGAGTCGCAACCGCTTCGGCACCGGCATCCGGCTGATCAGCACGAGTGCCGTCGCGACGACCGCGAAGGTCGCAAGGGCGATGCCGGATGACGCGAGGAACTCGGCCGGTCCGCTCACCTGTCGCGGATCGAGGAAATAGTACGGATACCAGCCGATCAGCGGCCCACGCACCATCGTGAACACACCCCACACCACCGGATACACGAGCGTGGCCGGGATCACGCGCCATGGCACGGAGCGGTGCCCCGGCGCGAGCGCCCAGGCGATCACGGTGCACGCCGGGAGCCAGAAGTGGAGCACCTGGTCGGACCACGGCACGTCGATGCGGATGCCGCGGATGCCCGCCTGCCAGACCAGCAGTGCGAAGACGAGCCCGGCCGTGATCGTCCAGGTCAGCACCATGGCGAGAGCGACCGTGAGCCAGCGCGGATCACGGTCGCGCTGCAGGGCGATGACCCCGCCGACGGCCAGCAGCACCACGAACATGATGTTCGACTGGTTCGTCAGGTAGGCGAAGAAGTTCTGGCTCGCGATCGTGTACGAGGCCAGGCCCCAGGCGAGCCGATGGATGAGAGCGACCAGGCACAGCGCGGCCGCACTCAGCCGCAGCAGGCCGAAGACGGTACGCGCCGTCACCGCTGCGTCGCCTCCGCCCATTCCATCAATCGAGTCTACGGATGCCGGATGGGTGGCTCTGTCATGCTCCGCGCGTCAACGGCGCGCGCTGCGGGTCGACCAGAGCGCGAGGCCGATCAGCACCGGCTGGAAGAACAGCCGCACGAAGCGCTTCATGTCGGTGTCGAGTCCGAAACCGTCGCGATGGTGCATCCACTGGGCGAGGTTGCCGGGGAACACGGCCAGGAAGAACAGTGCCGCCACCACGCCCGTGAGTCGTCGGCGACGGCGGGCGAGCAGCAGCGCCGAGCCGAGGGCGATCTCGACGGCGCCGGATGCCACGACCGTCACGTCGGGATCGAGCGGCAGCGACTCCGGTACCTGGGCCCGGAACTCCTCCCGCGCGAACGTGAGGTGCGAGACACCCGCGAAGACGAGGGAGGACCCCAGGAAGACGCGGCCGATCGTGCGTGCGACGGAAGACATGGTGCGAGTGTACGCGCGGGTCAGATCAGTCGACGCAAGGCCTGCTCGAGAGACACCCCCTGCGCTTCCGCGCGGTCGCGCAGACGCGCGTGCTCCTCGCCGGAGAGGGTGAGCTGCAGGGCGATGGGCTCGGCCGTGGGGGCGTCGAGCCCGTCGAGCAGATCGGATGCCTCGGCCCACAGCGGCGCGGCGGATGCGACGGGGGTGGGGGCATCCGGAGCCGGCGGCTCGTCGTCGACGGTGTCCTGCGCGGGGGTGCTCGGTGTCGGAGCGGATGCGGGCGTGCCGCCCCCGCGGGTGAAACCGGGGCCCCGCCGCGGCTCCTGCTTCTGCTGATAGGCCTTCGCTGCCGCGTTGGCGCGCTCGTCGGCGGCCTCGTTCAGTTCATCGCCCGCGTGCCCCTTGACCCAGGAGAACTCGACGGTCCGGCCGCGCATGGCCTCGTCGATGCCCTCGAGCAGATCACGGTTGAGCACGGGGCCGCCGTCGGACTTGCGCCAGCCGCGGCGCTTCCATCCCGGCATCCACTTGGTCACGGAGTCGATCACGTAGCGGCTGTCGCACCAGATGTGCAGCTTCTCATCGGAGCCGGCCGTCGCTTTCAGCAGCTCGAGCACCGCCTGGAGCTCACCCTGATTGTTGGTGCCGTGCGGCGATCCGCCCGCTCCCCAGTTGTCGTCGTCGATGTACCAGGCCCAGCCGTTGGGGCCGGGGTTGCCCAGGGCGGAGCCGTCTGCGGCGGCGGTGATCGTCATCCCTCAACCGTAGCTGCGGGCGACGACGTGGTACGACGGTGGGTGGGGGCCTCAGGCTTCGGCCTCGTCCTCCGGCTCGCCGTTCTCGGTCGAGACGGCGGCGGGCGCAGGCACCGCGACCGGGAACACGATGGAGTTCACCGAGGCTCCCAGCCCGAGCGCCATCGGATCGACGGACGGGACCGCATCGAGAACGTCGGCGCCTTCGCGTTCGAGGGGCTCGGACGGAAGTCCGGCCCATTGGTTCTCTTCTTCCTCGGGGCGGTGCTGGAACAATCCCATGCCTCCCATTGTGAGCCCGCGCGCGGCGCGTGCGAGCCGATTCACACCGGATTGATCGGATGCCGGGTCAGCCCACCCTGCGGAACGTGAAGTACCCGACGACCTGGCCGCGGGTGACGGTGCCGGTCGTGTTGCTGAGCGCGCGCGGCGAGGAGGTGGCACCCGTCTCGGCGAAGGCATAGCCGGTGTGCTCCAGTCGCCAGCCCAGGCCTTCGACCTCGCTGAGGAACGAGCCGACGGTGTCGCTGCTCGACACCGCGTTCGCGCTCGAACCCCACGATGAGGTCTGGCCTTCGAGCAGGCTCACATCGAGCTGCAGGTGCAGCAGAGCATCGCCGCGTGCCTGCGCATCGCGGGCGAGGTCGAGCAGGCGCGTGGCTTCGTCGGCGGTCAGCATGGAACTCCGTTCGGTGGGAGGGGGGGGTATCAGTCGGCTGTACGCGATGCCTCGCGCACGGCCTGCACCAGAGCCAACCAGGGGCCGGCGAGTTCCGAGTCGGGGAGTTCGCGCTCGCGGCGCTCGACGGGCGTGCGCGCGCGGATGCTCCAGACGAAGCGGTCGGCGCCGGAGGTGGCATCCGCGTTCTCGTCCCAGGGGCAGCTCTCGATCAGCGCGATCCATTCGGGGGCTTCGGACGGTTCGGCCTCGATCCGCCAGCGACGGCTGATGCCGGCGATACCGCCGGAGCGCACGACCGCGATGACGACGTCGGCGTCAGTCGACTCGTCGATCGGCCTGTTGATCGGTCCCGGGGACTCGCTCATGTTCATAGACTCCCACGGTGGTCCACGCGCGTCGAGCCGCAGCCCCCGTGCCCGCGTCGATCGCGCTCGCCGCGGCGACGGTGGCATCCGCGAACTCCGTGAAGGTCGCCGTGCTCGACAGGCCGCCGGTCAGCGCCCGATACCAGGCCGTGCCTGCCCGCTCCCAGGCGTTGCCGCCGAGGTCGGTCGCGAACAGCGCGAACGCCCGATTGGGGATGCCGGAGTTGATGTGCACCCCGCCGTTGTCCTCCGTCGTGCGCACGTATCCGCTCATGTGGTCGGGCTGCGGGTCCTTGCCGAGCTCGTCATCGTCATAGGCCGTGCCGGGAGCGATCATCGAGCGCAGGGCCGCACCCTCGACGGCATCCGTGAAGATCTCGGCTCCGATGAGCCAGGTCGCCTGGTCGGCCGTCTGCCCGAGGAGGTACTGCTCGGTGAGAGCGCCGAACACGTCGGCGATCGACTCGTTGAGCGCGCCGGGCTGCCCCTGGTACTCGAGGTTGGCGGTGTGCTGCACGACGCCGTGGGCGAGCTCATGTCCGATGACCGTGGTCGACGCCGTGAAGTGCTGGAACACCTCGCCGTCTCCGTCGCCGAAGACCATGCGCTCGCCGTCCCAGAACGCGTTGTCGTAGTCGACGCCGTAGTGCACCGTCGCGTCGAGCGGCGCTCCCGCGTCGTCGAGCGAGTTGCGCCCGAAGGCCGAGAGCAGCAGCTCGAAGGTGGCGCCGAGGCCGTCGAACGCCTGATTCGCCGCAGCGTCTTCGACCGGCCCGTCGTCTTCCGTGCGCACCACGAGCCCCGGCAGCGTCTGCGTGTTGCCGGCGTCGCTGATCGTGCGGTTCGGCGCATCCGACAACTGGGCGACGAGGTCGCCGTTCTCGTCGATCGACAGGTCGATGCGTGCCCGGAACGGCGGGCGGCCCGCGGTCAGGGTCTGCCGGGCGGCGGCGGCGGCCTTGGGGAAGCGGCCCGACTCGGCCAGGCGTGCGAGCAGATAAGAGGGGACGACACCGTGACGCTCGAAGGATGTGCTGCTCATGAAGCGACCCTACGCCGGGGTGCCGACCTTCGGGAGTGTCGGCGGTCAGCTCCGGGGCGTGCGGAGGAGATCTCCCGCCGGGGAGGAGGTTCGGCCCGCATTCCTCCTCCCGAGGCGGGGAACTCCTCCCGAAACGGCAGACCCCTTAACTTGAGATTGAGAATCGTTATCAATAAGGTGAGAGTCCTATGGACGCCCACCGCCCCCTCCGCGCTCCTCGCCCATCCACCGCCGCCCGCTCCACCGCACTCCTCGTCGCGGTGCTGGCTCTCACCGCGTGCTCCGCCTCGACCCCGGCATCCGATTCGCCGGCCGAGAGTCGCACCGGCTCCGACGCGCACGGGATCGACGGCGGAGGGGCAGCCGAAGTCGCCGCGCCCGCCCGCGCTCTGGTCATCGCCGGCCACGACGGCAGCGCTACCCTGCTCGACCTCGAGACCCGGGAGCGCACGACTCTCGCCGAGGCCCGCGACGACCTCGTGAGCATCCAGAGCGACGGACGCCTGCTGTACCTCGCGCACGGAGCCGGTGACCGCACCAGCGTCGAGGTCATCGACACCGCCCGCTGGACCATGCCGCACGGCGACCACTCGCACTCCTTCCGCGGCGAACCGCGCGCGCTCGGCGCCCTCGACGGCGACGGCCTCCCCCGCATCACGGCCGGCGAGCAACGGGGCGCACTCCGGTTCGACGGCGAACTCCTCCTCCTCGGCCACGATGCGCTCGGCGACGGCCTCGATGCCGCGCCCCGGGTCGGCATCGAGGCGGCCGGCCCGGTCATCCCCTTCGCGGGGCACCTGCTCGTCCCCTCCGGCGGCACCGAGATCCAGGTCGCCGATGAAGGCGGGGTTCCGATTCCCGGCTCCGGCATCCCGTGCACCGACCCCTCGGATGCCGATATCACTCGCGTCGGCGCGGTGTTCTCGTGCGCCGAGGGCGCCGTGCTGTTCGTCCGTGAGGTCGGCGGGGCGGCGGCCGGCGAGAGCATCCCGTATCCGGAGGGCGCCGTACCCACCGCACAGTTGCACGGACGCACCGATCGCCCGGACCTCGCCGGAGTCGCCGCGGACGGCGCGTGGCTGCTCGACGTGCGGCAGCGCACCTGGACGCTCCTCGCATCCGACGTGCCTCTCGTGCGCGCCACCGCGGTCGGCGACGACGACAGCCGCACGATCGCGATCGACGTCGATGGCCGCATCCGCATCTTCGGTGCCGACGGAGCGCTCCTCGCCCGCACCGAGCCCCTGGTCGCGACATCCCTCCGCGATGCCGCATCCCGCGATCGGGTGCAGCTGATCGTTGACGGGCAGTTCGCCTACGTCTCCGACCCGACCGCGGGAGTCGTGCACGAACTCGACCACCTCGATGACCTCCGCGTCTCCCGGACCTTCAACGACCTCGACCCCTGGTTCGTGCAGCTGGTCGGCTGACCCCACTCCTCGGCGGCATCGCCCGTCACGCGCACCCGCGCACCCCTGAGAAAGAGAGAAACCCATGTCCCGACCTGTTCGCAGCCGCCTCGCGATCGGTGCGCTCGGCGCGCTCGCCGCCGTGACCCTCGCCGGATGCGCGACGTCCGCGCCCGCCGCAGACACCCCCGCGCCCGCCACCTCCGACCGCGCCCACGAGGGCGACACCCGCATCGCCGTGACCCACGACGGCGGCGTCCTCGTGCTCGACGGCGAGACGCTCGACACTGTCGATCACGTCGAGCTCGACGGCTTCCTGCGCGTCAACGGTGCCGGTGACCACGACGGCCACGTGTTCGTCACGGCGGATGACGGCTTCCACCTGCTCGACACGGGGCTCGCCTCCGACACCGTGGAGTTCACGGGCGAGGTGTTCGACGCCGTCGCTCCCGGTCACGTGACTCCGCACGCCGGCCGCACGGCCCTGTTCGACGACGGCACCGGGGACGTGCGGGTGTTCGACACCGACGCGGTCGGCACCGGCACGCTGCCCGAGTTCGACACCCTCACCTCGGAGGCGGCCCACCACGGCGTCGCGATCGAGCTGTCGGACGGCACCACTCTCTCGACGATCGGCACGGAGGAGTCGCGCAGCGGCGTGCGCCTGCTCGCGGCCGACGGTACCGAGGTCACGCGCAACGAGCAGTGCCCCAGCGTGCACGGAGAGGGCGCGGTCAAGGGCGAGGTCGTGATGTTCGGATGCCAGGACGGCGTGCTGCTCTTCGACGACGGCGCCTTCACCAAGCTCGACGCGCCAGACGAGTTCGGACGCACGGGCAACGCCTACGTCACCGACACCAGTGCGATCGCGGCGGCCGACTACAACGCCGACCCCGACGCCGAGGGCTACCTGCTCTCGCAGCTCGCACTCGTCGACACCGACGCTCAGACGCTCTCCGTCGTCGACCTGCCCGAGGGAGTCGAGTACACCTGGCGCGGCGTCGGCCGCAGCGCGCATGACGACATCATCGTGCTCGGCGCGGACGGCAGCCTGAACGTGCTCGACGAGACCGGCGCCGTGCAGGAGTCATGGACCGTGATCGATCCCTGGGTCAGCCCCACGGAGTGGCAGCAGCCGCACCCCGGCCTGCGCGTGGTCGGCGACATCGCCTACGTCACCGAGCCTGCGGCGAACCGCATCCTCGCGGTCGATCTGCACACCGGTGAGGTGTCCGCCGAGGCGACGCTCGACGTGGTGCCGAACGAGTTCGTGGTGGTGGGCGCCGCCGGTCACTGACCCCGGGTCCTTCGCTTCCGTGCCGAGCGCACCGGATGCTGTCGAGTGCACGGCTTCTTCGCGGGAGGAAGCCGTGCACTCTGTCGTTCGTCGTGCGCGCGGGCGATCCCCGGAGCGGGATGCTCGGGCGCCGTGACGCTCAGGGGTGCGTGACGCTCAGGACCGTGGTGCGCAGCACGCCGCCGTGGACCGGCACCTCGTAGCGCACGGGCATGCCGGGGTGGGCGAGCGAGAACCAGAAGCTCTCGACCGGGGCATCCGGCGCTTCGGACGTGTCGTAGCGACGGCACTCGAGCACGCCGAGCGGTGTCTCCAGAGACACATCGGTCACGGTCGTGTGCGCGGCGGGGAACGCGGCGTGCCCCTGCAGTTCGGCCCAGGTCACCCGGCTCGACGCGACCGCCTCGGGGGCGTCTGCGGCCCAGCGGTCGAGCGTGGCACCCTCGGCATCCGTCTCGCGGAAGCGGTTGACGCGCTCTCCGCGGGATCCGTCCGGCTGCTCGACCCGCAGCAGGATCGTCTTTCCGCGCCCTGTCGCCTCGCGGATCTCGGCCGCCGTGAACGGCGTGGGCAGCAATCCGGGGCCGAGGACATGCGGGTCGGTGGTCATCCCCACATTCTCCGCCCGTCGCTGCCCGACGTCACGGAATCGCCCCGCGTCGGCACGTTTCGCAGAGGATGACATTGCTCCACCGTGGCAGTATCTTTGTTTGACCACCGAAACAAGATGAGTCGAGGACAGCGTGACACCGGCGGCACACACCTCACATTCCGCGGGCGAGCTCTTCCGGCTCGTGCGCGCCGGTCGGGCGCAGTCGCGGGCCGATCTGGCTCGGCTCACGGGCCTCTCCGCCTCGACGGTCGCACTGCGCATCGAGGAGCTCATCTCTCATGGCTACGTCGAGGAGACGGGGCAGGGCGAGTCGCGCGGAGGCCGCCGCCCTCGGGTGCTCGCGGTCAAGGCCGGCGGCAGCATCGTCGCCGGCGTCGACCTCGGCGAACGGCATGCCACGATCGCGTTGCTCGATCGCCGGGGTGAGATCGTGGCATCGACCATCGACCAGGTCTCGCTCCTCGACGGGGTGGAGAGCGTCGTCAGCGAGGTCTGGGAGAGCGCGCAGCGCCTCGCCGAGGAGGCGGGCGGCCTGCGGATCGAAGGCATCGCGATGAGCCTTCCCGGTCCCGTCGATTCCCGCACCTCGCGGCTGCTCGCGCCGATGCGCATGCCCGGGTGGAACGGCGTCGACGTCGGAGAGGTGCTCGGCTCCGTCACCTCGCTGCCGTATCTGATCGACAACGACGCCAACGCCATGGCGGTCGGCGAGTTCCTCGAACGCGGGGGCGGCACCGAGCAGCTGGTCTTCGTCAAGGCCGGCAGCGGCATCGGCTGCGGCATCATCCTCGACGGCGCGGTCTACCGCGGCTTCCGCGGCGTCGCGGGCGACATCAGCCACGTCGCGCTGCACAACGCTCCGCCGGTGATCTGCTCGTGCGGGCGGATCGGATGCCTCGACGTCGTCGCCAGCGGTGCCGCCATCGTGGATGCGCTCAAGGAGGCGGGGGAGCCGGTCGAGACCCTCGACGACGTGCTCGCTCTCGCCCAGAACGCCCACCCCAAGTCGACCGCGCTGCTGCGCGAGGCCGGCGCGCGGACCGGCGAGGTGCTCGCCACGATCATCAACTTCTTCAATCCGCAGACTCTGGCGCTCGGCGGGCGGCTGGCGGCGGCCGACGCCTTCGTCGCCGGAGTGCGGCAGGCGCTGTTCACGCTGTGCCTCCCGATGTCGACCGACTCGCTGGAGATCGACGTGAGCAGGGCGGGCGCCCTGGCCGGAGCGCGGGGTGTGGGGTGGGAGCTCCTGGAGAGCATCCTGGATCCCGCGCGGATCGACGAGGAGCTGCGCGTCGCCTGAAACTGCGATTTCGGCGTAAGTCACAAGTTTGACGAAGGAAGAGGCTGGGTTTGCTTCGATCTGCCGTCTAAGCTTTTGGCATGGCCGAAACCACTGCGCGTCCCCGAATCGCCATCGCCGGCATGGCGATCGAGTCCAGCACGTTCTCTCCGCACCGTGCCGGCGAGCGCGACTTCCAGCGCGTCGAGGGTGACGAGCTCACGGGCCGCTACGACGCGATCCGCAACGGCGAGCTGACCGACCGCGCCGAGTGGCTTCCGGTCTACTACGCACGTTCGATCCCCGGAGGGGCCGTGCTCCCGGAGGTCTACGAGAGCATCAAGCAACGCATCTGCGACGGTCTGGCCGCGCTGCTCGCCGACGGCGGCACGCTCGACGGCCTCTTCTTCGACATCCACGGCGCCATGAGCGTCGTGGGCCTCGATGACGCCGAGGGCGACCTCATCACCGCGATCCGCGACGTCATCGGCCCCGATGTGGTGGTCTCCGCGTCGATGGACCTGCACGGCAATGTCTCGCGGACCCTCATCGAGAATGTCGACCTCATCACCTGCTACCGGCTCGCTCCTCATGAGGACACCTGGGAGACGCGCGACCGCGCGATCCGCAACCTCGTCGAGGCTCTCGAGAGCGGCACCACCCCGCACCGTGCCTGGGTGCGGGTGCCGATCCTCCTGCCGGGCGAGAAGACCAGCACGCGCGTCGAGCCGGCCAAGAGCCTGTACGCCCGCATCCCCGAGATCGAGGCGCGTCAGGGCGTGACGGATGCCGCGATCTGGATCGGCTACGCGTGGGCGGACGAGCCCCGCTGCCATGCCACCGTCGTCGTGACGGGCGTCGACGAGGCGGCGACGGCGGCGGCGGCCGAGGAGCTCGGGCAGGCGTTCTGGGCCGTGCGCGACGACTTCGAGTTCGTGGGCCCTCCCGGCACGCTCGACGACGCGGTCGTCGCCGGGCTCGCGGCGACCGACACTCCGTACTTCATCAGCGATTCCGGCGACAACCCGGGCGCCGGCGGCACCGGAGACGTCACCTGGACGCTGGCTCAGCTGCTGCAGAAGCCCGAGCTCACGGCGGATGACGCTCCCGTGACACTGTGCGCGTCGGTGTTCGACAAGGGGGCGCTCGACCTGCTGCGCACCCATGCGATCGGCGACGAGGTGTCGCTCGAGGTCGGCGCGCGCATCGACAGCGGACCGCACGGCCCCGTACGCGTCGACGCGGTGCTGCACAGCCTGCACGAGGGTGATGTGGATGCCGGAGGCGTCGCCGTGCTGCGCAAGGGCGGGCTGCACATCGTCGTCACCGAATTCCGCAAGGCGTATCACGCGATCACGGACTTCACCTCGATCGGTCTCGACCCGGCATCCGCCCAGATCGTGGTCACCAAGATCGGCTACCTCGAGCCCGAGCTGTACGCGGCCATGCGCGGCTGGACGTTGGCGCTCACCCCCGGTGGCGTCGACCAGGATCTCGAGCGGCTCGGACATCACCGCATCCTGCGCCCGATGCATCCCTTCGACGCCTTCGACTCGACGCCGGATCTGTCTGCGGAGATCGTTCGATAGACCGCGCGAACCGCGCCCGTTTGTCCGAAATCGCACCAAGTTAGTTACATAACCGTAACGCAACTGGCTATTTCGGGATACTTGCTTCGGGCATGATTCAAAGTACGTCGCCAGCTGGACGAACTCGCGTCCCTCAGTGCGGCATCGGAACAAGGAGGTTACATTGCGTACTCAGACGCTGCGTCGCCGAATGCTCGCCCCCCTGGGCGCACTCGCCGTCGCGACGCTCGCCCTCACCGCGTGTGGGGCCGGAGGAAGCGGAAACGAATCCGCTGGCGACAAGGACACGGTCAGCTTCGCGCTCCAGGTCGGCACCGGGCCGAACTGGATCCTGCCGATCTCCTCGCCCGACAAGATGGCCACGCACAACAGCGCCATCAAGGCGACCATGTGGCCGCGCCTGTTCGAATACAACGGTGTCGACGGCGAGATGGGCTGGGACGAGAAGGCCTCCGCTGCCAAGTCCTACGAGTTCTCCGACGACCAGAAGACCATCACGATCACGCTGAACGACCTCGACTGGTCCGACGGCGAGCCGGTCACCTCCCGCGACGTGGAGTTCTGGTTCAACCTGGTGCGCTTCAACGGCGAGAAGACCGGCGGATACTCGGCCGGACTCATGCCCGACAACGTGACCGAGTTCACCACCATCGATGACAAGACGTTCTCGCTGACGATGGACAAGGTCTACAACGAGGAGTTCCTCCTCGGCAACCAGCTCAGCCTGATCTACCCCATGCCGCAGCACGTCTGGGACAAGACCAGCGCCGACGGCGAGGTCGGCGACCTCGACCGCGACGCCGAGGGCGCCACCCAGGTGCTCGACTACCTGTTCTCCGAGGCCGAGGACATGAAGACCTACGCGACCAACGACCTGTGGAAGACCGTCGCCGGTCCGTACACGGTGAAGAGCTGGTCCGACTCGGGTCAGGTGGAACTCACCGCGAACAAGAAGTACACGGGTGAGGACAAGCCGAGCATCGCGAACGTGACGTTCATGCCGTTCACCTCGGCCGACGCCGAGATGAACGTCGTGCGCTCCGGCGATGTCGACTACGGCTACGTGACCAGCTCGCAGCTGACGAACGAGAAGCAGTTCACCGACCTCGGTTACAGCATCGAGCCGTGGGCCGGATGGTCGATCACGTACATGCCGTACAACTTCGCCAACCCCGAGAAGGGCGCTTTCTACAAGCAGCTCTACGTGCGTCAGGCCCTGCAGCACGCCATCGACCAGGAGACCATCTCCGAGGTCGTGTGGCACGGCGCCGCGACCCCCGACTACGGGCCCATCCCGCAGACGGCGGACTCGAACGGCCTCTCCGACGTGCAGAAGAACAACCCGTACCCCTTCGATCTGAAGGCGGCCGAGAAGCTCTTCACCGACAACGGCTGGGAGAAGGACGCCGACGGCAACCTCTCCTGCGTCGACGCCGGAACGGATGCCGGCCAGTGCGGCGAGGGCATCGCAGCGGGCGAGAAGGCGGAGATCGTCGTCACCACGCAGAACGGCTCGCAGGAGACCGACAACATGATGGCGGAGATCCAGTCGTCGCTCGGCAAGATCGGCGTCGCCATGACGATCGACTCCAAGCCGCTCGACACGGTGCTCACGCAGGCACAGGAGTGCAAGACCGGCAGCGCGTGCACGTGGGAGCTCGTCTTCTTCGGCACCGCGGGCAGCTGGTACTTCCCTCCCTATGCCACGGGTGAGCGCGTCTTCGCGAAGGACACCAAGTGGAACGCCGGACAGTACGACAACCCCGAGGCGGAAGAGCTCGTCCAGGCGATGGCCTTCTCGACCGACCCGGAGATCGCCAAGAAGTACTCCGAGTTCCTCGCCACCGACCTCCCGGTCATGTGGATGCCGAACCCGGTGTACCAGGTCTCCGTCGTGCGTGACGGACTCGACATCGCCCACCAGGACCCGGGTGCGTCGTTCCTGCCGCAGCGCTGGTCCTGGACCGACTGACGAGTCCCGGATCAAGCGATACTCCAGGACCGAGTGACAAGAGACGGATGACATGAGCGTGGTGGACGCAGCGCAGAGCGCGCAGAAGAAGGAGAGGACCGGCGGCGGTCGGTTCTGGTGGTACCTGCTGAGGCGGGTCGGCCAGGGCGGCATCGTCATCCTCATCGTGACGCTGATCGTGTTCGCGTTGCTCCACCTCGCCATGCCGAACGGTCCGGCCGCCGGCATCCTCGGGATGCAGGCCTCGCAGGAGCAGATCGATGCCTTCAATCGTGAGAACGGCTTCGATCTGCCCCTGTGGCAGCAGTACTTCAACTTCCTCGGGCAGCTCCTGCAGGGTGACCTCGGCGACTCGTTCAAGCTGAACCGCCCCGTCGCGGACGCGATCGGGCAGCGCCTGCCGAAGACCCTGATCCTCGCGCTCATCTCGATGCTGATCGCGCTCATCATCGCGATCCCGATGGGCATCTTCCAGGCTGTGCGTCGCGGCAAGGCCGCCGACTACATCCTCACGACGTGGAACTTCATCGTCTACTCCACGCCGTCCTTCTTCCTCGGACTCATCCTCGTGATCGTGTTCGCGCAGTGGCTGCGACTCGTGCCCGCGCAGGCGCCGCAGGGCGAGACCGTCGGAGACGTGCTGGCGAACCCCGCCGGTCTCGTGCTCCCCGTCGCCACCGCGGCCCTCGGCATCATCGCGACGTTCTCGCGGTACATGCGCTCCGCCACGATCGACAACCTCTCCGAGGACTACGTGCGCACCGCCAGGGCCAAGGGCACCTCGGTGCCGGTCGTGATCACCCGTCACGTCGTGCGCAACTCGCTGACTCCGGTCATCGCCATGCTGGGCTACTACCTGCCCGTCATGTTCGGCGGCATGATCGTCGTCGAGTCGCTCTTCAACTACCCGGGCATGGGGCTGCTGTTCTGGACGTCGGCGCAGACGTCCGACTACCCCGTCCTGCTCGGCTGCATCCTGGTCATCGCGCTGGCGACCGTCATCGGGTCGCTCCTCGCCGACATCATCCAGGCACTGCTCGACCCGCGCACCCGTGAGGAGCTCTCGTGAGCACGACGACCATCCTGACCCGCACGCTGACCCCGCGTCAGCGCGGCATGCGTCGCTTCCTGCAGAACAAGCTCGCGGTGTTCGGCATCGTCACGATCGCCCTGTTCCTGCTGTTCTGCTTCGTCGGACCGCTGATCCACCCCACGGATCAGGTCCACACGGACCTGCGCAACACCATGCTCCCCCCTGGCAGCCCCGGACACCCGCTCGGCACCGATGACATCGGCTACGACGTGCTCGGGCGCCTCATGATGGGCGGCCAGATCTCGATCCTCATCGGTCTCGCGGCCGGCATCCTGGCCACCGTCATCGGCACGCTGTGGGGAGCGATCGCCGGCTACGTCGGCGGCGCCGTCGACACCGTGATGATGCGCGTCGTGGACGCGGGCATCGCGATCCCGGCGACCTTCCTGCTGCTGATCCTCTCGGCCATCCTCCGACCGAGCGTGCCGCTGATGATCTGCGTGATCGGTCTGGTGTCCTGGCTCGTGCCGGCGCGTCTCGTGCGCGCCGAGTCGATCTCGCTCAAGTCGCGCGAGTACGTGCTGGCGCTGCGGGCGATGGGCGGTACCCACTCGCGCGCCGTCCTCAAGCACATCGTCCCCAACACCGTCGGCACGATCGTGGTGAACGCGACCTTCCAGGTGGCCGACGCGATCCTGCTCGTCGCCTACATCTCCTTCCTCGGGATGGGGCTGCAGAAGCCGGCCACCGACTGGGGCGCCATGCTCACCAGCGGCATCACCTACACCTACGCCGGTGCCTGGTGGCTCATCTTCCCCGCCGGATTCTGCATCGTGCTCACGGTGTGCGCGTTCAACAGCATCGGCGACGGCCTCCGCGACTTCTTCGACGTGAAGGGACGTGCCGCATGAGCGACGCGCTGCTCTCCATCACCGACCTCACCGTCACCTTCCGCACCGAGGACGGCCCGGTCGAAGCCGTCAAGGGCATCGACCTGGACGTGCGCGCCGGAGAGGTGCTCGCCCTCGTCGGCGAGTCGGGATCGGGAAAGTCGGTCACCGCGATGGCGGTGCTCAAGCTGCTGCCGCGGTCCGCGACCGTGACCGGCTCCATCCGTCTCGGCGGCCGCGAGATCCTCCCGCTCGGTGAGCCCGAGATGAACGGCATCCGCGGCGCGGAGATCTCGATGGTGTTCCAGGAGCCCATGACGGCTCTCAACCCCAGCATGCGGATCGGCGACCAGATCACGGAAGCGATCCTCAACCACGCCGGCGTCCCGAAGGCGGACGCGTGGAAGCGCGCGATCGCGCTGCTGCAGCGCGTGGGCATCCCGGAGCCGGAGCGCCGCGCGAAGAGCTACCCGCACGAGCTGTCCGGAGGTCAGCGCCAGCGCGTGGTCATCGCGATCGCGCTGGCGTGCGAGCCGCAGCTGATCATCGCCGACGAGCCGACGACCGCGCTCGACGTGACGGTGCAGGCCGAGATCCTCGACCTCATCCGTCGCCTGGCCGCCGACACGGGCACGGCATTCCTGCTCGTGACCCACAACATGGGTGTGGTCGCCGACATCGCCGACCGCGTCGCCGTCATGCTCCGCGGCACCATGGTCGAGGTGGGCAGCACGCGCGAGGTGCTCACGGCTCCGCGCGAGGACTACACGAAGAAGCTGCTCAGCGCCGTGCCCTCGCTGCCCGACATCGCCACGGTCGTCGAGCGCGCCGAGGCGGAATCGGTGCCGGACGCCGTGCTCGACATGGTCGGCGCGAGCGTCACCTACCGCCGCGGAGGGCGCTCCTTCCTCGCGCTCGACGGCGTGGACCTGCGCATCGCCCCGGGCGAGATCCTCGGCCTGGTCGGCGAATCGGGTTCCGGGAAGTCGACACTCGGCCGTGCGGCGCTCGGACTGCTGCCCCTGTCGGCCGGGAGCATGACGCTCTTCGGCGAGCAGGTCGGCCGCGGCGGCGTCGGCCGCAGACGCGAGCGCGAACTCCGCGGACGCGTCGGCGCGATCTTCCAGGATCCGGGTTCGAGCCTGGACCCGCGGATGACGGTGGGCGAGGCGATCGCCGAGCCGATGCTCGTGCAGCGCCGCAAGCTCCCGACCACGGCGACCCAGCGCCGCGCACGCGTCGCCGAGCTCCTCGACGCGGTCGAGCTGCCGACGACGTACGCCAACCGCTATCCGCACGAGCTCTCCGGAGGGCAGCGTCAGCGCATCGGCCTGGCACGGGCCATCGCCCTGGAGCCCGAGCTGATCATCGCCGACGAGCCCACCTCTGCACTGGACGTCTCGGTGCAGGCCGCCGTGCTCGAGGTGCTGCGCTCGCTGCAGGAGAAGATGCACTTCGCGTGTCTCTTCATCAGCCACGACCTCGCGGTGGTGCATCAGATCTCCGACCGCGTCGCCGTGATGCTGAAGGGCGAGATCGTCGAGACCGGTTCGGCCGACGACGTGCTCCTCGCGCCGCAGCATCCGTACAGCCGGCGCCTGCTGGCATCCGTGCCCGTCCCCGACCCGGACAAGCAGGCGCTGCGACGGGAGGCCCGTGCGGCCGCCCGGGTGATCGCTCCGTGACGGCGCTCGCTTCCGACGCGCACAGGGGCAGGAACAGGGCGGGCGACCGTGACACCGCGGTCGTGCTGGGACTCGACGTCGGCGGATCCAGCGTCAAGCATCTGCTCGCCCGTGCCGATTCGTCGATGTCGGAGCCGCCGACGCCGCTCGCGCGCGGCAGGAACGCGACGCCGATCTCGGCGCCGGCCGAAGCTCTCGCGGCCATCGCGGAGACGATCAGAGGCGACCGTGCGCTGGCGCGCCTCGTGCTCTCGATCCCCGGCATCGTGGACGAGGAGAACGGTGTGGTCATCCGCTCGGCCAACATCCCCGCGCTCGACGGATCCCCGCTGGGAAGCCAGCTCGAGACCGCGCTCGGCGTGCCGGTCGACGTGATCAACGACGGGCATGCGGCAGCGGTCGCCGAGGCCTCGTGGGGCGCGGGGGCCGGAATCGACGACGTCTTCGTCCTCGCGCTCGGCACCGGGATCGCCGGGGCGCATGTGATCGACGGGCGGGTCGTCACGGGCGCTCATGGCTCTGCGGGCGAGCTCGGCCACATCACGATCGACCCGCTGGGTCGCGCCTGCTCGTGCGGTCGCCGCGGCTGCCTGGAGACCATCATCGGAGCGCCTGCGCTGCGAGACGCGTGGACGGAGGTCGGTGGCAGAGGCGGACCCGAGGCGCTGTTCGAGGCGTTCGCGCAGGGCGACGGTGCGGCGACGGCCATCGTGCGCCGGGCATCGTCGGCGCTGGCCGAAGCCATCCTCACTCTCTGCGCGGTCGTCGACCCCGGCGGCATCGTGATCGGCGGGGGCCTCGCTCAGGCACCGCATCATCTCGTGACGCTCGCCGAGCGCTATGTGCGGGAGCGGGCGACGTTCCATCGGGTTCCCCCGATCGTCCCGGCGACCCTCGGGGGATGGGCGGGTGCCAACGGCACCGTGCTCACGGCCCTCCGCCGCCAGCGGGTCGCCGGCTAGCCTCCGTTCGATCCCGCGCCGAACGTCCAGGACACTCGCGTAAAATCAGCACAATGACCGACGAGCACCTGCCCTCCGAAGAGCCCCTGGGTGCCGGCATCGACCCCGACGATCTCGCCACGACGCTCCGAGTGCTCTCCGAGCTCCACCAGATCGACAACGAGCACCCGGACTTCGTCGCCGTCCGCCACGCGACCGCCGCGATGTTCAAGGCCGTCAAGCGCGTGCGCCGCAAGGAGATCCGCGACGCGATCGCCGACGCCGACAAGGCCGTGGTCGCCCGCACCGCCACCGGCGCTCCCGACCGCATCGACGACGAGACCCGCGGCAACGACCTCGCCACCAGCGTCGTCGACGCCCCGATCGCGGGCGAGCTCATCAAGCCCCGCAACTGCTACATCTGCAAGCAGCCCTACACGCAGGTCGACGCGTTCTACCACCAGCTCTGCCCGGACTGCGCCCGTTTCAGCCACGGCAAGCGCAACGCCCGCACCGACCTCACCGGCAAGCGAGCGCTGCTCACGGGCGGCCGCGCCAAGATCGGCATGCACATCGCACTGCGGCTGCTCCGCGACGGCGCGCACACGACCATCACGACGCGGTTCCCCCGTGACGCCGTTCGGCGGTTCTCGGCTCTGCCCGATTCGGCGGACTGGCTGCATCGGCTGCGGGTGGTCGGCATCGACCTGCGCGACCCCGCCCAGGTGATCGGCCTCGTCGATTCCGTCGCGGCGCAGGGACCGCTCGACATCCTCATCAACAACGCGGCGCAGACGGTTCGCCGCTCGCCCGGTGCGTACTCGCTGCTGGCGGATGCCGAGCTGCAGCCGCTGCCCGATGGACCTCTGCCCGAGATGGAGACATTCGGCCACACGGCCGACCCGCACCCGCAGGCGCTGCAGGCCTCCGTCGACGCGCATCCGCTGCTGTCGGTCGCTGCTCTCGGCGGCACGGTCGCCGAACAGGGCGGCCAGGCGCTCACGGCCGAGGACCTCGCGCGGCTCGCGATGGCCCCCGGATCCTCCTCGCTCGAGAAGCACGCCGACGGCACCGCGATCGACGCCGGGGGACTCGTGCCCGATGTGAACCGGGTCAACAGCTGGGTGCAGTCGATCGACCAGGTCGACCCGCTCGAGATGCTCGAGGTGCAGCTCGCGAACACCACGGCGCCGTTCCTGCTGATCAGCCGGCTGCGTGCATCGATGGCGGCATCCTCCTCGCACCGCAAGTACGTGGTGAACGTGTCGGCCATGGAGGGGCAGTTCTCCCGCCGCTACAAGGGCCCAGGACACCCGCACACGAACATGGCGAAGGCGGCGCTGAACATGCTCACGCGCACCAGTGCCGGCGAGATGCTCGAGAAGGACGGCATCCTGATGACCGCCGTCGACACCGGGTGGATCACCGACGAGCGCCCGCACTACACCAAGGTGCGCCTGGCCGAGGAGGGTTTCCACGCCCCGCTCGACCTGGTCGACGGCGCGGCCCGCGTGTACGACCCGATCGTGCGCGGCGAGGCCGGCGACGACATCCACGGCGTCTTCCTGAAGGACTACGAGCCCAGCCCCTGGTGAGGTCCGGCTGATCGTGGAGCGGTGGCCGCCGGCCGCAGGATGATCAGTGTTTTGTCCAGGCTCCCCCGCAATCTGGCCATGGGGGAGAGCCCCGTATCTTCCTAGTCTCGATGTGACCGCCCGGGCGATTCCCGCCCGGCGCTGCCGATCCAGACAAGGACGTTCCGCCATGGCACCCTCTTCTCCCGCATCCCCGGCGAACGCCCTGATGGATTCGACCGAGGGAGGTGCGGCGGGCGCCCCGGGGCGGATCACTCTTCCGGAAGCGCCGCGCGAGCTGGCGTCACGTCTCGAGGCCGGGGAGACCATCGCCTGGAGGGAGCCGCTCCGCATCCTCACGTATGCCGCCGGGGAGCCCAGTCGCTACCCGATGTATCTCGACCAGCGCGTCTACCAGGGCTCGAGCGGGAAGATCTATCCGCTTCCGTTCACCGAGCAGGTCGCCGAGGACGGAGAGCCGCGCGACTGGCAGGCCATCCATCTCGAGAACCGCTACGTACGTCTGGTGATCCTGCCGGAGCTCGGCGGACGCATCCACATCGGCTTCGACAAGACCACCGGCTACGACTTCTTCTACCGCAACAACGTCATCAAGCCTGCGCTGGTCGGGCTGGGCGGCCCGTGGATCAGCGGCGGCGTCGAGTTCAACTGGCCGCAGCACCATCGCCCGGCCACCTATCTCCCCGTCGAGACCAGCATCGAGCACGAGGATGACGGATCGGTCACGGTGTGGTGCCACGATCATGACCCCTTCGCGCGCATGTCGGCGCAGCACGGCATCCGTCTGCGTCGCGACAGCTCGGTCGTGGAACTGAGGGTGCGTCTGCACAACCGCACGATGGAGCGGCAGACGTTCCTCTGGTGGGCGAACGTCGCCGCCTTCGTGCACGACGGCTATCAGTCGTTCTTCCCGGAGGATGTGCGCTACGTCGCCGACCACGCACGGCGTGCCCTCACGGCGTTCCCCGAGGCGGATCGTCCCTACTACGGCGTCGACTACCCCGCCCTGGCTGCGGAGCGTCCTGGTGCCGACCGCATCGACTGGTATCGCAACATCCCCGTGCCCACCTCCTACATGATCGTGGACTCGGCCCAGGACTACTTCGGCGGCTACGACCATGACGCCGGCGCCGGATTCGTGCACTGGGCCGAGCGCCGGATCTCCCCCGGCAAGAAGCAGTGGACCTGGGGCGATGCCCCCTTCGGTCGCGCCTGGGACGCCCAGCTCACCGACGCCGACGGGCCCTATGTGGAGCTGATGGCCGGCGTGTACACCGACAACCAGCCCGACTTCAGCTGGCTGCTGCCGGGGGAGACGAAGACCTTCAGCCAGTACTGGTTCCCGATCCCGGCGATCGGCGTCGCGCATCAGGCGACCACGGATGCGGCGGTGCACGTCGACCGCGGGGCGGTCACTCGCGCGGTGGCCGCCGTCACCTCGCCGCGACCCGACGCGACGCTCGCGATCCTGCAGGACGGAGAGGTCGTGGCGTCACGCCGTGCCGACCTGGAACCCGGCGTGCCCTTCGCGCTGCAGGCGGATGCATCGGGAACCGGGCTCGGCGTCGAGCTGAGGGCTGCAGACGGGACCCTGCTCGTGCGCTGGGAGCCGGTCGACACGGATGACGAGGAGCCCTGGGTCGCCGAGGAGCCCCCCGCCCCCGCGGCCATCGCCTCGGTCGAGGAGCTGTATCTCACGGGGCTCCACCTCAGTCAGTACCGGCATCCGACGCGCTCGCCGCTGCCCTACTGGGACGCCGCGCTCGAGATCGATCCCGACGATGTGCGCACCAACCTCGCGCTCGCCGATCGCGAGTATCGCCGCGGTGGATATGCGGCGGCACTCGCACGGGTCGACAGGGCGCTCGCCCGCCTCACGCGCCGCAATGCCAACCCGCAGGATGCGGAGGCGTTCTACCTGCGCGGGCTGATCCTGGAACGGCTCGGACGCCGCGCCGAGGCTGAGGAGGCCTGGGGTAAAGCGGGGTGGGATGCCACCTGGTCCGCGGCGGCAGGGTTCGCGTTGGCCCGTTCGCATGCGGCGCACGGGCGCGATCGCGCTGCCCTGCGGGTGATCGAGAGCATCGACGGCGCGACCGGGCACGACGCACGCCGCGTCGCCCTGCGTGCGATCGTGCTGCGGCGTCTCGGGCGTGCCGACGAAGCTCACGCCCTGCTCTCCGAGGCGCTGCTGGTCGATCCGCTGGACTCGACGCTGCGCATCCTGGCCGGCGATCTGTCGGGCGAGGACCCCGGTCTCCTGCTCGACGCCGCACTCGATCTGCGGGCGGCGGGCGAGGACCAGCTCGCGCTCGAACTGCTGGCTCGGGTCGACGCGCTGCCGTTCGACCCGAGCGGGAACCGGAAGCCGCTCGCGCTCTATCTGTCCGCGGTCATCCTGGAGGGTGCGGGGAGGGCGGAGGAGGCTGCTCACGCTCGGGCGCGCGCACGTGCTCGAGATCTCACGTGGGCGTTCCCTTCCGGGCTCGATGCTCTCGATGCGCTCGACGCGGCGATCCGGGTCGACCCCTCCGATCCCACCGCCCGCCACCTGCGCGGCATGCTGCTGTACGGGCTCGGCCGCCGTCGCGACGCCGCGGAGGACTGGGACCGGGCGATCGCCGCGGGGCTCGAGGATACGGTGCTGCTGCGCAACGCGGCCCTGGCGGCGTACAACATCCGCCACGATGATGAGCGGGCCTGGGCGCTGTACTCCGAGGCGATCGCTCTCGCTCCGGACGATGCGCGACTGCGATACGAGCAGGATCAGCTCGCCGTCCGGTTGGGCCGTTCCTCCGCCGAGAGGCTGGAGAGCCTGCGGCCGGTGGTCTCCACGGTCCTGACTCGCGACGACCTGACGATCTCCTATCTGAGCCTGCTGATCGAGGCGGGCGAGGCGGCCGAAGCCCTGCGCATCCTCACCGAGCGCTCGTTCCACCCGTGGGAGGGCGGCGAAGGGCAGGCGCTCGGGGTGTGGGACGCGGCGCACCACGCGCTCGGACTCCCGCAGAGCGACCCGCCCGCATCGCTCGGCGAGACGCGTTCGCCCTACACGCCCCCGGTCGCCAGGGACGATGAGGGTGTCACCGACTACTTCGCGACGAGCCTGCCCGAGCTTCTGCTCTTCGCCCGTGAACAGTCGGAGGGCTGAGCGGGTGGCGCGCATCCCGCTGAGCGGTGAGCAGTGCGTGCTGCAGGGACACGGCTACCGCGCCGAGATCGCGACGGTGGGCGCGACGCTCCGCAGTCTGAGCCACCGTGGTCGACCGCTGATCGCCGGGTTCCACGCCGACCGCGTGCGCCCGGCGATGCGCGGAGCGCTCCTGGTGCCGTGGCCCAACCGCACCGCCGACGGTCGATACGACTTCGCCGGGGAGAGCCACAGGCTGCCGCTCGATGAGCCGGATACGCGCACCGCCGTGCACGGACTCGTCGCGTGGTCGTCGTTCGAGGTAATCGACCGTGACGACGAGAGCGTCACCCTGCAGGCGACGCTCGAACCGCGTCCCGGGTATCCGTGGCGACTGCGGGTGCGCGCCGCCTTCCAGCTCGAGTCCGGCGGGCTGCGGCAGGAGATCACGGTCGAGAACGACTCCGAGCGCACGGCCCCGGTCGGGATCGGAGGGCACCCCTACCTGCTGGCGGGCCCGGCGGAGGACGGGGGTGTCGACGGCTGGCAGCTCGAGGTCGACGCGCAGCACGTGCTGCTGACCTCCGCGGAACGCATGCTTCCCGAAGGGCTGGTCGCGGTGGACGAACGACCCGAGTTCGACTTCCGCACGCCCCGTCGAATCGGTCGGACCGCGCTCAACAACTCCTATACGGGGTGGGGACGGTCCGCAGACGGCATCGCGGCGATCAGTCTGCGCGATGCCCAGGGAGCGGGCGTGAGAATAGCCTGGGATCGGCGCTGCGACTGGGCGCACCTCTACAGCTCCGACGAGCCGGTGGACGGCATCCGTCGCGCGGCGCTCGCCGTCGAACCGATGACCTGCCCGCCCGACGCGCTGAACTCCGGCACCGGTCTGCTCGCCGTCCACCCCGGGCGGAGCGTCGACGCCGGCTGGCTCCTCAGCGCGCTCTGACTCCTTCATCCATCATCGTTATGTCTAGGTTTCCCATGAAATGCTTCCTGTTGCCGCGGAAAACGCCGCCTTACGTTTGTGAAATGTTCACCGACGAACGCTCAGCTCAACGAACCGAGCGCCCCACCCGGAAGGCGGCACCTGATGGCCGTTGACGTCGCTCCGCTCGTCTCGACGCGCAGCCCGCGAGGCGGCCGCGTCCGGATGTCGGTCTCGGCCGCGCACCGTGGCGACGCGAGGATGGCGTGGCTGCTGATCGCTCCCGCGCTGCTCGGGTTCCTCGTGTTCGCGGTCTACCCGACTCTGCGCGGCATCTACCTCAGCTTCACCGACTTCCGTGTGATCGGAGACGCCAACTGGATCGGCGGCGCGAACTTCGTGCGCATGATGGGCGACGAGGTGTTCTGGAACTCCCTGCGGGTGACGGTCTACTACGTGCTGCTGTCCGCCGGCGGGGTGATCGTGTTGTCGCTCGTGACCGCCGTGATCCTGCATCGGCTGACCACCTCGACCACGATCCGCAGCGTCATCATCATCCCGTTCCTCGTGTCGAACATCGTCGCCGGTGTGATCTGGACCTGGATGATGGACTCCCAGCTCGGCATCGCGAACGAACTGCTCGAGGCCGTCGGCATCCCGCGCATCCAGTTCTTCACCGACCCCGCATGGGCGATCCCGGCGCTGGCCGCTGTCACGGTGTGGAAAGGGCTCGGCTACACCACGATCCTCCTGTTCGTGGGGCTCCAGGCGATCCCCGTCCAGGTCTACGAGGCGGGGCGGCTGGACGGCGCGAGCGAGTTCCAGATGTTCCGGCGGATCACGATTCCGCTACTGCGCCCGGTGCTCGCGATGGTCGTGATCCTCACCATCATCAACTGCTTCCAGATCTTCGACCTGGTGCAGGTGACGACGAAGGGCGGACCCGAGAACTCCACCAACGTGCTGCAGAACTACATCTACAGCAAGGCCTTCGGGCAGTTCGACTTCGGTTACGCCTCGGCGATCTCCCTCGGGCTGTTCCTGATCATGCTCGTCATCACCTTCGTGCAGATGCGCCTGTCGCGTATCAACGAGTCGGACACGGACTAAGGGGTCGTCATGGCAACCACGCACATCGAACGCCGCAAGCACCGCCCCTTCAGCATCGGCAGGGCGGCCGGGTGGACCTATCTCGGCATCGTCCTGGTCGTGACGGTGTTCCCCTTCTACTGGATCCTGCGCACGGCGCTGTCGAACAACAAGGCGCTCGCGACCGATCCGAGCT
This sequence comes from Microbacterium saperdae, assembly GCF_006716345.1. NCBI lineage: Bacteria > Bacillati > Actinomycetota > Actinomycetes > Micrococcales > Microbacteriaceae > Microbacterium > Microbacterium saperdae. Next base: position 713,035 of record NZ_VFOX01000002.1, read on the forward strand.
CGCTGCTTCCGGTCGATTTCACCGTCGAGGCCTTCCGGCGCGTGCTCGGCATCGCCACCCTCGCCGAGGCGCAGGCGCAGGGCGGCAACGTCGCCGGCTTCGACATCGGGATCTACATGCGCAACTCGGTGATCTACGCCGGCGTCTCGACCGTGCTCGTCGTGCTGTTCTCCGCGCTCGCCGCCTACGCGTTCTCCCGCCTGGAATGGCGAGGACGCAATCTGGTCTTCGGGGTGCTGATGGTCGCGCTGATGGTTCCCGGGATCATGACCCTGCTCCCGAACTTCGTGTTCATCAAGCAGCTCGGACTGGTCAACACCTTCGCGGGGCTGATCCTGCCGGGTGCCCTGTTCTCGGCGTTCAACATCTTCTTCCTGCGCCAGTTCTTCCTCGGTATCAGCCGGGAGGTCGAGGAAGCAGCGATCATCGACGGCGCCGGGCGGCTGCGAGTCATGTTCCGCATCATCATGCCGATGGCCCAGGGCCCGATCGTGACTCTGCTCATCCTCGGATTCATCGGTGCCTGGAACGACTACTTCTGGCCGCTCCTGGTGTCGACCTCCGGTGATGAGGTGCGACCGCTTACCCTCGCCCTGGCGGTGTTCCGGCAATCGGCGCCCGGGACGGCGACCGACTGGGCCGGCCTCATGGCCGCGGCGCTGATCGCCGCGGTGCCCATGTTCCTCATCTTCATGATCTTCGGACGCCGGATCGTGAACTCGATCGGCTTCTCCGGCGTCCGCTGAACCCGCAACACCGACATCCACTGCAATCGAAGGAATCAGAGATGACTACACGATCGACCTTCCAGAGGGTCGCACTGCTCACCGCGACGGCGTCGTTGCTCGTGCCCCTCGCTGCCTGCTCCACGGGCAGCGGCGATGAGGCAGGCGGAAAGGTCCCGATCCAATGGTGGACCTGGGACCAGGGTCAGTCGCTGTCGTACGAGAAGTGCGCCGCGGCCTTCAACGAGGCGAACCCCGACATCGACGTCACGGTCTCGTACTACAACTGGAACGACTACTGGACCAAGCTCACGGCCGGATTCGTCGCGGGCGATGCGCCCGACACCTTCATGAACCACGCGAACTACTTCCCCGAGTACGTGTCGCAGGGGCAGCTGCTCGCGCTCGACGACCTGATCGCGTCGAGCGACTTCGACCTCGACCGTTTCAGCGTGGGGATCGACACCTGGACGTACACCGACGGCAAGCACTACGGCCTGCCGAAGGACTGGGCGACCGAGGTCTGGTACTACAACGAGGACGCCGTCGCGGACGCCGGTCTCACCGCCGACGACATGCAGAACATGACGTGGGCGCCCGACGGCAGCGGCACGTTCGGCGAGATCGTGAAGAAGCTCACGGTCGACGCGAACGGGGTGCACGGCGACCAGCCGGGCTTCGACAAGGACAACGTGGCCGTCTACGGTCTGATGCCGATGGGCCTTCAGGGCAACAACGGTCAGGACAGCTGGAGCGGCTTCCTCTCGACGACGGGCTGGACGCTGGGCGACGAGAAGAACTGGCCGACGCGCTTCCAGTACGACGACCAGGGCTTCCAGGACTCCCTCGACTGGATCCGCAGCCTGAGCGCGGACGGTTTCAGCCCGAAGAACGGCGCCTTCACGACCGAGATCGCCGACTGGCTCGGCTCGGGCAAGATCGCGATGGCAGGCAGCCACACCGCCAACCTCGGCGCGCTGACCAGCATCGAGGGCGTGAACATCTCGTTCGCCCCGACCGTGATCGGCGAGGACGGGAAGCGCAGCTCGCTCACGAACTCGAACGGCGACTCGATCTGGGCCGGCACCAAGCACCCGGACGAGGCCTGGAAGTGGGTCTCCTTCCTCGGATCCCCGGACTGCCAGAGCCTCGCGGGCGAGGACGGGACCTTCTTCCCGTCGATCCCGGAGTCGATGAAGGTCACCCAGGAGGCGATGCTCGAGAAGGGCATCGATGTGGCGCCGCTCGTCGAGCTGGTGGAGAGCGGACAGACGTTCACCACCCCGGTGTTCCAGCGCGGTGGTGAGCTCGATGCGACGCTGAAGCCGATGTGGGAGAAGTTCTGGAACTTCTCGGCCGACGCCGAGATCTTCGATCAGATGGCGGCGGAGTCCGAGCGGATCCTCGCTCAGCAGTGATCGCAGCCGTGTGCGGCGGAGTGCCCCCGGCTCCGTCGCACACGGTCGCCCAGAGAGAACATCGATAGGAGTCGCTCATGCCGCTGTCCGTCCTCTACATCGGCGGGACCGGCGTCATCTCCTCCGCCTGCGTCCGGGCCTCGCTCGCTCTGGGTCATGAGGTGCACGTCCTCCATCGCGGCACGGGCGGCGGGCACGGGACGCCTCCGGGGGTGATCGAGCATCGCGGTGATATCCGCGACCCCGAGTCGGTGCGGCGCGCTCTTGGGGGCCGCACGTTCGACGTCGTCGCCGATTTCATCGCCTTCGTCCCGGAGCATGTCACGACCGCCCTCGAGCTCTTCGCGGATTCCGGCCAGTACGTCTTCATCAGCTCCACCTCGGCGTACCAGAAGCCGGCGGCGATCCTGCCGATTCGGGAGTCGACGCCCCTCCGCAATCCGTACTTCCCCTATTCGCGCGACAAGATCGCCTGTGAGGACCTGCTGGTGCGCGAATACCGCGCCACCGGCGCGCCGGTCACGATCGTGCGGCCGTCGTACACCTACGACCGGACTCTCTTCCCGATGGACAGCGGATGGTCCGTGGTGGAACGGATGCGGGAAGGCTCGCCGATCCTGCTCCCGGATGGCGGGCGACCGCTGTGCACCCTGACGCATGCGGAGGATTTCGCCGCGACGTTCGTGCGGCTCCTCGGGGATCCGCGCACGCACGGCGAGAGCTTCCACATCACCGCGGACACGGCGATCAGCTGGCGTCAGGCCTTCGATGCGGTCGCAGCCGCGATCGGCGCCTCCCCTGACTACGTGGCGGCGTCCTCGGAGGAGATCGCGGCCAGCGACGGCGGATGGGGTGAGATCCTTCTCGGAGACCGCGCGCATTCCTCGGTCTTCGACAACGGCAAGGTGCGATCCCTGGTTCCCTCGCACGCACCCGGAATCGGATTCGCCGAAGGCGCCAGGCAGATCGTGGAATGGCACGACCGCACGCCCTCGGTTCAGGTCAGGGACCGCGAGCGCGAACGCCTGATGGACGAGCTCATCGGGCGCCACCGTGGGGGATGAACCCCGTCATCCGCGGTACGCGCGGGGGCTCACCCCGTGCACCTTCTTGAACTGTCGCGCGAAGTAGAACGCATCGGGGAATCCGACCTCGGCCGCGATGCTCGCGATCGTCCAGTTGGTGATGTGGAGCAGCTCGCGCGCCCGCGCCATGCGCAGCATCGTCAGGTATCGCAGCACCGGCTGCCCGGTGTGCCGCTTGAACAGCGAGCTGAAATGCGAGGTGCTCAGCGCGACGGATGCCGCGAGATCCGACACGCTCAACGGCTCCGCGAGATGCTCGCGCAGATACTGCACGCTCTGCTCGATCAGCTCGTCGGTGTCGTCCGCCGCCGTGCGGCTCGCGGCGAGGTGGGTCAGCGCGTGCCACGCGGCTCCGGACGCGGCCAGAAGACTCGGCAGCGTGGTGTCGCGCTCGGCCCACTGCAGGATCTCGGTCAGCAGCGTCGCGACGCGGTGCGGGTCGTGCGGTCGTCGCACCGGGTTCTCGATCGTCATCCCCGCCCGCTCGAGGAAGCGCTCCAGCTCCGGGCCTGCGGCGTGGAACCACCACAGCGTCCACGGATCGTCCTCATCGGCGCCGTACGCGTGCTCGTGTCCTGGTGGCAGGACGAGAACCTGGCCTCGCGTGACGGGGAAGTGACCGGTTGCGGTCTCGCACCACCCCGCCCCGTCGACGCAGACGATCACGACGACCTCATCGATCGCCGTGGTGCGTCGTTTTCCGTGCGATTGGGCGCGAGGGAAGTACCCGCAGTCGGTCACGATGAGCTGGGGGGTCCCCGGCATGCGGAAGACCTCGTTCACGAGGGGCCGGGGGAGGACGAGCATGCGCTGTCCAGGGAATCCGTCGGGGATGAGCACGATCCGAGTATCGACGGCGAGAAGCGAAATGTCCATGTCGACCATCGGTTGACGCCTTGGTCATCGTGGCCGGCGCGCTCTAGCGTGGAGTCGTCGCGGGTGATCCGCGTCGGCGAAGAAGCTCGGCAGTGACCGCGGAACGAGGACTCGAAGATGACCCACACAGCAACGCAGCGCCCGCTCGCCGCCGAAGACGTCGTGCACCTGCGTGCGGGAGGGACGAGCGTGGTCGTGCTCCTCTCGGATGAGCGGCTGCCGCGCATCCTGCACTGGGGTGAAGATCTCGGTGAGCTCCGTGCCCAGGACCTGGTCTCTCTCGCCGCGACGGCGATGCCCGGCATCGGCGACAGCGCCGTGACCTACCCGCAGCCGGTCCCGGTGCTCGCGCAGCTGCCGGAGGGGTGGATGGGCCGTCCGGGGTTGATCGCCGATCGCGACGGCGCCCAGTGGGCGGCGAAGTTCACGGTGTCGTCCTTCACGTGCGTCGACGGCGACGAGGCGCAGGCGCTCACCGTCTCGGCGGTCGATGAGCAGTACGGGCTCGACCTCGTGGTCGAGATCGAGGTGCTCCACGCCAGCGGGCTCGTGCGCCAGCGCGCGACGCTGCGCAATGCGCGTGCGGGCCGACTGCGCGTCGGAGCGCTCGAGCTCGCGCTTCCGGTCCCGGCGGAGGCGGACGAGGTCATGGATCTGACCGGACGCTGGGCTCTGGAGCGCGTCCCGCAGCGTCGGGCCTTCGACGTGGGCGAGTGGGTGCGCACCTCGCGGGGCGGCAAGCCGGGACTCGAGCACACCATGCTCGTCCTGGCGGGACGGCGGGGATTCGGGTTCCGCTCCGGCCGCGTCTGGGCGACGCACCTCGCATGGAGCGGGAATCAGACCCTGGGCGCAGAGCGCACCCCGGCCGACGTGCGCCGTCTCGTCGCCTCGGAGGTGCTCGTGGCCGATGAGGTCACCCTCGACGCCGACGAGCAGTACGTCAGCCCCTGGCAGTACGGGTCGTGGGGAGACGGACTGGATGAGCTGGCCGCGCGATTCCACCGTCATCTGCGCGCTTCCCCTGCGCATCCGGGCACTCCGCGACCGGTCATCCTCAACACCTGGGAGGCGGTGTACTTCGATCACGATCCGACGACGCTCATCGCCCTCGCGGAGCGCGGAGCGGAGGCGGGCGCCGAGCGGTTCGTGGTGGATGACGGCTGGTTCGTCGGTCGACGAGACGACACGACATCGCTCGGAGACTGGACGATCGATCGGGAGCGCTGGCCCGATGGGCTCGCTCCGCTCGCGAACCGTGTGCGGGAGCTGGGCATGGACTTCGGCCTGTGGTTCGAGCCGGAGATGATCAATCTCGACTCCGACCTCGCGCGCGCACATCCCGAGTGGCTCTTCGACGCCGGGCATGGAGCGGGAATGCCCTCTCGCCATCAGCATGTGCTCGATCTCGGTCATCCGGATGCCGAGCAGTACGTGCTCGAGGCCGTGTCGGCGTTGGTCGCGGAGCTCGACATCGCGTACATCAAGTGGGACCACAACCGCTATCTGCTCGATGCGGGCCACACGCCCACGGGCACGGCCGGATACCGCGCGCACACCCTCGCCGCATACCGGGTCATGGACGAACTGCACCGGCGGCATCCGGGGCTCGAGATCGAGTCGTGCGCGTCCGGCGGTGGGCGCATCGACCTCGGAGTGCTCGCGCGTACGCAGCGGGTGTGGCCGAGCGACTGCAACGACCCGCACGAGCGCATGGAGATCCAGCGCTGGACCGGACTCCTCGTGCCGCCGGAGTACCAGGGGACGCACATCGGCGCGGAGCACTCGCACACCACGCACCGCCAGCATCCGCTGTCGTATCGCGGCGAGAAGGCCATCTGGGGAAACCTCGGGGTCGAGCTCAACCTCCTCGTGGAAGACGAGGGCAGCCGGGCGGCGGTCGCGTCGTGGATCGCCCTGCACAAGCGGTTCCGCTCGCTGCTGCATGGCGGGGTGAGCGTGCACGCCGACCTCGCCGAACCGGCAGCCCGTCTCGAGGGGGTCGTCGCCGCTGACGGCTCCGAGGCCCTCTTCGCGCTCTCGCTGACGGAGCGCCCGCGCACATGGCCGCTGGGGAGACTCACGATTCCCGGCCTCGATGACGACCGGACCTACCGTGTGACGAGGGTCACCCCCGAAGCCGAACCGCTAGGCGACGCGCAGCCGATGTGGCTCGCGGACGGCGTCGAGCTCCCGGGGCGCGTGCTCAGGGTCGTCGGCGTGGAGATGCCGAACCTCGACCCCGATCGCTCCGTGCTCCTGCGCTTCGAGGGCTGACCGCGGGCCCTGACGGCGCGGCGGTCAGGCGCGCGGCCGCCGGCGAACGAGGCGCAGTATGACGCCGAGGATCAGCAGCACGACGGCGAGCACGCCGACGGCTGCGGCTCCGGCGATGTCGAAGATCGACTGGATCGGCCCGACGGTGAATCGTCCGCCCTCCACGGGGCCGTCGCACGTGAGCGCGGTGTTCCCCGCGGTGGCGGTGACGAAGCTGCCCTGCGCGTCCCATGCTTCCGGCACCAGCAGACCCTGCATGGTCATGTCGGGGCGCAGCTGCACGTCTCCCCCGTCGGCGATCGTTCCGGTGCAGTCGATGTCGCCCCACCGGTCCGAGGGAGTGACGTAGATCGCATGCGTGCCGGCGGAGAGCTCGACCTGCATCGTCTCTCCGAACGGCGTCGGCGGGGCAAGGCGGAAACCCGGGCTGAAGGCCAGGAAGGCGGCAGCGGCGAGCGAGAGGAGGCCGATCAGGATCAGGATCCACCAGGCGCGTCGCGGCCGCAGCTCGCTCATCCGGAGTGACGCTCCAGATTCACGGATGCCCAGGCACCGAGCTGATCGAGGATCGGCAGCAGCCCCTGTCCGCTCGCGGTGAGGGTGTACGACACCGTGACCGGGGGGCCCGCGTCGACCGTGCGGGCGACGAGTCCGGCCTGGGCCAGCTCGGCGAGTCGATCGGAGAGCACGGTGTCGCTGATGCCGGCCACGGCGCGGCGCAGCGCGACGAAGGTCGACGGTCCGCCGCCGAGCGACGAGACGATCATGCCGTTCCACCGCTTGCCGAGCACGCTGAAGGCCAGTGTGACCGCCGCGTCACACGCATGGATCTCTGCCTCGGCGTCCGCCATGACCCCATCCTACATGTGCTACGTTAACCGCTGTCGCTAGGAAAAACCTAGTGACTACGAAAACGAAAGGCAGCCCCATGTCGCTGTTCCGCCTGGATGCCAGCATCCTCCCCGCGTCGTCCGCCAGCCGCTCGCTCGCCGACCTCGTCGAAGCCGAGTGGTCGGCATCCCACCCGGACTCCACGGTGACGCGACGCGACGTCGCGGCGGACCCCGTGCCGGCGACGGCGTGGACGGATGCCGTGACCTCCGGCTTCGTCGAGGCGGCGCAGCGCACCGAGGGGCAGAACCGGGCGCGCGCCCTCGCGACCCGGTTCGCCGACGAGCTGATCGACGCCGATGCGCTGCTGTTCGCGGTGCCGCTGTACAACTACGGCGTCTCGCAGCACTTCAAGACCTGGTTCGACCTGGCCTACACCGACGAGCGCATCAGCCCCACCGGCACGGCTCTGCAGGGCAAGCCCGCGACCCTCGTCACGGTGCTCGGCGGCAACTACGCCCCCGGTACCCCGAAGGACGGCTGGGACCACTCGACCGGATGGCTGCGCCGCGTGCTGGCGGACGTCTGGGGCCTCGACCTGCGCGTCGTGCAGCGTCCGTTCACCCTGGTCGGCGTCAACCCTGCCCTCGATGCCTTCGCCGACACGGCTCGCGAGCTCAAGGAGAACGCCGAGAGCGACGCGCGCACCTACGGCCGCGAGATCGCGGCGCTCCGCGGCAACGTCGCCTGAGACGGACGGCGGACCGGGGAGCGCGCTCAGCCGGCGGTCGGAAACGGATGCGGCAGCCACACCGTCACGATCAGTCCGCCCTCGGCGCGGGGCGTCAGCACCAGCGTGCCGTCGTGCGCCTCGGTGATGCGTTGAGCGATCGCGAGGCCGAGTCCGACGCCGACATGATCCTCGCTGCGCGTGCGCTCGGCGCCGCGCTGGAAGGGCTCGACGAGGGTCGCGACCCGGTGCGCCGTGATCGGCTCCCCGGTGTTCTCGACCACGAGGGCGACCGCGTGCGGCAGTGCGTGGGTGCGGATCGCCACGTGCCCGCCGAAGGACAGGTTGTGCACGAGCGCGTTGTGCACGAGGTTGGTGGCCAGCTGCTGCAGCAGCGCCGATGATCCGCGCACCATTGCAGGGTCGCCTCCGACGTCGATCGTGATGCCCCGACGGTCCGCCAGCGGCAGCAGCTGTTCCACCGCCTCTTCAGAGAGCAGCGAGAGATCGAGGATCTCCCGTGTGAACGCCCGACGATCGGCCCGGCTGAGCAGCAGCAGCGCCTCGGTCAGGTCGATCGCGCGGGTGTTGACCTCCCGCAGGCGTGCGATGAGCGCATCGATGTCACGCTCGGGATCGGTGCGGGCGACCTCCAGCAGCGTCTGCGAGATCGCCAGCGGCGTGCGCAGTTCGTGCGAGGCGTTCGCTGCGAAGCGCTGCTGTTCCGCCACGTGCGCTTCGAGCCGGTCGAGCATCGAGTCGAACACATCGGCCAGGTCGCGGAACTCGTCGCGCGGACCCTCGAGTGCCACGCGGTGCGACAGCGACCCCTGGGCGGCGAGCTGCGCGGCGCGGCTGATCCGGTCGAGCGGCGCGAGCATGCGGCCGGCCAGCAGCCATCCTCCGGCGAGGCCGAACACGAGGAGCACGATCATCACGACGACGGCGACCGGGAGGAATGCCCGGATCAGGTCGGAGCGGTTCGGCACGAAGAACTCCGTGACGGGGATCTGCACGTCCGGTACATACCGCAGCAGGTAGGCGGCCACGGCGGCGAGCAGCAGCCCTCCCGACACCACGACGATGCCCGCATAGCTCAGGGTGAGCTTGAGGCGCGCGCTCATCCCGCGGCGTCTACGCATCGGCATCCGTCCCGATCCGATAGCCGACACCGGGGACGGTGAGGATGAGCCACGGCTCCCCGAGCCGTTTGCGCAGCGACGACACCGTGATGCGCACGGCGTTCGTGAACGGGTCGGCGTTCTCGTCCCAGGCCCGCTCCAGCAGCTGTTCGGCGCTCACCACGCCGCCGTCGGCGTCGATCAGCACCTCCAGCACCGCGAACTGCTTGCGGGTCAGGGCGACGTAGCGGCCGTCGCGGAACACCTCGCGCCGGAAGGGGTCGAGTCGCAGGCCGGCGACCTCCAGCACGGGCGGGCGCACGCGCTGACGGCGACGGTCCAGCGCCCGCAGACGCAGCACGAGCTCCCGCAGTTCGAACGGCTTGGTGAGGTAGTCGTCGGCGCCGAGCTCGAACCCGGAGGCCTTGTCGTCGAGGTGGTCGGCCGCCGTCAGCATGAGGATCGGGATGCCGCTGCCGGATGCCACGATCCACCGCGCGATCTCGTCGCCGTTCGGGCCCGGGATGTCGCGGTCGAGCACGGCGAGGTCGTAGGAGTTGATGCTCAGCAGCTCGAGCGCCGCGTCGCCGTCGCCGGCGATGTCGGCGGCGATCGCCTCCAGCCGCAACCCGTCGCGGACGGCCTCGGCGAGGTAGGGCTCGTCCTCGACGATCAGCACACGCATGGCTCAGATCCTACGCACCGCCGTATATCGGGAGCATATGAAGAACCGCATACGCCCCGGCAACAGGTCGCTGAGTTGGCTGGAGACATGAACAGCACCACCGTGTCTCCTCCATCCCGTGTACGGCGCCGTCGAAGGATCGTCCTCACGGTCGTCGGCCTCATCGCCGCGGTCATCGTCGCGTTCGCCGTGCAGCAGTCGCTCGCCGCGGCATCCGCCGCCGTCCCCTCGGGACAGGGCACCGCGACCGGGGAGGCGATGCCGAGCGGAGCGATCGACGGGTCCGTCGTCGCGCCGAGCGAGGTCGACGGAGTGATCCGCGACGGCGACCAGCCGACCGTGTTCGACGTGGACCGGGTCGCGGTGTCGAAGCTCGATCCGGCGCTGCTCGCGGCGTTGCAGCGCGCAGCCACGGATGCCGCCGACTCCGGGGTGACCTTCCTCGTCAACAGCGGTTGGCGTTCACCGGTGCTGCAGGACCGGATGCTGCAGGACGCGATCTCGCACTACGGCTCCGAGGCCGAGGCCGCGCGCTGGGTCGCCTCCTCCACCACCTCTGCGCACGTCTCGGGCGACGCGGTCGACCTCGGGCCGCTCCCGACTCTGGACTGGCTGGCGCAGCACGGCGCCGACTACGGCCTGTGCCAGATCTACGGAAATGAGTCCTGGCACTACGAGCTGCGACCCGAGGCGGCCGCGCAGGGCTGCCCGCAGATGTACAACGACCCGACCGAAGATCCGAGGATGCAGCGATGACCGTCGTGCTCACGCCCGCACGGGCGACCCTGTCCGCACTGCCCGTGCCGACACTCCAGACGATCCCCGATGCGGTCGCCGCGAACGTGCACCTGGTGCGTGCCGCGACCGCGTCGATCATCATGGCGGTCGTGAAGGCCGACGGCTACGGGCACGGCGCGGTCACCGTCGCGCGGGCGGCTGTCGATGCCGGAGCGGAATGGCTGGGGGTGACCGAGGTCGCGGAAGCCGTGGCGCTGCGCGAAGCCGGGCTCACGGTGCCGATCCTGTCGTGGCTGAACCCCGCGGGGGCGGATGCCCTGCTCGCCGCCGCGCACCGCATCGATGTCGCGGTGGGCTCGGTGGAGGAGCTGCGACAGCTGGTGGCTGATGCCGAGCAGCCCGTGCGGGTGCACCTGCATCTCGACACGGGAATGGCGCGCGGAGGGTGCGCGGTGGAGGACTGGGCCGAGCTGCTGCGCCTCGCGCGCCGAGCGGTCACAGGAGGGCGTATCGAGATCGTCGGGGTGATGGGGCATCTGCCGCGGGCGGATGAGGCGGACCCGGTGGCGAATGCTGCTGCCGTGCTGCGGATGCGGCAGGGGCGCGACGCCGTGCTGCGAGCCGGGTTCGGTCCGCTCCTGGTGCACCTCGCTGCGACGGCGGGCGCGCTGACCGACCCCACCACGCACTTCGGGATGGTGCGCATCGGCGCGGGGCTCGTCGGGATCGATCCGTCCGAGACGGTGGCGCTGGTCGGGGCGTCCCGGTTCACGGCATCCGTCGTGCACAGTGCGGGAGTGCCGGCCGGCACCGCGGTCGGATACGGAGGGACCTGCGTCATGACACGGGCGACGCATCTCAGCGTCGTCGGCGTGGGCTACGCCGACGGCATCCCGAGGCAGCTGAGCGCGGAGGCGGGAGTGGAGATCGGAGGGAGGCGGCATCCGATCGTCGGGAGGGTGTCGATGGATCAGATCGTGGTCGACACGGGCGAGGTGTCGTTCCCGCGGGGGACCGCGGTGACGCTGTACGGCCCCGACGGCGGGGCTGTGCCGTCCGTGCAGGACTGGGCGCGGTGGGCGGAGACCATTCCGCACACGATCGTGACGGGAATCGGCCCCCGCGTGCAGAGGAGCATCGCATGACGACGGACGTGCTGGTCATCGGCGGCGGACAGAACGCCGAGCATGAGGTCTCGCTGGCATCGGCGGCCGCGGTCGCCGCCGCGCTGCGGATGGGCGACCACACGGTCTCCACCGTGACGATCGATCGCGAAGGGATCTGGCGGGCGGACGGCATCCCGGCCGGCGTCTCGGCGGCGGAGTCGCTGGCTCTGGCCGTGCCGCTGCTGGGCAGGGCCGATGTCGTCTTCCCCGCGGTGCATGGAGCGCTCGGCGAGGATGGCGCCCTGGCGGCGGTGTGTGCGCTCGCTGGGGTGCGGGTGGTCGGATCAGAACTGCGCGCGGGTGCCATCGGCATGGACAAGTGGGCGACCAAGCTGGTGGCCGCTGCCGTGGGGCTGCGCACGGCGCGCGGACGGCTGGTCTCGGCGGCCGACATCGGCGACGTCGAGTTCGAGGGGCCGGTGGTCGTGAAGCCGGTGTCGGCGGGGTCGAGCTACGGAGTGGGTCTCGTGACGGAGGAGGACCAGCTGCTCGATGCGCTGCGGGAAGCGGCGCGGTTCGACAGCCGGATCCTGGTCGAGGAGGTCGTGCGGGGGCGCGAGATCGATGTGGCGGTGCTGCGGGAGGCGGGCGGTGTGCGCTGGGCGGCACCGCCCCTCGAGATCCATGCGACCGGGCTGTTCGACACCGCGACGAAGTACGACGGGAGCGCGCGGTTCGAGGTGCCGGCGTCGTTGGACGCGGCCGAGACGGCGGCGCTGAAGCGCGCGGCCATCGCCGTGTTCGATGCGCTCGGCTGCGCCGGCGTGGCGCGCATGGACTTCTTTCTCACCGACGACGGGCCGGTGCTCAACGAGGTCAACACCATGCCGGGTTTGACCGCGGCCTCACAGGTGCCCCGCATGTTCGCCGCCGCGGGTGTGAGCTACGTGGACCTGGTGGCGAGGCTGGTGCGGGCCGCCGCGGCGCGGTGAGCACGGCCGCGCGACGTGGCCTCGACTTTCGCGGAGGGAAGGCGGATGCTGGACGCATGACAGCGTTCACTGCAGAAGGCGCGTTCAGCGGGTTCAGCGTCGATGACATCGATGCGGCGGAGCAGTTCTACGGTTCCGCTCTCGGGCTCGACGTCCAGCGCAATGCCATGGGGTTCCTCGATCTGCGGTTGCCGAACGGCGGATCGATCCTCATCTATGCGAAGCCGAACCACGAACCGGCGAGCTTCACGATCCTGAACTTCCCGGTCCCCGACATCGATGCTGCCGTCGACGAGCTCATCTCCCGCGGAGTCACGACCAAGATCTACAGCGACGCCGAGTTCCCGTCCGACGACCGCGGCATCGTCCGCGGCGACGGGCGGGGACCGGACATCGCGTGGTTCCGCGACCCGGCGGGCAACGTGCTGGCCGTGCTGCAGGCCTGATCCTCCGCGGACGGCTCCTCGAACAGCACCACGCAGGTGCCGCTCGGAGTGCCGGTGATCCGGTAGCTCGCGGTGACGTCGTCGCTCGTGAGATGGAGCCGCAGGCCGGCAGGCGTGCGGCGAGGAACCTCGACGGCACCTCCGTCGAAAGGTCCTCCCTGGATCGTCAGCCGCACCGGCGCCATCCCGTGCTCAGAGCCGGTCGACCGCGGTGACCGTGACCACCGCAGCGCCTTCCGCATCGGAGGCGGCGAGGTCGACGGTGGCGGAGATTCCCCAGTCGTGGTCTCCGGCCGGGTCGTCGAGGATCTGACGGACCGTCCAGGTCTCGGCGCCCTCGGTGAGCAGCAGCAGCTTCGAGCTGCGGGCATCCGCACCGGTGAGGATCTCGTCGTGGTCGGCGAAGTAGCCGTCGAGCGCATCCGACCAGGCATCCGCGCCGAAGGCGGGATCGAACTCGGAGAGGGCATCCACGTCCTCACGCGCCGCGAGCTGCACACGGCGGAACAGCTCGTTGCGCACCAGGATGCGGAAAGCGCGCACGTTGCTCGTGAGGCGCTTGGGCGCGGGCGGCACGATCGGTTCGTCGCCGCCGTGCGCGGGGATGACGCCGCTCACCAGCTCCTCCCACTCGTCGAGCAGGCTCGAGTCGACCTGGCGCACGAGCTCGCCCAGCCACTCGATCAGGTCGCGGAGGTCCTCGTCCTTCAACTCTTCGGGGATGGTCTGCGATGCCGCGCGATACGCGTCGGAGAGGTACCGCAGCACCACGCCCTCTGAGCGGGCGATCTTGTAGTACGCGACATATTCCCCGAACGACATGGCCCGCTCGTACATGTCGCGCACCACCGACTTCGGGTGCAGCTCGAAATCGCGGATCCACGGCTGCGCCGCGCTGAATGTCTCGAACGCGGCGCTCAGGAGCTCGTCCAAGGGCTTCGGATAGGTCACCTGCTCGATCAGTTCCATGCGCTCGTCGTACTCGATGCCCTCGGCCTTCATCGCGCCGATCGCCTCGCCGCGGGCGAGGAACTCCTGTTGCCCGAGGATGGCGCGGGGGTCGTCGAGGGTCGATTCGACGATCGAGATCATGTCGAGCGCGTACTGCGCGGTTCCCGTGCCCGTCGAAGGGTCGGGGTCCAGCAGCTCGAACGCGGCGAGAGCGAACGGCGACAACGGCTGGTTCAGGGCGAAGTTCGGCTGCAGGTCGACCGTGAGGCGGATCTCACCGTCGGCCGTGCGCTCGACGATCCCGGATTCGCGCAGCGTGCGGTAGATGCCGATGGCGCGGATCGCGAGCTCGCGCTGACGCTTCCGCGGCTCGTGGTTGTCGTATGCCAGCGCACGCATATTGCCGAACACGTCTCCGCCGCGACCGATCACGTTGAGCATCATGGCGCTCGTGATCTGCATGTGCGAGGTCAGCGTCTCCGGTACCGCGTCGATGAGCTTGCGGAACGAGGGCTCACCCCAGGAGACGAAGCCGTCCGGCGCCTTCTTCCGGATGATCTTGCGCTTCTTCTTCGGATCGTCACCGGCCTTGCGGATCGCCGCCAGGTTCTCGGTCTCGTGCTCCGGCGCCTGAGCGACAACGGTGCCGGCGGTGTCGTACCCGGCGCGACCGGCACGCCCGGCGATCTGGTGGAATTCGCGGGCGTTGAGCTGCCGCATCCGGGTGCCGTCGAACTTCGCGAGTGCGGTGAGCAGCACCGTCCGGATGGGCACGTTGATGCCGACGCCGAGCGTGTCGGTGCCGCAGATCACGCGCAGCAGTCCGCGCTGCGCGAGCTGTTCGACCAGACGCCGGTACTTCGGCAGCATCCCCGCGTGGTGCACGCCGATGCCGGCGCGGAGAAAGTGCGACAGCGTCTTGCCGAACGCGGTGGTGAAGCGGAACCCGCCGATCAGCTCGGCGATCTGGTCGCGCTGCTCACGGGTGGCGACCTTGGTGCTCGACAGGGCCTGGGCGCGCTCCATCGCGGCCGCCTGCGAGAAGTGGACGATGTAGATCGGCGCCTGCCCCGTGCCCAGCAGGTCGTCGATGGTCTCGTGGATCGGTGTCTGCTCGTAGAAGAAGTGCAGCGGCACCGGGCGCTCGACACCCGTCACCGAGGCCGTCTCCCTGCCCGTGCGGCGAGACAGGTCGGCGGCGAGCTCCGTCACGTCACCGAGCGTCGCGGACATCAGGATGAACTGCGCCTGCGGCAACTCGAGCAGCGGCACCTGCCACGCCCAGCCGCGGTCGGGGTCGGCGTAGAAGTGGAACTCGTCCATCACGACCTGACCGACCGGCAGATCCGTGCCCTGACGGAGTGCGAGGTTCGCGAGGATCTCGGCCGTGCAGCAGATGATCGGCGCATCCGCGTTGACCGAGGAGTCGCCGGTGATCATGCCGACGTTCTCGGCGCCGAAGACATCGACGAGGGAGAAGAACTTCTCACTCACCAGCGCCTTGATCGGCGCGGTGTAGTAGCTGCGGACGCCGGCGTTCAGCGCAGAGAAGTGCGCGCCGATCGCGACGAGCGACTTACCGGTGCCCGTCGGAGTCGACAGGATCAGGTTCTTGCCCGAGACGATCTCGATGACCGCTTCGTCCTGCGCGGGGTACAGCCGGATCCCGGTGGACTCCGCCCACTCGACGAACGCCAGATAGACGGTGTCCGCATCGGCTCCGGCGGGAGGGGCGGCGTCGAGGAGGGAAGGCATGGTCCTCCGATCATCCCATCCCGGCCTGGACGAACCGACTCAGACCGCGGTCGCCGCCTGCAGGGCGATGCGGATCATGTCGCCGAAGGTCTGCTCGCGCTCCTGCGCCGTGGTCTCCTCGCCGGTGACGATGTGATCCGACACCGTGCAGATGCTCAGGGCCCGCCGGCCATGGAACGCGGCGAGGGTGTACAGCCCGCTGGTCTCCATCTCCACCCCGAGCGCGCCGTGCTGCACGAACGGTGCCGTGAGCTCGGGGCGCGTGCTGTAGAACTGGTCGCTCGACAGCAGCAGACCCACGTGCACGGCGGAGTCCAGCGGCTCGCGCTCGCTCGCCTCCACCGCGGCGCGCAGCAGCGAGAAGTCCGCGACGGGGGCGTAGTCGAGTCCGTGGAAGCGCACGCGGTTGATGCCGGAGTCCGTGCACGCGCCGTTCGCGATGATGATGTCGCGCACCTTCAGCCGCTCGGTCAGCGCGCCGCACGACCCCACGCGCACGATGGTCTGCACGTCATAGGAGGTGAACAGCTCGGTGGCGTAGATCGCCATCGAGGGCTGCCCCATGCCCGAGCCCTGCACGGAGACGCGGTGCCCTTCCCACGTGCCGGTGTAACCCAGCATTCCGCGGGTCTCGGAGTACAGCTCGGCGTCGTCGAGGAAGGTCTCGGCGATCCACTTCGCGCGCAGCGGGTCGCCGGGGAACAGGACGATAGGGGCGATCTGACCGGGCTCTGCGGCGATGTGCGTGCTCATCGACTCAGCGTAGGTCAGCCCTCGTTGCGCCGCACCATCTCGCCGATCCACAGCGGGGCGAACGGTGAGGTGCACCCGGGGGCCGTCGGATAGTCGGCCAGCACCTGCAGGTTCTCGCCGATCGCCAGCGCCCGCGCCCGCAGCGCCGGATGGTGGATGCCGATCTGCGCGAGGGTCTCGTTCATCGACCACTGCAGTCGCTTCGGGGCATCCTTCATATCGCGCTCGATCAGATCGAGGAGGTGCGCGAGGTCGAGTCCGTCCGGTTGCTTCATGACCCGCACCGAGGTGAGCGACCAGGCTGCGGCGGCGACCGTCGGGTCGGGGTCGTCGAACCAGCGCAGCCGCAGCTGCTCGGTCAGAGGCGTCTTCTTCGCGACGTAGTTCACGAACCAGTCGTTGACCTTGGGCGGACGCGTCTCGCGCAGCATGGCGTCGAGCTCGTCGGCGGTGAACGCACGAGGTGTGCAGATGAGCAGCGCGAGCAGGCGCGCCGGCGTCTCGCCCGTCTCCCACAGCTCCTTCGCGAGTGGCTGGTCCGTCTTGATGCGCTTCGCGAGGGCCCGCAGGCGGCTGAGGTTCATGCCGTGGTCGTCGCCGCGCTTCTCGTTCGCGGCGCGCATCTTCGGATCCTCGAGGGCGGCGAGTTCGCCGAGCGCCTCGGGCAGCGTCATGTCGGGCATGGGTCCAGGGTAGGCCGCACCTCAGTCCTCGACCAGCTGATCGCGGATGCGCCGCAGGTCCTCCATCATCGACCCGATGAGGATCCAGTGCTGCGACGCCGGCGGACGGATGACGAGGGGAGCCGTCAGCGCCGGGATCGCGGATGTCAGCGCCTCCGGCTCCGGGGCGACGTCGGCGATCTGCACCGCGAGGCGCACATCATGCCCGGCCCGACGCAGCTGCTCGGCGATCGCCGCAACGGCGGGCTCCTCGCCGATCGAGTCGTCGTAATGGTCGAAGTAGGCCCGCGTCATCCCGATCACCTGCGTGACGATGGGAGACAGCCGCTCCAGCAGCGCCCGCATCTCCCGTAGATCGGCGCGGTGGGTGGAGCGCCGAGGATTCAGCGTCAGCGACTCCTCGCCGGCCGCGATGGATGCTTCTGCCGCATCTTTCATGGGCCGCAGCAGCCGCGCCTCCAGCATCAGCTCCTGCAACCGGGCCGGACTCTGCGGGGACGGCAGCGCGTCGGCGAGACGATCCAGACAGGCGGCCAGCTCGCTGCCCAGCAGCCCGAGGTCGCGGCGGGCGGGGGCGACGAGCACCGGGGGCACGATCGCGGCGTTCACGACGATGCCGATCACGACGCCGATCAGCGTCTCCACGATGCGGGCGAACGCGTACTCGGGACTGGACGATCCGAGGGCGAGCACGAGCATCGCGGAGATCGCGACCTGGTTGCCCGTGCCGGGCGAGGCCCGGAACACCCACGCGACGAGCATCGCGACCACGATCGCGAGCAGCACGATCCAGCTCGGCGACCCCAGCAGCAGGCCGAGGGCGACGGCGATCACGACCCCGGCGATGACGCCGATGCTGCGCTCGAGCGCCTTCGACAGCGACTGGTTCACGCTCGGCTGCACGACCAGCAGGGCCGCGATCGCGGCGAAGACCGGGAGCTGCGCGGGGAACACCCACCCGGCGATCAACCACGCCGAGATCGTCGCTGCGGCGGACTTGACCACCTGCAGCAACGGGGAGCGCTGCGAGGCGCGGATCGCGGCGGGGATGCGCATGCTCACCACGGTAGTCGTGCGGCGGCGACACGGGTCCGAGCGATGCCGACAGCGCGCGGGGAACGCGCCGTCGACCCGCAGAAGTCAACCCCGTCGCGGTACGTCCACGCGAGGCGCTGAATGGGAGAACGCGCGCGACCGACAGCGAGGAGCACCGCATGGTGCAGATCATCGAGACGATCGACGTCGACGTCCCCATCGGGATGGCGTACGACCAATGGACCCGGTTCGAGAGCCTTCCGCAGTTCCTCGACGCCGTGGACTCCATCACCCCGATCGACGCCACACACACCCGGTGGACGGTGAGCATCGGCGGTGCGGCGCAACAGTTCGACGTGGAGCTCACCGAGCAGCATCCTGACGAGGGGCTCGCCTGGAACAGTGTCGGGGAGGCGCCGACGCATGCCGGGGTCGTCGCGTTCCATCGGCTGACCGAGGGGTCGACGCGCCTGACTCTGCAGGTCGACTGGGAGCCGGCGGGCTTCTTCGAGAAGATCGGCGTGCTCACCGGAGCCGGTGCGCGCGCCGTGAAGAAGGATCTGATCCATTTCAAGGCGTTCATCGAGAGTCGATCGGTCGGGGCGGGTACCGGTCACGGCGGAGCAGACGACTGACCCCGACAGGCCGGAGTCGATGCCGTCCCGGCGAGGGCGGACGCCGACGTCGCAGCCGCATGCTTGCATGGGCCACATGGAGCAGCAGTACCGACTGCAGGGTGAGACCAGAGCGGTCTGGGCGACCGCGATCTGCTTCGTGCTCGGCACGCTCGCGGGCGTCCTGCTGCTGGGCGCTGAACCGCGGCCGCTGACCGGTGTCGGCGGGCTCGCGCTGCCGATCGCCGCCATCGCCGGGGTGATCGCGGCCGCCGCCTTCATCGTGAGCACGCGGATGCATCGACAGGGAGAGACGGCAGCGATGCCCCGCTGGCAGGCCGTCGTCTCGGATGTCTCGGAGGTCGCGCTGACCGTCGTGTTCGGCGCGGTCACCGCGATGGGGGTGCTGCTGACGGCGGAGATCCTCGCGGTCGGATTGCGCGGACTCGCACTCGCGGCGATCGGCGGGGGACTGCTGGCGGGGGTCGCGGCGGCCGTGGGTGGACGGTTCGCGTTCGGCGCCGGCATCGGCCTGCGTACCGCCGACCTCGCGGGACTCCTGTTCGGCTACCTCGTGATCGGCACGCTGTTCGCGATGGTCACCGCCGCCGATCCGCGGTGGTGGGAGTCGAACTTCTCGCAGCTGGGAGGTGGGGCGGGGTCGTGGGCCTTCAACGGCACGCTCGTGATCGCCGGGCTCCTCGTCGCGACCGTGGGCTCCTACATCGGGCGCGATCTGCACCGGGCGCTCGGTGATCCGGCGCTGGTCCGCATCGCCGGCATCGTGACGCTGTGGGCGGCGACCGGGGCCGCGCTCGCCGCGGTGGGTCTGCTGCCGCTGCACCGGGTGCCGATCGCGCATGACGTGGCGGCGTTCGCGACGCTCGCGCTGTTCGCGGTGGCGATGGTGAGTACCGCGACCGCGGTGCCGGGGCCGCCGCGGGCTCTCGTGATCACCACGGTGGGCGTCGTGCTGCTCGTGGTCGTCGCGGTCGTGCTGTGCTTCGGCTTCGCACTGTTCAGCGTGACCGCGCTCGAGGCGATCGTGGTCGGTCTCGGTCTGCTCTGGATGACGACGCTGGTGCGCGTGCTCGCGATCGTCGCTCCGCCGGAGTCTCGTCCTTCGGCGAGGACCACGTTGAGGCGGGGTTCGTCGCCACCGGCCCGGAGCGGGTCGGCTTAGTCGCACGGGCGCACGCGGACGGGAAGATAGGGAATCCGTCGGATGTGGGCGGGGTGCCTCAGAGCGGAGTGTAGGGATATCGCACACCGTCGAGGAGAAGCCATGTACGAGCACCCCTATCTCAGCTATCAGGTCACCGAGTTCGAACGCGAGCAGCTGGAGCGCGCGGCCGAACGCCGTCGGATGCTGATCGAGCGTGCCGATCAGATCGTGCCGCGTGAGGCCGGAGCACTGCGGCGGATGCTGCACCGGATGCGCGGGCGCGCGGCGGCGGGCGTCGGAGCGGGAGCACAGGCCGTCGCCGCTCCCTCGGTGGAGCGTCGTTCCCCCGGCTCCTGCGAGCCGCTGACCGCGCGGTGAGCACCGCGATCGGGACGGCGCCGAACCGCGCGCAGCCCGTCGGGGACGACGTCCCGGATGTCGGCGGGGAGTGGGAGCATGAATCCATGCCCTCCTTCGCTCCCAGCTCCGCGATGGTCGGCCGCGACGCCGATCTCGCGGTCGTGCGGCGCGCGTTCGAGAGCGCCGTCGACGGGATGCCGGCGGCCCTCCTCGTCGAGGGGGAGGCCGGCATCGGCAAGTCGCGGTTGCTGCGGGAGTTCGCGGTGGAGGTCGCCGATCGGGCCGACGTGCACGTCGGCTGGTGCCTCGATCTCGGTGCGGCGCGCACACCGTACGGCCCTCTGACGGGCATCCTGCGTTCGCTCGTCGAGACGGTCGGCGTCGACGAGGCGCGCCAGGCCGTGGGGGTGGGCGCCGAGGCGCTCGGCATGCTGCTGCCCGCGCTGGCATCCGTGCCGACCGAGCGCGCCGGCACGAGTCCCGAGAGGTTGCGCGATGCGATCGCGACCCTCATCGAGACCGCGGCGGCGCGCGCCCCGCAGGTGCTGATCGTGGAAGACCTGCACTGGGCCGACGAGTCGACGCTCGCGATCCTCTCCTTCCTGCTGCGCACGCTCACGCGCGGAAGGATCCTCCTCCTTCTCAGCTGCCGCTCCGACGATGTGCGTCGTGGCGACGCGGTCAGCAGGTTCATCGCCGAGGCCGCCAGAGCGAGGTTGCTCGAGCGCGTGGCGCTGCAGCGTCTCGAGGCGGATGCCGTGAGGGCGCTCGCCGAGCAGATCACCGGCCATCCCCTCAGTGAGGGAGCGCTCGAGCGCGTGCAGGAGCGCGCCGAAGGAGTCCCCTTCTTCGTCGAGGAGATCGCCGGGTGCACGGCGGGTCCTCTGCCGGACGGCCTCCGCGACATCCTGCTCGGGCGGTTCGACCGTCTGGGCGACGATGCGCGTCGGGTGGTGCAGATCGCCTCCGGTGCGGAGCGCCCGCTCGCGCATCCGCTGCTCGTGCGCCTCACCGACCTGGGGGAGGAGCGGCTCGACGATGCGCTGCGTGAGGCGATGAGCAGCGGCATCCTCGTGATCTCCGACGATCTCTACCGCTTCCGGCACGCCCTTCTCCGCGAAGCCGTGCACGCAGACCTGCTGCCCGGTGAGCGTTCGCGGCTGCACCGCTCCTACGCCGAGACGCTCGAGGCGTACTGCGACGACACCGAGAGCGGCGACGCGGCGGCGCTGGCCTATCATTGGCAGCTCGCTCAGGACGAGCGCCGCGCCCTGATCGCGGCTGTCGAGGCGATGCGCCATGCCAAGGCCCGGTTCGCGTTCGGAGCGGCCGCGCGGTTCGGCGAACTCGCCCTCGACCTGTGGCCGCACGTGCCGGATGCGGCAGACGCGGCCGGCGTCGCGCATCTCGAACTGCTCCACACCCTCGGCTCGATCTTGCGCAATGCGGGCGACGGCGAACGGGCGCTCGCGGTCGCCAATCTCGCACTCGATGAGGTCGACTCCTCGACCATCGATCCTCGGCTGCATGCGCGGCTGCTCCGCAACAAGGCGCTGTATCTGGTGAATCTCGGCCGTGCCGGTGCAATTCCCCTGCTGCAGCAGGCACTCGCGATCGTCGACGAGAACGTCGACGATGACCGTCTCAGGGCGGAACTGCTGAACCAGTTGGCGAGTCGCCGCATGATCGCGGGTGACCGGGTCGAGGCGATCGCGATCGCGACCGAGGCCGCCGAGGTGGCCGAGCGCGCACACTCCGACGATCAGCTCTCGATCGCCGCGAACGTGCGCGGAGCGTCGCGCGCGCACCTGGGCGACATCGAGGGTGGCATCCGCGAATACGGGATCGCTCGCGACCTCGCCCGCGGTTCGACGGCCGAGATGCGTTATCGCGTCAACTACTCCGACCTGCTCGGACTGCTCGGGCGCTACCGTGAGGCGCTGCTGCTCGCCGAAGAGGGCCTCGCCCGTGCCCGCGTGCTCGGAGTGGAGCGCACATCGGGATCGATCATGGCGCAGAACATGGCGGTGCCGCTGCTCGAGCGCGGTGACATCGCCCGCGTCGAGGAGATGCTCGCACGTGACTTCATGCAGGGCACGCTGCGGGTGTTCCGCATGTACGCGACCATGACGCGGGTGCGCGTGCTGGCCTGGCGCGGTCGCTCCGCCGAGGCGGCCGACGCGATGCGCGAGTGGCTTCCGGCCTTCCGCGAGACCGGGGGCGTCGAGCGGCAGATCTGGTACGACAGCGTGGTGATGGCCGTGGCCGTCGCCGAGAGCGCCGGAGATCCGCGCGGAGCGCTCGCGGCCATCCTCGCGATGATCGACGACGAAGGACCGGCACTCCTGCATCAGCGACGTCTGCTGCTGCAGGCGGGGGCCATCATCGCCGAACTGCGCGCGTCCGGCGACGACGTGGTCGAGGCATCGCGTGCCGTCGCCGCGGCCTGGGCGGCGCAGTCGTCGCAGCTGAGAGCCGGGACATGGTCGTCACTCCTCGACGCGCTGCTCGTTCCGACGGCAGAGGCGCTCGACGCGGCGATCGACCTCGCCGACGGAGAGGACGTTCCGGTCACGTTCCGGGTCGTCACCCGGATCGAGCGCGCGCGGATGCTCGTGCACGCGGGGGAGCGCGCCGCGGCGGCCCCGCTGCTGGCCGACGCCGAGAAGATCGCCGACGAGCTCGGTCACGTGCAGCTGCAGGCGGCGGTCGCGGAGTTCGCCACAGCGGCCGGGTTGCGGGCGGGCGATGAAGACGAGGCCGCGCTCCTCACCGCACGCGAGCGCCAGGTGCTGGCGTTGATCGCCGAGGGACTCAGCAATCGCCAGATCGGCGAGCGACTGTTCATCAGTGCGAAGACGGTGAGCGTGCATGTCTCGGCGGTGCTGCGCAAGCTCGGGGTGAGCACGCGCACCGAGGCGGCGCTGACTGCCCGCGCCTCCGCCGTGCTGTCGTGAGCACGGCGCGACATGTCCGGAAGTCGGGGGCGCGCTACCAGGGACGGCGTGGTACGGTTGGCAACGTGCCTCTTCCTGGAGGCGTCATTCATCACCGGCCCGCGAACGCTTGCTGCGACGTGTGTGGCCCGACATCTGGATCCGAATTCTGCGCCGATCGGTTCGGCACGGATCCCCTGAAAACTTCGCCCCTTCCGTTCGGAGGGCGGCTCACTCGTATCCTCCGGTTGTTCCGGGGCGATGCACAAGCCGTGTAAAACAGCGGCTAGATCAACAGAAAGAAGAAACACATGGCCACTGGCACTGTGAAATGGTTCAACGCGGAAAAGGGCTTCGGCTTCATCGCTCCCGATGACGGCTCCGACGACCTGTTCGCCCACTACTCGGCGATCACGGGCTCGGGCTTCAAGGAGCTCCGCGAGAACCAGAAGGTCGAATTCGACGCTGAGCGTGGCCCCAAGGGCATGCAGGCGGCGAACATCCGCGCACTCTGAGCGCGCACTGATCGTCCGGAAGCCGGTCGGGCCCCTCGTGGGTCCGGCCGGCTTCTGCGTTCGCCGGGTGGCGGATGCGGTGAGGGCAGGCTCCGTATGTCCAGACCATGGGCTTATTAGGGATGCCTAACTTTCTGTTAGATTAGGCCAGGCTTACCAAAGCCTCCCCCCCCCCCCGCCACCCTCCGAAGGGAATGCCTGTGCGCACCTCTCGACTTCTCGCTGCCGGCGTCGCCGCGGCGCTCGCCCTCAGCCTCACCGCCTGCGCCTCCGCGTCGACCGGCGAAGACTCCGACGCCGTCGGCAGCAACCCCGCCGATCCTGCCGCCTTCCCGGTCACGGTCGAGCACGTCTACGGCGAGACCACGATCACCGAGAAGCCCGAGCGCATCGCCACGATCGCGTGGGCGAACCACGAGGTGCCGTTGGCCTTCGGGATCGTCCCGGTCGGCATGAGCAAGGCCACCTGGGGCGACGACGACGACAACGGCGTGCTGCCCTGGGTCGAGGAGAAGCTCGACGAGCTGGGCGCCGACACCCCGGTGCTGTTCGACGAGACCGACGGCATCGACTACGAGGCCGTGGCCGACACCGAGCCCGATGTCATCCTCGCCGCATACTCCGGCCTGACGCAGGAGGAGTACGACACCCTCTCCAAGATCGCCCCGGTCGTCGCCTACCCCACGGTCAAGTGGGGAACGACGGTCGACGAGATGATCGAGCTGAACGCCAAGGCCCTCGGCCTGGAGGAAGAGGGCAAAGCCCTGATCGAGGACCTGCGCGTCGACTCCGAGGCCGCCCTCGAAGCCAACAGCATCCTCAAGGACAAGAAGGTCCTGTTCGCCTACGTCGACCCGACCGACCTCAGCCAGGTCGGCTACTACACGGCGATCGACACGCGCCCCGGCTTCCTGCACGACAACCTCGGGCTCCCGCTGCCGTCGATCGTGGAGGAGAACGCGGACAGCGACCAGTTCTACCTCACGGTCAGCTCCGAAGAGGCCGACAAGTTCGCCGACGTCGATGTGTTCGTCACCTACGGCGACGACTCGCTGATCGCGACGCTGCAGGCCGACCCGCTGCTCTCCAAGATCCCGGCCATCGCCGAGGGGCGGATCGCGATCCTCCCGGATGCCACTCCGATCGCGGCATCCGCGAACCCCTCGCCGCTGTCGATCCCGTGGGGTCTGACCGACTACCTGGCCCTGCTGGCCGCGCCGCTCGCCGCGAACTGAGCTCCGGCTCACGCTTCCCGCACGGAACACAGTGGCCACCGTCACCGTCCCCACGCCGGGCACCGCAGATCTGCGGCGCCCGGCGTGGGCGCGCACCCTCTGGCTCCTGATCGGGCTGGGCGTGCTGCTCGTGCTCTGTGTCTTGTCGGTGTGCTTCGGCGTGCGGGCCGTGAGCATCGACGATGTCTTCGCCGCGCTCGGTGGGCAGTCCGACACGCTCGCTCAGGCCGCGATCGTCAAGCGCCTGCCGCGCACGGTGCTCGCCCTCCTGGTCGGTGCGGCTCTCGCGCTCTCGGGAGCGACGATGCAGGCGGTGACGCGCAATCCGATCGCCGACCCCGGCATCCTCGGCGTCTCGAACGGCGCCTCGCTCGCGGTCGTGATCGGCATCGCGTTCCTCGGGCTCTCGAACCCGTACGGTCAGATGGCCCTCGCGATCGTGGGCGCTGCGGTCGCCGCGACATTCGTCTACACGGTCGGATCGCTCGGCCGTGGTGGGGCGACACCGCTCAAGCTCGCCCTCGCGGGAGCGGCCACCTCTGCCGCCTTCGCCTCGCTCATCAGTGCGATCATGCTGCCCCGCGTCGACCTGCTGCAGGCTTTCCAGTCCTGGCAGATCGGCGGCGTCGGCGGTGCCGAATGGCCGCGCATCGCCCTGACCGCACCGGTGCTCGCACTCGGCGCGCTCATCTGCTTCGCGAGCGCCCGCGGCATGAACTCCCTCGCGCTCGGCGACGACATGGCGAAGGGGCTGGGGGAGCACGTCTTCCGCACCCGGCTCATGTCGGCGCTGGGTGCCGTCATCCTCGCCGGCGCCGCGACCGCCATCGCCGGACCGATCGGGTTCGTCGGCCTGGTGATCCCGCACGTCTGCCGCATGCTGATCGGCACCGACCACCGTTGGCTGCTGCCGTTCTCCGCACTCGCCGGAGCGGCGCTGCTGCTCGCGAGCGACATCATCGGGCGCGTGATCGCCCCGTCCTCCGAGGAGATCCAGGTGGGCATCATCACCGCGCTCATCGGCGCCCCGTTCTTCATCTGGATCGTGCGTCGCCAGAAGGTGCGGGAACTGTGAGCACCACGAAGGCCTCGGTCGCGCAGACGACGGCCGCGGACAGCGGAGCGGCGCGCGTCGCGACGATCATCGCGGGTCGTCGTGCCCGCCATCGCCGGCATGGCATCGCGACCATCGTGCTCGGCATCCTGCTGTTCGCGCTCTTCGCCGTCGCGCTCATGGTGGGCAACAAGTTCTACACGCCGGACCAGATCATCCGCGTGATCCTCGGCGAGACCGTCCCCGGCGCCTCCTTCACGGTCGGCGAGCTGCGGCTGCCGCGCGCCGTGCTGGCGGTGCTCGCCGGGCTTGCATTCGGCATCGCGGGCGTGTGCTTCCAGACCCTGCTGCGCAACCCGCTCGCCTCCCCCGACATCATCGGGATCTCCGATGGCGCGGGCGCCGCGGCGGTTGTCGGCATCGTCGTGCTGTCGCTGAACGGCCCCGTCGTCTCGCTGCTGGCGCTCGGCGGTGCGCTCCTGACCGCGGGAGTGATCTACCTGCTCTCGATCAAGGGCGGCTTCGCCGGCACGCGACTGATCCTGATCGGCATCGGCATCGCGGCCATGCTGCAGAGCGTCATCTCGTACATGCTGTCGCGTGCCGCGAGCTGGGACATCCAGACCGCCATGCAGTGGCTCACGGGCAGCCTGAACAATGCGTCCTGGGAGCGGGTGACGCCGCTCGCGATCGCCGCGGCCGTCATCCTGCCGCTGATGCTCACGCAGGGCAGGGCGCTGGGCGCGCTGCAGCTGGGCGACGACTCGGCCTCCGGTCTCGGCGTGCGCGTGAATCGCACGCGCCTGCTCTTCATCCTCGGCGCGGTGGCTCTGCTGGCCTTCGCCACCGCCGCGACCGGGCCCATCGCCTTCGTCGCGTTCATGGCCGGGCCCATCGCCGCCCGCATCACAGGGCCAGGAGCGAACCTGCTGCTGCCCAGCGCCTTCGTCGGCGCGGTGCTGGTGCTCGGCGGCGACCTGATCGGCCAGTTCGCCCTCGGCGCCCGCTACCCGGTCGGCGTCATCACGGGCGTGCTCGGCGCGCCCTATCTGATCTATCTCCTCATCCGCACCAACCGCACGGGGGGCTCGCTATGACCGTCTCGCACACACTGTCGGCGGAGGGGGTCACCCTCTCCTACGGCGACCGCACCATCATCGACACGCTCGACCTGCAGATCAGCCCCGGCAAGATCACCACGATCGTCGGCGCGAACGGATGCGGCAAGTCGACCCTGCTGCGCTCGCTCGCCCGGCTCCTGTCGCCCAGCGCCGGGCAGGTCGTGCTCGACGGCAAGTCCGTGCACGCGCGTCCGACGAAGGAGGTCGCGCGCATCCTCGGACTGCTGCCGCAGTCGCCCGTCGCGCCCGAGGGCATCGCCGTCGCCGACCTGGTGGGTCGAGGGCGGCATCCGCACCAGAAGGTGCTCGCGCGGTGGAGCGCCCATGACTATGAGGTCGTGGCCGACGCGCTGGCGGCCACCGGGACCACCGAGCTCGCCGACCGCAGCGTCGACGAGTTGTCGGGCGGGCAGCGTCAGCGCGTCTGGATCGCGATGGCGCTCGCGCAGGAGACCGACATCCTGCTGCTCGACGAGCCGACCACGTTCCTCGATGTCGCCCACCAGGTCGAGGTGCTCGACCTGCTCACCGACCTGAGCGTCTCGCGCGGCACGACCATCGTCATGGTGCTGCACGACCTCAACCTCGCCGCGCGCTACGCCGACGAGCTCGTCGCCATGAAGGAAGGACGCGTGCACGCGATCGGCGCTCCGCAGGATGTCGTCACCGCCGCACTCGTCGAAGAGGTCTTCGGCCTCGCCAATCAGATCACCATCGACCCGGTCTCCGGCAAGCCGATGGTCACACCCATCGGGAGGCACCATGTCCGCTGAGACCACCACCGAGCGCCCCACCTACGTGCTCGCCCGCGCCGAGGTGCGCGCCGTGAACCGCGTCTCTCCATCGTTCGTGCGGGTGACCTTCGGCGGCGACGAGCTGTTCGAGTTCGGCACCCCCGGCGAGGTGTTCGACAGCCGCATCAAGCTCATCTTCCCGCCGGCATCCGGTGTGCTCCCGACCCTCGATCGCGAGAACGGCGACTGGTGGGGCTCGTTCCTCGCGGTGCCGGAAGAGGAGCGCGGGTCGATGCGCACCTACTCGGTGCGTTCCCTGCGGGCCGACGAGGCCACGGGTACGGAGGTCGACGTGGACTTCGTGCTGCATCTGGAGCCCGGTCTGACCGGTCCCGCCTCGCGGTGGGCGAGCGCCGCGGCCGTCGGGCAGGAGCTGTACCTGGTCGGTCCGCGTCGTGGAGTGGATGCCGATGCGCACGGTGGTGCGGAGTACGCGCCCGGCACCGCTGCCTCGGTCCTGCTCGCCGGCGATGAGACCGCTGCCCCGGCCATCGCCCGCATCCTCGAGGACGCCCCGAGCGACCTGCGCGGTGTCGCCTTCATCGAAGTGCCGTCCCCCGCCGACATCCTGCGCATCGATGTGCCGTCCGGCGTGGAGGTGCACTGGCTCCCCCGCGACGCCGGTGAGCCGCACGGGCTGCGCCTGATCCCCGCCGTGCTCGCGCACCTGGGTGATGCCGACGCGGCGGACGAGATCCGCGTGAAGGACATCGACACCGAGGACCTGCTCTGGGAGACCCCGGACTACTCCGGGCTGGGCGAGGAGATCGCCGCGGCGGATGCTCCCGCCGAACGCTACTTCTGGATCGCGGGCGAGAGCGGCGTCGTCACGACGCTGCGCCGCCACCTCGTGAAGGACCTCGGCATCGACCGCTCGCAGGTCGCGTTCATGGGGTACTGGCGCCGCGGCGTCGCCATGCGCGGCTGACGCGCCGGCCGCCGCGCTCCTGCCCGCGCGCGAGGAAGGAGATCTCCTGCAACGAAGGACCGTGTCGGGCATCCGGTCCTTCGTTCCGTGAGATCTCCTTCGTCGCGTGCGATCGAGGGGACGCAGGGATCGGCCGAAAATCGGTGGCGGACGAAGACGCTGCGGCGTAGCATCCCCGTGGAATCGTTCGGCGACGAGGAGGCCCCCGATGACGCAGCACACACTCGAGCTCCCAGGTGTCGAGCTCGTCTACGACGTGCATGGACCGCTGCCGACCGCGGAGGGCCGGCCCCCGCTGATGATGATCGGCCAGCCGATGGATGCGAGCGGATTCCAGGCGCAGGTGAGGCTGTTCGAGGATCGCACCGTCGTGACGTACGACCCGCGCGGTCTCGGCCGCAGCATCCGCACAGACGGTGGAGTCACGAACGACCCCGAGATCCAGGCGGAGGACGTCCACGCGATCATCGAGGCGCTCGGTGCCGGACCGGTCGACATGCTCGCGAGCAGCGGCGGCGCGGTGACGGCGCTGGCCCTGGTCGCGCAGCATCCGCACGACGTCGCGACCCTCGTCGCGCACGAGCCGCCGATAGACAGCGTGCTGCCCGACGCGGAAGCCGTGCATCGCGCCCGCGTCGCCTACACGCAGGTGTATCAGGAGAAAGGGTGGGGCGCCGGGATGGCGGCGTTCGTCGCGATGACGGCGTGGGAGGGCGAGGTCACCGACGAGTTCCTCGCCCGACCGGCCCCCGACCCCGCCGCGTTCGGGATGCCGACAGAGGATGACGGGAGGCGGGACGATCCGCTGCTGTCGGAGCGATCCTGGGCAGTGCCGCTCTATCAGCCGGATCTCGAGGCGCTCGCGGCGGCGCCGACCCGGATCGTGGTCGCGGTCGGCGAGGAGTCTCTGAAGGTCTACACCGGGCGCACCGCGACCGCCTTGGCCGAGCAGCTCGGCCAGCAGCCCACGGTCTTCCCCAGTCACCACGGCGGGTTCATGAGCGGCGAGTTCGGCTATGCCGGGCAGCCCGAGGCCTTCGCGGCGAAGCTCCGCGAGGTGCTCGACCGATCGTCGGGGCGCGGCGAATGAGGCGCGGTCGACCCTGCCTGTCGTCAGCCGTCGCACGCACCGAAGGAGATCTCACGGAATGAAGGACTGATTTCGGCATCCGATCCTTCGTTCCGTGCGATCTCCTGCAGGGCGTGAGCTCGTGGGCGGCGGCGAGGGCGGAGTCTTCCTCCTCCCGCGGAGCACAGACGACCGCCCCGGGCCAGGAGAGATTCTCGGGGCCCGGGGCGGTGTCCGGATCACTTGCTCAGGAAGTCCTTCAGTGCGGCGTTGACCTCGTCGGCGTGAGTCCAGAGCAGACCGTGCGGCGCGCCCTCGACCTCGACGTACTCGGCCGCGGGTACCGCCTGGTGGAAGCGGCGCGCGGTGGCGTCGATCGGGAGGATGTTGTCCTTCGTGCCGTGCAGGATCAGCGTGGGCTTCGCGGCAGCCGCCACGGCCTCGACGTCGGCGCGGAAGTCCTCGATCCAGGAGGAGACGACCGCGTAGGCGGCGACGGGCGCGCTGCCGATCGCGACGTTCCAGCTGCCGGTGACGGCCTCCTGGCTGATGCGCGAGCCGAGGTTCTCGTCGAGGTTGTAGAAGTTCTGGTAGAAGTCGGTGAACCACGCGAAGCGGTCCCCCTTGGCTGCGGCTTCGATGCCGTCGAAGACCTCCTGCGGCACGCCTTCGGGGTTGTCGTCGCGCTGCACCAGGAACGGTTCGAGGGAGGCGAGGAAGGCGAGCTTCGCGACGCGCTCGTGGCCGTAGCGCGACACGTAGCGGGCGAGTTCTCCGGTGCCCATCGAGAAGCCGACGAGCACGACGTCGCGCAGGTCGAGGGTCTCGAGCACGGTGTGGAGATCGGCGGCGAAGGTGTCATAGTCGTAGCCGGCGTTCACCTTGGAGGACTGGCCGAATCCGCGACGGTCGTACGTGATCACCCGGTAGCCCTGGGCGAGGAGCTCGCGCGTCTGGCGCTCCCAGCTGTGTCCGTCGAGCGGGTAGCCGTGGATCAGGACGACCGGCTGCCCGGCTCCCTGGTCTTCGTAGTACAGCTCGATCGGGGTGCTGTTCTCGTTCCCGACGGTGATGTAGCCCATGATCCTGATCCTTTCGGTTCCGGTGAGAACGATCGTTCTCGCTCGATGTCCTCAATCTAGAGAACGATCGTTCTCATGTCAAGTATACTTCTGGGTATGACCGAAGAAGACGCCCGCGAACGCATCCTCGCCGCCGCCGAGGAGCTCTACTACCGCAAGGGCTACGCGGCTGTCGGCATGGACGAGCTGCGCCAGAGCGCCGGTGTGTCGTTGCGTCGCCTCTACGGACTGTTCCCCGCCAAGAACGACATCGTCGCCGCGGTGCTCGCGCGCAAGCACGCCGAGTGGGAATCCGGGTTGTCGACGGCGGTGGCGGATGCCGGAGACGACCCCCGTGCGCGGCTGCTGGCGGTGTACGGCTACCTGGAGGACTGGTTCTGCACCGACAGTTTCCGCGGCTGCGCATTCATCAATGCGTTCGGCGAGCTGGGAGGCACCCACCCCGAGGTCGCTGCGGTCGTGCGCGCGCACAAGGCATCGTTCCAGGCGTACATGGCCGGACTGGTCGCCGAGATCGGCGCTCCTGCCGCGCTCGCTGCGCAGCTGTCGATCCTCGCCGAGGGAGCGCAGAGCACCGCGGCGATCTCCGCTGATCCGCAGGTCGCGGTGCAGGCCCGCGGCGCTGCCGAGGTGCTGATCGACGCCGCCGTCCCCACGCGGGTCTGAGGAGCGAACCAGGTTCTGCCAGTACCGGTTACGTCCTGACCTCCCGTGCGCGGGGCGCGGCTCCTACGGTGGAGGACAGGACGGCGCTGCGTGGCGTGACCCCCGGCCTGCGAAAGGACTCACCATGATCGATCTCACTCTGAACAACGGCGTCACGATGCCCGCGCTGGGGCTCGGCGTCTTCCAGAGCGCCCCGGAGGAGACGGCCGCCGCCGTCGCGGAGGCTCTGCGCATCGGGTATCGCCACATCGACACCGCGGCCGCGTATCGCAACGAGCGCGAGGTGGGAGAGGGCATCCGGCGTTCGGGTGTCGCCCGTGACGAGATCTTCGTCGAGACCAAGGTGTGGGTGTCGGACTACGGCTACGACAAGACCCTGCATGCGTTCGAGAAGGCCACGGGCAAGCTCGGCATCGACACGCTCGACCTGTTCATCCTGCATCAGCCGGCGCCCGCCCGTATCGACAGCGTGATCGCCGCGTACAAGGCGCTCGAGACTCTGCTCGCGGAAGGCCGGGTGCGTGCGATCGGCATCAGCAATTTCATGCCCCCGCACCTGGAGCGACTGCGGCAGGAGACCGACGTGGTCCCGGCGGTCAACCAGGTGGAGCTGCATCCGTACTTCGCCCAGCCGGACGTGCAGAAGGCGGATGCCGCGCACGGCATCATCACGCAGGCCTGGTCGCCGATCGGCGGCATCACGTTCTACCCGGGGCCGTGGGGGGAAGAGCGCCGCAACGTGATGCAGGATCCGACGATCGCTGCGATCGCGGCGCAGCACGGCAAGAGCCCCGCGCAGGTCATGCTGCGGTGGCACCTGCAGCAGGGGCGTTCGGCGATCCCGAAGTCGACCAACCCGGCCCGCATCGCCGAGAACTTCGACGTGTTCGACTTCGCGCTGAGTGCGGAGGAGCTCGCGCAGCTCGATGCGCTCGACACCGGCGTGCGCAGCGGTCCTGATCCCGATGCCCCGCGCGACGAGTTCTTCGACCGGGTGATCGACGAGGCCTGAGCTGATCTGACCGGGTGGGATATCTCTCGCCTGGTTAGACGTTTTCGCGACCGGTGTCAAGGTGGATGCGCGGGAATGGATGCCTGGATAGTGTCCGGGGCATGGAATCTCGGAGCAGGGACATCATCAGGCAGACGGTGATCATCGCCGCGGCATCCTTCATGCTGATCGCCGCAGCCGTCGGAGCCGGGGCGTTCGGCGGCACCTCGGTCAGCGAGCTTCAGGACGGGGCGCTGTCGGCGCAGGGCTCGTACCTCGCTCCGGCCGGCCCGGCGTTCTCGATCTGGTCGCTGATCTACATCGGGCTCATCGCCTACACGGTGTGGCAGGCGTTGCCGGCGCAGCGGGCGGACGAACGGCAGCGTGCGGCCGGGGGCTGGATCGCCCTGTCCATGGTGCTCAACGGGCTGTGGCTGGTCACCGCGCAGTTCTGGTCGCTGATCGCCACCGTGATCGTGATCGCGCTGCTGCTCGCGACCCTGGCCAGGGTGATCGTCATCCTCGGTCGCCGGCCCGCCCGCGGATGGCCGGAACGCCTGGTCGTCGACGGAGCCAACGGCCTGCACTTCGGCTGGGTCACGATCGCGACCGTCGCCAACATCACGGCCTGGCTCACGCAGATCGCCCCGGCGAGCTGGGCCGCTCAGGCAGAGGTCTGGGCGGTCGTCGTGCTCGCGGTCGTGCTGGTCATCGGCGTCGCCGCCGCCTGGACGACGGGCCGCATCGCTCCGGCCCTCGCGACCGCGTGGGGACTGGTCTGGCTCGCGGTGGGGCGCCTGACGGGCGCGCCCGAGAGCACCGTGACCGCGGTCGCCGCGATCATCGTCGCCGTGGTGCTGGTGGCGGCCGGGGCCTTCGCCCTGGTGCGGCGGCGGCGGATGCCTGCGCGCCCCTGAGGTCGAGTTGGCGCCCCTGAGCTCGAGTTGGCACCTGTGGTCGGCGCCCGGCGCTCAGAGCACCAGCCGGTAACCCATCCCCGACTCGGTCAGCAGGTGCACCGGCGTGCGGGGCTCCTGCTCGAGCTTCTTGCGCAGCTGCGACATGTACAGCCGCAGGTAGCCGGAGTCCGAGACCTGCTCGCTGCCCCAGATCTCCTTCAGCAGATCCTGCCGGGTGACGAGCGCCCCGGGATGCCGGGACAGATGCTCGAGCATCCGCCATTCGGTGGGGGTCAGGTGCACGCGGGTACCCGCGCGGGTGACGGTCTTGGTCGCGAGGTCGACGACGACATCACCGAACGAGACGGCCGACTCGCCCCCCGCCGGGAGGGAACGGCGCGACAGAGCGCGCAGCCGCGCCAGCAGTTCGTCGACCTGGAACGGCTTGGTGACGAAGTCGTCGGCGCCGGCATCCAGCGCGTCGACCTTGTCCGCCGAGCCGGTACGACCGGAGACCACGATGATGGGGACGTTCGTCCATCCGCGCAGCGCCTGGATCACCTCGATGCCGTCGAGTCGCGGCATGCCGAGGTCGAGCATGATGAGGTCGGGGTGGGACTGCGCCGCCGCCGCGATCGCTGCGGCGCCGTCGGCTGCGACCACGACCTCGTAGCCGTGTGCGGCGAGCGTGATGCGCAGCGCCCGCACCATCTGCGGGTCGTCGTCGGCGATGAGGAGCTTCACTCCGTGTCCTCCCTGTCCGGATCCGCTGCGGCCAGCGGCAGTGAGATGACCATCGTGAGTCCTCCACCCGGGGTGTCCTCGGGTGTCAGGCTACCGCCCATGCCCTCGGTGAACCGCGCGACAGAGCCAGGCCCAGACCCAGTCCGGTCGTGTTGTCGGTGTCGCCGAAGCGCTGGAACGGCTGGAAGATGCGATCGCGCCTCTCCACGGGCACGCCCTCTCCACGGTCGATGACGCGGATCTCGGCGCGGTCCCCGAGCGTGCTCGTCGAGATGATCACCCGACGGTCCCGGGGGGAATGGCGGTGCGCGTTGGCGAGCACGTTCACCAGCACGCGCTGCAGCAGCACGGGGTCGGCGAACAGCGCCGGCAGCTCGGGGTCGAGTGTGAGGTCGACATCGGCCGGACCCAGCCCGAGCTCGTCGACGGCGGCGAGGATCGGAGAGGTGGCGTCCAGAGGCTGTGCGGATACGGCGAGCACTCCCGCCTGCACACGGCTCACGTCGAGGAGATCGGTGACGAGCGTCGACAGCGTCGCGAGGCTCTCGTCGGCCGTCGCCAGGAGTTCCGCGCGATCGTCGGCCGAGAGTTCGCGGGCGCCGCGGAGTCCGCCGATCGCGGCGACCGCAGAGGCCAGGGGGCGGCGCAGGTCGTGGCTGAGGGCCGACAGCAGAGCACTGCGCACCTGATCGGTCTCGGCGAGTGCCACGGCCTCCTTCGCGGTGGCGCGCAGATCCGTGTGCTCGATCGCGGCAGAGAGCTGGGCGACGATCGCATCGAGCAGGCGGCGGGCGGGGCCGTCGAGCGGGTCGCCGTGCAGTTCGAGCAGCGCACGCGGCGCCGTGTCGGATGCCGAGAGCACGGGGATCGTGGTGGCGCGCCCGTCGCGCAGGGGCTCGCCGTCGCAGGCCAGTACCTCGCCCTCGGGCGAGAGCAGTCGCACCCCGCTCAGCCCGAACGCCTCACGGGTGCGGCTGACGAGGGCGAGCACGGCGTTGTCGCCGCGCAGCACGTTGCCGGCGACCGCGGCGAGCAGCTCGGCCTCGGCCGTGGCGCGTTTGGCGGTGCGGGCACGACGGGCGGCCTGGTCGACGATCAGGCTCACCAGGATCGCGATGATGACGTAGAGGGTGAGCGCGAGCACGTGCAGCGGATGCGCGATCGTGATCGTGAAGAGCGGGGCGACGAAGAGGAAGTCGAGGGTGATCCCCGAGAGCACGGCTGCGAACACCGCGGGGCGCAGGCCGCCGATGAGCGCGACGACGACCACGAGCAGCTGGTAGGCGAGCACCTCGGCGGTGATCGACTCGGGGCTGCGGAACGTGAACATCAGCCACGACAGCAGCGGGCCGAACACGAGAGCGACCGCGAAGCCGAGCACCTGGCGGCGCCACCCCAGCGCTCCGCCGGTGATGCGGGGGAGCGCCGCTCGCCCTCCGGCTGCGGCGTGGGTCACGATGTGCACGTCGATGTCGCCGGAGCCGCGGATGATCTCGGAGCCGATGCCCGGTCCTGTCAGCGCGGCCATCAAGCGGCTGCGCCGGCTCACGCCGATCACGAGCTGCGTGGCATCCGCGCCCTGGGCGAACTCGACGAGGGTGCCGGGGATGTCGTCGCCGATGATCTGGTGGAAGCTGCCGCCCAGCGACTCGACGAGCGCGCGCTGGGCGGCCAGTGCGCCCGGGGTCTCGCCGCGCAGACCGTCCTGCGTGGAGACGTGCACCGCGAGCAGCTCGCCCCCGGCCGAACGCGCGGCGATGCGTGCCCCGCGGCGCAGCAGGGTCTCACCCTCCGGGCCTCCGGTCAGGGCGACGACCACGCGTTCGCGCGCCTGCCAGCTGCCCTCGATGCCGTGGTCGGCGCGGTAGCTGCGCAGGGCGCTGTCGACCTCGTCGGCGAGCCAGAGCAGTGCCAGTTCGCGCAGGGCGGTGAGGTTGCCCAGGCGGAAGTAGTTCGACAGCGCGGCGTCGATGCGCTCGGCGGGGTACACAAGCCCGGCGGAGAGCCGGTCGCGCAGGGACTGCGGCGCCAGGTCGACGACCTCGATCTCATCCGCCGCGCGCACCACGGCATCCGGGATCGTCTCCTGCTGGGCAATGCCGGTGATCTTCTCGACCACCGCGTTCAACGACTCGATGTGCTGCACGTTGACGGTGGTGATCACGTCGATGCCGGCATCCCGCAGCAGCTCGACGTCCTGCCAGCGCTTCGGATGCGCGGAACCGGGGATGTTCGTATGCGCGAGCTCGTCGACCAGTGCGATCTCGGGACGACGGGCGATCACCGCGTCGACGTCGAGCTCGGTCAGAGTGATACCTCGGTGGCTGTCGGAGCGGCGGGGGACCTCGGGGAGCCCGATGGTCTGCGCCAGCGTCGCCGCCCGGTCGTGCGTCTCGACGATCGCGATCACGACGTCGCGGCCCTCGTCGAGCAGGCGTCGGCCCTCGGCGAGCATCTCGAACGTCTTGCCGACGCCCGGGGCTGCACCGAGCAGCACGCGCAGACGTCCGCGTCGTGCGGGCCCCTGCTCGTGGCTGCGCGTCCGCTCTGCGCTCATGCGCCCTCCTGCTCATCGAGCGCGAGATTGAGTTCGGCCACGTTGATGCGCTCCTCGCCGAGGAATCCCAGATCCCGCCCTTGAATCCTAGACTCCACGAGCGCGCGCACCTCGGCCTCCGGCAGGCCGCGAGCCTCAGCCACACGGGGCACCTGCAGCAGCGCGTACGCCACGCTGATGTGCGGGTCGAGTCCGGAGCCGGATGCCGTGACGGCGTCGGCCGGGACCTCGGAGGGATCGACGCCCTCGCGCGCGGCGATCGCGGCCTTGCGCTCCTGGATCGCGGTGATGAGGTCGGCGTTCTCCGGACCGAGGTTGCTGCCGCCCGAGGACGTGCCGTCGTAGCCGTCACCGGCCGCGGAGGGACGGGACTGGAAGTACTCGGGGAGGGCTTCGCCGTCGGCGTCCGTGAAGGACTGGCCGATCAACGCGCTGCCCTTGTCGTCGGGGAGGGGGGAGCCGTTGGCCTGCGAGGGGAGCAGCAGCTGCCCGATGCCGGTGATGACCAGGGTGTACCCGACGCCGAGCACGAGGGTGAGGATGAGCATGGCACGCACGGCGACGCCGGTGGTGCGCAGAGCGGTACGGGTGGAGGACATGTCTGTATCCCTTTCGGATCCGGGTCAGAAGCCCGGGATGAGACTGACGACGAGGTCGATGAGCTTGATGCCGATGAACGGGGCGATCACTCCGCCGAGACCGTAGATCAGCAGATTGCGCTGCAGGATCTGGGAGGCGCTCGCCGGGCGGTACTTCACGCCGCGCAGCGCGAGGGGGATGAGGAAGACGATCACGATCGCGTTGAAGATGATCGCGCTCGTCACCGCGGAGGCCGGCGAGTGCAGCTGCATGACGTTGAGCACGGCCAGGCCGGGGAAGACGCCCATGAACATCGCGGGGATGATCGCGAAATACTTCGCGATGTCGTTGGCGAGCGAGAAGGTCGTCAGCGCCCCGCGCGTGATCAGCAGCTGCTTGCCGATGCGCACGATGTCGATCAGCTTGGTCGGGTCGGAGTCGAGGTCGACCATGTTGCCGGCCTCCTTCGCGGCCGAGGTGCCGGTGTTCATCGCGACGCCGACGTCGGCCTGAGCGAGGGCGGGGGCGTCGTTCGTGCCGTCTCCGGTCATCGCGACCAGCCGTCCGCCCTCCTGCTCGCGGCGGATCAGCTCGAGCTTCTGCTCGGGCGTCGCCTCGGCGAGGAAGTCGTCGACGCCGGCCTCCGCCGCGATGGCCTGCGCGGTGAGCGGGTTGTCGCCCGTGATCATCACGGTGCGGATGCCCATGCTGCGCAGCTCCTCGAACCGTTCGCGCAGACCCTCCTTGACGATGTCCTTCAGGTGCACGACGCCGAGGATGCGGGCATCCGAAGGGGTCTTCACCGCGACGACCAGCGGGGTGCCGCCGCTCTGCGCGATGGCATCCGTGCGGCTCGCGAGCTCCTCGGCGGTCGCCGCGGCGGTGGCGGGGTCCCGCTCCAGCCACGCCTGCACGGCGGAACCGGCGCCCTTGCGGATCTGCGTGCCGTCGGCGAGGTCGAGCCCCGACATGCGGGTCTGCGCGGTGAACGGGACGACGACGGCATCCTCGGGTGCGGTGACGCGGATGCCGCGGCTGATCGCGAGCTCCACGATCGACGCGCCCTCGGGCGTGGGGTCCGCGAGCGACGACAGTGCGGCGGTGCGGAGCAGCTCGTCGGGGTCGACGCCGGGCATCCGCACCACCTCGTGCGCGCGGCGGTTTCCGTAGGTGATGGTGCCCGTCTTGTCGAGCAGCAGCGTCGTCACATCTCCCGCGGCCTCGACCGCGCGGCCCGACATCGCCAGCACGTTCCGCTGTACGAGGCGGTCCATGCCTGCGATGCCGATGGCAGAGAGCAGCGCGCCGATCGTGGTCGGGATGAGGCAGACGAGCAGCGCGATCAGCACCGGGATGCTGACGGGCGACGCGGCGTATGAGGCGATCGGGTTGAGCGCGAGCACGACGAACACGAAGACGATCGACAGGCTCGCGAGGAGGATGTTGAGCGCGATCTCATTGGGCGTGCGCTG
This sequence comes from Microbacterium saperdae, assembly GCF_006716345.1. Taxonomy (NCBI): domain Bacteria; kingdom Bacillati; phylum Actinomycetota; class Actinomycetes; order Micrococcales; family Microbacteriaceae; genus Microbacterium; species Microbacterium saperdae. The sequence continues at coordinate 752,023 of NZ_VFOX01000002.1, forward strand.
GCGGCTGGCTCCTTCGACGAGGGCGATCATGCGGTCGACGAAGGTCTCGCCGGGCTTCGAGGTGATGCGCACCACGATGCGGTCGGACAGCACACGGGTGCCGCCGGTGACGGCGCTGCGGTCGCCGCCGGACTCGCGGATCACCGGGGCGCTCTCGCCCGTGATGGCGGATTCGTCGACCGTCGCGATGCCGGCGAGGATGTCGCCGTCGCCCGGGATCAGCTCCCCGGCCTCGACGATCACGACGTCGTCGCGCTGCAGCTCGGCCGACGACACCTCGGTCGTCGTGGCGCGCTCGGCGACGGCATCCACGGCGGCGTCGTAGTCGGTGACGCGTCGCGCCATGGTGCTGGTGCGCGTCTTGCGCAGGCTCGCGGCCTGGGCCTTGCCGCGCCCTTCGGCGACCGACTCGGCGACGTTCGCGAACAGCACGGTCAACCACAGCCACACCGCGATGCCCCAGGTGAACAGCGCGGGCACCGCGGTGCCTCCCGATTCTCCGGCGCCGCCGAGGAAGGGCTCCGCGATCGCGAGCACGGTCGTGAACGCCGCGCCGACCCAGACGAGCAGCATGACGGGGTTGCGCACGAGCGACGCCGGGTTGAGCTTGCGCAGCGCGCCGGGCAGCGCCTGCGCGAGCTGCGCGAACCCGAAGGCGCGGGACTTCGCGGCGGCTCCGGATCCTTCGTCGGGCTCAGGAACCGACGGGGTGTCGGTGGCGGAGGTGATGAGCGTCATGGTCAGACCAGTCCTTCGGCGAGCGGGCCCAGGGTGAGCACCGGGAAGTAGGTGAGCGCGGTGACGATGACCGTCACGGCGAGGAGGAGGCCGACGAACTGCGGCCGGTGGGTGGGCAGGGTTCCGGCGGTGGCCGGCACCCGTTCCTGCGCGGCGAAGGAGCCGGCCAGGGCGAGCACCAGCACGATCGGGATGAACCGGCCGAGCAGCATCGCCACGCCCAGCGCGGTGTTGAACCACGGGGTGTTCGCGGTGAGGCCGGCGAAGGCGGAGCCGTTGTTGTTCGCAGCCGAGGTGAAGGCGTAGAGCACCTCGCTCATGCCGTGCACGCCGGGGTTGAGGATGCTGGTCGCCTCGACGTCGGCGCGGATGCCGGGGATCGCGAAGCTCAACGCCGTGCCGCCCAGGACGAGCGCGGGCACCACCAGGATGTAGAGGCTGGCGAGCGTGATCTCCTTCGGGCCGATCCGCTTGCCGAGGTACTCCGGGGTGCGTCCGACGAGCAGCCCGCCGACGAACACCGCGACGATCGCGAGCACGAGCATCCCGTACAACCCGGAGCCGACGCCGCCGGGGGCGACCTCTCCGAGCATCATGTTGAGCATCGGCATCATGCCGCCGAGCGCGGTGTACGAGTCGTGCATCGAGTTGACCGCACCGGTGGAGGTGAGCGTGCTCGCGCTGCCGAACAGCGTCGAGGCCAGGATGCCGAAGCGCTGCTCCTTGCCCTCCATCGCGGCGCCGGCGAGTTCGGGTGCGCTGCCGCGCCCCGCCAGCTCGAAGGCCGAGAGGGCGAAGGTCGAGACCAGGAAGATCGTCGCCATGACCGCGGCGATCGCGTAGCCCTGGCGGTGGTCGCCGATCATGCGACCGAAGGTGCGGGGCAGGGAGAACGGGATCACGAGGATCAGCAGCACCTGCAGCAGGTTGGTGAATCCGCTCGGGTTCTCGAAGGGATGCGCCGAGTTGGCGTTGAAGAAGCCGCCGCCGTTCGTACCCAGGAGCTTGATGGCCTCCTGCGACGCGACAGGTCCGCCGGGGATCGTCTGAGTGCCGCCCGAGACGGTGGCCACGTCGGTGAAGCCGGCGAAGTTCTGGATCACGCCACCGGCGAGCAGGGCGATCGCCCCGATCACGGCGAGCGGGAGCAGGATGCGTCCGAGCCCGCGGATCAGGTCGACCCAGAAGTTGCCGATGGTCGTGGAACCGCGGCGCGCGAAACCGCGCACCAGGGCGATCGCGATGGTGAGGCCGACCGCGGCGGAGACGAAGTTCTGCACCGTGAGGCCCGCGAGCTGCACCGTGTAGCCCATCGTCTGCTCGGGGGAGTAGGACTGCCAGTTCGTGTTCGCGACGAAGGATGCCGCGGTGTTGAACGCGAGCCCCTCCGGCACGGCGGGGAGACCGAGCGACTGCGGCAGGAACGCCTGCAGCCGCTGCAGGGCGTAGACGAGCACGACACCGACCACCGAGAACGCCAGCACGCTGCGTGCGTACGCCCGCCAGGTCTGCTCGGAGGCGGAGTCGACGCCGATGAGCCGGTAGATGCCGCGTTCCACGCGCAGATCACGCGCCGAGTTGAACACCCGGGCCATGTAGTCGCCGAGAGGGCGGTAGAGCAGCACGAGCACGACGACGACCGCCGTGAGCTGCAGGATCCCGAACCAGATCGTGGCGTTCATCAGAACCTCTCCGGCGCGACGAGCGCGACCACGAGGTAGACGATGGCGGCGACGGCGAGGACGACGCCGAGGATCTCGAAGACGATCATCGGCGCTCCACCCCCTTCGCGATCAGCGAGACGAGGGCGAACAGCGCGAAGGTCAGCGCGAGGTAGATGATGTCGAGCACGGATCCGATACAACTCCGCTGCGGCCCGGGCGAACCCGATCCTCACGCTTCCCCTACGCCCCGGCGCGCAACGCATGCGGGTTGCTCACACCATCCGCTCTCTCCGGGCCCGTCGGATCTATGCTCACGAGGTGAGTGCACGGCGGATGAGGCTCGGCGCGGGGACGGCGGTCGTCCTCGTGCTGATCGTCGTCGCGGCGGTGTGCGTGCTCACCGGGCTGCTCCCCCACGCGGATGCCGGTGCGCTCGGCGCCCGCATCACCCCGGTTCTCGGTTTCGTGGTGGCGATCACGATCGTCGCCGAGCTCGCCAGAGACGCGGCCGTGTTCGACGTGCTCGCGCAGCGCCTCGCGCAGTGGGGTCGCGGTCGCGTGATCGCCCTCTGGGCCTCGGTCGTCGCGCTCGCCGTGGTGAGCACGGTGTTCCTCTCGCTCGACACCACGGCCGTGATCGTGACCCCGGTGGTCGTGGTCCTGGCCCAGAGCATCGGGGTCTCGCCGCTGCCGTTCGCGCTCGCCACGGTCTGGCTCGCGAACACGGCATCCCTCGCCCTGCCGGTCTCGAACCTCACGAATCTGCTCGCGGCTCCCGCGATCGGCGACGACCCCGGGGCCTTCCTGGCGCTGAGCTGGGCACCCACGCTGGTGGGTGTGCTGATCCCGGTCGTGATCCTGACGGTCGCCCACCGGCGCACCCTCTTCGGCACCTACCGCGTTCCCCCCGCCGGAGGTCCGTCGGACCGCGTGCTGTTCTGGGGAGCGACCGGAGTGCTGGTCGTGCTGCTGCCGCTGCTCACCCTGACGCACGAGGTGTGGATCCCCGCCACGGCCGCAGCCCTCCTCCTGGTCGGGCTCTTCGCCGTCCGACGCAGGCACGTGCTGCGCCCCGCGCTCGTGCCGTGGCAGGCGATCGGGCTCGCCGCCGCTCTGTTCGTGCTGGTCGAGACCGCACACGCCAACGGCATCCTGGACTTCCTGACGTCTCTGGTGTCGAGCGGTCATGGCATCGGTGAGATCCTGGGGCTCGCGGCCCTCGGGGCGCTGACAGCCAACGGCGTGAACAATCTGCCGGCGTACCTGATCCTGGAGCCGGCCGCCGGCGATCCGGTGGCGCTCATGGCGCTGCTGATCGGTGTCAATCTCGGGCCGCTCGTCACGCCATGGGCGTCGCTGGCGACGCTGCTGTGGCATCACCGGATCGTCTCGCTCGGCGTCGAGATCCGCTGGGGCCGCTTCATGCTCTGGGGCCTCGTCGTCGCGGTGCCGACGGTCGTCGTCGCCGCTCTCGCCCTCGCGCTCGTCGCCGGCTGATCGGCGTCCCGACCCCGCGAGGGGAAGAAAGAAGGGCAGCGGCCCAAGTACTGGGGATACTCGGGGGGATTGACGACACAAGTGGGGGCCGTGTCGTGAGCGGGCCGCTGCCCTCCACCTCGACGGTACGCAAAGTCCCCCACCGCGTGTGAAATTTCAGTCTCTGATGTGTGGTGGGTGCGTGCGCGAGCGGCATAGGGTGTGGCCGTGGACGATGCCAGCGACTCCCTGCCCATCCGGCCCCGGCAGCTCATCCGGGATCAGGTCTTCGCGACCTTGGCGGAGGAGATCGTCTCGGGGCGCATGCAGCCACTCGAGGAGATCCGGGATCAGGACCTGCAGGCCGAGTACGGAGTCTCTCGCACACCCATCCGCGAAGCGCTGACCCGGTTGGCCGAGATCGGTCTGATCGAGGTCAGCACGAACCGCTTCACCCGGGTCGCTCCGGTCGACCTCGCGGCGCAGGCCGATCGCGTCGAGACGGCCTGCGCGGTGGTCGCCTACTGCGCGCACACGACGATCCCCACGTACAGCGACGGGCAGGTCGACGCCTTGCATGCCCGCATCGATGAGATCCTCGCGTTCGACCTGACGCTGGCAGGCAGTCGTGAGGTGCGCGGGCACTGGTACGGGCTCTGGGGCTCCGTGGTGATCGCGGCGGGGAATCAGACGATGATCGACATCCTCGACGGGCAGCTGGCTCTGCACCTGACGCGCACGATCCCCACCCAGCGCACTCCGCAGGACATCGCCGACTATCTGCGTCGGGCCCTCGGCGAGCTCCGGGAACTCGTGCACCGGCGAGACGGGGAACGGGCGCGGGTTCTGATCGAGGAGCTGTTCGTGCGGTCATCGATCGAGCCTCTCCGGGCCGCGGCGGCAGCGACCCCCTAGCGGCGGGATGCCAGGATGAGTGCATGACGGATGCCGCGCAGATCGATTCGCTGCAGTCCACGCGCCTCCTGAGCGGCGGAGAGGCGAGCGCTCCGCTCGTCAGCTCGCGAGCGGATGCGGTGGTCGACACCCTCGCAGCCGCGATCGAAGCCGGCGACCTCCGCCCCGGCGACCCGCTCTCGGTGTCGGCGTTGACCGAGCGCCTGGGCGTCTCGGCCGCGACGGTGCGCGCCGGGCTCGGCGTGCTCGACGGGATGCATCTGATCGAGCATCGGATGAACCGGGCCTCGGTCGTGATCACGCCGACGCCCGCGTGGTTCATCGCGGTCGCGTCCGAGTGCTCCGGGCTCTCCGTGAGCGCCGCGGACCTCGGCATCGCGCACGCCACCGACGCGCAGCTCGCCGAGTTCGTCGAGCGCTCGGCGTACGTCCGGGCGCTCTGGGAGACCGACGAGCACGATCAGATCGTGGGCGCGGAGGGGCTCTGGGAGCTGATCGATCTGCTCGCGACCTTCTCCCGCAATCACTACCTGCGTGAGCTGCACGCCGCCAAGCGCACGGCGCTGGTGTTCGGCATCCATGCGCTCAGCAAGCCCCGCAACCCGGCGATGCTGCGCTCGGTGGTCGATGCCCTGGTGCTGGCTGTTCGCTCGCGCGACCGCATCGAGGCGACCGACATCGTCCGCGACCTCTACATGTTCGTCATCGACGGGGTCGTCGAGCTCTGACGAGCATCCAGGGCGACTCAGTCCTGCGGCGGACCGGCGGGGCGATGCGCGCGACGGCCGTTCACGACAACCGGCCGCCCGGCGCGCTCCTGCCCGGGCAGCGGGCGTGAGCGGCGGCCGTAGATCAGCTCCGAGGAATCCAGCAGCCACGGCACCAGCGTGATCGAGACGCCGTGCACCAGCATGAGCTGGTTCGCGAGGCGCCGCGCGCGCCGGTTGTGCAGGAACGACTCCCACCAGTGGCCGACGATGTACTGCGGCAGGTAGACCGTCACCACCGAGGATCCGTGCTTCTCCCGGTACTGCTTGATGAACTGCGTGACCGGCTGCGCGAACGAGCGGTACGGCGACTCGACGATCACCAGCGGGATCGGCACCAGGTGGTCGGCCCAGTCCTTCTGCAGAGTGGCCGCGTCATCGGAGGCCACCGCGACGTGCACGGCCAGGGTCTTGCCGTGCTTGGCGGCGATCGCGTAGTCGATGGCCTTCACGACGGGCTTCTGCAGCCGGTTGACGAGCACGATGGCGAGGTCGCCCGTCGCGCCGAACTTCGTGGTGTCGTCGATCGCGATCTCATGCTCGACGTCGCGGTAGTACCGCTTCACCCCGAGCATCAGGAAGGCCAGGATGGGGATCGCGAAGAACACCAGGTAGGCGCCGTGCGTGAACTTCGTGATGGTCACGATCAGCAGGACGAGCACGGTCATGACCGCCCCGGTGGAGTTGATGATCAGCCCGATCTTCGCCGAACGGCGATCGGATGCCGAAGCGCCGTCGATGCCGGAGCCGGCTGCATCCTCGGCCGGCCCTCGCAGAACCCTGCGCCAGTGCCGCACCATGCCGATCTGTCCGAGCGAGAACGACACGAAGACGCCGATGATGTAGAGCTGGATCAGGGTCGTCAGTCGCGCCTGGAACACCACCAGCACGATCATCGCGCCGATGCCGAGCAGGATCATGCCGTTCGAGAAGACGAGGCGGTCGCCACGGGTGTTCAGGGACTTGGGGGCGTAGCCGTCACGGGCCAGCACCGCGCCCAGCAACGGGAAGCCGTTGAACGCCGTGTTCGCCGCGAGCAGCAGCACGCACGCCGTGGCCGCCTGCACGACGAAGAACAGGATGCTGCCGCCGCCGAAGGTCGCGCTCGCGATCTGAGCCATCAGGCTGGGCTGCGGATTCGTGCAGTCGAAGCCGACGAGGTCACAGGGATTCTCGGCGTAGTGCACGCCGGTGATGAGCGCGAGGGCCGTGAGGCCGGCGAACAGGCAGGCGGCGATCGATCCCATCAGCACGAGGGTGGACTGCGCGTTGCGCACCTTCGGCGCGCGGAACGCCGGAACACCGTTGGACACGGCCTCGACACCGGTGAGCGCCGAGCATCCGCTCGAGAAGGCGCGCAGGATGAGCAGGATGACCGCGGCCTGGCTGAGGTTCTCGGCCTGTACCGAGAAGTCGTGGCTCGATGCGATCGGGGCGTCGCCAAGGAAGGTGCGGATGAGCCCCGTGACGATCATGAAGCCGACGGAGGCGATGAACACGTACGTGGGGATCGCGAACACCAGCGAGGCCTCGCGCACGCCGCGGAGGTTCACGATGATGATCAGGATCACGAAGCCGACCGCGAGCTCGACGCGGAACGGATCGAGGCCGGGAACGGCGGAGATGATGTTGTCGACGCCCGAGGCGACGGACACGGCGACCGTAAGCACGTAGTCGACGAGCAGTGCGGCGGCCACGATCACGCCGGGGATCTCGCCCAGGTTCTTCGACGCGACCTCGTAGTCGCCGCCGCCGGAGGGGTACGCCTTGATCAGCTGTCGGTAGCTGAGCACGACCACGATCAGCAGCACCACGACGGCCGCGGCGACCAGCGGGGTGAACGACAGGAAGGTCAGGCCGCCGATCAGCAGGATCATCACGAGCTCCTGCGGCGCGTAGGCCACCGAGCTCAGCGCGTCGGATGCGAAGATCGGCAACGCCATCCGCTTGGGGAGGAGCTGGTCGTCGACCTGCTCGCTCGTGAGCGGGTCTCCGATCAGGATGCGCTTGGCGAGAGGAGGCGCATCCGGGCTGTCGCGGTTTTCATCTGACACGTCCGGCGACACTACGCCCGCCGATGGCATCCTCACAAGATCCTCACGGAATCCCTACGGGCGGCTCGGTGTCCCTCACGGAATCCTTACGGGTGCTTCCGGACGCGGATCTCACCCACCGTGAGGGCGCGGCATGTACCACTCCGTGAATTCCGATGCTCGTCCGTCCGCTGCGAGTCGCACGACCCAGAGGTTGAGGTAATCCCGCTCGGACGGGTACTGCGTGCGGCCCTGAACCACGACGAAACCGTCGTGCTCGTGCAGGATGAACCACTCGAAGCTCCACGTGCCGGGGTCGTCGAGATCGTCGAGCCAGCCGGCGACGATCGCCTCGCGCCCGATCCGAGGCTCAGAATCCGGACTCGTGAGGTAGCGGGCGTCATCGCTGAAGAGTGCGCCGATCTCCTCCGGATCATTCGACTTCCATGCGGCGACGTATGCGTCGACCCATCTCGACCGCGTTCGTCATGTGCTCTGTTGTAGCCGCGACGGGCGGTCACGTCAACGTCGGAGCGGATCGTGGCCCCATCGGGAATCCACAGCGATTTCCGATCACGAACGCGTAACGTCGGACGTATGACGACCCTTCAGGTCACCGAAGACTCCATCCGCAAGACGCGCGAACTGCGCGACGAGTTCCAGCGCTTCCTGCGTGAATACGAGTTCGGGATGCGGGAGGTCGAGACGAAGATCTCGATCCTCCGCGACGAGTTCACGCACCACCACGCGTACAACCCGATCGAGCACGTGAAGAGCCGGCTCAAGACTCCCGACAGCATCGTCGAGAAGATCGCCCGCAAGGGCATCGAGGAGCCGGACTTCGAGCGCATCCGCGCCGAGATCACCGACATCGCCGGTGTGCGGGTGACCTGCAGCTTCGTGGCCGACGTGTACCGGCTGTTCGATCTGCTCACCGCGCAGGACGACATCACCGTGCGCACCGTCAAGGACTACATCGCGACGCCGAAGGACAACGGCTACAAGAGCCTGCACGCGATCATCGAGGTGCCGGTGTTCCTGTCGACCGGTGCGCTGTCGGTGCCGGTCGAGGTGCAGTTCCGCACGATCGCCATGGACTTCTGGGCCAGCCTGGAACACAAGATCTACTACAAGTTCTCGAACCAGGTGCCGTCGCACCTCGTCGAGAGCCTGACGGATGCCGCGGATGCGGCCGCCGAGCTCGACAGCCGCATGGAGCGCCTCCACCGCGAGGCGCACGGCGTGCCGCAGCGGCAGCTCGCGCCTCCGCCCCCACCGCGCATCGTCCCGGTCTGACCCCGGCCGCGCGGCGGCGGTCCGCAGCGCTCTCGCGCCATAACTCCGGAGAATTCGAACCGTGTCGGCGCACAGAGTGCCTGGCCGCCCGTACTCGCCCGAATCTCCGGAGTTATGGAGCGCGCCGCGCGGAGCCGACCGATGTTGCGAGGCCGCTGCAGCCCTGGGAGCATCGGCAGGTGGTGAGAATGCAGGAGGCCGTGTCCGTGGACGCCGAGCACGATGTCGGCGAACGCGTTGACGTCGGCGAACTCGCGGGGGTCGACCGCGGACGGCAGATCTGCGAGTGCGACCACGGCGATGACGAGGGCTACCAGCCGTGCGGACGCACGGCGAAGTGGCGCGTGACGGTCGACTGCGTGTGCGGGGAAGGCCACCCGCGCCGGGTCGAGATCCTGTGCTCCCGGTGCATGCGCACGCTGCGTCAGATCCAGGGCCGCGAGGCCATCACCGTGCGTCGCCTCTGATCCGACGCGCCGACCGCCGCGGTCCGTCACATCCGATCGCGCGTCGGCTCCGAACAATCCTGGACCACACCGGTGACGGTGGAACAGGAGACGATCATGGCGCAGCGCAGCAGTGGCAAGAGGTTCTTCGTGTGGGCCGCTCTCGCGGGCGTGATCGGCGGGGGCGTGTTCCTGGCGACGGCCGAGCTGTTCGCGTTGCTCTTCGCCCGAGCGGCCAGTCCGATCCTCGCGGTGGGCGGCTTCGTGATCGACATCGTGCCGCAGCCGTTCAAGGAGTTCGCGATCGCCACCTTCGGCGAATACGACAAGATCGCGCTGCTCGCCGGCCTCGGACTCGCGGTGGTCATCGCCTCGGCGATCGCCGGCATCCTGCAGCTGGTGCGCCCGCCGCTCGGCGTGATCGCGCTGGTGATCGCGGGGGTGCTGTCCACGGTGGCGATCGTGACCAGGGCAGCGGTGACGCCGCTCGCGTTCGTGCCTCCGGTCCTCGGGACCATCGCCGGGTCGTTCATCCTCGTGCTCCTCATCCGTCGTCTGCGGGCATGGCGGGCATCCGTCGTCGCAGTGCGGACGGATGACACGACCGAGGCGCCGTCGGCCGATGTCGAACCCGTCGACGGTGCGACCGTCCGACCGGGCTTCGACCGTCGCCGCTTCTTCATGCTCACCGCGGTCGCGGGGGCATCCGCTCTCATCGTCGGCATCACGGCCCGCACGGTGAGCATGGCCGTGTCGTCGGTCGAGGCCATCCGCGGCGCGCTGAAGCTGCCGTCTCCGAAATCGAAGGTCGTGGTGCCGGAGGGCGCGGAACTCGACATCCCCGGGCTGAGCAAGCTGTTCACCCCGAACAAGGACTTCTATCGCGTCGACACCGCGCTCACCGTCCCCTCGATCGATCCGGAGACCTGGCGTCTCGTGATCGACGGGATGGTCGACAAGCGCGTCGAGATGAGTTTCCAGGACATCCTCGACATGGGTCTGGACGAGTACGCGATCACGCTGACGTGCGTGTCGAACGAGGTCGGCGGCGAGCTCGTCGGCACTGCGAAGTGGCTCGGAGTGCCGCTGCGTGACGTGCTGAAGAAGGCCGGTGTGAAGTCGGGTGCCGACATGGTGCTCTCGCGCAGCGTCGACGGCTACACCGCGAGCACCCCGCTCTCGGCCTTGACCGACGACAACCTCGACGCGATCCTCGCGGTGGCCATGAACGGCGAGCCGCTGCCGCTCGAACACGGCTTCCCGGTGCGGATGGTCGTGCCGGGACTCTACGGCTACGTGTCGGCGACGAAGTGGCTCACCGAGCTCAAGGTCACGACGTTCGCCGACGACGAGGCCTACTGGACGCCCCGTGGCTACAGCGCGGAGGCGCCGATCAAGTTCGCCTCTCGCGTCGACACCCCCAAGCTCGGCGCGGCCGTCGATGCGGGAAAGATCCCGATCGCCGGAGTCGCCTGGGCGCAGTCGGTCGGCATCGAGCGGGTCGAGGTGCGCATCGACGACGGCGACTGGGTTCCGGCCACCCTCTCGGCGCCGATCAACGACGACACCTGGGTGCAGTGGTTCATGGAATGGGACGCCACTCCCGGCACCCACTACGTCGCCGTGCGCGCGGTGAACAAGAACGGCGACCTGCAGATCGAGGAACGAGCGCCGATCGCACCGAACGGGTCGTCCGGTTGGCAGCGCTCGCTCATCCGGGTCACCTGAGGCCGGTGCGCGGCCGCCCGCGCGGGCCTAGGGTGGGAGCCATGACGCCGCTCCCCGCACTCGTGATCACCGTCTCGGACCGATCATTCGCGGGTGAGCGCGAAGACCGCGGAGGCCCGATCGCCGTCGGACTGCTGCGGGACGCCGGGTGGCACTGCCCGGATGCCGAGATCATCGCCGACGGAGAGAGCTCGGTGGCGGATGCGCTGCGCCGAGCGCTCGCCCGTGGCATCCGACTGGTGCTGACCACCGGGGGGACCGGTGTCGGCCCCCGAGACCTGACGCCGGAGGGCACCCGGAGGGTGATCACCCGTGAGATCCCCGGGATCGCCGAGGAGCTGCGCCGCAGCGGCCTCGCCGACACCCCGCTGTCTGTGCTGTCGCGGGGGCTGGCCGGCATCGTCGACCCGGCCAGCATGCTCGTGGTGAATCTTCCCGGTTCGCCCCGTGCCGTGGCATCCGGCGTACCCGTGGTGCTCGGCGTCGCCGGGCACATCCTGGACCAGGTGGAGGGCGGAGATCACTCATGAACGATGTACGACTGGCCGCAGTGTCGGAGGAACGGCTCGATCTGGACACGCATCTCGCCGCGGTCGAGGACCCCAGGCTGGGCGCCGTGACGACGTTCGTCGGTCGGGTGCGTGACAACGATCCGGATGCCGCGACGCCCGTCGTCGGGCTCGAGTACAGCGCCCACCCGGATGCCGAGGCGACGCTGCGGCGCATCGCCGAGCAGGCCGGTGCCGGGGCGGATGCCCCCGCCGTGGTGGCCGTGAGTCATCGCATCGGACGCTTGGACGTCGGCGACGCTGCGGTCGTGATCGCGGTCGCCTCCGAGCACCGTGCCGAGGCGTTCGAGGTGTGCCGGGCGGTCATCGAGGCGATCAAGAGCGACCTGCCCGTGTGGAAGCGCCAGCTCGAGGTCGACGGGACCTCGTCGTGGAAGGGCATCGGCGGCTGAGCCGAGGCGGCATCCGTCCGTCGCGCGGTCAGCCGCCCGCGAAGGGCGGGAGGATGTCGATGAGCGCGGCGTCGTCGAGGGTGAGGTCGCCATCGGTGCGGACACCGTCGACCATGACCGCGCAGCGCGGCAGGATGTCTGCCAGCGCCGGATGCTCCGTCACGATCGCCGCGCGCAGTGCGACGAGCGAGACCTCGTGGCGCTGCTCGCTGTCGGTGCCTGCGGCCTCCGCCGCCGCGGCGAAGTAGCGCACGCGGGTCATCCGGCGTCCCCGGGAGCGGCTTCACCGGGACGCACCCAGTCGCCCGACCGACCGCCGGACTTCGCCACGATGCGCACGTCTTCGATCACGACGGCGCGGTCGACGCCCTTGATCATGTCGACGATCGCCAGAGCCGTGACGGACACCGCCGTGAGGGCCTCCATCTCGACGCCGGTGCGGTCGGCGGTTCCCACCGTCGCCTCGATGCGCACGCCGTCGTCGACGATCTCGAGTTCGACGCTCGCCCGGTGCACGCCGATCACGTGCGCCAGCGGCAGCAGCGAGGCGGTGGACTTGGCCGCCTGGATGCCGGCGATGCGCGCCACGGCGAGCACGTCGCCCTTGGGCACGGTGCCGTCGCGGAGCGCCGTGATCACAGCGGTGCTGCAGCGCACGAAGCCGCGGGCGGTCGCCGTGCGGACGGTCGGCTGCTTCGCGGTCACGTCGACCATGTGGGCACGGCCGGCGGCATCGAGGTGAGGGAAGCTCATCCCACCAGCATGACATCGATCGCGTCGCCCACGGCGACGGCCTCGACCTCGGCCGGGATGATCGCGAACGCCCGCGCCCTGGCCAGTCCGCCGGCCAGGTGCGATCCCGATCCACCCGCGGTCGCCGGGCGCACGGTCCGCGCCACGAGGTCGACGATCGCGGGGAGGTATTGGCGGCGGCCGGGAGGTGTGGTCCAGGCCGCGTCGGCGGTGAAGGACGCACGCGGCCGCTGGATCTCGGCACGCCCCTGCAGCGCGAGCAGGGCCGGGCGCACGAAGACCTCGAAGGACACCGCGACGCTCACCGGATTGCCCGGGAGCCCGAACACCAGAGCCCCGCTGCTCAGCACGCCGAAGGCCTGCGGTTTGCCCGGCTGCATCGCGACGCTCGCGAACTCGACCTCGCCCTGACCGTCGAAGGCGCCGCGCACCGGCTCGTAGGCTCCGGCGCTCACGCCGCCCGTGAAGACGATCACATCGGCGCCGCGCGCGACGGCCTCGGCCGTGACGTCTCGCACGGCGTCGGGGTCATCCGGCACCCTCGCGACCAGCACGACGTCGGCGTCGGCATCGGCGACGAGCTGTTCGAGCAGCGGCCCGTTCGAGTCGGGGATGCGGCCGCGGGTGACCGGCTCACCGGGTGCGAGCAGTTCGCTCCCGGTCGACACCACGGCCACGCGGGGCGCGCGCGTCACGGACACCTCGGCGACACCCGCGGCCACAGCCGCGGCGACCTGGAAGGCGCCCAGCCGCTCGCCGGTGCGCACGACCTCGTCGCCCGCGTGCAGGTCGGCGCCGCGTCGGCGCACGAACACACCGGGCTTCGCGGGCGCGTGCAGCACCCGCACCTCGTCGAGCGAATCGGCGAGCCCGCCTTCCGTGTCCTCGAACGGCACGATCACGTCGGCGTCGGCAGGGGTGGGTGATCCGGTCATGATGCGGGCGGCCTCGCCGGCGCCCAGCGGCGGGTCGAGCGCGACGCCGGCGGGCAGATCGGCGACCACCCGCAGGGTGACCGGGTTCTCCGCGGATGCCGCGGCGACATCGGCCGCGCGCACCGCGAAGCCGTCCATCGCCGAGTTGTCGAACAGCGGGATGTCGTGGGCGGCAGCGGCGGGCGAGGCGAGGGTGCGCCCTGCGGCATCGCGCACCCCGCGCGTCTCAGACGGAAGAACGCGCACGGCGTCCAGCACGCGCGCGAGCTGCTCCTCGACCGTGCGCCGGCCGGTCATGCGCGCACCTCCGTCGCCGCGGACGACGCCGCGCGGATCGCGATCTCGTGCTGGCGGGAGCTCAGCGCATCGATCACGGCGAGCCGACCGAGCAGGGGTTCTCCGGCGCCGGTCACGAGCTTGATCACTTCGCCGGCCAGCATCCCGCCCACCTGCACGCACAGCGCCCCGAGCACTCCGACCTGCGCGCAGCTGGGCGGCTCGCCCTCGGTCCCTGGGGGGAAGAGATCGGCCAGCACGACCGGCTCACCCTGCGGCGGCGCCGACCAGAACACGGTGACCTGCGCATGCCACTCCTGCACGGCTCCCCATACCAGGGGCAGGCCGAGGGACTCGGCCGCCGTCGCGACGTCCCGCCGGGTGAGGAAGGAGTCACTCGTGTCGACCACGACATCCGCGCCGGTGAGCAGCCGTTCGGCGTTGGTGGCATCCAGGCGTTCGGGTACCTGCGTCACGATGGTCTGCGGGGCGAGCGCCGTGATGGCGCGGGCGGCCGACTCCGTCTTGCGCGTGCCGATGTCCTCGACGCGGTGCGCGAGCTGACGCTGAAGGTTCGTGAGCTCCACCACGTCGTCGTCGATCACCGTGATCGAACCGACCCCCGCGGCGGCCAGACCGAGCAGCGCGGGGGAGCCGAGCCCGCCGGCGCCGATGATCGCGACGTGCGCGGCGCTCAGTCGGCGCTGGCCCTCTTCGCCGATGCCGGCGAGCACGGCGTGCCGGGCCGTGCGGACGAGTTCTTCCGGGTCCAGCGCGGGGGCGGGGGCGACGAGGGGCTGCATGGGATCAGCGTATGCCCGCAGCCCGAAGGCGAGCCGGATGCGGCGTCCGGGAGGGCGACCGCGATCGCTACGCCGCCGCGGGGAGACGCTCCTTCGCGCCGCGGATGACGAACGCGACCGAGATGAGCGCGGTGATCCCCGCGATCGCGTAGATGATCGTCCCGAAGCCCCCGAACGGGCCGGGGGTCCCATGGATGACGGCGAACGTCGAGAAGTCCCACAGCCCGTGCAGCAGCATGGCCCAGATCAGGCTGCCGGTGGTTCGACGCAGGATGTAGAAGATCGTGCCCCCCAGGAACGCCGCTCCCACCTGCTGCAGCGTCGGCAGCAGATCCTGACCGGAGAACGCGTTCATCAGGTGCATGAGCGCGAAAAGCGCGGAGGTCAGGAACCACACCCATCCTTCGCTGAGCCGGCTGCGCAACGCCGTGAGCAGAAGTCCCCGCGTCGTGAGCTCCTCGGTGAACCCGACGAGGATGAGCACGACGGATGCGGCGAAGAACGCCGTGTCGAACGACCCCCAGTCGGTGGAGGCCAGGTTCACGAGCAACGCCACGGCCATGAGGATCGGGGCGATGATCGGCCAGCGGACGCTGCGCTTCTGTTCGAAGAGCGCGGGGCGCCACCACCCGAGCGCCGTGGTGGTGATCGCCAACAGGATCGCGGCGATGATCAGCGACAGCCCGGCGCCGAGGAACAGATTGCTCCCGCTCTCGCCCAGCGTGGTGTAACGGATGCCGCTCAGTCGCTGCACCACGAACACGACGACGACGTAGCCGACGTAGATCGCCAGGCCGATCCACACCTTCGGACGCACCCTCAGAGTCTCGGTCATGGCGCCCATCCTGGCAGAATCCTCGCCCGCTCGCCCTCCCCGGGTGACGATTTTCGGGCGATGCGGGAGCGGGATCTCCGCACGCAGGGGCAGCCGCCTCAGCCGCGCGCGTCCGACATCGCAGCGAGCTGGGACGGGTGGGTGAGCCGCCACCACTCGGACGGCTGGTCGATGCTTCCCTCGATCGCCACCGGAGCCGTGACGGTGTTCGGCCCGGCGGTCCAGGTGACGCTCCCCACGACCGTGCCGTCCTGGTACATCGGCGGGGTCTTGATATCCATGGTCACGGCGATCGGCGTGTCCGACCACGTGAAGATCGATGCCGCCTCGCCGACGACCAGTCGAGCGGCGGAGCCCCACGGCGTCGAGATCGTGCCCACTTCCTGGCCGGACGTCGCGAGCGGGACCTCGTGGAAGCCGGCGCGGATGCTGTCCAAGCTCGCGATCACGGCGGCGTTCACCGACTCGCGCGACGCTCCTCCGAGAAGGACGCCCGTCACCGCCAGCGGATCGGCTGCTCCCACATCGAGCGTCGCCGTGTACAGCAGGCAGTACGTGCCCTCGCCCAGCGTGCCGGTCTTCAACCCGGTGATCCCCGCAGTCCCGAGGAGCCCGTTGGTGTTGGAGAGCTGACCGGCACCGGGGAGGTCGATCGACGAGGTCGCGACGATCTGAGCGATGGCCGGATGAGCGGCGGCGAGCTTGCCGATCGCCACGAGGTCGGCGGGTGTGCTCGTATTGCGCGGGCTGATACCGGTGGGTTCGGTGATCGTGGTGCCGGTGAGCCCGTGTGCGGAGAGCCAGGTGCGCGTCGCACCGAGGAACGCGTACTGCGATCCGAAGATCCGGGACGACAGCGCCTCGGCGTAATTGCTCGCCGAAGGGATCAGCATGGCGGCCAGGGCGTCGTGCAGTGACATCGAGGTGCCCGTGGGCATGGGGGCGATGGTCGCGCCCTGCACGTAGTACCTGTCGTAGAGGTCGTGGTCGCTCTTGGTGAAGGTGATCGTGGGGCCCGGATCTTCCGCCGAGGCGAGCGGGACGGCGTCGAGGATGACCAATGCGGTGATGAGTTTCGTGATGCTCGCGATGGGTCGAGGGTCGCCGGTTCCGCTCGACGACCAGATCCCACTCGCCCCCTCGCCGAGATACGCGTCCGCACCGGAGATGCTGATCGCCGAGGCGCCTTCCGAGGCGGTGGCGACGGTCGCGGCCTCGATGGCCGGGACCTGCGGCGTCTGCGTGGTCACCTCAGGAGGATCCACGGGGGCGGTGAGAGCCCACCCGACGTAGCCCCCGGACGCGGCCAGGAGCAGGACGAGACAGGCGGCGGTGATGATGAGCCCCCGGCGTCTGCGTGCTCTGCGCACCTCGGGGGCGATTCGCTCACGACGACCGGTGAACTCCTGCTCGTGGCTCATCAGCTCCGCGAAGTCGGACAGTCCGTCCCCCGGCTGGTCCGGTGCCGTCATCGAGGTCCCCTCACCGGTCGCTCCTGGCATGAGGAACACCGTATCGCCGATGAGCGTCCACGGGGAGGAAAGATCGCGTGTGACGCAATTGCGGTGAATTTCGCGTGGAGCGTCCGCATCAGCGGTAGCCTCGGCAGTATGCAGACCTACCGGATCGCTCGAGCCGCGCAACTGCTCGGCGTGAGCGACGACACCGTCCGCCGCTGGATCGAGCAGGGGCTGCTGCCCGTCACAGACGCCGTGCCGGCGGAGATCCCCGGTGATGCGATCGCGGCCCGAGCCGTGGCCGTCGCGGAAGAGGCGCAGATCGCCGATGACGTGCTCTCCAGCGCCCGCAACCGCTTCGTCGGCATCGTGACCCGCGTGCAGATCGACGGCCTGATGGCACAGGTCGACATCCAATCCGGACCGCACCGCGTGGTCTCGCTCATGTCGGCCGAGGCGGCCCGGGAGCTTCAGCTCGAGGTCGGCTCCCTCGCCACCGCATCCGTCAAAGCGACCCAGGTCGTCGTCGAGGTCCCGAAAGGCTGACATGAACCGCACGCTCCGCCGCTCTGCCGTCGTCGTCCTCGCTGCCGTCGCCCTCGTCCTCGCCGGGTGCGCCGCCCCCGCAGGGGATGCCCCGTCCCCCTCGGCCACGGCGGAGCAGGGCACCGTGAGCGGCGAGCTCACGGTGTACGCCGCCGCATCCCTCAGCGGAGCGTTCGACGCGATCGCAGAGGCCTTCGTCGCGGAGAACCCGGATGTGAGCGTCAGCCCGGTGTACGACGGCTCATCGACTCTGGTCACGCAGATCCTCGAGGGCGCCCCCGCCGACGTCTTCGCCTCGGCGGACGAGGCCAACATGGACAAGGCGGCGGATGTCGCGGTCGCCCCGACGCTGTTCGCCTCGAACACCCTCGTGATCGCGGTTCCGGCAGGCAACCCGGGCGGCGTCGAGACGCTGGCCGACCTGGCTGACGTGACCACGGTGCTGTGCGCCCCCGAAGTGCCGTGCGGGGCGGCATCCGCGAAGCTGCTCACGGCGGCGGGCGTCACGGTCGAGGCGGCGAGCCTCGAACAGAACGTGACGGCCGTGCTGACCAAGGTCGCGGCATCCGAAGCCGACGCAGGACTCGTGTACGCCACCGACGTGATCGGTCGCGAGGACGTCGAGGTGATCGTGCCGGACGGTGCCGGAGAGGTCGTCAACCACTACCCGATCGCCGCGCTCTCCGATGCCCCGAACGCGGAGGCCGCCGACGCGTTCGTGGCGTTCGTGCTGTCGGAGGCGGGTCAGAAGATCCTGGCGGACTTCGGGTTCGGGGCTCCGTGAGCGTGGCCGGCGCCCGCGGATATGCTCCGCGTGCGCTCGCCATCCCGGCCGTGATCGGCCTGGCGTTCCTGATCGTGCCGCTCGCCGCGCTCGTCGCGCGGGTGCAGTGGTCGACCTTCCTGGCCGATGTGACGTCGGAGGCCGCGCTCTCGGCGCTGGCCCTCTCGCTCGGCACCGGCCTCGTCGCCACCGTGCTGTGCATCATCGTGGGGATACCGCTCGCGCTGTACATCGCCCGCTCAGGGCCGCGCCTGGCCGCCGTGCTGCGGGCGGTCGTCACCGTGCCGCTCGTGCTGCCGCCGATGGTCGGCGGCGTCGCCCTGCTGTACCTGTTCGGGCGTGCGGGATGGCTCGGCGGGCTCGGCCTCTCGTTCAGCACCCCCGCGGTCGTGCTCGCGCAGACCTTCGTCGCGCTGCCCTTCCTGATGCTGGCCGTCGAGGGCGCCGTGCGCACCTCGGGCGTGGAGTACGAGCGCACGGCGGCGGCGCTCGGGGCGGGACGGTGGACGATCCTGCGCCGCATCACCCTGCCGCTCGCCGCCCCCGGCATCGTCGCCGGCGTCGTGCTCTGCTTCGCCAGGTCCATCGGCGAGTTCGGGGCGACCGCACTGTTCGCCGGCAACAGGCCGGGCGTCACGCAGACCATGCCGCTCGCGATCTACACCGCGTTCAACGGCGCGGGCGTCACGCAGGGGACGGCGGTCGCGCTCGCGCTGCTGCTGCTGGCCACCGCGATCGTGGTGCTGCTGCTCGTGCGCGGCTGGCGACCAGGGGCTGCCCGATGAGCGCCGGCCTGCGTGCCCACGTCGTGGTCGCCCGCGAGCACTTCGCGGTCGACGTCGAGGTCGAGGTCGCGGTCGGCGAGACCGTCGCGGTCATGGGGCCCAGCGGAGCCGGCAAGTCGACGCTGCTGCAGGCGCTGGCCGGACTCGAACCGCTGACGGACGGCGAGATCTCGATCGAGGGCCGGGTCGTCGACCGCGCCACCGCTCCGCGTGTGCAGACGGCCCCGATGGGACGCGGCATCGTGCTGCTGAGTCAGGAGCCGCGGCTGTTCCCGCACCTGTCCGTGCGCGAGAATGTCGCGTTCGGTCCCCGGGCTGCGGGTGTCGCTGCGCGGACCGCGCGTGACTCCGCAGATGCCTGGCTCGCCCGCGTCGGCCTCCCCGGCGCGGGGGACCGGATGCCGCGGGACATGTCCGGAGGCGAGGGGCAGCGCGTCGCGGTCGCGCGGGCGCTCGCCGCCTCACCCCGCGCGGTGCTGCTCGACGAGCCACTCGTCGCGCTCGATCCGGAGACGGCGGGAGAGATCCGGCGGATGCTGCGCGACCAGCTCGCCGGCGTGACGACGATCGCCGTGACGCATGACGCGGCGGATGCGGTCGCTCTCGCCGAGCGACTGGTCATCGTGGAGGAGGGGCGTGTCACGCAGAGCGGCCCCGTGCGCGAGGTGCTGGCGGCGCCGGCATCCGGGTTCGTCGCCTCGATCGCCGGCGTCAACCGTGTGATCGGCGTCGCGGACGGTGGTGCCTGGCGGGCCGAAGGAATCCGGCTGCGGAGCGCGGATGCCGCCTCGACGGCGCGGGCTGCGACGACGGGTACGCCCCTCGCGGCCGTGTTCCGCCCCGCCGCCGTGCGCATCGCGGGTGCGGATGCCGCCGAGGCCTGGCGCACCAGGATCATCCGACTCGAAGCCACCCTCGCCGGCATCCGGGTGCACACCGAGCTGTGCCAGGTCGATCTCTCGCTGTCGGAGGCCGCCGGTCTCGCAACGGGTGACGAGCTGCACCTGCACGTCGCCCCCGCCGACGTGCGATTCCTCGCGGTCGGGTGAGGTCTCAGCGCGATTCGGAACGGTCCGGCGAGCCGTTCTCGATCAGGTGCAGCTGCGTTCCCTCGCGATCGACGAGGAATCCCGCCCGCTGACCCCAGGGCTGCGCCCGCACCGGATGCAGCCGGGGAAAGCCCGTGCTGCGCTCGATCACGCCCGCCTGTGCGATCTGCCGGTACAGCGCATCGACGTCATCGACGCGGATGCTGCACAGGAACGAGCTCCGCGCGGGAACATGCTCAGGGAACAGGAAGAACTCCAGCTGCAGCTCGCCGCGGTGGAGGATCAACCAGCCGTCGTCCCGATAGGACAGCTCGAAACCGAACCCGCCGTAGAACGCGATCGTGTCGTCGAAGTCGCGAGACGGCAGATTCGGCACCGCATGATCGGTCATGCGGAGAGCCTAGTCAGGCGTGCGGGTCGTGCGCGGGTTCAGGCGCGGTCGTGGAGGGTGATCTGGTATCCGTCCGGGTCGGCGAAGGTGAACGTACGGCCGAAGGGACCGTCGATCGGTGCCGACACGATCGTGTGACCGTCGGCGACCAGCGCGTCGTGGATCTCCTGGACCTCGGTGGCGTGGAGCCAGATCGCCGCGCCGATGCCGGGCTGGGGCGTGGCGTCGAGATCGGTGCCCGGAACGAGGTCGCGCAGGGCGAAGGCGATCGGAGCGGTCTGGAAGACCACGGCGTGCGGCGGTCCGGCGGGTGAACGGACGAGACCGAGGTACTTCGCGTAGAAGGCCTGGGATCCGGCGAGGTCGCGCGCCTGGAGGGAGATGAAGTCGGGACCGGTGACGGGCATGATGAGCTCCTTGATCGTGTGTCAGTTATCTGACATGCATCACCATATGTCAGAATACTGACATGAGTCAAGACGGAGAGGTCATCGACCTGGAGACGTCGCTCGGCTACCTGCTGAAGGAGGCCTCGAGTGCCCTGCGGGCGGCCATGGAGGAAGTGCTGCGGCCGCTCGGGATGACGGTCACGCACTACTCGTGCCTGGAGCTGTTGGCGCAGCGGCCCGGCCTGTCGAACTCGGAGCTCGCGCGAGGGACCTTCGTGACGCGGCAGTCGATGAACGTGCTGCTGCAGGCGCTCGAGCGCGACGGATCTGTGACGAGGGCGGCTGAGGCTCCCGTGGGCAAGGCCCTTCCCACACGGCTCACCCCGCTCGGGGAGCGCAAGCGGCAGCAGGCGAGCGCCGCGGTCCGCTCCGTCGAGCTGCGGATGCTCGGCGGGATGACGGGCGACGAGCAGTCGGGTGCACGGCGGATCCTCCGCAGCATGATCCATGCGCTGAGGGATGCCGACGGCTCGTGACCACCGGGAGCAGAACGCTGGCAATCCGCCGGTGGACGCCTCCACACCGCCCTGACCGGTATTCCGCGGGTTAGTCTCGAACGATGGGGAGCGTGGGAACGCCATGACGGCCGTACCGGTCGTCATCGGGGTGCGCGCGCCGCAGGCCGAGCCCGTGGCCGGTGCTGCGACGACCGGCGGCCTCATCGACACGCACGGCCGGGTGCACCGCGATCTGCGCATCTCGCTCACCGACCGCTGCTCGCTGCGCTGCACGTACTGCATGCCCGAGCAGGGGAACGAGTGGCTCGCGCGCACCAGCATCCTCTCCACCGACGAGATCGTCGAGGTGGCCGAGGTGGCCGCCGCTCTCGGCATCCGCACGTTCCGCCTCACGGGAGGCGAGCCGCTGCTGCGCACCGACATCGTCGAGGTCGTGCGCCGGGTCGCGCGGATCGAGGGGGAGGACGGGCCGGTCGAGGTCGCGATGACGACCAACGGCATCAGCCTCGCCCAGAAGCTTCCGGCGCTGATCGACGCCGGACTCACGCGGCTGAACATCAGCATCGACACGGTCGACCGTCAGCGCTTCGCCGACCTCACCCGCCGCGACCGCCTCGACGACGTCTTCGAGGGCATCGCCGCCGCCGCGGCCTCCGCGCTGCGCCCGCTCAAGCTGAACGCGGTCGCGATGCGTGGAGTGAACGACGACGAGCTGGTCGATCTGGTGGAGTTCGCGATGGGGGTCGGCGCGCAGCTGCGCTTCATCGAGCAGATGCCGCTGGACGCCGGGCACACCTGGGATCGCACCTCGATGGTCACGCGCGAGGAGATCCTCGCCTCGCTGGGAGAGCGCTGGCGTCTCGACCCGGTCGAAGGACGAGGCGGTGCGCCCGCGGAGAAGTGGCGGATCGACGGCGGCCCGCACGAGGTCGGCGTGATCGCCTCGGTGACCGCGCCGTTCTGCGGGGCGTGCGACCGACTGCGGCTCACCGCCGACGGCCAGCTGCGCAACTGCCTGTTCTCCAACGTCGAGTACGACCTCATCGGGGTGCTGCGGGGCGAGGGCTCGAGGCCCGGCGACCGTTCCGAGGGGATCGCCGACATGCTGCGCTCGTGCGTGCACGGCAAGCTGCCGGGGCACGCGATCAACGACCCGTCGTTCCTGCAACCGGCGCGCGGGATGAACGCGATCGGCGGCTGAACTCCGCTTCGATGTGCGGCCGGCAGCTCGGGCGGTGCTCCACAACTCCGGAGAGAACGTGCGGCCCGGGGCTGATCAGGCCGGCACGGCGCCGAATCGGCGAGTTTCTCCGGAGTTGTGGAGGCAGCCTCAGGCCAGGAACTCGCGTGCGGCCGCCGACAGGGCGGTGACGCCGACCTCGATCGTGGGGTGGATCTCCGGCGCGAAGAACGGCGAGTGGTTCGTCGGGATGTCCTTGTCGAGCGTGCCCGCAGCCATCGCCGCGGCGAACGCGGCAGGGTCGACCCCGCCCCAGAACCAGAACACCAGCGGAGCGCCGGTGTCGCGCGCGAACCACGACACGTCCTCGCTGCCCGTGAACATGCCGGGGTCGATGACGGAGGCCTCGCCGAGCGCGCGCTGCAGCGCCGTCGTGACCCGGGCCGTGGCCTCGTCGTCGTTGATCGTCGGCGGCAGGGTGTGATCGGTGCGGATCTCGGGTTCCCTCTCGGCACCGGATGCCGCAGCCTCTGCACGTACGATGCGTTCGACGCTCGCGAGCACCTTGTCGCGCATCTCGTCGTTGGGGTACCGCAGGCTGAGCTCGAGCTTCGCCTCGGCCGGGATGATGTTGTTCTTGAGTCCCGCGTGGATCGAGCCGACCGTGACGACGGCGACGTCGCGGGGGTCGACCTCGCGCGAGGCGATGGTCTGCAGGCGCATGACGGTCGCCGCGGCCATGACGATCGGGTCGATCGTGGAGTGCGGACGCGAGCCGTGCCCGCCGCGGCCGTGGAGGGTGACGGTCAGCCCATCCGAGGCGGCCATCTGCGTGCCGGGACGCACGCCGATCGTGCCGGCGGGGAGTGGGGTGACGTGCTGGCCGAGCACGATGTCGGGCTTCGGGACGAGGTCGAGCAGTCCGCCGTCGAGCATCGCCCGTGCGCCCGCACCGTACTCCTCGGCGGGCTGGATGAGCACGACCAGCGTGCCCGTCCACTCGCCCCGCTCCGCCACCAGCTTCTCGACGGCGCCGATCATCGCGGTCACGTGCATGTCGTGTCCGCACGCGTGCATGACCGGAACCGTGTTGCCCGCCGGGTCGATGCCGGTCGCGGTGCTGGCGTACGGGCGTCCGCTCTGTTCGCCGACGGGGAGCGCGTCCATGTCGGCTCGTACCCAGACGACCGGTCCCTCACCGTTGGCGAGCACGCCCACCACGCCGGTGACGCCGATGCCTTCGTGCACTTCGAGTCCGAGATCACGCAGGTGCGCGGCGGCGATGCCGGCGGTGCGGGTCTCCTGGAAGGAGAGCTCGGGATGCTGATGCAGGTCGATGTAGAGCGCTTCGAGATCGATCGTCATGGCCCGAGCCTAGCCGGGTGGCCTCTGGAGCCTCCCTGCGGCATCGAGACCCATCGCCCGTGTCCAGGCCCACCGTCTCCGGCGTGGGGAGTGGTGGGTCTCGGCGGGCGTGGTGGGTCCGGGCGGATGCCGCGGGCTCAGGACGGGTGCACGTAGGTCGTGAGCGCGGGGCCGGGGTTCAGCACGGCGTTCACGATCGCCCTGATCGCGAATTCGCTGATCTCGCCGAGCTCGATCCGGTCCGGGTGCAGGAGCCACTGCAGCTGCAGGCCGTCCATGACCGCGAGGATGCTGGCGGATGCCGCGGCGATCGTCTCGGGCTCGGTCACCCCCTCCTGCGCGCAGAGCTCGCGGAATGCGGCGGTGACCTCGCGGCGGAGCGTGGTGTAGCGGTCTTCGAAGTACTCGCGCCCGGGGTGGTCGTCGGTCACCGATTCGGACGACAGCACGGTGTACGCCTGCACGATGCCGGGGCGCAGCTCGTTCGCGAACGCGGTGCGCACGAGGTGCAGGAACAGCTCGGGGCCGTCGGGGATGTGCTTCTCGGCGAGGTTCGCGACGTCGGCCTGGTCGCGGTAGGCGAGCACTTCGAGCAGCAGCTTCTGCTTGGAGCCGAAGTGGTGCAGCACGCCGGCGTGGGTGATTCCGACCTGCTCGGCGACGTCGGCGAGGGTGCCGTTGGTCGACCCCTTGTTGCCGAAGATCTCCACGGCGGCCTTCAGGATCTGTTCGCGTTTCGCTCGGGTCGCCGGGCGCACACGGGACGTCTCGTCGGTGTCCTTCATCACGACCCCCTCTCGCTTGTCATCGTGCACTTGCCATCTTACTTACCAATGGGTAACCTCACGGAAGCTTACTTTCTCGACAGTAAGCAAATCACGACAGCCGCGGAACCCCTTCCGACGGCGACGCAGCACAATGACCCGTGCCCAAGGAGAAGCAATGAAGCTCAGAAAGTCTCTGATCGCCGCGACCGCGATCACCGCCCTCGGCGTCTCGGCCCTCGCCGGATGCTCGTCGGGCGGTGGCGACGACGCGAACAACGGCGATTCCCCCGCACTGACCATCGCGAAGCCCGACGGTGCCATCACCGCAGAGTCGAACAACCCCTACGTCGGAGACTCGTCGGCGTCGAAGTACGGCTATGGCAAGGTCATCTTCGAGTCGCTCGGCCTGGTGAACCAGACCGGTGATCGCGGAGTGACCCCCTGGCTCGCCGAGAGCATCGAGTGGAACGATGACTACACCGCCGTCACGGTCGTTCCCCGCAAGGACGTCACGTGGAGCGATGGCGAGCCGTTCACCGCCGATGACATCGTCTACACCTACGAGCTCGTCTCGACTCCCGCACTCGACACCGCCGGCCTCAAGTTCGAGGGCGCCGAGGTCGACGGCGACGCCGTGACGCTGACCTTCGGCGAGTCGAAGTACGTCAACCAGGCGCGCGTGCTGCACGTCCCGATCGTCCCGAAGCACATCTGGGAGAACCTCGACGAGCCGGCCACCGACCCCGTCAAGGGCGACGACCTGGTCGGCACCGGTCCCTACGAGCTCTCCAACTGGTCCACCGAGTCGGTCACGCTCGCCGCGCGCGACGACTACTGGGGCGGCGACCTCGCCGTGCCCGAGCTGCACTACGTCTCCTACGGCGACAACACCGCGCTGACCACGGCGCTCGCGCAGGGCGAGGCGGACTGGGCGCAGGCGTTCATCCCGCAGGTGCAGGAGCAGTTCATCGACGCCGACCCCGAGCACAACGTGTTCTGGGCCGCTCCGACCACCGGCTCCGCGACGCTGTTCATGAACCTGCAGCAGAAGCCGTTCGACGATCCCGCATTCCGTCAGGCCCTCGCCTGGGTGATCGACCGCGACGCCTACGTCGACATCGCGCGCGAAGGCGCGAGCGAGGCCGTCTGGTCGGTGACCGGACTCTCCTCGATCCTCGATGACGAGATCCAGCCCGAGTTCCAGGGCAAGGAGTACAAGGTCGACGCCGAGAAGGCGCGCGCCGTGCTGACCGACGCCGGCTACACCTGGAAGGACGACGCGCTGGTCGACCCCGACGGCACCCCCGTCTCGTTCACGCTCTCCGTGCCCTCCGGCTGGAGCGACTGGAACACCGCGCAGGAGCTGATCGCCGAAGACGTGAACGAGGCCATCGGCGCCGAGGTCAAGATCGACATGCCCGATTGGGGCGGCTGGCAGGGTCCTCGCGACGACGGCACGTTCTCGGCGATCATCCACTGGCTCGAGGACAGCGGCACGGCGTACGGTCTCTACACGTCGACCATGGACCCGCGCTGGATCTCCCCGGAGGGCATCGCCGGATTCAACTTCGGTCGCTTCGACGACCCGACGGCGACCGCAGCCCTGAACAGCTACGCCAACGCCTCGTCCGACGAGGAGCGCACCACCGCGCTCGACACGCTGCAGACGATCTTCTCCGAGCAGGTACCGGCGATCCCACTGGGCGCGCACCCGCTGCTGGGTGAGTTCAACACCCGCAACTACGTCGGATGGCCCTCGGACAAGGACCCGTACGCCTCGGCAGACCCGACGCAGCAGAACATCGTGCAGATCCTCACGAAGCTGAAGCCCGCCGAGTAACGCTCCGTCTGTGCGCCCTTCGTCTCGTCGCTTCGCTCCTCGCTCAGGGAGCGGGAGTCACCTCCGCTCCCTGAGCGAGCGCAGCGAGACGAAGGGCGCACGGCACCAGGCCACACAAAGGACGACCCATGCCAGACCCCCTGCTCAGCGTGCGCGACTTCTCGGTCGTGTACGACGTCGATCCGCCCGTCGAGGCGGTGAAGAACGTGTCCATCGAACTGCAGCGCGGCGAGATCCTCGGTCTCGCCGGTGAGAGCGGATGCGGGAAGACGACGCTCGCCTACGGTGTGCAGCGACTGCTGCGCGCACCGGCCGTTATCACCAGCGGCAGCGTGACCTTCCACGACGCATCCGGAATCGACATCGACATCAACGCGCTCGACGTCGACGCGATGCAGCGTTTCCGTTGGGACAAGGTCTCGATGGTCTTCCAGGGGGCCATGAATGCCCTGAACCCGGTGGCCACGATCGGCTCTCAGCTCGAGGACGTGTTCGAGATCCACCGTCCCGACATGAACCGCAGACAGCGCCGCGCCGAGGCGGAGGAGCTGCTCGAGATCGTCAAGGTCGGTCGCCAGCGCACGCGCTCGTTCCCGCACGAGCTCTCCGGCGGCATGCGGCAGCGCGTGATGATCGCGATGGCCCTGGCACTGCGTCCGCAGCTGATGGTCATGGACGAGCCCACCACCGCGCTGGACGTGCTGGTGCAGCGCGAGATCCTCAAGCAGATCTCGCAACTGCGTCACGAGTTCGGGTTCTCGGTCATCTTCATCACCCACGACCTTCCGCTGCTGCTGGAGATCAGCGACCGGATCGCGATCATGCGCGAGGGCGAGATCATCGAGCTCGCCACGGCCGAGCAGATCTGGACGCAGCCGCAGCAGGACTACACCAAGACGCTCCTGTCGTCGTTCCCCCGGCTCACCGGTGCCAGAGGAGTGCTGACGCGATGACCACGCTCGAGTTCAAGAACGTCAGCAAGTCGTACAACGTGCGCGGCGCCGGGCAGGTGAAAGCGCTCGACGACGTCAGCTTCACGCTCGTCTCCGGTCAGACGATCGGACTGGTCGGACAGTCCGGCAGCGGCAAGTCCACGATCGCCAAGATCCTCACCCAGCTCGAGACCCCGACGAGCGGGGAGGTGCTGCTCGACGGCACGCCCATCCCGCGCCGCGGCAAGGGGCTGCGCAGGTACCGGCAGCAGCTGCGGATGGTCTTCCAGGATCCGTTCGCCTCGCTCAACCCGTACCACTCGATCCGCTATCACCTCGAGAGGCCCATCCGCCTCGACGACGTCGTGCCGAAGAAGGAGACGGAGGACGAGGTGCGCCGCCTCCTCGATCGCGTCCGCCTGGACGGGGACGCCGTGATCGACCGCCGCCCGCATGAGCTCTCCGGAGGTCAGCGGCAGCGCGTCGCGATCGCCAGGGCGCTGGCCTCCCGTCCTTCCCTGCTGGTCGCCGACGAGCCGGTCTCGATGCTCGACGTCTCCATCCGTCTCGGCGTGCTGAACCTGCTCGCCGACCTGCAGCGGGAGGAGGGCCTCGGGGTGCTCTACATCACGCACGACCTCGCCACCGCCCGCCACTTCAGCGACGAGATCATGGTGCTCAACCAGGGGCGCGTCGTGGAGTACGGGCCGGCGGATGACGTCATCCTCGACCCGCAGGATCCGTACACGCGCGAACTGCGGGCGGCATCCCCCGACCCGGACAAGCACTTCGCGACCGCGACCTCGAACGGAGGGGCACTGTGAGCACCGCGTTCCCGCAACTCGACGACAACGACCTCATCCAGCGTGACGCGCTCGAGGTCGGCACCACGGCGACCGTCGCGGAGAAGGGGCGGCGCCGAGTGCCCTGGCGCTTCTTCGCCGGACGGGCGGGGTTCTACCTGTTCACCCTGTGGGCCGCCATCACGATCAACTTCTTCCTGCCGCGCTTCATGAAGGGCGACGCGGTCAGCTCGTACCTCGCGCGCAACCGCAACGTCAGCCCGGAGGCGGCGGAGTCGCTGCGCATCCTGCTCGGCATCGACTCCGACAAGTCGATCTGGCAGCAGTACATCGAGTACTGGGGGATGCTGCTGCGCGGCGATCTCGGCATCTCGACCCTGCACGGTCTGCGACCCGTGGCCGAGGTGCTCTCCGCGGCGCTGCCGTGGACGCTCGGCCTGGTCGGCATCGCGACGATCATCTCGTTCGCGATCGGCACGATCGGCGGCGCGATCGTCGGATGGCGCCGCGGCAGCAAGCTCGACGCGCTGATCCCGATCACGACGTTCTTCAACACGATCCCCTACTTCTGGCTCGGTCTGATCGCGATCGCGATCTTCTCGTCGACGCTGAAGTGGTTCCCCTCCTCGCACGCCTACGACAAGGGGCAGTCGCCGGAGTGGAGCTGGGACTTCATCGGCCAGGTGATCATGCACGGCACCCTGCCCGCTGTCACGATCATCATCGCCTCGCTCGGCGGGTGGATGCTCGGCATGCGCAACATGATGCTCACCGTGCTCGACGAGGACTACATCACGGTCTCGCAGGCCAAGGGCATGCCGAACAAGAGGGTGCTGTGGTCGTATGCCGCGCGCAATGCCGTGCTGCCGCAGATCCAGAGCTTCGCGCTGTCGATCGGCTTCATCGTCGGCGGCACGATCGTGATGGAGATGGTCTTCAGCTATCCGGGCGTCGGCAAGCTCCTGCTCGACGCCACCAACGCCAAGGACTACGCGCTCATGCAGGGCGTGTTCCTGGTGATCACGCTCTCGGTGCTCGTGGCCAACATCCTCGCGGATGTCGTCTACGCCTACCTCGACCCGCGCACGCGCCAGACGGAGGCCTGAGATGACCGTTCCCACATCCGCCGCAGGCGCCGCCCCCGACGGCACCCCCGTCGTCACCGGGATGCCGGAGACCGCCACGCTGCGCTCGCCGGTGACCGCCGGGCCGCCGCGGAAGACCTTCTGGTCGCAGTTGGCGCAGGCGTTCGCGATGTTCCGCAATCCGAAGTCGGTCGCGGGGCTCATCATCCTCGGGGTGTTCGTGCTGGTCGCGATCCTCGCTCCCTGGATCTCGCCCTACGCCCCCACGCAGAAGGACCGTGACGCTCTGCGTCAGCCGCCCTCGTTCGAGCACTGGTTGGGCACCACCCACATGGGCGAGGACGTGCTGAGCCAGATCATCTACGGCACCCGCGGCGTGATCGTCGTGGGGTTCCTCTCCGCCCTGATCGCGACGGTGATCGCGATCACGATCGGCGTCATCGCCGGCTACGTGCGCGGGTGGAAGAGCGAGTCGCTCTCGGCGCTGACCAACGTGTTCCTGGTGATCCCCGGCATCCCGCTGATCATCATCATCGCCTCGCAGTTCGAGAACCCGCCCCTGATCGTGATCGCCGCCGTGCTGGGGCTGACCGGATGGGCGTGGGGAGCGCGCGTGCTGCGCGCGCAGACCATGTCGCTGCGCAACCGCGATTTCATCCAGGCCGCACGCGCCAACGGAGAACCGCTGCGCCGCATCATCACGGTCGAGATGCTCCCGAACCTGATGGCGCTGATCGCGTCGAGCTTCGTCGGCACAGTGACCGCGGCTATCCTCGGCCTCACGACGCTGGCGTTCATCGGGGTGATCCCGGTGAGCAATCTGAACTGGGGAACCATCCTGTTCTGGGCGCAGCAGAACGGCGCGTTCCCCCGGCTCTGGTGGTGGTACGTGCCTGCGGGCCTGTGCATCGCGATCATCGGCGTCGCGCTCTCGCTGATCAACTTCGGCATCGACGAGTACGTCAACCCGCGTCTGCGCTCCGCCGGAGAGCGGGCCAGGGCGATGAAGAAGAAGGGGCTGAACGTGAACGATGCGGTCACCGCCGTGCGCACCGTCCCCCTGCCGGACAAGAACTCCCCGAACCCCTCGACGAACACGACACAGAACACGAAGTGATGACCTCTCAGACGTTGACCACGGTCCTTCCCTACCAGGACCCCGCCCTCTCGATCCCGGAGCGCGTCGCCGACCTCCTCAGCCGCATGACGGTCGAGGAGAAGGTCGGGCAGATGCTGCAGCTCGACGCGCGCGACGACCTCGACGACCACGTCGCACGGCGCCATGCGGGCTCGATCCTGCACACCTCGCCGGAGCGCATCCTGCGCGCCAACGAGCTCACGGCGCAGACGCGCCTCCGCATCCCGCTGCTGGTGGGGGAGGACTGCATCCACGGGCACTCGTTCTGGCCCGGCGCGACGATCTACCCGACCCAGCTCGGCATGGCGGCGTCGTGGGATGCCGAGCTCGTCGAGCGCGTCGCGCGGGCGACGGCCGAAGAGGTCGCGGTGACCGGCATCCACTGGACGTTCTCGCCGGTGCTGTGCATCGCCAGGGACCTGCGCTGGGGGCGGATCGACGAGACCTTCGGTGAGGACCCGTTCCTGATCGGCGAGCTCGCCTCGGCCATGGTGCGCGGCTACCAGGGCGACGGTCTCGACGACCCCACCGCGATCCTCGCGACGGCCAAGCACTTCGCCGGCTACTCCGAGACGCAGGGCGGCCGCGACGCGAGTGAGGCCGACATCTCGCGCCGCAAGCTCCGTTCCTGGTTCCTGCCGCCGTTCGAGCGCGTGGCCCGCGAAGGATGCCGCACATTCATGCTCGGCTACCAGACCACCGACGGCGTGCCGATCACCACGAACGACTGGCTGCTCAGCGACGTGCTGCGCGGCGAGTGGGGCTACACCGGAACACTCATCACCGACTGGGACAACGTCGGACGCATGGTGTGGGAACAGAAGGTGCAGCCCGACTACGCGCACGCCGCCGCGGCGGCCGTGAAGGCCGGCAACGACATGATCATGACCACGCCGCTCTTCTTCGAGGGTGCGCTGGAAGCCGTCGCGCAGGGCCTGCTCGCGGAAGACGCCTTCGATGCCGCAGCCGCGCGCATCCTGACGCTGAAGTTCGAGCTGGGGCTGTTCGAGAACCCGCGCCTTCCGGGCAGCGAGCTCGACGCCGTGGTCGGTAACGCGGCGCACGCCGAGCTGAACCTCGAGGTCGCTCGGCGCTCGATCGTGCTGCTCGAGAACGACGGCGTGCTGCCGCTCGACGCCGCGGCCCCGCTGAAGGTCGCCGTCACGGGACCCCTGGCCGACGACGCGCAGACGCAGCTCGGCGACTGGGCGGGCGGCTCCGGCCAGGCCGGATGGCTCGACGGTCAGCCGCGCGAGATGATCACGACCGTGCTCGACGGGCTGCAGGGGGTCGACGGCTGGACCGTCGCGCACACGCGCGGCGCCGACATCCTCACGCTCGAGGACGACCCGCAGGGGGCGCTCTTCCCCGACGGTCAGCCCCGCCCGTCGGTCGTGAAGCCCTGCGCCCCGGACGAGGCGCTGATCGCGGAGGCCGTGGCTGCCGCATCCGAGGCCGACGTCGTGGTCGCGGTCGTGGGCGACCGGATCGAGCTCGTCGGCGAAGGGCGATCCACCGCGACGCTCGAACTCATCGGCGGACAGAACGCCCTGCTCGACGCGCTCATCGCGACCGGGAAGCCCGTGGTCATCGTGCTGCTCGCCTCGAAGCCGCTCGTGCTGCCGGCACCCGCCGCGCAGGCCGCCGCCGTGATCTGGGCCGCGAGCCCGGGCATGCAGGGTGGGCGCGCGCTCGCCGAGATCATCTCGGGTGCCGTGGAGCCCTCGGGCCGGCTGCCGATCTCGTTCGCCCGCCACGTCGGTCAGCAGCCGACGTACTACAACCAGATCCGCGGACAGCATGGCGACCGCTACGCCGACCTCACCCAGGCCCCGGCCTGGGGCTTCGGCGAAGGGCGTTCGTACACGACGGTGGAGTACTCCGACCTGTCGCTGCAGCAGACGTCGCTCACCGCGGCGGACACGATCGTCGGTCAGGTGACGGTGACGAACACCGGGACCAGGCCCGTGCGCGAGACCGTGCAGGTGTACGTGCGCGACTCGGTGACGAGCGTCAGCTGGACCGACCGCGAGCTCAAGACCTACCGTCAGGTCGACCTCGCTCCCGGCGAATCGGTCGTGGTGCGTCTCGAGCTGCCGGTCGCGGACTGCACGATCGTGGACGCCGCCGGCTTCCGGATCGTCGAGCCCGGCGCCTTCGAGCTGCTCGTCGGCCCGTCATCCCGCGAGGACGTGCTGCTCTCCGCCGGGTTCGAGGTGGTGTAGCCTCGGCTCCCGCGCCGAACGTCGTTTCGTCCTCGTTGCCTAGCGGTGGGACTGCGCATCCTGGAGTGGGTGCGCAGCCCCAGCGGGGTTGTTCATGTTGGCGTCTACTCGACGACGAAGCGGTGCTCGTCGACGTGTTCGGTCGAGAGTCCGAGCCAGATCACCAACAGGGGGAGGGTTGTGAAGATCGTCACGATACCGGCGATCACCCAGATCGAGATCTGCTTCCCGCGGTCGCGCCGCAGTCTGGTGAACAGAGACGCCAGAGCGACGACCAACGGCGCTCCGAGGAAGACCCAGGTCGATGTGATCACGAGCACCACCCAGAGCGCGTAGAACCAGTCCACCACGAACGACGACTGATCCCGCTTCTTGTCCGAGCGGGCAACACGTGGTGCTTGAGCCATAAATCCAACCCCCCGAAAATGGGTGCGTAGAGGTACTTTAGCCGCCGACCTGCCACGTCGAACGGACTCCCTTGTTCGTGTACGCGTTGTGCAGGCCAACGTTGAACACGATAGGGAAGCCCTTTGCGACCATGTGCAGGTCGAATCGTTCCACGGAATCAGCCTTCGCCGACGGGCCCGGCTTGCTGCACGAGATATTGGATACGGTGGCGGCAAGCTGCCAGCCACCTTCGGCATGACAGACGTGCTTACCGGTCAGCCCGCGGTAGGTGCCGACCCACGCCTTGTCGCCATCCCAGTACGTCGTGCCGGTGTGCACCTCCTTTACAGCGACAGCCATGTAGGCGTGCGACCACTTTGCGCCCTGGACGGCACCCGCAGCAGCTTTCGCGACGAAGGATGACGTCTCAGTGGCTGTCATCCTGAGATCCGCAGCGATTTCGACAGCCTCGCCCTTGTTCACTGTGAAGCGTTCCTCCTTGATCGTTACTGTTCCGTCGCAGATCTGCTCTTGAGCGGTGGCGATCGCATCCGGTGTGGCGGACAGAGACTTCGCGATCTGAGCATCGCATCCCCCCACCGTGACATCGCCGGTAGTCACTGTTCTCGACTGAATCTGAGACGCCGGCACGGGGCCGAGCAGGTCCGGCTGATCGGCAGCATTCGCTGCGGGGGCAACCAACCCGATGGACAGGAACACACTCGCAAGCGCTGCATAGGAGTACAGCTTCTTCTTCATTGAATACCTCGTCCGTTGGTTCCGCGCGGCTCCATGCCGTCCCTGAACGCTAGTGACACTCTCCTCGCCGTGTCTGTCCCCATTGAGGGGGTGCAAGACAAGGCCCATCGATCGGCTGAACGGACCTCGAAGCAGCGATCGAGGGCGGCTGAAGCGCGCCAACCGGAGGTCTGCACGTCGTCACGCACACGCTGGATGTCGCTTTGTCTCTGCCCTGACCTCCGGACGGGGCGCCGGTGTTGTACGCACCCCCGTCGAGACCCACCCTTCCCGTCGAGACCCACTGCTGCCGACGCGCACGGCGATGGGTCTCGGCGGGGACGGTGGGTCTCGGCGTCACTCCTCGTCGCGGAGGCGGAGCGGACCGACGCCCTGGGCGCCCAGGGCGTCGTCCGGGTTCAGCAGACCGCAGGCTTTCATTGACAGGCATCCGCAGCCGATGCATCCGGTGAGCTCGCGTTCCAGACGTTCGATGCCCTCGCGGCGCTTCTCGAGCTCGCGTTTCCAGCGCCGCGAGGCGCGCTGCCAGTCGGCGTGCGTCGGCGTCTCGGTCAGGGGGACGTCGGCGAAGGCGCTCTGCACATCGGCCAGTGGGATGCCGAGGCGTTTGGCGACCGTGATGAGCGACACTCGGCGCAGCATGTGACGCGGGTAGCGGCGCTGGTTGCCCGGCGTGCGCGTGGACGCGATCAGACCCAGGTTCTCGTAGAAGTGCAGAGCGGATGCGGCGACGCCGGTGCGGCGCGTCATCTCGCCGATCGTGAGCGGCTCGTCGGCGGTGTGCGGGTGCGCCTCATCGTCTGTCGCGGACGTCATGTGCGACTCCTCACTGCTCGTCGATTTGACCTCAAGCATACTTGAGGTTTTACGGTAGAGGTATCCCGAGGAAAGCCGCCTGATGACCTATGTGATCGCTCTGCCGTGTGTCGATGTGAAGGACCGCGCCTGCATCGACGAATGTCCCGTCGACTGCATCTACGAGGGCGAACGGTCGTTGTACATCCATCCGGACGAGTGCGTCGACTGCGGCGCGTGCGAACCCGTCTGCCCGGTGGAGGCCATCTTCTACGAGGATGATCTGCCCGACGAGTGGCAGGACTACTACAAGGCGAACGTCGAGTTCTTCGAGGACATCGGCTCGCCCGGTGGCGCAGCCAAGACCGGGATGATCGCCCACGACCATCCGTTCATCGCGGCGCTCCCGCCGCAGGAAGGAGCGGAATGAGCATCCTCGACCCGCGCATCGCCATCGTCGGCGCAGGACCGGCAGGGATCTACGCCGCCGACATCCTGCTCGGCCTCGCACCGACCGCGTCCATCGACCTGTTCGAGAAGCTGCCGGCTCCCTACGGACTGGTCCGCTACGGCGTCGCGCCCGACCACCCGCGCATCCGGAAGATCACGGACGCGCTGCACGACGTCATCCGTGACCCCCGGATCCGGCTGCGCTGCAACGTCGACATCGGCACCGACATCACGATCGACGAGCTCCGCGCCGCCTACGACGGCGTGATCGTCGCGACCGGCGCCGACCTCGACGTGCGCCTCGACATCCCCGGCATCGACCTGCCCGGCTCCTTCGGCGCCGCCGACTTCGTGGCCTGGTACGACGGGCACCCCGACGTGCCGCGGGACTGGCCCCTGACGGCGGAGTCGGTCGCAGTGCTCGGTGCGGGGAACGTCGCGCTCGATGTGACGCGCATCCTCGCCGTCCACGCGCCCGCGCTCGACCACACCGACACCCCGGATCACGTGCTGGCACAGCTCGCCGCGAGCCCCTTGCGCGACGTGCACCTGTTCGCCCGCCGCGGGCCCGCCGATGTGCGCTTCTCGGCACTCGAACTGCGCGAGCTCGCCGCGCAGCACGACGTCGACGTGATCGTGGATCCGGAGGATGTCGTGCTCGACGCCCACGCAGAGCGCATGATCGCGCAGTTCTCGCAGCGCCGGATCATCGTGCGCACGCTCACCGAATGGGCCGGACGAGACCACGTCGGCACAGCCTCACGCCGCATCCACCTGCATCTCCGCCAGCGCCCGGTGCGGCTGCTCGGCTCCGACGGGGTCACCGGGATCGAGATGGAGCGCACCGCGTCCGACGAACTCGGACGCATGGTCGGTACCGGCGAACTGCTCCGCTACGACGTGGGCGCCGTGTACCGCGCTGTCGGCTACCGCTCGACGCCGGTGCCCGGCATGCCGTTCGACGACGAGGCCGGAGTCGTCCCACATGTCGAGGGTCGCGTGGTCGACGATGCCGGGATGCCGATCCCTCGGCTGTACGCGACCGGCTGGATCAAGCGGGGTCCGGTCGGGCTGATCGGCTCGACCAAGTCGGATGCCGCGCAGACGGTCGCGCACCTGGTCGAGGATCTGGAAACGGGGGAGAGCATCGCGCGCGATGACGATCCGATCGCGCACCTCACCGGTGCCGTCGACTTCGAAGGATGGCTGCGCATCGACGTCGCGGAACGTCATGCAGGTGCCGCACGCGGGCGCGAACGGACCAAACTTGTGGAGCGAGCCGAAATGCTCGCCCATGCCGCACACGAAGAGATGACGGAGATCGCTCGATGAGCACGAACCCGGTGCCGACCCCTGTCGGCGAGGCACTCAAGACCGCGTTCCGCACGCACCCCGCGGGCGTCGCCATCATCACCGCATCCACCCCTGACGGGCCCGTCGGGCTCACCGCGTCGAGCGTCGCGTCGGTGGCCGTCGACCCGGCCGCGATCGTGTTCTCGGTCACCAGAGCGACCGGCTCGGCCGGGGCCATCCTCAGCGCCGACACGTTCGTCGTGCACCTCATCGACGACGAGCACTCCACGCTCGCCCAGAGCTTCGCCACGAGCGGCGCCGACCGTTTCACCCCCGAGCAGGGATGGACCGCGCTGGGCACCGGCGAGCCGCACCTCGACACCGCCCGCGCCGCCCTGCGCTGCCGCGCGCTGCACACGATCGCGGTCGGCACCTCGACGGTCGTGATCGCCGAGGTGCTCGAGGTGATCACCGGCCCGCAGGGCCGCCCGCTCGTCTACGTCGACCGCCGCTTCCACGCACTGCCCTCTGCCGACAACATCTGAAGATCCGCACACCGAAAGGAACACGCATGTCCACTCTGTACACGCTCCCCGAGCTCCCCTACGACTTCGCAGCCCTCGAGCCGCACATCTCCGGCAAGATCATGGAGCTGCACCACTCCAAGCACCACCAGGCCTACGTCACCGGTGCCAACGCGGCGCTCGAGCAGCTCGCGGCCGCCCGCGAGTCCGGCTCCCTGGCGAACGTGAACAAGCTCGAGAAGGACCTCGCGTTCAACCTCGGCGGACACATCAACCACTCGGTGTTCTGGCAGAACCTCTCGCCCGAGGGCGGTGGGGCGCCCGAAGGCGAGCTCGCCGCAGCGCTCGCGGACGCGTTCGGATCGATCGACGCGTTCCGCGACCACTTCACCGCCACCGCTCTGGGCGTGCAGGGCTCCGGCTGGGCGGTGCTGGCCTGGGACAGCGTCGGCGCCCGCCCGGTGATCTTCCAGCTGTTCGACCAGCAGGGCAATGCACCCCTCGGTGTCATCCCGCTGCTGCAGCTCGACGTGTGGGAGCACGCCTACTACCTCGACTACCTCAATGTGCGTGCCGACTACGTCAAGGCGTTCTGGAACCTCGTGAACTGGCCCGACGTGCAGCGTCGGTTCGAGGCCGCACGCACCGCGACGCAGGGACTCATCACGGCGCTCTGATCGCGCATCGCCGATCATGCGTCGGAGGGGCCCGGGGATTCGTTCCTCGGGCCTCTTTCTGCGACCGGATGTGTCAGCGCGTTACGCCGGATCACGCGGACGGGCCCCGGTACCTCCGGGGTGACTTAGCGTGTCGGTATGACTGCTGAGCCCCGCGTGTACGTGATCCACGAGAACGCCGAATGGTTCCCGCCCTTCGCCGCGGCCTTCGAGGCCGAAGGCGTGCCGGCGCAGGAGTGGCTGCTCACGGACGGGTCGATCGACCTGTCCGCCGAGCCGCCGGCCGGGGTGTTCTGGTCGCGGCTCAGCGCCTCGGCGCACACGCGCGACCACGGCGACTCCAAGGAGTACGGCCGCGCCGTGCTGCGCTGGCTCGAGACCTCTGGTCGCACGGTCGTCAACGGCAGCGGCGTGCTCGAGCTCGAGGTGAGCAAGGCCGCGCAGCATGCGGCGCTGCAGCGTGCGGGCATCGTCGTGCCGCAGACGGTCGCCGTGTTCGGCACCACGGCCCTGAAGCAGCGTGCCAGGGACTTCTCGGCACCGTTCATCAGCAAGCACAACCAGGGCGGCAAGGGCCTCGGCGTGCGCCGTCACGACAGCCACGAGGAGTTCGACGCGTGGGTCGACGGACCGGACTTCGAGCCCTCGCCGGACGGCATCACGCTGCTGCAGGAGAACCTCTTCGCCGCCGCTCCCTTCGTCACCCGCGTCGAGTTCGCCGGCGGGGAGTTCGTGTACGCGGTGCGCGTCGACACCAGTGCCGGCAGCTTCGAGCTGTGCCCGGCCGAGGCGTGCGCGCTGCCCGGAGCCGACGGTGTCGAGCCGGAGCCGCTGTTCCGCATCCGCGAGGAGATCACGGCGGAGCACCCGCTCGTGCAGCAGTACCTCGCATTCCTGCGGGGCGCCGGGATCACGGTCGCCGGCATCGAGTTCATCGAGACCGTCGACGGACGCCTCGTGACCTACGACGTGAACACCAACACGAACTACAACCCCGATGTCGAAGCGACGGCTGCGGTCTCCGGGCCCCGCACGATCGCGCAGTACCTGGGCGGACTGCTCGTGCGCGAGCCCGTCGCGGTCTGAGGCTCGGCCGGCCCGGTGCCATAACTCCGGAAAAGTCGACAGCCAAGGTGGGAAAGGCCCCCGAATCCGAGGATTCGGGGGCCTTTCTCCGGAGTTGTGGACGCGCCGTCCTGAGTTGTGAACGCGCGGGCTGAGTTGTGAGCCCCGGCGCGGCCGAACAGACGCCCCGCCTACCGGCCGCTGCCGGTGATGACGCCTTCCTTCACGTACCGCTGCGCCGCGAGCACCAGCACGAGCGCCGGGAGGCTGGCGATCAGCGAGGCACCCATGGTGGCCGCCCAGGTGTTCAGGTTCGAGTTCGCGAGTGCGTAGATGAACACCGTGACGGGGTACATGTCGGTCTTCGTGACGAGCGTGAGCCCGAACAGCAGGTCGCCCCAGGAGAACAGGAACGTGAACACTCCCGCGGTGATGATGGCGTTGCGTGAGAGGGGCACGACGATGCGCCGCAGCGTGCCGAGCGGCCCCAGCCCGTCGAGCGTGGCGGCCTCGATCACCTCGGTGTCCAGGCGCAGCATGAACGAGCGCAGCAGGATGATCGCGAACGGGATGCCGGCCGTCGAGTTCGCGAGGATCAGCCCGAGGTAGCTGTTGAGCACGCCCCAGGTGTTGAACATCGCGTAGAACGAGTTGGCCAGCACGATGCTGGGGATCATCTGCGCCAGCAGGAGCAGCACGAGTCCGAGACTCACGGACCGCGACCGCAGCCGACTCAGCGCATAGGCACCGGGCACGGCGACGAGCAGGGTCAGCAGCACCGATCCGAGCGCGGTGATCAGGCTGACTCTGAGGCCCTCGAGCCCGCCGTCCTCGAACGCGGTGACGTAGCCCTCCAGCCCGGGGCTGCTCGGGAACCACTCGGTGTCTGTCGAGTTCGCGCCCGGCTGGAGCGATGCCGACACCATCCAGTACACGGGGAACAGGTAGACGACGAGGATGGCGACCGTGAGGACGGTCCAGAACCATCCGCGCCCTCGTCGGGAGATCTGCCTCATCGTTCCGCACGCTCCCGCCGCGCCGACAGCCAGGTGTACACGATCGCGAAGCCGAGGCTGATGACGAGCAGCAGCATGCCGTAGGCGCCGGCGTGACCGAACTCGAACAGCTGGAAGGCCGAGCGGTACGACAGCACCCCGAGCGTCATGGTGCTGTTCGCCGGACCGCCCTGCGTGAGCGCGAGCACGAGGTCGACGATGAGCAGGTTGAACACGACGCTCATGACGACCAGCACCGAGATCACCGGCCAGATGCTCGGGATGATGATGTGCAGCAGCCGCTTGCCTGCTCCGGCGCCATCGAGCGATGCAGCTTCCAGATGCTCGACCGGCACCTGCTTGAGCGCGGCGGCGAGGATGGTCGACCAATACGGCAGGCTCGCCCAGACTGCGACGATGATGACGCAGGCGAGCGCCGTCGTGGGGTCGGCCAGCCACGCGTTGGTGGGCAGCCCGAGGGTGCGGAGCACGTCGTTGATGGCGCCGTCGCCGGCGAGCAGCGACTTCCAGATGGTCGCGACGACCACGGCCGGCAGCAGCCACGGGATGAGGATCAGGGCCGGGAGCCAGCGGCTGCCGGGAAACCGCCGCGTGAAGAGCAGCGCCAGGGCGAGACCGATCACGAGCTCGGCGCTGACGGCGACGACCGTGATGGTGAGGGTGTTCACGATCGCGATGCCGGTCGCATCGGCGCGGAAGATGTCGAGGAAGTTCTGGAAGCCCACGAACGGGGCCTCGCCGGTGATGAAGGTGCCGGTCGTGAAGTCGGTCGTGCTCATGAACACGCCGTAGCCGAGCGGGAAGAGGAAGAAGATGGCGAAGAACACGATCGCGGGCACGAGGAATGCCCACAGCTCCAGGTTCCTGCGCCGCACCAGGGTCAGGCCGAAGCGGCCGGAGACAGAAGTCCCCGGCCGCTTCGGCGCCGTCGCGACGGAGGTCATCAGCCCTGGTCGGCCTTGGTCAACGCTTCCTCGGCGCTCACGCCGTTGACGGTCGCGTTCTGCAGCGCGTCGACGTACTTCTGCTGCAGAGCGTTCCACTCGGTGCCGAGCGACGCCGGGTTGAAGGCGTTCTCGACCGGGGTGACGAAGGCCTCGGCGGCCGGGACCTGCTCGACGAAGGCGTCCTGTGCCGAGGTCAGGGCGGGCACGTAGCCACCCTTGACGGCGGTGTCGATCTGGTTCTCCTCGGCGGCACGGCACTCGACGAGGGCGGCTGCGGCCTTCTCGCGCTTCTCATCGGCCTGCACGGCGACGCCGTACGCGTAGCCGAGGAGTCCGACGCTGCTCTTGTCGGCGCTGGTGCCCGCGGGGATCGGGAAGGTGCCGTACTCGAAGCCGAGGCTCGTGTCGACGAGGTTCCAGGGGCCCGAGACCGTGATCGCGGCCTTGCCGGACTTCCACTGGTCGATGCCGTCCCAGCCCCAGTTCACGAACTCCTTCGACAGGCTGCCGTCGGCGACGAGGGTCTTGTACAGGTCGATCGCGGCCACGGCGCCATCGCTGGTCACCTCGGCCGGGTCGCCGCCGGCGCTCAGCAGGAACGGCAGGAAGTACGACGACGTGGAGCCGTCGCCCGCGATGCCCGGCAGCGCGATGCCGTAGTGGTCGGCGCTCGTGGTGGCCTTGGCCGCGGCGATCAGCTCGTCGAACGTCGTGGGCAGATCGGTGATGCCCGCCTCTTCGAAGAGGGCCTTGTTGTAGAAGATCGAGTAGTCCTCGACCTGCACCGGCAGGCCGTAGAGGGCGTCGTCGTAGGTGCCGAGGTCGGCGACGGAGTCGGCCAGTCCATCGGTCTTGATGCCCAGCTTTCCCAGGTCGGCCAGCACGCCCTGTGCGGCGAGCTGCGGCAGCTGTGTGTCGGTGTTCAGCAGGGCGACGTCGGGCAGCGACTTCGAGCTCGCGGCCTGCAGCAGGCTGGTCGTGTAGTCGCCGGAGAGCGTCTGCACGTCGACAGTGATGCCGAGGTCATCCGCGCACTGCTCGAAGTACTCCTTCTGCAGCGTCTGGTACGGGTCGAAGTCGATGTTGTTCCACACGGTCAGCTCGACCCCGGAGAAGTCGGTGTCGTCGTCGGAGGAGCTCGTGGGCGTCGTCGTTCCGGCGCAGCCGGTGAAGAGGAGGGCGGTCGCGAGTCCGGCGGTGGCGGAGAGCGCCACGCGGGAGGAACGCGTGCGGAAGATGCTCATGGGTGCGTGGATCCTTAGCTCGACCGGGCTGTGACCGATCGTCGGGAGAAGGGGCGGCAGGGTGCCGTGGCATGAGTCTCCTGGACGGAGAGCCGCGCGGCCACGGTGTCGGAAACATGACGAAATGATCCGACGCACTGTGTCGTAATGAGGCGTCAGCGCCGCCGGGCACCTGCCGGGTGGTCGGCGTGCAGCAGGTCCGACCCGTCGGTGCGCAGTCGGGAGCGGAGCGTCCCGGAGTTCGGGAATCCACCGAACAGTCCGCGCTCCCGCAGCCGGGGCGCGAGCAGTGCGCTGAAATCGTCGAGGGTTCCCGGCGACAGGAACTGGTGCAGCAGGAAGCCGTCCACCCCCGACTCGTCGACGAACTCCTCGATGTTCGCGGCGACCTCGTCGGGCGTGCCGATGAAGCGGTCGTCGGAGAACGCGGTGACCGAGGCGAACCGTCGGCGCACATCGCCCGCGAGCAGCGGCGGGGCATCCTTGCGCGTCGCATCCGTCTGGGTGTGCGTGGTCGACTGCTTCGCGATCGGCTCGTCATCGGCGTACTTGCTGAAGTCCACGCCGCTCCAGCCGGCGTAGGCGGCGAGCTGCGCGTCGGCGTTGTAGTGCGACTGGTAGCCGTCGAGCTTCTCCTGTACCTCGACGCGGGTGCGCGCGAGCACGGGATTCATGCCGACGACGGCGCGGATCTGCTCGGGATCGCGACCGAGCTCGGCGGCGCGGGAGCGGATGCCGGCCAGGCCCGCCTTGATCGCCTGCGGGTCGGAATCGCCCACGAAGATCAGTTCGGCGTGCCGTGCGGCGAACTCGCGACCGCGCGGCGACCAGCCGGCCTGGATCAGGTACGGCGTGCGTTGCGGCGAGGGGATGCTGACGTGCGGGCCGGCCACGCGGAAGTGCGTGCCGACGTGGTCGATCCGGTGCACC
Source organism: Microbacterium saperdae (assembly GCF_006716345.1). Lineage (NCBI taxonomy): Bacteria > Bacillati > Actinomycetota > Actinomycetes > Micrococcales > Microbacteriaceae > Microbacterium > Microbacterium saperdae. Next base: position 794,990 of record NZ_VFOX01000002.1, read on the forward strand.
TTGGCGGGGTCGGCGAACAGTCCGCGTTCCTTGCTGCCGACGAAGGCATCCTGCTCCCAGCTGCGCTCCCACAGGTCGTAGACGACCTCGAGGAACTCGTCGGCGCGGTCGTAGCGGCTGTCGTGCGCCATGACGTCGAGGCCGAAGTTCGCCGCGGCGCCCGGAAGGTACGAGGTGACGATGTTCCAGGCGATGCGGCCGGCGGTCAGGTGGTCGAGCGTGCTGAAGCGCCGCGCGTGCGCGAAGGGGTGCTCGTAGGTGGTCGACACCGTCGCCCCGAAGGCGATGCGCTCTGTCACGGCGGCGAGGGCCGGGATGTGCATGAGCGGATCATGTGCCGGCAGCTCGACGCCCCACTCCAGCGCGGTTGCCGCGCCACCGCGGTAGGTGTCGTACATGCCCAGCACGTCGCCGAAGAAGAACAGGTCGAACCCGGCCTCCTCCGCCCGACGGCCCAGGTCGAGCCAGTAGCGCAGATCGGTCGCGCCGAGGCGGCGGTCGTCGGGATGCGTCCACAGGCTCACCGCGCCGGAGCCGTTGCCCACGCAGGCCTGCTCGTACAGGCCGTAGAACAGGGGGCGTCGTTCGGTCATGCGAGTGCTCCGTCCACGGATGCGGTTCTCAGGGGGGCGGCGGTCCAGAGGGGGCGGCCGCCGACGATGGTGGTGAGAGCCGACGGGGCGTTCTCGACGAGCTCGGCCAGCGCGTCGCGCGGAGCGGATGCCGACACCGCGAACACCGCGAGGTCGGCACGGTGTCCGGTGGCGAGTGTGCCGCTGGGGGTGGATCCGATGTCGAGCCCGAGCGCCCTGGCACCGCCCGCAGTCGCGGCGTGCAGCAGCCGCGCGTGCAGATCGTCGCCGGTGTAGCCCTGCGCCCGCGCGAGTCGGTGCAGTTCGGCGACATCGTCGAGCACGTTCAGCGAGGGCGAGGAGGACAGCGAGTCCGTGCCGACGCCGATCGGGTTGCCCTCGCGCAGGTAATCGGCGATGGGTGGGGCGTCGAGTCCGATCACGGCGTTCGAGCGCGGACAGAGCGCGACCGACACACCACGTTCGCGCAGCAGGGCGCGGTCGTCCGCATCGACGTAGATGCCGTGCGCCAGGTGCGAGTGCGGAGTGAGCACACCGACCGTGTCGAGGTAGTGCACGACGCCTCGGCCCGAGCCGTTCCCCGAGAGCAGCTGCATGTCGGAGTGACCCAGGCCCCGCCAGCGGTCGGCCAACGGTCCGGTGCCGAAACGGGCGAACTCGTCTTCCGACGCCGACTCGGCGGCGTGGATGTGCAGGCGCACGCCGTGCTGCTCGGCGAGGTGCTGGAGGGAGCGGAACACGTCGGTGTCGAGCGAGTAGATCGCGTGCGGGGAGAGCCCGGTCGCGGGCGGTGACGGCAGCGCGGCGAGTTCGGCGAGCACGCGTTCGGGGCCGTCCTGCGCCCACGCGGAGCGCTTCCAGCCGAAGACCTCCCAGAACACGACGCCGTGCAGGCCGGCGTCGTGCACCGCGCTCCCCGCGGCGGGGTCGGTGACGATCTCGGCCACCGCGGTGGTGCCGGACTCGATCGACTGCCGCACACCGTCGGCGGCGGAGGCCGCCCAGTCGTGCTCGGTGCGGTATCCCTTCTCGAACGCGAGCGCCCAGGTCTCGAAACTGGGGTACGAGCCACGGCCGACCTCGGCCATGTCGGTGTACTGGAGGTGCGTGTGGGCGTTCACGAGCCCGGGGGCGAGCGCGCCCTCCCACTCGTGGCGCGCGGCCACCTCGTCGCCCAGCTCCGCGGTGACGTCGTCGTGCGTGCCCACGGCGATGATGCGGCCGTCGCGCACGGCGACGGCCCCGTCGGCGATCGGTTCCGCGGCGACGGGGAACACCGTACGGGCGCGGTGGAGGATGATGCTGCTCATGGCTTTCCGGTCTTCTCTGGGGTCACGCGGCGCGGGGCGTGCGGCTCGGGTCAGGGGGTGACATCGCGGGGTCGCCACGAGGTCAGGTAGTCGCGCTGCTCGGGTGAGACGTGGTCGATACCGCCCCCGAACGCCGCCAGCGCGAGCGCCGCGACGTGGTCGTCGGCGGACGCGGGCAGGATGTGCACGGCGTTCGCGAGGGTGCCGCGTCCGGCGAGCAGGTGGTCGACCGCGGCGAGCTGCACCCCGAACGACAGATCCATGACCTGGATCGGGTTGCCCTCGGCGGCGCTGACGTTGATGCAGTGCCCGTCGTCGAGGATGCGGATGCTGCGTCCGTTCGGCAGCCGCAGCACCGAGACCGCGCCGCTGCGCTCGACCTCCACGGCGCCGGACTGGTGGGCGTGGAGCAGGGAGATCTCCTGGTGTGCTCCGCCGCCGACCGCGACCGCCGCGCCTTCGGGGAGCCGGTCGAGGTGCGCGGGGGTGACGGTGTGCGCGACGCCGGTGGTCGAGATGAGCACATCGGCGTGGGTCGCGGCTTGCTCCAGCGGCTCCACAGCGAATCCGGCGAATGCGGCCTGGAGGGCCGCGACGGGGTCGACTTCGGAGACGGTCACGCGTGCACCGAGTGCAGCGGCATGCCGGGCCACTCCGCTGCCGACGCGGCCGAAGCCGACGACCACGACGTCGAGGCCGGCCCAGGAGTCGTCGAGCAGGTCGGCGACGGCCAGCACCACGGACTGCCCGGTGCCGTGCGCGTTGTCGAACAGCGACTTGGTGCGGGCGTCGTTGGCGGCGACGATCGGGATGTGCAGCTCGCCGAGCCGCTCCATCGTGCGCAGAGGGCGTACCCCGCTGGTCGTCTGCTCGGTCGCGCCCGCCATCGCGGGCAGGATGCCGGGGCGTTCGATGTGCGCGAGGCGGATGGTGGCGGCCCCGTCGTCGACGATGACCTCGGGGTGATGGTCGAGCAACGCCAGCACGTTGTCGCGGTCCTCGGCCTCGCTCGCGTTGCGGCGCGCGTAGGTGGGGATGCCGGCATGGACGAGGGCCGCGGCCACCGCATCATCCGTGTCGCGGCCCACGCACGAGACGGCGACATCGGCGCCCGCCTCGGCGAGCAGCAGCGCGACCGTCGCCGTCTTCGGCTCGAGCACGTCGGAGACGGCGATGCGGATGCCGCGCACGCGGTTGCTCGCCGCGAGCTCGGCCGCGAGCGCGGTCGTCGCGGGCATGAAGGTGCGTGCCCAGGCGATGCGCTCTGCCCCGTCACGCCACAGGGAGGAGTCGGCGATGTGTCCGGTCATGCGAGCACCAGTCCGGCGAGGAGGGCATCGGCGTCGGCGGTGTTCTCGGACTCCGCCCGCAGGAGCGACAGCGTGACGAGCAGATCGGCGATGCGCGTCGGGTGAGCGGATGCCGCGTTGCCGCTCTCGAACGGGCCGGGCGACTCCACGACCCAGGTCTGCGCGGCGATGTGCCGCACACCGGGGCGGACGCTCTCGCCCGTGGCCACCTGCAGGCCGGAGCCGTCGGGAGAGGCGTCGATCGCGACGCCCGACAGCGTGGTCGGGTCGAGGCGGGGGTGGCCTTCGCCGCTCGCGATCACCAGGTCGGCCGGGGGCCACGGGGGGAGGGCCGGGACGTGGCGGATCCCGGCGAGCTCGGCGCGCAGCCGCACGACCGCGTCGCCCACGGCGCGGACCACACGGGTTCCCCCGCGGCCGAGGGTCGTGGCGATCGTCTCGGCGACCGGGCCGTCGCCGATCACCAGAGCGGGGGCGGCGGGGAGTACCAGGTTCGTGCGTCGAGCCAGTGCGCGCACGACCTGTTCGGAGCGGGCATGGGCGTGCAGCGCGGCGAAGGCGGGAAGCGTCCGGGGGTCGATCGCCTCGGCATCCTCGACGATCCTCAGGCCCCATTCCGCGGCGACGGCCTCGGCCAGGGCGGGAGGCAGCGCCGGGAAACGCCATCCGAGCGTGCGCGGCGTGGAAGCCGGATGCGCGGCAGCCGCGACCGATGCGAGCCGCAGGCCGAGGGGCGGTGCGGCGGGCGCGCCGAGGGCGCGCGAGGGGACAGCTGTCACGGGGGTGACGCTACGCGCTCGACGCCCCGCTGGCGCGTCTGTGACGTCTCATGACGAAGGGGCGCGCGCCGCGCGCGCGCAGTGTCTAGCGTCAGGACAATGAGCAACGGCATCCCGCCCGAATCCGTCGCGCACGAGATCCGCGAGCCGGTCTACGACTGGACCGATTTCGGCTTCGACACCCGCCAGGTGCACGCCGGGGAGTTCGACGAGCCCGAGTACGGGTCGCGCATCGCGCCCATCTACCTGAGTGCGGCATTCCGCTTCGACTCGTTCGAGGAGAGCACGCGTCGGTTCAGCGGTGCGGATGACGGACAGATCTACTCCCGCAACCTCAACCCGACGAACGGCGTGGCCGAGCGGCGCATCGCCGCCCTCGAAGGAGGCACCGGCGCGGTCGTGGTGTCGTCGGGGCAGGCGGCGATCAGCGCGGCGATCCTCTCGATCACCGGCCAGGGCGAGCGCTTCGTCTCGACCGCGAGCATCTACAGCGGCACGCGCATCCTGTTCGCGCGCTCCTTCGCCCGCTTCGGCGTCGGCGTCGACTACGTGGCGGATCCGACGGACGACGCCGAGTGGGAGGCGGCGATCGGGCCGGACACCAAGGCGATCTTCACCGAGACCATCCCGAACCCCAAGAACGACGTGGTCGACATCGCGGCCGTCGCCCGCATCGCCGCGCGACACGGCCTGCCGCTCATCGTCGACAACACGATCGGCACGCCCTACCTGGTGCGACCGCTCGAGCAGGGTGCGCACATCGTGGTGCACTCCGGCACCAAGTTCCTGTCGGGTCACGGTGCCGCGATCTCGGGCATCATCGTCGACGGCGGCACCTTCGACTGGGCAGGCAGCCCCCGGTCGTATGCGGGTATCACCGAGCCGCCGGCGCCGGGCGCACCCAGCCCGCTCGAGGCCTACGGCGACCGCGCCTACGAGCAGTTCGTGCGCGGGGGCATCGTGAACGACCTCGGCCCCGCTCTCTCGCCGCTGCACGGCTTCCTGCTGCAGCAGGGCATCGAGACCCTGTCGCTGCGCATGGAACGACACGTCGAGAACTCCCGGGCGATCGCCGAGTTCCTCTCTCGGCATCCCGCGGTCGAGTACGTCGACTACGCCGGGCTGCCGGGGCATCCGCAGCACGAGATCGCGCAGCGCACCCTCGGCGGACGATCCGGATCCGTGTTCGCGGTCACCGTCCGTGGCGGACGAGCGGGAGCCGAGATCTTCATCGACAGCCTGCGGGTCTTCAGCCGCATGACGAACATCGGCGATGTGCGATCCATGGTGCTGCACCCCGCCACGACCACGCACCTGTCGTTCACGCCCGAACTGCGGGCGCAGCTCGGCATCGACGACGGCCTCGTGCGCCTCTCGGTCGGCATCGAGACCGCCGCCGATCTGATCGCGGACCTCGACAGCGCGCTCGCCGTCGTCGCCGCGCACCTCGCTCTGCCCACCGACGCCGACATCCAGGAGAACCGATGACCGCCGCACGCAGCCAGTGGACCGGGGTCGCCACCCGCGAGGAGAACGCGCACTGGCGCGAGGTCGCCCAGCGCGTGGCCGATGAGCTCGCCGTCGACGTGCGCGAGCGCGAGAAACGCGGCGACGTGCCCCGTGCCGAGTCGGCGCTGCTGCAGCGTTCGGGACTCACGACCCTCCTCGATCCGATCGAGCTCGGGGGCGGAGGCGGGCACTGGTCCTCGGCCTTCCTCGCGGTGCGCGTGATCGCCCGGGTGGATGCCGGCATCGCCCAGCTGCTCGGCTACCATTACGCCAACTCCGCCACGATCGCGCTGGTCGCAGGCTCCGCAGACCGCGATGCCTGGTACCGGCGCAGCATCGAGAACACCTGGCTCTGGGGTGACTCGGTCAACCCGGTCGACCCGACCCTCAGCCTCACGCCGGACGGCGACGGCTTCCGTCTCGACGGGGTCAAGCGCTTCTCGACCGGGTCCTCGGTCGGCGACGTCATCCTGGTGAACGCGGTCGTCGACTCCGGGCCCGACGAGGGGCGTTTCGCGTTCCTCGTGCTCCCGGCAGGACACCCGGGCGTCGAGGTGCAGGACGACTGGGACTTCCTCGGGCAGCGCCTGTCGGCCAGCAACTCCGTGCGCTTCTCGCAGGCGCCGATCGGGCCGGAGCACCTGCTCGGCTACGGGACCGACGAGTGGTTCCAAGCCCTGCTGACCCCGGCCGTGCAGCTCATGTTCGGCAATCTGTACCTGGGTATCGCCGAAGGCGCGCTGGCCCAGGCCCGCGACCTCACCAACGCCCGCCCGAACGCCTGGTTCCTGAGCGCCGCGGACCGCTACCGCGACGATCCGTTCGTGCAGCGGCTCTACGGGGAGTTCGTGGCGCAGGTGGCGGCCGTCGAGGCGCTGGCCGACCGGGTGAACGAGGAGTACGACGCGGTCGTGGCGCGCGGCGCCGAGGTCGACGAGCAGGCCCGCGGCGACATCGCGATCAGGGTCGCGCAGCTCAAGGTCGTCTCGAGCGACACCGCGGTCGACGTCGCCAACCGGGTGTTCGAGGCGACGGGGTCGAGTTCGACCGCCGCGAAGCACGCGCTCGACGCGCACTGGCGGAACGTGCGCACGCACTCGCTGCACGACCCGGTCGACTACAAGAAGCTCGAGGTCGGAGCCGACTTCCTGCTCGGTGTGCGGCAGCCGCTGTCGCTGTACACCTGAGCCGCGGGTCTCTCTGCTCCGCCGTTCCGTTCCGGCCGCTGTTCACAACTCCTCCACACTCTGGCGCGAGAGCCCGAAAAGCCCCCGACACCGAGGTTCCGGGGGCGTTTCAGAGGAGTAGTGAACGCTTACAGGTCGGAAGACTGGGCCCACAGGTTCACGGCGTCGCCGTCTTCGGCCGTGATGCGGTCGATCTCGGCCAGCTCCTCCGCCGTGAACGAGGTGTTCTGCAGCGCGGCGAGGTTCTCGTCGAGCTGCGCGGTCGACGAGGCGCCGATCAGCACCGACGTCACGTGCCGGTCGCGCAGCAGCCAGGCGATCGCGAACTGGGCGAGCGACTGTCCACGGCGCTCGGCGATCGCGTTGAGGGCGCGCACCCGCTCCAGGTTCGCCTCCGAGAGATGCTTCTCGTCGAAGGAGTAGCGGTTCGAGGCGTGCCCGGCGTTCGGGTCGTTCAGGAACTTGCTGGTCAGCAGTCCCTGCGCGAGCGGGGTGAACGCGATGAGCCCGAGGCCCAGGTCGTCGAGGGTGTCGAACAGCTCGGTCTCGACCCAGCGGTTGAGCAGGTTGTAGGCCGGCTGGTGGATGATCAGCGGGGTTCCCAGGTCGAGCGCGATCTCCTGCGCGCGCCGCGTGCGCTCAGCCGAGTACGACGAGAGGCCCACATACAGCGCCTTGCCGGAGCGGACGATCGCGTCGAGCGCTCCGATCGTCTCCTCCAGCGGGGTGTGCGGGTCGACGCGGTGCGAGTAGAAGATGTCGACGTAGTCGGTGCGCAACCGCTCGAGCGACTCGTCGAGACTGTTGAACAGGTACTTGCGCGAGCCGAAGTCGCCGTAGGGCCCGGGCCAGTGCGACCAGCCGGCCTTGGTCGACACCACGAGCTCGCTGCGATACGGCTTCAGGTCGCGGTGCAGCAGGCGTCCGAAGTTCTCCTCGGCGGAGCCGTTGGGCGGACCGTAGTTGTTCGCGAGGTCGAAGTGCGTGATGCCGTTGTCGAAGGCGTGCCGGATGATCTCGCGCTGCGTCTGGAACGGCCGGTCGTCGCCGAAGTTCCACCACAGTCCCAGCGAGATCGGTGGCAGCAGCAGGCCGGTGGTGCCGACGCGGCGATACGCCAGGTTCCGGTAGCGGTTCTCATCCGCCGCGTAGGGGCGGTGGATGTCGGGGACGGGCTTGTCGAATCGGACCTCGAACTCGGACAACGGGGGACCTCCTGAGTCAGCGGGCCGCGTGGCCCGGACTCACGTTAACGGCCCGCCTCGATCCGACGTCGGGATGTTGAGTTCTATGACGTCGGGCGACGGTGTCCTACCCGCGGTCGAGATGCACGAACAGCGTCGACAGGCCCGCCAGGGCGATGGATACGACCAGCAGTACGGCGCTGAGGCCGAGAGCGCGTCCGCGCCAGGCGCGATCCTCCTCGGTCCAGCTCGCCAGTCGGTTCGAGAGGATGCCGCAGCTGACGATCGGAGCGATGGCCACCAGGCCGATCGGGATGACGGATCCAGAGTGCCACGGCCGTGATTCGCCGGGCTCGAAGCCGATCCCGGCGAGGAGGATCAGGAACATGATCACCAGGCCGAAGCAGATGGCGACCACGCCGGTCAGGATCTGCGCGGTGAGCCAGACGCCCCAGCTGCGGAGTCCTGTCAGAGCGGCGACGACCGGCACGGCGCACCCGGCGGCGACCAGCAGCAGATAGGTCCCGAACAATGACCGCCACGTGGCGCCGCCCGTGTCGAGCTCGGGGCGGAGCAGGGGGAGGAGGTTGCCGGCAAAGAAGAACCAGTGGACCGTGAGCGCACACAGCACGAGGACGGCGAGGAGCAGGACGGTCGCGCGCGTGGCCCGCACGGACCTCGGCGTCGGCGCCACCACGAAATCCCCGCCGCGCGAGATCACCGGGCGTCGAGCTCGTGCAGCCGTGTCCAGAACAGGTGCAGGCCGTGCTCGGTCAGGGTGCTGGAGGCGCCCAGGGTCTCGAACAGCGCGCGTATCGCCTCGCGCGACAGCGGTGCCAGGCCTGCGGCGATCAGCTCGGCGTCCTCGACGGATGCCGTGCCGGCTTCAGCGCGCTGCAGCAGCGAGTCCGCGGCCGCGGCGGCGACGGCCGAGCGCGCGGCGGAGTCGGCGAGCACGCGCAGGAACTGGGGGTCATCGGCCGCACGCTCGGTGTTGCCGTGCTGCTGGCGACGCGTGCGTGCGGCGGTCTGCGTGGCACCGGTCTCGGTGACCTCGGCGATCAGCGCGGCGTGATCGAGCACCAACCCGAGCGCCCGAGCCCCGGCACCCTCGTTCCACGGTGCGCCGAGGGCTGCGGCGCGAGTGTGGGCGGGCGTGACGGAAGCGGTGTCGGCGGGCATGCGATCTCCTCGGGGCGGAGCTCCGACTGTATCGAACCGCATCCGTCATCGCCGTCATGCGCGTTAACGTGACCGCCCCGCCGCGACGACGCTGGCTACGCTGAAGGCATGACCTCCCGTCCGTTCGGCTCCCTCGATTGGGCGCGGAGAACCCCCGGCGTCCCTGACCTTCTCGACCAGATCCGCCAGGCGAGCATCGCCGATGCGCCGGAGCTGCCGAAGAGCTTCTTCACCCGCCTCGCCGCTGCCGGCTTCGGCCGCATCCGTGTGCCGGTCGCCGAGGGCGGTCTGGGCGGAGACGTGCTCGATCTGCTCGACGCGTTCGTCGCGATCGCAGCCGCGGACTCGAACCTCGCGCAGAGCTGGCGCACGCACGTGCTCGCGACCGAACGCCACGTGAAGTCGCCGGCCGGTCCCCTGCGCGACCGCTGGATCTCGCGCGTCGCCGCGGGCGCGATCATCGGCGGCGGATGGACCGAGGCCGACGGCTCCGGCCCGGACGTCTTCACCACGCGCCTGTCCACCGCGAGCGGGTCGCCCACGCTCACGGGCCGCAAGTTCTACTCGACCGGCAGCCGCTACGCCGACTGGCTGGAGTACAGCGCGGTCGACGATGACGGCGACCTCGTGATCGCCGCCCTGCGCACGGACGCCCCCGGTGTGACCCTGCTCGACGACTGGACCGGGTTCGGCCAGCGCGCCACCGCCAGCGGCGCCACGGTGCTCGACGGCGCTCCGGTCGACCCCGACGACATCGCCCCGTTCGACACGCAGCACCTCGGCACCCCGGGATGGCAGCAGCTGATGCTGCTCGGCGTGCTGGTCGGCATCGGCGAGGCCACCCGCGCCGCCGCAGAAGAGCTCGTCTCGCTGATCGACCGCGCGCACGGCGGCTCGCCGATCCTGGTGCTCGAGGGCTACGGCCGTATCAGCGCACTCGTCGCTTCTGCCCGCGCCTCGCTCGGCGAGATCGGACGCCTCACCGAGATCGCGCACCAGGCGATCATCGCGGGAGCGGACGACGCGGAGGAACTCGCGGATGACGCCGTGAACGCGGTCTTCCAGGCCCAGGCCGTGATGGTGGAGCAGATCATCGAGGCGGCGGATCGCCTGATGGCGCTGCCCGCGCAGCTGGAGGACGTCGCCGAGACGCAGGAGCTCCGCAGCGCCCTGCGCCTCGACCGCTTCTGGCGCAACGCCCAGACACTCTCCACGCACAACCCGGTGCTGCACCGGCTGCGCGCGATCGCCGACCGCGAGATCTACGCGATCGACCGCATCGCCGAGCCCGCCGACCGCGAGGTCGCCGTCGCGCAGGCCATCGCCGACGGCATCCGTCCGCTGACCGTCGTGCGTCTCGACGCCGCGCTCGTGGCCCGGCTGACCGCCGACCGTGCCGACCTCGACCGGGTGAGCGCGGCGTTCCGCGACCGCGAGCCCGTGCTGCTCCAGCTCGACGAGCGCCCCGGCGCCCGCTTCGACGCGGCCGTGGCGATCGCGACCCTGCTGCATCGCCTGCCGACCGCGTGGTTCGCGATCGGCACCTCCGACCTCGGCGACACCGGACACCCGTACAACCTCGCCCGGCGTATCGCCTCGCTGGAGCAGCTGTCGGCCGGACGGACCGCCTGGGTGCTCGACGACGGCACCACGGAAGACGACGACGAGCGCGACCGCATCCGCGTGGTCCAGCAGCTCCTGCGCAGCTGGCCGCAGGAGAGCATCGCCGCGGATGCCGGCGCCCCGCACTTCGCGCAGACCGAGTCGATCCGTCGCATCGGTGCCGACGGCGCCTACCCCACCGCGGGCCCGCTGAACGTGCCGAGCAGCCCGCAGCACCTGCCGGTGTTCGTGTCGTCGCGCCGCTTCGGGGACGTGCACCGCTATGTGGATCTGCTCGTGCGCCAGGACGGCGCGTGGGTGCTCCCGCACGCGGATGCCGCCGGCCATGCCCTCGCGCACGCGCAGCAGGTCTCCGACATCGACGCCCTGCTCCGGATCGCCGCGAGCCTCCCGGCTGCGGAGGCGGTCGCACCGCAGACCCTGCGCGAACGACTGCGGCTGCCCGCACCGGCCCTGTACGAATTGCCGGGAGCGTCGGCGAGGTTCGAGCGCGGCGGAGAGACGGAAGCATCATGACCACCGACGATCGACTGCTCACGGTCAACATCAACGTGCTCGGGGTCGGGCAGCGTCCGGCCGCCTGGCGTGCCCCCGACATCCGTCCCGACGCGATCGTCGACCTCGCGCACTGGCAGGAGGTCGCCCGCATCGCCGAGCGCGGCCTGGTCGACGCGATCTTCCTCGCCGACCGACCCGCGATCACCGACCCCCGCAGCCGCCCGGTGCAGTACCTCGACCCGGGCGTGCTGGTGCCGGCGATGGCCGCGGTCACAGATCACCTCGGTTTCGTCGCGACCGCCTCGACCACGCTCAACGAGCCCGTCGAACTGGCCCGCCGGCTCTGGGCGCTGCACACCGCGACCGGCGGACGCTTCGCCTGGAACGCCGTGACGAGCTGGGACCCGGAGGCCGTCCGCAACTTCGGCATCTCGGAGCTCCCGGCGCGCGAGGTGCGCTACGCCCGCGCCGAGGAGTTCGTCACGGTCGTCAAGCGCCTGTGGGAGACCGCCGGGACGGAGGCGATCGTCGCGCACGACGGCTCGTTCTCGGTGCGCGCCGGGCTCGAGATGGAACGTCTGGTCGCCGACCGCCCGGCGATCGTGCAGGCCGGAGGATCGGAACCGGGCTGGCGCCTCGCCGGACTCGTCGCCGACGGGGTCTACTCGGTCGACCACGACCCGGCCTCTGCCGCCGAACACCGCCAGAAGATCCGCGGCTATGCGGTCGACGCAGGTCGCTCGGCCGAGGATGTGCGGGTGTTCCCCGGACTGGCGGTCGTGATCGGCAGCACCGAGCAGGAGGCCTGGGACCGCTTCGACCACTGGGAGCACCTGGCGCCCGCGACCTACAGCCTCAACGAGCTGTCCAAGGCGCTCGGTGCCGACTTCTCGGGCCTCGACCTCGACGCCCCCGTGCCCGAGCAGCTGCTGATCGATGCCGAGCAGCAGGACGCCGGATGGTCGACCGCGTACCGCCGGGTGCTGGTCGAACGCATCCGCGCCGATCGTCCGACCGTGCGCCGCCTGCTGCGCGACTTCGGCGGCTACGGCCAGCGCTTCCTCGCCGGCACGCCGGAGCAGATCGCCGACACCATGGAGGACTGGTTCCGCAGCGGCTCCGCGGACGGCTTCAACATCATGCTCGACCTGTTCCCCTCCGGCCTCACGGACTTCGTGGATCAGGTCGTGCCCGAGCTGCAGCGCCGCGGCATCTTCCGCCGCGAGTACCGCGACGGCGGCATCCTGGAGCGCTTCCGGCGGCCATAGGCCATCCGTCGCGAAGGAGATCTCGCGATACGAAGGAGTGTTTGGCTGCAGCGGGCCTGCGTATCGTGCGTTCTCCTTCGGAACGGGCGCTCAGACCTGGTCGAGCCGGCCGGAGCCGGAGAACGCGGGGGCGCCGACCGCGAACGGCACCGACGGTCCGAGCCCGAACACCGCGCGGGCGCCCCCGGTACTCGCTTCCGCCGCACCGCCATCCGAACCCCACATCGGCACGGCTGCCGCGTCGAGGACGATATCCACGCGTGCACCCGCCACTCCCGACGACGCCAGCAGCACGGTCACGGGCTTGTCGTGCACGTCCACCGGCAGCGTCAACGGCCCCCCGATCATCGGATGCTCGGAGTCGCTGATGCGCACGATGCGGCTGTCGTCGACGTACACGCCGGCCTCGGCGTCGCCGATGATCGTGTCGAGCGGCCAACTCTCCCAGAGCTGCGAGATCAGCGACAGCTCTTCGGCCGCACGCCCGGCGAGTCCGACGCGGCGACCGTGCAGGTTCGAGAGTGTGGCGGCGACGCGGGCCAGGTTCACCGGATGCTGCCGCGCCGCAATGATCGGCACCACCACGACACGGCGGGTGATCGCGAGCAACGCCGCCGCGGCCGCGGTGCGGTCGGGCGACACACCGTCGAGGTCGCCGAGCAGCAGCACGTCGGCGGCGGCATCCAGCTCGGCGCCCAGGGCGGAGCGCGACGCGCGCCCGGCACCGGAGCGCAGGGCGAAGGCGGCGAGGGTCGCGTCGTCGACACGCAGCAGACGGGTCATCGGCGGGCATCCCTCATCCAGGCCGTGAACGGTTGATCCGGGTGATCGACCAGCAGCCCGCGGGCGCGCAGCACGGGGGTCACGTGCTCGGCGAACTCCCGCAGCCCCCACGGGTTCGTGTCGAACAGCAGGTTGAAGCCGTCTGCAGCTCCGGCATCCACCCAGTCGGTCATGATGTCGACCAGCTTCTCGGGCGTGCCCACGAAGAGCTGGTGTCCGAACCCGGCGAAGTACCGCAGCAGTTCGCGCACCGTGAGGTTGCCGGCGGCGCCGTAGGAGGCGATCGCCTGGCGGAACCCGACGGGCGCAGCCGAGGGGTCTCCCGACAGCCGGGCGATCTCCTCTTCCGCGGGCGCGTCGAGGTCGAGGCGGGCGTCGTCGATGCCGAACATCGCCGTGAAGCGCTTGAGCACGTAGCCTTCGGGGCTGCGGTCGTGGATCACCTGGAAGCGGCGCTCCGCCTCCTCCTCGGTCGAGCCGACGACCAGATGGATGCCCGGCAGCACGAGCGGTGCGGGGCGTCCGAGTTCGGCGGATCGGCGTCGCAGGTCGGCGGCGTTCGCGGCGGCCGTCTCGCGGACGGTCTCGGCGGCGAACACGGCCTCGGCGCTCGCGGCCGCGAGCTGGCGTCCGCGCGGCGATCCTCCGGCCTGCACGACCAGGGGAGCGACGTCCGGCAGCAGCGCGCGGATCGCGGGGTCGACCCCGAGCTCGGCGCGGGCGATCGATTCGCCGAAGAGCGGGCCGTCGTGCACATAGTCGGTGTCGTCGCGGACCGCCGCGAGGAACGCGCTGTACGCGTCGACGAACTCCTCGGCGCGGGCGTAGCGCTCTTCGCGCCCGGGGTCGGCGGTGTAGCCGAAGTCGGTGAGCGCGGTGCCGGTGACACCCGTGACGACGTTCCATCCGAAGCGCGCGCCGCTGAACGCGCCGACCGACAGCAGGCGCCGTGCGAGCTCGACGGGGTCGTTGGTACTGGTCGACACGGTCGAGATGATGCCGAGGTGCTCGGTCTCGGCGGCGACCGTGGCCAGCGCCGAGAGCGGTTCGACGAGACGGTTCGGACGGATGGCCGGGTTCGACGCGAGACCGGGGGAGTCGGCGAGGAAGATCGCGTGCATCCCGGCGTCTTCGGCCGTGCGGGCCGCGTCGCGCCAGAAGTCCGCGTCGAGCACCCGGAGCGGATCCTCGCCCGGTGCCCGCCATGCGCCGGCATCCGTGCCGTAGTCGTAGACGTTCGCACCGAGCACGAGCGGACGGCTCATCGGGTCACTTTCCCGGCGTCGATGCGTCCGGTGCCGACGTACCAGATCTCCGGCAGATCGTTCCCGAGCAGTGCGCGCTCACCGAGAGACCGCGCCTTGAGATGCACCGGATTGTGGTTGCTGAGCGTGCGCGCGTTGCGCCAGTGCCGGTCGAGCGCGAGACGCCCGTCGACCAGTGAGCCGCCGCCCAGGTCGAACACGCTCTGCGCGGCCTGCAGCACCAGCGAGGGCACGATCACCTGCGCACGCGTCACCGCCAGATGCCCGTCGCCGGTCTGCGCCTCGAGCGGACGCTCCAGATCCGCGCCGAGCAGCACGGCCGCGGCTCGCACCGAGGCGACGACGGCCTGCACCAGCCCGTCGAGTGTGCCGATGCGCTCCTGCAGCTGCGGGTCCTCGGCGGGCACCGCGGTCGAGGCGTGGCTGAAGGTGCGGGTGCGTGAGCGCAGCCAGGCGATCGCGTCGTCGCGGGTGCGCAATGCGATGCCGGCCAGGGTCGCCAGGTGAGTGAGCTGGAGCACGGCGTCGAGGTTGCCCAGACGATCCGCACGCGAGCCCTCACCCACGCGCACGCGGGCAGGGTCGACCGCGACATCCGTGAACTCGACGGTGCCGGAGGTCGTCAGTCGTTGCCCGATGCCGTCCCAGTCGTCGTGGAGTACGACGCCATCGGCATCCGCAGCCACCAGCGCGACCAGATGCCGGCCTTCCTCGTCGGAGACCAGCACCGAGATCCAGTCCGCGTAGCCGGTGCCGGTGGCGTAGGCCTTGCGGCCGTTCACGCGCAGCACGCCGTCGGCATCCGTCCGCAGCGTCGTGCCGACCGTCCCGATCGCCCCTTCGCCCTCGGTGGTCGCTCCGGCGTAGATCCGGCCGGCGGCGATCTCGGTGGCGGCGGCATCCGTCTCACCGCGTGCGATCGCGCGGGCGGCGCGGTCGCTGGTCGTGAAATGCGTGCGCAGGCTCTGGGTGACGTTCGAGTCGGCGCGTGCCAGGAGGATCTGCAGGTCGACGAGCTGCGCATAGCTGAGACCCGCGCCGCCGACCGACACGGGCAGCCGTGCAGCCGTGAGCCCGAGGGCGGCGAGCTCGCGCACCTCGGCGCGGAGGCCCTGCTCGGGGTCGCCATCGTGATCCCGCGTCGCAGCCGCCGCCGCGATGCGGGCGATGACCTCGTCGATCTCACCGACGGTGGGCAGCGTGACGCCCACGTCGGCGACCGAGGTGAACGCGAGCAGATCCTCCGGCATCCGTCAGCCCTTCTCGCCCGACGGACCCGAGTTCGGCCACGCGGCTGGCGCCGTGCGCCCTGCCGGGTCGAGCGCGGGACGCGTGCGGCCGTAGGCCAGTGCGTGCACGAAGCGGCGGCGGAACTCGGCCAGGTCGAACGACGTGATCGCGCGCGTCGACGGGCCCTCCGGCGTGCCCCAGACCAACGGCAGTCCGTCGCTCGTGAGCGCGACGCGGGTGGCCAGCGAACCGGCGGCCGGCGTGAAGTCCACGGGCCCCTCGATCCAGCCCGTGACGATCTCGGGACGGTGCAGGATCACCGACGACAGCCCGTCGTGGGCGGCCGAGATCCGGCGTCCCCACTTGTACTGGTAGAAGTCGTTGTACGCGTCGAGGATCGTGCCGGCGAACTGCGCCGCGGGCAGATCAGAGCCCAGGAGCGTCGCGGTGACGTGCTCCTCGAGCAGCGCCTGCGATGTCACGTTCACGCCGACCATGATCACGTTGCCGCGGTTCACGGCCCCGAACACGCGCTCGGCCGCCGCACGGTCGTTGTGGGTGTTCGCATCGGTGACGGTCGGAGTGCCCGGCGCCGGGTACGGACCGGCGCCGCCCATGATGACGACGGACCGGAACTTGAGGAACAGCTCCGGATCCTTCTCGAGCGCGAGAGCGATGTTCGTCAGCGGGCCCAACGGGTGCAGGTCGATCTGGCCGGGGTGCTCGTTCGCGATGCGCACCAGGTAGTCGGCGGCCGACTCGGCCTCGAGCGTCGGCTCCGGACGCACCAGGCCGCGGTCGCCGAGACCGTCGTGTCCGTGCACGAACCAGGCGATCGAGGCGTCGCCGTCGAGCGGGGCATCGGCCCCGCCGTAGATCGGGATGCCGGTGGCATCGGCCACATCGAGCACGTAGGCCACGTTGCGGGCGGAGTCCTCGACGGAGCAGTTGCCGTAGATGGTGGTGATGCCGACGATCTCGACGTCGGGCTGGGCCAGGAGGTAGAGCAGGGAGTGCGCGTCATCGATGCCGGTGTCGGTGTCGACGACGATCCACTGCTTCTCGGGGGCGAAAGCGGGAGCTGACATGCGCAGGTCTCGCGGCTCAGTGCTGGTGCTCGTGCGCGGGCTCGGCCAGCTTGAACGCCAGGCGTCCATGCGCGAAGCCACCACCGGCGCGGATCGCGGTCGCGACCCAGGCGGCTTCGGCGAGCTCGGCCTCATCGGCGCCCGCGGCGACGGCCTTCTGGGAGTGCGCGTCGATGCAGTACACGCACTGGGTGGTGATGCCCACGGCCAGAGCGATCAGTTCCCGGTACTTCAGCGGGATCGCACGCTTCTCATCCGAGGCGAAGACCGCGCTGTCGAACGCGGCGAACGCGGCGAGGATGTCGGGGGTGTGCTCCTTGTAGACCTTCGTGTAGGTCTTGTCGGCTTCGCTGTCGAAGTACGCGCTCATGCTCTGCTCTCTGCTCTCTGCTCTCGGGCGGGTGCTCCTCCCGAGGTGTCGCGTGCGCGCGGGCGCGCGGGCTCACCGAGGGAAGAGGGTCTACCGCGACGCTAGAACCCCGGGCATCCGGGCGCATCTCAGAGCGCAACATGGGGTCATGCGGGGAAACCCCGCCCGCGCGGAGGCCTCCACAACTCCGGAGATTCGACAGGTCAACGGAGATCGAGAGCTGCATACGGCCACCGGCCGCGCGTTTCTCCGGAGTTGTGGAGGACCAGCGCGTACGAACGTGCTCTGAAGCGGCGTCTCAGACGCGGGTCGACGGCAGGCGCGAGGTGGTGCCGCGCACGTTGAGCTCGTACGGCAGGGCCGAGGGGATGCGCACGGCATCCGGCGCGGTGAGCTTGGCGAGCACGGCATCGGCTGCCCGTTCGCCCTGGCCGAGCGGGAACTGGTCGACAGTGGTGAGGCGGAAGAACTCGCCCAGCTCGTGGCCGTCGATGCCGACGATCGACAGGTCCTCCGGCACGCGGAAGCCCAGGTCGCGGGCGGCGAGCAGCGCGCCGATCGCCATCTCGTCCGATGCGGCGAACACGGCGGTCGGTCGCGGTCCGGGGCGTCCGAGCAGCTGCTTGGCCGCGCGGTATCCGCCTTCGACCGTGAAGTCGGCCGGCTCCAGGAACGCCGAGTTCAGGGGGATGCCGGCCGTCGCCAGCGCCCGCTCGAAGCCCAGGCGGCGGTTGGTGGGGATGTGGAAGTCGAGGTCGAACTCGGGGTTCGCCCCGATGTGCGCGATGTCGGTGTGCCCGAGGCTGATCAGGTGCTCGGTCGCGAGCTGGGCCACCGCGACGTCGTCGACCGTCAGGGTGTCGAGCTTCGGGTTCGGCCCGCCGATCGCGATGACCGGGAGCCCGAGGTCGAGCAGGTACTGCGTCTCGTCCTCGTCGAGCTCGATCGACACCGCGATCACGGCATCCACCCGCTGGCGACGCAGGAAGGTGTCGAACACGTGTCGACGCACGTCCTTGTCGGCCGTGATGTTGTACAGCGTGATGTCGTAGCCCTCGCGCATCAGCGCGGCGGAGACGCCGGAGAGCACGGTGCTGAAGAACCAGCGGTCGAGGAACGGCACGACCACGCCGATGTTCCGCGTGCGCCCCGAGGCGAGGCTCGACGCGCGCGAAGACACGACATAGCCGAGCGCGTCGGCGGCTGCCTGCACGCGCTGGCGCGCGGCCTCCGACACGTGACCGCGACCGCTGAGGGCGCGTGAGACGGTGGCGGTGGAGACCCCTGCCATGCGGGCGACTTCATCGATGCTCGCCATGTGTTCCTCTGTCGATTCCCTTCCGGTCGCGGATTCCGTCGGCTGCCGAGCGAGCAGCGACAGGATCCGCGACCGGAGCGGGAAGCGGTGTCAGGCCTGGGTGTACCAGACGGCGGTGTCGACCGGGAGGGAGGAGCCCTCGAACGGCTGGCTCTTCAGCACGATCGATGCTCCGGCGGGGAGCTCGAGCGGGGCGCTGCCGAGGTTCGCGACGACGTGCACGTCACCGCGGCGGAAGGCCACGGCGTCATCCCCGGCCTCTTCCCAGACCAGCGAGCCGGAGCCGAAGCCGTGTGCTCGGCGAGCGGCCAGCAGCTCCTTGTAGAGCGACAGGGTCGACGTGGGGTCGGCCTCTTCGACATCGCGGGCGTAGGTCGCCCACTCCGCCGGCTGCGGCAGCCACGACAGATTCGTGGTGTTGAAGCCGAACGCCGGAGCATCCGCCTCCCAGGGCAGCGGGACGCGGCATCCGTCGCGACCGTAGCGCTCGTGCTGGGTGCGGAACCAGGTCGGGTCCTGACGGAACTCGTCGGGGATCTCCATCGCCTCGGGCAGGCCGAGCTCCTCGCCCTGGTACAGGTACGCGGATCCGGGCAGCGCCAGCATCAGCGTGGTCGCCGCGCGGGCGCGGGCCAGACCGATCGCGGTGTCGGGCTTGTGCGGGGTCTTCGGGCCGATGCCCTCGCCCTGCGGGTTGTCGGCGGTGAGCGCGAGGCGCGAGGCGTGCCGCACGACGTCGTGGTTCGAGAGCACCCAGGTGCTGGGCGCTCCGACGCCGCCGAACTCCTCGAGCGATTCGCGGATGACGTCGCCGAGGTCCTTCGCGTGCCACGACGTCATCAGGTACGGGAAGTTGAAGGTCTGGTGCATCTCGTCCGGACGCACCCAGAGGGCGGTCTGCTTCAGCGTCGGCATCCAGGCCTCGCCGCACAGGGCGCGGTCACCGTCGTACTCGGCGAGCACCTTGTGCCAGTCGCGGTAGATGTCGTGCACGCCATCCTGGCCCCAGTACGGGACGTTCGCCTCGCCGCCGCCCATGGAGTCGGCGTCGCTCGGGGGCGTGTAGTCGGGCAGGCCCTCGGCCTTGATCATGCCGTGGGCGACGTCGACGCGGAAGCCGTCGACACCGCGGTCGAGCCAGAAGCGCAGGATGGAGCGGAACTCCTCGCGCACCTCTTCGTTGTTCCAGTCGAAGTCGGGCTGCGTGGGGTCGAAGATGTGCAGGTACCACTGGCCGGGCGTGCCGTCGGCCTCGGTGATGCGCTGCCACATGCCGCCGCCGAACACGGACTCCCAGTTGTTCGGGGGGAGTTCGCCGTTCTCGCCCTTGCCGTCGCGGAAGATGTAGCGCGCGCGCTCCGGGCTGCCGGGGGCGGCCTTGAGTGCCTGCTGGAACCAGACGTGCTGGTCGGACGAGTGGTTCGGGACCAGGTCCACCACGACGCGGATGCCGCGGGCGTGCGCCTGCGCCAGCATCTCGTCGAAGTCGGCCAGCGTGCCGAACAGCGGGTCGACGTCGCGGTAGTCGGCCACGTCGTAGCCCGCGTCGCGCTGCGGGCTCGTCATGAACGGGCTCAGCCAGATGGCGTCGACGCCGAGCTCCTGCAGGGAGTCCAGACGGCTGGTGATGCCCGGCAGATCGCCGATGCCGTCGCCGGACGCGTCCGCGAAGGAACGGGGGTAGATCTGGTAGATGACGGCGCTGCGCCACCACTCGGAACCGGGGGCTGCGATCTGCTCAAGCTGTGCCATGGGAACAGATTAGTGCAAACGCTTACATGGTTGCCAGGGCGGGGATCGAATCGGTTCGATTTTCTTGTGGCGATGGCGAGCGTTGCGGCATTCTCAGGCGGTCAGGATCCCCCGAGAGGGGGGTGGGAAACGGGTCTCCTGCTGCACGGAGGCGAGCAGCTGCGACTCGATCGCATCGAGCGCGATCCTGACCGCTCCCATCGCGACCGACTCGTCGCCCAGAGTCGACAGCACGACGCGCGGTGCCTGCGGCTGCAGGCGGTCGATGTGGGCGCGGACCGCGTCGAGGATGACGTCTCCCCCGCGGGAGATGCCGCCGCCGAGCACGATCAGCTCCGGATCGACCGCGAGCGACATCGCCACGACGCCGGTGGCGATGCTGCCCGCGAATCCGTCGAGGGCGGCGAGCGCCTGCGGGTGCCCTTCGCGGGCCGCGAGGAACATGGCTTCGCGCGTCGGTTCGACGCCGCTGCCGGCGAGCGCCGCGACGTGGCTCGGGGCATCGGCCCAGCCCAGCTGGGGGAGTGCGCCGACCAGACCGGACCCGCCGCTGTGGCCGCGGTACAGGGAGCCGGCGAGCAGCATTCCCGCACTGGTCCGGTTGCCGGACAGGATGTAGACGACATCCTGCGCATCCTGTGCGCTGCCGCGCCAGTGCTCGGCGATGGTGCCGAGATTGTTGTCGCTCTCCACGCGCACCGGAATGCCCCACCGCGACGACAGCGTCGTCGCGAGGTCGAGGCCGAGCCACCCGGGGAGGCCGTTCCCGCCGTACCGGGTGACGGTGCCGGCGGCGTCGATCACGCCGGGGGAGCCGACGCCGGCGCACCAGACCGCATCGGCATCCACGCCGGCCAGGGCGAGGCACTCCTCCACGACAGCGGTCGCGAGGTCGAGGCGGTCGGTGGCGCTCGCGTCCTCGTCGACGGACACCTTGTGGGACGCGCGGAGTTCTCCGTCGAGGTCGGCGACCGTGCCGAGGATCTTGTGCACGCCGATGTCGACACCCACGACGTACCCGGACTCGGCGGCGAAGCGGTAGCTCCGCGCCGGGCGTCCGGGGCGGGCGCTGGCCGGCGCATCGGCCGGGGTGATCCAGCCGAGTTCGCCGAGATCGCGGATGACGTCCTCGACGGCGGTGCGGGAGATCCCCAGGTGGTCGGCCAAGGTCGACGTCGTCTGATGACCGTCGCGGATGCCGAGGAGCGCAGCGTGCGTGTTCATGCGTCTCAGCAGCGACCGGTCGCCGGAGCGTGATGTCGTCGTCATGGTCTCCCGAACGTAGAGGAGCGGATTTTCACGTCAAGTTTGGTTAGTCATCGTAGCGCGCGTCCGCGCCGATTCCCTCTCGATGGATCCGCGCGGAATCTCGTGCTTGACAGCGATCTGCGCTGTCGTTTAATTTTAATGCCAACTTGGATTATTATATCGCCAGATGTCATCCAGGCGTGCCGAGGTCGTCACTGCTCGCGCACGATCGCCGTACCCCCTCGCACCCGAGCAAAAGGAATCAGCAGACAATGAACCGTCAGCGAATGACTGTGAGCGCCGTCGCCGCCGTCTCCGTCCTCTCCCTCAGCCTGGCAGGCTGCGCCTCCGGCGCCGGCCCCGCCGCAGAAGGCGGAGAGAGCACCATCAACTACGTGATCTGGGACGCGAACGCCCTGGAGCCCTACAAGGACGTGATCGCCGCGTTCAACGAGGAACACCCCGAGATCACGGTCAACATCCAGGCACTGCCCTGGGACCAGTACTGGACCAAGCTGCAGACCCAGGCGTCGAGCAAGACGCTTCCTGATGTGTTCTGGATCAACGAGCCGAACGCGGGTCTGTACGCGACCAACGGCGCGCTCGCCGCGATCGACACCGCCCAGGGATTCGACCCGGCGAACTTCCCTGACGCGTCCATCCAGAGCTACACCTTCGACGACGAGCTCTACGCGGCCCCCACCGGCTACTCGACGATGGGTGTCTGGTACAACACCGACCTCTTCGACCGCGCGGGCGTCGACTACCCGGCCGAGGGGTGGACGCAGCAGGACTTCGTCGCCGCGGCCACGGCCATCAGCGATGCGCTGGGCTCCGAGGGCGTCTTCGGCGCCGCCGCCGCCCCGTGGACCGGTCAGGAGACCTCCTACAACACCATCTACCAGTCGGGTGGCGAGGTCATCTCCGCAGACGGCACCACCTCCGGATACGACGACCCCGGCACGATCGCCGGCGTCAAGCTCTGGGTCGACCTGGCCCAGGCAGGCGTCTCCCCGTCGGTCGCGCAGATCACCGACACCCCGATCCCGCAGTACTTCACCTCGGGCAAGCTCGCCATGATGTGGTCGGGCCCGTGGAACGCGAACTCGCTGAAGGACAGCGAGATCGCCGACACCGTCGCGGTGGCCCCGCTGCCGACCGGTGAGTCCGACCTCGTCACCACGATCCAGGGCGGCGCGGATGCGGTCTCCGCCTACTCGGAGAACAAGGAGGCCGCGCAGACGTTCCAGGCCTTCCTCGGCTCGAAGAAGGCGCAGGAGCTCTACGGGGCTGCCGGGCTCGGCATCCCCGCCTACAACGGCGTCGCCTCGAGCTTCACGGATGCCTTCCCCCAGTGGGACCTGTCGCTGTTCAGTGACCAGGCGGAGCACGCGGCTCCGTACCCGGTGTCGCTCAACACGGCGGCCTGGAACACGCTCGAGAACGAGTACCTCTCCAAGGCGTGGAGTGGGGAGCTCACCGTCGAGGAGGCCTGCACGCAGCTGGCCGCCGCGATGAACGAGGTGCTCGCCGCCGAGAAGAAGTGATGACCACCACCACAGCGAGTCGCGGGCGGGTGGTGGCTCCGGTCACCGCCCGCCCCGTGCGGCGCACGCGCAAGTACGACGGCGTCTGGCCGTGGATCTTCCTGGTGCCGATCCTGGTGCCCTTGGCGATCTTCTTCATCTGGCCGCTCCTGCGCACGTTCTACTACAGCTTCACCACCTGGGGCTTCTTCGGCGACGTGAGCTGGACCGGGGTCGACAACTACGTCCGCCTGTTCAGCGATCCCGACTTCGCCCTCGCCCTCGGCAACACCGCCATCTACACCGCCATCGTGATGCTCAACGTGCCGATCGCCGTGTATCTCGCGGCGCTCATCAACCGGCCGGGGCTCCGGTTCAAGGGCCTCTACCGCACGCTCTACTTCCTGCCGGTCGTCACCATGCCGGTCGCGGTGGCGATCGTGTGGCGGATGCTCTACAGCGGCGACTTCGGCCTCATCAACGCCTTCCTCGGTCTCTTCGGCATCCCCGGACCGTACTGGCTGTCGACGCCGGGGCTCTCCCTCGTGGCCGTCGCCATCGTCGGCATCTGGCTGTCTCTCGGCTTCAACATCATCGTGTTCAGTGCGGGGCTCTCCAGCATCCCGCCCGACCTGTACGAGGCCGCCTCGATCGACGGGGCGAGCCCCGGGCGTCAGTTCCGCAACATCACGCTTCCCCTGCTCACTCCGACGATCTTCTTCATCAGCGTGCTGACGCTGATCGGAGGATTCCAGGTGTTCGACCTGATCTTCGTGATGCTCGGCACCGGCCCCAACGCCGCCCGGTCGCAGACCCTCGTCTACTTCTTCTACAACGAGGGCTTCCTGCAGAACGACAAGGGCTACGCGACGGCGATCGGAGTCGTGATCATCGTCATGATCGCCGTCCTCACCGCCATCCAGTTCCGCCTCCAGAAGAAGTGGGTGCACTATGAGTGACCGCACCGCGCAGAAGCGCCGGGGACAGCGCACCGGTCGGCACCTCGGAGCGCACGCCGTGCTGCTGGTCGGCGGCGTCGTGATGGTGTCGCCGTTCATCTACCAGCTGCTGGCCACGTTCATGACGAACGGTCAGATCACGTCGGTGCCGCCGACGCTCTGGCCGACGCAGTGGAACCTCGACAACTACATCGGCGTCTTCACCCAGGTGCCGTTCCTGCGCCAGATGCTGAACACCGTCATCATCACCGTGCTGACGACCGTGGCGACGCTCATCCTGTGCGCGCTCGGGGGATACGCGTTCGCCCGCATGCGCTTCTTCGCGAAGGGGCCGTTGTTCGCGGTCGTGCTGTCGATGCTGATGGTGCCGGGCACGCTGCTGCTCATCCCCCAGTACCAGACCGTGCAGAGCCTCGGCTGGCTCAACTCCTTCGCCGGCATCGTCGTGCCGGGACTCGTGAACGCGTTCGGGATCTTCATGATGCGCCAGTTCTTCCTCGGACTGCCCAAGGAGCTCGAGGAGGCGGCGCGGCTCGACGGGGCGAACCCCGGCCAGGTGTTCTGGCAGGTCATGCTCCCGCTGGCCCGTCCTGGGCTGAGCGCCCTCGCGATCCTCACCGCCCTCGCGTCCTGGTCGTCGCTGCTGTGGCCGCTCGTGATCGTCAACAGTCAGGACATGATGCCGCTCGCCGTCGGGCTGGCCTCCTTCACGGGAGAGCACGGCTCGGAGTACCCCTCCATGCTCGCCGCGGCGCTCATGGCGATGCTGCCGATCATGATCCTGTTCCTCGTGATGCAGCGCCAGGTCATCGAGGGCATCGCCTTCTCGGGTCTCAAAGGCTGAGACCCTCCCCTTCGAAAGGACAGCTCGATGAAGAGACGTACGTTCCTCGGTGTCATGACGGCACCCCTGCTGATCGCGCTCGTCGACGGCAATGCCCGACCAGCATCCGCCTTCGCGGGCACCGGCAGCTCGGTGCATCCGCTCACGACGACGTCGGGGCGACCGGCGTTCCGCGTGGGGACCCATCGCGGGGCACCGTGCCTCTTCGTCGACGACGCCCCGCGCTTCCCGATGTACCTGTTCGAGCAGGAGGTCTCCGTCGCCGACGGCCAGACCTTCAGCGACGCCGGTGTCGAGTTCTACTCGTTCATCGAGAAGGACACCTTCCTCGACCTCGGATGGACCGGCGCAGGTGTGCAGGAGTTCACGATCATCGACCGTGTGATGCAGACGTTCGAGGACCGTGTGCCGAATGGCTACGCGATGCCGCGCGTACACCTGTGGGCCCCCAAATGGTGGCTCGACACCCACCCCGACGACCTGGTCGACTACGCGATCGACCCCGGAACGGCCGAGGTCCCCCGCGACGCCTCCTTCGCCTCTGCGACCTGGCGCACGGAGGCGGGTGCCAAGCTCCGCACGATGGTGCGGCACATCCTGGACGGACCGCAGGGCGACCGGACCATGGGCATCACGATCGCCGGCGGACTCTACGGCGAGTGGCTCTGCTACAACGCGGAGTACCTGCCCGACACGAGCGAGGCCATGCGCGCCGCCTGGATCGGGCATCTCAAATCGAAATACGCGAACAGCGTCGCGCAGCTCCGCGCCGCGTGGGGCGATCCCACCGTCACCTTCGACACCGTGGTGATCCCCGGCACGGGGGAGCGACGGGAGACGGCGAACGGGCTGTTCCGCGATCCGGCCGCGTCCCGCCGCGTGCTGGACTACTACGAGAGTCATCACCGTGTCGTGGTGGAGGCCATCGATCACTTCGCCTCGATCGTCAAGGACGAGAGCGACGGCACGCTGCTCACCTCGGTCCTCTACGGCTACACCCCCGATCAGGGGTACATGCCGCAGGAGCAGCACCACCGCGCCGTGGCCGCACTGCACCGGCTCGACTCCGTCGATCTGGTCACCTCGCCGCACTCCTACTATCGCCGTGCTCCCGGTGATGACGGCGCCTACCGCACCTACACCGAGAGCCTCGCGCTGCACGGCAAGCTCTTCATCGACGAGGCCGACGACCGCACGCACCTCGCGCAGAGCCCCATCCTGTTCATCTACGCGACCACCATGGCCGAATCCCTCGGCATCATCCGTCGCGCTTTCGGACAGGCCGTGACTCACGGAACCGGCATGTGGTACATGGATCACTCCTCGGGACTCTGGTACGCCGATCCTGCATTCGGTGCGGAGTTCGCGAAGCTCAAGCACTGGGGCGACTACTCGATGAACGTCTCGCGCGCCCGGTCCTCGGAGGTCGCCGTGATCAGCGTGCCGACCGCCGAGCTCGTGCTCGGCGGTGAGACCGACACGACGGCCAAGCTCTACGAAGGCCCTTCGCTCGGCAGCCGCCAGGGCATCGGCGAGCTGAGCCGCGCGGGAGCACCCTTCGACCGCTTCACCATCGACGACCTCGTCGACGGGCTGGTCCCCACGCACTACAAGGTCTACGTGTTCCCCGACGCCTTCCGGCTGAACGCCGCCCAGCGGGCAGCGATCACCGCGCTCAAGTCCGGTGGCCGCACGCTCGTCTGGGGCTGGGCGCCCGGATACGCGGGAGACACCGGGCTCTCGAAGGCCGACGTCGAGACGCTGACCGGGTTCAGTCTCACGCAGGTCAACGCTCCCACGGCGTCACCGCCCGACCCGAGCACGCCCCTGAACAGCGAGGACTTCGAATCCGGCACCTTCGCGAGCACCGGATACTCCGCCGGCGCGGGCGGAGCCTCCGGGTCGATCATCACCACGGCAGGCCAGGTGATCGGCGGGACGCGATCGGTCAAGGGCAGCGCCCCCACCACGACCGACTGGCACGAGTACCTCTACACGAAGCCCGCGTCGATCGTGCTCGAGGCCAACGCTACGTATCGGGTGAAGTTCCGCGGGCGCACGATCACCGCGCCTGGCGCCGGTGCCTACTTCTACTTCGTCGCCCGCACCGGCAGCGGGGGAGTCCCGCAGGACGTCGGCTCGAACCAGTGGAGCGACGCACCGGGGGCGATCTACACGAAGGAGTTCGAGTTCACGCTCAAGAACTACAGCGACTACTACCTGATCTGGGGCATCCACGACGGGGGAGAGGTCGTGGTCGACGACATCACCATCACGAAGGTCAAGAACGCCGGGCTCGCGCCGATGAGCTACCAACTCGACACGACGGCGTTCCCCGGTGTCACCGAGACCTTCGGTGGCGAGATCGCCCTCGAACCGCTCTTCCTGCCCACCGGGAGCGGATACACGACGCTGGCCCGCTCCACCGAGAGCACGCCGCGCCCCGTGATCGCGAAGAAGGCGCTGAGCGGGTGGACCTCGGTGCTCGCCAGTACGCCCCCCATCCCGTCGCCCGTGCTGCGGAAGCTGTACGGCGAGGCCGGGGTGCACGTCTACACGAGCGGGGACGACAACCTCGAGGCCAACGCCTCCTGGATCAGCCTGCACGCGAAGACCGCGGGGACGAAGACCGTGACCGTGCCGGCAGCGGGGCCTCTCTACGACACGGGAGCGGGAGCCCTGCTCGGGCTTTCGGTGACGACCGCGACCTTCACGATGGCGAAGGGGGACACCGTGCTGCTCACGCGCAGCAACCCGCTCGTGCACGGCGGCGTGCTCTTCGGGTTCGAGACGGGGTCGTTCGCGACGAGCCACTTCACCGGCGGATTCGGGGGTACATACGGAACCATCACGAGCGTGCCTGCCCAGATCATCTCCGGGACGCGTTCCGCCTACGGCGCGGCGCCGACGACGACGGACTGGTACGAGTTCCTGTACTCCGACCCCGCGACGATCGCGCTCGCCGCCAACGCGTCGTACACCGTCGAGTTCGCCACCAAGACCGGCGCCGTCCCCGGGAGCGGCGGCAACTTCTACTTCCTCGCCCGCTCCCAGGCGACGGGAGCCCCGAGCGATCGGGGCGTGACCGAATGGACGGACCCGGTCGGCACCGTGCGGAAGAGATCCGTCACGTTCACGACCGGCAACCACACCGACTACCGCCTCATCTGGGGCCTGCACAATGGAGGGGCGCTCTCTGTCGATGACATCCTCATCTCGCGCAATGACTGACCACCGGCACCACCCCGTGCCGATCCTGATCGAGACCGACCTCTGCGACGACGTCGACGACGCCGGGGCGCTCGCGGTGGCGCACGCCCTGGCCGACGAGGACCGCGTGCGGATCCTCGGCATCGGGATCAACACCTCGGGGCATTGGAGCCACAGCGCGGCCCGGGTGCTGAACGGCTACTACGGGCGCCCCGAGCTGCCCGTCGGCATCCTGCATCCGACCACGGATGCGATCGGGCCGGAGGACTATGCGCGGGCGATCAGCAGGATGCATCCGTCCGCCGCCACTCCCGATCGCATGCCGCCCGCCGTCGACGTGCTGCGCGCGGCACTGGCTGATGCGGATGACGGTTCGGTCACCCTCGTCTCGATCGGGTATTTCGGGAATCTGGTCGCACTGCTGGACTCCCCCGCGGATGCCTCGGCCCCGCTCGCCGGTCGGGAGCTGGTGCGCGCCAAGGTCGCCAGGACGGTCGTGATGGGCGGAGTCTTCGGGCGACGAGCCCGGCCGGAGCGCGGTGCGGAACCGGTCTCCGAGACGAACTTCGTCCACGATGTCGGGCAGACCGCGAGGTTCCTCGGGGAGTGGCCGGGGTCGATCGACTTCGTGGGGTGGGAGACCGCCGCCGACGTGATCACCGGGCGCACGCTGCCGCTGACCCAGGGCGATGACAGCCCCGTCGCGATCGCCTACGCGCTGCACAGCGGCAAGGGCACAGGACGCCCGAGCTGGGATCTGCTCGCCGTGATGCTCAGCGCATCCGAGCTCGAGGGTCATATCGCCTGGAGCGAGCCGGGCACCGTCGCCGTCGATGACATCGCGCGAACACTCTGGACGGCATCCGCCGACGGGGACCACCGCTATGCGAAGGTCGTCTCATCGGCGGAGCAGGTCGCCGACATCATCGACGACCATCTGGGGCGTCCGCCGCGCCAGCCGGTCGGAAGCATCTCCGCGAGCGTGAGCGAGGTCGAGGCATGGTCCTGA
Organism: Microbacterium saperdae; assembly: GCF_006716345.1. Classification (NCBI taxonomy): domain Bacteria; kingdom Bacillati; phylum Actinomycetota; class Actinomycetes; order Micrococcales; family Microbacteriaceae; genus Microbacterium; species Microbacterium saperdae. The sequence continues at coordinate 824,035 of NZ_VFOX01000002.1, forward strand.
GGATCGGAGTGGCGGGCGCGGGATCCCGCGCCGAACTCGCCACGTACATCCCGCGATTCGGTGCGGAGATCGTCGTGGTCGCCGACCCCGCGCCACGGGGAGAGGATCGGGCCAGGGAACTGTTCGGGCCATCGGTCGCGGTCGTCCCCGACCATCGTGCGCTCGCCGCGTTCGATCTCGACGCGGTGTTCGTGCTGACTCCCGATCACACCCACGCCGAGGTCGCCGTCGACCTGCTCGAGGCCGGGATCCCCGTGTATCTCGAGAAGCCGATCGCGACGCGGATCGACGACGCCGACCGCATCCTCGATGCCGCGTATCGCACCCGCACGCGTCTCGCGATCGGCCACAACATGCGGCACATGCCGATGGTCCGACTGCTGAAGGACCTGATCGACCGGGGGACGATCGGCGAGGTCAAGACGATCTGGTGCCGGCACTTCATCGGCCACGGCGGGGACTTCTACTTCAAGGACTGGCACGCCGAGAGCGAGAAGACGACCGGACTGCTGCTCCAGAAGGGCGCGCACGACATCGACGTGATCCACTGGCTCGCAGGGGCGCCCAGCAGGGACGTCGTCGCGATGGGGGACCTCATGGTCTACGGCGGGATCGAGGACCGTCGCGACAACTCCGACCGGATGATGGGAACGCTCGCCAGCTACGACAACTGGCCCCCGCTCGCGCAGAAGGAACTCAACCCGGTGATCGACATCGAGGACGTCTCGCTCATGACGATGCGGCTCGACAACGGCGTGCTCGCCACGTATCAGCAGTGCGCGTTCGCGCCCGACTACTGGCGCAACTACACCGTCATCGGCACCGAAGGGCGGCTGGAGAACTTCGGCGACTCCGACGGAGGGATCGTGCGCCTGTGGAACCGGCGGTCGGAGTACAACGGGCAGGGCGACGCGGACTTCGAGATCCCTCTCGGCGAGGGCACCCACGGCGGGGCGGATGTGGCGATCGTCGAGGAGTTCCTCGGCTTTCTCCGCGGGGACAGAACTCTCGAGACCTCGCCGGTCGCCGCACGGGACAGCGTCGCGGCCGGGATCGCGGCGACCACGTCGATCCGGAGCGGTGCGGCACCTCAACGGGTGGTCGAGCTCGATCCGGCGATCCGCACGTACTTCGACGGCGGCCAGCTCGACGCGGCGGTGCGCACGGGGCGCGGATGAAGCCCGGAATCGAGCGGTCTCAGGAGTAGTCTGACCGCATCGATTCGAGGAGGAATCATGGTTCCCGAGATCAACTACTGGGCCGTTCTGCTGGCCACCGCGTCGAGCATGATCGTCGGCTCGATCTGGTACACGCCGAAGGTGTTCGGGACGCGGTGGTCGAAGCTCGCGAACGTCGACATGGACCGCCCCGCCGCGAGCGCGACGATGGCCATCATCACGACCGTGATCGTGAGCTTCATCACGGCATGGGTGCTCGCCGGAGCATCCGCCATCGCCTGGCACTTCTACGGCGGATCCTTCTTCTGGGGCGCGATCGTCACGGCGGTCACGCTGTGGGCGGGCTTCACGGCCGCGCGATTCATCACGCACGACGCCTTCGAAGGACGCCCCACCGCACTCACGACTCTCAACATCGCGCACGAGCTCGTCACGGTCGTCGTCATGGGCGTGCTGATCGGGGTGTGGCCGCCGGCATTGATGGGCTGAGCGAGTTCCGAAAAATCTCATAAAGGAGCGGAAACAGGGGTTCACAGGGCTTCCCTGATCGCCTGCGACGTGACAAACTCTCCCCGCGGCCTTCTGGCTGCCTGCGTGCATGGATCGCGCGCGGTTCAGACCGGGAGGGTCTTCATGTCGTATTCGTCGCGCCGATCGGCGCCGTGGATGCTCGCAGCCGCGCTCGCGGCGGGCCTCCTGGTGGCGGGCGCGGTCCCGGCCGCATCAGGATCCGCTGTCCCGGATGCCACCGCCGATCCGGAACTCTCCGTCTCGTTGGCCTACGAGTTCCTGGATGCCCGCGTCGACGAGTTCTGTGACGGTGACGGGCACTGCCTCCCGCGCAGCTACCAGGGCGGATTCTTCACCACTCCGACCTGGGACTTCACGCCCTCCTTCGTCTACGACGATGCGCTGGTCGTGATCGCGTACACGGCGAGAGGCCTCCCCGACGACATCCGCCGCGCCAGGGCGATCGGCGACACCCTGCTCTTCGTGCAGGCGAACGATCCGATCGGCGACGGCCGCACCCGCGCGTCCTACGAGCCGCACGGCATCCGGCAGGGCCGGGTGGAGATCACGGGACCGGGAACCTTCACCGGGAATCAGGCGTGGGTGGGGATGGCGCTCGCGCGGCTGTTCCACGCGACCGGCGATCAGAAGTACCTCGACGGTGCGGTCGAGGTCGCGCAGTGGATTCAGGCGAACACGGCCGACACCGTGCGCGTCCCCTACGGGTACACCGGCGGGCAGCTCGAGGACGGCACCTCGCTCGTGTGGAAGTCCACGGAGCACAACACCGACATCGCCGGCTTCTTCTCGCAGCTGGCCGCACTCACCGGTGACACGGTGTGGGCGGATCGTGCCGCTGTCGCCGCGAACTTCGTGACGGCGATGCAGGCCGCAGACGGGCACGTCGACACCGGCACGCTGCTGGACGGATCCACCGTCAACACCTACCCGGTACCCCTCGACGCGCAGACGTGGAGCTACCTCGGTACCGGCGACGCCCGTTACGGCGCCGCCCTCGACTGGACCCTCGCGCACCTCATCGCCACGGACGGCCCGTACAGCGGTCCGTCGATCAGCGGCACCGATGTGTCGAAGGTCTGGTTCGAAGGCAGCGGCCACCTGGCCTTGTCGCTGAAGCTGCGCGGCGGTCCGGGCGACGCGGCCCGTGCGGAGTCGCTGCTTTCCGGCATCCGTCTGGCGCAGCGCGATGCCCTGAACGGCGATGGCAAAGGCATCGTCGCGACCTCGACGGACGGCCTGGACTCCGGATTCGGCGATCTCTACTACGCCAGCCTGCACACCGGGACGACCGCGTGGTACCTGCTCGCGGCGGCCGGGGACAACCCCTTCCGCCTGCCGACCGACTGACCGGCAGCGGTCCGGCCACCCTTTCGGGCCGAGGGGTTACGCGGCGACGCGGGCGACGGCGGCGATCGCGCTCACGAAGAAGCCGATGCCGTCGATACCGGAACGCATCGCGACCGCCGTGTCGGGGCCGAAGCCGGGCTCGACCGCGTGCTCGGGGTGCGGCATGAGGCCCACGACGTTGCCGTCCTCGTTCGTGAGTCCCGCGATGTCGCGCAGTGAGCCGTTCGGGTTCACGCCCGCGTAGCGGAAGGCCACGAGACCCTCGCCTTCGAGGCGATCGAGCGTCTCGTCGTCGGCGATGTAGCCGCCGTCGCCGTTCTTCAGCGGGATCACGATCTCCTGGCCGGTGCGGAACGTGTTCGTCCACGCGGTGTCGGAGTTCGCGACGGTGAGCTTCTGGTCGCGGCGCACGAAGTGTTGGTGGTCGTTGCGGATCAGGCCGCCGGGCAGCAGGTGCGCCTCGACGAGCATCTGGAAGCCGTTGCAGATGCCGAGCACGGGCATGCCCTTCGCCGCGGCATCCTTGACCTCGCTCATGATCGGCGACAGCGCGGCGATCGCACCGGCACGCAGGTAGTCGCCGTAGCTGAAGCCGCCGGGGAGCACCAGTGCGTCGACGCCTTCGAGGTCGTGCGAGCCGTGCCACAGGGCGACCGGCTCCGCGCCCGCGATGCGTACGGCGCGCTGGGCGTCGCGGTCGTCGAGCGAACCCGGGAAGGTGACGACGCCGATGCGTGCGGTCATTCGACGACCTCGATGCCGACGACATCCTCGATCACGGAGTTGGAGAGCACCTCGTCGGCGACGCGCTTCGCCTCGGCGAGCAGCTCGTCGGTGACCTCGCCCTCGACGGTGAGCTCGAAGCGCTTGCCGATGCGGACATCGGTGAAGCCCTCGACGCCGAGACGCGTGAACGCTCCGGAGACGGCCTTCCCCTGCGGGTCGAGCAGTTCGGGCTTGGGCATGACGTCGACGACGATGGTGGGCATGAAAGGCTCCGGAAGTCGCGGGAAGGCTGGCGCCCTCAGTCTACCGGCCCGCGCCGGGCGCGTTATTCCGCGTGGAAGACGGTGTGCAAGTCGCCGATCAGGTCCCGACCGCCGAGGCCGTCGATCTCGAACAGCACGGAGATGCCGATGACGTGGCTGCCGAGTTCCTCGACGAGCTGGCGTCCTGCGGCGAGCGTGCCACCGGTGGCGAGGACATCATCGATCAGCAGGACGCGGGATCCGGCGGGCAGATCGTCGTGCATCTCGATCGTGGCGGTGCCGTACTCGAGTGCGTAGTCGACGGATGCCGCGGGGCGGGGGAGCTTGCCCGCCTTGCGGATCGGGATGAGCCCGACTCCCGCGGCGATGGCAGCGGCGCCGGCGAGGATGAACCCGCGTGCCTCGATGCCGGCGACCACGTCGAACTGACCGGCGAACGGTTCCAGGATCGCCTCGGTCGTGGCCTTCAGCGCCTCGGCGTCCGCGAGCAGCGGCGTGATGTCGCGGAACACGATGCCGGGCTCGGGGTAGTCCGGGATGCTCCGGATCAGGGAGGCGGCGCGGGTGAGGGCAGGGGAGAGTTCGGCTTCGGGCACCGGGCAAGATTACCCGCGTTCCCTGCATCCCGACGATCCGCGGAGCCGGTGACGATTCGCGGAGAGATCTCCGGGATTCCTCCGCCGAACGTCGACGTGTCCGCGAATCGTCCGCCACGGCACTCGCTTGACATTCGTGGGAGCGCTCCCATAGAGTGACTGCTCAGTTCGTGGGAGCGCTCCCACGAATCCCCGAAAGCACCATCACCGCACGAAAACCCGCACAAAGGAGTGACTTGTGAACACACGTGCCCGCCGCCGGATCCTGACGATTGCCGCCGCGGCATCCGTATCCGCCCTCGCCCTGGCCGGCTGCTCTGCCAACGCCGGAGACGCCGAAGAGCCCAGCGCCGATGAAGACGTCACGCTGACCGTGACCACCTTCGGCACCTTCGGCTACGAAGACCTGTACAAGGAGTACGAGAAGCTCCACCCGAACGTGACGATCGAGGCGACCAACATCGACACGGGCGGCAACGCCCGCACCGACGCGTTCACCAAGATCGCCGCCGGTTCCGGCCTCAGCGACGTCGTCGCGATCGAGGAAGGCTGGCTCGGCGCGATCATGGACGTGTCCGACACCTTCGTCGACCTGCGCGACTACGGCATCGAGGACCGCAAGGACGACTGGGTCGACTGGAAGTACGGTCAGGCGACGGATGCCGAGGGTCGCGTGATCGGCTACGGCACCGACATCGGTCCCTCGGGCATCTGCTACAACGGTGCCGCGTTCGAAGCGGCCGGCCTGCCGAGCGATCGCGAGTCCGTGGCCGAGCTGCTCAACGGCGACTGGGAGAACTACTTCTCCGTCGGCGCCGACTACACCGCCAAGACCGGCAAGGCCTGGTACGACCACTCCGGCTTCGTCTGGAACGCCATGGTCAACCAGCTCGATGAGGGCTACTACACCGCGGACGGCGAGCTGAACGTCGAGGGCAACGACGAGCTCAAGGCGCGCTTCGAGCAGCTGGGCGCCGCGACCGAGGGCGGCCAGTCCGCCGCGCAGACCGCGTGGGACTGGAACGGCGGCAAGTCGTTCGTCGACGGCACCTTCGCCACCTTCGTGTGCCCGGGCTGGATGCTCGGCGTCGTGCAGGGTCAGGTCGAAGCCGGCGGCGGCGACGCGTCCACCGGGTGGGACTTCGCCGACGTCTTCCCGGGCGGAGCAGCCAACTGGGGTGGCGCATTCCTGTCGATCCCCGAGTCCTCGGAGCACAAGAAGGCAGCCGCTGAGCTCGCCGACTGGCTGACGCAGCCCGACCAGCAGGTCAAGCAGTCCGCTGCTGCGGGCAACTTCCCGTCCACGATCAAGGCGCAGGAGACGCTGGCCGCAGATGCGACGCCGAACGCGTTCTTCAACGACGCTCCCACCGGAGCGATCCTCGCCGAGCGTGCCAAGGGCGTCGTTGCGCAGTTCAAGGGTGCGGATGACTCGGTCATCCAGGAGAACGTCTTCGGTCCGGCTCTGAGCAGCCTCGACCGCGGCGAGACCGACACCAAGGGCGCCTGGGATCAGGCCATCCAGCTGCTGAACGACCTGGTCGGCTGACACCCTCCCCTCGACAGGCTCGGCGATCCGCCACGGGCTCCGCCCGGAGCAGGATGGCCGAGCCTGTCGAGACCTCCGCACGGTGTCGCGCCCCTCGGCGGGCTCGGATGCCATTCGCTGCACGACCCACGCAAGGACCCCCCATGACTCTCACGGCTCCGCCCGCGGAACGCCGGGATGCGGCATCCGACCAGGTGCCGGATGCCCCGGCGAAGCGCCCCTGGCGTCACCGGCTGTCCCGGTTCGACCAGAACGCCTCCCCGTACTTCTACATCTCGCCCTTCTTCCTCCTGTTCGGTCTGGTGGGCCTGTTCCCACTGCTGTACACGGTCTACGTGGCCGTGCACGACTGGGATCTGCTCAAGGGCGAGGGTGACTTCGTGGGCGTGGGGAACTTCGTCGAGATCCTCGGCGACGCCATGTTCTGGAACTCGATCGGCAACACGCTGAGCATCTTCCTGCTCTCCGCGATCCCGCAGCTGGCCGTCGCCCTCGTGATCGCCTACCTGCTGGACCGGGGCCTGCGGGCGCCGACGTTCTGGCGCATGAGCGTGCTCATCCCGTTCGTGGTCACCCCCGTCGCCGTGGCGATCATCTTCTCCAGCATCTTCAACGAGGCGGACGGCCTCGCCAACAACCTCCTGAACCTCATCGGCATCGCCGATCAGGAGTGGAAGCACAACACCGCCCTGTCGCACATCGCGATCGCGGTCATGGTGAACTTCCGCTGGACGGGCTACAACGCCCTGATCCTCCTCGCCGCCATGCAGGCGGTGCCGCGCGACCTCTACGAATCCGCCGCCCTCGACGGTGCGGGTGCGGGGCGCCGCTTCTTCTCGATCACGATCCCCACGATCCGTCCCACCCTGATCTTCGTGATCATCACGGCGACGATCGGCGGTCTGCAGATCTTCGCGGAGCCCCGCCTGTTCGACGTCTCGACCGCGGGCGGCATCGGCGGCAGCGACCGGCAGTTCCAGACCACGGTGCTGTTCCTGTGGGAGCTGGCGTTCTTCCGCCGCAACCTCGGGGAAGCCTCGGCGGTCGCCATCCTGCTGTTCCTGCTGATCGTCGGGATCGGCGTGATCAACTTCCTGATCTCGCGCCGCATCTCCACCGGCGACGCCCCGAAGAACCGCGCCGCGCGCCGCCGCGCCCGCACCTCCACCCAGAAGGACGCACGATGACCGCCACCCAGGCACTGAGCGTGCCCGAGAAGATCCGCCGCCGTCGGAGCATGTCCGTCGGCACGGCCGGAATCGGCAGTCGGCCCGGATTCCTCACCTACGGCCTGCTCGCGGCCTTCATCATCGGCAGCGTCTATCCGCTGTGGTGGTCGGTCGTGGTGGCGAGCGGCACGAACGCGACGCGCGGTGAGACCCTGCCGCTGATCCCCGGTGGCAACTTCTTCGCGAACGCCGCGAAGGTGTTCGACGCGATCCCGTTCTGGTTGGCGCTGGGCAACTCGTTCCTCATCTCGGCGATCATCACGATCTCGGTCGTCACCTTCTCGACGCTCGCCGGCTACGCCTTCGCGAAGCTCAAGTTCAAGGGACGCGAGGGGCTCATGGTCTTCGTGATCGCGACCATGGCGATCCCCACGCAGCTGGGCATCATCCCGCTGTTCATGCTGATGCGCGAGCTCGGCTGGACCGGGTCGATCGGCGCCGTGATCGTGCCGACGCTCGTCACCGCGTTCGGTGTGTTCTTCATGCGGCAGTACCTGGTCGACGTCATCCCCGACGAGCTGATCGAGGCGGCACGGATGGACGGCGCGAACCAGTTCCGCACCTTCCTCACGGTCGGCATCCCGGCGGCCCGGCCCGCCATGGCGATCCTCGGACTCTTCACCTTCATGACCGCGTGGACGGACTACCTCTGGCCGCTCATCGTGCTCTCCCCGCAGAATCCGACGCTGCAGACCGCGCTCAGCCAGTTGCAGTCCGGCTACTACGTCGACTACTCGATCGTGCTCGCCGGCGCGGTGCTCGCGACCCTTCCGCTTCTCGTGCTCTTCGTGGTCGCGGGTCGGCAGCTGGTCAGTGGCATCATGGCGGGCGCGGTGAAAGGATGACCTTCATGACCCGCCCCTTCCCCGAGAACTTCCTCTTCGGTGCCGCGACCGCCGCCTACCAGATCGAGGGTGCGGCCTTCGAGGACGGCCGCACCGCATCGATCTGGGACGCGTTCTCGCGCGTTCCCGGCGCGGTGATCGGGGGAGACAACGGCGACATCGCGTGCGACCACTACCACCGGTATGCGGATGACGTCGCGCTGATGACCCGGCTCGGACTGCAGACGTATCGTTTCTCGACGTCCTGGTCGCGGGTGCGTCCGGACGGCGGTGCGGTGAACCCGGCGGGCGTCGACTTCTACGAACGGCTGGTCGACTCGCTGCTCGAGGCCGACATCCTGCCCTGGCTCACGCTGTACCACTGGGACATGCCGCAGGCGCTGCAGGAGAAGGGCGGCTGGACGAACCGCGACACGGTCGACCGCTTCCTCGAGTACGCGGGCACCATGCACGACGCCCTCGGCGACCGGGTGAACGTGTGGACCACGTTGAACGAGCCGTGGTGCTCGTCCTTCCTCTCCTACACGGGCGGCGAGCATGCGCCGGGGCACACGAGCGTCGCCGAGGGGCTCCTCGCCTCGCACCACCTGCTGCTCGCACACGGCGAGACGGTGCGCGAGCTGCGTCGTCGTGACTCCTCGCTCGATCTGGGGATCACCCTGAATCACACGGTCGCGGATGCCGCGGACCCGCAGAACGCCGGAGACCTCGATGCCGTGCGCCGGATCGACGGACAGTTCAACCGCTGGTTCCTCGACCCGATCTACCGCGGTGCCTACCCGGCCGACATCGTGGAGGACATCAGGGCGGTCGATGCGGATGCCGTCGCGCAGTTCGAGGCCGCGATCCACGAGGGCGACCTCGAGACCATCTCGCAGCACATCGACACGCAGGGCGTGAACTACTACCACGGCGACTTCCTGTCGGGCACGGCGCCCGTCGAGGCAGCCGTCGAGAGTGTGCCGGACACCGAGCGCAAGGTGCGCAGCCCGTACCCGTCGTTCGAGAACATCCACAACGTCGAGCGCGGTCTGCCCCGCACGGCGCAGAACTGGGAGGTGCAGCCCGAGGGGCTGACCCGCCTGCTCCAGCGGGTGTGGACCGAGTACGCCGAGCCGGCCGGCACCGTGCTGTACATGACCGAGAACGGCGCGGCCTACGACGACGTCGCGGTGGTGGAGGAGAGCGAGACGCGGGTGCACGATGCCGAGCGCACCGAGTTCCTGCGCCTGCACCTCGGTGCGGTGCTGGATGCCGCGGAGGCCGGCGTCGACGTGCGCGGCTACTTCTACTGGTCGATGTTCGACAACTACGAGTGGGCCTGGGGCTACGACAAGCGCTTCGGCATCGTGCGGGTCGACTACGACACACAGGAGCGGAGCGTGAAGGACTCGGGCCGGGAGTACGCTCGCATCATCGCCGCACGCAGCCTCTGAGCTGGGGCGGCTCGGGTTCGGAGCATCCGGCCCGCTGTCGGATCAGAGGGAGAACTGTGTCGTCACGAGCGACCATCGAAGAGGTGGCTTCTGCTGCCGGGGTGTCCCGGTCGACCGTGTCGCGTGTGGTCAACGGCTCGACGGCCGTGAGTCCGGAGGCGCTGATCGCGGTGCGCACTGCGATCGAGCGGCTCAGCTACGTGCCGAACAGGGCAGCGCGCTCGCTCGCGTCGAACCAGACGCAGGCGATCGCCCTGATCATCCCGGAGGACACCACGCGCGTCTTCGGCGACCCGTTCTTCGCGGCCATCATCGCCGGAATCACGGGCGTCCTGCGCAACTCCGACTACCTGCTGAACCTGCTCATCGCGAGCGACGACCCCGGCGACAAGATGACGAGCTTCGTGCGCAACGGGGGCGTCGACGGCGCGCTGATCGTGTCGCATCACACGAGCGACGCCTACATCGAGCGGATCGCCGACGCGATCCCGGTGGTCTACGGCGGGCGCCGGCGTGAGGGTGACTACGTCGTCGACGTCGACAACGTCCTGGGGGCGAGGGCGGCGACCAGACGCTTGATCGACATCGGTCGCACCCGTATCGCGACGATCTCGGGCACGCCCACGATGCTGTCGTCGATGGACCGCATGCAGGGTTTCCGCGGTGCCCTCGCGGATGCCGGGCTCACCCCGTTCGCCGAGGAAGCCGGCGACTACAGCGAGTCGAGCGGGGCGGATGCCGCCCGCCGCATCCTGGCCGCAGGACGGCCGGATGCGATCTTCGTCGCGAGCGACCTGATGGCTCGCGGCGCATTGACCGTGCTCCGTGCGGCGGGAGTGCGTGTCCCGGAAGACATCGCCCTGGTCGGATTCGACGACTCCTCTGTCGCCACCGCGACCGACCCGCAGCTCACCACGATGCGCCAGCCCATGTATGCGCAGGGTGAGGCCATGGCGACCGTGCTCCTGTCGCGCCTGGCCGGCGGCGAACCGCCGCACACGACGATCCTGCCGACCGAGCTGGTGGTGCGCGCCACCGCGTGACGCCGTCTCGGCGTGCCTGTGCGCGACGTGACACGGGGGCGGTCCTGTCGCCCCTCCGGACAGGACCGCCCCCGTGCGTCTGTGGCCGGGGCACCGCCGACGTATCGAAGCGGTGGCCTTCCGGACCGACGGGAACGTCGTCATGCCCCCCGGCATGACGTAGATTCTTAGGCTGAAGAAACGTTCAGTCATTAATCTATAGGGCAGGCGATCAAACCGGTAGTCGGCCGGCGCCTGGACGAGGAGGTGATCGTGGCACGCTCCGAAGAGCAGAACCGCCTTGCCCGTGAGCGGGCGCGCGAGCTGATCCTGGAATCCGCGATCGAGCTGTTCGCCGAGCGCGGCGTCTCCGGGGCCAGCATCGCCGAGATCACCCAGCGCGCCGGCGTCGCCCAGGGCCTCGTCAACTATCACTTCGGCGGCAAGGAACAGCTGATCGTCGCCGTGATCGACGGGTGGTTCGATGCGCTGTTCGGACTGCCGTCCGTCGACGGAACGGCCGATGAACGCCTGGCAGGACTGATCGACACCGTCATCATGGCCACCGGGTACGCCCTGCCGCTCCAGCGCGCGGTGCTGGCGATGCAGCTGCAGCCGTCGACGCACCGACTTTTCGCCGAGGCCGAGGAGCGCTACGGCGACCGTGCGCTGGTCGCCGAGGAGTCCGTGCGCGACATGTTCCGCGAGCGGGGTGCGGCTGATCCCGAGGTCGAGGAGATCATGCTCCGCAGCACGCTCGAGGGCATCCTCGTGAAGTTCGCGGTCTATGGCGACACGTTCCCGCTCGAGGAAGCCCGTCGCTGGATGTACCGGATCTACGCGCTCCCCGCACCGGCCGGGCCTCTTCCGCTCGAGGCGCCTCCGCGCGCGGGAGCGATCCGGCTGCGGGCGATGGGTGCGGTGCGCGAACCGCTGGTCTGAGGGGCGCGGGCGACGCGCCTCTGCCACCCCGGGCGGACACGAAGTTCGGCCTTGTGCGACTTCTGTGGCCTCCTGGGCGGCGGATGGCCGAAGAAGCTGCATTCTTCCGAGATCTCTGCGCGGGGGTGATGACGGATGCCGCAGACGGAGAGATCCCGGATGCCTCGGGTGAGGCATCCGGGATCTCCGGGTACTGCGGGGTGCCGATCAGGCGGGGTCGCCGCCGAGCGGGCCGACCGCCGTGAGCGGCTTCGGGTCGTCGGCGCCGGTCTTGCGTGCGCGGGCGATCAGGTTGCCCAGGTGGTAGATGAGCAGCGCCGCGACGGTGCCCAGCACGATGCCGCCGAAGGCGAAGTCGCCGAGCTGCATCGAGAAGCCGGCGATGCCGATGACCAGCGAGACCGCGGCGGTGTACTGGTTCACCGGGCGAGAGAAGTCCACCTTGCTGTCGACCCAGATCTTGATGCCGATGATGCCGATGAGGCCGTAGAGCGCGGTGGTCGCGCCGCCGAGCACTCCGGCGGGGATCGAGTTGAACACCTCGCCGACCTTCGGGGAGAACGCGAGCAGGATCGCGAAGAGCCCGGCCACCCAGTAGACGGCGGTGGAGTACACGCGGGTCGCCGCCATGACGCCGATGTTCTCGCCGTAGGTGGTGGTGCCGGATCCGCCGAATCCTCCGGCGATGGTGGTGGCGACGCCGTCCGCGATGAGCGCGCGGCCGGTGTGCTTGTTGATCGCGGGATCTTCGGTCATGGTGGCGACACCGCGCACGTGCCCCACGTTCTCCGCGACGAGCACGAGAACGACGGGCAGGAACATCGCGATCGTCGACCAGGTGCCGGGGGCGATGAAGTCGGGCAGCTGGAAGTGCGGCAGTCCGATCCAGGGGGCTTCGGCGATGAGCTCGGAAGGTGTCTTGCCGCCACGCAGGGCGTTGGGTACCTCGAAGGATCCGGTGAACGCGGCGTAAATGAAGCCGACGGCGACACCGAGGAAGATCGAGATCCGACCGAGGAAGCCACGGAAGAGCACGGCGAAGAGGATGATCGCGACGAGGGTGATCGTGGCGGTGATCGGGTCGAGCTGGAAGTTGTTCCACGCGGTCGGTGCGAGGTTGAAGCCGATCAGCGCGACGATCGCACCGGCGACGACCGGGGGCATCAGCGCGTCGACCCAGCGGAGCCCGGCGAACTGCACGACCAGGCCGACCACGGTGAGCAGGATGCCGACCGCGACCACGCCGGCGAGGGCGGATCCGGTGCCGCCCGCGGCGACGGCGGCGGTGATGGGGGCGATGAACGCGAACGAGGAGCCGAGGTAGCTGGGGAGCTGATTCCTCGTGATGAGCAGGAAGAGCAGCGTGCCGACACCGCTGAACAGCAGCGTGGTCGAGACGGGGAAACCGGTGAGCGTCGGCACCAGGAACGTGGCGCCGAACATCGCGATCACGTGCTGCAGACCGATCGCGATCGTGGCGGGCCAGTTCAGGTGCTCATCGGGACGGACGACGGCGCCGGGTTCGACGGTGCGGCCGTCTCCGTGCAGTTTCCACAGGGCCATGCGGGCTCCTCAGGTTCGGGGGATGTCGGGAGTGCTGGAGCAACCCTATCGATTCCTGAGTGTTCCCTGGGTGCCCTTCGTCTCGTCGCTGCGCTCCTCGCTCAGGGTGCGGGGAGCGAGACGAAGCGCGTCAGGCCCCGAGGCGCGTGATCAGTTCGCGGTAGCGATCGGCGGTGCGGCCCACGATGTCGTCGGGGAGCAGCGGGGGTTCGCCCTGCTTGTCCCAGTTCGCGGCGAGCCAGTCGCGCACGATCTGCTTGTCGAAGCTCGCCATCCGCTCCTTCGGGGTCGTGCCCGTCTTCCAGGCTTCGGCATCCCAGTAGCGGGAGGAGTCACTCGTGAGCACCTCGTCGGCCAGGCGCAGGACGCCGTCCGCATCCGTGCCGAACTCGAACTTGGTGTCTGCGAGGATCAGCCCCTTCTCCTCGGCGATCGCGGCGGCGCGGGAGTAGATCGAGAGCGACGCCTCGCGCAGCTCGTTCGCCCGCTCGGCGCCGACCAGTTCGACGGCCTTCTCGAACGTGATGTTCTCGTCGTGCTCACCCATCGGAGCCTTGTACGCGGGGGTGAAGAGCGGCTCGGGAAGGCGGTCGCCGTTCTGCAGGCCGGCGGGCAGCGGGATGCCGCACACGGTGCCGCTCTCGGTGTACTCGGCCCAGCCTGTTCCCGTGATGTAGCCGCGCACGACGCACTCGATCGGCAGCATCTCCAGCGACTGCGCCAGCATGGCGCGGTCGGCGACGGCATCCGGGATATCGCCTTCTGCGAGGTGGTTGGGCACGTCGTCGAGCTGTGCGAACCACCAGCGGCTCAGGCTCGTGAGCAGGGCGCCCTTCTCGGGGATGCCCGGGGAGAGCACGAAGTCGAAGGCGCTGACCCGGTCGCTCGCCACGACGAGGATGCGGGTGTCCGCCGGGTCCTCTGAGGCATACAGATCGCGGACCTTGCCCGAGTAGATGTGCCGCCAGCCGGGGATGCTCTGTGCCGTGCCTTCTGAAGGTGTGCTCACCCGCCCATTATCCCGGTGATCCGGACCGGTCCGTGGCTCCGTGTCGCCGTCGACCGGAATGGCGCGAGGGATGTGTTGACCGCGGTGGCGCGGGAGGCGTATAGTCCACGTGGACTAATTGGGATGGAGTAGGTGATGAAGGATCCGGTGGACACGTTGACGCCCATGGGGGTGATGGTGCTGGCGCTGCTGCGCGAGAGCGACATGCACCCCTACGAGATGGTGCGCCTGCTGCGCGCGCGCCACGACGACCGGCTCCTCACCATCACCAACGGCACGCTCTATCACACCGTCTCGCGGCTGCAGAAGTCCGGGCTTCTCGACGAGGTGGGCATCGACCGCGACGGCAACCGCCCCGAGCGCACGACCTACACGTTGACGGATGCCGGGCGCTGCGCCGTGATCGCCTGGGTGCAGCGCGAACTGCCCAGGGTCGACCATCCCACCGACTTCCGCATCGCCCTCGCGGAGGCGCACAACCTCGAACGAGACGATGTGATCCCGCTGCTCGGCGAACGCCGCATCGCCCTGGTCGAGGAGCACGCACTGCATCGCGACGGCCTCGTCAAGGCCAGGGCCAAGGGCGTCCCCGCCCAGGTCCTCGTCGAGATCGAGCGCCAGGAGGTCCTCCTCGACGCCGAGCTGCGCTGGCTCGACTCCCTGCTCACCCGCCTCGACGCCGACAGCCTCCCCTGGGGGCCCTCGGCGTTCACGGACTCAGACCGCTATCTCGCTCAGCGAAAGGCTGCACAGCAATGACCGATTCACGCCAGAAGTCTGGCCCCGACACCGGCCCGTTCGCCGCAGGGCACGCGCCCAAGAGCCCGTGGCCCGCGCTCTGGGCGCTCGTCATCGGCTTCTTCATGATCCTCGTCGACACCACGATCGTCTCGGTCGCGAACCCCGCGATCAAGGCCGCGCTCGACCCGAACACCAACAACCTCGACAACGTCGTGTGGGTGACCAGTGCCTATCTGCTGACCTACGCCGTGCCGCTGCTGATCACCGGTCGTCTCGGCGACCGCTTCGGACCGAAGAACATCTACCTGATCGGTCTCGCGATCTTCACCGCGGCCTCGCTGTGGTGTGGTCTGTCCAGCTCCCTCGAGGGACTGATCGCGGCCCGCGCGGTGCAGGGACTCGGCGCGGCGTTCATGACGCCGCAGACCATGGCCGTCATCACCCGCACGTTCCCGCCGAACCGACGCGGCGCGGCCATGGGCCTGTGGGGTGCCACCGCCGGTGTCGCGACACTGGTCGGCCCGCTGCTCGGCGGCGTGCTGGTCGACGGCCTCGGTTGGGAGTGGATCTTCTTCGTCAACCTGCCGGTCGGCGTGATCGCTTTCATCGCCGCGTGGATCCTGGTGCCGAAGCTCAAGACGCACCCGCACCGCTTCGACATCCTCGGCGTCGTTCTCAGTGCCGTCGCGATCTTCCTGGTGGTGTTCGGCCTGCAGGAGGGCGAGAAGTACGACTGGGGCGTCATCTGGGGACCGATCTCGGTCTGGGGTCTGATCATCGCCGGCATCGTCGTGCTCGCGCTGTTCGTCCTGCAGCAGTGGAAGACCAAGAGCGAGGCGCTCGTGCCGCTCGAGCTCTTCCGTGATCGCAACTTCTCGGGTGCCAACATCGCGATCGCGACGGTCGGCTTCGCGGTGACGAGCATGTCGCTGCCGCTGATGTTCTTCCTGCAGATCGCCCGCGGGCTCACCCCGACCGAGGCCGCCCTGCTGATGATCCCGATGGCGGTGTTCTCGGGTGTCCTGGCGCCGCTCGCCGGCAAGATCCTCGACCGCACGGACCCGCGTCTGATCCTCATCCCCGGGCTGCTCTTCTTCGCCGCGGCGCTGGTCTGGTACTCGGCTCTGGTGAACATGGACACCGAGATCTGGATGTTCCTGTTCCCGTCCGCGCTCCTCGGGATCGGCAGCGCCGGCATGTGGGGACCGCTCGCGACCACCGCGACCCGGATGCTCCCGATGCGTCAGGCCGGTGCCGGTGCCGGCATCTACAACACCACCCGTACGATCGGCTCGGTCGTCGGCTCCGCCGCGATCGCGACCTTCATGCAGGCGCGACTCGAGGCGAACCTTCCGGGGATGGGCGACGCCACGGGATCCATCAGCTCGGGCGGCACGCTTCCGGCTCCCGTCGCCGAGGGGTTCGCCGCGGCGATGTCCCAGGCCATCCTGCTGCCGGCCAGCGTCATCGTGATCGGACTGATCGCGTCGCTGTTCCTGCGCGGCGCCCCGCAGAAGCGCCCCGCCGCGGCCGCCGACGCTCCGACGCCGGTATCCACTCCCGCTCCCGCCGAGTGAGCACGACGGCTCCGCCCCCTGCGCCTCCGGGCGTCGGGGGCGGAGCCGTCTCCGGCCGAAGCCTTTTGCGACCGGCGCCGAGGTCTGATTTCATGGGCCGATGTCCGTTCAGCTCATCCGCCCCACGACCGACCTCTTCACGACCTGGGCGGAGGCGGTCTCCGAGTTCGGCGACCGTCACATCGACGGATCGGGGCTCACGGCGCCGGTCGCTCCCGACCGGGCGACGCTCGACGCGCTGATCGAGAAGGCCGCGCAGATCGCCGACACCTCGGTGGCACTGCCGGACGGCTTCGTGCACAACGATCTCTACTGGATCGTCGATGAGGGCGAGGTCATCGGCTTCCTCTCCTTCCGGCACGAGCTCAACGAGTGGCTGCGCGAGGTCGGAGGGCACATCGGCTACGCGGTGCGCGAGTCCCGCCGGCGCCGGGGATACGCCTCTGCGGCGCTCGCCCTCGGCCTCGAGCGCGCGCGCGAGATCGGCCTCGACCGCGTGCTGGTCACGTGCGACGACGACAACATCGCCTCGGCTCGCACGATCGAGCGCGCCGGCGGGGTGCTGCAGGACGTCAGGGACCAGTCCGACCACGGCTACGCGCTGCTGCGCCGCTACTGGATCCAGCTCTAGCCCCTCATTCCTCGCTCCGGTCGCGGAAGAGCATCCGTCCGACGCGATGAGCGTGCTTCTTCGCGACCGGAACAGGACCGGAACCGATCGGGGGCATTCCCAGGCGTTTACTAAGGTTGATGCTCGGCGACTGTCCGGTCGTCCTCGCCGATCCGAGGAGTATCCGTCGTGATCCGAAATCCATCCGCCGCGCCTGCACGGCTGCGCCGACTCGGCCGCAGCGCCGTCGCCACCGCGCTGACCGCCTTCGTCGCCGTCGGCGCCCTGCTCGGAGGAGCATCCGCCGCGTCCGCCGCTGACGCCCCCGAGACCTACATCATCGGCACGGACACCACGTTCGCGCCCTTCGAGTTCACGAACTCCGACGGCGAGCTCGTCGGCATCGACATGGACCTGCTCCGCGCGATCGCGAAAGACCAGGGCTTCGAGGTCGAGATCCGCCAGCTGGGCTTCGACGCCGCCGTGCAGGCACTGCAGGCCAACCAGGTCGACGCCGTCATGGCGGGCATGTCGATCACGGACGAGCGCAAGCAGGCCTTCGACTTCAGCGAGCCGTACTTCACGAGCGGCATCCAGCTGGGAGTGCTCGAGTCGAGCGACATCCAGTCGCTCGACGACCTCGACGGCAAGGCGGTGGCGGTCAAGACCGGCACCCAGGGTCAGACCTTCGCCGAGGAGAACCAGGACGAGTTCGGCTTCAAGATCACGCCCTACCAGGACACGACCGACATGGTCGATGCGGTCAAGGCAGGGCAGGCCGTCGGGTACTTCGAGGACTTCCCGGTGCTCGCGTACGGCATCCAGCAGGGATCGGGCTTCCGCCTGATCGGTGATCCGGAGCTCGGCGGCGAGTACGGGTTCGCGGTCAACAAGGGGCTGAACCCCGAGCTGCTCGAGATGTTCAACGAGGGCCTCGCGAACCTCCAGGCATCGGGCGAGTACGACGAGATCGTCGACACCTACCTGGGCGGCGAGCAGCAGGAGGCCCCGCCCGCCGACATCATCTCGGTGGCCGTGAAGTACTGGCCCGCCCTGATGAGCGGCCTGTGGCTCACGATCCTCGCGACCATCGTCGCGATCGTGGCGGCGTTCATCCTCGGCATCGTGTTCGGGTTCGGACGCCTCTCGAAGTTCTTCCTGTTCCGCTGGATCGCCACCGCGTACGTCTACGTGTTCCGCGGCACCCCGATCCTGGTGCAGGCGTTCTTCGTGTTCTTCGCGATCCCGCAGCTGTTCCCCGGGCTGCAGTTCAACCCGTTCGTGGCCGGCGCCATCACGCTCTCCCTCAACACGGGCGCGTACATGACCGAGATCATCCGCGGCGGCATCCAGGCCGTCGATCCGGGTCAGAACGAGGCGTCGCGCTCGCTCGGCCTCGGCCACTGGAAGACGATGCAGAAGGTCGTGCTGCCGCAGGCCTTCCGCATCATGATCCCCTCGTTCGTGAACCAGGGCATCATCACCCTCAAGGACACGTCGCTGATCAGCGTGATCGGCCTCGCCGAGCTCACGTTCCAGTCCCGCCAGATCATCGCCTCCACCTACCTGTCGGCGCAGGTGCTGACCATCGTCGCCGTGATCTACTTCGTCGTGATCACGCTGCTGACGCTGCTCGCGAACCGCCTGGAGAGGAAGTTCAACGCATGAGCAAGATCGAAGTCCGGGACCTGCACAAGTCCTTCGGCGACAACAAGGTGCTCAAGGGCATCGACCTCACGGTGGAGGACGGCGAGGTCATCGCGGTCATCGGGCCGTCCGGCTCCGGGAAGTCGACGCTGCTGCGCTGCCTCAACAAGCTCGAGGAGCCCACGTCGGGGCACGTCGTGATCGACGGCGTCGACCTGACCGACAAGA
Source organism: Microbacterium saperdae (assembly GCF_006716345.1). NCBI lineage: Bacteria > Bacillati > Actinomycetota > Actinomycetes > Micrococcales > Microbacteriaceae > Microbacterium > Microbacterium saperdae. Next base: position 843,074 of record NZ_VFOX01000002.1, read on the forward strand.
GCGTGAAGCTCGATGAGGTGCGTCAGCGCATCGGCATGGTGTTCCAGCACTTCAACCTGTTCCCTCACATGACCGTGCTGGAGAACATCACGCTCGCGCCGATCGAACTGGGCAAGCTCTCGAAGTCGGACGCGCGCGCACGCGCGACCTCCCTGCTCGAGCGCGTCGGCCTCGCGGAGAAGGCGGATGCGAAGCCGGCATCCCTCTCCGGTGGACAGAAGCAGCGCGTGGCGATCGCCCGCGCATTGGCGATGGACCCCGAGATCATGCTGTTCGACGAGGCCACCAGCGCGCTCGACCCCGAGATGGTGGGCGAGGTGCTGCAGGTCATCCGTGATCTGGCATCCGGCGGCATGACGATGGTGCTCGTGACGCACGAGATGGGCTTCGCCCGTGAGGTCTCGGGGCGCACCGTCTTCATGGACGGCGGCGTCGTGGTCGAGGAGGCCCCTCCCGCCGAGCTGTTCGGCGCCCCGAAGAACGAGCGTCTGAAGGACTTCCTCTCCAAGGTGCTCTGAGCGCACCGCGCCCGGCGCCCGGTTCGCCGAGTGCGCCCAGTGTGTCGAGACCCATCGCTCTCGTCGAAACCCACCGGTTTCGACGCTGAGGGCGGTGGGTCTCGGTCGTTCCGATGGGTCTCGGTGCAGCGTCGCGAGCGGGGCGATTAGTCCGCGACGCGGGCGGCGATGTCGGTGCGGAAGTGCGAGCCGTCGAGTCCGATCAGCGCGATCGCCTCGTAGGCGCGGGCGCGGGCCGTGCGAAAGTCGGATGTCACGGCGACCACGTTCAGCACGCGTCCGCCGGTCGCGATGAGCGAACCGCCGGGAGCGTCCGGCGAGGCCGTCGCCGCATGCACGATGCGCACACCCTCGACAGCCGCGGCCGCGGCCAGACCCTCGATCGGGCGACCGGTCTGCGGGGCCTCGGGGTACCCCTCGCTCGCCAGCACCACCGTGATCGCGACGTCATCGCTGAACTCCGGCTCGGGCTGGTCCTCCAGCGTGCCGGATGCCGCGGCGAACAGCAGCTCCGACAGCGGAGTGACCAGTCGCGGCAGCACGATCTGCGTCTCGGGGTCGCCGAAGCGCGCGTTGAACTCGATCACCCGCACGCCGGAGGGCGTCAGGATGAGTCCGGCGTAGAGCAGACCGATGAACGGGGTGCCCTCGGCGTCGAGCTGGCGGATGACGGGGAGCGCGACGTCACGGGTGACCTCGGCCACGAACTCCTGCTCGCTGCCGAACTGCTCGGCGAGCCAGGGCAGCGGCGAGTAGGCGCCCATGCCGCCCGTGTTGGGGCCGGCGTCGCCGTCGAGCGCGCGCTTGAAGTCCTGTGCGGGGCTCAACGCGCGCACGGTGTCGCCGTCGCTGAGGAAGAAGAGAGAGACCTCGGGGCCCGACAGGAACTCCTCGATCAGCACCGGGCCCGCGGGCAGGTAGTGCTCTGCGTGGGCGAGCGCCTCGGCGCGATCGGAGGTCACGATGACGCCCTTGCCCGCAGCCAGGCCGTCGGCCTTCACGACGTAGGGGGCGCCGAGGTCGTCGAACGCCGACTCGACGTCGGCGACGGACGCGGCACGGACCGCGCGTCCGGTCGGGACACCCGCCTCGTCCATGATCCGCTTCGCGAACGACTTCGAGCCCTCGAGCTCGGCGGCTGCCTTGCCGGGGCCGAAGACCGGGATGCCGTGGGCGCGCAGCGCATCCGCGACGCCGGCGACCAGTGGAGCCTCGGGGCCGATCACGACGAGGTCGATCGCGTGCTCGTTCGCGAAGGCGGTCACCGCGCCGCCGTCGAGCGGGTCGAGCGTGACGGGGGTCGCATCCTGCGCGATGCCGGCGTTGCCGGGAGCGACGAAGATCTCGTGCTCCGTCTGCTCTGCCCGCAGGGAGAGGATGATCGCGTGCTCACGGGCACCGGAACCGAGGACCAGAATCTTCACAGGTCCAGACTACCGAGGGTCGTGCGCGGGGTTTCCGTCCATAACTCCTCGCGAACGGGTGCCTGCGGGCGGTTCTGGCCGTTCGCGGAGGCCGCGCGCACGGAATCGGAGGAGTTGTGAACCGATGCCGGTTCCGTAACTCCGGAGAATCGGGCCGGTTAGGCGCTGGAAGGCACGAGGTCGGACCGGATGCCGGTGATTCTCCGGAGTTATGGGCGCAGCTCCGCGCAGACCGGGCGGAGCTCAGACCCCCGCTGCGCGCAGACCGGGCAGCAGCCGGTTCAGACCGGTCGCTCGTCCGTGACGTCCCAGGGCACCGTCCATCCGGCGGCGTCGAACAGCCCGCTGAGCACCATGGCGGTGAACCCCCAGACGATCGTGCCGTCGACGTCGAACGCGGGGGCGCGGAACGTCAGGTCGCCGTAGCGCCGCACCGAGGTGTATCGGGTGGCAGGGTCGAGCAGTTGGGCGACCGGCACGCGGAACACCTCCACGGTCTCGGCGTGGTCCACCGCGGCGACGCGGGAGGGCGTGCGCCACCAGCCGAGCACCGGGGTGACCCGGTGGTTGCTCGCGGCGAGGGGGATCTCGGGCAGCGTGGCCAGGACCTCCACTCCGGACGGATCGAGCCCGGTCTCCTCCTGGGCTTCGCGGAGCGCGGTGGCCACGGCATCCGCATCGTCGGGTTCCGCACGGCCGCCGGGGAACGAGACCTGACCGGGGTGCGACGACAGCGTCTCGGCGCGTCGCTGGAGCAGCACGTCGAGGTCGCGGGCGACGGCGGCGTCGGCGGTGGGGGCGGGGATGCGGTCCAGTACCCCGAACAGGATCAGGACCGAGGCGTCGTGCGCCGCGTCGGGGTCGGCGAGCTGAGGGAAGGGTCCGCCCCAGGAGTGCGCCGCGACGCCGGCGAGCAGCTCGGCGCGTGCGCCTTCCGGATACTGCGTACTCATGGCATGAGCCTAGACGCCGCGCACGCTGCCCGGCTCGGTCGCTGGTCGGGGATAGGCTCGCCGGATGAGGCGATGGCAGGCTGCGGCGCTCGGTGCGCTGCTGGTGATCGGACTGAGCGGGTGCGCGGCGCCCGCCGTCGACCCCGATGCGGTGCAGGAGTGGCTGGCACAGCAGGAGTCGGTCGAGGTTCCGGGAGCGCTCGGGTCGATGAGTGCGCAGGCGTCCACGGCCGACGATGTCATGGGCGAGAACGGGGTCACCCTCACCTTCGACACGCCGCAGGGCATCACCGAGATCGTGTTCTCCTGCTTCGGTCCCGAGAAGATGGATGTCGACGTCACGACGGGCGCCGTGGACACCGATCCGGAGCTGGCGCACGGCATCCGCACCGAGGGTCTCGTCTGTGCCGACAGCCCGCACACGATCGAGCGGGTGCAGGACGCTGCGACGAAGGTCTTGATCGACGGCCTCAGCGCCGACGGCCAGGGCGCGTGGTCGGCCTTCGTGGTCGGGGAGGAGTGACGCATGGCGAAGAAGATCGACATCATCGACGGCCGCGCCGCCCTCGATGCGGTGCGCGCGGCGCAGGCCGCCGACGAGAAGCCGGCACGCACCGACCTGGCGACCGCGGTGCGCTACCTCCTGCAGCTGCTCGATGAGAAGGCTCCGGGCAACAGCGTCGAGGTGCGGGTTCCGCCGTTCGGCGCGGTGCAGGTCATCCAGGGTCCTCGGCACACGCGGGGTACCCCGCCGAACGTGGTCGAGATGGACGCCGCCACCTGGATCGCGGTCGCGACCGGGCGTGAGGCCTGGGCCGATGTCGCGACCGCCGGGCGTATCCACGCCTCGGGAACGCGCGCCGATCTCTCCGACGTCCTCCCGCTGCGCCCCTGATGTCTCGTCACGCCCGTCGGTTCTAGAGTGAACGGATGGGTTATCTCGTCGACGACTCCCGCGACCGCATCGACACGGATGCCGTCTGGGCCGCCCTGCGCGAGGCGTACTGGGCGAAGTGGCGCAGCCGTGAGGACATCGAGACGCAGATCCGTGAGGCGTGGCGGGTGATCGGCGTCTACGACGAGGAGACCGGCGCACAGGTCGGATTCGCCCGTGCGGTATCGGACGGCCTCGGTTTCGCCTATCTCGCCGACGTCATCGTGGTCGAGGATCACCGGGGGCACGGTCTGGGCAAACGGATCGTCCAGGCGATGATCGACGACGGCCCCGGCGCGCACTTCCGCTGGACGCTGTTCACGAGCGATGCGCACGGCCTCTACGAGCAGTTCGGCTTCGAGGCTCCCGATCGCACCGCGCTGGTGCGCCCGGCGCCGGCGCTGCCGGTGCACCCGACGCAGGCGCCCGCGAACCGATAGCCCCCCGCCGCTCAGCGTCGCGCGACGACCAGTGGCACGCCCGTCAGCGGATGCGGGAAGACGTCGACCGGCTGGCCGTACACGGCCTCGATCCGTTCGGCCGTGAGCACCTCATCCGCTGTGCCGGACGCGGCGACCCTGCCGCCCGCGAGCAGGGTGACCCGATCGGCGTGGGCGAGGGCGGCGTTGAGGTCGTGCAGCACGATGGCCACGGCGATGCCGGCATCCGCCTGCGCGCGGATCAGCCGCATGACGTCTTCATGATGCTTGAGGTCGAGAGCGGCGGTCGGTTCATCGAGCAGCAGGATGCCGGTGCTCTGGGCGAGCACGCGGGCCAGAGCGACACGGGCGCGCTCGCCGCCGGAGAGCGAGGTCACCGGACGTGCGGCGAGAGAGGCGACCTCGGTCGCCTCCATGGCTTCGGCCACGATCGCATCGTCCTGCTCGACGGACTCGGTGCGTGCCCAGGGAGCACGTCCCATCCGCACGACCTGTTCGGCGGTGAACGGGAACGACACCGCGTTCTCCTGCAACAGCACGGCCCGCGCGCGGGCGAGCGTCTGCGGTCGGATGTCGGCGATCGGAGTCTCGTCGAGGGTGACCTCTCCGCTCTGCGTGGTGACGTCGCCGGCGAGCACGCCGAAGAGCGTCGATTTCCCGGCGCCGTTCGGCCCGACCAGCGCGTGGATCTCCCCGGCGCGGATGTCGATCGAGGCGTCGTCGAGGATGGCCCTTCCTCCGCCGACGCGCACCGTGAGCCCGGTGCCGCGCAGCCGCACGCTCATGCCCATCCCCCCGAGCGTCGACGCGTGCGGACGAGCAGCCAGAGGAAGAAGGGGCCGCCGACGAGGGAGGTGATCATGCCGATCGGCATGTCGGCGAGGGGGACGGCGGTGCGGGCGACCAGGTCGGCCACTGCGATCAGCAGTGCCCCGCCGAACGCGGAGGCGATCATGAGCGGGAGGTGGGCGGGGCCGATGATCATGCGCATCAGATGCGGCACGACGAGTCCCGCGAAACCGATGATCCCGGCGAAGGCGACCGCCGCGCATACGAGGATCGCGACCGTCACGATCACGACCATGCGCAGCAGTTCGACGTTCACGCCGAGGTGTCTGGCGGTGCGCTCGCCGAGGGCGAAGAGGTCGAGCTGGGGCGAGACGATCAGCGCGATCACGACGCCGATCGCCACCAGCGGGGCGACGAGCGCGACGTTCGACCAGAGGGCGCCGTTGAGCGAGCCGAGCTGCCAGAACACGATCTGCTCGCGCGTCGACGTCGTGCCCAGGAACGTGAGGAAGGCCATGCCGGCACCCGCGATCGCATTGATGGCGATGCCGGTGAGCAGCAGGGTGACGACCTCGGTTCGTCCGCCTGATCGGCTGATGAAGTACACCGCGAGGACCGCGACGAGTCCGCCCAGGAAGGCGAAGAGAGGGGTCGTCCACATTCCCAACGAGGCGATGCCGAACGTGATGCTGGCCGCGGCGCCCAGTGCGGCGCCGGAGGAGACGCCGACGACGCCGGCATCCGCGAGCGGGTTGCCGAAGATCGCCTGCATGAGCACGCCGGAGACAGCGAGCGCGGCGCCGACGAGCAGCCCGAGCACGAGCCGGGGGAGTCGCAGATTGTAGATCACGCCGTAGTCGGTCGCCGAGGTCGGAGCCCAGGCCGTGTCGATGCCGATGCCGCGCAGCAGCACTCCGATCAGGTCGGTGGGCGACAGCGAGTACTGGCCGCTCGTGATCGACACGATGCAGGTGATCGCGAGTGCGACGATCAGGCCGATCGTGACCAGGGTGAACCGCAGCGTGCGGTGCGTGCTGGGTGTGGAGGTGACGACCTCTCCGGTCATTTCGCGGACTCGGGAGTCGCGGACGCGGGGGCGTAGAGGGCGCGGGCGATCGCACCGATCACATCGGCAGACCGGGGTCCGAAGCTCAGGATCTCGCTGTCGGCCATGTCGATCACGCGGCGGTTGATGCCGGCCGGCGTCTCGGCGACAGCGGGCACGCGTTCGATGAGGCCGTCGATGCCGCCGACCGAATCGAGCCCGTCGGTCATCATCACCAGCACATCGGGGCGGGCGGCCACGAGCGCCTCGGCGGTCATCGGCTTCATGCCCTCCCAGCCGATCTCTGCGGCGACATCGACGCCGCCGACGGCATCGATGAGGGAATCGGCGCCGGAGTCCTCTCCGAAGATGTAGTACACGTTCGCGCTGCCGCGCACGTAGAGGAACAGCATGCGCGCGCGGTCCTCTTCCGCAGCAGGGACGACCTCGGCGATCTCGGCGAGCGTCTCGTCGACCGCGGCATCGAGACGTGCGATGAGCGCCTCGCCCCGGCTGGGCACGCCGAGCGCCGTGGCGATCTCGGTGACGAGTTCGTCGGTGGTGTCGAGGCGGCGGTCGCTGGAGATCACCACGATCGTGATGCCGGCGTCGCGCAGTTGCTGGCGAATCTCCTTCGGGCCGATCGTGGTGTCGGTGAGGATGACGGTCGGGGCGAGTTCCAGGATGGCCTCGGCGTTGAGCGTGTGCCCTGTCTTGGTGACGACGGGGAGGTCCTCGGTGCCGGCGAAGACGGTGGAGGAGTCGCGACCGACTACCTGGTCGCCGAGTCCGAGGGCGAAGACGGTCGACGCGATGGTGCCGGAGATGTCGATCGGGAGGATGCGGTCGACATCGGTGATCTCGATCTCGCGGCCTTCGCTGTCGGTCACGGTCACCGGCAGGCGCGGTGCGGTGTCATCGTCGACGGGCGTGATGGCGTGGCTCGACAGGCAGGCGGTCGACGGACCGGCGAACCCGCGGACGTCGTCGACCAGATCGAGGGATGCCAGGGGGACGGATGCTTGCGGGCAGGTGTCTTCCGCTGCGGCCGGCGGTGATGCAGTCGCGCCCGGCTCTGCGCAGGCGGAGAGACCGACGGCGAGAGCGGCGGCGAAGAAGACGGCTAGAACGCGACGCATTAGGCAAGGCTATCCTAAAACTTGACGCGCTCTCCCGCGCACCTCTACGCTCAGGAACGGTGGCTTGCTTAGCTAAGCCTAACCAACACCCTACCTTCGCCCGACTGCATTGCGGCACCGCCGGCGCGCGTGCTCAGCCGCGTGCCCGGGGGCCGTGGAGAATCGTGACCGACACAGCCATCGCATCCTCAGGGAGCAATCGCCTACGCGTACTGCTCGCTGCCTTCGTCTCCTTCCTCCTCATCGCCGCCGGTGCGGTGATCGCCCCGCCCGCGCATGCGGCCGGAGGCACGGTCACCGCCGGCGTCACCTCCGCCACCTCTTCGGGTGTGACCGTGCAGGTGCAGGCGAGCGGCCTCCCCGACGTCGCCGGCGCGTACGCCGCGCTCATCGTCAAGGGCACCGAGAGCGGACTCACCGGAGCTGGTGGGTACGCGGCCTTCGCCGTTCCGTTCCCGACCGTCGCGGCGGGAGCGACCTCTTTCACGCTGACCGCGCCGGCCGGCTCGCTCGATCGCACGCAGGTGTACGAAGTGCTCGTCTGGCAGCAGCACTCGAACCCCGATGCGGCCACGATCTACGGTCGCGGCGATGTCGCGATCTCGTCCGGACAGTGGGATGCCGTCTTCGGTGCGGAGACCACCGACCCGGGCGAGACCGACCCCGGCACGGACCCGGGCACGGATCCCGGTACCGACCCGGGTACTGATCCCGGTACCGACCCGGGTACTGATCCCGGTACCGACCCGGGCACGGACCCCGGCACCGACCCGGGCACTGACCCCGGTACGGACCCGGGCGAGCAGACTCCGGCATCCGCGTCGATCTCGGTGTTCTTGGCTGATGGGACGACGCCGGCTGCGGGTGTGGCGTTGAAGGCGGGCGACAAGGTGGTCGTGAAGGGTTCGGGGTATGACCCGACGGCGAATGTGGGTGGTCGTGGGGTTCCGATCCCGGCGAATCTTCCGCAGGGCACGTATGTGGTGTTCGGGAACTTCGCGTCGTCGTGGCAGCCGTCCACGGGTGCGGCGTCGTCGAACCGTTCGGTGGGCTCGCAGGTGTGGGCGCTTTCGGAGGGTGTGCTGAACCAGGTGCCTTCGCAGTATCAGAGCGCGATCCGTTCGCAGTGGGTGGATATCGCCGATGACGGCACGTTCACCGCGACGCTGACGCTGAAGGATGCTGCGGCGACGCCCGGTTCCTACGGGGTGTACACGTATCCGGCCGGTGGTGTCTCGAACGCGGATCAGGAGCGCAGCGTCGCCCTGAACTACGCAGTCACGCCCAAGATCAGCACGTCGGTGAAGTCCGCGTCGGCGAAGGACGGTCTGACGGTCACGGCATCGGGTGCGAATCTGGGTGCGATCACGGGCGCGTATGTCGCGCTGATCGAGGCCGGGACCGAGGCGGATGTCACGGGTGCTGGCGGGTTCCTGGCGATGCAGTTCGTGCGCAACGTGTCGGGGGGCGCGTTCAGCGTCGACCTGACGGCGGCGGCGGACACGCTGGACCGGTCGAAGTCGTATGAGGTGATCGCGTGGCAGCAGCACACGAATCCCAGCGCTTCGACGATCTACGCCCGCTCGACGGTCACGATCACGGATGAGAACTGGTCGGCGTTGCAGCCGGAGCCGGTGGCTTCCGTCACCACGTCGGTGAAGTCCGCGTCGGCGAAGGACGGTCTGACGGTCACGGCATCGGGTGCGAATCTGGGTGCGATCACGGGTGCGTATGTCGCGCTGATCGAGGCCGGCACGGAGGCGGATGTCACGGGTGCTGGCGGGTTCCTGGCGATGCAGTTCGTGCGCAACGTGTCGGGGGGCGCGTTCAGCGTCGACCTGACGGCGGCGGCGGACACGCTGGACCGGTCGAAGTCGTATGAGGTGATCGCGTGGCAGCAGCACACGAATCCGAGCGCTTCGACGATCTACGCCCGCTCGACGGTCACGATCAGCGACGCGCAGTGGGCGGCTCTGCTCGACGACGATTCCGCTGCGGTGGAGACGAAGGTCAAGACCGCGACCGCGAAGGACGGTCTGACGGTCACGGCCACGGCGTCGAACCTGGGCGGGATCAAGGGCGCCTATGTCGCGCTGATCGAGTCCGGCACGGAGGGCTCCGTGACGGCCGGCGGCGGATTCCTGGCGATGAAGTACGTGCAGGAGGTCACCTTCGGTGCGTTCTCGGTCGACCTCACGACCGCCGCGAAGACGCTCGACCGCACCAAGTCGTACGAGGTCATCGTGTGGCAGCAGCACTCCCTGCCGACGGCTGACACGATCTACGCGCGTTCCACGGTGACGATCACGCCGGCGCAGTGGGACAAGCTGTTCGACGTCAACGTGCCCGAGACGCCGACCAAGCCGGTGACCCCGCCGGCGAGCGTGCCGGGCGGTTCGCTCCGCTGGGCGATCTCCTCGTCGTTCACGAACTACATCACGAGCGACATCGCCAAGGGAGCCATCGACGTGTCGAACGGCGCGACCCGCTCGGGCGGTCAGTTCCAGTTCGGCCAGACGGTCGGCGGCGACTACGACACCAAGACGGGACTCGGTTCGGTCGTGTACCGCGGCTCGGTGCGGTTCACCGGTCACAACGGCGTCCTCGACGTCACGGTCGCGAACCCGCAGATCCGCATCACGTCTGCAGGAGCCGCGACGCTGTACGTGTCGAGTGGCGGATCGCAGGTCGCGTTCGCGACGGTCGACCTGTCGCGTGCCGTGCGCACCACGGCGAACGGCGCTGTCACCTACACCGCGGCGCCGACCGCGCTGACGGATGCCGGTCGCGACCGCGTGCTGTCGGGGTACTCGACCGTGCTGAACCCGGTCACGTTCACGATCGGCTCGGTGGCGGCAGCGCCTTCGGGCACGACGGGGACTGTGGCTGCGGCCGTGGTGAAGGCGAAGCAGACGCTCCCCGCCACCGCGCCGAGCGCCGAGGGCATCGTGATCGATGACGAGAACCTCGTCGCCCTCGAGTCCGGGCAGTCGGCCACCATCTCCGCATCCGGTTTCCAGGCGAACGAAGAGGGCATCAAGGTCGTCGTGTACTCGACGCCCGTGCTGCTCGACACGGTCACGGCGGATGCCGATGGCGTCGCCACCTGGACGGGCATGCTGCCCGCGAGTCTGGAAGACGGCGCGCACACGCTGACGCTGCAGGGATCGGTCGATCGCGGTCTGGCGTTCACGCTGACCCGCGCGACGACGGTCATCGGCGCGTGCACGGTCGAGGGAGCCACGCTCAAGTGGGGCTACAAGGAGTCGTTCCGCACCTACATCGAGGGCATCGCGAAGGGCGGATGGACGCTCACCGACGTCGCGTACCAGTACCCCGACTATGTGTGGGAGAACGGCACCGGTTCGTTCGACGACGAGTCCCTCGCGGGTCTGGTGACCTACGGCGGCAGCATCACCTTCACGGGCCACGACGGGGCGCTGAACACGACGCTGGCGAATGCTCGGGTCGAGCTCGCCGGTGACGCCGGCTACCTCGTGTTCGACGTGACCGGCACCACGCAGGACGGTGCGAGCGTCGATCAGAAGGGTGTGCGCCTCGCGGAGTTCGCTCTCGGAGACGCTGCCGTCGTCGACGGTGTGCTGTCGCTCGACGCGATCCCCACCACCCTCACCGAGGCGGGTGCTGCCGCGTTCGGCACCTACGCAGCAGGCGAAGCACTCGACCCGGTCACCGCGGTGATCCCGGTCGATGCGGAGTGCGGTGTCGCCGTGGAAGAGGAGCCCGAGGCGGAAGCCGAGGCATCCACCGCCGTCACCGCCGTGACGGCGCCGGCCGACTCCGAGGGCGCCCCTGTGTGGCCCTGGATCGTCGGTGGCCTGGTCGTCGTCGCTCTGGCCGCCGCGGGCGGTGTGCTCATCGCCCGTCGCGCCAAGAAGGACGAGACGGCAGAGGTGACCACCGAGGTCTGATCTCGGACGCAGGACCGAACCGCCCTCCCCGCAGCGGACGTGGGGAGGGCGGTTCTCTGTGTGCGGAGCGGATGGCCGAGGTCAGGCTCCCGGTACCTGCAGCACCGTCGTGTTCTCGAGCTTCGGTCCACGCCACACCGCCGCACGGGGAGGGGTCTGGGCGTCGGAGATCGTGGCGCGCAGCACGAGTCCGTTCTTGAGGTTCTCCAGACCGAAGTGGGCGCTGGGCTGATCAGAGCGCGGGTTCCCTGCTGTCACGCCGATCTTGGTCTTCGCCGCCGAGACGTTGGTTCCGGCGCCGAGGTAGATGCCGAATCGAGGAGCATCCTCGATGGTGTTGTCGGAGATCGCGATGTTGCGGTGCACCCGCGATGCCCCCACCGTGTACGACGACGTGAAGTGCTGGAGCATGATCGCGGCCGCTGACGTCGGCCACGGCACGAGTGTCTGGTCGAGGCAGACGCGGCGGATCTGATTGCCGCTCACGACGAGGTTCTCGGAGCCGATGGGTCCTTCGCCGTACGCGGTGTCGTTCGCGATCCAGATGCCCCAGTTGGTGAGGTCGCTCATCCGGTTGTCGGTGATCACTCCGTTGCTGGCCTTCATCCGTACGCCCAGTCCGCGCGATTCCTCGATGACGTTGCCGGTGATCACGAAGCCCGAGCCGGAGTACGAGCGGTTGAAGACGTGGTCGCCCGCCACCGCTCCCGGCACGGCGGTCGCGACGGTGACGACGAGCGGAGTCGCGGCACGCGGATCTCCTTCGACAGCTGTCACGCGGGCCGTGCCGCGCACGGTGCCATCGCTGGACTGCACGATCTGGAGGGTGTCGCCGATGGCGACTTCCGCAGCGCCTCCCGCGAGATGAAGCTTCCTGCCGCCGTCGCTCAGAGACTGGAGTGCGCGCAACTGCGAGTAGACGTTCATGCCGTCGTCGTGCAGCCGGGCGAAGCGGTTGCCGACGACCGTGGGGCCGCGGCGCCCACCGTGATGGTGATACCCGTCGGCGTTCACGCTGACCCAACGGCCGGAGCCGGCGCGCACATCGACAACCGTGCGGCGCAGCACGGTCGCCTCCGAGTTGTTCGAGATGACGGCGGCTCCAGGACCGGCGTGGATGACGAGGTCCTTCAGCGTCGTGTCGGCGGACTGGTGGAGGGCGATGGCATTGCGGTCGCCGCGGTACCCGGTGGCGAAGCCGTCTCCCACCGCGATGTCGGACATCCGCCCCCGGTGTGCGGGATCGACGGTGAACGTCCAGCGGCCGTCGGCGCCCGCCGCCGTGGGGTACGAGACGGAGAAGGTCGACTGGACCCCGCGCTTGAAGAGTCCGCTCGTGGCGTCGTGCAGCGTGCCGTATCCGGCCCCGGCGAACAATGTGCGGTCGGTGAGGGAGGGGAAGCCGGGCAGGAGCTCGAGCTGGAAGGTGCCGGCTGTCGGATCGACCGCACGGATGACTCCCTGCGTGAATGGCGGGATCTCGTAGTCGAGAGTGAGGCCCGTGACCGTGATCCCGGTCGAACGGGTGATGGCGATCCCTCCCTTGTGGGGGTCGAGCATGAGCAGCTCGGTCGCGGTGCCGAGGAGCTCGATGCGCGCCGTCTCGGTGAGTTCGAGTGCGTACCACGAGGGTGTGCCGTCGTCGCCGATGCGGTAGACGCCGCGGTCGAACAGCACGCGCGCCGAGTTCTTGGTGGATGCGGCCGTCCAGGCCGCGGCGTCGGCGATCGTCTGTCGGATCGCCGGCCCGCTGTCGGCCGCTCCGGGCGCAGCACCGCGCGCGGAGACCGGGAAGTCCTTGCGGTTGCCTGCCCCGCCGGTGCGGACGGGACCGGTACCCGTGACGCCTGCCGCGGCCGCAGGGGATGCGGAGCCGCCGATGACGGCGAGGCCACCCGCGCCGACAGCGGTGCCGATGAGCAGCGTGCGGCGAGTGATCTTCTGTTCTGCGTCGTTCATGGACTGCCTCCCTCGTCGTGGCGACGCGGCCCTGTGGCATCGTTGCCTTGTTCAAATAATCGGAAGGTAGCACCGATAGTTTGAATATGCGAGACTTTCCTGACCGAAGGGACGACACATGACCGACACCACCTCATCGCGTCCGCCCTGCGGGCCGGCCGAGATCCGGATCGTCGCGGGAGAGCTCGCGCACCTTCCGCCGTACTCGGATGACGTGTGGACAGGGCGCTATGTGCCGCGCGGTGTCCTCGTGCCGTTCCGGGGTCAGATCGGGACTCCGGCGCCCTCCGCGCTCGATCGGGAATCGCTCGTCATCCGCGACGGCGGGAGAGTGTTGCGTGAAGGCGTCGACTACGTCGTCGACGCGGTCTACGGCACGATCTGTCTGCCGACCGCCGATGCGACTCCGTTGCCCGTGTCGATCGACTATCGCTACTCCCTGCTGCGTATCGACAGCATCGTCCGCGAGGCATCCGGCGAACGAGTCCTGCTGCGTGGCGTCTCGCACCTCACGAACCCCCATCCGCCTCGCCCTGCCGCGGGAGTGGTCGTCGAGGAGAACCTCCTGGTCGCTGCCTTCAGCGAGGGGGCCGCGACGGTCTACGCCCCGCGCTCTCCGCAGCGACCGCTGCCCGACGTGCAGGCGGGCATCCTGCCGCGCGCGGCGCGCATTCTGAGCGAGGGAGAGCCCCTCCGACTGCTGTTCCTGGGCGACTCGATCACCGAGGGAGGGGATGCCTCGACCGAGGAGTCCACGTTCCGTGCGATCGCCGGGTGCCGGGTGCGGGACGAGCATCCGTGGGTGCAGGTCTCGTATGCGGCGACCGGGGGGTCGCGGTCGGTGCAGTGGCTGGACGACAGCGACGGCTCCTGCGACTGGAACCGGGTGACGGAGGCCGCGCCCCAGGTCACCGTCGTGGAGTTCCTGAACGATGCCTACCTCGACCCCGCGGAGTGGGAGCCCGCCTACGATGAGCTCCTGTCGCGGCTGCGCGACGCAGGCAGCGAGGTGGTGCTGCTGACACCGACCTTCGCCCTGCGTGCGGCCATGAACGGCTCGGAGCAGGTGGATGACGGGCGCCCCTATGTCGGCTTTCTCCGCGACTACGCCGCGCGCTCGGGGATTCCGCTCATCGATGTCTCCGCACGCTGGGAGAGGCTGCGCGACGAGGGACTCCCGTACTGGACTCTCCTCGCGAACGGCATCAATCATCCCGACGACCGCGGGCATCGCCTCACCGGCGAGTTCATCGCGGACGCACTGCTGACGATGCTCTCCCCGGCGGTGGACGCATGAGCGGGCGTCGAGACGGTTCCTCGCTCATCGCGATCGGCGACTCGCTGACCGAGCACGGCACCTGGCCGGAGATGCTCGCCGACGCGGCGGGCTGGGGGGTCGAACGGGTCGCGTACGCGGGGCAGACGTCGACCGAGCTCGCGGTGCGCCTCGGTGCGATCGGGATGACGTTCTCTGTGGCAGGGCGGGCGCGTGAGGGGCGCATTCCGCTCACGCCCGTCACGCCGTCCGGAGACTTCCGTCATCACATCGACGCCGGGATGGCCGACATCGCGGTGCCGGGAGTGCTGGGCGGTCTGCGGGGCCTCCTCACCCACCGGGTGGGCGGAGCCGCACTCGAGGGCTGGGAGTTCGCGTCCGAGGGCACCCCTCCCGCGGGGCACGCGCCGCTCGACTTCCATGCCGAGGCGCCGGTCTTCTCCGCGCCGGCGGCGTTCGTGATCTGGTGCGGTCGCAACAATCCTGGACCGATCGCCGCCCGCGACATCGCCGCGATCGTCGCGGAGCTGCGCGCTCATCACTCCGCGGCGCGGTCCCTCGTGCTGGGAGTGCACGCGGCATCGTTCGAGCCGGAAGGCTCCGAAGGCGCCGCACTCGTCGACGGCCTGAACGCGACGCTCGCGCAGGCTTTCGGCGATCACTTCGTCGACCTGGGCACGGCGTTCGACGCGGCGGCGCCGACCTCCGACGGCACGACCGCGGCGCGCCTGCGGAGTGATGACGTGCATCTGAATGCGGCGGGGGATGAGGTCGTGGCCCGGGCGGTCGCGCATCGGCTGTCGGGCCTGGGGTGGTGGCCTTCCGGCAGGGCGCTGCCGTCATGAGGCGGGAGGTGGTGCAGTGGCGCGGCCTCGAGGCGCTCCGCTACTCCGCGGGAGGCACATCGGTGATCGTGGTGCCGACCCGCGGGGCGAAGATCGTCTCGCTGTGCGACCGCACCGGACGGGAGTGGCTGGCGCAGGGCGACGGACGCTCCGTTCCGAGGGACCCTGCGACGGCGTTCGAGGACGCGGAGATGTGCGGATGGGACGAGTGCGTTCCGACGATCGATCGGTCCCGGACGACGAGAGGCCTGATCGCCCCCGACCACGGCGATGCCTGGAATCGCGCCTGGCGGGAGAGCCGACCCGGTGCACTGTCGACCCGCCTTCCCTCCGTGGACGCGGGCTTCGAACGCGGGATCTCGCTCGATGCGGACGGCAGGCTCACCCTGTCCTACCGCGTCGAGGCGGGGCGGGCAGGGGCGGACATCCTGTGGGCGGCGCATCCGCTGTTCCTCCGGGAGGAGGGCGACCGGATCTCCATCGACGCCGCGAAGCCGCTGTGGGATGTCTCCGCACCGACAGCCGCGCCCGCCGCGGGAGCTCCGGACGACCGGGTGAACGCTCGGATGCCGGAGGGGGCATCCGCCAAGTACTACACCGACCCGGGTGAGCGCCCGCAGTGGGCCCGGATCGATCGTCGGGATGGGGCCTCGCTCCGGCTCGCGTGGGCCGGGGACGCGGTGCGGACTCTGGGCGTCTGGCTCGACCGCTCCGGAATCGGGACCGAGGACGTGGTCGCTCTCGAACCGTCGACGGGGTGGTACGACTCCGTGGAGGTGGCGTCGGCCTCTGGTCGGGTGCTCCGACTGGAGCCCCACGCAGTGGCGGAGTGGTCTCTGGGCATCAGCGTGCTCGCTCCTTCGCCGGCATGAGTCAACGCTTGTCCTCTGCGGAGGCGAACAAGTATCCAGCCCTTTGATTTCGATCCTCAGTGTTTGCTACGGTGATGAGCAACCGGTTTACCAACCTGAAGGACTGAGGTCGAAGATGACGAACACTCCCCGTACCGTGCTGGTGACCGGCGCGGACGGCCGCATCGGCCGGGCCACGGTAGCGCGGCTCCGTGCGGACGGATGGCGGGTCGTCGCCCTCGCCCCGCGGTTCCGCTCGCTCACTGCGGACGACGCCGAGCTGCGGGTCGGCGACGCGACGGACGAGGCGGATGTCGCCGCGGCGCTCGAGGGCGTCGATGCGCTCGTGCACCTGGCGGCGGTCCCCCACTGGGAGCACGGCACCCCGTACGAGGTGTACACGACGAACGTCGTCTCGACCTTCAACGTCCTGGTCCAGGCGGCGCAGCGAGGCATCCGTCGGGCTGTCATCGCCAGCAGCATCCAGGCGACCGGCGTACCGGGCAACCATCACGACGTGCTTCCCGCCTATTACCCGATCGACGAGTCGCTCCCGACCGTCCACGACGAGTGGTACTCGCTGTCGAAGTACTCCGACGAGCTCACGGCGCGGATGGTCGCCAGCCACTGGGGCATGTCGATCGTCGCGCTGCGCTTCCCCTGGGTCGACGACGCGGACGCACTGCGTATCGTCGGCGATGAGTGGACGCGTGATCCTGTGCAGGGCGTGAAGCTCGGCTGGTCGTACCTCGATGTGCGCGACGCGGCGACTGCGGTCGCGCGCAGCCTGGAGGCCGATATCGACGGGGCCGTCGTCGTCCAGCTCGCTGCTCCGCAGACGCTGGTGCCGTTCGACACGGAGGAGCTGCTCGAGGCCTATGCCCCCGACGTCCCTCGGCAGTGCGTCTTCCCCGGGCGCACGGTGCCCGTCAGCACGGATCGCGCGCGGCACCTCCTCGGGTTCGTCGCCGAGCACGAGATCGAGCCCGTGCCGGTCGTCGAAGCGGCGGGCTGAACCGTGAGGATCCGTGCGGTCGAATCGTTCATCCTCACCGACCGCCGCCTTCTGGTGCGGATCGGCACCGACACCGATCTGGTCGGATGGGGCGAGGCCACCCTCGAGACCTGGGTCGGGCCGGTCGCCACGGTGGTGCGGCAGATGTCCGACTACCTGGTCGGTCAGGATCCGCGTCGGATCACGGCGCACTGGCAGGTGCTCACGCGGGGCGGCTTCTACCGCGGAGGACCGGTGATGTCGTCCGCCGTCTCCGGGATCGACCAGGCGCTGTGGGATCTCGCGGGCAAGCGGCTGGGTGTGCCCGTACACGAGCTGCTGGGAGGTCCGGTGCGTTCCGGCGTGCGGCTCTACGGCCACGCGAACATCGACGGGCGCATCGGCGACCCCGTGCGGGCTCAGGAGCTCGCCGCCCAGGGATTCACCATGGTCAAGGTCGCCCCGACGACGCCCACCCGCTTCGTCGACACGGAGGGGACCATGCGGCGTCTGGTGGAAGAACTGGAGGAGCTGCGGGCGGCGATCGGCGACGAGGTCGACATCGCGGTAGATCTGCACGGCAGGTTCTCGATCCCGCAGTCACGGCGCTTCCTCGCGCGCACCGAGCACGTGGGCCTGGCGTTCGTCGAGGAGCCCCTGCGACCAGAGCATTCCGCGCACATCGGAGCGCTCGTGCGCGGCACGTCGACCCCGATCGCCACCGGTGAGCGGCTGTACTCGCGCACCGAGTTCGATCCGGTGCTCCGGGCGGGCATCGCCTTCGCGCAGCCGGACCTCTCTCATGCCGGCGGGATCTCCGAGGTGGTGCGCATCGGTGCCCTCGCCGACGTGTTCGATGCGCAGCTCGCGCCGCACTGCCCACTCGGTCTCGTCGCGTTCGCGGCATGCATCCAGGTGGACGCGGCGACGCCGAACGCGGCGGTGCAGGAGACCGTGATCGACTTCGCTGCGCTTCTCGACAGCGAGGAGCATGCCTACGTCCGCAACAGGGAAGACTGGGTGCCGGTCGACGGCTATCTTCCGGTGCCCCAGGGCGTCGGTCTCGGTCTCGACATCGATGAGCAGCTCGTGCGGGAACGCGCGGTCGAGGTCGCACCGTCTCTCGAGCTGTGGTGGAGCGATCCGCGAGATGGGAGCTACGTCGAATGGTGAGCGGTGCGGGCGATGCCGGCGTGTGGCGCGGGCGGGTGCCGGTCTCGGATGACGGCGGTGCGACGTTGCGCGCAGCGATCCACGACGCGTGCGGATGGACGTCTGTCGACGGCTCGCGCACCGCGGTGATCGAGCTCGCGGAGGGCGTGCATCGGATCGATCCCCTGGCCGATGACGGAGCGACCGGCGCGGCGATCGTCATCAGCGATGCCGCCCGCGTGACCCTCAGCGGCCCGCAGGCGGAGCTGCTGTTCACCGATCCGCACCGCGAGGCCATCACCATCCGGCGGTCAACGGATGTCGTGCTCGACGGCGTCGTCCTGGACTACGCGGCGCCCTCGTTCACGCAGGGGCTGATCACGCACGTGGACAGCGAGGCGTCACGCTTCCGATTCGTCCCCGAGCAGGGCTATCCGGACTTCTCGGACCCCGTGCTGTTCACGGGCTCCGGGTACGGCACCCTGCGCGATCCGCGCACGGGCGGGCTCAAGCCCGACTCGCGCCAGACCTTCATGATCGAGTACGCCACCGAGCCCGATGCGGACGGCGGTTTCCTGGTGACCGTCGAGCCCAGCGATCGCGGCTGGATGTCGCACATCGAGGCGGGGGACGGGTTCGTCGTCGGCCACCGTGGCGACCGGCACGGCATCCGGGTGCAGGAATCCGAGAGCGTGACGCTGAGATCGGTGACGATCCACGCAGCTCCCTGCGCCGCGATCCTCGCGCACGAATCGTCCGGCACCGTGCTGCAGGACGTGACGGTCGCGCGCAGGCCCGGGTCGACACGCTGGATCAGCAGCAACGCCGACGCCGTGCACTGCCAGGGCGGGCGGCGCGGCCCGCTGATCACGGGATGCCGGTTCGAGGGCATGCACGACGACGGCGTCAATCTCTACGTGCACGCGCTGACCCTCTCCGGGCTGGCCGAGCGCACGCTCGTGCTCGAGGGCGATGGCCCCGTCCGGGAGGGGGACCTCCTGCAGCTGGTGGATGCCCCCACCGGCGCCGTGCTCGCCGAGGTGGAGGTCAGCGACGTCGTCGCATCCGAGCCACGGCTCGTCATCGTCGATCGTGATCTTCCTGCGTCGGTGGAGGTCGGGGCGGCCGTGTACAACCGGTCGAACGCCCTGCCGGGCTTCCGCATCGCCGGGTCGCGCTTCCACGACTTCCGCGGCATCGGCGTGCGGCTCAAGGCCAGCGACGGCGCCATCGAGGACTGCCGTTTCGAGAACCTCTCGGGATGCGGCCTCTGGATCGCCAACGACCCCGGATGGTCGGAGGGACCGCTCGGGTCGCGCGACGTGGTGGTGGCGGGCAACACCTTCCGCGCGACGCCGGCCGACGAGTCGCTGCGCACCTGGCCGCATTCCGCCGCCACCGTCATGATCGAGCTGTTCGACGGTTCCGACGGTCCGGCCGTCGGACGTGCGCACGCACGTGTCACTCTGCGAGACAACGACATCGAGCAGCGGGCAGCCGCGGCGGTGTTCGTGGGCGGCGCCGCCGAGGTCTCGGTCGAAGGGACACGGATCGACCGGGGCGGCGACGCCTGGCTCGCCACGAGGGACAGCGACATCACGGTCATCCCGGCCGCCGGGCGAGCCGAGACCGACGCCTAGACGAAGGGAAGCTGCTGCTCGTCGGGCGCGCCCTTCGCACCCGACGAGTAGCCGAGCACGAGCTCGCATGGCACCCGACGCACGCTCTCGTCCGTCGGATTCTCGTTGATCATGCGCACGAGCAGGTCGGTCGCCGCGATACCCACATCGACCAGTCGAGGGTCGATGGTGGTGAGGAATCGCGCCTCGGAGTCGGAGTACTTGACCCAGTTGTCGTGGCCGACGAGAGCGACGTCCTCCGGAACGCGGATGCCTTTGCCCACCAGGTAGCGGGCGGCGCCGAGCGCGATGAGGTCGTTGCCGCACACGATGCCGTCGATGGTCGGATCCGCCTGATGCAGACGTTCCGCCGCGCGGTAGCCCCATGCCCCCGACCAGTCGCCGAACTCGCGACGGCTCTCGGCCACCGGCACGCCGGCGGCCTGCAGCACGGCGTCTGCACCTTCCAGGCGGTTGGCGACCGCATCGGAGGCGCGGTGCGCCGTGATGTAGGCGATGTTCCTGCGGCCCTGCACGAGCAGGTGCTCGGCCGCCAGGCGACCGGCCATGAGGTCATCGGGGACGACGACCTCATCGCTGTCGGTGTCGGTGATGCCGTGCGCGTACACGACCGGCACATCGAAGTCCGCGGTGACGGAACGCAGCGGGATCTCGTTGCCGTCGCCGACCACGATCACGCCGTCGACGTGGCGGGCGCGCAGCTTCTTGATGTTCTCGGCCCGCGCCGCGCCTTCGCGACCATCGTCGTACATCATGGCCGCGACGTCGTGGCGGCTGAGCTCGCTCGCGATGCCGGCGATCACGGGCATCGAGAAGATGCCCGTGGAGTTCTCGGTCAGAAGCCCCACCGTGAAGCTGCGCCCGAGGGCGAAGTACTGCGCCAGCGCGTTCGGGCGGAACTCGAGCCGCTGTGCCGCTTCGAGGATCGCCTCTCTCGTCTTCGGCGAGACGCGACCGCCGCCGTTGAGCACGCGGGAGACGATCGATGTCGACACCCCGGCCACGGCGGCCACATCCTTGAGGGTCACACCCTTCTTACCCATGTCGTTCCGTTCTCGTCATCCCTTGATCCCACCAGACATGCTGACACCTTTCAGGATCTGCCGCTGGAAGATGAGGAACACGGCGATCGGGATGAGCAGTCCGAGCAGCATCGCCGACATCTGCAGACTGAGATCCGTCTTGCCCGCGATGCGCGCCAGGGCCACGGAGATCGGCTGCAGCTCGCTTCCCGGCAGCACCAGCATCGGCCACAGGAAGTCCTTCCACGAGTTGAGGATCGTCAGCACGGCGATCACCCCGAGGATCGACTTCGAGAACGGGAGCACGATGATGAAGAACATGCGCAGCGGGCCCACGCCGTCGACACGGGCGGCTTCGATGATCTCGCGTGGGATCTCATCGAAGAACCGCGTGACGATGAGCACCGTGAAGGCGTTTGCGGCCGCCGGCAGCCACACGGCCCAGTAGGTGTCGATCAGCGACACTCCCACGAGCGGCACGTCGACCACGGTCAGATAGAGGGGCACGAGGGAGATCACGCCGGGGACGAACAGCGTCACCAGGATCGCTCCGGAGAGGAACTTCGCCCACCGAGGGCGGAGGATGCTGATCACGTAGGCCAGCGACGCCGTGACGACGACCGTGGAGATGGTCGATCCCACAGCCATCACTGCCGTGTTGGCGAGGTAGCGGCCGACCTGGATCTGCTCCCAGGCCGCGGCGAGGTTGCCCCATTGGATGCCGCTGGGGAACCACGCGAACGGCTGCGAGATCGTGTCCTGTGTCGTGGAGAGCGCGGCCTTCGCGAGCCACAGGATGGGGCCGACTCCGGCGATGACGAGGAACGAGAAGAACGCGATCTGCAACGTCGTCATCGTCGCCTTGACGCTCGGTCGACGCCGATCGGCATCGGAGATCGCGGACCGCTCCGGGGTTTCGGCCGCCTTGCGGCGTGCACGGGAGGGCGTGACGGTGATGAGGCGGGTGTCGGTCACGAGCGGCTCCACTTCCGAGTGGCGAGCAGGTACACGACCGAGACCACGGCGAGAGCGATGGCCAGCAGGAACGACAGCGCGGTCGCCGCTCCGTAGTCGCCGTACTGGAAGGCGTAGCTGTAGATGAGCATGAGCACCGTGACGGTGGCGTTGTCGGGACCTCCGCCGGTGAAGACGTAGGGTTCCGTGAACACCTGGAGCGTGCCGATCAGCTGCAGCAGCACCAGCGCGAGGATCACACCGCGCAGCTGGGGCAGGGTGACGTGCCAGATGCGTCGCCAGATGCCGCTGCCGTCGATCTCGGCTGCTTCGTAGAGCTCCGGCTTCACGGAGGTGATGGCGGCGAGGTAGATGATGGCCGTGCCACCGGCCGTGGCCCAGATCACCTCGAGCACGATCGACGGCATCGCGCTCGCGCTCGAGTTGAGCCAGGGGAGCGGACCGATGCCGACGGCGCCGAGGATCTGGTTGAAGAGTCCGTCGGCGGAGGGGTCGTAGAAGTATTTCCACAGCAGGATCGCGACGATCGGCGGGATGACGACGGGAAGGTAGGCGAGCGTGTTGAACAGCGCCCGGCTGCGGCGAAGCTCGGCCATGTAGACGGCGAGGACCAGTGGGGCCGGGAAGCCGAAGAGCATGCCCAGCACGGCGAAGTAGACCGTGTTGCCGACCGCCTGCGGGAGCACGGGATCGGACAGGACATACGTGAAGTTCGAGAGGCCCACCCAGGTCGCGTCGTCGATCAGGTTGGTGCGCTGGAACCCCATGATCGCGCCGGAGACGATCGGACCCCAGGAGAAGTAGGTGAAGGCGAGGACGCCGGGGATCGCGAACAGCACGGGGACGAGCCCTCCGCGCCGATACCAGCGCACGATCGAGGGGCGTCGGCGGGGGACGGGTTGGGATCTGCGCTCCTCGACCTCGCGGGAGGGCGAGGTCTCCGGGGCCAGGGTGGCGCTCGAGGTGGGGGGCATGGCTGCTTCTCCGGTAGTGAGGTCGGCGGCGCCGAGGGGCGCCGCCGACCGATGACTGCTATCGCGCGAGCTTGGTGTTCACGGCATCCTGGGCCGCTGTGAGCAGCGCCGGGATGTCCTGATCCGGCTCGTTGAGAACCTTCTGCAGGACGGTGTCCAGTTCGCCGTACACCTGCTGGGGCTGGCTGGTCGGCTCAGGGACGAGCTCCTGCTCGTCCATCACGTCGCGGTATCCGCTGAACTGCTCGATCGGCACGTTGTAGTACTCGCTGACCCAGGAGTCGTACTCCTTGCGCACGGCGGGGTCGAGCGGCGACAGTCCGGGGACGCCGATCAGGCTGCCGGCGGCCACGTTCTTCTTGACGGTCTCCACGGCGACGTCCTTGTCGGTGTAGGCGCGGAAGTTGTTGAACTCGATCCAGCGGAGTCCGGCTTCGATCTCGGCCTGGGTCGCGCGGGGGTTGAACACCTCGACGGCGCCACCGAGCAGCGTGCGCTGGATGCCGTCCTGCTCCGGGATCGCCGTGAAGCCGTAGTCGTCGGGGTTCATGCCGAACTGCTGCACCGCCGCCGGGAAGTGCTGCGAGACGCTGAGGAACATGCCGACCTTGCCGGCGGCGAAGTCCTGGATCAGGTCGTTGAAGCCGTAGAGGAATTTGCTCCCCATCGACTTGTCCTCCCAGCGCATGTCGCTCACGAGGTCGAGGTAGTCGACCATCCCCGGCTCGTCCAGTGTCGCCTCGGTGCCCTCCTCATTCGAGAGCGTGGCGCCGAAGCTGTAGGCGCCGGCCGTCGTCATCCAGCCGCCCACGTGCTCGATCGAGTACGTGGAGTACCCGGCCACTCCGGTCGCGTCGGAGATCTTCTTGGCGTACTCACGCACCTCGTCCCAGGTCTTCGGCCCCTGCTCGGGGTCGAGACCGGCTGCTTCGAACAGCGCGCGGTTGTAGGCGAGGCCGACCGAGTAGACATCGAGCGGCACGCCGTAGAGGCGGTCGTCGCCATCGGTGACGACCTGCATGACGGTCGGGTTGAGCGTCTCCGTGAAGCCGATCTTGTCCAGCGCATCCGTGATGTCGGCGATCTGGCCGTTGCGCATCAGGGTGGCGGGTTCCGTGAAGGGTACGCCGAGCAGGGTCGGCATGGTGCCGCCGGCCACCATCGCCTGGAATCCGGTGGCATCCCACTTGCTCTCGCTGAGCTCGATGGTGATGTCGGGATTCTCCTTCTCGAAGGCCTTGACCTGGTCTTCGACGAGGGCGCGGAGCTCGGGCTGGTCGGCGCCGGGCACGTCGCCGATGCTGATCGTGACGGGGCCGGACTCCGCGGGCTCGGAGGCGGTTCCGCATGAGGTGAGGGCAAGCCCCAGCACAGCCGTGCCGGCGAGGGCGGACACAAGAATGCGTCTGGATTTCATCGTTGAAGCTCCTGTCGGGTGCAACGGTTGATCAACCGGTTGTTCACTTACCATCGACCACGTCGGGTGCATCTGTCAAGTGACTACCAGGATAAGGGTATGGATCGTCGATAACAGTTGCGCAACCGTTGACTCATATGCTCCACTGTGAACGTCCCTCAACGAGGAGGAGAGAGAAATGGTCGAGTTCGATCGTCGCGCATTCATGATCGGCGCTGCCGGAGTCCTGGCCGGGGTGGCCGCCGGCGTCGCGGTGCCATCGCTGGCGTCAGCGGGAGTCCCGCCGGCATCCGGCACGCATCACATCTTCGCCGTGGACGACTACGGCGCATCGCCGGGTGGGACGTCCGACAGTGCCCCCGCGATCCGAGCGGCCATCGCCGCCGCCGCGTCGTGGACCGGCGGCGGCGCGAGCCGGACGGCATCCGTCGTGTTCTCTTCCGGGGTATACCGGATCGACCGGGCGTCCACGGCCTCGTGGTACGCGCTCGAGGTCGACGGCGTCGCCCGCGTCGCGCTCTACGGATCCTCGACGACCCTGCTCGTGACCACTCCGTACGCCGGCGCGCTCAGCATCGCCCGCTCCACGAGCATGCGCGTGGAGGGGTTCACGATCGACTACGCGACCGTGCCGTTCACGCAGGGCACGATCACCGCGATCGATACGGTGGCGGGAACCGTCGATCTGCAGCTGCTGAGCGGGTATCCGACGCTCGCCGATGCCGCCCTGTTCCCGGCGTCGAACTACGGCACTCTCCGCAATGCGACGACGGGACTGATGAAGCGCGGCGGGCAGATCACCTTCTCGTACACGCACACCGGCACCGTCCTCCCCTCCGGGCGCTGGCGGCTCACGATCGCCCCGGACCATCGCCCGCAGATGGGGGCGATGGCGATCGGCGACGGCTTCGTCACGGGCTTCCGCGGCAACTGGAACGGCGTCGCGATCTACCGGTGCACGGACGTCACGGTGGCCTCCGTGACGATGTACGCCGCGCCCGGCGCCGCGTTCATCGCCAGCGACTCCGACGGCACGGTGATCAGGGACTCCGTCGTGACGCGGAAGCCCGGGTCGAACCGATGGATCAGTGCGAACGCCGACGGCGTGCACAACCACGGCGGGAGGGTCGGGCCGCGCATCTTCGGGAACACCTTCGAGTCGCTGCACGACGACGGCATCAACATCTACAGCACCTCGCGCGCGGCGACGTCGGTGACAGGCGCGACCATCGGTCTCGGGGGCGGTGCCATTCCGCTCGCTCCGGGCGACGTGGTGCAGATCGTCAACACGGCGACCGGCACCGTGCGCGGTGAGACGACCGTCGTGACCGTGACGGGCGACAGCCTTGCCGGCGGGCCCGTGAGCGCCACCCTGGCTGCGATGCCTTCGGGGACGGCGGCGGGTGATCAGCTGTTCAACCGGTCGTTCAGCGCACCGGGGGCCGACGTGCAGTACAACGTCTTCCGTGAGCTGCGGGGCCTCGGTGTGCGGCTGCGCACGAGCGGCGCCTACGTGCACGCGAACGAGATGTTCGACCTCGCCTACTGGGGCATCTGGGTGGCGAACGACCCGCAGTACAACGAGGGACCGGTCGGGAGTGTGGACTCGGTGATCGAGCGCAACTCCATCGTCCGCCCGTGCCTCGACCGCAGCGTCCTGGGCTGGCCGTCCGCCGCGGCCGGGATCATGATCGAGAACCTCCGCGACGACTACGAGGGCGGGGCGAGCAAGCCCCACCACGGTCACGTCGTGAAGGACAACTACATCGAGGATCCGCCCCGGTTCGGCATCTTCGTCGGGGGCGCCGAGAACATCACCGTCTCCGGCAACACCATCGCCTCGACGGCGGGGAATCCTCGCACGGGTGCGCCCACGGCCATGTTCGGCACGCGCAACTCGCACGCCGTCGCGCTGAGCGCGCTGACCGTGCACGAGTACGCCGCGATTCCACGGGCCGTCGTCTGGGGAGGAGCGGGGGTGACCGGCTTCACGCACACGTGAGGCCGGTCACCCGTCACGGTGTCAGGCGAGTACGCGCTGCCGCTGCTCGCCGAGGCCGGAGATCCCGAGACGGATCTCCTCACCCCCGCGCAGGAACTGGGCGGGGGTGAATCCCATTCCCACTCCGGGCGGGGTGCCGGTGTTGATCAGGTCGCCCGGCTCCAGGGTCAGGAACTGGCTGAGGTACTTCACGATGAAGGCGGGGCTGAAGATCATCTGCGCCGTCGAGCTGTTCTGCTTGCGCTCGCCGTCGACATCCAGCCACAGTCCGAGATCGAGCACGTCGCCGACCTCATCCGGTGTCACCAGGTAGGGGCCGGCGGGGTTGAAGGTCGGGCAGGACTTGCCCTTCGACCACTGGCCGCCCCGCTCGATCTGGAAGGCCCGCTCGCTCACGTCGTTCACGGTGACGTAGCCCGCGATGCACGCCGCGGCCTCTTCCTCGCTCTCGAGGTAGCTGGCCCGGCGGCCGATCACGACGCCCAGCTCGACCTCCCAGTCGGTCTTGGTCGAGGTGCGGGGGATCTGCACGTCGTCGTTCGGGCCGATCAGCGTGTTCGGGGCCTTGGTGAACAGGATCGGCTCATCGGGCACCGGCTGGCCCGTCTCCTCCGCGTGGTCGCGGTAGTTGAGTCCGATGCAGAGGATCTGGTGCGGGCGGGCGAACGGCGCGCCCAGCCGACGTCCTTCGAGAGACTGCACGGCACCGGTGGCGACGCGCTCGGCGACCAGCCTGCGCACCTCGTCGATCCGATCGGAGGCGAGGAAAGCGCCGTCGATGTCGTCCACGACATCCGAGATGTCCACGAATCGTCCCTCGCCGACCTCGACGCCGGGTCGCTCGCGTCCCGGGTCTCCCACTCTGATGAATCGCATGTTGGCGTGTGCCTCTCTCGTAAGCGCCGGGTCGTTATGAGCCGGTCGTCTGCAGTCGCGTGCGCACGTCGTGTGCGTCGGCGATGGTCCTGATCCGTTCGAGTCCCGCCACCAGTTCGGGCAGTGGTGTGCGGAACGACAGCGCGCTCACCGAGAGAGCGCCGCTGGGGACGAGCGGGGAGTCGAGGAAGACCGGAATGGCGATGCAGTTCACCCCGAGCTCGTTCTCCTGATCGTCGACCGCGTATCCCTGCGCGCGCACCTCGGCGAGGGTCTTCGCGAACAGTGCGGGATCGGTGATGGTCGTCTCGGTGCGGGGGCGGAGTTCATGCGTGCGCGCCCAGGCCGCGGCCGTTTCGGGCGTGTCGAGGCTCCACGCGAGCAGCACCTTGCCCACACCGGTGCGGTAGGCCGGATTGCGTCCGCCGACCGTGGAGGTGAGCCGGACGGCTCCCTCTGCGGGGTCGCGCTTGGCGCGATAGACCACCTCGTCCTTGTCGAGGACGGCGTAGTGGGTGGTCTCCCCGAATTCGGCGGTGAGCGCGTCGAGCAGGGGTTCCATGCGCGCGCTGTCGAGACGACGGTCCTGGTGGAGGAAGGCGAGGCGGAGGAATTCATCTCCGAGCACGTAGCGCCCGCGTTCGAGGCGGTTCGCCAGTCCGACCCTGGTGAGCGAGGCCAGCGCGCGGTGGACCGTCGGCTTCGCGGCATCGACGCGCTTGGTCAGTTCGTCGAGGCTCAGCCCTTCCGGAACCTTCGCGAGCTCCATGAGGACCGTCAGCACGCGTTCCGCACCGACGGGCCCCTGATCTGTTTCTGACATCGCACTCCCTGCTAATGTTCAATCTATCAGATTGGTATTCCATATTTTGGAACTATGGCGTTCCGACCATCACGAGACCATCTTGCTCCACCGCGGAGCGCGAGGCCCGGAGGGCGGACGCGGGGATGAGGATGACATGCGCAAGGCTCTGGTGACCGGTGGGGCGAGCGGGCTCGGTGAAGCCTGCGCGCAGCGGCTGACACGCGCCGGGTTCGCGGTGAGCACGATCGATCGCGCCGAGGGGGCCGACGGGCAGGTCGACGTGACGCGACGCGAGGAGGTGGACCGCTTCGTGGCCGAGCACGGCCCGTTCGACGTGCTGGTGAACAGCGCGGGAGTGGTGGGACCCAATGCGGACTTCGTCGACGTGAGCCCCACGGACTGGGATCGCACGATCGCGGTCAATCTGACGGGCACCTTCCACACCTGTCAGGCCGTGATCCCCGGCATGGTCGCGCAGGGGTGGGGGCGCATCGTGAACATCGCGAGCATCGCCGGCATGGAGGGCAACCCGCGCCTCACCGCCTACTCCGCGTCGAAGGCGGCCGTCATCGGACTGACCAAGGCTCTGGGCAAGGAACTCGCCACGACCGGCGTGCTCGCCAACGCGATCGCCCCGGCGGTGATCGAGACACCGATGAACGCCACCACGCACCCCGATGTGCTCGCGACCCTCGTGGAGAAGATCCCGATGCGGCGACTGGGACGCGCCGAGGAGGTGGCCGAGCTCGTCGCCTGGCTCGCCTCGGACGCCTGCAGCTTCTCGACCGGTGCGGTCTATGACATCAGTGGTGGCCGGGCGAGCTACTGATCCCCGCGGAGCCCGCAGCCGGCGCACGCGGCAGGATCCGGGCGGTGCGCCGTGCTCGGGTGAACCTCGGTGCACAGCGCGCTCGGGCGGTGGGACAATAGAGGCATGTCCTCCACCGATTCCCGCCAGACCGTCGAAGCGACCGTGCGCCACGTGCCGCGGTACGGCGTGCTCATGGGCATCGGCGTGGTGGTCGGGGTCATCGCCGCCGGCATCCTCACCTGGATCGGCAGCTTCGACGAATCCCAGGCCCTCGACGTCGTCTACCCTCCCGGACAGGTCTTCGGCTTCCTCCTGCTGTGGACGGTGCCGATCGGCATCGCGCTCGGCGGCATCGCGGGCCTCATCCTCGAGCGCGTCGCCCGCCGGCACGACCGCGTCGTGCGCGTCGAGCGCGAGACCATCGTCGAAGCCGACTGACCCTCGACCCTGGGGTCACGCCAACTCGGCGATGATCGGTCGGATCGCCGCGTCGAAGGCGACCACGTCGCGACGCAGGCCGTCGGTCACCGCGACCGTGAGCGCGCCGATCCACCAGATCCCTCGTTGGGAGAACGGCAGCACCTGCACGTTCAGCTCGAACGAATGCGCCCGGCGCCCCACCTCCCGCTCGAACTCGGCGATCGCGCTGGCGTAGGCGCGGTAGGCGTCGCCGCCGGTGTTGCTCTTCATCGAGTTCACGTAGCGGTCGTGGGCGGCGCGGGCGTATCGCAGCGCATCGGCTGCCTGCGGGGCGATCGCCTCGGCGAGCTGTTCGGCGCCCGAGGCGGGAAGAGCCACCAGCGTGTCGAATCCGTCGATCAGCTCGAGCGGCACCTCGGACGGATGCGCGCGTGGCTCGACCGTCATGTCCCAGTAGTCGCGCCACTGCTCCTCGATCGCGGGGGCGGCATCGACGGCGTCCGGCGCCCTGACCGGGAGGTCGCGGAGGCTGGGCAGATCCTCGGGGACCCGGATGCCGATGGCCTGGCGCAGCGCGAGCGCGAGCAGCACGGGAACGCTCGCGTCTTCGCGGATGAGCCACTGCGGCTTGTCGGCCATGGCCCCATCGTAGGGCGCACGACCCTCGGCATCCGACTCTCGTCTTGCGGAGAGTCGGGCCCGCTGCGGGCGGTAGGCTGGAGGTGTGGCTGCCTCCCCCACCAATCCCTATTCCGAAGCCGGCGTCGATACCGCTGCAGGCGATCTCGCCGTCGAGCTGATGAAGTCGTCCGTGCGCGCGACGCACGGCCCTGAAGTGCTCGGCGGTGTCGGCGGATTCGCCGGCCTGTTCGACGCCAGCGCACTGCGCGACTTCCGCCGACCGCTCCTCGCGACCAGCACCGACGGCGTCGGCACCAAGGTCGCGATCGCGCAGGCGATCGACAAGCACGACACGATCGGCCAGGACCTGGTCGGCATGGTCGTCGATGACATCGTCGTGGTGGGGGCGAAGCCGCTCTTCATGACCGACTACATCGCGTGCGGCAAGGTCTTCCCGCAGCGCATCGCCGACATCGTGCGCGGCATCGCCGAGGCGTGCGCCGCCACCGGCACCGCGCTCGTCGGCGGCGAGACGGCAGAGCACCCCGGTCTGCTGGGCCCGCGCGACTACGACGTCGCGGGTGCCGCGACCGGTGTGGTCGAGGCCGACGCGATCCTGGGCGCCGACCGCGTGCAGGACGGCGACGCCGTCATCGCGGTGTCGTCCAGCGGGCTGCACTCCAACGGCTACTCGCTCGTGCGCCACATCATCACGAACGCCGGAATCGGCTATGGCGACAACGCCGCCGACTTCGGCACCACGTGGGGCGAGGCGCTCCTCGAGCCGACCCGCCTCTACACGCTTCCGCTGCTCCGCCTGATCGAGCAGCTCGGGGGCGGCGTGCACGCCCTCAGCCACGTCACCGGTGGCGGGATCGCGGCGAACCTCGCGCGCGTGCTCCCGCAGGGCAGCTGGGCCGAAGTCGACCGCAGCACCTGGTCGCCCAGCCCCGTGTTCCGCGTGCTGAGCGACATCGCCGGTTCCACGCTGGAGTCCGCGGAGGGCACCTGGAACCTGGGCATCGGCTTCCTCGCGGTCATCGCCGCGGACAAGAAGGATGCCGCGATCGCGGCGCTGAACGCGGAGGGCATGCCCTCGTGGCAGGTCGGCACCGTCGGCTTCGGCGCGCGTCCGGCAGGAGAGTTCGAACAGGGCGCCAAGGGCGTCGACGGCGGAGCGGTGCGCCTCGTCAGTGCATACGCGGACGGAGCGAAGTAATACCCCATGTGCGGCATCGTCGGAATGGTGGGGACAGCCCCGGTCAATCAGGACATCTACGACGCACTCCTGCTGCTGCAGCATCGCGGCCAGGATGCGACGGGCATCGCGACGGCGGAGTCGAACGGGGTGATGCACAACGCCAAGGCGCAGGGCATGGTCCGCGAGGCGTTCCGCACCCGTGACATGCGTGCGCTGCTCGGCAACGTCGGCCTCGGCCACGTGCGCTACGCCACCAAGGGCACCGCCTCCAACGAAGAGGAGATGCAGCCGTTCTACGTGAACGCGCCGTACGGCATCATCCTCATCCACAACGGCAACCTCACCAACACGCGTGAGCTCACGGCCGAGATGGCGCAGCGCGACCGCCGCCACCTGAACTCCTCCAGCGACACCGAGCTGCTGCTGAACGTACTCGCCGGCGAGCTGCAGAACACCACCTCCACCGTCGACCTCGACCCCGAGCGGGTGTTCGAGGCGGTCGAGCGCACGCACGAGCGCATCGAGGGTGCCTACGCCGTGATCGCCGTGATCGCCGGCTACGGCCTGCTGGCATTCCGCGATCCCTTCGGCATCCGTCCGCTGATCCTCGGCCACCGCAAGAGCCGCGGCGACGTCGACGGCGACGAGTGGGTCGTCGCGAGCGAGTCGCTCGTGCTCGAGAACGGCGACTACGAGGTCGTGCGCGAGATCGAGCCCGGCGAGGCCGTGTTCATCACCAACGACGGCGAGCTGCACTCCCGGCAGTGCGCTGCCGAGACGACTCTCGCGCCGTGCGCCTTCGAGTACGTGTATCTCGCGCGTCCCGACTCGGTCATGAACGGCATCTCGGTCTACGAGTCGCGTCTGCGCATGGGCGACCGCCTCGCCGACACGATCGCCAAGCACGTGCCGATGGACAAGATCGACGTCGTCATGCCGATCCCCGACTCCTCGCGCCCCGCCGCGATGGAGGTCGCCCGCAAGCTCGGCATCGAGTACCGCGAGGGCTTCTACAAGAACCGCTACGTCGGCCGCACCTTCATCATGCCCGGCCAGGCGGTGCGCAAGAAGAGCGTGCGACAGAAGCTGAACGCGATGTCGACCGAGTTCCGCGGCAAGAACGTGCTGCTGATCGACGACTCGATCGTGCGGGGCACGACCTCGAAGGAGATCATCCAGATGGCCCGCGATGCCGGTGCCACCTCGGTCACCTTCGCCTCCGCGGCCCCGCCCGTGCGCCACCCGCACGTGTACGGCATCAACATGCCCTCGCGGCAGGAGCTCATCGCGCACGGCCGGACCATCCCGGAGATCGCCGAGGAGCTCGGCTGCGACCACCTCGTGTACCAGGAGGTCGACGACCTCAAGGCGGCCATCACGGAAGGTACGTCCATCACCGATCTCGACATGAGCTGCTTCGACGGACGCTACGTCACCGGAACGGTGTCCGACGAATACCTCGCTTGGGTGGAGGGGACCCAGACGTCATGATGACGTCGAGTGTCAGGCCGCTCTGGCAGGGCCGGACGCTCGCACTGATCGGGATCGTGCTGGTCGCGTTCTCGCTGCGGTCGGCCGTCGCCTCGCTGTCTCCGGTGATCGACCACATCGCCGTCGACTTCCCGCTCTCTCCGGTCGTGGTCGGCCTGATCGGTGCGGCACCGCCCGTGTGCTTCGCGATCTTCGGTCTGGTCACTCCGCTGTTCGAGCGACGGTTCGGGCTCGAGCGGGTCGCGGTCACCGCGATCGCGCTGATGGCGCTCGGCATGCTGCTGCGCGGCTTCGCCTCGGACTCGTCCACTCTTCTCGCAGCGACGGTCGTCGTCTTCGCCGGCGTCGGCTCGGGCAACGTGCTGCTTCCCCCTCTGGTGAAGAAGTACTTCCCCGACCGCATCGGCATCATGATGACGGTGTACTCGACGACTCTCGCCGTCTCGACGTTCCTGCCGCCCCTGGTCGCGGTGCCGGTCGCCGACTCGCTCGGCTGGCGTGTGTCTCTGGGCATGTGGGGAGTGTTCGCGGCGATCGCCTTGGTGCCGTGGCTGACGCTCCTGATCAGCGAGCGCTCAGGCGGCGCGACAGCGGTCTCGACCGAGGAGTACGTCCTCGATCCGACCGACGGCGTGCACGACGTGCAGGATGCCGTGGCCGTCGCGACCGGCCCGATCTCGACCGTGCCCGCGAACCCGCGCTACTTCGGACGTCTCTGGCGGCTGCCCCTGCCCTGGGCGCTGGCCCTCGTGTTCGGCACCTCCTCGACCATGGCCTACGTCTCGTTCGCCTGGATGCCGACCATGCTCGTCGACATCGGCGGCGTGACCCCGGCGACAGCCGGCTTCCTGCTGTCGTTGTTCGCCCTGATCGGCCTGCCGAGCTCGATGCTCGTGCCGATCCTGATCGTGCGATTCCAGGCGACGCGTCCCCTGTTCTTCGTCGCGGTCGGTGCGGGGCTCGTCGGACTTCTCGGCATGCTGTTCGCACCGACTGTCGCTCTCCCGCTGTGGGTCAGCATCTTCGGTCTGACCGCCATCATGTTCCCGCTCAGCCTGGTGCTGCTCAGCATCCGTGCCCGCACCCCCGAGAGCGCTGTCGCGCTGAGCGGATTCGTGCAGAGCATCGGCTACGCGCTCGCAGCGATCTTCCCGCTGCTGATCGGTCTGCTGCACGAGACCACCGCGGGCTGGCAGGTGCCGCTCATCGTGGTGGCCTCCGTGCTGGTCGTCTCGATCCCCGCGGGCATCGTCGCGGGGCGCCGGCGGACCATCGAAGACGAGTGGGAGCTCCGCAACGGTCGGTGGTGACCGAGACCTTCACCTCCTGCGGCCGCGTGCACGGCATCTCGCGGAGTGCGCGGCCTGATCGTGCCGGGATGCCCGTGCGTTCGACAGCATCCGGTGCACGCGTGGGCCGGCGCTCAGTGCGCGCGCACCTCGTCGCCGATGCGGATGACGCCGCCGCCCTCACCCTCCGCTGACGACCAACCGGGGAGCAGCAGGCGTCCGAGCGTGGGTTCCTGCTGATCGAACGCCCGGGTGAGGGTGGTGAGCACCTTCGCGTCGCGCTCCCCGGTGTCGGGGTTGGCGTGCGTCGCCAGGCAGCGGACGATGGGTCCGGCCGCGCGGAAGGTGACGTCCCCGATGCGCACGTCGCCGGTCCAGTCGAGTTCGTCCCAGGCGTCGACGCCGTCGATCACGACATTGGAGCGGAAGCGGCGGTCATCGATGCGCAGCGGGAGCTCTTCGGCCAGAGCCTCCACGCTGGCACGACTGTGCACGGAGACGTACCCCTGCGGACGGTCCTGGAAGCGTGAGGTCTCGCCATCGCCGACGAGCACGAGGGGGAGCCGACCCGGACGTTGCAGCCGTCGGGCATCCGAGGTGGTGAGCACGAAGTCGGTGATGGCCTGCACGAGTCGCGCGCGGCCGTCGGGATCGAGTCCGGCTTCGACGAGCAGTGTGCCGTCGAGCTCGATCCTGATGCGCGCCGATGCATCGTCGTAGCTCGTGCGCAGCGCCGCCAGCGCCGGGAAGTCCTGGAGGGCGAGCCCCTTCGCCTTCGGCCAGTAGTCCAGGCCGTCGCGGTCCTCCGGCTCGGCCGCGTCGGCGAAGCGGAACGCGAGGACCCGGTCGCCGGTCACCCGACCATCCGGCTGCACGAGCATCGACTCGAGCGGCTCGGCGGTCAATCCCTTGACCGGGTAGCGGGAGAGAGCGACGACACGAGGCATGAGGTGATCCTCTCAGGAACCAGCATTCGGGCATGACGAAACCCCCGTGGGTCGCACGGGGGTTTCCACAGATCGGGCGGTCAGGCCTTCTCTAGTTCGTCCTCATCTTCGTCGGCATAGTCATCAGCCCACTTATCGACGTAGGCGTCTTCATCGGTCGGATGAGCCAATTCGCGCTCGAGCGCGGAGTAGTTCACCGACGGACTGTACGCCTTGAGTTCGCGGGCGATCTTTGTGTGTTTCGCCTTCTGACGGCCACGGCCCATGCGCGAGACCCCCTCACGAGTTCAGCTCTGGGCGACAGGAGCCCGAGGCATTTCACGACACCGGAATCAAGCCGGTAAGAGTAGCATTCAGAATAGCACGCGGCTACGACTCTCTGGCTGATGCCAGGCTGGTGAAGGGAACGATCTTCATGACCGACGACACCTCCACTCCATCCGACGAGGCAGCGCAGAACGCGGCATTGCAGAAGGCTGTGATCGTCGGCATCCAACCGGATCATGAGCGTCGTGTGCTCGACGAGGCGCTGCGCTTCGCCCGGCTGCTCGGTGCTCCCCTCGTCGTGGTGCACGTCGACGTCACCCGGTTCGTCACATACGAGGACCCGGACGGCTACGTGCACTCGGCGCCGATCGACATCAACTTCGACGCCGGTGCGGCGGAATTCGAGGCCGTGCAGGCAGCGGCCGCAGAGGTGCTCGACGATTCCGGCATCACCTGGACGGCCCGGCAGCTCGTCGGCGACCCCGCCCTGGCGATCAAGCAGCTCGCACACAAGCTCGACGCCCAGCTGATCGTGGTGGGCACCCGCAAGCGCGGGATCGGCGAGTCGATCCGGGAGTTCTTCACCGGCTCGGTGGCCGCGCGCCTCACGCATCGCCAGCATCGCTCCGTGCTGGTGGTTCCGCTCGGCGAATCCGTGCCGGACTCGCAGAAGGAGATCTGGCCCGAGTAGGCCGGGCTCCCGGTAGGTCGAGCGCAACTCCGGCTCCGATGGAGGTGGCACGTCCTGCCGGAATCGCGTGCCCGATCAGGAAACAGGTGTCAACTCTGCGAGTCTGCCCCGCGCGCAGATGGCACCTCCCGCCGGAATCGGATGCTCATTCCGGCAAGAGGTGCCAACTCCGCAGGCGCGCGGGTGTCTGCCGCCGCGGCGGGCTCAGAGCCGAGACAGTCCGACTGTCACCGCGCGGGACGCCGCGTCGAGCGCGTGCTCGAGGTCGGTGACGACGGATGCCGGCAGGGTGCCGCCCTTCGCCACGTGCGTGCGCAGGTCGGTGCGCACCTGGGCGCGGAAGGCGTTGATGAGCGCATCCGCGCGGTGCATCTCCTCGCGGCTCACGATGCGTGCGTCGTCAGAGGCGGCACGGGGCCGGGACTTCGCGGCGCTGCGCTCGCCCTGCTCGGCGGCCGCGAGGTCGGCGCGCAGGCTCTTCATGGCGTCCTGCACGCTCTGGCGCACCTCGTTCGCGATCAGGCGCACCGAATCGGCGAGACCGGATTCGATCCCGGCGAGGTCCCCCTCACGAGACTGCAGCTCGGCGCGTCCGGCGTCGGTGATCGCATAGATCGTCGTGCGCCCGTCGACGGTCTTGGTCACCAGGCCCTCTTCCTCGAGCTTCGCGAGCCGCGGGTAGATGGTGCCGGCACTCGGCGTGTACGTGCCACCGGTGCGGTCCGTGAGGGCCTGGATGATGCCGTATCCGTGCTGCGGCGATTCGGCGAGGAGCGACAGCAGGTACAGGCGCAGGTCGCCGTGCGAGAAGACGGCGGGGCTCATGATTCCCACTCCGCGTCTTCGGTGATCGTGGCGGGCGTGCGGCGCAGCACGGTGACTCCGCCGGAGACGGAGTTCGCGCGCAGGTCGACGAAGCGTCCGGCGAGCTCGCCCGTGGAACCGGTGTAGTTGCTCGGTCCGGAGGAGCTGCGCTCGACGCCGTCGATCAGGAGGCGACCGCTGAGCGAGCGGATGACGTAGTTCGCCGCGAGCGACTCGTCGAGGCGCACCGTGGTGCCGCCCGAGACCGAGTTGACGTTGATCGTGTTCACGTCGCCGGCCGCGTCGACCAGGGTGGCGCCGGAGACGATGTCGACCGTCGCCTTGCGGATCGCACCGGTCACCGCCACGTCGCCCGAGACGCTGTTCGCGCTGATCGAGCCGGTCAGGCCACGCACCTGCACGTCACCCGAGACGGAGTTGACGGTGAGGTCGCCGATCAGCGTGTCGACGATGATGTCGCCCGACACGGTGTTGAGGCGGGCGTCGTTGCGGATGCCGGACACCAGCGCGCCGGCGCTCACGACGCCCAGGTTCAGGGCGATCGAGCGCGGGACGGCGACGCTCACCTCGGCCCGGGGGCCGCCGGAGCCGAAGTTGCGGAACACCTCGAGGAAGTTGTCCCAGCCCAGCTGCGGGTGGTCGATCTCGACCTCGCCGTCGTGGGATTCCACGCGGAGGTCCTTCGTGGTGACGCCGTGCACCTCGATGCGGATGCTCGGTTCGTCGTGGGCGATGATGTCGACCTGACCGCCGACCAGGCCCACCTTGAGCCGGGTGACGGATTCGATGTCGATCACGCGTTCCTCGCCGGGGGCGATGAGCCACTTCTCGGTCATGTCTGCTTCTCCTGTGTCGATGGTCACGATATATCGTGTGTGAGTACGGTAACACGATATATCGTGACTTTGTCAAGGTTCTGCGCTGATCGCCGGTTCTCACACCGTCTTCTCAGGGCCGGAGTCGGAGCCGGGCAACGGGATCCGGGCTCTCCACGCGGCTGCGGCCCGGAGCATCGTGCGGCCGTCGCTGAAGAGTGGCGTGAGGAACACGCCGTGCACGAGGTACCAGATGTGGAGGAACGACTGAGGCGCGAGCGCCCACAGGAGTAGGCCGATCGCCACGCAGCAGAGCGGGCCGAGCACCGCGGCGAGGAACGCATCGCGCCCGAGGATCGAGCCGTGCGGGGTGACGGAGAGCCGCAGACTCGTGCGCTCCAGCGTGATCGCGGAGACTCCGGGCGCCGTCCCCAGCACGACGGCATGCCCGAGCTCGTGGATCGCGAAGGACGCCCAGAGGCCGAAGACGTCGTGTGTGATGACGATGACGACGGCCAGACCGATCGCGGGCTGGGTGGTGAGGGCGGCGACGAGCAGGGTCGTGGCGGCCGCCGCCCCGAAGGTGAGGCGCACCGGCCAGGCGGCGGGGAGGAGCCACCTGAGCGCGGTGCGGGGTCGGATGCGGTCGACCGCTCGCGACCACACGTCAGTCGGCGTCGGCGAGGAGTGCCCTCCTCCGTGCGCGGAGCTGGTCGTACACGGCCGATACGGCGAGCAGGAAGAGCGTGATGACGACGAAGGTGATCCCGAGCGGCGCCGGGTCGTTGAGTCCGACGCCGAGCTGCGTCGAGGCGTCGGCGCTCTGCTGCACCTCGACGAAGATCGACTCGAAGAACCCGAGGCGGCGTCCTTCGGCTGAGCCCCCGGAGAACATGAGCCAGATGGCGGTGATGACCGCCGTTCCGGCCGTGATGACGAGCGCGGCGACCGCGCTCCCGACGGTCCTAAACAACCACTTCATGACGTGCTGTCCTTTCGATCTTCTGCATTCCGGTGAGAGAGAGCGCGGCGGCGGCGAGCGTCAGGAGCACGATCGTCGCGACGTTGAACCAGGCGGGGAGCCCGAGGAGGTTGGTGCCGATCGCGAGCGTCCCGGTCACGAGGGCAGCGACCGCGACACCGACGACCACCGAGAACGGGTTGCCCTTCTCCGGTGGGAACGCGATGCCCGCGAGCGTCAGCACGACGACGTTCGACGCGCAGAAGCCGATGACGAGAAGGATCTCGTCCCACCTCGAACCGGTGAGCGCCGACAGCACGCCGGTCGGCAGCGCGATCAGGAGGAGCATCGCCAGCTGCGGACCGAGCAGCAGCAGATAGCGGCCGATCGGGCTGTGGCGGCGAGGGCCGCACGCGCGCAGTGGCTCGGTCGAGACGTAGGCGTACACCGCCTGGATCGTGACGGCGATCAGGAGGAACGGGGGCAGCCGCACATCGGCGACGAAGAGCGCGTAGGACCCGGCCAGGACGATGCCGCACACGGTGATGGTCTCGATGGCGCGCGCGTGCGCGGCGAAGTAGGCGCCGAATTCCGTGCCTCCGAGCAGCCGCGGGACCCGCGCGAAGCGTCGGGTGGGGTCGAACTGGCGGGGTGCCGTGAGGCAGACGGCGACGACGAGGAGTGCGACGGTGACGAGCCAGGAGGCGGTCGCGATGATGAGCCCGTGGGCCGCCGCGATGTCGGCGAACACCAGTTGGACCGCGAAATACGCGTCGCCCTGGCCGGCCGCGGCGAAGAGCACCGGTTCGGACTGGGCCGAGACGCCGAAGTAGAGGGCGACCAGCGTCGCCGCCAGGACCAGCGGCACGAGGAAGGCCCGTAGGCGCGCGAGGCGGAAGCGCATCAGGAGGCGCTCCAGGGCGAGGTGATAGACGCTGGCCAGGAGATAGGCGACGACGGTGGGCATGACGAGGCACGTGACGACCTCGCCGAGAATCCCGAATCCGCCGATCGAGACGGTTCCGGCGATCAGCGCCGCGAGCATCAGGGTCACGCCGACGCCCACGAGAAGCGCCTCGAACAGCATGAAGCCGAGAGTGCGCGCACGGTTCGTCAGCGGGAAGGAGAAGGTGAGCTCGACCAGATCGCTCGACTTCATGAACATCACGCGCACGACGGTGAAGATCGCCAGGACCCAGAGCGGCACCGAGACCCCGGCCACCCGCATCAGGGGAGTGAGCAGCGCGGGGTCGTCGATCAGCTGCCTGATCGTGACCACGCCGAATGCACAGAAGGCGACGAACGCCAGCAGCATCGTCAGTCCGAGCGTCCACCGGAACAGCAGCGATCGCAGCACCCCCTGGCGGAGGATGCGCCGGACCAGGAACAGGGAGAGGAAGCCCGCGAGCTCCAGAGCGGGCCTCACGGCGACGTTCTCGGGCGCGAGGCGCCGATCGCCCGCTTGACCAGCGCGTCCACCGATCCGAACTCGGTCCGCACCTCACGGAGGGGGAGATCGAAGGCGATCGCTCCGCGGCACAGCACGACGATGCGATCGCACACCGCTTCAAGCAGGCGGAAGTCGTGACTGCACAGCAACAGGCCGCGGTCGCTCCCGATGAGGCGCGCGTCGTTCTCGAACTCGTACAGGGAGTCGACGTCGACCCCGTTCAATGTCTCGTCGATGATCGTGAGCGGGCGCTCGAGCAACAGGCTCGCGATGATCTGGACTTTCTTGCGCATGCCGTGCGAGTAGTCCTCGATGAGATCGAACTGTCGCGCCTCCATCTGATAGCGGGCGAACAGGTCGTCCAGCCGTGCGTCGTCCGGCCGGACCCGGTAGAGGCGGTGCATCAGGTCGACGTACTCGCGGCCGGTGAGGAACTGCGGCAGGTAGTCGTTGCTCGCGACGTACGCCAAGCTCTCGCGGGAGGCGCGCTCCTGGTGCGATCGGCCCTCGAGGCGGATGCTGCCGCTGCCGAGCTGCAGGAGATCGGCGATGAGGCGGATCAGCGTCGACTTGCCGGAGCCGTTCGGTCCGACGAGCCCCACTCGTTCTCCACGCTCGACGACGAGCGACACGTCACGGAGCGCCGGAGCCCGTCTCGTGTAGGCGAATGACACGGCGGCGACGTCGAGCAGCATGCCGGTGTTCCTTTCCTGCTGGTCCCTCCGTGCACCGTCACGGGTGCACGGAGGGGTGGGGGTCAGAGGCACTCCAGCCAGACGGAGACGCCGCTCTTGCCCCACTTCCAGCTGCCCGAGAAGCGCCTGCCTCCGTTCGAGAAGAAGCACCACAGTGCGAGCGAGGCGAGGAACGCCACCCCGAACACGAGCAGCGCGGCGAGAAGCACGAGCCACCAGCCGTCGAAGCGGAGAACCGCGTCGTCGAGCGCATCCTGCACACGCCTGCGAACCAACGTTGGTTCGATAGCCGTCATTACGGACATGAATCACCTCCGGATTTCATTTGGTGAGACCGATCGTGACACGGTGGAGGGCGGATATCAGCCCCCATATGTAGCGTAAATATAGTCAGATGACGACACCGGACAGCAAGTCTTGACATTGACGCTGCGTCAACTTCTACCGTGGAGACATCCACTCGGAGAACCACGGAAGGAGGAGCGCATGCATGATGCGGACTGGTCGATCCAGGAGATCGCACAGCTCGCCGGCACCACCAGCCGCACGCTGCGTCACTACGACGACATCGGGCTGCTGCCGCCGACGCGGATCGCGCACAACGGCTACCGGCACTACGACGCGCAGGCCCTGGTGCGCCTGCAGCGCATCCTGCTGCTGCGTCAGCTCGGGCTCGGGCTGCCGCAGATCGCGGACGTCCTCGGCCCGTCGACGGGCTCAGAGGCCCGGGCAGCCGAGGCGTCCGCGCTCGAGACGCATCTCGCGCTGCTGCGCGAGGAGCAGGACCGGCTGCGGCGCCAGATCGCCTCGGTCGAATCCACCATCGACGCATTGAGAGGAGGTGAAGAACTCATGGCAGAGAACATGTTCGACGGCTTCGACCACACCCAGTACAAGGAGGAGGTCGAGGACCGGTGGGGAAAGAAGGCCTACGCCGACAGCGACCGCTGGTGGCGAGGCATGACCGAGACCGAGCGCGCCGCGTGGCAGCGACGCGTGTCCGACCTCGGACGCGACTGGATCGCCGCCGCAGAGAGCGGTGTCGATCCGGCATCCGCGGAGGCGCAGGATGTCGCGCGTCGCCACGTCGAGTGGCTCACGGGCATCCCCGGCACTCCGGCCGCCGTCCCCGGTGGGGATGTGAAGGGGTACGTGATCGGACTCGGCGAGATGTACGTCGCAGACCCGCGCTTCGGCGCGAACTACGCCACCTCCGACGGAGGCACGCGCGGGGCGGAGTTCGTCCGTGACGCGCTCCGCATCTATGCGGAACGCACCCTGTGACGGGTCTCGTCACCGCCCTCTGCGCTCCTCGCGCAGGGGGCGGTGACCGTCGCGCATAGTCGCGGAGGCTGTTCGTACGCAAGGGGTCGCTCGGCGTCCGACGGGCGGCGTAGGGTCGGGGTCATGGGTGACCGACGGAGTCCCACGGGGGCGCTGTTCACCGCAGCGGCGGTGGCGTATGCGGCCAACTGCGCGCTCGGCGTCAGCGTGGCCACCAAGGCCGTCGACACCAGCGGCTTCCGCTGGGTGCATCACGCGCTGTACATCGCCACCTGCGCGGCCACGGCGGCCGCGCTCAGCACCGCCGTGTGGGCGAGACCGCGGCGCCAGAGCCGGAGGGCGGCGCTCGCCCTCGCTCCGGCAGTGGTGCCGCTCGCCGCGATCCCCTACCTCGGAAGCCGCAGCCGTCGGCATCCGCTCACCGCGCTCGCCGCGGCCCCGTTCATCGCCGCGGGTCTCCTCTGCGCGTGGCGCCCCGCCGACCGGAAGTGACCGCATGGAACTGCTCGACGCCATCCGCCGCCGTAAGACCACGAACGGCCCCTTCCTGCCAGACCCTGTCTCGGAGGAGCATCAGCGCATTCTGCTGGAGGCGGCGGGGCGCGCGCCCTCGCAGCTGAACAGTCAGCCCTGGCGCTTCGTCGTGATCGAGAGCCGGGAGACGATCGATCAGATCGCCCGCATCTCCGGCGAGAGCATGACAGAGGCGATGTCGAACGGCACCTTCTTCGAGCGATACAAGCCGTATTTCCGCTTCAGCCAGGCCGAGATGGACGAGAAGCGCAACGGGATGCTGTTCGACAAGCTCCCCGCGGCGCTCCGCCCCTTCACGAGCCAGGTCTTCACCAAGCGCGGGCAGACCCTCATGAACACATTCGGCGTGCCCAAGACGCTCGGCGCCGAGAACCGCAAGCTGGTGGCGGGCTCACCGCTGCTGCTGGGAGTGATGCTCGACCGCAGCGAGTACCGGCCGGGGCAGCTGTCGTCGTTCTACTCGGTGTTCAGCATGGGAGCTGCGATGGAGAACATCTGGCTCACCACGGTCGAGCTCGGCATGGGCATCCAGTTCATCTCGTTCCCGATGGAGGTTCCCGGTCGGTGGGACGAGATCGTGC
This sequence comes from Microbacterium saperdae, assembly GCF_006716345.1. NCBI lineage: Bacteria > Bacillati > Actinomycetota > Actinomycetes > Micrococcales > Microbacteriaceae > Microbacterium > Microbacterium saperdae. The sequence goes on from NZ_VFOX01000002.1 coordinate 885,919, forward strand.
GCCTGCTCCACGTGCCGGACGACCTGGAGCTGATGGCGGTCTACCGTCTCGGCTATCTGCCTCCGGAGCAGCGTCGCCCGGCGATCGACTGGTCGAGCAGTCAGCGCCGACTCGCCTCGCAATACATCTTCCGCGAGAGCTGCGAGACGCCGCAGCAGGGGTGGGATGCGCCGTTGGAGTGACCCGGCTCACCGTCGACCCGTGCGGGGCAGCTCCTTCAGATCGCGCAGCGCCGGTCCCTCGATGCGCGTGCCATCGGGGGAGAAGCGGGAGGCGTGCAGCGGGCAGTCCCACGTGCACTCGGCGTCGTTCCACTCCAGCACACCGCCGAGGTGCGGGCATACGGCGTCGACCGCACGCGTGATGCCGTCGACCGTGGAGATCGCGACCGGAAGGCCCGCACGGTTGGCGACGACGCCCTCGCCCTCCTCGGGCTGAGAGATCGGCACGGATCGGGACTCGGCCTCCGACCACCCCGAGGCGAGTGCGACGGCGACCTTGCCGCCTTCCGTCGCCCCGCGGACGAGGTCCGCGGGGATGGTCATGCGGGTGGCGAAGGTGTTCATCCACCGGGGACGGTCGTTCCAGCTCGTTCCGAGGATCTCGGCGGTCAGGCGCATCGCGGCGGCCGGCGCATTCGACAGGCCCCACTTGGCGTAGCCGGTGGCGAACCGGATGCGACCGAGGCCGCGGGGCATCGCGCCGACGAAGGGGATGAGGTTGTGCGACTCGTAGTCCTGCGCCGACCATCGATGGGTCTCCTCGGCATCGGGGAAGAATCGGCGGGTCCAGGCGATCAGCTCATCGATCTCCGCGGTCTCGCTGTCGACGCGGCCGACCGGGTGGCCGTTGCCGCCGACCACCAACTGCGCCGTCGCCGCAGGGCCGTCGGCCTCGGACACCGAACGGATCGAACGCGTCGGGCCGTCCACCGAGAGGAACGTTCCTTCAGGCACCTCCCCCGGAACGCGGAACGAGAGGCAATACGAGCGCATCCCGCGGATCTTCGCGAAGTAGAGTCCGCGGTCGAGGATCGGGCTACCCGTCGCGATCACGATGTGGTGCGCGAACAACGGTCCGTCGGCCGTCTCGATGCGGGTGTCCGGCAATGCGTGAGCGCCGGTGACTCGAACGCCGGTGTACAGCGTGCCCCCCGCCGCCTGCAGGTCTTCCGCCAACGCCCGCGCGATGCGCACGGGGTCTATCGCCACCTGGTCGTCGAGGGCGACGGCGCCGGAGATCGGGAACGGCACCGTCGGCAGTTCCTCCGGCGTCAGCATCCGTGTGGACAACCCGGCCTCCTGCGCGGCGTCGTGCTGGGCCTGCAGCGTCTCGAGTCCGCCACGCCCCTGCGCGTACGAGTGGTCGGTGCGGCGGGTGTAGGAGACGCCGGCGCCATCCGCGAAGGCCGTCAACCAGTCCATCCCCGAGCGGTTCGCCTCGACATATGCGCGCACCAGCGATGCGGGGTGGTGCCGTCGGATCTCCGCGAGTCGCTGCCCTTGGAGCAATGAGAGCTTTCCCGTGTTCGCTCCGGTGGCGAGCTCGGCGACGGCTCCCGCCTCGACCACGGCGACGTCACGTCCGGCACGGGCGAGCATCACCGCCGTCGTCAGCCCGGTGATCCCTGCGCCGACGATCACGACGTCGTGCCGGGAGCCCGGCGAGAAGTCCGCGCCGAGGGGGAGGGGCGAGTCGGTCTTCCACAGAGGGTCCATGTGCTCAGTCAACGCCTCCGACGGGCCGACACCCAACGCCTTGACATTCCCGTGGGGCGCTGGCAGTGGGGACTACAGTGGCCACCGTGAACCTCCGCCGCGTGCTGCTCGTCGCCCTCGGCGGCACGATCGGCACGGCGGCCCGGCTCGGACTCGGACTCCTGCTCCCCGACGGCGGCGGGTTCCCCAGGGCGGTGCTGATCGCGAACCTCCTGGGAGCGCTGCTGATCGGCGTGCTCGCCGCTCGCCTGCCGGCGTCGCACGAGCTGCGGGTGCTCATCGGCACCGGCGTCCTCGGCGGCTTCACCACCTACAGCTCGTTCATGACGGGCACTCTCGCGCTGTGGGCGGATGCGCCGATCGTGGCGGTCGCCTACGCGCTCGGCTCACTCGCGCTCGGGCTCGGTGCTGCGGCTCTGGGCCTGCGGCTGGGGCGACCCCGGCGCGAAGGGGCGGCACCGTGAATCCGCTGCTGTTCCTCGGCGCGGCGCTCGCCGGAGGGGCGGGCGCGGTTCTCCGCTATCTGGCCGACGTCGGCGTCGCGCGGTTCGCCGGACGCCGGTTTCCCTGGGGCATCTTCCTGGTGAACATCTCGGGTTCGTTCGCCCTCGGACTGGTGGCGACTGCCCTTCCCGATGAGGCGTTCGTGCTCGGCGCCGGACTCCTGGGCGGGTACACCACTTTCAGCACGGCGATGCTCGACACCGTCGCACTGTGGCGCGACGGCGAGGGGCGAGCGGCCGCCGCCAACGCGGTCGGGATGCTCGCGCTCGGGCTCGTCGCGGCGGGTCTGGGGATGGCGCTCGGGGCCGCACTGCGCTGACCGCGGGACCCGCTCCCAGCTACCTCCCACCCCGAGAATGTACAAACGTACATGTACAGGTGTTCCGGGGGTGGTCATGGGGGAAGTCGCGCGTCGCCGTCGCGACCCTGAGGCGCGCCGCCGGGAGATCGCGGAAGCCGCAGCCGAACTGATCGTCGAAGTCGGCACCGACGCGATCACGCACCGCCTGGTCGCGGCCAGAGCCGGCGTTCCGCTCGGCGCCACCACGCAGTACTTCGACACGCTCGACGACCTCCGCACCGCCGCGTTCGGAGTGCTCGCCGACGAGGTCGACGGACGACTCGAGGGCGTGCGCGCCGTGCTCGCCGCACAGGGTGTGAGCCCTGCCGTGCTCGCCGCACTCATCGTGGAAGGTCTCGACGACGCCCGCGCCGTCCAGGCCGATCGCGCCGTCGTCACCGCCGCCGTCCACGACCCCCGGCTCCGCGAACTCGCCCGCCACCTCTCCGAGCAGCTCACCGGCATGCTGGAGCCGGCCTACGGCGCGGAGCGCGCGATGGCCGCAACGATCTTCATCGACGGGGTGATGTGGAGCGCACAGATCCGTGACGCCCCGCTCGACCGTCCCTTCATCGAGACCGCACTGCAGCGCATCCTCGGCGAACCCGCATCCGTCCGTCCTGCCGCGCAGCCCGCACCCTGAACCGAGGAAACAGCCTTGTCGAATCTCGCCGTCCTGAGCTTGAAGAACCGCGCGCTCATCGCCCTGATCACGATCGTCGCCGCGGTGTTCGGCGGGCTCGCGCTCACGAGCCTCAAGCAGGAGCTCATCCCCTCGCTCGAGCTTCCCAACCTCGTCGTGATGACCACCTACCCCGGTGCCTCGCCCGAGGTCGTCGAGAACGACGTGTCGACGCCGATCGAGTCGGCGATCCAGGGAGTGCCCGGTCTCGAAGGCACCACCGCGACGAGCACCACCAACGCCTCGATCGTGCAGGCGACCTTCGCGTACGGCACGAACCTCGCCACGGCGGAGCAGAAGATCCAGCAGTCGATCAACCGCATCTCCTCCCAGCTCCCGGATGACGTGACGCCGCAGGTGCTCGCGGTGGCGATCGACGACTTCCCGGTGATCCAGGTCGCCGTGACCGGATTCGACGACGCCGAGAACGCGCAGGCCGAGCTCGAGAGCATCGCGATCCCCGAACTCGAAGACGTCGACGGCGTGAACGCCGCGCAGATCGTCGGCGGCATCGGCCAGCGCATCAGCATCACGCCGGACGTCGCGAAGCTCGCGGCCGAGGGGCAGACCACGCAGGCCATCAGCTCGGCGCTGCAGCAGAACGGCACGCTGTTCCCCGGTGGCGACATCACGCAGGACGGTCAGACGCTCACCGTGCAGACCGGAGCGAAGATCACCTCCGTCGACGAGATCGCCGCGCTTCCGCTGGTCGGCACGACCCTGACGATCGGTGACGTGGCCACGGTCGCGCAGGAGTCCGACCCGATCTCCTCGATCTCGCGTGTCGACGGCAAGGATGCGCTGTCGATCTCGATCACCAAGCTGCCCGCAGCCAACACGGTCGAGGTGTCGAAGGGCGTGATCGCCGCGCTCGACGAGATCGGCAAGGCGTTCCCGGATGCCGAGTTCACGATCATCTTCGATCAGGCGCCCTTCATCGTGCAGTCGATCGACACCCTGGCCACGGAGGGCCTGCTCGGTCTCGTCTTCGCGGTGATCGTCATCCTGGTGTTCCTGCTGTCGATCCGCTCCACGCTCGTGACCGCGATCTCGATCCCGACCTCGGTGCTGATCACGTTCATCGGTCTGCAGGCGTTCGGATACTCGCTGAACGTGCTGACGCTCGGTGCGCTCACGATCGCCATCGGTCGAGTGGTCGACGACTCCATCGTCGTGATCGAGAACATCAAACGGCACTATGTCGGCGATGCGGACAAGGGGGATGCGATCCGTCTCGCGGTGCGCGAGGTCGCGGCGGCGATCACGGCGTCGACGATCACCACGGTCGCCGTCTTCCTGCCGATCATGTTCGTCGGCGACATGGTGGGTGAGCTGTTCCGGCCGTTCGCGATGACCGTGACGATCGCCATGGTCGCCTCGCTCCTGGTCGCCCTGACCATCGTGCCGGTGCTCGCGTACTGGTTCCTCAAGCCCGGCAAGGAGCTGCTCGACGAGAGCGGCGAAGCGATCGATCCCGAGCACCCGGATGCGCCGCCGACGCGACTGCAGCGCGGCTACCGTCCCATCCTCGGATGGACGCTGAAGCACTCGGGCATCACCGTGATCCTCGCGGTCGTCGTGCTCGGTGCGACCCTCGCCGCTGCGCCCCTGATGAAGATCAACTTCCTCGGCGACAGCGGTCAGAACACCATGACCGTGACGCAGGACCTCGGTCCGACCGCGAGCCTGCAGGCCAAGTCCGACGCCGCTGTCTCGGTCGAGGACGCCCTGCTCGACATCGACGGCATCGAGCACGTGCAGGCGTCGATCGGGTCGAGCGGATCCGCGTTGCGCGACGCCTTCTCCGGTGGCGCCGGCATCACCTACTCGGTCCTGACCGACGGCGACGTCGACCAGGAGAAGCTGCGCGCGAAGGTGCAGGACGCGATCGACGGTCTCGGTGACGATGTCGGCGATGTCGCGGTCGCGTCTTCGGCCGGCTTCGGTTCGAGCGACATCGAGATCACCGTGTCCGCCTCGAACGCGGACGATCTGACCACCGCGACCTCGGCCGTCGTCGACGAGCTCAAGGGACGCGACGGCATCAGTCAGGTGACCGACAACCTCGCCGCGGCCCTGCCGTACATCGCCGTGGTGGTCGACCGCGAGGCCGCGGCACAGCGCGGCTTGTCCGAGGTCGCCGTCGGCTCGATCGTCTCGAACACGATGCGCCCGCAGCAGCTCGGATCCGTCGAGATCGACGACACCGCACTGACCGTGTACCTGGTCACGCCGGAGCCGCCGACCACGGTGGACGCGCTCAAGGCACTTGCGATCCCGACGCCCCTCGGCGTCGTGCAGCTGCAGGACATCGCGACCGTCGAGCAGCGCAACGGCCCGACCTCCATCACGACGGAGCAGGGTCGCCGCACCGCGACGATCACGGTCCCGCCGGGCACCGACAACCTCGCGGTCGCGACGCAGTCCGTCACCGAGGCTCTCGCCGCGGTCGAGCTGCCGGACGGCGCATCGGCCGAGGTCGGCGGTGTCGCCTCGCAGCAGGCCGACTCGTTCTCGCAGCTGGGACTCGCGATGCTGGCCGCGATCCTGATCGTGTACGTCGTGATGGTGGCGACCTTCAAGTCGCTGCGACAGCCGCTGCTGCTGCTCGTCTCGGTGCCGTTCGCGGCGACCGGCGCGATCCTGCTGCAGATCGTCACGGGCGTGCCGCTGGGCGTGGCCTCGCTGATCGGTGTGCTGATGCTCATCGGCATCGTGGTGACGAACGCGATCGTGCTCGTCGACCTCGTGAATCAATATCGGGAGAAGGGTCTGTCGACCATCGAGGCGGTCAAGGCCGGTGGCGAGAAGCGTCTGCGTCCGATTCTGATGACCGCACTGGCGACGATCTTCGCTCTGACGCCGATGGCCCTCGGCATCACCGGTCACGGCGGGTTCATCTCGCAGCCTCTCGCGATCGTCGTGATCGGCGGCCTGATCTCCTCGACCGTCTTGACGCTGATCGTGCTGCCCACGCTCTACAACCTCGTCGAGGGTGCCAAGGAGCGTCGCCAGGCGCGCAAGGCGGGGCGCTCCGACGACGCGGCCGTGCCGGTGCTCGTCGGTGCGGATGCCGACGCGGCGGTCGCGGCCGTGCACGGTCCGCAGACCGAGGCGTCGTCTGAGGGGCACCAGCTGACGCGCCGCGAGCTGCGCGAGCGCGGGGAGTAGTCACCGGGCGTCCACAACTCCGGAGATCCGCGCGGCGCCGTGATCGTGGTCCGCGCGGATCCGGGATTCTCCGGTCTGCGGCCCGCCGAATCTCCGGAGTTGTGGAGCGGGCTCAGTCCAGGGTGATGCCCCAGCGCAGGATCCAGCTCTCGTCGGGCGCGAGTCGGCGTACCCCGAGGCCGCTGTTGAAGGCGTCGGCCGGGGCCGTCATCGGCTCGATCGCGACCGCGAGCGACTGCCCCGGGTACCGGGGAGTCGTGTACACCTGGACGAAGTCGAAGCCCTCGCCCTGCCAGAGGCTGACGCGGCGGCCGTCCGGCGCGGTCAGCGAGTGCCGCACCAGGCCGTCGGCATCGCGGGTGAGGTCGGTGAAGCCGGTGTCGAGTGTCACGTCGCCGAGCCGGGCGCCGTCGCGCAGGCTCTGCGGGGCCGCGGTGGTGCCCGTCGGCAGCATCCGCTCGTCGGTCTCGAACTGCGTCGCGGCAGGCACCCGCAGCACGAGGTCCTGCGGGTCGACGTCGCCGATGGTGAGGAACGGGTGGGTGCCGAGCGCGACCGGCGCCGCTGTCTCGGATCGGTTGGTGAGCGTGTGCGTCACCTCGATGCCGTCGGTCGTCAGCACATAGGTCACGGCGGTCTCGATCAGGTAGGGGTAGCCGGTCTGCGGCACGATCGTCGCACTCAGCGTGACGGCCGACTCGGTCTGCGTGATCTCGTAGGCGGTGAAGCGGAGCAGGCCGTGGCTCGCGTTCGACAGCTTCGGTTCGGTGATCGCGAGCTGACGCGCCGTGCCGTCATCGTCCCAGCGCCCGTCGCGCACGCGGTTCGGCCAGGGGGCGAGGACCACGCCGGAGCAGGCGGGCGTCGGCAGGGCGAGCGGATACGGGGCGACGAGGTCGACGCCGCCGATGCGGAGCGAGCGGAGGGACGCACCGACCTGGGCGATCTGCGCGGTGACTTCGCCGAGCTGGAGGGCGATCTGGGTGCCGGTGGGGGATGCGGTGCTCACTCCGTCATCGTAGGGCCCTCGGCGTGGTCACGACTCCTCGAGAACCGGCGCCCTCGACACGAGCCGGTGCCGCATGGCGCCGTCAGCGCGTGGTCTTGGGGAGTTGTGGACCGGACGTATCGGGCACTCTCTCAGCCGCATCCGCTAAAATGATCAGGTCGGCTTCGGACAGCCGCGCAGTGCGCGGGCGTTTTCCTTTTTAAGTGTGAGTCCAGGGGCCGATGGTGAGCGTCCATCGACGCGCATGAACCATCACATGAATAGCCCCTGCTCCTCAATGACCGGCCCTTGAGTCGTTCCCAAGGTGCGCGCGTGCGCGCGGCGCTGTTCTCGTGCGAGAACGAAAGACATTTCCATGCCTAAGAGCAAGAAGCCCCAGGGCGGCCGTCCCGCCCGCAATTTCGAACCGCGTTACGGCGCGAACAAGACGTCGTTCCACGATCGTCACCACGGCGCCCCTGCCCGTGACGACGCGCGCCCCGAGCGCGGCGGACGCGCGGATGCCGGCGAGCGTCGCAGCGCGCCCGCGGCCGGTGGATACGACCGTCGTCCCGGCAGCCGCAGTGCCGGACACCGCGGATACCGTCCGGCCGAGGCCGAAGGCGGCGCGCCGAAGCAGCGCTGGAGCGCTCAGGAACGCGCCGGCCGCGACGAGGCCCGCGGCATCCGCAACCGCGCCGAGTCCGGTCGCCGTGAGGCCCCGCACCACCGCGACGAGCGTCCGCGTCGTGACGACCGCGGTGCGCAGCGCCCCACCGGTCCTGGTACGTACCGTGACGACCGCGGCGGTCAGCGCTTCGGTCGTGACGAGCGCCCCGCGGGTGATCAGCGTCGTGGCTTCCGCGACGGTGACCACCGCTCGGGCGACAGCGCGCGCCGCGATGACCGCGGCGGCCAGCGTTTCGACCGCGATGACCGTCCGCGTCGTGATGACCGCGGCGCTGCGGCTCAGGGCCGCGGCTCTGCTGACCGCTCCCCGCGTGGCGCGGGGGATCGTTCGTTCGATGCCGACCGCGCGCGCCGCTCCTTCGACCGTGACCGCACGCAGCGGTCCTTCGATGGTGGACGGGACGAGCGTCCCCGTAACGGTGAGCGCAGCCGCCCGGTGACCGGTGGCGCCTACCGCACCGAGCGCGTGCGTCCGTTGACCTCTGACACCCGAGGTCGTCCGGCGCACAACGAGCGTCCGAGCCGCAACAACTGGAATGCCGCACCGAGCGCCCCGAGCCGGGGAGCGAAGTTCGAGCAGGCCGAGGACGTCGTGCACGAGCGCCTCGAAGCGCAGGCCGTGCAGGCCGTCGAGGTCGCCGATGTGACCTTCGGCGACCTGGGCCTCGGCTCGAACATCGTCGAGACCCTCGCCGGTCTCGGCGCCGCGAAGCCGTTCGCGATCCAGGCGGCCAGCATCCCCGCCGTCCTGGAAGGACGCGATGTGCTCGCCCGTGGCCGCACCGGCTCCGGCAAGACCATCGCCTTCGGTGCCCCGCTCGTCGAGCGCGTCCTGCAGTCGCAGGCGGGCAAGCGCCGTGAGTTCGGACGCTCGCCGCGCGCGATCATCCTCGCGCCGACGCGTGAGCTCGCGCTGCAGATCGACCGCACGATCCAGCCGATCGCCCGCAGCGTGGGTCTGTTCACCACGCAGATCTACGGCGGCGTCCCGCAGGGCCGTCAGGTCGGAGCGCTCAAGAAGGGCGTCGATATCGTGATCGGCACCCCCGGCCGCATCGAGGACCTGATCAACCAGGGCAAGCTCGACCTCTCGGACTGCCGCATCGCGGTGCTCGACGAGGCCGACCACATGTGCGAGCTCGGGTTCGTCGAGCCCGTGCAGCGCATCCTGCGGCACACGGCCGACGGAAGCCAGAAGCTGCTGTTCTCGGCGACGCTCGACCGTGAGGTCGCTGCTCTCGTCGACGAGTTCCTGGTGGAGCCCGCGGTCTTCGAGGTCGCCGGTGAGGACCAGGGGTCCAGCACGATCGAGCACCGTGTGCTCGTGATCGAGCACCGCGACAAGGCCGACATCCTCACCGCGCTCGTCGACCGCGAGGGCAAGACCCTGGTCTTCGCCCGCACCCGCGCCTACGCCGACATGCTGGCCGAGCAGTTCGACGATGCCGGCATCCCCGCGGTCTCGCTGCACGGTGACCTGAACCAGGCGAAGCGCACGCGCAACCTGGAGCGTCTCACCTCCGGCCGCGTGAACGTTCTGGTCGCGACCGATGTCGCCGCCCGCGGCATCCACGTCGACGACATCGATCTGGTCGTCCAGGCGGATGCTCCGGACGAGTACAAGACGTACCTGCACCGCTCCGGCCGCACCGGCCGTGCGGGTCGCACCGGCCGGGTCGTGACGCTCATCACGCGTCAGCGCCAGCGTCGTATGACCGAGATGCTCGACCGCGCCGAGATCGACGCGCCGTTCGAGAACGCCCGTGTGAACGACGACATCATCGAGGAGATCGCCGGTCGCGTGCCGACCGCCGCGCAGCTCACGCGCTGATCGCCTTCACAACTCAGGACATGACACCCGAAAGGGCTCGGAACCACGTGTTCCGGGCCCTTTCGCTGTGCGGGGTCCTGAACCGTGGAGGGGCGCATGGGTATTCCTGCCCTGCGTCCTCCGCGGAATATCCACATAGCCTGGAGTAATGCGCAACAACCGGGGGATCGTTCGTGGTGCGGCTCTACTGCTCGGAGGGGTGATCGCGCTGACGGCGTTCGCCGGATGCGCCAGGAAGTCCGAAGACCTTGAGGAGCAGCTAGCGAAAGATCCGGCCGTCTCGTCGATCGAAAAGACGGCCGACGGCGTGTACCAGGTGACTCTGGACGACTCGACGCCACCCGCTGACCTTGCCGGCATCGCCGGACGGTTGGACGATCTCACCGAGTCCGTGACCGATGACGAAGTCGTGCTGCGGCTGCGGGCCGGCGCCTGGCAGTGGACGCTCAGCGGCGATAGTGACGAGACGGCACACCTCGCGCAGGCTGTCGGCGCGCTCGCCGACGTCGACGGCATCCTCCAGGGCAAGGTCTGGTCCTCCGAGGATGCGCTCGGCATCGAGGCGGTCGCGGAAGCAGGGGTGGAGCCGGCGTCCGTGGTCATGCCGCTGGCGGATGCGGCTGCGGAAGGACCTCTGACCGGTGGGCTGCAGCTCAAGGTGTCTGATGTACACGAACGGTCGACCGTGGAGACAAGGAATCCGGAAAGAGTGAAGCCCGCGCTCGAGGCTGTCGTCGAGGTGGCGGCGCTCGCCCCGATTCAGAGGTACACGCTCGACGATGAGTCGCTGTCGCTGCGCATGCGTTCCGTCGAAGGAGCCGCCGCAGCGACACCGGTCGTCGATGCGCTGAACGCCGGCGACTCGGGGGTCGGGGTCAGCCTCATCAGCGGCATCATCAGTGCCCCCGCGCCGCAGCAGGACCTCGCTGCACGTCTCAGCGCGATCCTCACGCCGATCGACGGTGTCGTCGGAGCCTCGATCGATACGCACGGGCCCAAGGCGCTGCATCTGTCGGTGACCACGACCGATGCCGAATCTGCGGCGATGGTGCAACGGGCGCTGCTCGCGACGCCCGACCTGCAGGCGTTCAATTCTCTCCAGCTCTTCGTGCTGAAGCAGGACGAGCCCGGCACCTGGGCCACCGGCAAGACCATGAAGGAGAACGGCTTCGTCGAGAACTTCGAGCGGGCGCTCGCGCTCGCCGACACGGAGGGCGTGCGCTCCGCTGCGATCGGTCCGCTCGAGCTCGACGTGGTGCTCGAGCACGGAGCCGATGCGGCGGCGGTGGTCCCGGCGATCAAGGCGGCGGCGCTGCGCGACCAGGAGGCCGAGATATTCGGCTCGACGAGCTGGGGGCCGGAGAAGGACCGCGCGCTCTACTCGTTCGATGTCACCGGCAAGCTGAACGTGAGGCTGGTGAACGGCTGGGGCGACAAGGACGCCTTCGTCGAGGCCTGGAACGACGCGCCTGAGCTCTGAGCGCCGCCGGCGGCCGCTGAGAGGTCATGACACGCCGCGCCCCCTGCGTCGGCTGCGGCGTGTCGTGACCCCTCGCGGGGTCCTACGCGAGCTCGTGCTCGTGGATCGTCGTGGTCGACGAGGTGCCGTTCAGATCGAGGAAGAGCACCTGCTCCGTCACGGTCAGCGTGATCGTGTTGCGGCGTGCGATCAACGGCACCGCGGCGTCGATGAAGCCGGGGTCGAAGCTGTAGACGCGGATCGCATCCGAGCGGTGGATCTTCTTCCCCGCCCACGGCGCCATCACCTTGGCGGGGTCGCGGTGCGTGTAGACCACGGTGCGTTCGGCGAGACGGCTGCCGTAGTGCAGGCGTTCGGCGTCGGGGGCGCCGACCTCGATCCAGGCGGTGATCTGCCCGGTGAGGTCGCGCACGACCACCGCCGGCTCCTCGGTCGACGAGATGCCGTCGCCGAAGACGATCCCCTCGGTGTACTCGAGTCCGAGGGCCAGGATGCGGGTGAGCATGTAGGCGTCGGTCTCGGACGGGTGGCGGGCGACACGCAGCGAGAAGTCGTCGTAGACCCCGCGATCCATGTCCGCCAGTTGAACGTCGAACGTGTGCATGGTGGAGCCGATAGCCATAACCGAGAAGCCTACGCGTCCGCGGAGGCGTGTCTGTGCGTCAGCGCCTCGCGTCGGAGCGGGCCGGCGCCGCGTCGCGGTCGCGCAGGAACACCATGCCGATCAGCACGAGGGATGCGCCGAGAGCCGCGGCTCCGACGACGGCGAGCGTGGTGCCGCCGCCCTGGGGCAGGAAGCTGCCGATGATCGTGGCGGCGAGACCACCGAGGAACAGCAGGGCGACGTATCCGCGGAACATGCCTTCAACCTAGCGTGTGCGTTGCGGCGGGAGGTCGGACCGGTTCAGAACAGCATCGGCTGGGGCGCCGCGGTCGAGGCCTGCGTCGGTGCGAACCGCACGGGACGCACGCGCTGCGGATAGTCGTCTTCGTGGCGGCCGTCGAGGCCGTGCGCTCGGATGAGCGGACGTGCGCGCTTCGCGAGCCATTGGCGGTAAGGCTTGGGTGCCTCGGCGGCCGCACCGGGGTACAGGCCGCGGTACGACGACACCAGGTCGGGTCGAGCCTCACCGAGCCACTGGAAGAACCAGGGCTTCACACCGGCGCGCAGGTGCAGGGCGCCGTAGATCACCGTGCGGGCACCGGCTGCTTTGATGCGTGTGAGCGCGGCATCGATCGCGGCGACGGAGTCCGTCATGTGCGGCATGATCGGCATCAGGAACACGGTCACGCGGAAGCCGGCGTCCGCCAGCGCCCGCACGGTGTCGAGCCGCGCCTGGGTGGTCGGGGCTCCCGGTTCGATCGCCTTCTGCAGCTCGTCGTCGTACATCGCGATCGACATCTGCACGTCGACCGGCACGCGCTCGGCGGCCTTCTTCAGCAGGGGGATGTCGCGCCGGATCAGCGTGCCCTTGGTGAGGATCGACATCGGCGTGCCCGACGCCGCGAGCGTCTCGATGATGCCCGGCATCAGCTTGTACCGGCCCTCCGCCCGCTGATACGGGTCGGTATTGGTGCCGAGTGCGACGGTCTCGTGCTCCCAGCTGCCACGTCGCAGCTCCTTCTCGAGCACCTCCACCACGTTGACCTTGACGACGATCTGCGAGTCGAAGTCCGCCCCGCCGTCGAGGTCGAGGTACTCGTGCGTTCCGCGGGCGAAGCAGTATGTGCAGGCATGTGAACAGCCGCGGTAGGGGTTGATCGTCCAGGCGAACGGCATGCGCGAGGCGCCGGGGACATGGTTGAGCGCTGACTTCGACAGCACCTCGTGGAAGGTCATGCCCGCGAACTCGGGAGTGGTCACCGTGCGGAGGACGCTGCTGCGATCCTCCAGTCCGGGCAGCGCGGCGGCATCCACATCTCCGACCTTCTGCCCTTGCCACCGCATGCAGCAATTCGAACAAAAAGACGATCGGTTGTCAACCTGTCATCGAAACTAACTTCGAGAACCAGCGATCAGGAGAATGTCGCGTCCAGGGCCGCACTCAGGTCGGCCAGCAGGTCGTCGGCATCCTCGAGTCCGACCGACAGGCGCAGATGGCCGAACGTCCGGAACGGCTCCGGGTAGGTGGCCACGCGGCCACCCTCGGTGCCGGTGTGCACGATGAGCGAGTCGTCGTGCCCGAGCGAGAAACCCGAGGTGATCAGCCGCAGGTTCGCCACGAACCGGTTCTGCACGTCGGGCGATCCCTTCACGGCGAAGGCCATCATGCCACCGAACCCGCGGCCGTCGAACTGGCGCGCGGCGAGCGCGTGATCGGGGTGCGAGTCGAGTCCGGGGTAGGCGATGTACTCGACGCGGGCGTCGGCGGCGAGCATCTCGGCGATGAGGGCCGCAGACGTGAAGTGCTGGCGCAGGCGCAGCGGCAGGGTCACGGTGCCCCGCTGGATCTGCCATGCGTTGAAGGGCGAGATGATGCCGCCGACGTCGACCATCGCATCGGCCTTGATGGGCTCGATGAGGTCGCGTCGTCCGGCGACCGAGCCGCCCATGGCGTCGCCGTGCCCGTTGAGGTACTTGGTGAGCGAGTGGACGACCAGATCCGCGCCGTCCTGGATCGGCCGGTAGAACGGCGGCGGCGAGAAGGTGGAGTCGACCATCAGGATCGCCCCGGCCGCGTGGGCGATCTCGGCGACGGCCGCGACGTCGGCGACCTTGGTCGTCGGGTTCGCGATCGCCTCGATGCACACGAGCCGCGTCTCGGGGCGCATCGCTGCACGCACGGCATCGAGATCGCTGATGTCGACGAAGGTGGCCTCGAGTCCGTATCGCCGGGGGAGCAGCTCGGTCCACAGGCGCCAGGTGGCCTCGTAGACGACATCGCTCACGACGACATGGTCGCCGGCGCGGACGTGCGTGAAGAACACCGCGTGCAGGGCGGCGACGCCCGAGGCGAGGGCGACCGCGTCTTCCGCGCCGTCGAGCGCGGCGAGCTTCTGCTCCAGCGCGGCCTGGTTCACCCCGGTGTTGCGCGTGTAGAGCCCCGGAGCGGTCGCCGACCAGCTGATCTCGCTCGGGTCGTCAGGCAGTTGGTAGGAGTTGGCCATCACGAGCGGAGTGCGCAGCGCCATGGTCGAGTCGAGCTGGTTGCCGGCGTGCACGGCCAGGCTGAGATCCGACAGTGTGAGCAGATCCTTGCGGTCGGGTCGAGCGCTCATGGTGACTCCTTCGTTCCGGCACCCGTGGGGGTGCTGTTCTTCAGCCTAGAGTGCATAATAGACACACGCAATTGCTAATCATGCATATCACTGACAACCCCAGGAGGCCTCGATGGAGCGGCTCCACCTCGATCAGATCGATCGCCGCATCCTCGCCGCGCTCACGGAGGACGCCCGTGTGCCGTTGGTCACGCTCGCCGCGCACGTGCACCTGTCGCGCAACGCCGTGAAGCAGCGGATGGACCGCATGGAACGGCAGGGCGTGATCGCCGGCTACACCGTCACCCCAGGGCGCATCGGGGCGTCGCCGGTGTCGGCGATCGTGATGGTCTATCGCAGCGATCGGATGCGCGGCGGGGGCGTGATCGCCGAGATCTCGCAGATCCCCGAAGTGCGCAGATGCGATGTCCTGTCCGGCGACTTCGACCTGCTGGTCACGCTCGAGGCGGAGTCGATGGACCGCATCGGCGAGATCTGGGAACTCCTGGCCGCTGTGCCCGGCGTCGCGAACACGGTGACGGCCGTGTCGTTGACGCGGGTGATCGACCGCGCCTGAGGACCTCGGGGCGGGGCGGGGTATCCCCCTGGACCCCCGCCCCTCCCCGAGGAGATCTCAGGTGGTGAGGCAGGTGACCTTCGGCTGCGTCATCTCCTCATACGCGAAGCGGACGCCTTCGCGCCCCATGCTCCCGTACTTGGATCCTCCGAACGGCATGCTGTCGATGCGGTAGTCGGAGGAGTCGTTGATCATCACGCCGCCCGCGTCGAGGGCCTCCGCGACGCGCAGCGCGCGTGCGAGGTCGGAGGTGAAGGCCCCCGCATGCAGGGCGTAGTCGATGCTGTTCGCCTCGGCGATCGCTTCCTCCTCCGTGTCGAACGGCGACAGGACGACGACGGGCGCGAACGCCTCTTCACTCCACAGCTCGCAGGTGAGCGACACGTTCTCGACGGCGGTGGGCCAGTACACCGAGCCCTCCCGGCGGTGGCCGGCGATGACACGCGCGCCGGAGCGCACGGCGTCGTCCACCACGCGTTCGGCCCGCGCGGCTGCGGCCTCCGAGATCATCGGACCGACGTCGGTCGCGCGATCGGTGGGGTCGCCCGCGCGCAGCGTCGAGGTGCGGGCCGCGAAGCGATCTCGGAACTCGTCGTAGACGGAGCGTTCGATCAGGATGCGCTGTGCGCCCACGCAGTTCTGCCCGGCCGCCCAGAAGGCTCCCGACACGCATGCCTCGACCGCGGCGGGGATGTCGGCATCCGCGAAGACCAGCACGGGGGCGTTCCCGCCGAGCTCCATCGCGAGCTTCTTGAGTCCTGCGGTGCGGGCGATCGCCTCGCCGGTCGCGAACCCTCCGGTGAACGACACCATGCGGATGTCGCGCACGGCGACCAGTGCCTGCGCCACATGACGGTCGCCGTGCACCATCGTGATGATCTCGTCGGGGAGTCCGGCCTCGAGCAGCACGTCGACCAGGAGGCGCGCGGTCAGCGGGGTGAACTGCGACGGTTTGAGGATCACCGCGTTCCCACCCGCGATCGCGGGACCGATCTTGTGGGCGACCAGGTTGAGTGCGTCGTTGTACGGGGTGATCGCGAGGATCACACCGAGCGGCTCGCGGGTGAACCAGCCGCGGCGGTTCGCGGAGCCTTCGTAGGCGTCGAAGGGGATGACCTCTCCGTCGAAGGCGCGCGCGGTCTCGGCCGACAGGGAGATCGTGGTCATCGCGCGGCGCACCTCCTTGCGCGCCTGGGTGATCGTCTTGCCTGCCTCTCGCACGATCAGCGTCGCCGCCTCCTCCGCGCGGCCCTCGAGGATACGGGCGGCGCGGTCGAGGATGCGGTGCCGCTCGAACCGGGTGAGCCCGCGCGACAGGGAGGAGCCCAGCCTTGCACGGGCCATGATCGCGTCGACGTCATCCACCGAGTTCTGTGCCAGGCGGGCGATGACCTCGCCGTTGTACGGGTCGCGGACCTCCAGGGCGGGGGACTGCGTGACGGGAGCTTCCCTGGTCGCGACGCTCATCACAGGGCTCCGGCGAACGTCTTCTGGTGGGCGTCGATCGCGATGATGTCGGAGAGCAGCGCGTACGCGGTCTCGATGCGACCGGCACCGGGACCCGACATCGTGACGGTGCCGAGCAGATCGGTCGTGAAGGCGACCGCGTTCGTGGCGCCGGAGATGCCGGCGAGCGGGTGGTCGGCGCCCAGCGAGAGGGGCTGCACGGATGCGGTGACGATGCTCGACTCGTCGCGCGAGACCGTGCCGATGAGCTTCCAGTGCTCGCCCGCTGCGGCAGCGGAGATCACGTCGCTCGCGGTGATGCCGCTGATGCCCGTGCGGGGCACGTCGGCGGTGGTGAGTGCGGCGCCGAGAAGCTCGTTCGCCAGGATGACGACCTTGAGCTGCACGTCGGATCCCTCGATGTCGGCCGTGGGATCGGCCTCGGCGTACCCGAGCGCCTGCGCTTCGGCGACGGCATCCTCGAGCGACTTGCCGGCCTCCATCTGGCCGAGCACGAAGTTGCTGGTGCCGTTCAGGATGCCCTGGATGCGCGAGATGCGCAGACCCTTGAGGGTCTCGCCGGCCAGTCGCAGCACCGGGGTGCCGCTCATCACGGAGCCCTCGTACTCGAAGCGGGCGCCGTTCTCCGCGGCGAGGCGGTTGAGCTCGGCGCTCGCGAGCGCGACCGGGCCCTTGTTGGTGGTCGTCACGCTCTTGCCGCTCTCGAGAGCCGCGCGCACATGCGAGATCGCGGGCTCGCCGTCGATCGGGTTCGTGAACGTCGCCTCGGAGATGACGTCGGCCGTGGTGTGGCGGATGACGTAATCGTTGCGGGGCTCGGCGTCGCCACCCGGCATCCCGGCGAACGTGTCGGTGCCCGTCATCGCGAGGGCGGTGTCGAGGTCGATGCCGTCGCTCTGCATGAGTGAGCCGAGGCGGAGGTCGGTGATCGCGACGACCCGCAGGTCGAAGCCGAGATCGTCGGCGAGCGCGGCGCCGCGGTCGCGGATGATCTCGGCGAGGGCGCGGTTGACGCCTCCGAAGCCGATGAGGGCGATGTCGTGGTGAGTCACCGGGGTTCTCCTTCTTTCCATGAGCTGTCGCAGGCGTCGCCGTGCGGACACGACTTCATCCTCGGTGCGGGCCGTGTCCGTGCGCGCCTGTCGGAACGGCAGTCGCATCGTGCGGAACGTCCGTGCCGCGGGCGGATCGTCGGCCGTGGCCGCGGGGGAGAGGAATCCTCGGTCGGGCTCTTGTGGAGCGCATCGCGGACGGGATAGTGTCCCGGCATCCAACCCAAGCAATGCGTCATTGGCACACAGAAGTGAATATGATGCACATATCAACCCGATTGAGAGTTCCGATGACGCCTCTTCCCGGGGAGAAGTCCCTCCCCAACGTCCTGCCGAACACCACGGCGACGCAAGTGCCCCTGCGGCGCCTCCAGCGGACCATGGACGCCAGGCACCTGATCATGATCGCGCTCGGGGGAGTGATCGGATCCGGGCTGTTCCTCAGCTCCGGTTACACGATCTCGCAGGCGGGTCCGCTCGGCGCGATCATCGCCTACCTGATCGGCGCGTTCGTGGTGTATCTCGTGATGGCCTGCCTCGGCGAGCTGGCTGTCGCCTACCCCGTCTCCGGTGCCTTCCACATCTACGCGTCACGATCCATCGGACCCGCGACCGGGTTCACGACCGCCTGGCTGTACTGGCTGTGCTGGGTGGTCGCGCTGGGCTCCGAGTTCACCGCGTCCGGCATCCTGATGCAGCGCTGGTTCCCCGGCGTGCCGGTCTGGCTGTGGTGCCTGATCTTCGCCGCCGTGCTCTTCATCCTCAACGCGATCTCGGCCCGCGTCTTCGGTGAGGCGGAGTTCTGGTTCTCCCTGGTCAAGGTTGTCGCGATCGTTGCCCTGATCGTGCTGGGCGGAGCGGCCATCTTCGGATTCACGCCCCTCTCGGCCGACCATCCGCCCGCCATCCTCTTCAGCAACTTCGAGACCCCCGGCGGGCTGTTCCCGAACGGCTTCAGCGGCGTGATCGTCACCGCGCTCGCCGTCTTCTACGCGTTCAGCGGCTCGGAGCTCATCGGCGTCGCGGCCGGCGAGACGAAGGATCCGGCCAAGAACATCCCACGGGCGCTGCGCTCGACCGTGCTGCGACTGGTCGTGCTGTTCGTCGGTGCGATCGCGGTGATCGCCGCGATCCTCCCCTACGACGACGCCAGCGTCACCAGCAGCCCGTTCGTGGATGTCTTCCAGTACGTCGGCGTGCCCTACGCGCCCGACATCATGAACTTCGTCATCATCACGGCTCTCCTCTCCGCCGGCAACAGCGGCCTCTTCTCCTGTGCGCGCATGCTGTTCTCGCTCGCCGAGGAGGGCCACGCGCCGAAGGCGTTCACGCGCCTCACGAAGCGCGGCGTGCCGCTCATCGCCCTCAGCGTCAGCATCCTGATCGGCATGGTGTCGCTGCTCACCAGTGTGATCGCAGCCGGAACCGTCTACCTGGTGCTGGTCTCGATCGCCGGTTTCGCGGTGGTGGCGGTGTGGATGTCGATCGTCGCCTCACAGTACTTCCACCGGCGCAGGTTCGTGCGCGAGGGCGGGCGCGTCGCGGATCTCGCCTACCGCACGCCGCTGTACCCGGCGCTGCCGATCGTCGCCTTCTCGCTGCTGCTCATCTCGATCATCGCGATCGCGTTCGACCCGAACCAGGTCGCGGCGCTCTACTTCGGCATCCCGTTCGTCGGCGCCTGCTACCTCTACTTCTGGTGGCGGCACGGTCGCAAGGGTCGGCGCGACGTGGTGCAGGACCACGAGGCCGCACCCGTCGACGCGTGACCGCCTCCGTGCCCGCAGGCGGGTGGGTGGAGATCGACCGGACGGCGATCGCCCACAACGTCCGCACGATCCGCGCGGCGCTCGGCCCCCAGGTCGAGTTCTGCGCGGTCGTGAAGGCCGACGCCTACGGGCACGGGATCGACATCGTCGCACCCCTCCTCGCGGAGTCGCAGGTCGACCTGATCGGCGTGGCCTCGAACGAGGATGCCGCCGCGGTGCGGTCGAGCGGCTTCACCGGGCGGCTGATGCGGGTGCGCCCCGCCGGCCGTGACGAGGTCGACGACGGCATCCGCTTCGGCGTCGAGGAGTGGATCGGCGGCGCCGAACACGCCGGGATCGTGAGCGCCGTCGCGGCGGCGCGGGACACCCGCATCCGTGGGCATCTCTCGCTCAACTCGACCGGACTCGGTCGGGATGGGCTCGAGGTGGGCGAACCGCAGGGGATGCGCGCGGCGCAGGACGCGCTCGCGGATCCGCTGCTCGACGTCGTCGGCGTCTGCTCGCACTTCCCGTGCGAAGACGTCGCGGATGTCGTGGCGGGAAGCGCGCACTTCGCGGCGCAGTCGCTGGCCGTCCTCGACGCGTCGGACGGAAGGGGCATCGCCCGGCACTGTGCGACCACGTTCGCGGCCCTGCATGTGCCGGAGTCGAGGTTCGACCTCGTGCGCATCGGCGCGGGGCTGTACGGAGACACGGATGCCCTGGGCGGCGTGCTGCGCCCGGCGATGCGCGTCGTGTCGCGCATCGCCGCGATCAACTCCTATCCCCGCGGCTCCACCGTCGGCTACGACCGCTGGCATCGGCTCGATGCGGATGCGCGCCTGGCGCTGATCCCGTTGGGGTACGCCGACGGCTTCCACCGCAGCCTGAGCGGTACCGGCGAGGTGCTCGTCCAGGGCGCGCGAGCGCGCATCGTCGACCGCATCGCGATGAACAGCTTCCTGGTCGACGTCTCGCACATCCCCGAAGCAGCGCCGGGTGATGAGGTCGTGCTGTTCGGTGCGCAGCACGACCAGGCGATCACCTCCGCCGATGTCGACCGCGCGCACGGCAGCATCGCGGCCGACCTCTACGTCGCGTGGGGACGCCTCCTGCCTCGTCGTGCTGTCGGAGCCGCCGGATAGGATGGCCGAGGTCTCGACCGGCAGAAGAGGAGGAGCGGTGGTGGCTTCTTCTTCACTCGTGCAAGGACTGAGCCTGCTCGACGCAGCGGTCGAGCAGGAGCGCCGTGCGCGGCCAGGGCTCAACGCCTCGCGGCTCGCCGAACACACCGACATCGAGCGCAGCCGGGTCTCCCGCCTCGCGCAGGAGCTACGGGCGCGGCAGTTCCTCCGACGAGACGACGACTCGCTGTTCTCCGCCGGTCCTGAGTTCTTCGCCACGGCTGCCGTGCTCAACGCGTCGTGGCTCCGCGCGTCCAGGGTCGCCCTGCGCGCGCTCGCCTCGCAGCTCGGAGTCAACGCGCTGATCACGGTCGCCGACGGAGCGCGCGGGGTGCTGCTGCGCTACGAGAGATCGGCAGACGGCTCCGATCGCTCGATCCGTGCCGGTCTGGTGACGCCCATCTGGTGCACGGGCGCGGGACGCGCGCTGCTGTGGGACCACACGCCCGCGCAGCTGGAGACGCTGCTCGACGACGTGCAGTTCATCGGCGTCGGCGGCCCCACGGCCGCGCGCTCGACCGATGAGGTGCGCGCGATGCAGGAGCGCGATCTCGCCGACGGCCTGATCTCGGCATCCGAGGAGTACGACGAAGGGATCGACGAGTTCGCTCTCCCGATCCGCAGCCGCGGTGAGGTCATCGCCTCGCTCGCGGTGCGCGGACGGCATCGTCCGAAGGGGGCGACGCGGGAGACCCGCGCGCTGCTGGCCCAGTTCGCACGGGAACTCACCGCGGCGGCCGACGCCGAGTAGCGCTCAGCCCGCGACGGATGCGGGGGCGCCGAGCTGCCGGGAGAGCTCTGCTGCAGCGCGCGCACAGGCTGTGCCGCACTCGGCGGTGCGGGCGAGGATCGCGTCACGGGTTCCGACGACCTGCACGGCGCCGACGACTTCGCCACGGAAATCCCACACGGGCGCGGCGACCGAGTAGAGACCCGGCTCAGCCTCCTGATCGACCACGGAGAACCCGCGCTGACGGTCGTCGGCGAGCCGGGCGAGGAAGTCATCGACCGACACCGGGGTGTTCGGTCCCTGGGAGGCGAACTCGGTCGCGGCGAAGACCGCGCGCACCTCTTCCGCCGGGGCATCCCACAGCGTCGCGCGTCCGGCATCGCTGCAGTACGCAGGGTAGGCGCGGCCGATCCACGACCCGATCATGCGGGACTCGGTCGGCAGGCTCTCCAGCGTCGTGAGCGTCGTGTCGCCCTGCAGCACGCTGAGGAACGTCGCTTCACCGAGGTGTGCCGAGAGAGCCTCCAGCACGGCGAGGCCGTGCGTGCGCAGGCGCTGCGCCGTCAGCTCCTGCGCGGCGGCGTACCACCCCCAGGCGAGAGCGAACGAGCGGTCGGGGCGCCTTTCCACCAGGCCGGAGCGGTCGAGGGTCGCGAGAGTGCGCGACACCTGAGAGCGCTCACGTCCGAGTGCGCGGGCGATCTCGCCGACACTGGTCTGCTGCCCGTCTCCGATCAGCGCAGCGAGGGCGGCGAGCACGTCGAGACCGCGGCCCATGCTGCTCGACGGCGCAGGGGCTTCGGGGGCGGACGGCATGAATCGAGGCTACCGGTGCGGTCGCCACGGTGGTGTCATCCGCGCGGACGGGAGACAATGGGGCAATGCCTTCCACGCCGCACGCTCAGCATGCGGCCCCGCGCTCCCCGATCCGCGGACCTGCACTGCCGATCGGCATCGCGGTGACCGCGATCGGCATGCTGTTGTCCATCGCATCCACGCCGGTGACGGCGGTGTCGGCGCCGGTGATGCCGGAGCCCGTGACGGTGATGCAGGTGCCCTCCGTACTGGTCGGCGCCACCCCTGCCGTCGATCCGTGCACGGATCCCGCGGTGCAGAAGGCCCTCGGCAGCGGAGACGATGCCGCGGCGATCGCCGGTTTCGGCGGGGGCGCGAGCTTCCGTGACGCGGTCGTCGCAGGGAACGCGCCCTGCATCTCGCTGAGTGATCCCGCGCGGATCTGGGTCGTCGTGAACAAGGCGCGTCCGCTGGAACCGGCGGACTATGCGCCCGCCAACCTCGCCGGGGTGCCGCTGCAGATGACCACGCTCTCCGGTCAGGTGCGCTCCGACGTCGCGGCCGCGGTCGGTGAGATGGCAGAGGGCGCCGCAGCGGCCGGCGTCGGCCGGGTCGGTGCGAACAACGGGTACCGCTCGTACGGGCTGCAGGTGTCGACCTACGACGCGCACGTGCGCTCGCAGGGGCAGGAAGGGGCCGATGCCGGATCGGCGCGCCCGGGTCACAGCGAGCATCAGACCGGTCTCGCACTCGATGTCGTCGCGTGCGACGGGCAGTGCGGAGGGCTCGACGGCTTCGGCGCCACCGCGCAGAGCGCCTGGGTCGCCGAGCATGCCTGGGAGTACGGATTCGTGGTGCGCTACGAAGGCGTCGGCACCGCCGTCACGGGGTACGCACCCGAGCCGTGGCACCTCCGCTACGTCGGCATGGAGCTCGCCGCGGCCTATCACGACGGCGGCTTCCACACGCTCGAGGAGTTCTTCGGACTGCCGGCCGCGCCCGACTACGGGCACTGAGACCCGGCGTCCGACGCCGCGTTGCGGCATCCGACAAACTCGGTACCCAGTCTCACGACATGTGGGATGCATTCTCACAATGGCCTGTCTTCGGCCGTCCTCCCGACATAGACTCTCGGGAGCAAAGACGCACGAGACGTTCAGGAGGACGCGATGGAACGCGACATCTACGAAGAGGATCATGAGGCCTTCCGCGACCTCGTCAAGGACTTCGTCAAGCGCTATGTGACCGGTGAGGCCATCGAGCGGTGGGACGCCGCCGGCGAGGTCGACCGCGACACGATGCGCGCGGCGGGTGAGGCCGGGATCATCGGACTGTCGGTTCCCGAGGAGTTCGGTGGCGCCGGGATGCTGCAGGACTACCGCTTCCGCGCGGTCGTGAACGAGGAGATCATCGCGGCCGGTGCCGGTTCGCTCGCCGGCGCCTTCGGCATCCAGGATGACCTCGCTGTTCCGTACCTGGTGCACATGGGCACGCAGGAGCAGAAGGAGAAGTGGCTGCCCCGCATGGCCACCGGTGAGATCATCGGCGCGCTCGCCATGACCGAGCCCGGGGCCGGATCCGACCTGCGCGGCATCAAGACCACGGCGAAGAAGACCGACGGTGGCTACATCGTCAACGGCGCCAAGACGTTCATCTCCTCGGGTGCGACCGCCGACCTCGTCGTCACGTTCGTCAAGACCGGAGAGGGCAACCGCCCCGATGCGTTCAGCCTGGTGCTGATCGAGAACGGCATGGAGGGCTTCGACCACGGCAAGAAGCTGCACAAGATGGGCTTCCAGGGCCACGACACCGCGGAGCTCTCGTTCAGCGACGTGTTCGTCCCCGAGGAGAACCTCATCGGCGGTGTCGAGGGCAAGGGCTTCGTGCAGCTGATGATGAACCTGCCGCTCGAGCGCCTGTCGATCGGTGTCGCCGGCGCGGCCGCCGCGCAGGCCGCCCTCGACTGGACCGTCGCGTACACCAAGGACCGCGAGGCCTTCGGCGAGCGGATCATCGACTTCCAGAACACCCGCTTCAAGATCGCCGACATGGCCACCACGGTCGACGCGCTCTGGGCCTACATCGACCGCGCGCTGCTCGCCTATTCGCAGGGCAAGCTCTCGGCCGAAGAGGCCGCGAAGGTCAAGTTCTGGGCGACCGAGCGCGAGTGGGAGGTGCTCGACACCGGTGTGCAGCTGCACGGCGGTTACGGATACATCACCGAGTACCCGATCGCCCGTGCCTTCCTCGACGCCCGTGTGCACCGCATCTACGGCGGCACGAACGAGATCATGCGCGAGATCGTCGGTCGTCAGATCGCCGGCAAGCGGTAGGGGTCTCCGCAGGCCGGGGCCGGGCCTGAGCCGTCCCCGGTCACCGGACCCGGTTCAGGCCTGCGTACGGCGCGCGATCTCCTCGGAGAGCTGCTGCACGCGGGCAGGGTCCGCATCCCGGGCGAGGGCGACGTAGTGGTCCAGGACAGCAGGCCGGTAGCGCACGGGCATGGTCTGCCCCGCGGCGAGGCGGGTGAGCTCGGTGATCGTGAGATCCTCGTCGGCGATGCCGCGGAACGTGATGCCCTCGGCGGTCTCGACATCGAGCATCAGCACCACACGGGGGCTGCCGTCGCTGCTGACCTCACGCCAGTCGACGAGAACGCCGAGCGCGAGCTCTCCCGCACGTAGTTCCGCATTGCGCTTGCGCGCCGCACCGCTCAGGAGCGGGTTGGGGGCGACGCCGGGGAAGTCAGGTCCGACGCCGAGGGCTTCCCGTGTCAGATCGGGTCGGAGCTTCGCCATCACATCGTCAAGGCTGAGCTTCTTCTTCTTCGCACCGAACATCGTGGCTCCTCCCTCACGCCGCTGCCGCCGACTCGGCCGGGCGCTTCGCCGTCACCGCGATTGTAGGTCACGGCTCGTCTCGACCTGAGTCAGAGAGCCAGTGCCTCAGCGCTTTCCGCCCACGCCCGCACGACGCAGACGATCGGCGACCAGGATGCCGAGGGCGGTGCCGCCCAGGCAGCTGGCGATCGTCACGGCGAAGAAGGCGATCTGCAGCGGCAGCGACATCGCTCCGAGGTGGAACCAGGCCCACGCCGAGATCGGATACACGATGCCGACCGTGAGCGCCCCGAGGTAGTGCATCCACGTGCCCCAGTACCGCCACAGCACGAACAGGAACGGCAGCTCGGTGAAGGCCGCCCACCACACGTTCGTCGCCACGCTGCCGAAGCCGTGACCCGAGAACGGCACCAGCACGAGCCCCGCGATCAGGCCGACCAGCAGGCCCACGAGCGGACGCCGCAGCAACCGGAGTGCGACCACCGACGGCAGCAGCCACAGCCCGGCGAGCGCCATGCCCAGGAAGGGCAGCGGACCGGTGAGGATCGTCGACGCCCAGTTCATCGGGGCGAGCAGCACGGCACCAGCCACACCGAGCGCGGCGCACGTCAGCAGGATCGCGGTGGGGAAGCGGAAGCGTCCGCTCGTCGCCCCGGCCGAACCCGGGCGGACGCCCTCGGCCTCGGTCCCGCTCATACGAGGGGCTCCGCCGCAGCCTCGCGGGCGGCCTTGGACGCCGGCGAGGAGGCGCCGATCTTCCAGTACCCGCAGAAGCTGACGGTGTTCTTGTCGACTCCCCGCTCGCCGACCAGGTGCTTGCGGACCCCGGAGGCGAGCGCCTGCTCGCCGGCGGCATAGGCGTGGAACGGCTCATCGGGGAGCGGCGTCGTGTGCAGAGCCGCGAGCGCGAGCGCACCCGGCTCCTCGTTGTGCGGACGTGTGATCCAGACGACCTCGATGCCCGAGGGATGCGGGAACGCCAACGCATCCTCTTCTGCGGGCACTTCGATGATCGCGGTGCCGGTCGCGTCCGCGGGCAGCGAGGAGCAGATCGAGGAGATCGCGGGCAGCGCCGTCTCGTCGCCCACCAGCACCACGCGCTGCGTGCCGCGCTCCGGGTTGAAGGTCAGCCCTTCGTCGATGATCAGAACATGCTCGCCGGGGGTGCAGGTCTCGGCCCAGCGCGACGCCGGACCCGCGGTGCCGTCGGCGGCGGAGCCGTGCAGCACGAAGTCCACGTCGAGCTCCGCCCCGGTCTCGGCGGTCGCAGGCCGGTACGCCCGCACGCTGTAGTTGCGCATCACCGGCCGCTCGCCGTCGGGGATGCGCAGGAACTTCAGGTAGCCGAACATCTTGTTCGCCTTCGCGGGAACGCGCTCGAGTCCGGCGTCGCCGCCGATCGGCAGGAACAGGCGGAACCACTGGTCGAAGCCCATCGGCCGGAACTTCTCGATCTCGCCGCCGCCGAGCGTCACGCGGATCCAGTGCGCCGACAGCCGTTCGGAGCGCAGCACCGTGAGGTGGATGAGCTCTGCGGACGCGGGCTTGACCATCTTGCTGAATGCCACGGAATCGCCTTTCAGGAAAGCTGCCAGGGGAAGAATGCGATGAAGATCGCCGCGGATGCCGCGAGGCACAGCACGATGAAGACGGTGTCACGCATCCGGAACGGCACCAGGTGCCGCTCGGTGCGGGTCGCGTGAGCACCGAAGGCCCGGGAGTCCATCGCGAGGGCGACACGCTCGGCGTGCCGGATCGCGCCGGCCAGCAGCGGCACGATGTAGCCCCAGCCGCGCGCGATGCGGGCGAACGGTCCGCGTCCGCCGTGGTGGCCGCGCACACGGTGGGCGGCGCGGATGACCGACAGCTCATGGCCGAACCGCGGCACGAAACGGAACGCCGCGAGCGCGGTGTAGCCGATCCGATACGGCACACGCAGCTGCTGGATGCTGGCGCGCACCAGATCCGGTCCGCTCGTGGTGAGCCCGCCCACGAGCGCGAGGGCCACGATCGCGCCCAGGCGCAGCGCGGTGGCGAAGCCGATCTCGAGGGCGCCGCGGAACAGCGTCCAGTCGCCGATGCTCAGCACGGGCGCGGTGCCGCCGACCAGCCCGGCATCCACCCACAGGGAGAAGCCGACCCCGATCGCCGCGACGCCGAGCGGCAGCGCCACCAACAGCACGAGCAGCAGCCGAGCGGTGAGGCGGGCGCCCGCGAGGATCAGCGCGTACGCGAACACGAGGAACGCCAGCGGTGTCGCCAGGTCGCGCACGAACACGAGCAGCAGCATCGCCGGCGCCACCCCCGCGACCTTCGAGAGCGGGTTCAGGGCATACAGGAACTGGCGCCGGGAGGTCGCGACCATCGCGGCGTACGGATCGAACACGACGGCGCTCATGACCAGGCCGCCGGCCGGTGGGATGCCAGCACGCGCTGCAGCGCCGGGAGGCGCAGTCCGGCGCTCGTGAACGTCTGCTCATCGGCGAAGAGCTCGGCGGTCGTGCCCGCGGCGTGCACCCGCCCGTCGGCCAGGATGACCGTGTGCGTGGCGTGCTCGGCGACCAGTTGCAGGTCGTGCGTCACGATCACGATCGTCGTGCCCTCTGCGCGCAGGCCCTGGAGCAGCGCGAGAAGCTCGGAGGCGCGGGCGCGGTCCTGGCCGAACGTGGGCTCGTCGAGCGCCAGCACCTGCGGGCGGGTGATGAGCGCGGTGCCGACCGACAGCCGCCGCTTCTCGCCCCCCGAGAGCAGGAACGGATGCACCTCCGCCTTGTGACCGAGTCCGAAGCGGGCGAGCATCTCCTGCACGCGCTCCGCGATCTCGGCATCCGGCACATGCCGCAGCCTCAGCCCGTGGGCGAGCTCCTCGAACACCGTGTGAGCGATGAACTGGTGCTCGGGGTTCTGGAACACGAAACCGATGCGGGCCGCGAGGTCGCGCGGAGACGCGGTCGCCGGGTCGAGACCGTCGACGTCGACACGACGCTTCGGCGGTGGCACCACCCCGGCGAGCGCCTGGATGAGCGTGGTCTTGCCCGCGCCGTTCGCCCCGACGATCGCGGTGAGGGTCCCGGGTGCGATGTCCAGGTCGATGCCGTGCAGGATCTCGGTGCGGTGCCGCGTCACGGTCAGCCCGCGCGCGCGGATGATCGAGGCGGCGTCCGGTGCCGAGGGGACGGCCGGCGCGGCGGCGGCGATGACCCCCTGTGCGTCGAGGGCTGTGGCCAGCTCGACGGGGGTGAGCGGAAGCGGGTCGAGACGGATGCCGTCGCCGCGCATCCGCAGAGCGGCGAGTGTCGCTGCGGGAAGCCACACGCCCATCTCGAGCAGCTCACCGGCGTGCGTGCGGATGACCTCGCCCGCCGGACCGTCGAACGCGACCGCGCCCTCGCGGTCGAGCACGATCGCCCGCGTCACGAAGCCCATCGCCGCGTCGAGGTTGTGCTCGACCAGCAGGATCGCGCGGTCCCCGGCCGCGACGACATCCGTCAGCGCGGCGTAGACGTCGTCGATGCCCTGAGGGTCGAGGTTGGCCGTCGGTTCGTCGAGCACGATCAGCGGGGAGCCCATGGCGAGCGCGCAGGCGATCGCGAGGCGCTGTCGCCCGCCACCCGACAGGCGATCGGGGTTCTCGTCTCGTCGCTCCCAGAGGCCGACGCGGCGAAGGGAGTCCTCCGCGCGGGCGCGCACCTCGTCGAGAGGCAGCCGCAGGTTCTCCGGCCCGAACGCGACCTCGTCGTACACGGTGCCCGTGACGATCTGCGCGTCCGGGTCCTGGAAGACCATCGCGACATGCGTGCTCAGGGTCGCGGTGTGCGTCTGCGCGGTGTCGAGCCCGCCGGCCTCGACCGTGCCGGTCATGGTCGCCGGTACCGCATGGGGGATGAGCCCGTTCAGGGCCAGTGTCAGCGTGGACTTGCCGGAACCCGAGGGACCGAGCAGCAGCACGACCTCGCCCTGTTCGATGTCGAAGGTGACGTCGCGCGGCGAGGGGTGCGCGGCATCCGCGTGGGTGAGTGAGACATCACGCACGCGGAGAAGAGGCGCGGATGAGCGCACGGCGGAACCCCGGGTCGGTGGAACGTACCGTACTAACTTAGCTGAGCCTTACCTCGCTTGCCATGTCGATCGGCCGAGGACGGTGCGGCTCAGCGGCGCGCGACGCCCGCGCGACTCAGGGCGGTGCCGACGCCGAGGCCGACCGCCGTCCACCCGATCGGCCCCAGCACGGCGAGGACGAGGTAGGCGATCTGCGCCCAGAGGGGAAGCGTTGCCAGATGTGCCGCGAAGAACACGACCACGGCGACGATCACGCCGATCACCGCGGCAGAGATGAAGAAGCGCCACGGGCCCCAGGCCCGGTAGCGGGTGAGGGCGGCGACGCCCTCCTGGATCGCTCCGAACAGCAGGGCGGTGCCGATGAAACGCAGCGCCCAGGCCGGGTTGAACGCGCTCGCGACGAGGGCGGCGATCAGATGCGTGACCAGAGCGACCAGCGGCCGGCGCAGCACCTCCTGCGCGATGATTCCCGGCAGCACATGCGACCCGAGCAGCAGGCCGTACGCCCACGGGGCCGTGATCAGCACGACCGGGGTGAGCAGGCCGGCGATGCCGCCGATGATGCCGGTCGCCACGCCGATCGCTGCGCAGACGAGCAGCACGCGGGTCGACAGGACGGGGGTTCGGGCCACGGCTCCAGCCTACTTGCGCGCGGGAGCGTCCCGGGCGGCGAGGGGCCGTGCAAAAACCCGGACGATCCGTCGTCAGCGCGGCGTGTCAGGGGCGTGCCGCGCCGAGCGGATGCCGGATGGTCCGGGTTTCGCCCCAGAGGGCCCGCATCCGTTCGTCGCGTCGACCATGCCGCTCGTCGCAGCATCCGCTCCGCAGCGCACGCCCCGCGCGGGAGCTTCCTAGC
Source organism: Microbacterium saperdae (assembly GCF_006716345.1). Classification (NCBI taxonomy): domain Bacteria; kingdom Bacillati; phylum Actinomycetota; class Actinomycetes; order Micrococcales; family Microbacteriaceae; genus Microbacterium; species Microbacterium saperdae. The sequence continues at coordinate 915,829 of NZ_VFOX01000002.1, forward strand.
GTGGGACAACGCAATGATGCGCACACCGAGGAGAACCCCATGACTGCACCTTCGTCGCGCCGCCGCGACGGCGCCGGCCCCGTCGATGGCGATCCCGTCATCGTCACCGACCCGAAACTCCCCCCGGTCGCACTGACCGACGACCACCACGAGAAGGCGAACCGCTGGACGTGGCCGAAGATCCTCATCTGGTCGGCCATCGCCCTGCTCGGCGCGGTCGCCTGGACCATGCTCGCGATCGTCCGGGGTGAGACCGTCAACGCGATCTGGTTCGTGTTCGCGGCCGTCTGCACCTACCTGATCGGCTACCGCTTCTACTCCAAGGTGATCGAGAAGTACATCACCCGGCCCGACGACCGCCGCGCCACCCCCGCCGAGGTCAAGCAGGACGGCAAGGACTACGTCCCCACCGACCGCCGCGTGCTCTACGGCCACCACTTCGCCGCCATCGCCGGCGCCGGTCCGCTCGTCGGTCCCGTGCTCGCAGCGCAGATGGGGTACCTGCCCGGCACGATCTGGATCATCGTCGGCGTCGTGCTCGCCGGCGCCGTGCAGGACTACACCGTGCTGTTCTTCTCCATGCGCCGCGGCGGCCGCACGATCGGTCAGATGGCCCGGCAGGAGCTCGGCCGCATCGGCGGGACCGCCGCGATCATCGCCTCGCTGCTGATCATGCTGATCATCGTCGCGATCCTCGCGCTCGTGGTCGTGAACGCCCTCGGCGAGAGCCCGTGGGGCGTCTTCTCGGTCGCGATGACCATCCCGATCGCGATCTTCATGGGCATCTACCTGCGCTTCCTGCGCCCCGGCAAGGTCACAGAGGTCTCGATCATCGGCTTCGTGCTGCTGATGGCCGCGATCATCGGCGGCGGCTGGGTCGCCGGTACCGACTGGGGTCAGGCGATCTTCCACCTCGACCGCACCACGATCGCGTGGGGCATCATCATCTACGGCTTCATCGCCGCGGTGCTCCCGGTCTGGCTGCTGCTCGCTCCGCGCGACTACCTCTCCACGTTCATGAAGATCGGCGTGATCGTGATGCTCGCCGGCGCGATCATCCTGGTGCGCCCCGAGATCACGGTCCCCGCCGTCAGCATCTTCGGTGAGAACGGGATGGGTCCGGTGTTCGCCGGTCCGCTCTTCCCCTTCCTGTTCGTGACGATCGCGTGTGGTGCCCTGTCGGGCTTCCACGCGCTGATCGCCTCGGGCACGACACCGAAGCTCATCGAGAAGGAGCGCCAGACGCGCTTCATCGGATACGGCGGCATGCTCATGGAGTCGTTCGTCGCGATCATGGCGCTGGTCGCCGCGATCTCGATCGACCAGGGCATCTACTTCGCGATGAACGCGCCGACGGCGGCGACAGGGGGCACGGTCGAAGGGGCCGTCGCCTTCGTGAACTCCCTGGGGCTGACGGGGGTGAACCTCACGCCCGAGATGCTCACGGGCACCGCCCAGGCGGTCGGCGAGGAGTCGATCGTCTCGCGCACCGGTGGTGCACCGACCCTCGCGCTCGGACTCGCGCACATCATGCAGCAGGCCCTCGGCGGGCAGGCGCTCATGGCGTTCTGGTACCACTTCGCGATCATGTTCGAGGCGCTGTTCATCCTCACCGCCGTCGACGCGGGAACCCGTGTGGCGCGCTTCATGCTGCAGGACTCGATCGGCGCCTGGTTCCCCAAGTTCCGCGACGTCTCCTGGCGCCCCGGCGTCTGGATCTGCACCGCGATCATGGTGGCCGGCTGGGGAGCGATCCTCATCCTCGGCGTCACCGACCCGCTCGGCGGCATCAACACCTTCTTCCCGCTGTTCGGTATCGCGAACCAGCTGCTCGCGGCGATCGCGCTCGCCGTGGTGATGGCCATCGTCGCCAAGCGCGGCAAGAGCTACATCAAGTGGCTGTGGATCATCGGGCTGCCGCTCGCGTTCACGGCGGTCGTCACGATCACGGCGTCGCTGTACAAGATCGCCTCGCCCGTGCCGGCGATCGGCTACTGGGCGAACCACTTCCGCTACGTCGAGGCCCGCGACAGCGGCGACACGTCGCTCGGAGCGCCGGAAGTGCTGGACGCCGTCATCCGCAACACCGCGGTGCAGGGCACGCTGTCGATCATCTTCGTCACTCTCGCGATCATCGTGATGATCGCGGCCGTGGTCGTGACGATCACGGCGATCCGCAACGGCGGCGGCGAGAACACCGAGGAGCCGCCGGTCGCCTCTCGTCGCTTCGCTCCGGCCGGGTTCCTGCCCGATGCGACCGAGCGCGAGCTCGAGAAGCAGTGGGAGCCGATCCTCGCGGACGAGCGCAAGGCGTCGACGCACTGAGATGGTCATCATGACGAACCGGACGGATGCCGCGACCACCCCGCTGCGCGCGCTGCTGAGCGCCGCGGCGCGGGTGGGCCGCGGCATCCGCTGGTACATGACGACCCTGATGGGCGACACCGCCTATGCGACCTATGTCGCCCATCACCGCCGACAGCATCCCGACGAGGAGCCCCTGACCGAGCGCCAGTTCTGGCGACAGCGGATGGATGATCAGGATCGCAATCCCGGTGCCCGCTGCTGCTGACGGCTCCCCCGCTCTCGCCGAGACCCACCGCGCCCGCCGAGACCCACCGCGCTCCGCGTCGAGGGCGGGGGTCTCGGCGCTGGCGATGGGTGTCGGCGTCGAACGGAACCTAGGCTGAACCCATGACCGACGTCGTTCTCGCCGCGGTGCTGGGCGTGCTCGGCGGCATCGTCCTGACGGTGCTGCTGCTGCTCGCGCGTCGGCTCGCGCGTGGGGCGACCGACCTCGGCAGCGACGCGGAGCAGGCCGCGCTGCGGGCGCTGCATCACGCGAGCCTGGCCGCGCCGCATCTGCGCGGAGGTCTCTCGACGCCCGAGGTCGTGCAGGCGGCGCGGCACCTGCGGGTGCTGCTGGGCAGTGCGGCGGTCGCGATCGTCGGTGCCGATGACGCGGTCGCGTTCGACGGTGCCTCCGACGGCTTGGAGTCCAGCGCGGTGCGCATCGCGGAGCGGGTCAGGGCATCGGGTCGACGGCAGGTCTTCCCCGCGTCCGGGGACCACGACCATCTGGAAGGCGTCGGAGCGCCGATCGTCGTCGACGGACAGGTGATCGGTGTGGTCGTCGCGTTCGCCGCTCCCGTGCGCGCCGCGCTCGTGCGGGCGGCGGAGGAGGTCGCCGACTGGTGCGCCGCCCAGGTCGAGCTCGGCGGTCTGGATGCCTCTCGTACGCAGCTGGCCGAGGCCGAACTGCGCTCCCTGCGCGCGCAGATCTCGCCGCACTTCATCTACAACGCCCTCACCGCGATCGCCTCGTTCATCCACACCGATCCGGTCAGGGCGCGCGAGCTCGTGCTGGAGTTCGCCGACTTCACCCGCTACTCCTTCCGACGTCAGGGCGAGTTCACCACGCTCACGGAAGAGCTCGGCAGCATCCACTCCTACCTGGAGCTCGAACGCGCACGGTTCGGTGAACGGCTCCGCGTCACGCTGCGGATCGCGCCGGAGACTCTGGCCACCGTCATCCCCTTCCTCTCCGTGCAGCCCCTCGTCGAGAACGCGGTGCGACACGGTCTGGAGCCGGGCGAAGGGGGAGGGGAGATCCGCATCTCCTCGCGCGACGACGGGACGCACACCGAGATCACGGTCGAGGATGACGGCATCGGGATGGACCCGGAGGGGCTGCGGGCCGTGCTCACGGCGGTCGACGACGGTCTGCACGTGGGCCTGCGCAACGTCGACACGCGCTTGAGGCAGCTCTACGGCACCGACGGGGGACTGGTCGTGGAGACCAACACGGGCGCGGGTACCCTGGTGCGCATGCGGGTGCCGAAGTCGCAGCCGCTCAACGATCCGGACAACGACTGAGGTGCGCTCATGATCGACGTCCTCGTCGCCGACGACGAGCAGCCCGCCCTCCACGAGCTCGTGCATCTGCTGCGCAGCGATGACCGCATCGGCGACATCCTCACGGCGAGCAGCGGCGCGGATGCCCTGCGCCAGTTGTCCGAGCGCGTCGTGCAGATCGCCTTCCTCGACATCCACATGCCCGGGCTTCTCGGCACCGAGCTCGCGCGGGCCTTCCTCGCACTCGCCGAGCCGCCGGCCGTGGTGTTCGTGACGGCCGATGAGGCCCGCGCCGTCGAGGCGTTCGAGCTGCGCGCGGCGGACTACCTGCTCAAGCCGGTGCGCTCGGAGCGCCTGCGCCGAGCGATCGATCGGGTGGTCGAGCTCGGTGAGACCGCCGTCCCCGGTGACGAGGAGGCGATCCCGGTCACGGTGGGCTCGGCGGTGCGCTTCGTGCACCGCCGCGACGTGCGCTGGGTGCAGGCGCAGGGCGACTACTCCCGGCTGCACACCGATGACGGATCGGGGCATCTCGTGCGCATCCCGATCTCCGAGCTCGAGGCGAGGTGGACGGACGCCGGATTCATCCGCATCCACCGGTCCTGGATGGTGCGCAGCGCGGCCGTGACCGAGGTGCGGCTGTCGGGTGCGGAACCCTCCGTCTCGGTCGGGGCGATCGCGCTGCCCGTGAGTCGACGTCTGGTGTCGAGTGTGCGCGATGCGCTCGTGCGCGGGGAGAGCCCCGGATGACCGAGGCCCCCAAGCGCGTGCGGGTGACCGCCGACCTTCCGCCCCGCCGGCCCGCGACCCTCACCCGGGGGATCGCCCTGCCCGGTGCCCCGGCGGACGAGGCGGATGCCGTGTACGCGCGCGCCCTCGTGCGCAGTCAGCTGCGGCTGGCGCTCGGCACGATCGCGGGCTTCGTGCTGGTCGTGGTCGCCATGGCGCTGGCGATCGCGCTGATCCCCGAGATGGATCGGATCGTGCTCTGGGACGTGCCGCTGTCGTGGCTGCTGCAGGCGTACGCGTTCTACCCGGTCATCCTCGTCTTCGCGGTCCTGTACGCGCGCACCGCGGCGCGGAACGAACGTCGGTACCGTGCCCTCCGGGACCGCGAATGAACGCGGTCATGGATCTGGTCGGCGTCGCGCTCGTCATCATCGCGACGCTGCTCATCGGCGTCTACGGGCTGAAGGTGTCGCGCACCACGGGGGACTTCTTCGTCGCCTCGCGCACGGTGCGGCCGGTGTGGAACGCCTCGGCGATCAGCGGCGAGTACCTCTCGGCGGGTACCTTCCTCGGCCTGTCGGGGCTGGTGCTGCTCGACGGCGCCCGCGGCTTCTGGTTCCCGATCGGATATGCGGCCGGCTACCTGCTGGTGCTGGTCTTCGTCGCTGCGCCCCTGCGCCGCAGCGGCGCGTACACGATCCCGGACTTCATCGAGGCGCGCCTCGAATCGACCGCGGCGCGGCGGGTGACCAGCCTGGCCGTGCTGATCATCGGCTGGCTGTACATCGTGCCGCAGCTGCACGGCGCTGGTATCACCCTGGTCGTGGTCGCCGGCCTCCCCGAGTGGGTGGGAGCGGTCACGGTCGCCGTGCTGGTCGCCGCATCCGTCGCGGCCGGTGGCATGCGCGCGATCACCTATGTGCAGGCCTTCCAGTACTGGCTCAAGCTCACGGCACTGCTGGTGCCCGTCGTCTTCATCGCCTTCGCGCTCAGCAACGGTCCCCACGAGTTCGACCCTGCGCTGGTGTTCCCCGCCGAGGCGGGGCCCTCGGGGTTCGACGCCTACGAGTCGGCATCGCTCCTGCTCGCGCTGCTGCTGGGCACCATGGGGCTGCCGCACGTGCTGGTGCGGTTCTACACGAGCCCGACGGGGGCGTCCGCGCGCCGCACGACAGTGATCGTGATCGCGATGGTGAGCGCGTTCTATGCGGTCTCGAGCACGATGGGCCTGCTGGCGCGCATCGCGGCCCCCGATCTCGCGGTGCCGGGCGTCGCCGACACGGTGGTGCTGCTGCTGCCCTCGCGTGTGTTCCCCGGCGTCTTCGGCGAGCTGCTGACGGCGCTCATCGTGGCGGGTGCCTTCGCAGCGTTCCTGGCCACCTCGGCCGGACTCGTGGTGTCGCTCGCCGGCGTCATCAGCCAGGACGTGTTCTCCGGCTCCGTGCGCTCGTTCCGACTCTCCGCCCTGCTGTGCGCTCTGGTTCCGCTCGCGGTCGCACTGCTGACGGCTCCCGCCGGGCTGGTGTCGAGCGTCGGCGTGGTCTTCGTCATCGCGGCATCCACGCTGTCGCCCGTCGTGCTGCTCGGCGTCTGGTGGCGCGGTCTGACGGCCCGCGGCGCGGTCGCCGGCATGGTGTCGGGCGGGCTCGCGGCAGGACTCGCGCTGCTCGTGCATGCGGCGATCGACGGCGTCGGGGTCGCCGCGCCCTACCTCGCGCAACCCGCGGCCTGGACCATCCCGCTCGCCACGGCCGTCACGGTCGTCGTCTCGGTGCTCGACCCGCGCAGCCCGTCGCCGCGCACGGACCGGTTCCTCGCGCGCGTGCACACGCCCGACCGCGGCTGAGCGGGGCGGGCTCTCGTCAGAGCTTCCGGCTGCGGGGCATGAGACGCACCGGCGGCAGCGGGGGCGCCGGGATGCGCACGTCGTGGCCGTCGACGGTGCCGAAGCGCGCGGATGCCGCCTCCCACTCCTCGCGGGCCGCGGCGATCTCGTCATGCGAGCGTCCCGCGAAGTTCCACCACATCACGATGTCGTCCTCGAACGGCTCACCGCCCAGGAGGAACAGCAGCGCACCCGCGGTCGACGACACCTCGACCTCGTCGCGGGAGTCGCCCAGGTAGAGCAGCTCGTTGCGCGGCATCGGATGCTCCGCCACCACCACATCGCCCTCGACGAGCATGAGGGCGTGCTCCCATTCCGGCCGCAGCGGCAGCCGCACGCGCGATCCCGCAGGGACCACGATCTCGGCGCCGACGATCGGCGTGTGCACGGTGGCGGGTGAGACGACCCCGGCGAACTCTCCGAGCACGACCGTGGCCTCGGCAGCCGCGCCCGCATCAGCGGCGAGCGTGAGGCCGGGAAGGTCGACGTGCCGCTCGAACCCGGCAGTGCCGTGGCGGGCGGACTCCGGCAGCACGACCCAGAACTGCAGCGCGTCGAGGGGGATCGGATCCTCGCCGATCGAGTACTCCGAGTGCGAGATGCCGTTGCCCGCCGTCATCAGGTTCAGCTGCCCGCGGCGCAGGTCGGCGTCGCTGCCGAGCGAGTCGCGGTGCCGGATCTCTCCGACCAGGGGCCAGGTCACGGTCTGCAGTCCGATGTGCGGATGCGGCTCCACACGCATGCGCGTCTCGGCGGGACCGAACCGGTCGAGGAAGCACCACGCGCCGATCGTCGGCAGGTTGCGGTGCGGCAGGGCGCGCAGCACGGTCATGCCGCGCACCCCGCCGAGCGGCACCTCGCGGGGCTCGAGCACGAGCCGGTGCGGACCGATCATCAGGCGCCTGCGGCCTCGGCGCTGTCGTCGGCCGCGTCGGAGTCAGGCGTGCGCGGCCAGCGGATCTCGGCGCCGGGGATCTCGTGCGTCTCGAGGTACCGGGCGATGTAGGGGCACAGCGGGACGATCGCGTCGCCGGATGCCGCGGCATCCGCCAGCGCGTAGGCGGCGAGCTTTCCGGCGAGACCCTGGCCCTGGAACGCGGGGTCGACCTCGGTGTGGGTGAAGCGGATCGAGCCGGGGCGCAGGTCGAACTCCGCGAACCCCGCGAGCGTGTCGTCGGAGCGGATCTCGTAGCGCGAAGCGTCGTCGTTGCGGGTGACGGTGATGTCGGTCATCGGGGCTCCTTCTGGCGTCTCCGTCCAACCTACGCCCGCCGGGAGCGGCGGGGCCCTCCGCTGAGGGGCCAAGACACGCCGCGGAGCCCGGCCCCGGCGCGGCGTGTCGTGACCTCTCGGCAGCTGAACGGGAGCGAGGTCGGTGGAGGTCGTTACGCTGGAGGGATGCCGCAGACTCCCCGTGACCCGTACGCGGATCTGCCGTACGCCGACGAGCCCTACGACGACGGCTGGGAGTCCTCCGCGCCGCCGGAGCCCATGGACTGGGAACCGCAGGGCGCCGGGTACGAACCGCCCCTCGACTGGGGCCCCGGACCCACGACCCTGGTCGCGCCACCGGCAGCTCAGGCCGCTCCCGCCGTCCGTCGGGCGACGCCGAGCCGGTACGCCACGGCGCGCGAGGCGCTGCACACGGTCTTCGGCTACGACGAGTTCCGTGGCGAGCAGGCCGCGATCGTCGATCAGGTGATCGGGGGCGGCGATGCGATCGTCCTCATGCCCACCGGTGCCGGAAAGAGCATCACGTTCCAGGTGCCCGCACTCGTCCGCGAGGGCACGGGGCTCGTGATCAGCCCGCTGATCGCCCTGATGCACGACCAGGTCGACGCGCTGCGCGCCAACGGCGTGAAGGCCGCGTATCTGAACTCGACGCAGTCCTCGCAGGAGCGCGGCGAGGTCGAGCGCGCGTATGTCGCCGGTGAGCTCGACCTGATCTACGTCGCACCCGAGCGGTTGTCGAACGCCGCGACCACCGCACTGCTGCAGCGCGGCACGCTCAGCGTGATCGCGATCGACGAGGCGCACTGCGTCTCGCAGTGGGGCCACGACTTCCGTCCGGACTACCTGATGCTCGGCGACCTGGGGGAGCGCTTCCCCGGTGTCCCGCGCATGGCGCTCACCGCGACCGCGACCCGTGCCACGCATCAGGAGATGACCGAGCGCCTGCGCCTCGACGGCGCCAAGCACTTCGTGGCGAGCTTCGACCGCCCGAACATCCAGTACCGCATCGTCCCCAAGGTCGACCCGCGCAAGCAGCTCGTGGCCTTCATCCGCTCGCAGGAGTCGGTCCCCGGATCGGATGCCGCGCCGTGCGGCATCGTGTACGCCCTCAGTCGCAAGTCGGTCGAGCAGACCGCGACCTACCTCGCTGCCCAGGGGTTCGACGCCCTCCCTTACCACGCGGGTCTTCCGGCCGAGGTGCGCGCCGCCAACCAGGCGCGGTTCCTCCGTGAAGACGGCGTGGTCATGGTCGCCACGATCGCGTTCGGTATGGGCATCGACAAGCCCGACGTCCGGTTCGTGGCACACATCGACCTCCCGAAGTCGGTCGAGGGCTACTACCAGGAGACCGGTCGCGCCGGTCGCGACGGCGAACCCTCGATCGCCTGGATGGCCTACGGGCTCGGGGATGTCGTGCAGCAGCGCCGGCTCATCGACCAGAGCCCCGGCGACCGCACGTTCAAGATGCGGATGGGGCAGCACCTCGACGCGATGCTCGCGCTGTGCGAGACGGTGGAGTGCCGCCGCCAGAACCTGCTCGGCTACTTCGGGCAGGAGTCGCAGCCCTGCGGCAACTGCGACACCTGTCTGGAAGACACCGCGACCTTCGACGGCCTCGTGCCCGCCCAGAAGCTGCTCTCGACGATCGTACGGCTCAAGCGCGAGCGCAATCAGTCGTTCGGCGCCGGGCATCTGATCGACATCCTGCGCGGTGCCTCGACCGAGCGCATCCGCCAGCAGGGTCATGAGAAGCTCGCCACCTACGGCATCGGCGCCGACCTCTCCGACCAGGACTGGCGCAGCGTCGTGCGGCAGCTGCTCGCCCGCGGCATCCTCGTCGCCCAGGGTGACTACGGCACCCTCGCGCCCGGCGAGCAGGCGGCCGGAGTCCTGCGCGGCGAGACCCCTGTGCCGCTGCGCAAAGACACGATCGGCCGTCCGACCACCCAGGGCCGCGCCCGCAAGGCCTCTGCTGCCGATGCGCTGGCCGAGGGCGACCGGCCGCTGTTCGAGGCGCTGCGCGCGTGGCGTGCCGAGACCGCGCGCGAGCAGGGTGTGCCCGCGTACATCGTCTTCGGCGACGCGACACTGCGTGCACTCGCCGAGCATCGTCCGGCATCCCTCGCCGACCTCGACGGCATCACCGGCATCGGAGCCAAGAAGCGCGAGGCCTACGGCGACGGAGTGATCGCGGTGGTCGCCGCGAACTGAGCAGTCTCCTCACCACCCACCGGCGAGGGTGAGATGCGCGCGCCCCGGGGCCGCTCACGGAGTTGACACCTGTTGTCGCTGTGGTGTGCTCATTCCGGCGCGAGCTGTCAACGTCGTGGAGAGGAGCCAGGGGAGGAGCCGGGGGAGTTGGCGAGAGCGGGCGCTCGGCGCGCGGGCAGCACGTCGGCGAGGTGGGCACGCAACTGCTCCGCGATGTCGACCGCGTCCCGGTCGTACAACCACTGGTACTGCAGGCCGTCCCACATCGCGATCAACCAGAGCGCCTCATGTGCGGGGTCGCGGTGCTCGGGCAGATCGCCGTCGACCTGGGCCAGGCGGAACAGCTCCGTGAAGTAGGCGACGACGTCGGCGAAGCGGGTGGCGAAGTAGTCGTGGGCGGGATGCCCGGCCGGCACCGCCTCGCAGGACAGCACCGCGTACACCTCGATCAGCCCCGGTTCATCACGGGCACTGCGCTCGGCACCTTCGGGGAGGCTCCGCAGCATCTCGCCGGCCGAGCGGACGCCGGCGACCTCCTGGTGCAGGCTGATGGCGCCGTCGCGCTCCGCGAGCACGGCGCTGAGCAGCACGTCCTTCGAGGCGTAGTGATGCAGGAGCGTCGACTTCGACACACCGACGGCGTCGGCGATGTCGCGCAGGCTGGTGTCGCCGTACCCGTCACGTGCGAAGAGCCGCATGGCGTCGGCGACGATCTGCGTGCGGCGGCGGCGGCCGACCGCATACCCGGGATCCGCCTCGACGGTGGTCGTGGACGGCAGCTCCGGGAACGGGCCGGCGGGCGCGGCGGGGGCCGCGATGTCGTCATCCGGATCCCGCCATCCGAGCGGCATCGCCCAGAGGCTCTCGCGCTCCTCGAGCATCTCGACCACGTTGACCTGCCCCGGCAGGTACTGCGACACCAGTTGCAGCCCGTCCCATCCGGCGGTGTGTCGCACGGTCTCCCCATCGACGTCGCGGTCCGAGGCGATGACACCGTGGTACTTCGCGTCTTCCAGGACGTCCGCGCTCAGGGCGCGCAGGCGGGCGTAGCGTTCCCGCATCCGTGCGTGCGCGGGGTGTGCGGGAGCGGATGCCTCACCGGTGAGGGCGGCGAAGAGCTCGAGGTATCCCTCGGTGCGGGCGTTGCGTTCGGCGAGCGCGGCGAAGATCAGGTCGCCGGGCTCCGAGGCGGCGGCGATGTCGCTGAAGACCGCCTCGTTGTCGGCTTCCAGCTCGGCCACGACTTCGGCGAGCAGCTCGTCCTTCGACGCGAAGTGTCCGAGGAGTCCGGGGTGGCTGACGGATGCGGCGGCGGCGATGTCGCGCAGTGATGTCGAGCGGTATCCGTGGCTCACGAACAGCTCGTGAGCAGAGCTCAGGATGCGTTGCCGCGTGGCGGAGGCCTGCGCGTGCCGTGTGCCGTTCGTCGTGGTCGTCATCGCATCCCCTCCCTCATCCTATCCTCGCTCATTACCAATCGGTCTGGATTCAGTTACCAAACGGTCGGGTTTCGTGTATCTTCTTCCCAGAGCCGCGTCGCCCGATGACGTGCGGCACTTCGAAAGGGACCCTCATGACAGAGTTGTCATCTGCCGCCAACGCCGCCGCCGTCGGCACCACCGGCTTCAAGGCGCCAGGAACCACTCCGCCGCGCACCCCGCGCGGCTACACGCCCGGCCTCGCCGCCGTGAACTTCGGCGTCTACCTCGCGCTCCTCACCCCGGTGATGGTGTCGATGGCGTTCAAGATCCAGCACATCGACCCGACCAACACCGAGGGCAGCCTCGGATTGGTGATGGGAGTCGGCGCCGCGTTCGCCCTCATCGCGAACCCGCTGGTCGGACGCCTCTCCGACCGCACCACCTCGCGCTGGGGCATGCGCCGTCCGTGGATCCTCGGCGGCGCGATCGTCGGTCTCGGCGGCTTCGCCATCATCGGCGCAGCGACCTCGGTCTGGATGGTGCTCCTCGCGTGGTGCCTGGTGCAGGCGTCCATGAACGCGGTGCTCGCCGCAGCCAACGCCACGCTTCCCGATCAGGTGCCGGTGAGCAGCCGCGGCAAGGTCTCGGGCATCATCGGCATCACGACGCCGATCGGCATCCTCGCCGGCAGCTTCCTCGTGAACTTCCTGCCCGGTGACTTCGAGCGCTTCGTCGTCCCCGGTGCGATCTCGCTGATCCTCGTCATCGTGTTCGTGCTCACTCTCCAGGACCGTCGCCTCACCCAGAAGCCGGCCGAGCGGTTCACGGTCGGCACGTTCTTCGGTTCCTTCGTCTTCAACCCCCGCAAGCACCCCGACTTCGGGTGGACCTGGTTGACGAAGTTCTTCGTGATGTTCGGCTACGCGGGCATCGCGACCTTCCTTCCGCTGTACCTGATCACGAAGTTCGCGCTCGATGAGCAGGGTGCGGTGGGGACGATCCTGATCGCCAACCTGGCCTCGATGGCGGCCATGGCGATCTCCTCTCCGCTGGGCGGATTCCTCTCGGACAAGATCGGCAAGCGCCGTCCGTTCGTGGCGATCGCCGGCGTGGTCATGGTGGTCGGCCTGGTGATCCTGGCGATCGCCCCCGATGTCACCACCGTGATCATCGCGCAGGCGATCATCGGCCTGGGGGCGGGCTCCTTCCTCTCCGTCGACCTCGCCCTCGCCACCGAGGTGCTTCCCAATCCCGAAGACACCGCCAAGGACCTCGGCGTGCTCAACATCGCCAATGCGCTGCCGCAGTCGATCGCGCCCGCGATCGCTCCCGGCATCATCGCGCTCGGCGCGGCCACACCGCTCGGCGGCTACACCACCTGGTACCTGTTCGGCGCACTCGTCGCGCTGGCGGGCGCCGTCCTCGTCTACCGCATCAAGGGAGTCAAGTGACCATGACCGACACCACCACCACGACCGACACGGCGACGCGCCCCTGGCTCGATGCGAGCCGGCCTGTCGACGAGCGCGTGCAGCTGCTGCTCGACGAGATGACGATCGAGGAGAAGGCCGGGCTCTTCTTCCACACCATGATCGCGATCGGCGACCTCGACGAGCCGAACCCGATCTTCCGCACTCCGAGCGCCCGCGACTTCCTCGAGAAGAAGCAGATGACGCACTTCAACCTGCTCGGTGCTGCGCCGACCGGGCGCGAGATCGCCGCCTGGCAGAACGCGGTGCAGCGACTCGCGGCCTCCACGCGACTCGGCATCCCCGTGACGCTGTCGACCGATCCGCGGCATTCGTTCAGCGAGAACCCCGGCGCGTCGATCCTCGCCGGCCCCTTCTCGCAGTGGCCCGAGACCCTCGGGCTCGCAGCGACGCGTGACGCGGAGCTCGTGGAGCGGTTCGCCGACATCGCCCGCCAGGAGTACACGGCCGTCGGCCTGCGCGTCGCCCTGCACCCGCAGGTCGACCTCGCCACCGAGCCCCGCTGGGCGCGGCAGACGGCGACGTTCGGTGAGGACGCCGAGCTGTCGGGAGTGCTCGGCGCCGCCTACATCCGCGGCTTCCAGGGGGCGTCATTCGGGCCCGGTTCGGTCTCGACCATGACCAAGCACTTCCCCGGCGGCGGTCCGCAGAAGGATGGCGAGGACCCGCACTTCCCATACGGCCGCGAGCAGGTGTACCCGGGAGGGGAGTTCGAACTGCACCTGAAACCGTTCGAGGATGCCCTCGCCGCGGGCACCCGCCAGATGATGCCGTACTACGGCATGCCGGTCGGGACCGAGTACGAAGAGGTCGGGTTCGGCTTCAACAAGTCTGTGATCACGGGCCTGCTGCGCGAGCGCTACGGCTTCGACGGACTCGTCTGCACCGACTGGGGTCTCATCAACGACTCCGAGATCTTCGGGCAGCCCTTCCCTGCGCGCGCCTGGGGCGTGGAGGAGCTGACGCCGCGCCAGCGCATGAAGAAGGTGCTGGATGCCGGTGCCGATCAGTTCGGTGGCGAGGACTGCCCCGAACTGCTGCTCGAGCTCGTCGCGGCCGGCGAGGTCACCGAGGAGCGCCTGGACATCGCGGCGCGGCGCCTGCTGCGGGAGAAGTTCGAGCTCGGCCTGTTCGAGAACCCCTTCGTCGACGAGGATGCCGCCGACGAGATCGTGGGACGGGCGGAGTTCCGCGATGCCGGAGAGCACGCCCAGCGGGCGTCGATCACCGTGCTCGCGAACCGGGGCGCGCTGCCGTTCGCGCACGGGGTGAAGCTCTACGTCGAGGGCATCGACGCCGCAGTGGCCTCGGCGTACGGCGAGGTCGTCACGACTCCTGCCGAGGCCGACATCGCGATCATCCGGCTGCAGGCGCCCTTCGAGGAGCGCGAGACGATGTTCGAGAACTTCTTCCACGCCGGCTCGCTCGATTTCGACGATGAGGTGGTCGCGCACGTGCGCGCGATCGGTGCCGTCGTGCCGACCGTGGTCGACGTGCTCGCCGACCGTCCGCCCATCCTGACTCCGCTCGTGGATGCCGTGGCAGGGGTGACCGTGAACTGGGGCGCGTCCGGAGCGGCTCTGCTCGACGTGCTCAGCGGGGCGTTCGCCGCACAGGGGAAGCTGCCGTTCGACCTGCCGCGGTCGATGGCGGCGGTCGAGGCATCCGCCCCCGATGTGCCGTTCGACACCGCCGACCCGCTGTTCCGCTTCGGCCACGGGCTGTCGCTCTAGAGAGGCCGCTGTTCGCCAGGCGACGGGCATCCTGTCGCCTGGCGACAATGCGGGGCGGGCACGTGGCGGGATGTCGTTGGAGGATGCGGACAGGCGACTTCGCTCCGATTTGTCGCAGACCTACCATGAGAGCATCCCTACTTCTCTTCGAGAGGAATGCCCATGGTCGACGCCGCCGTCCGTTCTTCCGCGACACCCACCACGTCGAACGACGCTCCGCACACTCCGCACATCGATGTGGCTCAGGTCAATGAGCTCCTGATGGGCACCTGGGGCGAGACCCGCCGCCAGGCCCGCGAGATGATCAAGGACTCCGCATTCTGGCGCAAGGACGAGCTCGGCAAGGATGAGCACCGCGAGCGCGTGCTGAGCCAGCTCCACCTGCTGGTCGAGAACAAGGCCGTGCACCGTGCGTTCCCGAAGTGGCTCGGCGGTGAGGAGAACAACGGCGCCAACATCGCCGGCTTCGAGGAGTTGGTCGTCGCCGACCCGAGCCTGCAGATCAAGTCGGGTGTGCAGTGGGGTCTGTTCGGCTCCGCGATCCTGCAGCTGGGCACCAGGGAGCATCACGAGAAGTGGCTGCCCGGAGTGATGGACCTCTCGATCCCCGGCGCCTTCGCGATGACCGAGATCGGCCATGGCTCCGACGTGGCATCCGCCGGCACCACCGCGACCTACGACCCCGAGACCGAGGAGTTCGTCATCCACACCCCGTTCCGCGGGGCGACGAAGGAGTACCTCGGCAACGCGGCCCTCCACGGCGTCGCGGCGACGGTGTTCGCGCAGCTGATCACCAACGGTGTGAGCCACGGAGTGCACTGCTTCTACGTGCCGCTGCGCGGCGAGGACGGTGTGGACCTGCCCGGCATCGGCCGCGAGGACGACGGTCTCAAGGGCGGCCTCAACGGCATCGACAACGGACGTCTCTCGTTCGATCACGTGCGCATCCCCCGCACGAACCTGCTCAACCGCTACGGCGACGTCGCCCCCGACGGCACCTACTCCAGCGCGATCGACAGCCCCGGCCGTCGCTTCTTCACGATGCTCGGCACGCTGGTGCAGGGGCGCGTCTCGCTCGACGGGGCCGCGTCGTGGGCTTCTGCTCTGGGTCTCGACATCGCGATCACGTACGCCACCCAGCGCCGCCAGTTCGACGGCGCCGACGGCGAAGAGGTCGTGCTGCTCGACTACGGCAAGCACCAGCGCCGGCTGCTTCCGCGGCTCGCCACCACGTACGCCCTGATCTTCGCGCACGACGAGTTCCTGCAGAAGTTCGACGGCGTCTTCTCGGGACGCACCGACACCCCGGCCGACCGTGAGGATCTCGAGACGCTCGCGGCCGCGCTCAAGCCGCTGTCGACCTGGCACGCGCTCGACACCCTGCAGGAGGCACGAGAGGCCTGCGGTGGCGCCGGCTTCATGTTCGAGAACCGTCTGGTCGGACTCCGCGCCGACCTCGACATCTACGTCACGTTCGAGGGTGACAACAACGTGCTGCTGCAGCTGGTCGGCAAGCGACTGCTCACCGACTACGCGAACCAGTTCCGCGGCAAGGACGCGGCCGCGCTGGCCAAGTTCGCGGTCGGTCAGACAGCAGGCAAGGTGTTCCATGGCGCCGGACTGCGCCAGTTCGGGCAGGCCGTGGCCGACTTCGGTCAGGTCTCCCGCTCGGTCGAGAACGGTCTGCGCGAGGGGCAGCAGCACGAGCTGCTCGCCGACCGCGTGCAGCAGATGGTCGCCGACATCGCCGGTCGCCTGCGTGCCGGCGCGAAGGACAAGGCGCTGGGTGCCCGACTGTTCAACGAGAACCAGGCCGAGCTCATCGAGGCTGCGCGTGCCCATGGCGAGCTGCTGCAGTGGGAGGCGTTCACCGACGCCATCCACGGCATGGAGGACGGTGAGAGCAAGCAGGTGCTCACCTGGCTGCGCGACCTGTTCGGCCTGCAGCTGATCGAGAAGCACCTGGCCTGGCACCTCATCAACGGACGCCTGTCGACGCAGCGCGCCGCTGCGGTGTCGAGCTACATCGACCGTCTCTGCGCGCGCCTGCGCCCGCACGCACTCGACCTCGTGAAGGCCTTCGGCTACGAGCCGGAGCACGTGCGCGCGCCGATCGCCTCGGGCGCAGAGCGCGAGCGTCAGGACGAGGCCCGTGCGTACTACGCCGACCTCGCGGCATCCGGCAACGCCCCGATCCAGGAGAAGGCGCTCAAGAAGCAGAAGCGCTGACCCGCGGTCGTTCACGGCTCCTCCGATCCGGGGCGGAATCACGCGATTCCGCCCCGGATCTGTGTTCGTCAGCCGAATCCTGCGGAGTTGCGGACCGGATGCCGGTGGCACCCAGCGAACACTGTGTCCGCGGTCGGTAGTGTCGAGCCGACGTCAGAGAGAAAGAGGAGCATCCGGATGAGTACTGTCCACGCCTACGCCGCACCGAGCGAGGCCGCGCCGCTGGAGCGCACCACGATCGAGCGCCGCGAACTCGGCCCGCGCGACGTGCTGATCGACATCGCCTTCGCCGGAATCTGCCACTCCGACATCCACACCGTCCGCGGCGATTGGGGTCCGCAGACCTACCCGCTCGCCCCCGGCCACGAGATCACCGGAACCGTCGCGGCGGTGGGCGCCGAGGTGTCGTCGTTCGGGATCGGCGACCGGGTCGGGGTGGGCTGCATGGTGAACTCCTGCGGCCAGTGCCGCAACTGCACCCGCGGCCTCGAGCAGTTCTGCGTCGAGGGTGCGGTGATGACGTACGGCGGCGCCGACCGGGACGGCACCATCACACAGGGCGGTTACTCCGAGCAGGTCGTCGTCACGGAGGCCTTCGTGCTGCGGATCCCCGATGCGCTCCCGCTCGATGCCGCCGCGCCGTTGCTGTGCGCCGGCATCACCACCTACTCGCCGCTGCGTCACTGGAACGTCGGCCCAGGGACACGCGTCGCGGTCGTCGGTCTCGGCGGTCTGGGGCACATGGGAGTGCAGATCGCCCACGCGCTCGGCGCGGAGGTCACGGTGCTCTCGCAGACCCTGAGCAAGAAGGATGACGGGCTGCGCCTCGGCGCCGACCACTACTTCGCCACGAGCGACCGCGCCACGTTCCGCGAGCTGCGCTCCTCGTTCGACGTGATCCTCAACACCGTGAGTGCCGTGCTCGACATGCGCTCGTACCTGAGCCTGCTCGACGTCGACGGCACGATGGTCTGCGTCGGCGCTCCGGCCGAACCTCTCGCGGTGGGTGTCTCCTCGCTCATCGGCGGACGCCGCTCGCTGGCCGGATCGAACATCGGCGGGATCGCGGAGACCCAGGAGATGCTCGACTTCTGCGCCGCGCACGGCATCGCCTCCGAGATCGAGGTCATCTCCGCGTCCGAGATCAACACGGCATACGAGCGGGTGCTCGCGTCCGACGTGAGGTACCGCTTCGTGATCGACGCCGCGACCATCCGCGGCTGACCTCTCGTTCTGAGGAAAGGGGCGGGGCGAGCCGTGATGGCTCGTCCCGCCCCTTCGCTGTCGCGGAGAGCGTCAGCCGACCAGCACCTGTGCCGCGGTCATGCGGGCGATCAGGTGCGGGGCGAGCGGAGCGTCGGTCGCGAGCACGACGCGCACGGTGGCACCGGGCTGGTCGACCGGTCCCCGGCGCTGGCCGCGCAGATCGCAGATGACCTGACCCCGTGCCGGTCCCTGCGAGGTGTCGACCACGACATCGACGGCCGGGGCGTTGGTCGCCGTGATGCCGCCGACCGCGATCGCCGCGGCGAGCGGGTCGTGCAGGGCGCTGCTGCGCTCGCCGTAGGTCGAGACGTAGAAGTCGAAGTAGAAGTCGAGCATCTCGCCGACGGCCCGCGCGAGGGGCACGTCCGCGGCCAGCAGTGCGGCGCGGTCGTCCTCGTCGAACACGTTCTCCATCGTGACGTCGAGCGGCACGAGCACGACGGGCCAGCCCGCGGACAGGGTGGCGGCCGCCGCTTCCGGGTCGTTGCCGATGTTGGCCTCGGCGACGGGGGTGATGTTGCCGGGCACGAGGGCCGCGCCGCCCATGGCGGTGAGGTTCGCGACGCGCGAGGGCAGTGTCGGGTCGAGCGCGAGCGCGGTCGCGATGTTCGTCAGCGGGCCGACCGTGATGACCTCGAGCGTGCCCGGGTATTCGTGTGAGAGTCGGATCAGCATGTGGGCGGCGTCTTCGTCCTCCGGCTGACGCTCGGCGACGGGCACGTCGATCTCGCCGATGCCGTTGTCGCCGTGCACGTGCGGGGCTCCGCCGTCGAACGGATGGGTGAGGAAGTCGTGCTGACCGATGGCGACGGGCACGTCGGTGCGTCCGGCGAGCGCCAGCAGCCCGAGCGTGTTGACGGCGGCCTGCGCAGCGCTGGTGTTGCCGCTGACCGTGCCGATGCCGACGAGATCGATCTCGGGCGAACCCAGCAGGTACGCGAGGGCGAGAGAGTCGTCGATGCCGGTGTCGCAGTCGAAGTAGACGGGGCGGGCGGGGGTGTGGGACATGGAGTGCTCCGGTGGTCGGGAGGGCGGCCGCGGGTGCGGCCGCCCGATGGTTCAGTTCTCTGTCGCGGTGCGCGGGGTGATCAGGAAGCTGGCGATGAGGGCGAGCGCCGTGATCCCGACGGAGATCCACAGCGCGGTCACGTAGCCGCCCGGGGTGCCCTGTGCGGCGAACGGGGCGACGATGCCGATGCCGAGACCCGCGCCGATCCCGAATGCGCTGCCGTTCAGTCCGGGGAGTGCTGCCGGCGCCTCGGCGGGGGACTGCACGACGCCGAGGCCGTTGATCGTGGTCAGCACGATGCCGTTGTAGGTCACGCCGAGGAGCGCGATCATGGCGAAGACGACCCAGAAACTCTGCGGCATCATCGCGATCACGATGAGCAGGGCGAGGCAGGCGATCATGCCGATGCGCAGGATCGGGATCCAGCCCTTGCGACCGGCGAGCCAGCCCGACATCGGCGCGGCGAAGACGCCGATCAGCGCCGGCGGCGCGAGGAACAGGAGCGCGGCTGTCGCGGCGTCGAGTCCGAAGCCGTTCGTGGCGTCCTGACTGAGCAGCACGACGGTGAAGTTGATCACGGCGAAGACGCTGGACAGGGTGAGGACGGTGGTCGCGAGCACGGGCCACACCTGGCGGGAGCGCAGGTGCTGCACGGCGATCAGCGGGGTGGCGCGGTTCTTCTCGACGAACCAGAACACCACCAGCGCAACGATAGTGCCCGCGAGGTAGAAGAGCGTGATCGGCGACAGCCAGCCGGCGCTGGGACCGGAGGAGACGAAGTAGGTCACGCTGATCAGAGCGATCGAGAGCACCGCGGCGCCCCACCAGTCCATCGTGCCCGTCGAGGCTCCGCCGGAGGAGGCGGGGATGACCAGGGCGACGCACACGATGGCCAGGATGCCCACCAGGAAGATCACGACGAAGATCGAGCGGAATCCGAACGTCTCGCTCAGCAGGCCGCCGATGTAGCCGTCGACCCCGCCGACGCCGCCGTTGACGGCCGTGATGATGCCGAGCGTGGTGCCGAACACCTTGGCGCTGAGCGACTCGCTGAGGATGACGTAGGCGAGCTGGAACGCGGCGCTGGACGCGCCCTGCAGCACCCGACCGATGAGCAGCACGGTGAGGTTCGGCGCGAACAGGCACAGCAGGGTGCCGACCGACAGGAGCCCGAGCACGATGAACAGTGCCCGCTTGCGGCCGATGAAGTCGCTCCAGCGGCCGAGCACGACGCCGCCCACGGCGCCCGCGACGAAGAACAGCGACGACACCTGCGAGACCTGCCCGATGTCCTCTCCGAGCTGCTTCGCGATGTCGGGGAGCGCAGGGGTGATCATGCTGGCGTTCAGCTGGTATGACAGCACGCCCAGGATCAGGGTCGCGACCAGGGCGACGGCGCGGGGCCCGCGGACGGGTTCACGGGCGACGATGTCCGGGGAAGCGGTGGGGGCGTGGGTGTGCACGGAGACTCCTTCGTCATGGATGCCCTCGGGTGAGGCTTGTATGATGTTATACCTCTCCGGTCCAACATGGTCAACACATGTCCACTCATGCTTGAATACGGAGGGCGTTCGGGTTCGAGCGCAGGGAAGGAGCACGACATGGCGACGGACATCGAGAAGTTCCTCGGCCGGAGTCTGACGAGCACCGTCGGGCAACCGCTGCGCGTGGCGGTGTACTCCCGCATCGCCGACGGCATCCGCTCCGGAGTCTTCGAACTCGGATCCGCCCTTCCGCGGGAGACCGAGCTCGGCGTCGCACTCGGCGTGAGCCGCACGGTCGTGCGGGAGGCGTTGATGCTCCTCGAAGAGGACGGTCTCATCATCACCCGGCGCGGCATCGGCCGCTTCGTCGCCGACGACCTCCCCCGAGTGGGGCTGGAGGAGCTGCGACCGCTGGAGCAGGCACTGTCCGATGGTGATGACGACGTGGTCGTGCGCACCATCAGCTTCGATCTGCAGTCCACCACCGACTTCACCTCCAGCAAGCTGGCACTCGACCCCGCGGCCAACACGTGGTTCCGCGAGGCCGTCGTCGAAAGGCACGGGGAGCCGGTCGCGATCCTGCAGGAGCATCTGCCGGCCGGACGCTACCTCAGCGACATCAGCCAGGAGATCGCCGATGGCCTCGAGGCCGCCGCCGCCTCCTCGTCCAGCGTGCTCGCCGCCCTGCGTGAACAGGCGGGAGCGGTCTTCGACTCGGCGGTGTGCGAGATCACGGTCAACGTCGTCGGCTCCTCCCGCGGAGCACTCCTCGGCCTCGGGCCGGCCGACCCCGTCCTCATCCTCACCCAGACCGTGACGACGGCGGGGAAGCCGGTGTACCTCGCCAAGTGCATCGTCTCGTCCCGCGTCGGTCATCTCTCCGTCGTCCAGACCACCTCCTGATTGCGAGCCTTCGTGTCCTCATCCCTTCCGCTCACCATCGTCGGCAGCATCAACGTCGACCTCACCGCGCGCGCCGACCGTCTTCCGCGGGCCGGCGAGACCGTGGGAGGAGGGCGACTCGTCCGTGAAGCCGGCGGCAAGGGAGCGAACCAGGCCGCCGCGGCGGCGCGGCTCGGAGCCACGGTCCGCATGATCGGTGCGGTCGGCACGGACGCCGACGGCGCCTGGATGCGTTCGGAGCTCGCTGCGGCCGGTGTCGACACCACGAGCATCCAGACCCGCGATCAGCCCACCGGCGTCGCGCTGATCGTGGTCGACCGTGAGGGCGAGAACCAGATCGCGGTGTGCGAGGGAGCGAACGGCGCGATCGAGCTCGACGGCGTCGTGTTCGCAGCGGAGGAAGCCGTGCTCGCACAGCTGGAGATCTCGATGGACCTCGTGGTCGCGCTGGCCGCGCAGGTGCAGGGCTACCTGGCCGTCAACGCGGCTCCGGCACGCGACCTGCCCGACGCGGTCCTGGAGCGCGCCGACCTGATCATCGTCAACGAGACCGAGTACGCGCTGATCCCGGCGCTGCGCACGGCCAAGCGCGTCGCAGTCACCTACGGAGCGGACGGCGCGCGGCTGTTCGAGTCCGGTGTCGAGGTCGCGTCGGCACCCGCCGTCCAGACGACCGTCGAGAACACCGTCGGTGCGGGGGATGCGTTCTGCGCCGCTCTCACGATCGGCCTCGCGTCCGGAGTCCCCGCCGCCGCTGCGCTCGCCGCAGCGTGTGCCGTGGGCGCGGCGGCGGTCGCCGACCCGCGCTCGCAGCCGCTGCTCTCGTCGTATGACACCTACCTCGCGCCCTGACCCGGCAGCGATGTCGGTCGCGGCGGATAGCCTGAGCGGATGACCTCCCTGATCATCGGCCCCGACGAGCGCGCCCGTTGCGCCTGGGTGGGCGACGATGCCGAATACCGCCGCTATCACGACGAGGAATGGGGCAGTCCGCTGCACGGTGACCGTGCGCTGTTCGAGAAGATGGCGCTGGAGGGGTTCCAGGCGGGGCTGTCGTGGATCACGATCCTGCGTAAGCGCCCGCACTTCCGCGAGGTGTTCGCTGGGTTCGACGCCGACGTGGTCGCGGAGTACGACGAGGGCGACGTGGAGCGACTGATGGCGGATGCCGGGATCATCCGCAACCGCGCGAAGATCGAGGCGACCATCGGCAATGCGCAGATCGTCCGCGGCATGGCGGAGGGGGAGCTCGACGCCCTGATGTGGTCGTTCGCCCCGCCGGCAGCCGCATCGCGACCGGCGTCGATGGGCGATGTGCCCCCCGTCACTCCGGAATCGACCGCCATGAGCAAGGAGCTGCGACGTCGAGGCTTCCGGTTCGTCGGACCCACCACGATGTACGCGTTGATGCAGTCGGCGGGGATGGTCGACGACCACATGCAGGGGTGCTGGCGGGCCTGATCGGCCTCTGCCCCGAGGCCGATGCGACCGCAACGCCTCATGGGCACTTCTCCCCATCGAGAGCATTACCACAGCGCGGTTAGGATGGACCGGTACGCCGCGGGCTTTCGGCTGGTGGTGGGAGTCGGAAGTGCGACCCTGGGGGGAACCGGGTATGAAGGCGTTGTCATGGATGCGTGCGCGACCCAAGACGCTGGCTTCGGCCGCGGGCGTCACGGTGGGCGTGATCGC
The DNA here is from genome assembly GCF_006716345.1 of Microbacterium saperdae. Lineage (NCBI taxonomy): Bacteria > Bacillati > Actinomycetota > Actinomycetes > Micrococcales > Microbacteriaceae > Microbacterium > Microbacterium saperdae. Next base: position 938,969 of record NZ_VFOX01000002.1, read on the forward strand.
CATCACGACGATGGCCTTCACCTATGAGGGCTTCCCGACGACGAAGGTCGACCTGAACGACGGCGGCGTCTGGATCACCAAGACCTCGAGTCTGCTCGTCGGTCACTTCAACCACGAGTCCACCGTCCTCGACGGCGGCTTGCGCACCACGGGCGAGAACTACGACATCCTTCAGGCGGCGTCGACGGTCCTCGTGGTCGACGACAGCGCCTCCACCGTCACCACCGTCGACCCGGCGCGCATCTCGCTGGGCGACTCCGCCGCGATCCCGACCACCGCGAAGGTCGCACTCGGCAACCGCACCGCCGCCATCCTCGACGAGAAGTCCGGCGACCTCTGGGTCGTGCCCGTGCAGGCGATCGCGGGCTTCGAGATCGAGGCGAGCGAGCCCCTCGTGGAGCTCGGCGAGAACGCCGACGTGGCCGTCGCGAATGACGGGACCGTGTTCGCGCTGTCGGCGGAACGCGGCGAGGTCGTCACCGTCCCCGTCGACAACGAGGGGGAGGCGGGCGAACCCTCCGCGGCCTCCGTCGGCGAGATCGACGCGTCTGTACGCCCCACGATCACCGCGGTCGGACGTACGCCGGTCGTGCTCGACGCCGCAGCCGGAGTCGTGATGACACCCGGCGGGTTCCGCACCGAGATCGACGGCGCCGCTGATGCGGTGCTGCAGCAGGCATCGGCCGACACGGATGCCGTGGCCGTCGCCACGGCTTCGGCGCTGCTCGAGGTGCCGCTCGACGGCAGCGAGGCCACCGAGACCGCCGTCGGCGCGAACGGCACCGCGGCCGCCCCGGTCTGGCTGCGCGGCTGCACGTACGGCGCATGGGCGGGCTCCGCGAAGTTCGTCCGCGAATGCCCCGGCGACGCGAATGACGTGAACGCGGTCGTCGACGGTGCCGAGGACTCGGCCAGCCTGGTCTTCCGCGTCAACCGCGATGTGATCATCCTGAACGACGCCGTCGGCGGCGCGGCCTGGATGGCCGACGACAGCCTGCAGCGCGTCGACAACTGGAACGACCTCACTCCTCCTGACGGCGAGACCGAGAACGAGGACGACTCGACCGAGGAGACGGTCGAGACCACGCTGCCGGAGCGCAGCGACATCAACACCCCGCCCGTCGCTGCGGACGATGCCTACGGCGTGCGCCCTGGTGCCACGACCATGCTCCCCGTGCTCGACAACGACAACGACGCCGACGGCGACGTGCTCGTCGCCGCGCTCGCGGAGAAGCAGCCGTCGATCGGCACGGTCCAGGCCGTCAACAACGGCGGGTCTCTGCAGATCGCCGTCGACGAGGACGCGACGGGCACCGCCACGTTCACGTACGAGGCCGACGACGGACGCAAGGGCAAGGACACCGCGGTGGTGACCCTCACCGTGCACCCCTGGGACGAGAACGACGCCCCGCAGGCGAAGCGCAAGACGGCACTGGCCGTGGAGACCGGCGGCACGATCTCGTACAACATCCTTCCGGACTGGATCGACCCGGACGGCGACGACATCTATCTGCAGAGCGTCACCCCGGCGGAGGGCGACGAGGTCGACTTCAGCAAAGACGGTCAGATGACCTACAAGGCCACCGCGAGCCTGCAGGGGCGCAAGGAGGTCCAGGTCGTCGTGTCCGACGCATCAGGACTCACGACCAGCTCGACCCTCACACTCGACGTGCGCCCGCAGGGATCGACGAACCCCAAGACGAACGCCGACCACGTGGTCACGCGCGCAGGGGAGCAGGTCACCGTCGCCCCGCTGGTCAACGACACGAGCGCCGGTCGCGAGCTGCTGCGTCTGAGCCGGGTGCTCGACACCCCCGGGGCGACGATTCAGCCGAACACCCAGAACAAGACGTTCACGTTCGTCGCGCCGGAGCCCGGTGTCTACTACGTGCAGTACCAGGTCACGACCGGTCCCAAGAACGGCGAGGGACTCGTCCGCGTCGATGTGATGCCGGAGAACGAGACGGATCTGCCTCCCGTCGCCGTGCGCGATGTCGCTCTGCTGCCCACCGGCGGTGACGTGCTGCTCGGCGTGCTCAACAACGACACCGACCCCGCCGGCGGCATCCTCGTCGTGCAGTCCGTGTCGCTGGACCCGGGAAGCGGCATCAGCGTCTCGGTGCTCAACCACGAGACGCTGCGGATCACGGATCAGGGTGCTCTTCAGGAAGAGGTGCGCATCGCGTACCGGATCTCGAACGGCTCGAAGTCCGCAGACGGCGAGGTCGTGGTGATCCCGATCCCCGCCCCCGATCAGATCCTGCCGCCGACAGCCAATGCCGACACCGCCACCGTGCGCGCCGGCGACGTCGTGACCATCCCGGTGCTCGACAACGACACCCACCCCAGCGATGACGTGCTGCACCTCTCGCCCGAGCTCATCGAGCCGCTCGTCGACCCGGAGGACGGAGAGGCCTTCGTCTCGCAGGACGAGGTGCGGTTCAAGGCCGGACCTGAGGCCAAGACGGTGTACCTGACGTATGAGGCGGTCGACTCGCGTCAGCAGAAGGCGGCCGGATTCGTCACGATCCAGATCCTGCCGATCGACGAGGAGAAGAACGCCGCTCCGCGTCCTCAGGACCTCACGGCTCGTGCCCTCGCCGGCAGCGAGGTGAACATCGCGGTGCCGCTCGACGGCATCGACACGGACGGTGATTCCGTCGAGCTCATCGGCATCGATTCGAGCCCGACCAAGGGCCGCATCACGAAGGTGGGTCCGAACTACTTCACGTACGAGGCCGCCGAGGGATCCTCCGGAGTCGACGCCTTCACCTACCGCGTCCGCGACCGCCTCGGCAAGGAGGGCACGGCGGCCATCCGCGTCGGCGTCGCCCCGGCGGAGCAGATCAACCAGGCGCCGTATGCGGTGAAGGATGCCGTCGTCGTACGCCCCGGTCGTGAGATCGCGGTGCCGGTGCTGGACAACGACTCGGATCCTGAGGGCGACAAGCTCCAGCTCGTCAAGGACGGCCTCGAGGTTCCTGAGGCGCTGACCGCCCGGGTCTCGGGCGATCGCGTGCTCGTGCAGGCGCCGAACGAGGAGATGGAGACGTCGCTGCAGTACACGGTGGTCGACTCCCGCGGCGCCACCGCCACGGCGACGCTCCAGATCACGGTCGACGAGGAGGTGCCGCTGAAGGCTCCCGTCGCGCGCGACGATCGGCTCCAGCCCGCCGACCTGAAGGACGGCAGCCTGTCCGCCGATCTCGAGATCCTCAAGAACGACGAGGATCCGGACGGGACGAAGGACAAGCTCGACGTCGAGGTCGGCGAGGGCGGGACCCTCCTCGAAGGCGGTCTGGTCCGCGTCACCGTCACCGAGGAGCTGCAGCTGATCCGCTACACGCTCACCGATCCCGACGGACTTCAGGCATCCGCGTTCATCTTCGTGCCCTCGCGCGCCGACCTGCGCCCGACGCTGGATTCCACCAAGCCCGTCGAGGTCGTCAGCGGCGAGACCAAGGAGCTGCCGCTCGACAAGTACGTGACGGTCGCAGGCGGGGGCGAGGTGACGATCACCGAGAAGGCGAAGATCACCGCGAACCACGCCAACGGCGACGATCTGCTGCTCGACCCCGGCACCCTCGTGTACACCTCGGAGAAGGGTTTCTTCGGACCCGATTCGCTGACCTTCGAGGTCACGGACGGCACAGGGCCGGATGACCCCGAAGGCCGCAAGGCGACGCTCAGCATCCCGATCAACGTGCTGCCGCCCGAGAACCAGCAGCCCACGTTCCTGCAGGGGCAGGTGAGCGTCGCGCCCGGCGAGCCCGAGACCCCGCTCGACCTGGCCGCGCTCACGGACGACCCCGACCCCGAGGACGAGGGCAAGCACACCTACTCCTTCATCGGCGGGGACACCAACGGCATCTCCGCTCGCGTCGAGAACGATCGTCTGTACGTCGAGGCGTCGTCGAATGCCAAGAAGGGCGCGACCGCGACCCTGAAGATCCGCATCAGCGACGGCGAGACCGAGCCCATCGAAGGAACCGTGACCGCCCTGGTGACGGCATCCACCCGTTCGCTCGCCGCAGCCAACACCGACACGGTCGCCGAGGCGGACGCCGGCAAGACGATCACGGTCCCTGCGCTCGCGAACGACGTCAATCCGTTCCCCGAGACTCCGCTGAAGATCGTCTCGGCCGTCGCCGAGTCCGGCTCCGCGGACGTGTCGAACACCGCCTCCGAGGTCACCATCACCCCGGCGAAGAGCTTCGTCGGCACGCTCGTTGTGCGCTATCGCATCCAGGATGCGACCGAGGACGCCGATCGCGAGGTGAACGGCCAGATCGTCGTCACCGTGCAGGACGTACCGGGGGCGCCGGGAACCCCGACCGTCACCAGTGTGCAGGACCGTACGGTCGTCATCTCCTACTCCGCGCCCAGCAACAACGGCGCCGAGATCACCAAGTACACCGTGAAGTCGGTGACGGGTGGCGCGTACACGAAGGAGTGCCAGTCGACCACCTGCACGCTCGACGGGCTGACGAACAACGTCGAGTACGCATTCCAGGTGACGGCGACGAACCGCGTCGGCGAGTCCGCTCCCTCCGGCACCTCGGAGATCGCTCGCCCGGATGCGCGCCCCGACACTCCCAACCCGCCGACCCTGGTGTTCGGCGACAAGTCGCTCAAGGTGGCGTGGACGACCCCGACGACCCCTGGGTCCCCGGTCGACCGGTACACGCTCGAGATCTCGCCGGCACCGCCGTCGGGCATCACGCAGAAGGAAGTGACCGGCAACTCCCTGGTCTGGGAGGGCCTCGAGAACGGATCCGACTACCAGGTGCGGGTGCAGGCGCACAACCGCGCGCCCGACCCCTCCAGCTGGAGCGGATGGTCGGCCTCCGAGATCCCGGCGGGTCCGCCGCTCGCGGCCAACGCACCGACGACGCAGGAGCTCGAGCCGGTCGGCAATCAGGCGCAGATGCAGGTGAACTGGGTCGCGCCCGACAAGAACGGCGACGCGATCCAGAGCTACCAGTTGCAGGTGCTCGAGGGCGGCAACGTCGTGCGCACCGCCACGCCGGGGGCGCAGGCGACCAGCCAGGCCATCGTCGTGCCGACCTCCGAGGCCGCGTACACGTACCGCATCCGGGCGCAGAACAAGGCCGGATGGGGCGAGTGGAGTGCGCAGTCGGCGCCCCGTCGCGGCGTCACCGCCCCCGGCGCACCGACCAGCCTCCGTGTGACGAACGAGGGCGACCGTCAGCTGACGATCTCCTACAACCCGGGTTCGCGCAATGGCGCTCGCGAGGGCGAGGTCGCGTACCAGTACCGACTGAACAACGGCAACTGGGCCGGCATCCCGGGCAACAACGTCATCGGCGGTCTCGGCAACGGCACGAACTACAACGTGCAGGTGCGTGGTGTGGCCACGGTCGACGGCACCACCTACGCCGGTGCGGTGTCGAACACGGCTTCGGGCAACCCGCACGGCACGCCGCACACTCCGACCGGTGGCGCGCAGCAGCTGACCACGCAGGTGCGACTCAGCTGGAATGCCACGGGATCGCCCAACGGCCGCGACATCGCGAACGTGCAGATCAGCATCGACGGCGGCGGCTGGCAGGGCGTCGGCATCAGCGGTTCCACCGACGTCGGCAACGACTACGACCAGGCGCACAACATCCGCGTCAGGGCGCAGGACACGACCGGTGCCTGGTCGGATGTCAGCCCGACCTACAGCGCACAGTCGAGTCAGCGCCCGCAGCCGCGCTGGTGGGCGTCGCAGGGACCCGACTCGGGCAACTGCAGTGCGGACACGTGCTACCTGTTGAATCTGAACACAGCGAACATCAACCCGGGGCGGTACCGCATCCGCTGCCTCGAGAACGGCACGCCGTATCGCTCGTCTTCCGGACAGGTGTCGAACTACAACTGGTACAACGTGCCCGCGAACGGCACCATCACGCTCTCGTGCTGGCACGGTGGCATGAACCGCACGCTGCAGGCCGACATCGAAGGCGTCGGCTGGTCAGAAGCGACCACCTGGCCCTAGGCACCCCTCGACGACCTCACACTCCCACCGAACAGGAACGACACACTCATGAGCATGACCCCCGAACAGGCCGCCTGGTTCCAGGGCACCTTCCAGCGTCTGGTCGACAACATCGACAAGGCGGTGCAGGGCAAGAAGGAGATCGTCGGCCTCGTGCTGTCGTCGATGCTCGCCGAGGGACACGTGCTGCTGGAGGATGCTCCGGGCACGGGCAAGACGAGCCTGGCGAAGGCGCTCGCGGCGACCGTGCAGGGCACCAGCGCCCGCATCCAGTTCACGCCCGACCTGCTGCCGTCCGACGTGACCGGCGTCACGATCTACGACCAGCAGTCGCACAAGTTCGAGTTCCACAAGGGACCGATCTTCGCGTCGATCGTGCTCGCGGATGAGATCAACCGTGCGTCCCCGAAGACGCAGTCCGCACTGCTCGAGGTCATGGAGGAGTCGCGGGTCACGGTCGACGGTGTCACGCACGAGACCGGGCGTCCGTTCCTCGTGATCGCGACCCAGAACCCGATCGAGCAGGCGGGGACGTACAAGCTCCCCGAGGCCCAACTCGACCGCTTCCTGATCAAGACGTCGATCGGCTACCCCGACCTCGCGATCACCGAGAGCATCCTCGCCGGAGCCTCGGACCGCAACCCCTCCGCGGGGCTCTCGGCCATCATCACGACCAGTGCCGTCGCCGACATGGCCGACCTCGCGGCATCCGTGCACGTCGAGCCTGCCGTGCTGCGCTATGTCGCCGAGCTGGCCGAGGCCACCCGCGGGGACTCCGCGATCCGCCTGGGCGTCTCGGTGCGTGGTGCGATCGCGATGATCCGTATCGCGAAGGTCTGGGCCGCGGCCCACGGACGCCATTTCGTGCTCCCGGATGACATCAAGACGCTGGCGCGACCCGTGTGGCAGCACCGACTGCTGCTCGACGCCGAGGCCGAGTTCGCCGGAACCAGCAGTGACGCGGTCATCGCCCGCGTGCTCGACGCTGTCGCCGCACCGCAGGCTCGAACGGCGGCCTGATGACCGCGGAGGCACTTCAGGCGCCGCCGGCGCAGACGGAACGCGACGCCGGATGGCGTGACATCGCGGCCGTCATCGGCGCGCGCGTCCTGACGCGCCTCCGACGCATCGCCGCAGCGGTCCGCCCGCTGGCGTGGGTGCTGCTGGCCATCGTGGTCGGCTTCTGGATCCTCGGTCAACTCGCCGGATGGTCGGAGTTCACGGTCGCTGCGGTCGTGATCGCGATCACGCTCGTGCTCTGCTCCCTGTTCCTGATCGGGCGCACGGCCTACGACGTGTCGCTCGACCTCGCCCGCACCCGTGTCGTGGTGGGGGAGCGGGCGGTCGGTGCGCTGACCCTCGCGAACCGCGGAACGCGAGCGATCCTGCCCTCCCGCGTCGTGCTGCCGGTCGGCGCGGGGCGCGGCGAGTTCGGCATCCAGCGTCTGGCCGCCGGCGAGGAGGCGGAGGAGCTCTTCGCGATCCCCACGCAGAAGCGCGGGGTCGTGAAGGTCGGGCCGGTCAGCGTCGTCCGCGGTGACCCGCTCGGGCTGTTCGAGCGCGCGCACCGCCGTGACGACCCCGTCGACCTGTACGTGCACCCGCGCACGGTGCTGTTCGACGGCCAGTCGCTCGGATACCTGCGCGATCTCGAGGGTCTCCCTGCGGCAGACCTCTCGCGCGACGACGTGTCGTTCCACGCACTGCTGGAGTACCAGCCGGGCGACGACCTGCGCCACGTGCACTGGCGCTCCACCGCGCGCACCGGCACCATGATGGTGCGTCAGTACGAGGAGACCCGACGGTCCCACTTCGTGATCGGACTCTCCCGTTCGTCCGGCGACTACGCCTCGGACCAGGACTTCGAGCTCGCGATCTCCATCGCCGGCTCCATCGGCCTGCGCGCGATCCGCGATTCGCAGCGGGTCGACGTGCGGGTGCAGGGCCGTGAACTCGCCGCCGGCACCGGAAAGCAGCTGCTCGATTCGCTCGCCGCGATCGAGGAGAGCAGGCCGCGTGAAGGAGGGATCGCGGAGTTGGCCGGTGTGCTCTCCCGCACGATGCCGCTCGCGAGCGTCGTGGTGCTGGTGTGCGGCTCGAAGGTGCGCACCGATGATCTCCGCCTCGCCTGTTCCCGCCTGCCCTATGGCGCGCGCGTCCTCGCCGTGGTCGCGGACGGCTCCGTGTCGTCGCCGGCGCTGCAGCGCATCGGAGAGGCCGACGTCGTGACCATCGGCGCGCTCGCGCAGGTCCCCCTCGCTCTGCAGAAGGTTCTCGCATGACCGCTCCGGCCCCCGCGTCCCCCGTGCTTCCCGTGCGGCGCTGGATCCTCGATCTCGGCGCGACGACCCTCCTGGTCGCGGTCTCGCTCATCGGCTTCTGGCCGACGTTCGGCGGCCCCTCGTTCCTTCCCGCCGTCGCCGGAGGCATCCTCCTCGGTCTCGCGATCGCGGCCGTCGCCGCCTGGCGCCGCTGGGGCATCCTGATCACGACAGGCCTCGTGCTCGCCGCGTACTTCGTCTTCGGCGGTGCGCTGGCGCTGCCGCAGACCACGATCATCGGCGTCGTCCCCACGCTCGACACCCTGCAGCGCCTGGTGCTCGGCCCTGTCACGGCGTGGAAGCAGCTGCTGACGACCGTCGCGCCCGTCGCCGCGAGCGACGGGCACCTGCTCGTCCCGTTCCTTCTCGCGCTGGTCGTCACCGCCCTCACGGCGTCGCTGGCCCTGCGTCTCTCCCTGGTTGCCTGGGCGTTGATCCCTGCCGCGGCGCTGCTCATGCTGGTGATCGCCCTCGGCACACCGGAGCCGGCCTTCCCGATCGTGCAGGGGCTGGTCTTCGCGGTGGTCGCTGTCGCCTGGCTCGCGCTGCGCCAGATCTGGGCGCCGCAGAACGCCGCGGTCTCGGTCAGCGATGTGGACCCGTCGCGCGCCGCGCACATGCGCATGCGTCGGCTGCTCGCCGGCGTCGCGGTGCTGGCGATCGCGGGCGGAGCGGGAGTCGCGACCAGCGCGATCGCCGCGCCGGCGGAGAGCAGGCACGTCTTCCGCGACGTGATCATCCCGCCGTTCAACATCCGCGACTACCCGAGCCCGCTGCAGGCCTTCCGCAAGAACGTGAGGGACGAGGTCGAGAAGACCCTCTTCACGGTGCAGGGGCTGCCCAAGGGGGCGCGGGTCCGCACGGCGGTCATGGACCAGTACGACGGCATGGTCTACAACGTCACCGACGGCGGTCCGACGTCGTCGAGCGCGTTCACTCCGCTGCGTTCCGACATGTCGCCGGATGCCGAGGGCGTCCCGGTCACCCTCAAGATCGCGATCGAGGACTATCGCGGCGTGTGGATGCCCACGGCCGGCGCTCTGACGGACATCGAGTTCGACGGCGCCCGCGCCGAGGAACTGCGTCGGAGCACCTACGTGAACACCGCGACGGAGACCGCCGTCGCGACGCCCGTGCTGAAGAAGGGCGATCAGTACACGGTCGACGCCGTGATGCCGAACGAGTACACCGACGAGCAGCTCGCCGAGTTGGCGTTCGGGACCGTCCCGATGCCCAAGCAGAGCAACGTCCCGGAGGAGCTCACCACTCTCGCCGCGGAGACCGTCTCGGGTGCGGAGACCGCGATCGAGCAGGCCAGGGCTCTGGAGACCTTCCTCTCCGAAGGAGGGTTCTTCAGCCACGGCCTGGAGGGCGAGGTGTTGTCGCGCGCGGGCCACACCGCTGAGCGCATCTCGACGTTGGTCGGCGGCGACCAGATGATCGGCGACGACGAGCAGTACGCCGTGGCGATGGCGCTGCTCGCAGGAGAGGTCAACATCCCCGCCCGCGTCGTGATGGGGTACTACCCCGAGGAGGAGCAGGCGGGCGAGGCCGTGTTCGAGGCCACGGGCGACAACGTGCACGCCTGGGTCGAGATCAACTTCGAGGGTGCCGGGTGGGTCCCCTTCAGCCCCACCCCGCCGGAGGACCAGGTCCCCAACGACACGAACACCAAGCCGCGGGTCGACCCGAAACCGCAGGTGCTGCAGCCGCCGCCCCCGCCGCAGGAGCCGGTCGATCTGCCCCCGACGCTGCCGGACGACCGCGAGTCCGAGGACGAGAACCTGAACCTCGCCGGGATCATCGGCGCGATCCTGCTCATCGGCGGGATCTCCCTCGCGATCCTCGCGATCCTCGCGTCGCCGTTCATCGTGATCGGAGCCTGGAAGGCCGCGAAGCGGCGTGCGCGTCGCTCGGCACCGCGGACTTCGGATCGGATCAGCGGCGGCTGGGACGAGCTGACCGACCGTGCGGTCGACTACGGCGCACAGGTCGGCGCGGGCGGCACCCGCGTCGAGGAGGCCACGGCCGTCGCGAGCAGTCTCGCTGTGCCGCAGGTCACCGCGTTGGCGGAGCGTGCTGATCGAGAGGTCTTCGGACCCAGCGATCCGACTCCCGAAGACGTCGACGCCTTCTGGCAGGAGGTCGACGGCATCGTCGGCGGCCTCGGCAAGGAAGCCGGTTTCTGGAAGCGGACGAGGGCACGGCTCAGCCTGCGCTCCCTGCTCGGGGGGACGGCGGTCTCGAACGGCCTGCAGAATCTGAAGGACGCCGCCACTGCGCGCGTGCGCCGCGAACCTGGCACGATCAAGAACAACACCGGCACGACGTCCACCTCACCCGAGAGCGAGACCCCATGACACTGCTACCGTTCGGCCAGGTCGCGCCGATCTCCCGGCGTGCCGTGGCGTACCTCATCGATGCGCTGATCGCCGGCGGCCTCGGGGTCGTCCTCGGTGGCGGCCTGCTGGTCGCAGCCTCGCTCGCCGGTGGGCTCGAGGGCACTCTGACCACGCTTCTGATCGGCGGGCCGATCGTCAGCCTGGTGCTGCTGGCCTGGTTCGTCGTCTACACGCTGATGCAGGCGGGCAACGGTTCGATCGGCATGCGTGCGCAGGGTCTGCGCCTGGCTTCGGCGATCGACGGAAAGCCGTTGGGCTTCGGCCGTGCGCTGCTGCGCAACGTCATCTTCGGGCTGGCCGGCGCGATCGTCGTCGGCTACTTCAGCCCGTTGTTCGACGGCTCCGGACGCTTCCAGGGATGGCACGACAAGGTCGGGAACGCGCTGATGCTGGATGCCCGTGCGGAGGCGCCCGCGTCCTCCGTGCCGTCGGCACCGGCCGCGGGAGTCCCGGCGTCGCTCGCCTCCGGAGCTCCCGGATCCGCGAGCTCCGCGGCTCCCGTCGTCCCGGGCCTCCCGCACCCGGTGCCGCGCACGGGCGCGCCGTTCGCTCCGCCGACCGCCGCCTCGGCGCCCGGTTTCGGGCAGCCGACTCCTCCCGCGCCCGCCGCGTCCTCGCCGCAGCCGGTCCCCACCCCGGCCGCATCCGCACCGGCACCCGCTGCGCCTCCCGCGCCCGCCGCGCCTGCGGCCCCGATCCCCGAAGCGGGCGACCTGATCGCCTTCGTCCCCGGGATCACACAGGACTCCGCCCCTGCTCGCGTGGCACCGGCACCCGCGCAGACGCCGCCGGTGTCCGCGCCTGTCGTGCCGCCCGCACCGGTGATCCCTGCTCCGGACGCTCCCGCCCCCGCAGCACCCGAGCCGGCGCCGGCTGCTCCTCTGGCCTCGCCCGCGACCGCACCGCCGGCGGCCGCACCTGCCGCGGCTTTCGAGGCGGAGGAGTCCGACATCGAGGACACCCGCATCAGCATCCCCGGTCACCGTCTGGTGTTCACCTGGGACGACGGCACGCGCGTCTCGGTGTCGCGCCGCACGATCTTCGGCCGCAACCCCGCCCCGGAGGACGGCGCGATCATCGTCTCGGTGCGCGACGAGACCCTGTCGCTCTCGAAGACGCACTTCGAAGCGGCCGCCGAGGTCTCCGGCGGCTGGGTGCTCGACCGGCACTCGACCAACGGCATGACCATCGTGCGCGAAGGCCAGCGGATCGCCTGCCCCGCCGGGCAGCGTGTGCCCGTGCGACTGGGGGACGCCATCGAGATCGGCGACCGCATCGTGACGATCGGCGGCTACGCGTGAGGCCGGGGCTCGTCGTCTCGACCGGTTCGGCGACGCATCCGGGGCTCCGGCGCGCGCTGAACGAGGACGCGCATCTCGCCGGCGCGCCGGTGTTCATCGTCGCCGACGGCATGGGCGGCCACGAGGCGGGGGAGCGGGCCAGTGCCACGGTGATCGCCGAGTTCGCGCGCTTCATCGGTCGATCCGCCCTCGAGCTCGACGATGTGCGTTTCGCGCTGTCCCGGGCCCGCGAAGGGGTCGAGGAGCTCTCGACGTCGGGCAACGGCCGGGCCGGCACGACTCTGAGCGGCGTCGTGATCGCCTCCGTCGACGGTATGGGCTACTGGCTGGCCCTCAACATCGGGGACTCGCGCACGTACCGCCTCGCCGACGGCGAGCTCGAGCAGGTGAGCGTCGACCACTCGGTGGTGCAGGAGCTGATCGAATCGGGCGAATTGACTCCCGAGGACGCGCTCACCGATCGGCGCCGGAACATCATCACCCGGGCGATCGGCGCGAGCAGCACGGGAGACGCCGACTACTGGATGTTCCCCGCCGAGTTGGGTGACCGGATCCTGGTGTGCTCTGACGGGCTCACCTCCGAGGTGTCCGATGACCGCATCCGCGAGGTCCTCCACACCACGTCCGATCCGCAGGCGGCGGCGGACGTGCTCGTCGCGGACGCCGTGAGCGCCGGAGGCCGCGACAACATCACGGTCATCGTCGTCGATGCCGTCTCGGTCGCCTCGCGTCCCGGGACGCTGCTCGAGACCGACACGGACATCGACATGGACACGCGTCCGCGCGAAGCTGCAGGAGGGGTTCACTGATGCAGACCATCTACCGACCGGGGACCTGGTACCTGATCGTGATTCCGGGCGCGCTGGTCGCCCTGCCGCCGGATGTGCCCGGGGATGTCATCGACCGGCTCTGGGCGCAGCTGCCGGCGCAGAAGACGCTGGCGACCGTGGTCGACGTGCTCACCACGCAGGCCGGCGGTTCCTTCTCCTCCCTTCCGCCGTTCGCCGCGGCCGTGGCGGAGGGCGACGATGTGCGCATCGCCCTGCGCGGCGGCGTGGTCGCGCGCGTGAGCACGGCTTCCGGGGAGTCCCACGACCTGTCGGGTGCGGATGTGACGACCTGGAGCGAGCGCTTCGTCGGTCGCGCGACACGCATCGAGATCACGGTCGAGGAGACCGCATCCGGCGCGGCATTGCCCGCCCAGAGCGGGGTCGTCTGCGCCTCCGCCGTGAGCGCCGAGCTCGAGCCCGGTGACGCGGCGGCGCTCACGGCGGCTCTCGGCCCGGCGCCGCAGATCGACGCGACGACGTCCGGAGTCTCCTCCGCGGTTCTCGGAGGCGGCACGGTGCCCGCGCTCGTGCGGTTCGGTGGGGGCGCGGCGCCCGTCGCCATCCCCGCCGCGGCACCGGTCGTCGGGTCTGTGCCGGTTGTCGGGTCTGTACCGGTCGTCGGGGCTGTGCCTTCCGTGTCCGCGGACTCCCCCGCGCGTGCGGATGAGTCCGATGCGCCTGCGCCGCCGGAGCCCGCCGTCACGGAGAGCGCGTCCAAGGGATCCCTCCCCGTCGTCGCGTCGGTCTCCGACCCCGAGCCGGTGATCGAGCCGGAGCCGGTGATCGAGCCCGAGCCGGTGATCGAGCCGGAGCCGGTGATCGAGCCGGAGCCGGTGACCGTGCCCCCGTCCGACACGGAGACCGACGGGGTTGCCGTGATCGAGTCGCTGCTGAACGCGCCGGAGGTCACCCTCGCGCCGCCGACCGATGAGGACTTCGACCAGATGTGGGGTGCCACGGTGCACTCGGTGCCCGCTGTGCCCGGTGCCCCGGTGCCTCCCGCCGCGGCGGGGGACCACGACGGCGCGACGATCTCCGCCGCCGAACTGCGCGCGCTGCGTCAGCAGGCCCCGGTCGCGGATGATGTGCCCACCGCCGTGCTCCCGGTGTCGGATGCGCCGCTGGCCGGTCGCATCCGCGTCTCCACCGGGCAGGTCGTCGCGCTCGACCGCACCGTGATCATCGGTCGTCGTCCGCGTTCGACCAGGGCGAGCGGCGCGAACCTGCCGCACCTCGTCGCGGTCGAGAGCCCCCAGCAGGACATCTCGCGCAGCCACCTCGAGGTGCGCCCCGAGGGCGACACCGTCGTGGTGATCGACCTGCACACGACGAACGGATCGACGCTGCTGCGTCCCGGTGCCGACCCGATGCGGCTGCACCCCGGCGAGCAGACGCTCGTGCTCTCCGGCGACGTGGTCGACCTCGGTGACGGCGTGACGGTCGCCTTCGAGGATCTGCCGTGAGTCGTCGCCCCTCTCCGCCACCCGAACTCCCCGGCTTCACGTATGTGGAGCCGTTGGGCACGGGGGGCTTCGCCGATGTCTTCCTCTATGAGCAGGAGATGCCGCGTCGTCGTGTCGCCGTGAAGGTGCTGCTCGCCGACCGCATCTCGAGCGGCGCTGCGCAGGAGTTCACCGACGAGGCGAACGTCATGGCGATGCTGTCGACGCACCCCGCGATCGTCACGATCTATCAGGCGGGGGTGGCCGGAGACGGCCGTCCGTACCTGGTGATGGAGTACTGCCCGCGGCCGAACCTCCAGCTGCGCGCTCGCAAGGAGCCGTTCTCGGTGGCCGAGGCGCTGCGCGTCGGTGTGCAGGTCGCCGGAGCCGTGGAGACGGCGCACCGCGCCGGAGTGCTGCACCGAGACATCAAGCCGGCCAACATCCTGGTCACGGAGTACAACCGGCCGGCACTCACCGACTTCGGCATCGCCTCGACGACCGGTGCGACGGGCGAGGCATCCGGCATGTCGATCCCGTGGTCACCGCCGGAGTCGTTCGCCGAACCGCCGCAGAGCGGCCCGCGCACCGATGTCTGGGCGCTGGGGGCGACGCTGTACACGCTGCTGGCCGGGCGGTCTCCGTTCGAACGGCCGGGGGAGCGCAACTCGAGTGCCGACCTGATCGAGCGCATCGAGCGAGCGGCATTGCAGTCCCTCAACCGTCCGGATTCCCCCGAGAGCCTGCAGCGTGTGCTCGACCGCGCCATGGCGAAGAACCCGAACGACCGGTTCCCGAGCGCCGTCGCCTTCGCTCGCGCGCTGCAGAAGGTCCAGATCGAGCTGTCGCACTCGGTGACGCCGATCGACATCGTCGACGAGCACCCTTCGCAGGACGAGCTCGAGGATGACGGCGACGGGTTGACCCGCGTGCGCGAGATCGTGAGCATCGACCCCGATGCCGCCTCGTTCACCCGTCCGTCCGCGGCCACGCAGCCGCGCGGCCCGCAGTGGGCACCCACCGAGATCCCCCGCTTCGACGCCCCCGCCGCCGCGGAGCCCGCGGTCGAGGCCACGCAGATCCGTCCGCCGCGCCCGGTGACTCCGGCCCCCGACGTCGAGGAGCGTACGATCCTGCGCGCCCCGATGGTGGTCGCCCCGGATGCGGTCGCATCGTCTCCGGCTGCGCCCTCCGTGCCGGGGACGCCCACGCCCCCTCCGCCCGCGGGCGCGAGCACGCCCCCGACCGCGCCGCGCAGCCGCAAGGGCCTGTGGATCACGCTGATCGCCGCCGGCATCGTGCTGATCGTCGGCGGCATCTTCGGTCTCAACGCGCTCGTGGCGGGTATCGCTCCCGAGCCGAACCCGCAGGCCTCGGAGGAGACGGTCGATCCGCAGGATCCCGTGTCGGAAGCGGTCCCCAAGGTCGCCGATCTCGTGGCCACCCGTGACGGGGATCAGGTGACGTTCACCTGGACCAACCCCAGCCCGCTCGAGGGCGACAGCTATCTCTGGACCAACCTGGACCCCGCGGGTGATGGCGCCGTGAACCAGGTGCAGGACGAGACGGCGACGGTCACCGGAGCGGGGCAGGTGTGCATCGAGGTGATGCTGCGCCGTGCGAACGGCACGGCGTCCGACATGGTCAAGGCGTGCGGATGAGCGCCGCAGCGGGCGTCACGGTCGAGTTCGCGGGGGAGTACTTCCCCGTGAGCGCCGGAGGGCGATTCATCGTGGGGCGCGAGGGCGACCTCGAGCTCGACGACAACCTGTTCCTGCACCGGCACTTCCTCGAGATCGCGGATGCCGACGGGCTGTGGTGGCTGTCGAACGTGGGGACGCGACTCACGGCGACGGTCACCGACTCGGCCGGCGGGGTGCAGGCCTGGCTCGCGCCCGGAGCTCGTCTTCCGCTCGTGTTCGAGAAGACCACGGTGGTCTTCAGCGCGGGACCCACCACGTACGAGCTGACCCTGCATGCCGCCGAGCCGACGTTCCGGGCGACCAAGCGCGAGCACGACGACGGCGGGGCGTCGACGATCGGCGACATGCCGCTCACGCTCAGCCAGCGCCTGCTGATCCTGGCCCTCGCCGAGCCGCAGCTGCGCCGCGACGGGACGGGCATGAGCGAGATCCCGACGTCGGCGAAGGCGGCCGAACGTCTCGGCTGGACGGTCACGCGCTTCAACCGCAAGCTCGACAACGTGTGCGACAAGTTCGACCGCATCGGCGTTCCGGGGATGCGGGGCGGTCAGCGCAGCTTCGCCACGAACCGGCGAGCCCGGCTCGTCGAGCATGTGATCGCCTCACGCCTGGTGTCCCGAGCGGATCTTCCGCTGCTGGACGCCTCCCACGATGAAGAAGCAGAAGGAGAGCAGGAGTGATCTGGGAGATCGACGATCACGCTCCTGAGATCGAGGGACTCGACAAGAACGGACGGCCCGATCCGGCGTACGCCGCTTCCCTCGGCCTGATCATGGCGGGCCGCGGGGCCCGCGTCGGAGCGGCGCTGCTGGAATGGGCCGTGGCGGTGGTCATCGCCCTGCCGGCGATCATCGCGTTCACCCCGGTGCTCGCCGAGATCGTCTCCGGCGGTTTCGATCCGGAGGCGTTCTTCGCGCGCTCCGACCTGGTGTGGCTCATCGTCGCCGCCGCCGTCTCCCAGGGACTCATGATCGCGTACACGGTGGTGCAGCTGGTGTTGCACGGCCGCAAGGGCGTCACGCTCGGCAAGGCGGTGTGCGGCATCCGCTCCGTCAACGTCCGCACGCTCGAGCGGCCGGGCTTCTGGCGCGGAGCCGTGGTGCGATATCTGGTCGCGGGCGCGTCGTTCCTGATCCCCGTGATCGGACCCGTGCTGGTGATCGCGCTCTCGCCATTGTTCGACATCGAGCGTCGAGGTCGCGGGTGGCTCGATCTCGCCGCCGCCACCTGGTTCGTCGATGTTCGTCACGGCCTCAACCCCTACGACCCGAAGCGGATGCGCATCGCGCGCAAGCGCGTGAAGACCCCGGAGCATGAGGAGAAGGCACCGCTGCCTTCGCTCGCGACCCCGGTCGACCGTGACGCTCCCGCCGAGTACGTGCCGAGTGCGCGCCTGTCGGGTGGCGTGATCGGCGCCCACCGGGGCGGCACTCCGACCCCGGCCGCCCCGCAGGCGGAGGGAGCCGTCGCAGGAGCGGTCGTCTCGTCCGTGCCGCCGTCTCTGGCGACGGGAGCAGCCCCGCCCGCAGCCTCGGCGCCGAGCTTCGCGCCGCCTGCCGCCGCACCTCGGCCTGCGCCGGATCCCGTCCCTGCGCCGACTCCTGCGCCGACTCCTGCCGCTCCGGCGGCGTCGTTCGCGCCTCCTGCGGCCGTCTCGCCGCCGGCATTCGCGCCACCGCCCGTGCTGCGTCCGGCAGCCGCCGCTCCGGCAGCGGTGCCGGCGCCTGCATCGGCACCGACCCCGGCAGCAGCGACCCCGGCAGCACAGACCGCCGCCGCCGCTCCCGCCGGCACCCGTGCCGTGCTGATCCTCGACTCGGGAGAACGCATCGAGGTGCGAGGCACGACACTGTTCGGGCGCGCGCCCGCTGCCGCCGCCGGCGAGGGCGAGGCGCAGCTGGTGCGCGTCGCCGACGACACCCGCTCCGTCTCCAAGACGCACCTGGCCGTGATGCCTGCGCGACGCGGCGTGTTCGCCGTCGACCGTGCATCGACCAACGGCAGTGCGATCATCCGCGACGGGATCGAGACCGCGCTGGTCGCCGGTCATCCGGCGGAGCTGCGGATCGGTGACACCGTGCGCTTCGGCGACCGGCTGCTGACGGTGGAATGGGTATGACCGCACACGATGAGACGCGCCCCCGGCGCGGTGAGGACGGACGATGAGAGTCAAGCTGACCCTGCGTCGACCCGCAGCTCCCCTGACCGACGTGGTGGTGATGGCGGACTCGACGGCGACGATCGCCGATGTCGCACGCCAGATCGCGTCGACCGATCCGCTGCGCAGCATCGCCGCCGGCCCCGCCGATGTGCTCACGCTGTCGGTGGCGCCGCCGACCAGCGATCAGACGACCATGCTGAACCCCGACCTGCTCGTGGGCGATGCGCCGATCGGCTCCGGCTTCCTCGCCGAAGTCGTCAACGTCGGGCCCAACCGCGCCTCCGTCGGCACTCTCGGTGCCCGGCCGGCCGCATTGCTCAGCGTGGTGTCCGGACCGGCATCCGGCCAGGAGTTCCCGCTGCCGATCGGGCACTTCCTGATCGGGCGCGATGCCGCCAACGACGTCACGGTGGCTGATCCGCTGGTGTCGAAGCGTCACGCTCGCATCGAGGTCGCGTCGACCTTCGTCGAGCTCGTCGACCTCAACTCCGCCAACGGCATCCTCGTCGACGGCGGTCTCGTGCAGCGTCTGCGCGTGATCCCCGGCCAACGGTTCACGCTGGGCGACTGCGAGTTCGTGGTGCACCTGGTCAGCGACTTCGACGGCTCCGCCGACGGCGACCCCGTGCTCGAGCGCGGCGGAGCACTCATGTTCAACCGCAGCCCGCGGGTCGAGGAGCGGTTCACGGGCGAGGAGATCGACGAGCCGCGGTACCCCCGCGACCAGCCGTCACGACTGTTCCCCTGGCCCATGCTGGTCGCGCCCATCCTGCTCGCGATGACGATGTACAGCCTCACCGGCCGTCCGGCCTCGCTGCTGATGGCGGCGGCGTCGCCCATGATGATGTTCGGCAACTTCATCTCGCAGAAGACGAACATCGGGCAGCGTCTGCGCAAAGAGGTCGAGTCCTTCGAGGAGCAGTTCGAGCGGCTCGAGGAGAAGCTGTACCACTCCCATCCCAAGGAACGCGAGGTGCGGCAGAACGAGGTGCCCGCCGTCGCGGTCGTGTTCGACGAGGCGATGCGCCTCGGCCCGCTGCTGTGGACGCGCAGGCCCGAGCACTGGAACTTCCTGTCGGTGCGGCTCGGCGTGTGCGACGACATCGCGCGCACGCGCATCAAGCGCACCGACACTCCGGAGGCGCTCGTCGAGTACGTCGAGCGCGTCGACCGCTTGGAGGAGCGCTACCGCACGATCACCGAGGTGCCGATCCTGGAGTCGCTCCAGAGCGTCGGCTCGATCGGCGTCGCCGGACCCACGTCGCTCGCGAGCGACGCCCTGCGAGGGATCGCGGTCCAGCTGTTCGGCACGCACTCCCCGAACGAGCTGGTCACGGTCGCCCTCACCGAACCGGGCTGGGCGAACGAGCTGGACTGGCTCAAGTGGCTGCCGCACACCTCCAGCGAGCGGAACCCCTTCAAGGACATGCCGCTGGCGGACTCCGCCTCCACCGGCACGGCGCTGCTCAGCGGTCTCGAGGAGATCGTGCTGCGCCGCTCGCGCGAGTCGAAGTCCGCGCGTCCTCCCTACGGCGCGGACTGGGATCCGATGCGCTACGGCACCGACGTCAAGCGGGCGGCCGAGGACGCCACCTTCCCCGGACAGACCGCGATCCTGGTCATCGTCACCAACGACGCCCCCGTCGACCGCGCTCGTCTGACCCAGATCCTGGAGCGCGGCGCCGACGTCGGCGTGTACGCCCTGTTCGTGGCTCCCGTGGTCGAGGCGCTGCCGGCGGCCTGCCGCACGTTCGTCGATGTCGGCAAGGGCCTCGACGACGCCACGGTCGGCACCGTGCGCAGTGGCGTGGACTACCGCGGCGCCCAGGTCGAGGGCGTCTCGCACGCCTACATGATGATGTTCGCCAAGCGCCTGGCTCCGGTCGTCGACTCCAGCACCGTGATCGAGGATGCCTCCGACATCCCGAACTCGGTCAGCTTCCTCTCGCTGGTGGGCGCCGAGATCGCGGAGGACGCGAACGCGGTCATCGACCGCTGGCGGCAGAACAACACGATCATCGATCGCTCCGGAGCACCCCAGTCGCGACTCAAGAAGGCCGGCAACCTGCGCGCGATCATCGGTCAGTCGCAGACGGATGCCATGACCCTCGATCTGCGTCTGCAGGGCCCGCACGCGCTGGTCGGAGGAACGACCGGCGCGGGCAAGAGCGAGTTCCTCCAGGCATGGGTGCTCGGCATGGCGGCGGCGCACAGCCCCGACCGCGTCACCTTCCTGTTCGTCGACTACAAGGGTGGGTCTGCCTTCGCGGACTGCGTCGACCTCCCGCACACCGTGGGACTGGTCACCGACCTGAGCCCGCACCTCGTGCGCCGCGCGCTCACGAGTCTGCGTGCCGAGCTGCACCACCGCGAGCACCTCTTCAACCGCAAGAAGGCGAAGGATCTGCTCGAGCTCGAGAAGCGCCGCGACCCCGAGACGCCGCCCGCGCTGGTTCTCGTGATCGACGAGTTCGCGGCGCTCGCCGGAGAAGTGCCGGAGTTCGTGGACGGCGTGGTCGACATCGCCCAGCGCGGTCGCTCGCTCGGCATCCACCTGATCATGGCGACGCAGCGTCCGGCCGGCGTGATCAAGGACAACCTGCGCGCGAACACCAACCTGCGCGTCGCGCTGCGCATGGCCGACGAGTCGGATTCGAAGGACGTCGTGGACGATCCGGTGGCGGCGACCTTCTCGCCTTCGCTGCCCGGTCGTGGCATCGCGAAGACCGGCCCTGGGCGCCTCGTGCCGTTCCAGTCCGCCTATGCCGGAGGATGGACGACCGAGGAGGCGCAGGTCGCCGAGGTCAAGGTCGCCGAGCTCCGATTCGGCTCGATCCAGACCTGGGAGGCCGAGCAGGCGCCGGAGTCCGACTCGCACGACGAGGACCTCGGGCCCAACGACCAGAAGCGCATCGTGGCGACCCTCGTGAGCGCCGCGCGTCAGGCCCGCATCCCCGCTCCTCGTCGGCCCTGGCTCGACGATCTGGAGGGCGCTGTCGACATCCGCGATCTGCCCGTCCTCGGTGACGGACAGGTGCTGCTCGGCAAGATGGACGTCCCGGAGCGCCAGCTCCAGGAGCCTGCCTACTTCCACCCGGACAAGGACGGTTCGCTGCTGGTCTACGGCACCAGCGGATCCGGCAAGTCGACCGTGCTGCGCACGATCGCGATCGCCGCCGGCTTCGATCCGGCGCACTCGAACGTCGAGGTCTACGGTCTCGACTTCGGATCAGGATCCCTCAAGAGCCTCGAGGTGCTGCCGCACGTCGGATCGGTCATCTCCGGCGACGACTCCGAGCGCGTGCAGCGCGTTCTCCGCTCGCTCGCCAGGGTGCTCGACGACCGCGGCAAGCGCTTCAGCGCGGCGAACGCCTCCAGCCTCACCGAGTACCGCGAGATCAGCGGGAGGGATGAGGCGCGCATCCTGTTCCTGATCGACGGGTTCCCCCAGTTCCGGGCGGAGTGGGAGTCGACCACGGCGCGCATGCCGTTCTACCAGACCTTCATGCGCATCCTCGGCGAGGGACGTCCGCTCGGCGTCCATGTGATCGCGAGCGCCGACCGCTCGGGTTCGGTGCCGACCGCGGTCAGCGCGAACGTCTCGCGTCGCGTGGTGCTGCGCCTCTCGGACGAGTCCGGCTACGCGATGCTGAACGCGCCGAAGGACGTGCTGGACGAGCGCTCGGCGCCCGGTCGCGCGATCGTGGATGGGCGAGAGACCCAGATCGCGACGCTCGGAGGCACTCCGAACGTCGCGGAGCAGACCAAGCTCCTCGAGAAGCTCGCCGAGTCCCTGCGCGACGCCGGTGCGCGGGAGGTGCCGGAGATCGGCGCCCTGCCCACGCGCCTGTCGTTGCGCGATCTGCCCGATCGCCTGGGCGAGTTCCCGGTGCTCGGTGTCGCGGAGGACACGCTGGCTGCCCGCGACTTCGATCCGGTCGGCACGTTCGTCGTCGCCGGTCCGCCGTCGTCGGGCAAGACCAACGCCCTCAAGGCGATCATCACCTCGATGCGCCGTCTCGACCCGCAGGTCAAGCTCTTCCACTTCGGGGGACGCCGCGCGCAGCTCAAGGACTACGTCGAGTGGACGCGCAGCGCGGTGACGCCGGAAGACGCCAAGGAGCTGGCCAAGGAGATCACCGAGATCGCCACAGACGAGACGATGGGCGTGCGTCTGCTGATCGTCGTCGAGGATGTTCCGCAGTTCGCGGACAGCCCGGCCGAGCGCGAGATGAAGGCGCTGTTCCAGGCCGTCAACCGCAGCGATCACCTGCTCATCGGCGACGCCGACGTGACCCAGGTCACCAGCGGCTTCGGGTTCATCGCGGACTTCAAGGCCGGCCGCAAGGGCATCATCCTCAAGCCGGATGCCTTCGACGGCGACGCGGTGTTCAAGGTGCCGTTCCCGAAGGTCAAGCGCACCGACTTCCCGGAGGGACGAGGGATCTTCGTGCAGGCGGGTCGTCAGGTCACCGTGCAGCTGCCGTTGGTGGATGCCGAGAGGAAGGCGTGACTCGATGGGGAGTTGTCCCCATCGAGAACACGTGTGGTTCTCTCTAGGGTGAGGAGGGGCCGCATCATGCAGGTCGCAATGCGGGCAGCCGTCACAGGTCGTTCGATGGAATCGAGGGGGTATCGCCGTGGGAACTGACATCAACATCCCCATGTCGCAACTGGAGCGTCTGAACACGTCGTTGGGCAACATCATCGCGGAGTTCGAGAGCGCCGGTTCACGCAGCGACGCCTTGGAATCCGCGATCGGATCCCCGCACGGTGAGACGGCTCTGCGCAGCGAGGTCAGTCGCTTCGAGAGCGACTGGAACGACAAGCGCGACACTCTGAAGTCAAAGCTCGAGAGCGCGAAGGAGCGCGTCGTCGATTTCGTCGCGGCGTGGACGGACTTCGACCTCGAGGCGGCGAAGAGCCTCGACACCACCGAGAACCCCTCGCAGGTCGAACCGAACGGGGCGCGCTGACATGGACCGGACACCCACCGCAGGCAAGCAGTACGAGATCATCGCGATCGCAGGGGACGCCGCCGCGATCGAACGCCGCGGCCTCGAGATCGAGAGCCTCGGCGACCAGATGCTCGGCGCGGCCGATCTGCTCGACACGATCGACCTGGGAGCCGAGTGCCGGGGGAAGAGCCTCGACGCGATGAAGGGCGACGTCACCGACGTCAAGGACGATCTGCGCAAGGCGGGCGAGCGATACCAGCCCAGCGGCACGCACATCACCGAGTATGCGCGGACGCTCGACGGGGTGCAGACGACGTTGAGCACCCTGATCCCCGACCTCGAGGATCTCTGGAACGCCTATCAGACCACGGCCGGCAGCTATGAGGACGACTCGAAGCTCCCGGAGCCCGAAGAGGGCGAATCCACGGATGACCGCACGTCTCTCGCCGACGTCGACGGCGACCACGACGCCTGGAAGACCAAGGCCGTCGAGTATGAGGGCGCGTACGACACGTGGTGGGAGGCCTACGAGAAGGCCAGGACGGGCATCCAGACCGCGAACGACGAGGGCGTCAAGGACTCCTGGTGGGACGACCAGCTGCCCTGGCTGGAGACGCTCGGCACGATCCTCTCCTACGCGGGAATCGTGCTGGCCGTCGCTGCCTGCATCATCGGCGGTCCGTTCATCCTCGCAGCGGCGATCATCGGTCTGGCTGCGCTCGCCGTCACGGTGTGGAAGGTCAGCTGCGGACGCGGAAACGGGTGGGACATCGCCATGGCTGCCGTCGGGGTCTTCCCGTTCGGCAAGGCTTTCGCACTCGTCAAGGGGATGCGAGCGGCCCCGGGGCTGGCGACGCTCGGACGCGGTCTGCTCGGCATGGGTGGCGACATGGTCGGCGCCGGCTGGCGGGGTGGCTCGCGGCTGACCGGCGTCCTGGCCGAAGGACGTCTGGGGCAGGTGTTCCACGCCGGTGGTGCCGTCAACCGCAACGGCACATCGGTGATGCGCAACTTCTTCAACGGCCTGGAGTCGCCGTCCGTGCTCAGCAGACTGCTCCGTGGAGGCGAGGGGTCCTGGGCGGGCGCGATCGGCGACGGGGCATCCGGTCTCTCGAACGCGGCGTTCAACAACCTCCGGTCGTTCCTCGGCAACACGCCGAACGGCAGCGTCATGGACGACATGCTGTCCGGTGGCAATGCCGCGCTCGATTTCCTCGACAACCTCGGCAAGGCCGGAGCGGGCTTCGCCTACGACCGGTCGACGAGCGGCTGGGGCATCTGATGCGGACCATCGAGGTCGATCTCGACGATCGCTGGCTGCTGCCGGTGCCTTCGGGCGGCGATCCGGTGATCTGGGCGAACGAGAAGGTCGCGACGCTGCAGTCCGAGCCGGATCGCGATCCCGCGGAGACCGTCGATGCCCTCGTCGCCCTCACCGCGAGCGCGGATCCGACCGCGTTCGCCACGCTGCTGTTCTGCCCCGACGGGTTGCCCGGACGCGCACTCGTGGCGGTCTACGCGGCGGAGAGCGATCTCTCCTCCCTCGACGACCTGCCCGAGCTCGCGCCCGCCGCACTGCCGCGGCAGGTTCTCCCGTTGCGCGAGCACGATCCCACGGTGGGTCGGATCATCTCGACGATCACCCAGGTGCCGGACGTCGGCATCCTGGGGACCCTGCACTACGAACTGCTGCGCGACGGCGCACTGCTGGAGGTCGTCGTGACCAGTCCGAGTCTTCCCCATCTCGGTGCGGGGATGCCGGTGTTCGAAGAGCTCATCGAGCGCATCATCGTGGCCCCGAGCGGATCGGGAGAGCATGTCACTGCGTGAGGAACTGCTCGGGCTCTCCTCGGGGACACCCCGCTTCCGGATCCTGCTCCCTGCGGAGTGGGCGAGCTGGCCGGTGACCCCGGAGCTGGGCGCACAGATCGAGCAGCGGACCCGGCCTGCGTTCGCGCGAGCCGGTCGCCCCGACCTCGACGGCGTGTTCACCGCGCAGCTCAACAGCGCGATGAAAGGGCTGGCCGAAGCGGGTGCGAAGTACGTGTTCCTCCCCTCGGAGCGCACACCGGGAAAGGACCCGCTCGCGCTGTCGATGATCGCGACGTTCATCGATTCGCCGGACGGACCGCTCGACGCGTGGGTCACGTCGCGGATCCGTGACGGAGCCGAGCTGCTCGATACGGAGGGGCGGATCGTCTACTGGCGCGACCGCAGGGCGGGACTCGACGACGAGACGCATCGCGCGCAGAGCATCTACGTGATCTCGGTCCCCGGCACGAACCGCCGGAAGGCGCTCATGCTGACCGGCAGCACGATCGTCGGTGCCGAGACAGCCGATGACGACGAGTACGCTGTCGCCGTGCGAATGATCTTCGATGCGATGGCATCAACTGTGACCTGGGTGGCCGACGACGTGGACGCCGACGAGTGAAGCCGGTGACCCGTCTCTCGGGAGACGACTCTGCCGTCCGGGAGGTGGGAGCGGCGGCCGTGAAGGCGCTCGGTGCGGATCCGCAGGCCGCCTCCGCGCTCTTCAGCCGACTCTGGAAGCTGCATCTGCGCCGTGCGCGATTCGTGACGAGTGCCACGGCGCAACCGGTGTCGTCGTCCGCAGCGCCACCCGAGCGCGAGTCGGGTGCGCTGTATCGCACGGTCTGGGGTGTGCTGCTCGGCATCGGACTCGTCGCCGCGCTGGTCCAGGCCGTGATGCTCGGACCCGCCGACCGGAGGAACTCGTTCATGGACCCGAGCACCGCGCTCGCGGTCGCTCTCGTCGCGGGTGTGATCGCGATCCCGGCGCTGCTCATCGTGCTGGTGCTGCGCGTGCCCGACCACAAGAGCGCGCGGACGGGCGAGACCCTCGCCGTGCTGGTCGGGCTGATCTGCGGAGGCATCCTGGTCTTCCGCCTCGTGGTCGGTGGCAGCGACGATCGCGGATTCGACCCGCAGGATCTCGTGGCGTGGCTGCCGATGACCGCGGTGAGCGTGTTGTTGATCATCGGCATCGCGGTTCGGAGCGATCTGGTGCGACGGCGCTCCGTGGGGCCGGCTCCGGCCGGCTCGGCCGGAGCGCAGACGGACTCTGTCCGGGAGATGCGCCGTGAGGCCGAGTGGGCGGCATCGTCCACGCGACAGGATGCGACGGCGAAGACCGACTGGCTGGCGCGGCTCGACCAGCTGGGCGAGCGGGGAGTCGACGCGGACAGCGTCGCCCAGGCGCGGACCATGACGCCGGCCGCGTGGCTGACCTGGCTCGCCTACGACGGCGAGATCGACATCGCCGGAGTCATCCCACGCCCCTGATGCGCGTCGGAGCGCGGGATGACGGATGGGGAGTTGTCCCCATCGACACCGTCGCCCGCGGGTCCGTAGTGTGAAAGCTGTCGGACCGGAGGGGTCCTGATTCTCGACGAACGAAGGAGTGGACGATGGCCGATTTCGGTGCGTCTTATGCAGAGATGGAGCAGGTGGCGTCGTCGCTGTCGCAGGCTCGTGATGACATTCAGGGTCAGCTGGACACGCTGAAGGGTCAGGTCGACACTCTTCTGGGTGATGACTTCAAGACGCAGCACGCGTCGGGCAAGTTCGGTGAGGGTTACACCGAGCTGACCACGGGTCTGAAGACCGCGGTCGACGGCATCAACGACATGTCCGAGTCGCTGCTGGGCATGATGCGCGCGATCCAGGACCTGGACCAGCAGCTCGCCGGCAGCTGACACGAGGATTCAAGAGGGGTGCCGACCGGGGGTCGGCACCCCTCTTCCGACTCGACACGGAGAACAGTCATGACGGATGTGAGTATCGACTTCGCCGCGATGGAGGCGAGCAGGACCGCGTACGCGAACATGCGCTCATCGCTCGACGCGGCGACAAGCGGACTGGGTGCCGTCTCCGGTGCCGCTGTGCCGCAGGACGAGCTGCGGCGGCGGCTCGAGGACCTTCACGACTCCTGGGGCGGCGGGCTCGACAAGCTCGGACGATACGCCGAGGATGCGAGCACGGGACTGCAGGGCATCCTCGAGGCGTTCCAGGGCCTCGATTCCGAGCTCGCCGCGAGCATGGAGCCCGAGGACGGAGCGGCGGCATGAGTTCCTTCCCTGCGATCGGGTTCGACCCCGCTCCCGGCGACCTCGCTCAGCTCGAGGACTTCGTCACCGGCCTGTCCGTGGGCTGCGACAGCGTCGATGACGCGCTCGCGATGCTCAACGGAGACGACGACGCCGCCTGGTCGGGCGAGGCGGCGGTGGCCTTCCGTGCGGCGATGAGTGAAGACTTCCGCCCGCACCTCGTCGACACGGGTTCGGCATTGCGCACTTCGCGCGACGCCCTCGGCGCGTGGGTGACGCAGCTCTCGGGCTATCAGGCCCGCGCCCGCGCCCTCGAGGAGCAGGCGGCTGTGGCTGCGGCGACCGTGAACCGCAAGGCCACGGCGAAGACGAACGCCGTGGATGCGGCCGACGATGACGACGCCGATCCGGACGCCCTCTCGAAGGCCACGACCGCGCTCGCGACTGCGCAGAGGGAGCTCGACGACATCGTCGCAGCCGCGCGCAGTCTGAAGGGCGAGGTGGATGCGGATGCGGCCGTGGCGGCGCAACAGCTGGTCGGCGCGAGCGAGACCCTCGACGCCTACGCGGGCAACGCGTTCTCGAACTTCCTCGAGGGGGCGGGCGACTGGCTGGCGGACGCCGGCGAGTGGCTCATGGACAACGTGGTGCCGATCCTGGAGGACATCCTCCGGGCGGCACTGCCGATCATCGCCATCCTGTCGATCTTCTTCCCGGTCCTCGGCACGGTGGCACTGATCATGTCGATCGCCCTCGTCGCGATCGATGGACTTCAGGCGCTCACCGGACGCGGCTCCTGGACCGACTTCGCGGTCGGCGCGCTGGGGCTGCTCGCGGGTGGCGCGCTCGGCGCTGCGGCCAAGACGCTGATCGGCCCCGGTGGTGCGGTGCTGATCCCGTCGATCCAGCGGATGACGCCGGCCCTCGCCGGCGGCGGCACGGCGGCGGGCACCCTCGCCGTCACCCTCAACATCAACATGAGCAACATGGTCGCCAACACCTATTGGATGATGTCGTCGGCGAAAGATGCGCATGACAACGGGCAGAGCTTCGTCGAGAGTCTCGGCGGTCCGTGGCAGAATCTCGCCGAACGCGTGGACAACACCCTCCAGGGCGACGGCCCGAAGACGGACGACGAGCTGTGAGCGCCGCGCAGACCGCCCGGCACCGGGTGTGGCAGCGGATGCCGCAGGGGTGGATCGAGTTCCGCGCGCTCGGCGACCGCACGCCCGACGAATGGCTCGAGCGGTATCTGGCGAGTGGAGACGGCTGGCTGCCCGACGATGCGCGTGCGGCCATCACGCAGGGCTTCCATGCCGGAGTACGCCTGTTCGCCGACGTCCCGTTCGACTTCGCGGGAGTGTCGATCGTGCTGGGCGAGCATCCGGCCGTGTCGTTCCTGTGCACGCATGTCGTGGCGTCGACGCCGGACGAGGTCGCCGATTCCGTGGCGCTTCATCGGCTGCTGCCGCTGGGGCGTTTCGGCGACGACAGCACCGCGGAGACGTTCACCTCGCCGGACGGTCGGGTGGGGACCGTCACGAGCGGGACGTCGGCGCGAGGCGGGATCGACTCGGTCATGACCGTCGGCGAGATCCGACTGCCCTCCGACGCGGGCACCGTGCTCATCATGGGAATGTGCTCGGATCCGGCGCAGCGTCAGGAGCTGGCAGTGCTGACGGCGTTCGCGTTGTCGATGACGCAGTATCTGCCGGACGGCGTCGAGCCGCAGCTGCCGGCGGGCGCGCAGTTCGAGACGCCGCTCGACGGCGAATAACCTGAGTCCATGGCTTTCGCGCTGATCCGACCAGAGTCGGGCCCGTTCCTCGACGCGGCCCGCTCGGCGGACGCGCGACCCGTGGACGCGGATAGGGCTGCGGCCGCGCTCCGCTCCGACTTCGAGCGCTGGTCGAGGTGGAGCCTCGGGATGCTCGGGTTCGTGCTCGCGGCAGGCGGAGCTTTCGTCGCGGTCGGACTGAGCGAGACCGTGCGGATGCTCGGCGGCGTGCCGCAGGCCGTCGATCTCACCGTCATCGTGATCTCCGCCGTGATCGGAGTCGGCGGCGTCGCGCTCCTGACCGCCCTGTGGTGGAGCGGTCGACGGCTCCTCTCCGCGATCTCGTGGTGGCTCCGTCTGCCCTACGCGCAGGGCGGACGGCAGCGGCGCGCCGGTGGATGGCTGCAGGCGCGCACGGTGAACTTCGAGCCGCGGGTGTTCGTGCGGATCGTCTCCGGCACCCTCGCACTGCTGCTCGCGGTGGGCGGCATCGCGCTGTTCATCCGTGATCTGAACGAGCAGGTCACCTCGATGACGGCGGTGTCTGCGGCCGTCGGCGTGATCGCACTGGCGGTCGGCGTCGGACAGATCGGCGGCGTGATGCGCCTGGTCTCAGGCGTGGCCGAGGCGGACCCGCTGTGGGCGCGGATCCGCGCCGCGTTCGCCCGACGCTGACACCGGCCCGGCCTACGCTGTGCGCATGGGAGTTGCCGATGTCGTCGACGAGTTCGAGCGGGATGTCCTCGCCGCGAACGCTCCGCTGACCGCTCTGGTCGCGAACTGCGTGGTGTCGGGCGCGGCGAGGATGCGCGAGCTCGAGGAACGCATCGCCTTCCCCTCGTGGCCGGGAGCCACATCCGCATCCGCGCTGAACCGCGCGGCGAGGGAAGCCGAGATCACGGCGGTGCTCGCCGACTACGCGGACGCGGCTCGCCGGCTGATCCGGCCCGCAGATCAGAAGCGGTGGGGAGAACTGGTCGCCGATGCCCAGCGGCGTCGGGGCGAGGGGGTACTGAGGGATGAGCTGGGACGCAGCGCGGTCGGTGCTTCTCGGCTGCGCGACGAGCTGGGCGGAGGCCCGCGCCGTGTTCCCTCGCGTCGAGGCATCGTGTGCGACTGCGGCTACGCCCGCGACGGTGTACTTCCGCCGCTCCTCTGCGACGAGTGCGAGCAGCTGATGCTGCGCCGGTGGGTGGCCGAGGAACGGCGACTGTTGCGCGGGATGCCGGCCTACGCCGAGGACGTGGCGCAGGTGATCGAGCGGGTCGCACAGCGGCAGACGAAGGTGTTCCAGACGCGGGGAGATGACCTGTCGTCCGAAGCGTTCGGAAAGCGCAAGGCAGGGGCGCGCCGTCTCGGTCGTCTGCGTACACGACATCGCGCAGAACTGGCGGACCTCGATCTCGGCCGCTGGGCGGGTTTTGTGGCGCCGCTCTCGCGAGCCTCGACCACGAGTGTGCGTTCGACGGTGCAGAAGACGCATCGGCGAGGTCTCGGCGCCGCGGCGCTCACTGAGCTCGCGGTCCGCGCCGACCAAGAGGGCATCGCGTCGTTCGTCCGGTACTCCGAAGGGCGTAGAAACAGTCGGTGGCAGATCTGATGGTTCGGCGCACGCCGTGACCGATGGGGAGTTGTCCCCATCGACGGGCGCGGTCGTTTGTCCGTAGGGTGGAGTTATTCGGGCCGGAGCGGTCCGATCCAATCGATTTCCGGAGGTGTGGACGATGGCCGATTTCGGTGCGTCTTATGCAGAGATGGAGCAGGTGGCGTCGTCGCTGTCGCAGGCTCGTGATGACATTCAGGGTCAGCTGGACACGCTGAAGGGTCAGGTCGACACTCTTCTGGGTGATGACTTCAAGACGCAGCACGCGTCGGGCAAGTTCGGTGAGGGTTACACCGAGCTGACCACGGGTCTGAAGACCGCGGTCGACGGCATCAACGACATGTCCGAGTCGCTGCTGGGCATGATGCGCGCGATCCAGGACCTGGACCAGCAGCTCGCCGGCAGCTGACACGAGGCACGGCGGGAAAGGGGTTGACGGGAGACCGTCGGCCCCTTTCCCTTCACAAGTCCAGCATTCCTCGGGGGGCGAGCAATGAGCGATGTCGAGATCTTCTACGCCGAGTTGAACGATGCGTCCAGCGCGCTCACGACGGCCACGTACGAGGTCCTGATGGAGGCGGCGAACGTCATCGGCGAAGACACCGGCGTCGAGAATCCCGCGCAGCGCGCCGGACTCCGTCTCGAGATGCACCGGCGCCTGACCGCCTTGCACGATGCGGCGTACGACCGCAACGAGGCGGGCGACGCGCTGGCGGCCGCGATCTCCGCCATCGCGAACAAGTACACCGAGCTCGATGCCGAGCTCACCGGCGGTGACCACTCATGACGCTCACCTCGCCGAACCGCGGCTATCCGCTCGAACGCCTCGAGGGCAACAGCGGGTCGATGTCGTACTGGAGCAGCCTGTTCACGCGTGTGGCGGATCGCCTCGGCGATCTGCGCACGGCGGTGCAGTCCGCGCATGATCTGCCCGGTGTCGGGCGCGCGGTCACCGCGGTGCGCACCGATGCGAGCGATCTCTCCGGTCTGCTCCCGGCGGACATCGCAGAGGCGCAGCTGCTCGCCGGCGTCATGCAGCGATACGCCGACGCCTTCGACGCGCATGCGAAGCCCGCGAACGACCTGATCGACGACATCGAGACCGCGCACGCGGAGTGGTCGCGCCTGAACCTGGCCGCCGACCACGCCGGTCGCGCGGCGATGTCCGCGGCCTACGGCGACGATCAGGACAAGATCGACGATACGAACGATGCGGTGACCGAGGCGATCGGCGACCGGGATGCCGCGAAAGAGGCTCTGGACGCCCTCTGGACGCAGTACGAGGGGTACTACGGGGACTGGGACACCGCGTACGCGGCCGCGCTCTCGGAACTCGCCGGCGGCGGCGGGACCGTGCTGACGAACGAGGCACGCGATCTCCTCGATGCACTGCTCGCGGCCACGAGTCCGGAGGACATCTACCGGCTCTGGCTGGAGAATCCCGAGCTGCAGCAGGAGATCATCGACAGCCATCCCGAGATCATCGGCAACCTCGACGGCATCCCCTGGGACGTGCGGGCGACGGTGAACGCCGCACGGCTGGACGAACTGCTCGAGACCGAGCCCGAGGGGCCGCACCGTGACGAACTCGAAGCGATCGTTCGGGCGCTGAATGCGGGTGGGACGCCGCCGCCGAACCTCATCAGCTTCGACCCGGACGGCTCGGAGCAGGTGACCGCGGCGATCGCGTACGGTGATCTGACGACGGCATCCGAGATCAACACGCTCATCCCCGGCATGAAGGGGAACGTCGAAGATCTGCTGTCCTGGGGAGAGTCGGCGAAGGCGCTCAACGAATCGGTCGGTCCCGGATCTGCCACCGTCGTGTGGTTCGGCTATGACACTCCGGAACTGCTGGAGGAGCCCGACATGGCTCGCGCCGAAGACGGGGCTGCGGCGCTGCGTTCCTACCTCTTGGCGGTGCGCGCGCTCTCGCCCGAGGCCGATGTGAACGTGATCGCCCACTCGTACGGCTCCACCACCGCGGCGCTCGCGATCGGCTCGCAGCCCGACGGGCTCGGAGTCACCTCCTTCATCGCGGTCGGCTCCGCCGGCTTCCCGAACGATCCGACCGTGGTCGAGAACCTGACCAACGGCAAGCCGCCGCAGATCTACGCGACGATCTCGGAAGACGACGCCGTCGCCCGGGTCGGGCGTGCCACCGCTCCCGGGCATCCTGTCAGCCCCGAGCGGCTGCCAGGTACTACCGTGTTCGACAGCGATGGTGGCGTGGACGCATCCGGGGGGAGCCTTCCCTCTGCGACCGGGCATGATGCTCTCGGCCCCGGTGCGTACCTGGAGCCGGGTTCCGAGTCGTTCTACAACGTCTCGGAGATCATCCAGACCGGGCAGCCGGGCACCGAGCGCGGAGGCGAAGGCAGCACGCAGGGATTCTGGGATGCGAACAACTGGTGGATCAGCGATGAGTACGCGCTCATCGACTTCTGAGCGGATGGTGGCGGATGCGCGGTAAGTGGCAGCGCGGACTGATGGCGGCAGCAGCCGTCGGATTGGTGATGACGATGACGAGCTGTGGGTCGGCGCCCGAGGGCGATGCGCTGTATCGCGATGGCGAGAAGAACTACGTCGCCTATGCCACGGTCATGCACTCCGTGATCATGGCGGTCCACGAGGGTGACTGGGCTGTGGATCAGGGTTCTTTCGGTGCTTCGCCGATTCCCTGCCGCATCAACGGCGAGGTGACCGGCTACACGTTCTCCTGGGCGCGGGTGCTCGAGCCTGACGAGGAGATCGATGTGGATGCGGTCGTCGCCGCGGCGACGGCGGCGTTCGAGGATGCCGGGGTGGAGGCCAGCACGGCCCGGTTCGGCGAGGGCGACCGGCAGGAGGTGAATGTCATCGGCACCGGTGGCGATATCGGTCGCGGTGTCGTGACGATCCGTCCTGGTCGGAACCAGATCCGGGCCTCGGCGACGCCGGGGTGCATTCCGGGCGATGCGGCCGACCTCTCCGACATGGTCTTCGGCGGCGAGCTCGCCTATGACGGGGCGTCGCTGCGGTTCCCCGCGTTCGAGGGGCCGGACTGGCAGCCGCGGTTCTACTTCCCCGAAGACGGGAGCCCGGTCTACTACAACGAAGACGGCACGCCCATCGAACCCCAGCCGACGACGACCGATTTCCCCGAAGCGCCCTACGGCGGCTGACGGAGGCTGCCGGCCGAGGGGTGGCTCAGTGCATCGCGGTGGCGTCTGCCAGGTGCCGCGCGTCGTGGTTCAGGACCTTCACGATGATGCCGTGACGGCGCAGCTCGGCGGCTGTGCGGGCACCCTCGTCGGCGTCGAGGCCGAGCGCCTTGATGTTCGCCACGACCACGACGTCACCGGTGCGCAGAGTCGAGATCAGGCGGGAGAGGCGGTCGTTCCAGCTCTCCAGGATGTCGGGTGCCGGATGACGGAACCCCTCGATCGGCACACCGAAGCGGGTCAGGTCGTCGCGCTGTTCGACGACCGACGGCATCCCCTCGCGGGCGACGACGAGGCCGACCAGGCGTGAGCCATCGGGCCGCGCGATCCAGAAGTTGCGGTTCTGCTGCAGCTCGGTGAAGCACTTGGGGCACTGCGCCGCGTCGTGCGGCAGGTGCAGGGGGCTCGTCAGGGCGTCATCGACGGATGCCGTCGCCTTCGTGGGATCAATCGTCTCGCTCATCGCGCACCTCCGCACCCATTCTGCCCTGTTCCGATGCGGATGGGCGACCAGTCTCAGAGCAGGCCGAGTGCCTTCACCGCGTCGCGCTCCTCGACCAGCTCGGCGACGGACGCATCGATCCGGTTGCGCGCCCAGTCGCTGACATCGAGGCCCTCGACGATCTGCCACTCCCCATCGACGGAGCGCACGGGGAACGACGAGACGAGACCCTCGGGAACCCCGTACTCGCCATGAGAGACGACCCCGGCCGATGTCCAGTCCTCGGTGCCGCGCACCCAATCGCGGACGTGCTCGATGGTCGCGTTCGCCGCGGAGGCGACCGACGACGATCCGCGCACCTGGATGATCTCGGCGCCGCGCTTCGCGACCCGCGGGATGAACGTCTCGTCCAGCCAGGTCGGGACATCTCCGACGATCGCTTCGAGTGCGTCGGTGACCGGCTCCCCGCCGACGGTCGCATGCGAGACATCGGGGAACTGGGTGGCCGAGTGGTTGCCCCAGATGGGCAGGCGACGGATCGTGGAGACCGGAACGCCCAGCGTCTGCGAGAGCTGGGCGCGTGCGCGGTTCTCGTCGAGACGGGTCAGGGCGGTGAACCGCTCCGCGGGCACCCCGTCGGCGGAAGCCGCGGCGATCAGCGCGTTCGTGTTGGCCGGGTTGCCGACGACCGTGACTCGCACACCGGGGGCGGCGTTCGCGGCGATCGCGGCGCCCTGCGGGCCGAAGATGCCGGCGTTGGCGGCGAGCAGGTCGCCGCGCTCCATGCCGGGACCACGGGGACGTGCGCCGACGAGCAGGGCGAGGTCGCAGCCGTCGAAGCCCACCGCGACGTCATCGGTCACCTCGACGTGCTCGAGCAGCTCGAACGCGCCGTCCTGCAGCTCGAGCGCTGCCCCTTCCGCCGCCCCGAGGCCCTGCGGGATCTCGAGCAGTCGCAGTCGTACTTTCTCGTCGGGTCCGAGCAGGTCGCCCGCTGCGATCCGGAAGAGGAGTGCGTAGCCGATCTGTCCGCCGGCGCCGGTGAGGGTGATCGTGGTCGTCATGCCCCGAGCCTACGTCCGTTCCGAGGTCGACCGTCGGAGTACCCTCTGTCTCATGACCTTCAATCCCGACGCCGACCTGTCCGGCAACACGACGCGTCGCCGTGGACGCACCGCCGCGATCGCCGGTGGCGCGGGAGTCGGCGTGCTCGGCCTCATCGCGCTCATCGCCGGCCCGTTGCTCGGCATCGACCTCACGGGGTTGCTCGGGGGCGGTTCGCAGCCGAGTGGCGACTCAGGATCGAGCGGCTCCGTGATCGAGAACTGCGACACGGGTCAGGACGCCAACGAGAACGTCAACTGTCGGATGGCCGGTGCGCAGGTCGCGCTCGACGCGTTCTGGGCCGACAACGTCGACGGCTACCGCAAGCCCACGATGACCGTGGTGGACGGGGCGACCTCGACGCAGTGCGGCACGGCCTCGAATGCCGTGGGTCCGTTCTACTGCCCGCCCGAAGAGGGCGTCTACGTCGACCCGACGTTCTTCCAGCTCATGCAGCAGCAGTTCGGAGCATCCGCAGGGAACCTGGCCCAGCTCTACATCGTGGGTCACGAGTGGGGGCACCACATCCAGAACATCACGGGTGACATGGAGAAGTACCCGAACAACGGGACGGGCCCCGGCAGCAACGGTGTGCGGATGGAGTTGCAGGCGGACTGCTACGCCGGCGCGTGGATCGGACGCATGACGGAGCAGACGGATGCCGACGGCGACCCGTACCTCCTTAAGCCCACGGAAACGGAGCTGCGAGATGCGCTCAATGCGGCGTCGACGGTCGGCGACGACAACATCCAGGAGCAGTCCGGCGTCGTGAACCCGGAGAGCTGGACGCACGGTTCCAGCACGCAGCGGCAGTACTGGTTCGCGAATGGCTACGAGAACGGCGTCGGTGTTTGTGCCGAGGCGTTCACCCGCAGCGAGGGCGACCTGTAA
Organism: Microbacterium saperdae; assembly: GCF_006716345.1. Classification (NCBI taxonomy): domain Bacteria; kingdom Bacillati; phylum Actinomycetota; class Actinomycetes; order Micrococcales; family Microbacteriaceae; genus Microbacterium; species Microbacterium saperdae. The sequence continues at coordinate 975,178 of NZ_VFOX01000002.1, forward strand.
TACCGGCTGACCGGGCCCTCTCGGGTAGCGTGGCATACGTAGTCTTCTTTCCGGGCTGGGGGCAAAATGACGAAGAACCTGGATGCGCTGTATCCGCCGATCGAGCCGTACGAGTCGGGTGAACTCCTCGTCGGCGACGGCCACCGCCTGTACTGGGAGGTCAGCGGCAATCCCGAGGGGCGGCCGGTGGTGTTCCTGCACGGAGGACCCGGCAGCGGCACCTCGCCCTGGCAGCGGCGTTTCTTCGATCCCGAGAAGTACCGCATCGTCCTGTTCGACCAGCGCGGCTGCGGAAAGAGCACCCCGCACGCCGGCGAGCCCGGTGCGGACCTGCGCCACATCACCACGGCACATCTGATCGCCGACATCGAGCTGCTGCGCAAGAACCTCGGCGTCGAGCAGTGGCAGGTCTTCGGCGGCTCCTGGGGCAGCGCTCTCGCACTCGCCTACGCGCAGGCGCATCCAGATGCCGTCTCGGCGCTCGTGCTGCGCGGCATCTTCACGCTGCGGCGCATGGAGCTGGAGTGGTTCTACGAGGGTGGAGCGGCTGCGCTGTTCCCCGACCTGTGGGAGAGCTTCATCGCCCCGATCCCGGTGCTGGAGCGCTCGCACATGATCGACGCGTATCACCGGCAGCTCTTCGATCCCGACCCCGCGGTGCACGTGCCCGCGGCGATCGCGTGGTCGACGTGGGAGGCCTCGACCGTGACGCTGCGGCCTGACGTCGAGCAGATCGCCGCGATGTCCGACCCGCGCACCGCCACCGCGTTCGCGCGGATCGAGAATCACTTCTTCGTCAACCGCGGATGGTGGTCCGAGGGTCAGCTGCTCGACGGCATCGATGCGATCCGGCACATCCCCGCGGTCATCGTGCAGGGCAGGCACGACGTCTGCACGCCGATGATGACGGCGTGGGACCTGCATCGCGCATGGCCGGAGGCCGAGTTCGTGGTGGTCGACGATGCCGGCCATTCGGCGGCAGAGCCCGGCATCCAGCAGGCGCTGCGCGACGCGACCGACCTGTTCTCCTTCTGACGCCGGCCGCAGCGCCGGGAGTCAGGCCTGCAGCGCCTTCGTCAACGTCTTCACGAGTCCGAGCACGCCGCCGTTCGCGCGGAAGCGGGTGAGGCCCTCGCTCACGGCCGCACCGGTGCGCGCCGACACGAACCACGGCGGCTTCGGCAGGATGGTCAGGCGACCCCCGCCGTTCAGGATCGGCAACGATCGCGGCAGTGGACGGAACGGTCCGCGGATGACGGAGCGCTCGACGTGGTCGAGCAGGAGCGCGTTGTGCACCACGCCGATCCCACTGCCCACATCGTCGATCGTGTTCCCGGGGAACGCGCCCCAGGTCATGGTCGGGGTGATGAAGCCGAACGCCGTCCAGCCGTTGATCGCGATGGAGCCGTAGCGGAGGTTCGCGATCGCCCGCTCGAAACCGCCGCCGAGCGCCCGCTCCGTGGCGGGGGCGATGATGAGGTTGGCCCCGAGGGTGCCCTGGAGCCGATCGTTCGCGTACGAGACGGCGGCGTCGAGGAACTCCTGTCCCGCGCCGGCCACCGATACGACGCCGAGCACCGGGGCGAAGTACTCCGTGTTCTGCAGTGCCGTCGGATCGTCGTCTCCTTCGATCTCCACGAGCACGCGGTCGCCGAGCACGAGGGCGTCCGGGTAGTCGTCTGCGGCGCGATGCATGCGCGTGGGGGAGCCCGGATACCAGATCGGCCGTTCGGGGGCGTTCGCATAGGCGCGGCGGAGCGCCGCGCGGAAGGCATCGGCCTGCGCCCAGTCGGAGGAGAGGATCACGACCTGTCCGGCGATGCAGTTGTGTCCGCTGTTCTGCAGTCGCATCGTCGCGATGTGCTCGGCGTGGTAGGTGAGGTCGGCGTCGCTCCAGTCGCCCGGCACGACGATGATCGGCGAGACGCCACCCAGCTCCGCGGTGATCGGCTTCTTGAGCTGCGGCCGGTTCTCGCGGCGTCGGCGCTTCGCCGCGGCCCCGGTTCCCCACACGATCGCGTCGAAGGTCGCTGCGGAGCCGGTGATGTGCACGTGCGCCAGGTCGGAGTGCCCCGTGAGGTAGGCGCCGACCTCGGGACCTCCGCGCACGATGCGCACCAGACCCGGCTCGATCAGCGGTGCGAAGGCGCGCTTGTACACCGGCACCAGCGCGTCCTGCGTCGGATTGACCTTGAGCAGGGCGGTGCGATTGTGGGCGAGGAGTTCGTAGAGCACGTCGAGCACGGGGATCGAGGTGACGTTGCCCGCCCCGAGCACGAGGCCGACGCCTCCCGAGACGGTCGGCGTGCGCTGCGCGAGGCCCGCGGCGGCGCGGGCGGTGTTCGGGGTGACGCCGGGTTCCAGCCACACCTCGCCGGTGTATCCCGACAGCAGGAACTTGTCGATGCCCGTGAGCGGGAAGGCGTGTACGCGGGAGCGTCCGCCCGGTGCCCGATCGATCGTGATCCCGTCGAGCGGGTTGGTGCCGGCGGCCAGCCGCGAGAGCGTCTCGATGTAGGCGTCGAGTGCGCCGAGCACGCTGTAGGGGCCGCTGAGCCACTCCTCGCCGCGGAGCGGATGGCGTCCGTCGAGCCCCTTAGACGCGGCGGCGGTGTTCGCCCAGTCCTCGGATGCAGCGGCGACGCTCGTGCGCACGGCGCGCAGCAGGGTCACCCGCTGAGTCAGCGCGAGTGCGGTCCAGGTGCGCGATCCGGTCTGCAGCTCGGCGATCGCGGAGTCGAGCCGCGTACGTTCGTCGGTGCTGAGCTCGTTCGTCGGCGCGCTCTTCGCCGCCGGGGTGGCCGTTGTGGTCGCAGAAGTCATCGGAGTCTCCTTCGGACGGGATCCCAGCTTAGGTGCCGCCCCTGTGGCGATGCCTCGATCACGAGACCTCGATGTCGGCACGGCGCAGACGGTAGCGCCGCAGCGGGAGCAGGCTCGCGAGCATCAGGACGGCGGGGAGGATGCTGAAGCTCAGCACGATGCCCGTGATGGCCTCCGCCGGCTGCGCGACCGCGGCTCCGGCGACGGTGGAGACGTACCCGGTCGCGGCGAGGGTCAGTGACACCGCCGTCGCGCCGAGGGCGAAGCCGACGGTCTCTCCTGCGGTCCAGATGCCGGTGAAGGTCCCGGCCTGCCCATGACCGTTCGTGCGCTCATCATGGGAGATGACGTCGGGGAGCATCGCCATCGGGAGCGACTGCAGACCGGCATAGGCGATGCCGGCGACCGCGACCGAGCCGAAGATCCAGTCGCCCGGCGCCCAGACCGCGGCCGTGATGGACGCGGCGGCCAGCGTGAACAGCACGCTCGCCATCGCGAACGCCCGCTCCTTGCCGACGCGCCGCGCGATCACGGTCCATCCCGGGGTGGCCAGCAGCGCAGGTCCGACGAGCGCGATGAACACGAAGGTCACGGCGTCTTCGGAGCGGAGCACCCAGGTCGCGACATACTGCGCGCCGGCGAGCATGGTGCCGGTGGCGAGCGCCTGCAACAGGAAGGTGCCCAGCAGTGCGCGGAACGGCTGGCTGCGCCGCAGGGCGCGGAAGCCCGAGAGGTACTGCTCGCGGATGCCGTCGGGCGCGACGGCGGCCTGCCCGACAGGGGAGGTGCGGCCCGCCGCGATATCGGCCGTGCGCGCCGCGATGAACATGCCGATGCCGATCACGAGGCCGGCGACGATCCCCATCAGGAGGTAGCCGATGACCTGATCCGAGCCCGCCTTGCGCAGCGCGGGGCCACCGGCGCCGAACAGCAGGATCGACGCGGTCAGCACGACCACGCGCCAGCCGAGCAGGCGGGTGCGCTCGTCGTAGCTGCCCGTGAGCTCGGCGGGCAACGCGACATACGGCACCTGGAAGAGGCTGAACGCCGTGGCGGTGGCGAGGAATGCCAGGAGCACGCAGATCGCGCCGGTCACGGGGCCCCACGACGGCGGCACCGCGAAGGTGAGCGCGAAGAACACGGGCAGCGCGAGCGCACCGGTGACCATGAAGCCGCGGCGAGAACCCGTGCGTGCGAGCTGCCGGTCCGAGGCCGCACCGATCAGCGGGTCGATCACGACGTCCCAGATCTTCGCGACCGTCACGATGAGGCCTGCTGCGAGTGCGGCGACGCCGAGGTTGTCGGTGAGGAAGTACGTCAGCACCAGTCCGGGGAGCGTGGCGTACCCGCCGGTGCCCAGCGAGCCGATCGCGTACAGCACGATCGTGCGGGGGGACAGGCGGACGGATGCGTGTTCCGGAGGAGCCTCGGTGCTCATCGCGCCAGTGTATCGGCGCGCGGGCGCGGTGCGACGGAGCGCGTCAGATCAGCGACAGCTCACGGAGCTTGGACTCGACATCGGAGTTCGCGGGCTCGACGTGGTGCGTGGAGTCGGGGTAGACGACCACGGGGATGTTCGTGCGTCCCGAGATCTCCTTGGCCACATCGGCCGCGGACGGGTCGGCGACCAGATCGACGTAGGTGTACTCGACGCCGAGTTCATCGAGCTGCTTCTTGGTGCGGATGCAGTCGCGGCACCAGTCAGCGCCGAACAGGGTGATCGTGGAGTCGTTGAGAGAAGTCATACATCAAGCGTATGCCCGTCGGGAGCAGTGGGCTTCGCCGTTTCGGGATTGTCACTAAGGGTAGCCTTACCTATACTTGGTGGCATGAATGGTGCGTGCGAACATCTGAGTGATCCGGACTGGGATAACATCGAAGGTCCGGTCCTGATCGCCGGTGACGCCGCGGACGCGGCGGTCATCGCCGGGATCGCCGCTCGACTGCCGTGGGACGCGCAGGGCGCGATCGTCCTCGAGGCCGCCGCGCGGATCCAGTACCGCCATATCGACGTCCCCGAGGGTGTCTCGGTGCGATGGCTGCTGCGCGGCGACGGCATCCGCGCGCACACCAAGGGTGAGCGTCTCGCGAACGCCGTGCATGCCTGGTGCGTCGAGTGGACCTGCACCGAGCCGCCCGCGCACTGGACGGTATGGCTCGGGCCACACACGCCACCCCACGTGGCGCGCATGGCCCGAAGTCTGCTGGGCGTCGCGAACTGATTCGCTGCCTCGGGGCAGCGGTCGTCGGATCAGCGCGAGGCTGCCACCGGCTGCGCATTCGCGCCTGCGGTGATCGCGTCGAGGGCGCGGCGCAGTGCCGAGCTGGAGGTGTGCGCGGTGTACGGGAAGTACACGACCTCGACGCCCACTTCGGCGAACTCGCGCTCGAGGCGCAGCCCTTTGTCGGTGCCACGCCAGTCGTCGCCCTTGAAGAAGTGCGTGAATCGCACGTCTTCCCAGGCGTCCAGCTTCGACGGGCTCGTCTCGACGTAGACATCGTCGACGAATGAGATGTGACTCACGATCTCCGCGCGCTCCGCCGTCGGGATGACGGGCTCGATGCCCTTCACCTGGCGCAGCATCTCGTCACTCACGACGCCGGCGATCAGAATGTCGCACTGCTGCTTGGCGTGACGAAGAAGGTTGAGGTGCCCGACGTGAAAAAGGTCGAAAGCTCCCGCGGCATAGCCGATACGCGTCCCCATGATCTCCCCAGATCAATAAATCCCCAGAGCGGATCCCCATCCGCCAGCGACTCCCACAGCCGCATCGGGTCAGTCTAGCGGACGGAAGCACGCCGATGCGACCCCCGATCGTGTGACCGACGACTCCTCGCCCGCGCGCGCGTGCGCCCGTGCCCGCGGGTTTCTCACCCCACAGGAACCCGTGCGACGATGGGTGCCGCAGGCCAGACATCAGGGGGAGGGCGGCGCGTGGGGACAGCGGTGACGATCATCGTGCCGACCTTCAACGAGCGCGACAATGTCGCCGAGCTCGTGGAGCGCACGGCGGCGGCTCTCCGCGGTCGCGACGCCGAGATCCTGTTCGTCGACGACAGCACCGATGACACGGCCGCCGAGGTCGCCCGCGTGGCCGCAGACGCGCCGGTACCGGTACGGGTCATCCACCGCACCGAGAACACCGGGGGACTCGGCGGCGCCGTGGTCGTCGGTCTCTCCGCCGCGGAATCGGACATCTGCATCGTGATGGACGGCGACCTGCAGCATCCGCCCGAGCTCCTGCCTGCACTGCTGGACCGCTTCGCCGAGGGCGACGCCGACGTGGTCGCCGCCTCGCGCTACGTGGGCGGTGGTGACACGAGCGGACTGGGCACTGCCGTGCGGTTCGGGGTGTCTCGTGCGGCGACCTGGCTGACGAGGGCGATGTTCCCCATCCGTCTGGCTCGCAGCACCGACCCGATGACCGGCTTCTTCCTCGTCGACCGCCGGAGGGTGGACGTCGCCGCACTGCGGCCGCAGGGATTCAAGATCCTGCTCGAGATCCTCGCGCGCACGGATCTGCGCATCGCCGAGATCCCGATGGAGTTCGCGGAACGTCGCCACGGCACATCCAAGGCGAGTCTGCGCCAGGGCGTCACGTTCGTCGCCCACCTCGCACGCCTCCGCTTCGGCAAGATGTCGTTGTTCGCGATCATCGGCGTGATCGGAGCCGTCGCGAACCTCGGCATCATGTGGCTCCTGGTCGCGCTCGGTGTGCCCTACATCTGGGCCGCGATCATCGGGGCCGAGGTGACGATCATCGGCAACTTCATCCTGCAGGAGCGGTTCGTCTTCGCCGACATGCGCACGGATGCCCGGGGACTCGGCCTCCGCTTCGTCACCTCGTTCGCGTTCAACAACGTCGAAGCCGCGGTGCGCATCCCGGTGATGGCGCTGATGGTCGAGACCTGGCACATCTCGAGCGTGCTGGCCACCGGGCTCTCGCTCATCGTGGCGTTCTTCGCCCGATTCCTCTTCCACTCGCTCGTGGTCTACGCCCCGCGGCGCGGCACGGACGAGGCTCGGGAGCCGAAGGCCGACACCGCGACGCTCCGTGTCATCCGTGCCATCGACGCCGAGGCCATGAAGCCCGGCGAGCTCTAGACGGCCGCCGCCAGGTACGCCTCGAGGGAGAGCGCCGCTTCTCGCGGCGTCCAGCCTGCCGCGGTGATGCGACCCAGGTCGAGCACGCTGTTGAGCGGTCGCGGGGCCACGGGTCCTGCCTGGCCGGCGAAGTACTCCGCGGTCGTCACGTCGCTCACCCCGGAGGGGTCGTGGCCGGTGAGGCGGTAGACGGCCCGCGCCACGTCGGCCCAGGACTGCGGTTCGCCTGCGCCCGTCACGTTGTACACGCCGTAGGCCGGCCGTTCCGCGAGCAGATGCGCGATCGCGGAGGCGAGGTCGGCCGTGAAGGTGAGCCGTCCGATCTGATCCCCGACCACGCGCGGCGCGATGCCGCGCTCGGCGAGCGACGCCATGGTGCGCACGAAGTTCTTCCCCTCGCCGATCACCCACGAGGTGCGCACGATGTAGTGACGTGGCACCGTGGCGACGACGGCATCGCCGGCAGCCTTGGTCTGCCCGTAGACGCCGAGCGGCTGCACGGGGTCGGACTCCGTGTAGGGCTCGGCCTGCGCGCCGTCGAACACGTAGTCGCTCGACACGTGCACGAGCGTGAGGCCGTTCTCGGTCACGATGCGGGCGAGCGCGGCGACACCGGTCACGTTGGCCGCCCAGGCGTCACGGCGGCCGGCCGGCGTCTCGGCGAGGTCGACGGCGGTGTACGCGCCGGCGTTGATGATCGTGCCGTAGTCGCGCCAGCGGCGCGCGCTCGGGAGGTCGGTGTCTGCCAGGTCGAAGGTCTCGCGCGTCGTGTACTCGACGTGCGCCGCATCGCCGAGCTCTGCGCGCAGCGCCGTGCCCAGCTGACCGGATGCGCCGATCACGAGGATCTTGCGAGGTCGGATCGGTGTCACCCCTGCCAGGCGCGGGTGCCCGAGGTCCTTGGCCGAGATCTCGACATCGGCGAGCGGGATCGGCCACGCGATCGCCGCGGTCTCATCCGCGAGATTCAGGAACGAGTACTCCGCGTCGGGCGACCAGTGGTCGTTGACGAGGTAGGCGTACGCGGTGTCGGGCTCGAGCGTCTGGTACGAGTTCCCGACCCCGCGCGGCACCAGGATCGCCCGTGACGGGTCGATCTCGGCCGTGAACACCGTGCCGAACGTGGCTCCCTCGCGCAGGTCGACCCAGGCGCCGAAGATCTTGCCGGTGGCGACCGACACCCACTTGTCCCACGGCTCCGCGTGGATCCCGCGGGTGGTGCCGACGGCATCGTTGAACGAGACGTTGTTCTGCACCGGCCCGAAGTCGGGCAGGCCGGCGGCGACCATCTTCTCGCGCTGCCAGTTCTCCTTGAACCAGCCGCGGGAGTCGCCGTGCACCGGGAGGTCGACGAGGAGGAGACCGGGGATCGACGTCTCGGTGACCGTGAGCGCCTTGCCGAACGCGGTCATCACTGCCCCTTGGAGGCGTAGAAGGACTCGGTGGCGTCCTTGGACGGGGCCCACCAGTCCTCGTTGTCGCGGTACCAGTCGATCGTCGAGGCGAGTCCGGACTCGAAGTCGGAGTAGCGCGGTGCCCAGCCCAGCTCGGTGCGCAGTCGCGTCGAGTCGATCGCGTAGCGCAGGTCGTGCCCAGCCCGATCGGTCACGTGGTCGTAGGCGTCGGCCGGCTGGCCCATCTGCGTGAGGATGAGCTCGATCACCGACCGGTTGTCCTTCTCGCCGTCGGCGCCGATCAGATACGTCTCTCCGATCACGCCCTTGTCGAGGATGGTCAGCACCGCCGAGGAGTGGTCGTCGGCGTGGATCCAGTCGCGCACGTTGTGCCCCGCGCCGTAGAGCTTGGGGCGGATGCCGCGCAGCACGTTCGTGATCTGCCGCGGGATGAACTTCTCGACGTGCTGGTACGGGCCGTAGTTGTTCGAGCAGTTCGAGATCGTGGCCTGCACCCCGAAGGAGCGTACCCACGCCCGCACGAGCAGGTCGCTGCCGGCCTTCGTGGAGGAGTACGGCGAGGAGGGGTTGTACGGGGTCTGCTCGGTGAACCGCTGCGGGTCGTCGAGCTCGAGATCCCCGTACACCTCGTCCGTGGAGATGTGGTGGAACCGTCGCTCGTGCCGGCGGGCCGCTTCGAGGAGCGTGTACGTCCCCATGATGTTGGTGTCGAGGAAGGGCCGCGGGTCGTGCAGCGAGTTGTCGTTGTGCGACTCGGCGGCGTAGTGCACCACCGCGTCGGTCTGGGCGAAGAGCGAATCGACGAGCGCGGCATCCATGATGTCGCCCTTGACGAGCTCGACGCGGTCGGCGGGAAGGCCCGCCAACGAGGCGCGGTTCCCGGCGTAGGTGAGCTTGTCGAGCACCGTCACCTGCGCATCGGTGTGCGCGACGACGTGGTGGACGAAGTTGGAGCCGATGAAGCCGGCACCCCCGGTCACGAGCAGGCGGGTCATCGGTGTCCTCGTTCCAGCAGATCGAGCAGGTAGGAGCCGTACCCGGACTTCACGAGCGCCTCGGCGCGTGCCCGCAGCTGTTCGTCGTCCAGGAAGCCCTGTCGCCAGGCGACCTCTTCGGGAACACCGATCTTCATGCCGGTGCGGCGCTCCATGGTGCGCACGTAGTCGGCGGCATCCGTCATCTGGTCGAACGTCCCGGTGTCGAGCCAGGCGGTTCCACGGGGGAGCACCTCGACCTGGAGCTTCTTGCGCTGCAGGTACTCGCGGTTGACGTCGGTGATCTCGTACTCGCCGCGGGCGCTCGGGGCGAGGGTGCGCGCGATCTCGACGACGTCGTTGTCGTAGAAGTACAGACCGGGGACCGCGTAGTTGCTCTGCGGGTCCTTCGGCTTCTCCTCCAGGGAGACCGCCTGCCCGTTCTCATCGAACGAGACGACACCGTAGGCCTGCGGCTCCGCCACCCAATACGCGAAGACCGCGCCGCCGTCGATGTCGGCGAAGCGCTTGAGCTGCGTACCGAGGCCGGGACCGTAGAGCAGGTTGTCGCCGAGGACGAGCGCGACGCTGTCATCGCCGATGAAGTCGGCGCCGATCGTGAAGGCCTGCGCGAGGCCGTCCGGCGACTCCTGCTGCGCGAAGGTGAGCGAGATGCCGAACTGCGATCCGTCGCCGAGAAGCCGTTCGAAGTGCGCGGCGTCGTGCGGGGTCGTGATCACGAGGATGTCGCGGATGCCGGCGAGCATGAGCGTCGAAAGGGGGTAGTAGACCATCGGCTTGTCGTACACCGGGATGAGCTGCTTGGAGACTCCCAGGGTGATCGGATGCAGTCGCGTTCCGGATCCGCCCGCGAGAATGATGCCCTTCATGATCCCCCTTGTGAAAACGTCGATGTCCATGGTGGCGTCGCGTGATCGACGGTTCCCCAACCGCCCACGACCCCCACAGTCGTTCCGCTCGACTCTAGCGGGTCGGACGAGGCGAGTCCGCACCGAGCGGAACTGATTCCGTTCCGCCCCGACGTCGGTGCGCGAGTTCAGCCAGCGGAATGGCGGTGAGGGCGAACAGCAGCGCGAGGGTGCGCGACGAGGTCAGAAGCGGGCTGAAGAACGTGTCCCAGGCGCCGAGCAGGACCAGCAGGACCGCGAGCCCGGATGCCGCCTTGATCGACACGCTGCGAGCCACCGCATACACCGCGCACACGACGAGCATCAATGAGAAAGCGGCGCCGAGCGGCCCGAAGCGCAGCCACATGTCGCCGAGCACGGAGTGGACCTCGTACTGCCCGCCGAACATGTACCCCTCCACGTAGCCGTTGTTGGGGTCGTAGTTGAGTCCGCTCATGCCGGTCTTCGCGATCCAGACGTCCTGCGAGGTCGGGAGCACCCCGCTGCCGAACCCCTGCGGACGGTGGGAGATGAGCGCCGTCGCCGCTCCCAGCTCCGGTCGTCCCCCGGCGATCAGCGAACCGGAGGTGTCGATCTGCGCCTGAGTGCGCTGTTGCGCGGCATCGCCGAGCGCGCCATCGAGGATGAGCGCCTGCAGGAGGCTGAAAGCCGCGACGCTCAGCAGCCCCAGCAGGATCAGCGTCTGTGCGGGTCGCGGGCGGCGCCGGCCCGGCGGCATGAACGACTGCCACAGCACGATCACGCCCGAGAGCAGAAGGAAGGACGTCATCGATCGCGAGTCCGATACCAGGCAGACGGCGGCGAGGGCGGCGAGTGCGAGGAGGTCGAGCCATCGCCGTGCACTCGAGGACGTGAGTCCCAGGACGATGATGATGACGGGCACGGCGAGCGAGTACTTCCAGAGGTTCGCGGAGTTGCCGCCCGTGAGCGCCACGTTCACCAGAGCGCCCACGCCGAAGGCGACCGCCGTGGCGGCGATTCCGAGCTGGCTGCGGACCCACAGCAGCACCCCGATTCCCCCCGCGAGCGAGAGCAGGGTGAAGGTCTGCTCCATCATCAGCGAGGACGAGGTCGGCCGCACCGTCTCGAAGATCGTCAGCACCACGCCCCACACCGCCGCTGCGGCGGCGAGGCCCAGCAGCGGGCGGGCGAAGCGGTACTCCTTCATCGCCGGCCACCAGACGGGGATCAGGACCACGGCGACGAGCAGCGACAGGCTGACGCCGGGACCGAACTGGTAGCGGATCGCCGACGCCGCGGCAGCGGCGGCGGCGATGATCGACGTCGTCGTGTATTTCTCCGTGCGGAGCATGCTCTCGGTGCCGGTCAGCGAAGGTCTCCGCGGAACACGGCCACCTTCGAGCCGAAGAGGTAGTCCACGGTGAGGGTGACATCTTCGCGGTCGGCTTCGGCGATCGAGAACAGGTACGTGCCGTCGGCGGACTCGCCCGGAGCGAGCGATCCTTCGAACGGGGCGCCGCCCGGCTGGGTCAGGATGCCCGCGGGCGCCCTGTCCTTGCCCGAATAGGCGTTGACGGCGATGTACTCGAGATCGAGCGGCTCGGTGCCGGTGTTCACGACCCGCACAGTGGCGCGGATCGCCGGGCCGGAGGTCTCTCCGGCGGTGGTGGCCTCACCCTGCACGGCCTGCACGCTCGACAACGAGATCTCGATGCCACCGTCCGCGACGATCGTCGCATCGGGTGCGACCGGCGAGAGCTCGGCGAACGGGGCGTCGCTCTCCACAGGTGCGGGGGTGGGCGTCTGGGTGGGCCGGGGGGCATCGGGGTTCAGGATGTCGCGCGGCGGCACGGTGGGCGTCGCGGAGGACGACGGCGTCGCCGATGGCGTGCCCGACAGCAGCGACGGGACGACGAGGGCTCCCACGACGGCCAGGGCGATCACCGCGAACAGGATCGAGAGCGTGATCCAGGCGCGCCGGCGGTTCGGCGTCGACTCCTCAGTTGATTCCACCGTATGACCCCCATGCTGATACCCCGTGGTGTCGCCCGCGAGAACGGGCGGCGTGATCAGAGTTTAGACCGATGCGTTCCTCTGCGAGAGAGCGTCCGACATCAGGCGGCGTCCGTCGCGGACCCCCCGCCAGGCGGCGCGGAGAGGGGCGATCGGATGCAGGAACTGGCGACGCCCGCCACGCAGGAGCACCTGCCAGGCGTTGCGGAACGCGGTGCGCGACCAGGCATCGGCATCCGCGCGGTCCAGCAGCAGCGCCGCGAAGAGGAGTCTGTTCCGGATGTTGTAGTAGTAGTAGAGCGCGGACTTGGCCTCTGGTCGTTGAGACGTGGAGCGATGGGTGGCTCCCTCGTCGTGCACGGCGATCGCCTCCTCGACGACGAGAAGTCGCGCTCCCGCTCTGCTCGCACGCACCGAGATGTCGACGTCTTCCCAGTACAGGAAATAGTCGTGGTGGAAGCCGCCCACGCGCTCCCAGAGGGCGCGGGGCACCCACAGGCACGCGCCGCTGAGCCAAGGGAGCCGCCGCGCGTCCGGCTGCTCCCGTCGCCGCCGAGGGCCCCCCATCGACCCGTCGTCGAGGTAGACGTCCATCCCGGCGAACCACGTGCGCCCGTCGGCGTCCTCGACGCGCGGGGATGCGAGGGTCATGCCGTCCGCCGTGGCCGATGCCAACGCGGACGTCGACCGGGAGTCGATGTGGGCGTCCGGGTTGAGCAGCAGGATGTCGGTCGCGCCGAGCTCGTCGAAGGCGAGGGCTGCGCCGGCGTTCACCCCTCCGCCGAAGCCGGCGTTGTCGGGCATGGCCACCAGATGCCAGCCGTGTTCCTCGCACAAGGTGCCGACCCGTTCCCGCTCCGCAGGGCTGGAGAGGTTGTCGACGACGATGATCCTGGCGTCCGGGACCGCTGCGGCCGTCGCCGCCAGATTCACCTCCAGCAGGTGCGATGACGCGTAGTTGACGACGATGATCCCCAGCACTCGTGACGTGCTCATCGGTGGTGCTCCCCTGGCGTTGCGGATCCGATCTCCGTGGAATGGACCCTGTCGATATAGTGAAGGCTACATTTCGGCGCCGCCTGGGGGAGTTGTCGTGTCAGAGATCCGAGCCGCCATGTCGCGGTTGAAGCAGGCGCAGAAGTCGTCGAAAGGCGCGGCGGCGTACTCGCGGTACGTGAATCGTCCGCTCGGTCGACCGCTCGCGGCGACCGCCTATGCGATCGGGATGACGCCGACGCAGGTCACGATGGTCAGCGCCCTCTGCACGCTCAGCGGTGTCGCGTTGATCGCGCTGCTCACGCCCACCGTGTGGTCATCCGTGCTCGTGGCCGTGCTCCTCGTCCTGGGGTACGCACTCGATTCGGCCGATGGACAGCTCGCGCGGCTCACCGGCACCGGCTCGCTCGCCGGGGAGTGGCTCGACCACTTCTTCGACTCGCTCAAGCTCGCCACCATCCATCTCGCGGTGCTCGTGTGCTGGTTCCGCTTCTACGAGATCGATGAGGCGTGGCTGCTCGTGCCGCTCGCCTTCGCGGCGATCGCGAACACCTTCTTCTTCGGGATCATGGCCGCCGACTTCCTCCGCCGCATCCACCGCCTGCAGGCTCCTGTCGAGACCGCGGAGGCGCCGCGCGAGGCGTGGCGCTCGGGCTCGCTGTATTCGCTCGCGGTGATTCCGACGGACTACGGCTTCCTGAGCCTCTCGTTCGTCCTGCTCTGGTGGCAGCCGGGATTCATGGTGGTCTACACGGTTCTCGCGGCCATCAACGCGCTCATGCTCTTCCTGGCGGCGATGCGCTGGTACCGCTCGATCCGCGGATTGGAGGCCCATGCCTGAGTCCACCCGCCCCCTGCGCGTGATGCAGTCCTTCGGGGCGCCGCGCGTGACCACGAACCCGTACATCACGATGCTCGACCAGGCGCTCTCCTCGTCCGACGAGGTGGAGCACCTGCGGTTCTCCTGGCGGGGGGCACTGCTCGGTCGCTACGACGTCTTCCACTGGCACTGGCCCGAGGTCAAGCTGCACGGCGGCAGCAGGGTCTCGTCGGTCGGGAAGTACGCGCTGGCCTCCCTGCTCGCGTTGCGTCACGCGCTCGCTCGGAACATCGCGGTCGTCCGGACCGTGCACAATCTCGACCTCCCCGACGACAACGCCGCGCGGCTGTGGCTGCTGCGCAGGATCGATCGTCAGGCCGATCACCGCATCGTCCTGAACGAGACGACACCGCTCCCGGCCGGGACCGCGCAGTCGCTCATCCTGCATGGCCACTACCGGGACTGGTATCGGCCGGAGCCGGATGCCGTGGCCATACGCGGAAGGCTCGGCACCTTCGGGGGAGTGCGTCGATACAAGGGGGTCTCCGGATTCGTGGACGCCTACGCGGAGGCCGTCGCGATCGATGACGGCATCAGCATGGTGATCGGCGGCAAGGCATCCAGCACGGAGCTCGCCGACGACCTGCGGGCCCGTGTGGCCGACCTCCCGGGGGTGACCCTGCAACTGGAGTTCCTCAGCGATGAGGAGCTCGTCGAGCTGGTCAGCTCGTCGGAGCTCGTGGTGCTCGCCTACCGTTTCATGCACAACTCGGGCAGTGTGCTGGCTGCTCTCTCCCTCGATCGACCGGTGCTGGTGCCCCGGAACGACCCGAACGAGGCGCTCGCGCGCGAGGTCGGTCCCGAGTGGGTGCAGATGTACGACGGCGAGCTCGACGGGCCCGGCCTGCTGCGCGCGTTGCAGTCGGTGCGTGAGATCACGGCGGATCGGCCGGACCTTTCGCGACGGGAGTGGGTGGATGCCGGAGCGGCACACGCCGCCGCCTATCGCGCCGCGCTGCACGGACGCCGCGCTGGCGGACGTCCACGAGGACGGACCGGAGCCGGATCATGATGCGGGAAGCGGCGTTCCGGATCAAGACGGCTCTCGGCGGCCGTAGCAGCACCGACGCCTATCGCGAGTTCCTGGCGATGGACGCCCTCGACCCCGAGGCGATCGCCGAGGTCTCGGCCCGCCGATCGGCCGAGCACGCGCAGTTCGCCTTCGGCCACAGTCCGTTCTACCGCGAGCTCTACTCGTCACACGGGTTCTCGGCCGATGATCTCCGCGACCCCGCCGCGTTCTCAGCGCTGCCGATCGTCGACAAGGCCATGTTGCGCGAGAACTTCGACCGCATCCGCACCGATGAGGCGAACGACCGCACGAGCGTGGTGTCGAAGACCGGTGGCAGCACCGGACTGCCGCTGCATCTGCTGCGCGACCTCCGCTTCCCGGCGCGCGCCTTGGAATGGCGCCTGTTCGAATGGTGGGGTGTGCGACCGTGGGACGACCGTGGCATCGTCACCCGTCACGTCCTCACCGGTGCGGCGCGGATCCGTCACGACCTCGGGTGGTTGCCGTCACGGCGCGTGCAGTTGGACGCCTTCCAGATCACCGATGAGGCAGTGGCCGAGTTCGCGCGCTCCTGGAACCGGGTTCGTCCGCGCTTCCTCATCGGCTATGGCGGTGGCGTGCTCGACGCCGTACGGCGCCTGCAGCGACTCGGACTCACGCTGACGCCGCCGCGTGCGGTCGCAGTGACCGCAGCGCCGCTGACGGCGGGGACCCGCGCCGAGATCGAGACGGCCTTCGGTGCACCCTGCTTCGATCACTACCGCTCGGCGGAGATCCCCTGGATGGCCGGCGAGTGCGCGCACCAGAGCGGTCTGCACGTGTTCGCGGATGTGCGCCGCGTCGAGATCGTCGATGCCGCAGACGAGGTCGTCCCCGACGGCGTCGAGGGGGAGGTCGTGGTGAGCGACCTGACGAATCGTGTGTTCCCCGTGATCCGATACCGGCTCGGAGACATCAGTCGCCTTCTGCCGGGTACCTGCGCGTGCGGACGGGGACTTCCCCGGCTCGGCGCGATCTCCGGACGGTCCTCGGATGCGGTCCGGCTGCCGGACGGCACGACCATCGCCGGAGCGCTGGGGCACATCTTCGACGACTTCCCGCTCTCCATCCGCCAGTTCGAGATCGTGCAGGAGGCGGACTACTCGGTGACGCTCCGATGCATCCCCAGCGACCGGCCCGATGCGCAGACGGGCATCGACGCGGCCGCGGAGAAGCTGCGTTTCGCGACCAAGGGGATCGTGCCGGTCACCGTCGAGAGGGTCGACAGCATCCCGCAGGTCGGCGGAAAGATGCGGTTCATCCGCAGCGCTGTTCCCGCGACCTCCTGAAGACGACCGCGGGGAAGGGCGCCGCGTAATATCTCGGTTCGGCAACAATCTTCAGGATCATCTGTATAGACTGACCCCTGGCCACCGCCCTCCGGGTAGGTGGTGCGTACCGAATCTGCACACCATCTCGCCCGGAGGGGGCTAGCTGGAGGGGCGCGGTGTACGCGGGCTGAAACCCCAAGGAGACATGCTGTTGCTTCTGCGACGTCGACCCACCCCTTCCCATCCCTCCCATACGATCGCCGCAGGCACCACTGCGGCTCTCGTCGCCGCGACGCTGCTGGTCGGCCTCGTCGGCGCTCCTGCTTACGCGGCGGAGACACCGTCGCCGGATCCATCGCCGACGGCCGAACCCACACCGTCGTCGGAACCCGCACCGACCACGGTGCCTCCGACCGACCGAGCGGTCGAACAATCGGTGCCTGCGCCGACCGAGGAGCCGACTGCTCCGTCTGCGCAGCTCGCGCCCCTCGCGGCGGCGCCCGCCGTGCTGCTCGCCGACGATTTCAGCCGGACTGCGTCGGCCGGGTGGGGGCGGTCCGACAACGGACTCGCCTACTCGTCCTGGTCATCACGCACCACGGTTGCGAGCATCGACGGGGAAGCCGCGTCGATCGCCCTCAACCCGGGTGAATCCGCGTACCTGACGCCGCGTGACGTGCAGGCGGCGGACATCCGGATCTCATCCGACATCCGCCTGGAGGCTGCGGGCGGACGCAGCTATTACGCCTACACCACACGTGTGCAGCGAGACGGATCCGCCTACCGCCTGCGTATCTTCACCGATGCCGACGGCAAGGTGCAGTTGTCGGTCCTGCGCAGTGTGAAGGGGGTGGACACCGAGCTCAAGTCGATCGCTGTCCCCGTCACGCTGCTCGGCGACGACTGGTACACGTTCGACGCCACGGTGACAGGAACAGACGCGGTCGCCTTCGAGGCGCGGATCACGCCGAAGGGCGACACGCCCGGGGCGCCCCAGCTCACCGTGACGGACCGTTCCGCCGCCCGTCTGTCGGCAGCCGGCGGTCTGGCGGTCTGGGGCTATGCGTCCAGCAGCGCCAAGAGCCAGACCGTCCTCCAGCTCGATTCGCTCACCGCGGTCGCCGCGAAGACACCGCTGAGCGGCGAGGTGACGCCGGCGCCCGAACCCGAGCCGCAGCCGGAACCGCAGCCGGAACCGCAGCCTGAACCGCAGCCCGAACCGCAGCCCGAACCGCAGCCCGAACCGCAGCCCGAGCCTCAGCCGCAGCCCGAGCCCGAGCCGCAGCCGGAGCCCGCGCCGAACACCTCGCGCGGCGCGGCGACCGTGGGAACCGCGTCGTACGCCGTCCCGCAAGGGGCCGTGTACGTGAACCGGTCCTCGAACGCCACGACGCAGGACGGCAAGGCGGCGACGCCGTTCCGCACGGTGCAGGCCGCGGTGGACGCATCGCCTGCCGGTTCCACCATCGTCATCCGCGCCGGTGAGTACCACGAGTCCGTCGAGGTGCCGTTCAACAAGACGCTCACGATTCAGGCGTATCCCGGTGAAGCGGTCTGGTTCGACGGCTCGACACGGGTGTCCTCGTGGAGCAAGTCCGGCTCGACCTGGGTCAGCGGCGGATGGAAGGCCGAGTTCAGCGACGACATGCTCAACGGCAACGCCAGCTGGTTCGTCGACCCGAAGTATCCGATGGCGAACCATCCCGACATGCTGTTCATCGACGGTGTCGCGCAGAAGCAGGTCGCGTCTGCCGACCAGGTCGTCGACGGCACGTTCGCCGTGGACTACGCCGCCGACCGCCTCATCCTGGGCACGAACCCCGAGGGGCGCCAGGTGCGGGTCAGCGACCTGGGACAGGCGCTCAACGTGCGCTCGGCGAACTCGGTTCTCCAGGGATTCGGAGTGCGTCGGTATGCGACGTCGTACGACGTGCTCGGCACCGTGCGCATGCACAACGTCGGGACGACGCTGCGCGATCTGGTGATCGAGGACAACGCGACCATCGGGCTCTTCGTCGGCAACGACAGGGCCACGGTCGACAACCTCACGATCCGGCGCAACGGCCTGCTCGGGTTCTCACTCACGACGGCGTACGACTCGAAGGTCTCGGACTCGCTGTTCACCGACAACAACGTGGAGCATTTCAACGGTTCCCCGGTTGCGGGCGGTATCAAGGTGACGCGTTCGCGCGGCGTGGTGATGAGCAACGTCGACACGAGCCGGAACATCGGCAGCGGTACCTGGTTCGATGAATCCTGCTTCGACGTGAAGATCGTCGACGTCACGTCGAACGACAACACGGAGATCGGTATCCACGCCGAACTGTCATCTCAGGTGACGATCGCGGGAAGCCAGGCGTTCAACAACAAGGAGGGCATCCGCATCTTCGACACCGAGAACGTGCTCGTCACGAACAACGATCTCGGCAACAACTCCCGTCATGACATCAACCTCATGCAGGATGAGCGGCGCCAGGCCACGCATCGCGTGGGACGCGATCCGCGCGTGAGCGGCGTCGACTCGACGGTCACGTGGATCACGCGCAACATCACGATCCGCAACAACGTGTTCGGGGCAGGCGGGCCGCGCGCCATCTTCGCTCACGATACGGCGACCGGACGGGCAGTGGACACCTGGAACCTGGTGATCGACGGAAACCTGTTCAGCAGCAGTGCCGCGGGTGGCCCGTCCATGGTGACGTGGGGCGGATCCGGCAACGTGTACGAGTCCTTCCAGACTCCGCAGGCGCTGGCATCGGCGAAGAACCCGTCGTGGCGCAACGCCATGACGTCGAAGCCGGAGGCGTTCGACGCGATGGCTGACGACGTCGCGGCGAACTCCTCGATCGCCCGACCGCTCACATCGACCGTCGCCACGCTGCTCGGCGTCGCGAACGGCGTGGTGCAGCTCGGCAGCGGCCGCTGACGATCGGACTCCGACCCCGCCAGCGCCCCCGGGGCGTCGGCGGGGTCGGAGTGCGTGGGGCCGCGGTGTCGCCCTCCACCCGGCACAATGGAGTCGTGACAGATGACACGCGTGCGCCCTACCTCCTCGTCCACGCGGGCTGGGAGCTGTTCGGCTCCGACCGGATGCTCTTGGAGAGCGCGATCGGGCTGAAGGAAGCGGGCCAGCGGGTGGTCGTGGCGTTGCCTGAGCGCGGCCCCCTGGTCGCTGCCCTCCACCAGGCGGGTGCCGAGGTCCTGCTGCCGCCGACGTTCGCGCTGCGGAAATCCGCTCTGCGCCCTCGGAACTGGCTGCGGACGGCGCGCGACGCCATCCGGGGCACGGCGGCGGCCGTGGCCATCATCCGCAGGCTCCGTCCCCGAGCCATCTACGTCAGCACGATCGTGCTGCCGGTCTGGCCGGTGATCGGACGGCTCCTGCGCGTGCCGACCGTGACGCACGTGCACGAAGCCGAAGCCGGTGCGCCGCGCCTGGTCAACGTCCTCCTCTACGCGCCGCACCTCGCCTCGCACGGTCTGATCGTGAACAGCGAGTTCACGCTGCGCACGGTCGGGGGGAGCATCCCGGCGCTCGCACGCCGTGCCACCGTGATCCCCAACGGTGTCGCCTCACCCGTCGATGCCCCGGCACCCCGCGCGCAGCTCGACGGGCTCCGGGTGGTCTACGTCGGGCGCATGTCGCACCGCAAGGGCCCGGATGTCGCGGTCGAGGCCGTGGGGCTGCTGAACGCGCGAGGCGTCGACGTGGATCTGCATCTGATCGGGGCCGCTTTCGCAGGGAATGAGGCCTTCGAGGAGACGCTCACGCACCGCATCGATGAGCTGTCGCTGACCGATCGGGTGACGCATCATGGTTTTCGGTCCGACATCTGGCCCGTGCTGGCCGCGGCGGATGTCGTCGTCGTCCCCTCCCGCCAGGATGAGTCCTTCGGCAACACCGCGGTCGAGGGGATCCTCGCGGCGCGCCCGGTCGTGGCAAGCGACATCGCCGGTCTGCGAGAGGCCGTCGGGGAATATGACTCCGCCGTCTTCGTCGCGCCGGGTGATCCGGAGGAGCTGGCGGCTGCCCTCGCCGCCATCGTCTCGGATTGGCCCTCGTTCCAGGCGAGCGCTCAGACGGACCGAGAAGCCGCGCTCACCCGCTTCGCCCCGGACGCGTATCGGAAGGCCGTCGCTGCCCTGATGCAGGGGATCGCGCGCGACTGATCTCCGAGACGGACGTCTCAATACCGGGTCTCAGACCGTCGGCGTCTTCTGCTTCTTCTGCTTCTTGTGCTTCTTCTTGTCGGGCACGGGCACGGGCTGCGGCGACGGCGTCGTCGGAGCATCGAGGAACTCGACGGCCTGACGGTGGAGCTGCTCGACGTCCGCGACGGTCGAGGCCAGCATGGCGTGGTGCGCGCGTGCGGACCCGTGATGCGCATCCGGGATGTCGTACGGATTGCGCCGACGCTTTCCCCACAGGCTCCGCCGCGCCAGCGGGAGGGCGATGAAACCCCGTCGTGCGTGCAGCACTTCCGCATAGAGCTGGAGGCCGCGCGCTTCGACGGCCGACGACGCGAACTCCGCCATCCGTTCGAACTCGTGCGGCTGCACCGGCTCCTTGCCGAGGTAGGCCGCCTCGCGAAGCGTGAAGGTGCGTGATCGCACTTCCGGCACCAGCGCTGCCACCGCGGAGCGCTCGGCGCGACTCGCCGTGAGGATCAGATCGGCCGCACGCAGGTCCTCGGCATCGATGCCGGCGGGGCGGTGCGTTTTCGTGAGCGCGGCCGCCTCGGTGCCACCGGCCGCCGCGACGAGCGAGGCGGAGACGGTGCACATCTCGAGCGCACCGGTGCCCACTCTGGTGCCCGCGCTGGAGATCTCCCAGCCATCCGCGTGGCTCGACGCTCTCAAGGCGCCTTCCATCAACGGGGAGCGGCAGACATTGGCTTCGCAGACGAAGATCAGTCTGTGCGTCACGTGCATCCCCCATCACGGAACCGTCGACTCCGGCCCGATCTACCAAGATAGGCGATAATGAGCCGATGGCGAATCGCGAGACGACGCGTCGCACATTGTGTCGAGGGGATACGGGGACACATGACTTTGCATGACTACATCCAGTCGCTCAAGAGCCATTGGATCGTGATCGTCCTCCTGGCGATGGTCGGAGGAGGGTCGGCGTACGCGTACTCGCAGTTCGTGGACCCCGAGTATCGAGCCGCCGCGCAGGTCATGGTCATCGCGACGCGGGGTGAGAACACCAGCGAGCTGTTGCAGGGCTCGAACTACGTGCAGAGCCTGGTGCAGACCTACACGATCCTGGTGACGTCGCCCACCGTCCTCGATCCGGTCATCGAAGATCTGGGGCTCGACGAGACCCCCAACCGCCTCGCGCGCCGGGTCGATGTGAACGTCCCCTTGAACACCGTCGTGATCGAGATCGGCGTGACGGATGCCGATGGCGAGAGCGCGCACAACACCGCGAACGCGATCGCCAAGGAACTCGCCGACGCGGTGCGCAACGTCTCGCCGGTGAGCGCCGATGGCGAGCCCGCCGTGCGCATCGAGACGATCTCTCCGGCGCGCATACCGACGGTGCCGGTGTCGCCGAACACGCGCAACAACGTCATCCTCGGCGTAGCGGCCGGGCTGTTCGCCGGCGTCGTCTTCGCCGTGCTCCGCCGGCGTCTGGCCACCCGTCTCACCACTGCCCGGTCGCTCAGCGAGGTCACCGATGTCGCCCTTCTGGGGGAGATTCCCGAGGCATCGGACAACCAGACCATCGCCCGCGTCATCCGCTCGCAGCCGGACGGCCGCGTCGCCGAGGCCATGCGCCAGGTGGCCGCGAGCCTCAAGTTCGTCGACGTCGACAAGAACCGGCGCGTCATCCTCGTCACGTCGTGCTCCGCGCAGGAGGGCAAGTCCTCGGTCAGCCTCGGACTGGCGCTCACGCTCGCCGAGGGCGGTCGCTCGGTGCTCTTCATCGAAGCCGATCTCCGCCGACCGAGCACCGCCAGATACACCCAGCTCGAAGGCGCCGTCGGTCTGACCACCGTGCTCATCGGTGACGTCGAACTCGCTGAGGCGGTTCAGGAATGGGGGCGTCCCGGTCTCGACATCCTCACCGCGGGTGCACAACCCCCGAACCCGGGCCAGCTGCTCTCGAGCGGGGGACTTCACCGCGTCGTCGAAGCCGCGCGCGACTCCTACGACTACGTCATCATCGACACCGCCCCGGTGCTGTCGGTCAGCGATGCACTGTGGTTGTCGACCATGGCGGACGGCACGCTGTTCGTCGTGCGGGCCAATCGCACCAAGGGTGCGGACCTCAGCCGCGCGCTCAGCTCGCTGGAGTCCACCAGGACCCCGGTGCTCGGCATCGTGTTCAACGGAGTCAAGGGAGCTGCCAAGAGCCCGTACTACACGGACGATCGCGCGAAGGGCTTCTTCTCCCGGCGTCTGCTGCGCAGCTCGCGGGGGTAGGCGCCGTGAACTCCCTCCTCGCCCTCGGCGCCCGCGCGCTGACGATGGTGATCTCGCTCGTCTGCGGCGTGATCACGACACGGATGATCCTCGGAGAGACGGACATCCAGCACTACGCGCTCTATTCGTTGCTGATCACGATCCCGTCCCTGCTGACGTTCACGGATCTGGGCAGTGGAGCGGTCCTCGTGAACGCCGTGGCCACCAGCGACGACATCCGCACCGATCGCAAGCTGCGTCTGCAGATCACTTCGGTCGGCCGCGTCCTGTTGATGTTCGCCACCGGACTGATGATCGTCAACACGGTGCTGCTGGTGACGGGCGGCTGGCGGGCGCTCTTCGGTGACGCCGGAACGATCCCCGGCGCGGCGCTCGCCGCGTTCCTCTGCATCACGCTCTTCAGCCTGTCGATCACGCTGGGCGTCTGGTTCCGGATCCTCCTCGGTCAGCGTCGCAACCATCTGGTGATCCTCGTGCAGGGGATGATCTCGCCGGTCACCTTGGGTGGCGTGTGGCTCATGCTCACCTTCGGGGGGCGGGACTTCGACTCGTACCTGGCGATCGCCTCCTACGGGGCGTCGTTGTTCTCGGCGATCGTCGGCTTCCTCCTGGTGACGCGATCCACGTCGCCGCTGATCCCGGATTCCCTGCGGATGGTGCTGCGCTGGCGGCGGGTGCCGGGGGTGCGGGTGATGGATGTCGGGTGGCCGATGCTCGCCCAGATGGTGACCTACCCGATCGCGGTCGGATCTCAGCGCTACGTGCTCGCGCAGTTCGGGACGCCGGTCGATGTCGCCGAGTACGGCGTGGCCGGGCAGGTGTTCTTCGCGCTGAACGGCCTCGTGATGGCAGCCGGTGTCGCACTGTGGCCGCAGTTCGCGCGTCTCCGGCACAAGGGCGAGCTCCGCCGCGGTCCCTACCTGCTGTCGGTGATCTTCGCCGGTGCGATCGCCGCCGCCACGTTCATGGTGTGGTTCGTGTCGCCGTGGCTGTTCGAGTTCATCACGCAGGGCGAGCTCGAGGTGCGCACCCTCACGATCCTCGCGTTCGGCTGCATGATCATGCTCACGGCGGCCGTGTATCCGCTGGGCATGTTCATCATGGACAAGCCGGGCATCCGCTTCCAGGTCATCCCGACCCTCGCGATGGCGGCGGTCAGCATCGTGCTGTCGGTCGTGCTGACCCCTCTGATCGGCATCGTCGGACCGCTGCTCGGCGTGTCCTTCGCGCTGATCGTGTGCCAGATCATCCCGTACTCGATCTACATCCACCGGCATCGAGAGCGTCTGCTCGGGGCGCAGGGCGAGCCCAGCGCCGAGGAGCCGGCCGAGGTCGGTTAGCCGGGCCAGTCGGTCTCGGTGCGGCGCGCGCGACGTGCCGTGGGATGAATCGAGCCGCCAGCGGCGATGCGGATCGCCAGATCCTCGTAGGCCGTCGTGACGTCGCCCCAGGAGAACGCCTCTGCCGCGCGCTGACGCACGGATGCCGATGCCGTCGACACGGCGTCGGCGTCAGCCTCGGCGGCATCGAGCGCCCGCGCGACGTCGGCAGGCTCCCCGAAGAACCATCCCTGCTCGTCGAGGACTTCGCGGTTGAAGACCACATCGAATGCGATGACCGCGGTGCCGGCCCCCATGGCTCGCAGAAGCGAGGGGTTCGTCCCGCCCACCGAGTGCCCATGCAGGTAGGTGTAGGCATGGTGGTAGAGCGCATCGAGCAGGCCCTGGTCGTACACTCCGCCGAGCAGTCGGATACGTGGATCCGACGCGGCGATGCGGTCGATCTCCGCGGTGTACTCGGCGGCGTAGGGCGCGGAACCCACGACCACGAGGGGCTTGGACGCGCCGGAGGCCGCATACCCCTCGACGATCTCCCGAACATGATTCTCGGGTTCGAAGCGTGCCACGACCAGGTGATAGCCGCCCGGCTCGAGGCCCAGGGCGGTGATGCCGTCGGTCGGCGCCTCATCGAGCAGCGGGGCGCCGTAGCGGATGAGCTCGCTGTCGACGCCGTACTGGTGGTCGTAGTAGTCGGCGATGCCGGGGGCGTCGGCGATGATGGCGTCCGCCGTACGCACGCCGAACGTCTCGGCCCAGCGGTAGTACGCCTTGCCGCGCGATCCCCACTTCGAGCGACGCCACTCCAGGCCGTCCATGTGCAGCGCCACCGGGATGCGCCGGGCGCGCAGCAGAGGAAGGAACGGCGAGTTCGCCGCATTGAAGACGAACGCGGCGTCCGGGCGCCCCTTGGTGACGGAGTGCAGAGTCGACAGTGCGGTGTGGCTCAGCGTCTCGAGCGCCTTCTGGCGGACAGCCGGAAGAGTGACGCGGCGCATGCCGAGATAGCTGTCGCCGACCGTTCCCGCGTCGCGTCCGTAGACGAGGACCCGGTGGCCGCGATCGACCAGACGGCGGCCGACCTCCTCCACCGCCGTCTCGAACCCGCCGTACGCGGCGGGGATCCCGCGCGTTCCGATCAGGGCGATGCGGAGCGATGGCGTCGATGAAGTCGAGTCGGAGCGCATCGCATCAGTATGCCCGAGCCGACGCGCCGGCTCCTGATGCGTCCCGCTATCCTGAGGCGGTGTCCACACGCCACGGTGCCGATCATCCCCTGACATGGGGGTTTCCCGCCGAGCAGTCCGTGAGCAGCTGGGAACAGCGCCACGACCGCGGAGAGGTCCCAAGCGTATGGCCGTACGGGCTCGACGGGCTGCGGGAGTTCGCGCCCGTGTCCGTGGCCGACCTGCCGGTGCCGGGGCGGCTGGCCCGGCTGCGCGCCCGTGCGGGTGTCGGACCCCGAAGGCAGGCAGGGACGGCGTTCACCTGGGACGAGAACGCGGCTTTCCGTTTGCAGGTGACGAAACCGCATGAGCGTTTCATCTCGGGAGTGATCTGGCTGACGGACATGGTCGAGCGCGGCACGGTGCCCGCCCGGCTGATCGAGGTGCTGCGTGAGGCGGAGGCCCTGTGGGTGCTCAGCGAGGCGCAGGTCGATCCGTTGCGGGCATTGCTCGGCGCCGGCGGTCCGCGTGTCGTTGCCGTGCCCTTCGGCGTCGACGCCGAGTTCTTCTCGGTCCGCCCGTACCCGTCACGGCCCCGGATCGTGAGCATCGGCAACGATCGCGACCGCGATCCGCAGACACTGTTCCGGGCGTTCTCGCGCGTGCTCGACGCGCGACCGGAGACCGAGATCATCGTGCAGACCTCGGCGGAGGGGGCGCCGGACGGTGTCCAGGTCGCGCAGCGCATGTCGCACAGCGAGCTGCACGAGCTCTACGCCACCGCGAGCGTCGTGGCGACCGCGACCCGACCGAACCTGCACGTGTCGGGGATGACGGTCACGCTGGAGGCGCTCGCCACCGGGAGGCCCGTCGTCAACACCGGCACCCCGGGGATGTCGCAGTACGTCGACGAGGGGCGCACGGGACACCTGGTGCCCGTCGGGGACGCGGCGGCGATGGCCGACCGGCTCATCGCTCTGCTCGACGACCCCGCGCGCGCGGCGACGATGGGTGAGCAGGGGCGTCTCGCCGTCGAAACGGGCTTCACCACGCAGGTGATGTGCGCGCACCTTGCCACGCTCCTGCTTCCCGACGTGGAGTGACACGCGCCTGGCGGGAGATCGCCGGAGCATAGGAGTGGCGCGACTCGACCGAGTGCGCTATCGTTGGCGCGGATGCGTCTATGGGGGACGCGGGGGAATCCAATTCTGCTTGCCGTTCTTCGGCAGTGCCTATGGGGAGGCGCTATGCGAGTCCAACGACTCGATTCAATCGACCGTGACTTCGATTCACGATCAGGTATGTTCCGTCGTATCGCTCTGGGAGTTGTCGCCGCTCTGGTGATCACGCTCCTGGGATCGGTGCTCACCGCTCCGACAGCGAACGCCGACACCGCACCGACAGACCCGGCCCTGCCGGCGACGGTGAGCGCTGACCCGCTCCCGACGACGCAGATCAACGGGATCGTCTGGGCGCAGGCCGTCGCGGGCAACAAGGTCTACGCCGGTGGTCAGTTCACCAGCGCGCGTCCCGCCGGGGCCGCCGCCGGAACGAACGAGACGCCGCGCTCGAACCTGCTCGCGTACGATCTCGCGACCGGTGTGCTCGACGCATCGTTCAATCCGCAGGTCAACGGCCGCATCCTCGCGGCCGCGGTCTCGCCGGATGGGTCGCGCCTGTACATCGGCGGTGGATTCACCGCTGTCGACGGGCAGAACCGCTACCGACTCGCCGCGTTCAACACCGCCACGGGCCAGCTCATCGCGAACTGGACCCCCGGCACCAACACGGTCGTCCAGGGCATCGTCGCCACGGACACGACGGTGTACGTGACGGGTGAGTTCTCGAACATCAACAACACGACCCGCACGGGTGTCGCCGCGCTGAGCGCGTCGACCGGAGCCGTCCAGGCGTTCAACCCGGTTCTCGCCGGAGGATACGGCGTGCGCGCCGTGGTCGTCTCGCCCGACAAGTCGAAGGTCGTCATCGCCGGCTCCTTCACGTCGACCAACGGGTCGACCAATCCCGGACGTGGGATGGCAGCCCTCGATGCGACCACGGGCACCAGCCTGCCCTGGGGCGTCAACAGCGTGATCCGCAACGCGGGCACGGGCTCGTCGATCTACTCGCTCGCCTCCGACGGCGACAGCGTGTACGGCAGCGGCTACGACTTCGGCGGGTCCAAGACCGAAGACGACTTCGAAGGCGCGTTCCGTGCCAACTGGAGCGACGGATCGATGGTCTGGATGGAGGACTGCCACGGCGACACCTACTCGGTGTATCCGACCGGCGGCGTCCTCTACACCGCAGCGCACTCGCACTACTGCGGCAACATCGGCGAGTTCCCGCAGCTCGACCCGTGGAACTTCAACTTCTCGCTCGCGTTCGACAAGAACCCGTCGAACCGCACGATCACGCCTGACCCCTACGGATACCGGAGCTTCACGGGCAACCCGGCAGCGCGACTGCTGCACTGGTACCCGACGTGGCAGCCCGGGACCGTGTCCGGCATGAGCCAGGCCGCGTGGTCGGTGACCGGCGGTGGCGACTATCTCGTCTACGGCGGCGAGTTCACCGCCGTGAGCGGTACCGCCCAGCAGGGGCTGGTGCGCTTCGCGAAGCCGGGAACGGCTCCGAACAAGGTCGGTCCCACCATCAAGGGCGGCGCCTACCAGATCAGTGCCCAGTCCTTCCGTGCCGGTCAGGTGCGAGTGGCATGGCCTGCGAACTACGACGCCGACAACGCGAAGCTCACGTACGAGGTGTACCGCCGCGACATCGCGCAGCCCGTCTACACGACGACCGCTGACTCGACGTTCTGGGTGCGTCCGCGCATGATGTACTCCGACACCGCGGTCACGGCCGGACAGGTGTACGAGTACCGCGTCAAGGTGACGGATGCGAACGGCAACTCGACCACCTCCGACTGGACCTCGGTCACGGCCGCTGCGACCGGTACCGCCAACACCTACAACTCCGCGATCCTCGACTCCGCGCCGAAGTACTACTGGCCGCTCAACGAGGCATCCGGATCGTCGGCGATCGACTGGGTGACGGGCAACGACCTGAACCTCGCCGGCGGCACCACGCGCGGTCTGCCCGGCCAGGTGCAGGGGGAGACCTCGGCATCCACCGGGTTCAACGGATCCAACGGAACCGCCGCTTCGGTCACTTCCGAGGTCGCACCGAACCAGTTCTCCGTCGAGGCTTGGTTCCAGACCACCAGCACCAGCGGCGGGAAGATCGTCGGTTTCGGCAACAGCGCGACGGGTGTGTCGGGCAGCTACGACCGCCACATCTACCTGAGCAACTCCGGACAGATCACGTTCGGCGTGTACCCGGGCGGTACCCGGACGCTCACCAGCGGCGCCGGTTACAACGACGGGAAGTGGCACCAGGTCGTGGGCACGATGAGCCCCGCCGGCATGGTGCTGTACGTCGACGGCGTCCGCGTGGGCGTGCGCACCGACACCACGACCGGCCAGGACTACAGCGGTTACTGGCGAGTCGGCGGCGACAACCAGGGCGGCTGGCCGTCTGCCGGTTCGTCGAACTTCCTGAACGGACGCATCGCGGATGTCGCCGTGTACTCCACCGCACTGTCGCGCAATGATGTCGACGCGCACTGGGTCGCATCCGGACGCACGTCGGCACTGCCGGCGGCTCCGGCGGACGCATACGGCAAGGCCGTGTACGACCTCGACCCGGCGTTCTACTGGCGTCTGAACGAGACCACGGGCACCGTTGCGGCGGATGCCGGACGCGACGCGAGCACCGGTGGGTACAAGACCAACGGCACCGCGACGATCCAGCGTGGACAGACCGGCGCGATCGCAGGCACGACGAACAAGGCGATCCGCTTCACCTCGTCCAAGCTCGGCTCGACGTGGAACAACCGGCAGACGGTGATCAGCGATCGCCAGTACGTCTCGCCGAACACCTACTCCATCGAGACCTGGTTCAAGACGACGTCCACGGGCGGCGGCAAGCTGATCGGCTTCGGCAACAGCAACTCCAACAACGCCAACGCGAGCTCGAACTACGACCGGCACATCTACATGGACTCGGTCGGTCGCCTCAAGTTCGGTGTCTACAGCGGAGGAACGCAGATCCTGACGGCTCCGAGCACGTACCGTGACGGCCAGTGGCACCACGTGGTGGCGCAGCAGTCGGCGAGTGGCATGCAGCTGTTCGTCGACGGCACAGAGGTCGCATCGAACGGCGTCTCGACGGCTGACCAGTACAGCGGTTACTGGCGGCTCGGCGGTGACACGACCTGGGAAGGCGACCCCTTCTGGGTCGGCACCCTCGACGAGCCTGCCGTGTACTCGGCCCCGCTGACGGCGAGCCAGGTGCTGCAGCACTACCAGCTCGGCACGACGGGTACGCCCAACGAGCTCCCGGTGGCGCAGTTCACCTCCACGTCGACCGATCTCTCGGTGGCGTTCGACGCCGCAGCCTCGAGCGACCAGGAAGGGCCGATCGCGGCCTACACCTGGAACTTCGGTGACGGGCAGACCGGCACCGGAGTGGCACCGACTCACGTCTACGACGCAGCAGGCACCTACACGGTGACCCTGACGGTTCGTGACGGGGGATCGCTGACCTCCTCGATCAGCCACGAGGTCATCACCCGCAACCCGAACGTGCTGCCGACGGCGGCCTTCACCGAGACCAAGGACTTCCTGGATCTCGCTGTCGACGCTTCGACCAGCGCGGACACCGACGGCACGATCGCCGCGTACGCCTGGAACTTCGGTGACGGCGCAGCCGCCACCGGTGTCACCGCGGCGCACACCTACACCGCCTCCGGCACCTACGAGGTGTCGCTGACGGTGACGGATGACCGTGGCGGCTCTGCGACGACCTCCAAGTCGATCGTGGTCGAGGCGGCAAACATCGCTCCGGTCGCCGTCGCCAACGTGGTCCGTGGTGCCGACGGCATGTCGATCACGGCAGACGGAACGGGTTCCACCGACAGCGACGGAACCGTCGCGGCGTACGCCTGGACCTTCGGCGACGGAGGCACGGCGACGGGTGCGACGGCGACCCACACCTACACGACGGCCGGCACGTACACAGTGACGCTCAAGGTGACGGACGACGATGGGGCGACCCACCAGGTCACGGCATCGGTCACCGTCGCGCCGGCCGCCACGGAGGATGTCATCGCAAAGGATGCGTTCGAGCGCACCGCTGCTTCTTCGTGGGGCAGCGCGGACGTCGGCGGCAGCTGGACGACCACCGGCGGGGCGGCAGCCTTCTCGGTCGGCGACGGAGTGGGCAAGTTCGCCCTGGCGCCGGCAGCGACTCGCGAGGCGCGTCTGGCCGGAGTCTCCGGCACGCAGACGGTCACCTCGTTGACGATCGCATCGAGCAACGCGACCAACGGTGGAGCCTTCAACCTGACGGTCAACGGCCGCCAGGTCGGCAGCGACACGTACTCGGGACGCATCAAGATCGAGGCGAATGGAGCGATCAGGCTCTACCTGCTGCGCAACGAGGTCGCGATCGGAAACAGCGTCGTGCTCGCCGGGAACTACACCGCCGGTGAGAAGCTCTCGCTCGCTCTGTCGGTCCGCGGCACCTCGCCGACGAACCTCTCGCTGAAGGTGTGGCGCACGGGAACCACGGAGCCTGCGAACCCGCAGCTCCAGGCGACCGACACCACGGCTGCGCTGCAGGTGGCGGGATCCGTGGGGCTGAAGATGGCGGTCAGCTCGGTGTCGACGGTGTCGACGGTCATCTCCGTCGATGACTACAAGGTCGTCACCGGCGCCGTCGTGGCCCCGGTGAACCAGGCGCCCACCGCGTCGTTCACCTCGACGACCAACGGCCTCACCGCCAACGTCGACGGCAACGCATCCACCGATTCCGACGGGACCATCGCGTCGTACGCCTGGACCTTCGGAGACGGCGGCACGGCGACGGGCGCAACGGCCTCGCACGCCTACACCGCAGCCGGCACGTACAACGTGACGCTCACCGTGAAGGACGACAAGGGCACGACCGCCTCGGTCACCAACCCGGTGACCGTGACGGCTCCGGTCGTCGATCCGCCGGACCCGACGGGCCCGGTGCCGCTGGCGACCGACGAGTTCGATCGTGCGGTGACGGGAGGCTGGGGCACGTCCGACCTGGGCGGTGCCTGGGCGACGACGGGAGGAAACCCGGCGTTCACGGTCGCAGGAGGAAAGGGCACCATCACGCTCGCTCCCTCTCAGACGCGTGAGGCCCGTCTGGCCGTGTCGGGTACCAGCACGGTTCTCGACACGACGTTCGCCGCGGATGTCGCCTCTGTCGGAGGCACGACCAGCATCACGTTGCACGGGCGTACGGTCGGCACCTCGGTGTACTCGGCCAGGGTCCGCCTCGAGCCGGCCGGAGTCGTGCGCCTGTACATCCTTCGGGATGAGACAGCCATCGGCAACAGCTTCGTGCTTCCGACCAGCTACACCGCCGGACAGGTCCTGCACACGCGGTTGTCCGTCACCGGCACCAGCCCCACGACGATCGCCGCCAAGGTGTGGGTCGAGGGACAGACGGAGCCTGCCACGTGGCAGCTTCAGGGGACGGATACCACGGCAGCCATGCAGGCAGCCGGCGGAGTCGGGATCAAGACGTCGGTGAGCTCGGCGTCCACGAACGCGGCGACGAAGATCTCCTTCGACCGTTTCGCGGTGGTTGTTCCGCAGTAACGATCCTCATGAGAGCGGATGGGGTGCGTGGCTTCGATGCCCGCACCTCATCCGCTTTTCTGTGCGCCGGACGCGCAGCATCGCGGAAAGGACACCGAGCCTGAAGCGAGAACGTCTCCGCCTTCGCGGCCGGCAACTCCGTCTGTGGCGACGGAACGGAGAGCCGACGCGGTCATGCGGGTCGACTCACCCGTGGCACAGGCACGCGGCGAACGTCGTGCGGCTCTGCGAAGGCGGTTCGCAGGTTCGCAGGGGGCCGGTCTCAGCCTCGGACGTCAGAGGGGACGCTGTGCGCGGCGCGCGCGTACTCGGGAGTGATCCGCCCGAGCGCTCCGAGTATCCGGCCCTGGGCGAACCAGGCCCGGCGGCGAAGCACCGCATGCGCGGACACGTTGCCGCGCAGACGCGCGAAGAGCCCGCGGGCGGAGAAGACGACAAGGCGGATCACTCCGCCCACCAGGTGCAGCGCTCGAAGCGCCAGCGTGCGAGCGACAGACGAGCTGCGACTGAGCAGCTTGGTGCGCATCTGGCCCTGTGAGATCGTGCGGCGCCGGACGAACTCCTTCGTGGTGCGTTCGACGGGCACCTCGTCGCGGACGACGGAGTCCGCAGACGCCATGATCTTGCCGCCTGCAGAAAGCAACGCCCGCCCGAACAGCATGTCCTCACCGCCGGCGAGGCCGAGGGACGCATCGAATCGGACGCCGAGACTCCGGACCTGGGCGGAGTCGATGAGGACGTTCCCGGTGGCCATCGCCTCCAGGGGCTGGCCGTTCACTCGCCGCCGTCGACGCATGAAGCCGCCGGCGATGATCCACGGATCAGTCCCCTCCGGCCACACGTAGTCGACATAGCCCATGACGACCGCGGGGTGGGACGCTGTCCAGACGCGCACCAGTGCGTCCAACCATCCCGGCTGGGGCACGACATCGTCATCCACCATCGCGACGAGTTCACCGTCTCGCGCGCCATCGAGTGCGGCTTGCCGCGCTGCGGCTATACCCGGCGTCGGTTCGTGTATGTAGTCGACGTCGAGCTCGTGAGCGAGAGGTGCGGCGGACCTCTCAGGATCGTTGTCCACCAGAGCGATGCGGATGTCGGCTGCCAGCGTCCCCTGATTCGCGCGGATCGCGTCGATCAGTGGAGCGAGGAGTTCGGTGCGGCGAAAAGTCGTGACGGCGACGAGGACGGACGGGGTCCCATCGGGGTGTGACGGAGCACTCATCCGTTCAGTATGCCCCGCTGGGCTGCACCATCACCTTGGCCGTGCGCCACATGATCTGCAGGTCGTTCATCACAGACCAGTTCTCGACGTAACGCAGGTCCAGGCGCACGCTCTCATCCCAGGAGAGATCGCTGCGACCGGAGACCTGCCACAGGCCGGTGATCCCCGGCTTGATGTAGAGGCGGCGGAACACGGTTCCGTCGTACGCCGTGACCTCGCTGGGGAGCGGAGGGCGGGGTCCGACGACACTCATGTCACCGACCAGCACGTTCCAGAACTGCGGCAGCTCGTCGAGCGACAGCTTGCGCAGGATGCGACCCACGCGGGTGACACGGGGGTCGTCCTTCAGCTTGAACAGCAGGCCGGCACCCTCGTTCTGTTCCTTCAGCGCCGCGAGCTGCTGCTCGGCATCGGTCCTCATGGAACGGAACTTGACCATCTTGAAACGGCGACCGTCGCGGCCGACGCGCTCCTGGAAGAAGAAGACCGGGCCCGGCGAGTCGATCTTCACCAGCAGCGCGAGCACGGGCGTGATCAGACCGATCGGGATCAGGGCGAGCGTCGCGACGGCGATGTCGAGTGCGCGCTTGAGGAGGTGCTGTCCGCCCTCGTAGCGAGGGATCTGGACCTGGATCAGGGGGAGTCCCTCGACCGGCGCGAACGAGATCCGCGGGCCGGCGACGTCGGTGAGGCGGCTCGACAGCACCAGCTCGGCAGCGGTGCCCTCGAGCTGCCAGCTCAGTCGCTTGACGAACTCGGGGTCGCCCTCGGGGCGGCTCGCGACGATGATCGTGTCGGCGCCGAGCTCGGCTGCGACGGCCGACACGGTGTTGACGTTGCCGAGCACGGGGAACAGCGCATCGCGGATCTCGATGTCGCGGGCATTGCCATCGAGCAGCGTGGCGCCGACGACCTGGTAGCCCGAGGCTCCGATCGGGTGGAGCGTGCGCACGACGTACTCGACGTCGTCCTTGTTGCCGACGACGAGCGTGCGCGATGCGAAGCGACCGTGGCTCCGCTGGATCTGGAGCCAGTGGCGCCAGATCCAGCGGGTCACGAGCAGAGTCAACACACCGAGCGGCAGCCCCAGCAGCAGCGTCAGTTGCATCGACTCCCAGCTCAGGAGCACCGCGACGATGGCGATGATCCCGAAGGCGAGACCGCTGGCGTGCACGACGCCCCGGTACTCGGTGGCACTCGCACGGAAGAGCGCGGCGTCCCGCGTGTGGAGTGCGCTGAGCATGAGGTACCAGAGCGCGGCGAGGGGGACGCCGGCACGCAGGACCTCAGGAACGGCGACGCCGCTGATCAGCTGGACGGTCGCGGTCAGGCCGACGGCGAACAGGATGACAGCGGCATCCGTGACTCGCAGTCTGATCCGATAGCGGCGTTCCCACTGACGGCGTCGTTCCAACGTTGCGGAGGCGCGCGGCGTGACCACGGTGCGCGTCACCGACTTGGTGGCTCTCGGTGCGGCGACCGGCACAAAGCCAGCTCCCGTACGAGTGATGCTCAGGGCATCCTCGACGGAGGTCATGCCCCGGCCCCGAAAGCCGTTGATGTACGCAGAATTCCCCAGTGCGACATGGTTTCCCCAGTGTTTCCCCAGACCGCGAGCAAAACGCTTGCGGCGTTCGTCCGCATTCCCGACCCCTCGGGTTCCCGCTGCCATCTCCGTGATCCCACACCACGGATTGCGATCACCGTCCCACACGGCGATGCTTGCAGCGAGCACTGCAGACTCTCGACAGCATAGCGGAATCATCGGGCGGAGGGAAGGTTTTTCGTACGTGTGGATCAATCGGGGGTCAGAGGCCTCGTCGCAGCGGATCGCGGGGCTATTCTGGCCCCCGTGATCGACAACACCGCACCCGCGCGCTTCCAGCTCCGCCGCATGCTGCCGCGTGATCCCGCTCAACCGCATCGGGCGGCCAGCATGCTGGAGCTGTTCTTCGACCTCGTGTTCGTCGTGGCGGTGAGCATCGCTTCGGCTCAGCTGCATCACGCGCTCAGCCACGGCGACTTCGTGCACGGCATCACTTCGTACGCGATGATCTTCTTCGCGATCTGGTGGGCGTGGATGAACTTCACGTGGTTCGCGACGTCCTTCGACACGGACGACTGGTTGTACCGGGTGACGACCATCGTGCAGATGGGCGGCGTGCTGGTGATGGCCGCGGGCATCCCCGATGCGTTCGAACACGGAGACTTCACGATCCCGGTCGTGGGCTACGTGGTGATGAGGGTCGCCATGATCGCGCAGTGGCTGCGGGCATCGCGCTCCGCCGGCGCGCTGCGGTCGGCCACCCGGCGCTACGCCTTCGGGATCGCGGCGGTGCAGGTGCTCTGGATCCTGTTCCTCCTGATCCCGGGCGGCCCGCTGCAGCTCATCGCATTCGTCGTGTTCGCCCTGATCGAGATCAGCATCCCGGTGTTCGCCGAGCATCGCAGGCAGACGCCATGGCATCCGCATCACATCACCGAACGATACGGACTGTTCACCCTGATCGTGCTCGGTGAGAGTCTGCTCGCCTCGGCGAACGCGATCATCGATGCGCTCAAGGAGGTCGAATCCCTCGGGCCGCTCATCGCGATCTCGGTACTCGCGCTCGTCGTGACCGCGTCGCTCTGGTGGATCTACTTCTGGCCGCCGCATCACCGCGCGATCACCTCGTTCGGCCGATCGCTGCGCTACGGGTACACGCACTACTTCGTCTTCGCCGCAGCGGCGGCGTTCTCGGCGGGGGTCGAGGTCGAGATCGACGTGCTCACCGGGAAGAGCGAGCTGTCGAGCGTGGCCGCGTCCTTCACGGTCACGATCCCGATCGCGATCTTCCTGCTCGGCATCTGGTGGATCGCCATCCGTGAGAACGCGGACCGTGTGGTCAACACGGTCGTCCCGGTCGGAGCGCTCGTCGTGCTGCTCGATCCGGTGCTCCCTGTCCCGGTGACCCTCACCGCGCTCATCCTCGTCGTGATCGTGGTGGTGCTGGTCATCCGTCCGCCCGTGGAGAAGGAGAATGAGCGCTTCGACTCCGTGAGTGCATGATCTGTTAGACTGTCTGATGCAACGTGAGTGATTCGCCCCTCTCGGCCGTCACGTCGCCACTGATCAGGGCCATTACGGACCGCGCACGTCGATGCGCGCGGGATCCGCCCTCGATCTCACATCAGCGAGGCGCCGACGTGCGCCCGCCCCACAGCAATGAGCATGACCATGAGTATTACGACCTTCCCCCCTTTCGATCCGTTGACCTGGAAACAGGCCGACGCCGATGTACACGTCGCGACCCGCAACGGCGAATTCGCCGGCTTCGTCGAGTTCGACGGCTCCGCCCACCTCGTCCGTGACGAGCGCGGCACCGATCTCGGCTCGTTCGAGACCCTCGGCGACGCCCAGAGTGCGCTCGAGGACACCCACGAGTCCCGCGTCCCGCGGAGTCGACGGATCCCGTTGACTCTTCCCCGGGCCTTCCGCCGGGGGTTGCGGCGCGCTCGCGCCTGACCCCGGGGCCGACTCGCGCCGGAACGAGGTACGGGTCTCAGCCCTCGATCGCGTCGGGCCAGACGGTGGGTATGCCTCCGTCGGGGCCTGCCGGGACCACTCCCTGCAGAGGAGTGATGATCTCCCATCCGGACGAGGCGTCGCGCAGGAACAGGATGACGGGCTCGTCTCCCTGTCTCTCCGACATGATGTCGCGGGTGTCCCCGCAGCTGCGGGGGAGCGAGGTCACCACGATCTCCCCGTCTCCCTCCCCACCACCGTCGAGCCAGGAGTCCACCTCCACGTTCCAAGTCGTGGCAGGGATGTCCAGGTAGTTCGATGTGCCGGCCTGGTCGACGATGCGGCCGAGCACGACCGCATCCGACTCGGCGGCGGCGTCGGCCGGCGTCTCGAACCAGACCCAGTCGATGCACGTCTCCGAGGTGACGAACGGAGAACCCGCGCACGCCGCCATCGGGGCGAGCGCGAGGATCACGGCGGCGGATGCGGCCGCCCGGGCGTGTCGAGCCATGAGCCGATCATGGCACAGGCCGCGAAAACGCCGCTGTCGTATTCCGTTCGGCGCATGTGGCCGGGGCTACCCTGAGTTAAGCGTTGGGCGTCCGCCTTGGGCTTTCACAGCCGCAGGGCTCCGATGGACGGGAGAGCAACATCTCCACTTCAGAGGTCGAAACGACCGCAACGCTCGGACCGGTACGTCAGACGTATGCCGGTAACGCAGATTTCCCCCCGATGGCGCAGGCCTACAAACAGGTGTCGCAGGTCGTCCGAGAGATGGGCCTGCTGCAGCGCGCAAGCTGGTTCTACATCTGGGTCTCCGCCGGCATCGCCGTCGCCCTCGCCGGCTGCATCGCCGGCTTCATCCTGCTCGGCGACAGCTGGT
Organism: Microbacterium saperdae; assembly: GCF_006716345.1. Taxonomy (NCBI): domain Bacteria; kingdom Bacillati; phylum Actinomycetota; class Actinomycetes; order Micrococcales; family Microbacteriaceae; genus Microbacterium; species Microbacterium saperdae. The sequence goes on from NZ_VFOX01000002.1 coordinate 1,012,842, forward strand.
TCCAGCTGCTCATCGCCGCAGCCCTCGGCATCGTCTTCACGCAGATCGCCTTCCTCACGCACGAGGCGGCGCACCGCCAGATCCTCAGCTCGGGTCCTGCCAACTTCCGCCTCGCGCGCATCCTCGCCGCCAGCATCGGCATGAGCTACTCCTGGTGGGATTCCAAGCACACCAAGCACCACGGCAACCCGAACCAGGTGGGCAAGGATCCCGACATCGAGGTCGACACGATCTCCTTCCTCGAAGAGGACGCGGCGAAGTCCCGCGGCATCATCCGTCTGATCACCCGCAAGCAGGGATGGCTGTTCTTCCCGCTCCTCACGCTCGAGGGGCTGAACCTGCACTACCTCGGTCTCAAGCACCTGACGACCAAGAAGAACGTCAAGGGACGCTGGATCGAGCTGAGCATCATCGCCGCACGCTTCATCATCATCCTCGTGCCGGTCTTCATGATCCTCCCGCTCGGAATGGCCTTCGCCTTCATGGGTGTGCAGATGGCCGTCTTCGGTGTCTACATGGGTGCGTCCTTCGCGCCGAACCACAAGGGCATGCCGATCATCGATCCGAACGCCCGCCTGGACTTCTTCTCGAAGCAGGTCCGCACGTCGCGCAACGTCAGCGGCGGCTGGTGGGTCACCTCGTTCATGGGCGGCCTCAACTACCAGGTCGAGCATCACCTGTTCCCGAACATGCCGCGCCCCAACCTGTCGAAGGCGCGTGAGGTCGTGCGCGACTACTGCATCGCGAACAACGTGCCCTACACCGAGACCAACCTCATCCGGTCGTACGCGATCGTGATCCAGTACCTCAACAGGGTCGGCCTCTCCGCCGGCGCGGACCCGTTCGACTGCCCCGCCGTCTCGCAGTTCGGTCGCGCGTAGTCCTCGCTCTTCCCGAATCGCCCGGATCCTCTCTGCGAGGGTCCGGGCGATTCGCCGTTCTCGGCGTCAGTCCGTCGACGACCACTCGGTGTCGCGCAGCCGTTCGAACGCATCGAGCAGAAGGTCGAGCGTGAACTCGTACTCCGCCTGCTCATCGCAGGCGCCCTCGGGGTTGCGTGCGGCGGCGTCGGATGCGATCGCAACGACGTGCGGATAGCGGGCGGCCATCTGGTGCATCGCGGCCGGCTGCGCCTCGCGGGGCGCCGTCGCCGAAGGGGCGGCGAACGCCTCGGGGCTGAAGCCCCAGATGCGGTATCCGAGGGCGTGCATCGCGTGGTGGGTGAGATCGACCGAGTGTCCGCCGCTGATCAGGTCCCCCGCCACCGCGTTCATGTGATCGAGCACGGCGGGAGTCTGTCGCGTGGCGTTCTCGATCGCGGTGCGCATCCACGGATGCCGCAGCAGGGCCTCGCGCGCGGACAGCAGCCGCAGGCGCACGGCCGCGCGCGAGGGGGAGGATGCCGGCGGGGTGCCGTACTCGCCGATCACGCGGTCGATCATGCCGCCGCGCAGGTCGTCCTTGTCGGAGACGTGCTTGTACAGCGCCATCGGGACGACGCCGAGTTCGGATGCGAGGGTGCGCATGCTCAGCGCCTCGATCCCGTGGTTGTCGGCGAACGTGACTGCCGCGCGCAGCACCAGCGTTCTGTCGAGCGGGATGCGGGACGGTCGGTCGGTCGGCATAAGGCTCCTGCTTGACGAAGTGTACACCGTACACCTAATGTGTCGGTCACAGGTGTACGTCGTACACCCTACTCGTCGTCGAAGGGCCGCCGCATGTCCGACCACCGCACTCTCGCCCGTGTCGCCGGGCTGCTCTACCTGCTCACATTCGCCACGTCGATCCCCGCTTTGGCGCTCAAACAGCCCTTCCTGCAGGCGGGTGGAGCGGGGGCCCCGACCGCGGCGCAGGGGGCGGTCGTGCTCGAGATCCTGCTCGCCCTCAGCTGTCTCGGCACCGCGGTCGTACTCGCTCCCGTGACGCGCCGGGTGAGTGAGCCCCTCGCGCTGGGCTTCGTCGGCTCACGCGTGCTCGAAGCGGCAGCCGTGCTCATCGGCGCCGTCGCCCTTCTCGCGCTGATCCGGATCGGGCCGAACCCCGGCGCCGGTGCCGATGTCCTGGTCGCGACCCATGATGCCGCGTTCCTCCTCGGTCCGGGACTCCTGCCCGCGATCAACGCGGTACTCCTGGGTGCCGTCCTCTTTCGCGCGGGGCTCGTCCCGCGGGTGCTTCCCCTGCTCGGGTTCATCGGCGCGCCCCTGCTGGTGGCATCCGCGTGCGCGACCCTCTTCGGCGCCCTGGACCAGGTCTCGCCGCTCGCCGGGCTCGCGGCGCTCCCCATCGCGCTGTGGGAACTCGGACTCGGGCTCTGGCTGGTACTACGCGGCTTCCGTGCGGATGCGGTGGAGCGGCTTGCGCTGCGACGCTCCGCGGTCGGCTGAGATCCGGGGCCTGGATCTCAGCGCCGTGATCCCGTCGTCTAGAGCAGCCCCAGCTCCATCGCGAGAGTGACGGCGCGCGTGCGATCGGAGACTTCGAGCTTCTCGAACGCGTGCAGGAGATGTGTCTTCACCGTCGCTTCCCCGATGAAGAGATCCTTTGCGATCTGCGGATTGCTGCGACCCGCGGCGACGAGACCGAGCACCTCCAACTCGCGGGGGCTGAGCGAGGGCCGGGTCGGTCGGTCCTTTCGCATCCGGGTGACCAGGGTGGCGGCGATCGACGGCGCGAGCACGGTGTGCCCCTCGGCGACCGAACGGATCCCCGCGACGATCTCCTCCTGCGGCGCGGCCTTCAGCAGATAGCCGCTGGCTCCCGCCTCGATCGCGCCGAGGATGTCGTCGTCGCTCTCGTAGGTGGTGAGCACGAGCACGCGTACATCGGGAAGCTCCTGCGTGATCCGGGAAGTGGCCTCTGCGCCGGACAACGTCGGCATCCGCAGATCCATCAGCACGACGTCCGGACGCAGCGCGGTGGCCAGCGCGACCGCCTCGAGACCGTCGGATGCCTCGCCGACGACCTCCAGCTCCTCGTCGAGCGAGAGCAGACCGACGATGCCGGAACGCACGATCGGGTGGTCGTCCGCCACGATGACACGGATCATGACGACTCCTCCTGCACCGTGAGCGGCACGCGGACCATGAGCGTGGTGCCGGAGACCTCGCCGTCGGTCACATCCAGGGTGCCGCCGACCAGCGCGACCCGGTCGCGCATGCCCGCGAGACCGAAGCCGTTGCCCTCGCCCAGACGGACACCGCCGAGTCCGCGCCCGTCGTCGCTCACGACGAGCATCGCCTCTTCGCCCACCTGCAGGGTGACGGAGGCCGACACGGCGACGGCGTGCTTGCGGACGTTCGCCAGCCCCTCCTGCGCGCAGCGCAGCAGCACGACCTGGATGCCGCGCGGCACCGGCTGAGTGGAGGTGGTCACCGCGACCGGCAGCCCGGTCTCTCTGCTGAACCTCTCGCCGAGTCTGCGCAGGGCTTCCGAGAGCGAGTCGGACGGGTCGGCCGCCGGTGACTCGACGACAACCAGCGCTCTGGCCTCTCGCAGTGCGTCGCGTGCCGCTTCCTCGATCAGGGCGACGGTGTCTGCGGAACCGTCCAGCCGTCCGCGCTCCGCGAGCATCACGATGCTGGTGAGGCTCTGGGCGATCGTGTCGTGCACGTCCCTCGCGAGGCGCGCCCGTTCGGCCGATGCGCCGGCTTCACGGCTCGCCGCTTCGAGTCCCGCCTGCGCGGCGGTGAGGTCGGCGAGCAGGCGCTGGCGTTCCGAGCCCCATTCGGCGATCCGGGTGATCCACAGCCCCAGCGCGAGGCTGAAGGCCGCTGACAGCCCGGAGGTGACGACACCGGCGAGGACGAGCTCCGGCCCGAACCCGCCCCAGAACGAATAGGCGATGGCGACGACGGTGGCGTTGACGAGTGTCACGATGATCGACTGCGCGGTCGACCGCGAGGTCATCCAGATGAGGGGCAGCACCAGCGTCTGCAGCAGGAGCATGTTGGGCTCGATCGAGGTGCCGATCGCCATCAGCGCGATCAGCGCGATCTGGATCATCGCCGAGGCGAGAGGAGACGGCTCCGGCGCCTCGCGGAAGCTCACGTAGCGACGGGCCCCGAACGCGTAGACGGCGACCAGGCCGCAGGCGGTGGCGACCAGCATCCACGGGGAGGCGGCGCTGCGCGAGGGGAGGGTGAAGGCGAGTATCAGGATCACGACGAAGAGCGCGGCGGTCGCGAGGTCCCACCCCAGGCGTTCCTTGCGGACGGTGCTCATGACGACCACTCTGGCATCATCGCGGCGCTGCTGCCTCGAGACGGAGCCGTGCTCACCCGTCGCGGCGGATCCAGCGGAAGGTGATCCGACTGAGTACGAGTCCGGCCACGAGCCACACCAGCAGCATCACGGCGATGAGCCCGATGTCCCAGGCCCCGCTCGTCTCGGCGGTGCGGAACGAGTCGGGGAGGAAGACGGAGCGCATGCCCTGGGCGATCCACTTCACTGGCAGGACGCCGGCTGCGTTCTGCAGCCACTCCGGGAGCATCGAGAACGCGATGTACACCCCCGAGACGAACTGGATCAACAGCACGATCGGGATGACGACCGCCGCGGAGGACTTCCCGGAGCGCGGCACCGCGGACAGCGCGATTCCGAGGAGCGTGCAGGCGATCAGGCCGAGCGCGAAGATCCAGGCGAAACGCCCCCACGCGGCGGGATCAGTGGGGAGTTCCACCCCGTACACGATGACGGCGACGGCGATCAGCAGAGCGATCTGCAGGATAGCCGTGACGAAGACCTCGCCGATCTTCCCGATGAAGTAGGTGACGGGGGAGATCGGCGTCCCCCCGAGCCGCTTCAACGTTCCATCGCTCTTCTCCATCGCGATCTCGAGGGCGGGGCCCTGCACGCCGGAGAGGAGGATGCCACCGGCGATCAGCCCCGGGAGGTAATAGGTCGCCATGCTGATCTTGTCGGGTCCCTCCCCGATGTCGCCCGTGAAGATCGTCGCGAACACCACGTACATCAGGGTCGGGAACAGGAACGTGAAGAACACCTGGTCGCCGGCCCGGAAGTACTGACGGAGCTCGAATCCGATCCGGCGCAGGCCGAGGCGCACGGTGCGGGCGATGCCGAAGCGCGCGGGGGCAGAGGTGACGGCGGTGGACATGTTCACGACTCCTCAGAAACAGCGGCGGCAGAGGCGGAAGTCGGGGTGGAGACGGCGATCGGCCCTGCTTCTGAGGAGTTCTGCCCATCGAACTCGCGGATCAGCTCGAGGTACACGTCCTCGAGCGTCGGTCGGACGATCTCCAGATCCCGGGGCTCGCCGCCGTCGCGATGAAGCGCGGCGACGAGCGCGCCGGGCGCTGTCGTGCGCTCTTCGCGGGTCACGCCGTCGGCGTCGGTCCACCGCACGAGGGGAACGCGCGACTCCGCGCCGCCGAGCTCGTCGATCGCACCGATGGCTGCGATCGTCCCTCCGGCGATCACGGCCGCGCGGTCGCCCAGCTGCGCCGCCTCGTCGAGGTAGTGCGTCGTGAGCAGAATGCTGCTTCCCTCGGCCTTGAGGGAGCGGATCAGCTGCCAGAACTGCCGCCGTGCCTCCGGGTCGAATCCGGTCGTCGGCTCATCGAGGAACAGCAGTTCCGGACGGCCGATGATCCCGAGCGCGACGTCGAGGCGCCGTTGCTGACCGCCCGAGAGCCGCGCGGCACGCGTGCGCTGCTTCTGTTCCAGACCCACCGCGGCGATGACCTCATCGACATCACGCGGGCGAGGGTAGTAGCCGGCGAATTCGCGCAGCAGTTCACGGACCGTGAAGGAGCCCGCCTCGCCGGTGGACTGCAGCACGATCCCCAGCCGCGCCTTCCATTCCAGACCGCCGTGCTGAGGATCGACGCCGAGAACACGCACGTCACCGGACGACCGGTGGCGGTATCCCTCCAGTATCTCGATCGTGGTCGACTTGCCCGCTCCGTTCGGTCCCAGCAGGGCGAGGGTCTCGCCTTCACGGATGTCGAAGCTGATGCCGTCGACCGCGGTGAAGCCGCCGTATTCCTTGCGGAGGTCGCGCACCGTGATCACGCTGTCTGTCATGCATCCAGCCTGGCCCGACCAGGCGCGCACCGGTAGTGGTCGCCCGGCGGATCGTTCCCTCCACCGATCGGTGGAGGGAACGCGAAAGGGGCGGGCACGGATGATCCGTGGCCGCCCCCTTCGTGAGTCCGGGACTCAGCGCTTGCTGCTCTTCTCCGTCTCGACCACGTCGATCGTGATCTTCTCGAGCGGGCTGTCGTCGTCGATGATCTCGTCGTCGAGCACCTCGTCACCGAGGAACTCCTCGGCGGGGGCGTCGTCCTCGTCCTCGACCGGCTCGGCGATGAGGGCAGGGGTCGACGCGGTGGACTGCTCGTCCGAGAACACGCCGTCGGGGCGGATCAACTCGCGCACCTCCGCCATGAAGCTCGTCAGCTGCTGCTGCTGCCAACGGAGCTGACGCGTGCGGTCTTCCGCGTCGCGCAGCACGGCAGACGTGTGATTCGTCACGGAGTCGACGATCTTCTGCGACTTCACGCGGGCACGGTCCAGGGTCTCGCGGGCGCGCACCTGGGCGTCGGCTTCGATGGACTGGGACTGCGAGCGCATCAGTCGTTCGTAGTCCTCCGCCTTGGCCGAGATGCGCTGCGCATGCTCGAGGGACGAGGCGACCTGCTCGTTCGCGTCGTTCGTGATGCGCTCGGCATGAGCCACGGCCTGGTTGTGCAGCACGAGGAACTCCTGCTGTGCGTCGTCCTGGCGACGGGTGAGGGTCTCCTCGAACTCCAGCACGCGCGCGTTCATCTCGCGCACCTCGCGCTCGGCGTCGGCGCGCAGCTGGGTGGTCTCGCGGGTGACGAGCGACCGCAGTGCGGCGGCACCCTTCTCCGCCTCCGTGCGGATGGCGGTGGCCTCCTGGGACGCCTGGTTCACCTTCTCGGCCGCATGGCTCGCCTCGCGGTCCAGGCGTGCCTCGTGCGCCGTGTACTCGGTGTCCATCTTCAGACGCACCTGGTCGGCGTCGCGCTGCGCCTGCGAGGTGATCCGTTCGGCGTCGGCGTCGGCCTCGGCGCGCTGCGCGGCGACTTCCTCGCGGGCGGCGGCCATCAGGCGGTCGGCCTGCACGGCGGCGTTCTGGATCAGGACGTTCGCCTGCTCCTCGGCGACGCGCAGGATCGCTTCGAACTGCTGGCGCGACGGCGCCTCCTGGCCCTCGGCCTTGGGCGCGTCCACCAGCTCGGACGTGAGAGTGGCGATCTGCTGCTCGGCCTCGCTGGCCTGCGCCTTGGCGGCGATGAGCTCGCTCTCGACGGCTTCGCGTGAGGCCCGCTCCTCTTCACGGATGGACTCGATGCTGGTGGTGTGACGCTCGTCGGCGTCGGCGAGGTCCGCGGTGACCTGCTGGAGCTTGGTGCGCAGCGACGCGAGTGCGGCGTCGACCTCGGCCTTGTCGTAGCCACGGAAGCCCACGGTGAACGTGGACGGGTCCTGCGGGTTCGTCTCGATCAGCTGATCGAAGAAGTCAGGCGAGCGCTGACCGTCGCGGTCGGCGGTTCCGGAGGATTCGCTCATGGCGGTTCAAGCCTTTCTGGCGGGGCCGGGAGGTGACGAGCAGGCGCCGATCCGCAGAGCGGAGCGACGGAGTCACGCGGGCCGAAGTATGTCGTGAAGGGACTGGTGCCACGACAGCGACCTGCCGGAAGCCGGGCCGAGCGGTGGCGCGCTAACAGCATAGTTGCGTCCGCTGAGAGATGCGCCCTCAGTTTTCGCGGTCTGCAGTCGCTGCGCGGGCCGAAGGAGAGGGGGTCGGTGCGCCTCTGGGTGGGGCGCTGTTCCGCCGTCAGGGAATGTTGATCAGGTGATCGAGCACCAGTTCGCCGGTGGCGTTGAGCGCACGCATCATCTCGGCGATCAGTTTCGCGTCGATCGGCGGCTGCTCCGCGTCGTCGAATCCGAACTGCAGAGGGATCGCGGGGTGGATCCACACGGTGGCACGCAGGTCGGGGCCGTTGCCCACCGGCCGCCACGTCATCATGAAGCTCTCCTGGCGGCGCAGCTTGGTGGAGATGACGATCTTGAGGTGCGCGAGCGTCGTGTCCTCGATGAGGATCGGATCCGAGGTGCCGTCGTACCGGAGTCTTCCCATAATGAGAACCGTACGCCCATCCGCAGGAGTCCCCTGCATCGGAATCGCTCGCGACGCAATCCCCTTCTGCAACGGGATGCATCGGCTTAGCGTCGCGACATGGACGACATGGACGAGAAGGATGAGACGAAGGAGACGCCGACGATGGTTCGCACCCAGGTCGCGGTCAACGAAGTCGGATTCTTCCTGGCTCAAGGCCAGGACGTCCCCGACCTGAAACGGCGTATCGAGTTCGCGGCGCAGGCGGGTGGTCGTTTCGTGGACTTCATCGTGGTCGGGAACCGTTCGGTGAGCGTTCTGATCTCCGCCTCGAGCCACATCGTGATCTCCGTGGAGACCGTGGAGTTCGACGTTCGCGACAACGGCGATGACACCGTCCCGCTCAGCGGTGTGTTCGACATGCTCTGACGAGCGCCCACCGGAGCGCTCCTGTATGGGTGGAGGGGGAGTGCCCTCGCGGCGGTGGCGCAGACGCGCTGGTACGGTGACGGCGGAGGACATTGCGTCCCTGGGGCCAGCCGAGCAAGAGAGAACTCGACATGAAGCGAACGTCACGGTCGCGGCTCGTCCGCATCGCGATGGCGACCGTGTTGGCGGTGTTGCTCGGCACGATCGCACCCTCCGTGATCTCCTCGGGTGCCGCGTCTGCGGCTACAGACGGCCAGATGGTCTACCCCGCTTCGGGGAACATCCAGTCCAAGGTCGGTGACGGCTGCCGGGGGAACTACCGCGCGCACGACGGTATCGACATCTCGGGCCAGGGCGGGACCCCGATCCTGGCCGCCTATGACGGTGTCATCAAACTGCGAGCGTCGAACGGCGGCTACGGCTTCTACACCGATGTCGAGCATCCGGGTGGATACGTGACCCGATACGGGCACATGGCCGCACAGGGGATGTACGCCCCCGGCACCAGGGTCGTCCGTGGGCAGCAGATCGGTGTGGTCGGCGACACCGGCAGCCCTGGCGCGTACCACCTGCACTTCGAGGTCTGGCGCAACGGCTCGATCTACAGCCAGATCAACCAGGGCTTCACCTGCCTCTCGAACATCACCCGCGGGAACCCGCTCCCGCTGGTGTTCCCGGGACTCGCCACCCAGAACGTCGCCGTTCCGCTGACGGACTTCGATGCCGACGGCCGCGCGGACCTTCTGGGTATCGCCGCCGACGGTGATCTTCATCACATCAAGGGTGACGGCAAGGGGCGTTTCCAGCAGGGAACCACGATCACCTCGGCATGGGGAGCCCACAAGCACCTCTCGTTCGCCGACTTCAACGGGGACGGACGAACCGACATGCTCGTGGCGCGGCCGGACGGGCCGCTCGAGTTCTACGGCGGAAGCCGCACCGGCGGCTTCGACGACTTCCGCGTCATCGGCTCCGGATGGTACAACCTGCTCCATGTGACGTCCGGGGCGGACTACACGGGCGATGGGAAGGACGACATCATCGCCGTGGCGCCGACGGGCGCGTTGCTCATCTATCCCGGCAACGGGAAAGCCGGATTCGCGTCGTCCGCGATCACCGCGGGCAGCGGGTGGCTCGACTTCCGGTTCGTCGTCGGGGGCGATTTCAACGGCGACGGCGCCGGCGATCTCATGGCCGTCGACGGCAGCGGGTATCTCCGTTTCTACCCCGGGCAGTACAACAGGTTCGGCGCCGCACGCGTGATCAGCGGCGGCTGGGGAACCCATCGAGCGCTCACGGGCGGCAGCGACTACACAGGCGACGGCAAGGCCGATCTGGTGGTCGTCACCACATCCGGCGAGATGCTCGTCTACCCCGGGAACGGCGCGGGCGGCTTCGGCGCCGCCATATCGTCCGGTACCGGGTGGGGCGGGTACACCCAGATCGAGTAGCGGTGTTCGGGTGGGCGGAGTCAGCCCAGGACCGCCATGATCAGCACGAGCACCGGAAGACAGCCGAGCGTGGTGACGAAGACGGTGTCGCGGGAGATCGGTTCTCCCACTCCGTAGCGCTGGGAGTAGTTGAAGACGTTCTGCGCGGTGGGGAGTGCCGCCAACACGGTCACGATCAGCACCTCGGACGATGACAGACCGAACACCACGTCGGCGACGAACCAGGCGATCGCGGGCATGATCGCGAGCTTCAGTCCGCTCGCGAGGATCACATCTCTGCGGTGACCACGTGCGCCGAGCACGCGCTGGCCGTGCAACGACATGCCGTAGCTGATCAGCAGCACCGGCACGGCCGCGTCCGCGATCAGTTGCGCCGGATCCATCACGATCGCCGGGAGGGCGATTCCGCTGAGCGAGACGATCGTGCCGAGCAGAGCTCCCAGGATGATCGGATTGGTCGCCGTCCGACGCAGTGTGCGCGCGAGCGAGACGCGTTCGCTCGTGACGGCATCCAGGATCGTGAGCGAGATCGGAGTGAAGATCAGCAGCTGCATCAGGATGACGGGCGCGGGAAACGCCGCGCTGCCGAGCAGATACAGCGAGAGGGGAAGGCCGATGTTGTTGGAGTTGACCTGTCCGGCGGACAGCGCACCGATCACGGTCTCGCCGATCGGGCGGTGCCAGACGAACCGCGCGATGAGGACGTAGACGGCGATCACGGCGATGGCGGCGATCGCCGACACCGGCAGGAGCGAGGAGAAGAGCATCTTCGCGTCCGCGTGAGCGAGCACGGAGAACAGCAGGAACGGCGAGAGCACGAAGAAGATGAGTCGTCCCAGCACGTGCCGCGCGTGCGGGCCGAGCAGGTCGATGCGGGCGATCACGTATCCGATGACGATCGCGACAGCCACCACGGCGAATCCGGTGAGCGTGTCGAGCATCTCCTGAGCGTATCGAGCGATCAGCGGACGCAGGGAGCGCGGGCGGCGCGGATGACGGCGGATGACCGAAGAGGGGACAGCGGTGCTCCCTCGCGCTTCTCTACGATGAAGTCATGACCTCAGCTCGGAAGGCCCGCTCTCTCGCCGTCGCCCTCGCCCTGTTCGCCGGGGTGACGCTCGCGGGATGCGCGGCATCGCCCGAGAGCACGGGGGAGTTCCCGACCGACGCGCCGGAACAGAGCGCGACCGCGACACCGACTCCGGAGCAGACGGTGGCGCCCGCCGAGCCGACGGAGTCCGCGTCGGCATTCACCCCGAGCGCGCTGGCGCAGATCTGCATCGACGCCACCGTGTCGGCCTTCGATCCGGATGTCGAGTTCGACGCATCCGGTGTGCGCGTGGAGCCGCGGACCGTCACCCCTGAGTGGCTGGTCCTGGTTCCCGCCGTGACCATGGGGTACAGCGGCGAGGCGCAGTGCACGATCGGCGGCTCGCCGACGGATCCGGATGTCGACATGGCGGCAGCCTCGATCGAGCGTCTCCCGGAGGAGCAGATCCAGCGGCTCATCCGCGGAGAGAACGAGGGCAACGGGTAAGGGGCGTCGCCGGGGGAGTGCGCCTGCTCGACCCTGGCGATGAGTTCACCGCTGATGCCGGTGGACTCGGCGATCTCGAGCAATCCCGGGGCCGTGCTCAGTCCTGCGCGAAGATCTCGGGGTGCGTGCTGATGAGCTCGGCCTGCTCCGCCCAGGAGAGGCCCGCGATGCTCAGCACCACGCGCACCACCGTCGAGTCGGCGTCGGTCGTCGTCAGCCGCAGCTCGCGCAGCGTGGCCCGGGCGGTCTCCTCGATGAGGAAGGCGAGCAGCTCGGCCGGCATGTCTGCCCGAAACGCTCCCGAGTCCACTCCGACTCTCGTCAGATCACGGATGCGGCGGCGCAGCGGCGCGAGGGCGAGCACGGTGTCGGCCAGATGCGCGTCGTCGAGAGCGATGTTGGCCGAGGCGCGCACGGCGGAGGCCTCGCGCCACAGACGCGTCGCCATCCGCGCCAGGGTCACCCGCGGGTCGGATTCGTCGGTCGTCTCGGCGATGGCGTTGAACCGCTGCGCACCGACGGCGATCACCTCGCGCAGCAGGCTGTCGCGGTCGGCGAAATGACCGTAGACGGACCGACGCGTGAGGCCGGCGGCCTGTGCGATCACGTCGAGCGACGCCGTGGGGTTGGTCGCGAGCACCGACTGCGCCGCGCGCAGCAGGGCCTCGCGGTTGGCCAGGGCATCGCGTCGACGCGGCGGGTTCGGTGCTGTGGTCACTTCGGGGTCCTTTCGCGGGGCGGCGCGGGGTTCAGGACATCAGTCTGGTCGACGCGAGTGCCTCGACCAGTGTGCGGTTGTACGTCATCAGCGGGCGCCGCAGCACGAGGCCGAGGAGCAGCGCGGGAACGATGAACAGTGCGAGTGCGCCCAGCGCCCACCAGAAGTCGGCCTGGTAGACGCCGGCGATCGCCGACCTCACCATGTTCACCGCATAGGTGGCGGGAAGGAAGGGACTGATGCTCTGGAACCAGTCGGGCAGCAGCTGCAGCGGGTATGCGCCGCCCGACCCGGAGATCTGGATCACCAGGAGCAGCACCGAGAGCGCCTTGCCGGCGTTGCCGAACGCGACCACCGCGGTGTAGACGATGAGCGTGAACACGGTCGAGATCCCCCACCCGGCCAGGATCAGCAGGAGCGGGTGCGCGGGTTCGATCTGCACGAAGAGGATCAGCCCGAGGGTCAGCAGCGTGCTCTGCGCGAGCCCGACCAGCCCGAAGATGCCGTAGCGGCCGAGGTACTTCTGCGTCGGAGTGAGCTCGGGGCGATCGGGGAGCGTCTCGGCGTTCACATCGACACGGATCGTCACGGTCATCAGAAGAGCGCCCACCCACAGGGCAAGGATCATGTACAGCGGTGCCATGGCGGCACCGAACCCGGCCACGGGGAAGACAGCGGTGTGGTCGAGGCGCACGGGCTCGGCGAGCGATGTGGCGAGCACGCCGGGGTCGGCGCCGATCAGCTCGCTGAGATCACCGGTGTCAGCGGCCTTCGCCATCGACTGCTGGACGGCGTCGAACCTGTCGGCCATCGTGTTCAGCGATGCCGACAACTGCGTCGTCGCCTCCTGCGCGCGAGACAGCGTCGACAGCACGGAATCGGATGCTCCGGACAGGCCCGACGTGATGCCGGACAGGTCGGAGCGGATTGCCGACACATCGGATCCGATCTGCGAGAGCGTCGACGAGAGGGAGTTCAGCTGCGCTTTCAGCCCGGTGTCATAGGTGGTCCGCGCATCCGCGATCGCCTTCTTGGCCGCGGCGATCGCGGCCGTGATCTCCTGATGGGAGCTCTGCGCCGAGTCGTTGCCGGCCGCGATCTCGGTCGCCGCTTTCTGCAGTCGCTCCTGCAGCGCCTGCTGCCGCGCGATCGCCTCGTCGAGCCGGCTGATCACGGCGTCGAGATCGGGCTGCGCGGAGTCGGGAATGTTCGGTCCGACCTGCGTCTCCAGCGTGTTCTTCACCGCGGCGTACTGATCGGCCTGCTGTTGCACGCGCTCCGCGAGAGTGGTGATCGCCTGCACCTGGCTGCCGCTGAGCGAGTCGGCCCCCGCGTACAGCTCATCGATGCGGCGACCCACGGCGTCGTAGCTGCTCGATGTCGCCGCGAGGGCATCCGCCAGGGATTGCGCTGCCGTCTGCAGGGTCGACTTCAGCGTGTTCGCCGCGTCCACGCCGCTGCCCAGTGCGCCCGAGGTGTCCTGGAATGCGTCACCGGCCGTGCCGACCAGGGCCGAGGCGCTGTCGAGCAGCGGCCGGCTCGTCTCGAGCAGAGCCGTGAACGTGTCGGCCGTGTGCGCGCCGGAGCGCAGCTGGTCGCCCACACTCCCGAGGCGCGCCTCGACGCGGGTGAGCGCCGCCTGCGTGTCTTCATCGGTGAGGTAGTCCGACATCGACGAGACGAGACCGAGAGCGACGTCGCCGAGCGTCTGGGCGAACGTGTCGCTGATCGCGGATGACACCCCTTCGGCACCCTGTCCGGTGATCTTCGGCGCCAGCGCGTTCTTCTTCTCGTTCGTGTAGAGCGCGATGTGCGTGCGGTCGCCGCCGTCGGCGTAGAACGTCAGCATGTCGGCGCTGAACGTCTCGGGAAGCACGATGGCCGCGTAGTACTCGCCGGACTTCGTCCCGTCGATCGCGTCGTGCTCATCGGTGATGACCCAGTCGAGCTGGTCATTCCCGCGGAGTTGGGAGAGCACCTGTTCGCCGACGTTCACGCGGATCGGGACGAGATCGCTCTCGTACCCGGCATCCGTGCTGGCGACGGCGATCTTCAAGTCCTTCGTGTTCGCGAACGGGTCCCAGCTGGCGATGACGTTGAACCAGGTGAACAGCGACGGGATGACGACGAGTCCGAAGAGGACGATGCACGCCATCACGTTCTGGGTCGCGTGACGCACGTCGCGGCGCGTCAGGTGCAGCATGTCCTTCACGCGCGGTCCTCCCCGTCTTCTGTGCGTTCGTCGTCTGTCCGGTGGTCTTCCTCTGTCCGTTCGTCGGCTTCCGGGGCCGGCGGCTCTTCGGGAGTCTCGGCGGCGCCCGCGTCCTCGGTGAGCGCAGATCCTGCCGGCTCTCCATCCGGTTCGGCGCCCGGTTCCGAGTCGGTGTCCGGCCGCGGTTCCGGGTCGAACCACTCGGTGAGCAGGGCGTCTGCGTCGGCGCCGGAGGCCGGGGCATCCGGCACGTCCGGCAGGTCCTCCGTGATCACGGCGACCGGGGTGCGCGGGGACGTGGCGAAGGACGCGTCCGCCATGGCGGGTATGACCGCGTCACGGCCGGCGGGCCCGGCGAGGGCGAGCTGACGCAGCTCGAGGTCGTCGAGCGCGGCGACCTCCGCGCCGTTCTCGAAGCTGTGCTTGATGTACTCGATGGCCACCAGGAATCCGATGACGAGCAGGATCCAGAGCGTCCACAGGCCCAGCAGCTGCGCTTTCGCTCCCGGGAGCGACCAGGCGATGACCCCGATCACGACGAGCCCCGCGACCCCCGTGAGCACCGTCGCCTTCAGAAGGGTCGGGTAGCGGCGCGTGAACGGCTCGGCGCGTCGAGCGAGGTCGTCGCGGTACTCGCCGCGGCTCGACAGCGCCCGGATCACGTCGGTGAGCCGGTACCCGCTGCCGACGACCTGCACCTTCTCGCCGATCAGGAGGTCGGTCGAGAGCACCTGGCGGTTGAAGAGAAGGCTGAAGTTCGCGAGACGGCGGCGCAGGACGAGTCCGAGAAGGAATGCGAGCGCGACGAAGACGGCGAGCGCGCCCAGGTAGCGCCAGTAGTGGCCGTCGTAGAACCCCCCGATCGTCTCCCGCATCGCATCGATGCCGTAGGAGAAGGGGAGGAGCGGATAGATCGCGCGGAAGAATCCGGGCATCAGCTCGATCGGGTACAGACCGGACGCGCCGGGGATCTGCATGATCACCAGCAGGATGCACAGGCCGCGGCCGACGTGGCCGAACGCGACGCAGAGGGCGTAGATGATGCTCACGTAGGCGAGGGCGATGAGCACGCCGGTACCGACGAAGGCGAGCGCGCTGACGGTCTGCACGCCGATGATGAGGTTCCCGACGCAGACGATCAGAGCCTGGCCCACGGCGAGCGTCGCGAAGAGGAAGAAGCGGCCGAAGTAGGCCTGGCGCACGGTGACGTCCTCGACGCCCTCGGTGTCGACCTCGACCCGGAAGATCACCATGAGCACGAAGGCGCCGATCCACAGCGACAGATTCGTGAAGAGCGCGGCCATCGCCGACCCGTAGGTGTCGACCGGGAACACCAGGTGCTCGTCGACCTCGACGGGGGAGGAGATGAACTGCGCGATCTGCTCGGGTTCCAGATCGGTCAGGGTGCCGAGCAGGCCCCATTCGGATGCGGCGTTGAGCGCGATGACGTCGGTGCGCGACGTCTGCAGACCCTGTTCGATGCCGGCGAGGTCGGCGTCGAAGCTCTCCAGCGCCGCCGAGGTGGACACGAGTTGCGAGTCCAGCCCGGCCAGAAGCTCATCGGCCTGCGCCAGTACGCCCTGCTGCGCATCCAGCGCCGCCGAGAGCGAGCCGACGCTCGCGGACAGCTGCGACATGGCGCTGTTCAGTGAGGGGACGGTGCGGGTGAGGATGTCGCGCATGGCCGACGAGGCATCCCTGGTGTCCTGCATCGCCTGGTCGACCGCGTCGGCCGTCGCCTGAACGGAATCCACGGTGTCGGAGGCCTCGACCTTGAGGCTCTTCAGATCCGCGAGCAGCTGCTGGTCGGTGGCGTTGCGCTGCTGCAGCGAGGAGATGACTTCGGTCACACGCTGCTTCGTGTCGTCGCTGAGGTCGGTGTTGTCGAGAAGCGTCTGCAACCGGGCGACCGCCGTCTCGTTCGCCTTCAGCACGTTTGCGACGTCGTCGATCCCGGCGTCGATGCGCACGCCCGCCTGTTCGAGGCTCTGGGTGAGACGGGTGATCGAGACGTTCGCCTTCGAGGAGGCATCGGCGAGCAGAGTCGTGCCCTGGAGGAAGGCCGTGGTGGCGCTGTCGGTGAAGGCGATCACCTGCTTCTGCGTCTCGGCGATGATCGACTGCGTCTGGGCAAGCGACTTCTGCACGTCGCCGAGTGTCCGGTCGACGTCGCCGAGCGTGTTCCGTGCGGACGAGAGCGTGCTGCGGGAGGAGGCGAGCCCATCCTGCGTCTCGGAGAGGTTCTCGCGCGCCGAGGCCAGTGTCTGCGCCGCCTGGTCGAAGGCGTTGAGCGTGTTGTCCCTGGCGTTCAGCAGCCGCAGCTCTGTGGAATCGCCGACGTCTTTGAGGGCGTTCGTCGCCGCGAGGGCCACCTGCTCCTTGAAGGCGCTCGTGACCTGCCTGTCGAGCTCGGAGGCACCGACGTCGGTGATCTTCGGCGCGATCGCTCCGGCCTTCTCGTTGACGTAGTACTCCAGCGCCGGCTGAGTGAAGTCGCCGCTGGTGATGCTGAGCAGGTCGTGGCTGAACTGCGCGGGGATGACGATGGCGGCGTAGACGTCGCCCGTCTTCACCGCCTCCTGGGCCTCGTCCTCGCCCATGAAGGTCCAACCGAGCTGGTCGTTGTCCTCGAGCTGCGCGGTCACCTGCTCGCCGATGTCGATGTGACCGGTGAGGTCGGACGTGGCGCCCTCGTCGAGATCGACGACCGCGACGCGGATGTTCGCGGTGTTCGCGTACGGGTCCCAGAACGCGTTGATGTTGAACCACGCGTACAGAGCGGGGGTGATGAGCACCCCGATGATGATGATCCAGGCCTTGGGTACACGGGAGAGTCGTTCGACGTCGCGCTTGTAGACCCACCAGCTCTGTTTCACAACACGAGTTTACACAGTACGTGCACACCAGCGTGCAAGTTAGCTGAATGCCGGCAGCGGCGGCGATCGCCCGAAGGGTGGAGCCGTGCTATTCGAAGACCGGGCTGAGGAACCGGCGCTCGTAGCGGCGGATGCACTGCGTCCTGCGTGCGAACTCGAACGCCTCGACGCATTCGGGGTCCGTGCGCGAGGCTGTCCGATAGACCTCGTAGGCGGCGAGGGAGGGGAACGTGAACAGCGCGAACGCCTCGTCACTGTCGCCTTCACTCGGCAGGAAGTAGCCGTGGTGTGTTCCGCCGTGCTTCTCGACGAGGCGGATCCATGCCCGGCCGTACTCGGTGAAGTCGTCCAGCTTGTCCGGGTCGATCTCATAGCGCAGGTGAACGGTGATCATGCGGACGATCCTCGCAGATGCAAACCGGCCGTCTCGGCTGTCGACACGCGCCCGGGCAAAGCAAAACCCCCGCCATGTAGAAGCTAGGCGAGGGTTTCTGGGATCACTGTAATGATGATCCGTGTGGCTCCGACGGGCGTCGATCCCGTGACCTCACGATTTTCAGTCGTGCGCTCTACCAACTGAGCTACAGAGCCGTGCGACCGGCGAACCTGTCGCGTCCTAGACGAAGGGCTCTCTCCGAAGAAAGAGCCCGTCGAGCGGAGCGACCCTGACGGGACTTGAACCCGCGACCTCCGCCGTGACAGGGCGGCACGCTAACCAACTGCGCTACAGGGCCATACTTGTTTTCAATTGTATCGGACGAGTGACCCCAACGGGATTCGAACCCGTGCTACCGCCGTGAAAGGGCGGCGTCCTAGGCCGCTAAACGATGGGGCCGAGTCAGTCCCGGGGGACTTCCTTGCCGACGCTCAAGCATAAGGGATGTCTGAGGCAAATCGCGAATCGAGGGCGCGGCGCCTTCCGCCCGGGCGTGTTCAGGAGGACGATGGCGATGTCACCCGTGCGCGCGAACACTCGATCTCACCTGTTGCGGATGTGAAAGTTGTTGTTAGTGTGACATGTGTGAAACCGGCGGAAGGGGCCGCGTGAACGATAGGACTGCGTTGGATGCTGCGATGGCGGCCTCCGACGATTGTGGCTGCGCGCCGACCCCGGCCGAAAGTCGAAGCTTCTGGAAGAGCGAGGGAGTGTCACGTCGTGGCGCCCTCGGGCTCGGCGTGCTCGGAGTCGTCGCCCTCAGCGCGTTCGGCGTCGGCTCCGGCGTCACCGCCGCATATGCCGCGTCGTACCCGAGCTGGGACGACGTGCAGAAGGCGAAGAACAACGAGGCGGCCAAGGCCTCCGAGGTCTCGCGCATCGAGGGGCTCATCCAGTCTCTGACTCAGAAGGTCGCCGACACGCAGGCGGCCGCGAAGGTCGCCTCCGACGAGTTCTACGACGCGCAGCAGAAGTACTTCGCCGCTGCCACCGAGGCAGATGCCAAGCAGGCCAAGGCCGACGAGCAGGCGGCGGTCGCAGACGACTCCGCTCGCAAGGCGGGACAGGTCGCCGCACAGCTCTACCGCAACGGTGGTGACGACACCTCCCTGGAGCTGCTGTTCACCGGATCCGCCCAGAACGCCGACGAGCTGCTCGCGCGCCTCGGCACGATGGACAAGCTCTTCGAGTACAACCGCTCGGTCTACGACAACGCGGTCGCCGCACGCAACTCCGCGCAGTCCCTCAGCGACCAGGCCGTCGTCGCCCGCGACGAGCGCGACCGGCTGCAGAAGATCGCCGAGGAGAAGATGGTCGCGGCACAGAACGCCGCTGACGCCGCTCAGGCAGCGCTCGACGAGCAGTCCGCGAACCTCGCCACGATGCAGGCGCAGCTGGCAGCCCTCAAGGACACGACGACGAAGACGGTTGCCGGCTACAAGGCGGGCGTCATCGCCGAGGAGAAAAAGCGCAAGGAACGCGAGGCGGCAGAGGCAGCTGCGGCTGCCGCCGGTAACGGCGGCGGTGGCGGAGGAGGCGGCGGCGGTGGAGGCAGCCAGGGCAGCGGCGGCTGGCGCCGTCCACACGGCGGCGGCAAGAGCTCGGGCTATGGACCGCGTTCCGTGCAGTGCGGCTCGCAGGGCTGCTCGTCGAGCTTCCACTACGGCACCGACTTCGCCAACGGCTGTGGCGCGGCCATCTACGCCGCGCAGTCCGGCACGGTCGACTACGCGGGCGGCAACGGCGGCTACGGGAACTACATCCGCATCCAGCACGGCGGCGGCATCGGAACCGGCTACGCGCACATCCGCAACGGCGGCATCCTGGTGCGCTCCGGCCAGTGGGTGCGGTCGGGACAGGTCATCGCCTACGCGGGGAACACCGGCCGCTCGTTCGGCTGCCACCTGCACTTCGAGGTCTACGTGAACGGGAACGCCGTGAACCCGGTGCAGTTCCTCGCCCAGCGCGGCGTCTCCGCCTGAGCATCCGCGCCACCGCAGACGAGAAGACCCCCGGCCGCTCTGCGGAACCGGGGGTCTTCGTCTCGACAGGGTCAGCGACCCGACAGGTCAGTGGCCCTGCTCGCCGAAACGGACGATGGCCTCGTCGAGGATGCGCTGCGCTTCGGCGGCGTTCCCCCACTCGTCGACCTTGACCCACTTGTTGGGCTCGAGGTCCTTGTAGTGCTCGAAGAAGTGCGAGATCTCCTTCTTCGTGAACTCGGCGATGTCCTCGATGTCCTGGATGTGCGCCCAGCGCGGGTCCTTCGAGAGCACGGCGACGAGCTTGTCGTCTCCACCGGCTTCGTCGCTCATCTTCAGGACCGCGACGGGGCGGACCTCGACGACGACGCCCGGGTAGATGGCGTGGTCGAGCAGCACGAGCACGTCGAGCGGGTCGCCGTCTTCGCCCAGGGTGTTGTCGAAGTAGCCGTAGTCGGCCGGGTATCCGAAGGTCGTGTAGAGCACGCGGTCGAGGTGCACTCGCCCGGTCTCGTGGTCGACCTCGTACTTCACGCGGCTGCCGCGCGGGATCTCGATGACGGCGTCGTGTGCGCCCATGCGTGTGCTCCTCAGGAAAAGTTCGGTTGGATGCCGCGGACTAGCCTAGTCGCGGCTGCTGCACGCCTGCGGGCGATGACCGTTCACGTCCCGGTCGGGGAGGCCGGTGGGGTCGGTTCCGGCGTGCGCTTCCGGAGGAGACGATTCAGCAGGCGGCTCATCGGGTCGCTCAGCAGCAGCAGGAACAGCCCCGAGTATCCGTTCGGGGATGCCGCGACAGCGATCGTGAGCGCGGCCGAGAACAGCAGGATCGCCGCGACGTCGCCGATCACGCCGGCGCGGATCGTATCGGCCGCTGCGGTGGTGAGCTCGGGATGACGTGACAGGTACAGCCATCCGGCGAGCGTCGTGACCTGGGTCATGATGAGCGTGCCGATGTAGACCACAGCCTGCAGCGGATCCGAATCCATCTGGCCGATCATGGCCGTGGGCACCGGCAGCCACACGATGGTCGCCATCCACGCGACGTTGATCCACAGCAGCGGACCGGTGACGAACTCGACGTCGCGATACTGCCGATGGTGCCCCATCCAGAACGTCGCGATGAGGAGGAAGCTCAGACCGAAGCTCAGCAGCTGCCCGGAGTGCTCGGAGAGGAACTCGGCCGTTCCGATGTCGCCCGACGCGGCGTCGGACACCGACTCCATGAGCGGCAGGATGAGCAGCGTCATCGCGATCGCCACGACGGCGTCGACGAATGCCTTGAAACGCTCGCTCCGGAACGGTCGTGTGCCCGTGTGATGTGCCACGGCGCCAGACTAGACCGCGCCGCATCCGCAGGCCATGGGCGCGCGCAGAACCCGACGCGTGTCCTACCGTGGAGGGGTGCCGTCGCTCTCACCTGTCATCGCCGAGATCCGCCTCGCCGTGCGCACCGCGCTCGCCGAGGTCCCCGAAGGATCCACCGTCATCGTGGGCCTCTCCGGAGGGGCGGACTCGCTCGCGCTGACCGCGGCCACCGTCTTCGAGGCGAGGAGTCGTGGCATCCAGGTGCGGAGTCTGACCGTCGACCACGGACTGCAGGAAGGGTCGTCGCTCATCGCGAGCACCGCGGCGGTCGCGGCGGAGGGCGTCGGCGTCGACGATGCGTTGCAGACCCGCGTCGAGGTCGACCGGTCATCCGGTTCGGGGGTCGAGGCCGCCGCGCGCGACGCCCGATACATCGCACTCGCCGGCATCGCGCGTGCGGAAGGAGCAGCGGCCGTGCTGCTCGGCCACACCCTGGACGACCAGGCGGAGACCGTGCTCCTGGGCCTGGCCCGGGGCTCCGGCGCGACCAGCCTGCAGGGTATGGCGCCGATCCGCGAGGACGAGGACGGACTCCGGTGGATCCGCCCGCTGCTCGGGGTGCGTCGCGAGACGACCCGGGCGTTCTGCGCGGCATCCGCTCTCGAGTTCTGGGACGACCCCCACAATCTCGAGACGCGTTTCGCCCGCGTGCGTGCGCGCGAGACCGTGCTGCCGGTGCTGGAAGCCGAGCTCGGCCCCGGTATCGCCGAGGCCCTCGCACGCACGGCCGAGCAGCTGCGGGAGGACGCGGAGGCGTTCGACGAGATGATCCACGAGACGATCGAGGACATCGTCGAGCACGCCGAAGCCGGCATCTCGGTCAGCGTGGCAGCGCTCGCCGCGAACCCGGCAGCGCTGCGGAACCGCATCATCCGTCTCGTGGTCGACAGCGAGTTCGGCGTGAGTCTCACCCGCGCGCAGACCCTGGAGGTGGCGCGTCTCGTGACGGACTGGTCCGGTCAGGGGCCGATCGACCTGCCGGGATGCTCCGCCGTGCGCCGAGGCGGACAGGTCGTGTTCGCCGCGCGCGGCTGACCCCGGGCCGCGCGTGACGGGGCCGAAGACGACTTCTGCGGCCCCTCGTGTGCGAGGAGACCGCAGAAGTTCAGAATGGCCGCCGTCGTGGCGACGCAGAGCGTGGTGCCTACTTCTTGCCGCCCAGGAGGCCGCCGAGCAGTCCGCCGAGGTCGATGCCTCCGCCGGAGCTGCTGTTGCCGCCTCCGCCGAGCAGCCCGCCGAGCACGTCGCCGATGCCGCCGCCGCTGGAGCCGCTGTTGCCGCCTCCGCCCAGCAGACCGCCGATGAGGTCGCCGATCCCGCCCGAGCCCTCGGCTCCGGCATCCGCCTTCTCCGCCTTGCCCTTGTTGGCGTTCGCGATCAGGCCCATGACGATGGGCGCGAGGATCGGGAGAAGCTTGCCGAAGTCGATACCGGCGGTCGCCTTCGACTCGGTGAGCTGCTGGGTGACCTCCTTCTGGTTCGCTCCGAGGATGTGGCTGACGATCTTGCCGCCATCGGCCTCATCGATGTCGTCGACGGTGGCGACGCGCGTGGTCCCCTCGTGCTTCTTCAGGGCCGCCTGGATCGCGGAGGAACCCTCGTCGGTCTCTGCGTTCTTGGCCAGTCCGCCCAGCAGCACGGCTCCGCCCTGTTCGACCGCGGCCTTGGCGACGTCGGGGGAGACGCCGAGCTTCGCGGCGATGTCGTCGATCGGCACCTGCGTGAGGATGTCGTCAAGGGCCATGGTGAATCCTTCCGTCTGTGGGCGTGAGCCCGTCTCACCGCTCACAGTAGTGCGGATGCCACGGGTGTGGGGGAGCGGATACGGGGGATCCCTCGAGCCGGGGACGGAGCATCCGATCATGTCGCCTAAAATCGATCCATGCGCGCCGCGGAGATCCAGGATGACCTTGCACAGATCCTCGTCACAGAGGAGGAGATCCTCGCCAAGCTCGATGAACTGGCGACGCAGGTCGCCGCGGACTACGCCGGGAAGGACCTGATCCTCGTCGGCGTGCTCAAGGGCGCGGTCATGGTGATGGCCGACTTCGCTCGCGCGCTCCCCTTCCATGCGCCGATGGACTGGATGGCCGTGTCGAGCTACGGTGCCAGCACCAAGTCGAGCGGCGTGGTGCAGATCCGCAAGGACCTCGACACCGACCTCAACGGCAAGCACGTGCTGATCGTCGAGGACATCATCGATTCCGGCCTCACGCTCAGCTGGCTGCTGGAGAACTTCGAGTCGCGGGGCGCCGAGTCGATCGAGGTGCTCGCCCTGCTGCGCAAGCCCGAGGCCGCGAAGGTCGTGATCGACTGCCGGTACGTCGGCTTCGACATCCCCACGGACTTCGTCGTCGGGTACGGCCTCGACTACGACGAGCGCTACCGCAACCTGCGCGACGTGGCGGTGCTCGCACCGCACGTCTACAGCTGACGCGTCGACATGCTCAGCGACCGGTGGGTCCCTGAGCTCGCCGACGGGTACGCCGTGGGCGAATCACAGCAAGCGGCAAACAAGGGCGCGATACGCTGATCCGATCATGGATGTGAAGAAGATCACCAGGAACCCCCTGATCTACGTGGCGCTGATCGGTCTGCTGCTGTTCGGCGGCTTCCTGCTGATCTCGAACCTCGGTGCGCCCAAGCAGATCACCACGCAAGAGGGTCTGAAACTGCTCGCCGGCACCACGGTCACCGAGGTCGTCACCACCGACGGCGACCAGCGCGTCGACATGACGTTGTCGAAGGCGTTCGAAGGCTCCGAGAACGTGCAGTTCTACTACGTCGATGCCCGGGCCGACGAGGTCGTCACGGCGATCAACGACGCCGATCCCAAGGACGGCTTCAACGACGCGGTCCCGCGCGCCACCTGGTTCGACGGCTTCATCTCCCTGCTCCTCCCGCTCGTGCTGCTCGGTCTGCTGTTCTGGTGGCTGCTGTCGTCGATGCAGGGTGGCGGCGGCAAGGTCATGCAGTTCGGCAAGTCGAAGGCGAAGCTCGTCAACAAGGAGACGCCCACCGTCACCTTCGCCGACGTGGCCGGCGCCGACGAGGCCATCGAGGAGCTCCATGAGATCAAGGAGTTCCTGCAGGATCCCGCGAAGTTCCAGGCGATCGGCGCCCGCATCCCGAAGGGCGTGCTGCTGTACGGCCCTCCCGGAACCGGTAAGACCCTTCTGGCCCGCGCCGTCGCCGGCGAGGCCGGGGCCCCGTTCTACTCGATCTCCGGATCGGACTTCGTCGAGATGTTCGTCGGTGTCGGTGCCTCGCGTGTGCGCGACCTGTTCAACGTGGCCAAGGAGAACGCACCCGCGATCATCTTCATCGACGAGATCGATGCCGTCGGTCGTCACCGTGGAGCCGGCATGGGCGGCGGAAACGACGAGCGCGAGCAGACCCTGAACCAGATGCTCGTCGAGATGGACGGCTTCGACCCGAACGCGAACGTCATCGTGATCGCGGCGACGAACCGTCCCGACATCCTCGACCCCGCACTGCTGCGCCCCGGACGTTTCGACCGTCAGATCGGCGTCGACGCCCCGGACCTCAAGGGGCGCCAGCGCATCCTCGAGGTGCACAGCAAGGGCAAGCCGCTCGCGAAGAGCGTCGACCTCGAGGTCGTCGCCCGCAAGACTCCCGGATTCACGGGTGCGGATCTGGCGAACGTGCTGAACGAGGCCGCGCTGCTGACCGCGCGTTCGAACGCGCAGCTGGTCGACAACCGTGCGCTGGACGAGGCCATCGACCGCGTCATCGCGGGCCCGCAGCGTCGCACGCGCGTGATGAAGGACAAGGAGAAGCTCATCACCGCGTACCACGAGGGCGGACACGCTCTGGCGGCGGCGGCGATGAACTACACCGACCCCGTGACCAAGATCACGATCCTGCCGCGCGGCAAGGCGCTCGGGTACACGATGGTGCTGCCGCTGGACGACAAGTACTCCATCACCCGCAACGAGCTGCAGGACCAGCTGACGTACGCCATGGGCGGCCGCGTCGCGGAGGAGATCATCTTCCACGACCCCACCACCGGCGCCTCGAACGACATCGAGAAGGCGACGTCGATCGCTCGCAAGATGGTGATCGAGTACGGCATGACCACGCAGGTCGGTCCGGTCAAGCTCGGAACCGAAGGCGGCGACATGTTCGTCGCCCGCGACATGGGTCGTGGCCGCGAATACTCCGAGAAGGTCGCCGAGCGCGTCGATGCCGAGGTGCGCGCGCTCATCGAGCAGGCTCACAACGAGGCCTACACGGTGATCAGCGAGAACCGTGACATCCTCGACCGCCTCGCTCTGGCGCTGCTGGAGGAGGAGACTCTCGACCACAACCAGATCGCGGAGATCTTCACCGAGATCAAGAAGCTCCCCGAGCGTCCGCTGTGGCTGTCGAGCGAGGCGCGTCCTGTCTCGGAGCGTCCTCCGATCGAGGTGCCGAAGAAGGATGTCTCTCTCGCTGCTTCCGTCGAGGCGCCGGCTGCGGCCGCGCGCACGCAGACGGGATCGGCGGGTGCCGGTCAGGCGCGACCAGCGACGGCGTGACCGTGGCCGTCGACAGAGGTCGCGTCGAACGGCTCACCCGCGAACTGCTGGAGGCGATCGGTGAAGACCCCGATCGTCCCGGGCTGAAGCAGACGCCGTCGCGCATGGCGGAGCTCTACTCGGAGTTCTTCTCCGGCGTCGGAGAGGATGCCGCGGAGCCGCTCGCGCGCACGATCAGCGTGACGCGGGGTCCCGCTCCTGACACGCTGCCCTCCGGGGCGGTGCTGCTGCGTGACATCCGGTTCCGCTCGGTGTGCGAGCACCACCTGCTTCCGTTCGCCGGCCGCGCGCACCTCGCCTATCTTCCGGGTGAACAGGTCGTCGGCCTGGGGGCGCTCGTCCGCGTCGTCGAGATCCTCGCCTCGCGGCCGCAGGTGCAGGAGCGGCTCGGCGAGCAGATCGCCGACACCATCGCGGAGCACCTCGACACCCGGGGGGTCCTGGTCGTGCTGGATGCCAGCCACGGATGTGTCACGATGCGCGGCGGACGCCAGCCCGAAGCTTCCACCCTCACCATCGCGGCCCGAGGCGATTACACCGATCCGATCGCGCGCGCCGAGCTCATCGCCCTGATCGGAGCCTCGACGGCAGCTGCCGCGCACGCGAGGCAGCCCGAATGACCGGGATCTGGGGCATCGTCAACGTCACCCCGGACTCCTTCAGCGACGGCGGGCGGTACTTCGACGTCGGTCGCGCGGTCGCACAGGGGCTGCAGCTGCGCGCCGACGGTGCCACCGTGCTCGACATCGGCGGGGAGTCGACGCGTCCCGGTGCGGAACGCGTCGGCGCGGCCGTCGAGCAGCAGCGCGTGCTCCCCGTGATCGAGCAGCTCGTCGCGGCCGGTGCGCCGGTCAGCATCGACACGATCAACGCTTCGACCGCCGCCGCGGCAGTGCGGGCGGGAGCGAGGATCGTGAACGACGTGTCGGGCGGGCTCGCCGATCCCGACATGCGCGTCGCCGTCGCCGAGTCGGGCGCCGACTACGCGATCGGGCATTGGCGCGGTTTCTCCGATGACATGTACGCGCAGGCGGAGTACCGCCGCGCGGCCAGGGAGGTCGCGGGGGAGCTGCAGGAGCGCATCGGCGAGGCCGCGGCGTCCGGAATCGCGCCGTCACGGCTCATCGTCGATCCGGGCATCGGCTTCGCGAAGGCGGGCGAGCAGAACTGGGATGTGCTGCGCGGGCTCGACGAGATCGTCGCGCTCGGACCGCGCGTGCTGATCGGCACCTCGCGCAAGCGCTTCCTCGCGGAGACCCTGCGTCAGTCGGCGGGCGATGCATCCGCTGACGCCGCGGTGTCGGAGGCGCGACGCGACCTCGCGACGGCGGTCACCAGTGCGCTGGCTGCTCGCGCCGGCGTCTGGGCCGTGCGGGTGCACGATGTCGCCGCCACTCGCGACGCCCTCGCGATCACGCACGCCTGGGACGGTCGCTGAGGCGATCGGGCTCGTCCCGGGTCGTGAACGGGAGCGGCGGTCGGGGGTCCGCCGTACGCTAGGGGCATGGACTCCCTCGACCAGATCGCACTGACCGGCCTCACCGTGTTCGGCCGACACGGTGTCTACGACCACGAGCGCGAGAACGGGCAGGAGTTCACGATCGACCTGCAGCTGTCGTTGTCGCTGGAGCAGGCCGCCGCGACGGATGACGTGAGCGACACCGTGCACTACGGAGAGCTGGCCGAGAAGGTGGCAGCCGTCGTCGCCGGGGAGCCGGTGAACCTGATCGAGACGCTCGCCTCGCGGATCGCCGATGTCGCGCTGGACGACCAGAGGGTGCAGTTCGTGACGGTCACCGTGCACAAGCCGCACGCCCCCATCCCCCTCACCTTCGCCGATGTCGCGGTCTCCGTGCACCGAGGGCGCAAGCCCGCCGGCCTGGAGGACATCACCGCATGAGCCGCAACCTGACCATCCCGCCGAACATCCCGCCCTCCCGCGAGGGCCGCCCCGAGACGGTCGCCGTCGTCGCCCTCGGCGCCAACCTCGGCGACCGGGAGGCGACCATCCGAGGAGCGGCCGAGCGCATCGCCCGACTTCCGCTGGTCACCGACGTGCGCCTGTCGGCGCTCTTCGAGACCGTCGCCATGCGCCTCGACGGACCCGACCCGGATGCGCCCGGCTACGTGAACGCGGTCGCCCTCGTCACCACGCGTCTCGCGCCCGAGATCCTGCTGGGGATGCTGCACGCCATCGAAGACGAGAACGGTCGGGAGCGCCATCAGCGGTGGGGCGACCGGACGCTCGACCTCGACCTGATCACCTACGGCGACGTGGTCTCCGACGATCCCCGGGTCCAGCTCCCGCATCCTCGCGCGGCCGAGCGACTCTTCGTGCTGGAGCCCTGGCTGGATCTCGACCCCGACGCCCGGTTGCGGGGGCGCGGGCGGGTGGCGGACCTCGCCGAGGAGCTGCGGGCCCGAGGCGACGGATGAAACGCACATCGGCGGGCCTTCTCGTCGTGCTCGCACTGTTCGCGGCCGGGGGCGGCTATCTGCTCGATCAGCTGCTCACCGCGGGCGGCCGGGCGACGTTCACCCCTTCTCTCCTGCTGCCGGTGCTCCTGCTGCTGATCGCGGCCGCGGCGCTGGGGGTCTCCTGGCCGGTGCGGCGCAGCGTGCGCTCCGGCATCCGCATCGATCCGTTCCGAGCGCTGCGCGCGGCGACGCTCGCTCGGGCGTCCAGCCTGGTCGGCGCACTGATGGCAGGTTTCGGTGCCGGACTCCTGGTGTTCCTGCTGTCCCGCCCCATCGATCCCCCGGTAGGGTCGACTGTGGCCATGCTGGCCCTGATCGGGAGCGCGATCGTGCTCGTGATCGCCGCGCTCGTCGCCGAACAGTTCTGCACCCTGCCGAAGGATCCTGATGACTCAGAACCCAGAGAACTCTCCCCTGAACCCGGCAGAGGGCACTGACCTCGCCGCCCTCGATCAGGGGACGTACACGCAGCTGCGCACGGCTCGCAACGAGGCCCGGCTGGAGCTCGACGGCACCTGGCACCAGATCTCGCCGCGCTACGTCGTGTCGCAGATCGTGCAGAACGCCATCTTCCTGTTGATCGTCGTGATCGCCGCGGTGGTGCTCAACGTCGTGCTCTCGCAGGACTGGGTCTGGATCCCCGCCGGGGTCGTGATCCTGATCACCCTCATCACTCTCATCATCCTTCCCCGCCAGGCCAAGGCCATCGGGTACATGCTCCGCGCCGACGACATCGTCTTCCGCAAGGGCATCCTGTGGCAGCGGATGATCGCCGTGCCGTACGGCCGCATGCAGCTCGTCGACATCACCCAGGGGCCGCTCGACCGCGCCTTCGGCATCACGCAGCTCAAGATGGTGACGGCGGCAGCGACCACGGGCGTGCAGATCCCCGGCCTCACCCAGCGCGCGTCCGAAGCGCTGCGCGACACCCTGATCGAAGTGGCCGAGACCCGTCGGACCGGCCTGTGAGCGAGCAGTTCCCGGCGCCGCCTGCTCCGTCCGCCGCAGCCGGAGCCCCCGCCGCCGATTCCCTGACGCTCGCCGACGGCGAGTGGCACCGGATGCACCCGCTCACCCCGCTCTTCAAGGGTGGTCTGGTGCTGATCATCGTCGCCGGTATCGTGATCGCGAACATGCGCGACCGCGTCATCGCGTGGGTCGTCGACATCTTCGAGCCCGATGCGCACTACGGCGACTACACCGGCGGCGACCCCGTCGACTGGGTCCTCGACAACAATCTGATCCTGATCGCGCTCCTCAGCGTGCTCGGGCTGCTCGTCGTCCTGATCCTGGTCTTCTGGTTCATCTGGCGCTTCCAACAGTTCCGGATCACCGGCGACCATGTCGAGGTGCGCAAGGGCATCATCTTCCGGTCTCACCGACGCGCCCCGCTCGACCGCGTGCAGGGTGTCAACCTGACCCGCCCGTTCCCCGCCCGCATCATCGGACTCGCCAAGCTCGAGGTCGTGGGCGCCGGCAACGACGCGAACGTCGAGCTCGAGTACCTGGCGACAGGACGGGCGGAGTCCGTGCGCGCGGACATCCTCCGCCTCGCCTCGGGCGCCCGCGCCGCTCGGCAGAACGCGGTGGATGCCGCAGGCGGCGTTCCGGCCGCGCCCGGTGCCCCCGCGACCGCACGTGCCCAGCTGGTCGGATCGATGAACGACGGCGTCACCGGGATGATCACGGGGGTCGACCTCGCGGATGTCGCTCCGGAGAGCGTCGTCAAGATCCCCACCGGTCGCCTGGTCGGCTCGCAGCTGATCTCGGGTGTGCTCTGGATCGTGTTCTTCGGGGTCATCTTCGCCGTCGCGATCGGCGGAATCTCCATCGGCGCCCTGATCGACGGAGAGGCTGCGAGCGGATTCATCGGACTGGGGCTGGTGCTCGGCATGGGCATCCCGTTCGTGATCGCCGTCGTGGGTATCACCTGGGCGCAGATCTCGAAGTCGTTGAGGTACTCGATCGCGCCGACGCCGGACGGCGTGCGGATCACCTACGGCCTGCTGACGACGGTCACCGAGACGCTTCCGCCGGGGCGCATCTTCGCCGTCGAGGTCTCGCAGTCGCTGCTGTGGCGGCCGTTCGGCTGGTGGACGATCAAGATCAACCGGATGAGCGGCAAGAGCGCGTCGCAGCAACAGTCGGGCAGCGCCCAGCAGTTCAATGTGGTGCTCCCCGTCGGCAAGCGTCCCGATGTCGAGCGGGTGCTGGGTTTGATCCTCCCCGACGTGCCCGCGAGCGACATCCCTCTCATCTGGGAGCACGGCGTGCTCGGCCCGATCGAGGGAGATCCGTATCGCACCATCCCGAAGCGCGCGTGGTGGCGTCGCCCGGTGTCGTGGAAGCGCCACGGCTTCGCGGTCACGGACTTCGGTCTGCTGCTGCGCCGCGGTGTCGTGTGGCGCAAGCTCGCGGTGTTCCCGCTCGCGCGTCTGCAGGGCGTCTCGCTCTCGCAGGGCCCGATCGATCGCGCGCAGCGCGTCTCCGGCGCGCAGGTGCACACGGCACCCGGGCCCATCACCGGACTGCTCTCGGGCCTCGAGCGGGACGACGCGCTCTCGCTGCTGGATGACGTGAGCCGCGCTGCCGCTGCCGCGGCCGCGCGTGACACCACGCATCGCTGGAGCGAGCATGCGAGTGCCGTCGCGGATGGCGTGGTGCCGGTCGCCCCTCCGGCTCCTCCGGTGCTGAGCGGGCAGAGTCTGCCGCCGGCGCCGCCCGCAGCGCCGTACGTCGGAACCCCGGCTCCGCCTGCGCCGCCCCTGCCTCCCGTCGCGGCTCCTGCTCCGCCGGTGCAGCCTCCTGCTCCGCCGGTGCAGCCTCCTGCTCCGCCTGTCGCGCCGCCCGTGCCGCCGGTGGCGCCGCCCACTCCGCCGGTGGCGCCGCCTGCTCCGCCGGCCGCGCCGCCTGTGCCGCCGGTCGTGCCTCCGACGAGGGACTGAGCGCGTGGTGCGTGACGGGCGCCTCGGCGTCGGCATCATCGGTGCAGGTCGTGTCGGTCCGGTGATCGGGGCGGCGCTCGGCGGCGCCGGCCACGCCATCGTCGGCATCACGAGCGGCTCCGACGACGAACGTGCATCGGCCGTGCTGCCGGACGTTCCGGTCCTCGATGCGCTCGAGGTGGTCCGTCGCGCCGAACTCGTCATCCTCGCCGTGCCGCACGATCAGCTGCCGTCCCTCGTCGCCGGTATCGCCGAAGTCGGAGGCTGGCAGATCGGGCAGCTCGTCCTGCACACGGATCCCGCCTATGGCATCGAGGTGCTGCGTCCGGCCGCGGAGCGCGGGGCGATCCCGTTGGCCGTCCACCCCGCGATCACCTTCACGGGGACGTCGATCGACCTGCGGCAGCTTCCTGCGAGCTTCGCGGCCGTGACCGCCCCCGCCGCCGTGCTTCCGATCGCTCAGGCCCTTGCCGTGGAGATGGGATGCGAGCCCGTCGTGATCGCCGAAGAGGATCGTGCCGTCTACGCCGACGCCATCCAGACCGCAGCCGACTTCTCGCGCTCGATCATCGGCCAGTCGACAGCGCGGTTGCGGGAGATCGGCGTCGAGAATCCCGGCGGGTATCTCTCCGCACTGGTGCAGTCGACGGTCGAACGGGCGCTGCGCGAAGCATCCGACCCGCCTCCGCTCCTCTGATCTGACGTCGCTGGCGCGTCAGCGTCCGCCGGAGAAACCTCCGCCTCCGCCTCCGCCGGAGAAGCCACCGCCGAAGGATCCTCCCGAGCTCGACGAGCTGCTCGCCGAGGGCGCCGTATACGTCGCGGCCTCGTGCGATGTCATCGCGAACGCGGCCAGCTGCACACGCAGGTAGGGCGACGTGGGGTCGCCGATCCAGCCGGGGCCGCGCTGCTCCACCGAGTACGCGTACTCCAGCACGCGCCCCCATTCGTCTTCCATCCCGAACAGCATCGCGTAGGGGAGCAGGCGTTCGTAGACCAGGATCACGTTCGCCGAGCCGTCCTGACGTCGCTCGGCGCCGCTGTAGGACTGGAGCATGCGGAGTCGGTCCTCCTCGGCGACGCGGATGAACTCCTCGACGCCCTTCAGGTACTCGAGCTGTCTGGCGCCCTCGACCGTGAGCACGGTGTGCTTCGAGAACGTGTAGAAGCTCGAGATCAGCACGATCACCACGCCGAAGCCGATCGCGACCATCGCAGGAATCGCGGAGATCCGCCCGCTGATCACTCCCCAGAGCCCGAGGACGAGACCGACGGCGCCGATGGCGATCGCGCACCACTGCAGGATCATCGCGCCGCGGCTGCGCGCTGTCGTGGTGTACCCGCGGGTTTCCGCCGCGGCCTTCCCGCTCTGCTGCAGGGCCGCCATCCGCCCGGCGAAACTCTCGCTCGACGAAGGAAGCGCCGCGACGCCCTCGCTGTCCGCGCCGACGAACAGCGCGTCGAGCGCCTCGACGTCGAGCTGGTCGGGGATCCGCGTGCCCGGCAGTCTCCGCAGACGCGGCTGTTCGACGTCCGACCCCTCCTCGATGCGGAGCGTGCCGCGCACGGCGAGATGCACGATCTCGGCGGGGATCGGGTCCTTCGCGCCGGGGACGATCGCGGCCGCGAGCAGCGGAGGCATCGAATCAGGCACGTCGTATTGCGCGACGATGATCCCGTCGGCCGTGCGTCGGCGCCGCGCGGTGGCGGTCACCGCGATCCATCCTGCGACCGAGAGACCCACCGCTCCGACCGCGGCGACCGCGGGGCCGATGTCGGTCACCGCATTCGGCTGCCGCGCGGGGGCCTGTGCGGCTGTTCCCGGTTCGAAGCCGATGGCGACGGTCACGCCGTCGCCGGCTGCGCGCTCGCCGGATTCGACATGGAACACCGCGGTGTCGCCGTCGACCTCCGGCCCCTGGATCGGGCACTCCGCCGACGACCCCGAGAATCCGGTGTAGCAGCGTGCCGATCCGGTCAGATGCCCGCTGAGCGTGGCGTCGACGGCGATGTCGGCGCGGAACTCTTCGATGGCCTGCGTGCTGTCGAGCGGGAGGAGGTCCCAGTAGAACTCGTCGACGCCGTTGTCTGCGGCGAGGATGACGTCGCGCATCGAGTACTGGATCACGTAGGTGGTGAGCCCGTGCACGTAGTCGTCGTTCCCGGTGAGGATGAGGAGCACACCGTCATCCGTCTCGGTCTCGAACGGCACGTCGGCACCCGTCTCATCGGTCACGGACAGCACCGTGGTGTCGGTCCAGGCGCCTTCGTAGCTGGTGGGTAGTCCGCGCACGATCCCACGGTTCTGGTCGACCTCGGGGAACCGTGCGACCAGGGTCTCTGTCACCTGCATCCGGGAACGGCCGTCCTCGTCCAGGCCGATCTCGTACCGAGCATCCCACGACGCGTAGGAGAACGCGTTGACATCCTCCTCGGCGAGGAGAGCGGAGGAGGTGGGCGCCGCAGCGAGGGCCGGCGCGGTGTCCGGCGTCGTGGCCGCTGCCGCGGATGGCATCAGCGCGAGGCCGGAGACGGCGAGAGCGAGCGCAGCGAGCAGGCGGACGATCCGTGTGGCGACCATACTTCGAGGCTACCCAGGCGACGCCCACGAGTCGGCACCCGACCTCGGTAAACTGGACACGACTTTTCAAGGAGCCCCGCAATGACTGACGCGTCCGCCGCGCCCGAGCAGAACCCGAACGACCCTTCCACGGGCTCGGGTGACGACGACATCCACGAGCAGAAGGCCGTGCGGCTCGCCAAGCGCGAGCGGCTGATCGAGAAGCGCGCGGATGCGGCCGGCGGGGCGTTCCCGGTGGCTGTCCCCGTGACGCACACGATTCCGGCGCTCCGCGCGGAGTACGGCGAGCTCGAAGCCGGTGCCGAGACCGGCGTCGTCGTCGGCATCGCGGGCCGTGTGGTCTTCAGCCGCAACACCGGCAAGCTCTGCTTCGCGACGCTGCAGGCCGGCGACGGCTCCCGCATCCAGGCCATGATCTCGCTCGCGAACGTCGGCGACGAGTCGCTGGCGGACTGGAAGGAGTACGTCGACCTCGGGGACCACGTCTTCGTGCACGGAGAGGTCATCTCCAGCCGCCGTGGCGAGCTGTCGATCATGGCGGACGAATGGGCGATCGCCGCCAAGGCGATCCTGCCGCTCCCGAACGCCTACTCCGAGCTCAGTGAGGAGGGGCGCGTCCGCAGCCGCTACCTCGACCTCATCGTGCGTGAGCAGGCCCGCACCACCGTGCGTGCCCGTGCGGCCGTGAACGCGAGCCTGCGGGCGACGTTCTCGTCGCACGACTACCTCGAGGTGGAGACTCCGATGCTGCAGGTGCAGCACGGTGGAGCCTCCGCTCGGCCTTTCGTCACGCACTCGAACGCCTTCGACACCGAGCTGTACCTGCGCATCGCCCCGGAGCTGTACCTGAAGCGTGCGGTCGTGGGCGGCATCGAGCGTGTCTACGAGATCAACCGCAACTTCCGCAACGAGGGCGCCGACTCGACGCACAGCCCCGAGTTCGCGATGCTCGAGGCGTACCAGGCCTACGGCGACTACAACCAGATGGCCGCGCTCACGCAGGAGCTCGTGCAGAAGGCCGCGATCGCGGTCTCCGGCTCGACCACCGTGACCTGGGCCGACGGCACCGAGTACGATCTGGGCGGCGAGTGGGACCGCATCTCGATGTACGAGTCGCTCTCCACCGTCTCGGGTCGCACGGTCACGCCGCAGGACGCGGTCGAGGACCTGATCGCCTTCGCCGAGGCCAGTGGTGTCGACATCCCGCCGCAGGCCACGCACGGCAAGCTGGTGGAAGAGCTGTGGGAGCACTTCGTGAAGGGCGACCTCGTCCGGCCGACGTTCGTGATGGACTTCCCCGTCGACACCTCTCCGTTGGTGCGCGAGCACCGCTCGATCGACGGTGTCGTGGAGAAGTGGGACCTGTACATCCGCGGATTCGAGCTCGCGACCGGATACTCCGAGCTCGTCGACCCCGTGATCCAGCGCGAACGCTTCGTCGAACAGGCGAAGCTCGCCGCCCGCGGCGACGTCGAGGCCATGCCCATCGATGAGGAGTTCCTGCGGGCCCTCGAGCACGGCATGCCGCCGTCCGGAGGCATGGGCATGGGCATCGACCGGCTGCTCATGGCGATCACGGGACTCGGCATCCGCGAGACCATCCTCTTCCCCCTGGTCAAGTAGCGCTGCCGGCCGCAGCCGCACCGCCTCGCCGGAACGTCCATTCCGGCAGGACGGCGGCGTCGACCATCGTGCGCAGCAGCGCGGCAAGTCCGTACTGCGGGTCGATGTCGCGCACGAGGTCGAGGTAGTGGCCCGCATGGCTCGAGCGGCCCAGCGCCCATGACAGCCACGCCGCTGCCGTGAGAGGCCCCGGCCGACAGGCGCGCGGCGCGGCGGCGGCCGCGTACCGCACGACCTCGAGCGCCAGCCGGAGACGGTCGGGGTCCGGGGCGGGTCCCATGCCCAGGAAGACAGCGCCCAGATCGTCCGAGATCATGCGGCCATCCCGCGCGAACGCCAGCTGCGCCTGGAGCGTACGGATCCCGCCGTCGACGCCGGTCGCCCACTGCGCGAGGGCGACGTCACGGAAGACAGGTCGATCGAGGCACCACAGCAGGGCGCCTGTCGCGGACACCGGTGTCGCGTCGGGATGCTCGAGAAGCGCCTCGAAGAACGCCGGGATGTCGGCGAGTGCGGCGATCCCCGCGAGGGCTGCCGGGCCCTCCCTGCCGGTCAACGGACCGATCGCGTCGTGATCGAGCAGTTCGCCGATCTCGCGCAGTGCGCGGGCGACCCGTTCCTTTCTGGCGAGGTCGGCCACCGGCAGCGCTGTTCCCGCCAGCTGGTCGCCCGCGACATCTCCGAGCCCGGGTACCTCCGGCACGGGCGCGAGATCGCCGAGATCGCCCAGAAGCGGCTCATCGGCCAGATAGCTCGACCATCCGCGCGGCGTCACGCACAGGGCATCGACGATCCGGAGCCCCGCGTCCTCTGCGCGCCACAGCAGCTCGTCGACGGCGACCGCGACCGGCAGCACGAGCCCATCGGACGTGCTCTCCGGGCCCTCGTCGGAGTAGACGACCACGGCGACGGCATCCGTTCCGGACACACGGGCGATGAGGCCGACCGCGGCGTCGGCGTAGGCCTCGAGGTCGGTGTCGCCCGACGGGAGGTCGAGGCGCATCGCTCCGTGGGTACGGGAGCCCTGGAACGGCAGGAGAACGACGCTGCGGCGAGGGGTGAACCCGGCGAGGGCCGGAACGATGCCGAGGAAATCGGCGGAATCTGAGGCGCGGAGAACTGTGGTCATGACCCGAGTATCGGGGCCGTGGCGCAGTCGCCGGAGCGGAATCGGGCGATGTGGATGGAATCCGTCGCGGGCCGGAGATGGGGACGAAGAGTCGAGGAGGGCGATCGCCGCGTACCATGGGGGTATGGAGAATTTCTGGCTCGCAGTGGCATGGTCGCTCCTGCCGACCGTCGGCGTCAGCATCGTCTTCTTCATGGTCGTCCGCGGCATCCTCCGCTTCGACCGCACCGAGCGCAAAGTGCACGCGCAGATCGAGGCAGAAGAGCGCGCGGCGCGAGGCCTCCCTCCCCGCTCCTGAGCGAGGTCGCACCCATCGGCTACTGTGTAGCCAGCGCGCGGGAGACCGTGCAGACCTGTCGCGATCGTCGACGCAGGGGTGAGGGGACACGATGACCGCGGAGACCTGGGGATGGTGGATCGCCGCATTCCTCCTGGTGCTCGACCTCGTGATCCGTGCGACGGCGATCATCGTCATCCCGCGCAATCGTCGACCCACCGCCGCGATGGCCTGGTTGCTCGCGGTGTTCTTCATCCCTTTCGTCGGCGTCTTCCTCTTCCTCCTGATCGGAAACCCTCGCCTGCCGCGTGCGAGAAGGCGCAAACAGGATCAGATCAACGAGTACATCGCCGAGACCAGCGAGAACCTCCACTTCGGCACCCTGCGTCCGAATGCTCCCGCATGGTTCGGGCCCGTCGTGCAGATGAACCAGAAGCTCGGAGCACTGCCGCTCTCCGGCGACAACGGGGCGCACCTCATCTCGGACTACCAGGAATCGCTCGACGAGATGGCGGAGGCCATCCGCACGGCGCAGGAGTACGTGCACGTCGAGTTCTACATCCTGCAGTCCGATGAGGCGACCGACAACTTCTTCCGGGCGCTCGAAGAGGTCTGCGCGCGCGGCGTCGAAGTACGCGTGCTCCTGGACCACTGGGCGAACCGGTGGAAGCCGCGCTACCGCGAGACGGTGCGCCGCCTCGACGCGATGGGAGCCGACTGGCACCTGATGCTGCCGGTGCAGCCGCTGAAGGGGCGCATGCAGCGTCCCGACCTGCGCAACCACCGCAAGCTCCTCGTCGTCGACGGCGTGGTGGCTTTCCTCGGCTCGCAGAACGTGACGGACTCGACCTACAACCTCCCCAAGAACATCAAGCGCGGTCTGCACTGGGTCGATCTGATGGTCCGTCTCGACGGCCCTGTCGTGCTGAGCGTCAACGCGATCTTCGTCGCCGACTGGTACAGCGAGACCGACACGGTGCTGGAAGGCATCGACATCACGCACGCCGACATCGGCTCGGGCGACCTCGACTGCCAGGTCGTGCCCTCCGGCCCCGGGTTCGAGGTCGAGAACAACCTCCGCCTGTTCCTCGGGCTGCTGTACGCGGCGAAGAAGCGCATCATGATCGTCAGCCCGTACTTCGTCCCCGATGAGGCTCTGTTGCTGGCGGTCACGGCCGCCGTCGATCGCGGCGTCAACGTCGAGCTCTTCGTGTCGGAAGAGGGCGACCAGGCGATGGTCTACCACGCGCAGCGGAGCTACTACGAGGTGCTGCTCAAGGCCGGCGTCCGCATCTGGATGTACCGCAAGCCGTACATCCTGCACACCAAGAGTCTGACGATCGACGACGAGGTCGCGGTGATCGGGTCCAGCAACATGGACATGCGCTCGTTCGGTCTGAACCTCGAGGTCTCGATGCTCGTCCGCGGCGAGGAGTTCGTCACGGAGATGCGTGAGGTCGAGGACAAGTACCGTTCCCTGAGCCGTGAGCTGACGCTGGAGGAGTGGATGCAGCAGCCGCTGCGCTCCACCGTGCTCGACAACCTCGCGCGGCTCACCTCCGCCCTGCAGTAGCCGCACGCGCAGGCCGTTCTCCTGCGGCGCCCGCGTGCGACCCTCGGATACGACGATGCCGCGGGAACCAGCTCAGCGCTGACTCCCGCGGCATCGCGGTGGGGGATCAGATCACTCGGCGACGGGGATCGCCTGTGCCTTCAGGGTCGAGATCGTCGACTCCTGGGCGGACTGCAGCGACTCGAGCAGGGTGCCCTGACCCGTGACCGCCTTCTGGAAGCCGTCCGACACGTCGGCGTAGGTCTGCGTCATGGTCGGTCCCCACACGAAGTCGGGGTTGACCTGCGACGCGGCCTCGGCGAAGACGTCGTAGATGGCCTGGCCGCCGTAGAATTCGACGCCCTCCTTGAGCGATGCGAGGTTCAGCCCGTCGGTCGTCGCCGGGTAGATGTTGGCCGACTTGTTCAGTGCGGTCAGCGCCTCGTCTGAGGTGTTCAGCCACAGCGCGAACTTGGTGGCCTCGTACAGGTGCTCGGTGCCCTTGAAGACCGCGACCGAGGAGCCGCCCCAGTTGCCCGAGCTCTTGCCGCCCTCTTCCCACTGCGGGGATGCCGCGACGGACCACTTGCCCGCGGTGTCAGGCGCGCCGCTCGCGATGGAGTTGGCACCCCAGACGGCGGAGTTCCACGACCACACCTCGCCGGAGTTGTAGGCGTTGTTCCACTCCTCGGTCCAGGCCGGGTACGTGGAGACGAGGTCCTCGTCGAGGAGCTCCTGCCAGTACTCCGCGACCTGCGTGGTCGCGTCGCCGGTCAGGTCGACGGTCCACTCCTCACCGTCGTTGGCGAACCAGCCGCCGTTGTTCTGCCACACGAAACCGGCGAACTGGTTGATGTCGGCGGTGGAGAAGTTGGTGATGTATCCACCGGCCGCACGGATCTTCACCGCGGCGGCCTTGTACTCCTCCCACGTGGTGGGGACGTCGATGCCGTTCGCCTCGAACAGGTCGGAGCGGTAGAAGAGCGCCATGGGACCGGAGTCCTGCGGGATGCCGTAGACGCCGTCCTCGCTGCCGAGGGTGACCTGGCCCCAGGTCCACGGGATGAACTCGTCTTCCGCAGCGACGACGTCCTCGCACGCGGAGAGGTCGGCGAGACCGTCCTGCACGCGGAAGCTCGACAGTGCGTCGTACTCGATCTGGCCCAGGTCGGGAGCGTTGCCGGCCTTGAGCTGGCTGAAGAAGCTCTGGTAGGTGCCGGAGTTGCCGTTCGGTCCGGTCTGGACCTTCACCTGGATGTCGGGGTTCTCCTCGTTCCACATCGCGGCGACGTCTTCGATGCCGGGGATCCACGACGTGAACTCCAGCGTGACCTTGCCGTCCGCGGGGGTGCAGGTGGCAGCATCCGTGCTGCCTTCCGTGCCACTGCCTGCCGCGCATCCCGCCAGCGCGATGGCGCTGAGCAGTGCGACGCCGGTGGCGACTGCCCTCTTGGTGTGCTGCATGATCTTCCTCTTTCGGTGGGGTGTTTCGGGTTTACAGGGAGACCGCCGGGGCCCGGCGGCGGAGGTCATTTCACCGAGCCGTTGCCGAGACCGCTCTGCCAGAAGCGCTGCAGCATCAGGAACGCGATGATGAGCGGGATGATCGACAGGAACGACCCGACGAGCACGTAGGTGCGCAGCTCGGGGATCTGATTGAGCTGGGTGTTCCACGCGAACAGTCCGTAGGTGATGGGGAAGAGCTCCTGGCTGCGCAGCATGATCAGCGGCAGGAAGAAGTTGTTCCAGATGGTGACGAACTGGAACAGGAACACGGTGATCAGCGCCGGTGTCATCAGCCGGACCGAGATCGTGAAGAACGTGCGCACCTCGCCGGCGCCGTCGAGGCGCCCCGCCTCGATGAGCTCGTCGGGCACCGACGCCGAGGCGAAGATGCGCGTCAGATACACGCCGAACGGGCTCACGATGCTCGGCAGCAGCACGGCCCAGAACGTGTTGGTGAGATTGACCTGGCTGAACAGGAGGAACAGCGGCAGCGCGAGTGCCGTGGCCGGGACCAGGACACCGCCCAGCACGACGTTGAAGAACAGTTCCCGGCCGGGGAACGTGTACTTCGCCAGCGCATAGCCGCACATGCCGGCGAACACCGTCGCGAGCAGGGCGCCGAGCCCGGCGTAGCCGATGCTGTTGAGGATCCAGCGCAGATAGATGCCACCGTCGTAGGTGAAGAGGTCGCCGATGTTCTCGAACAGGTTCCAGTCGGCGAACCAGAGCGGAGCCGTGGTGAGCAGATCGCCGCGGTCCTTGGTGGAGGCGATGAAGAGCCACCAGATCGGCGTGAGGAAGTACAGGGTGAAGACACCCATGATCAGCATCGCGGCGCCGCGCGAGATGAGGCTCTCGCGAGGCCCGCGGGGGTTCAGATCGTCGGCGGTCGCGCCGCGCTTCAGAGTCAGCATGCTCATTGCTCAGCCTTCCGCTGGGAGATCTTCAGGAATGTGAACGACAGGATGAACGTCGCGAGCGCCAGCACCACGGAGAAGGCGGCTGCGAGGTTCGTGTTCGGGATCGAGTT
This sequence comes from Microbacterium saperdae, assembly GCF_006716345.1. Lineage (NCBI taxonomy): Bacteria > Bacillati > Actinomycetota > Actinomycetes > Micrococcales > Microbacteriaceae > Microbacterium > Microbacterium saperdae. The sequence continues at coordinate 1,053,620 of NZ_VFOX01000002.1, forward strand.
GGTGGCGTAGATGGTCATGTTCGGGGTGAAGGTGCTCGACACGGCCGCGCTGAACGAACGGAAGACCTGAGGTTCGGCGAGGAGCTGGAAGGTGCCGATGATCGAGAACACCGTGGTGAGCACGAGCGCAGGTGCGACCATCGGGATCTTGATGGACCAGGCGATGCGGATCTGACCGGCGCCGTCGAGACGGGCGGCCTCGTAGACCTCGGCGGGGATGGCCAGCAGCGCGGAGTAGATGATCAGCATGTTGTAGCCGACGAAGACCCAGGTGACGACGTTCGCGATCGACCACAGCACCATCTCCGGGGAGAGGAAGTCGATCGAGCGGGTGACGTCGGTGAACGGCGACAGGTTGGGGGAGTAGAGGAAACCCCACATGATCGCGGCGATCACGCCGGGAACCGCGTACGGTGCGAAGAACGCGAGACGGAAGAACTTCTTGCCCTTGAGCACGGGGGAGTCCAGGAGCAGGGCGAACAGCAGCGCGAGGCCGAGCATCACCGGCACCTGGATGACGCCGAACAGCAGCACGCGGCCCACGGACTCCCAGAACGGGGCATTGGCGAACACGTTGGCGTACTGGGTGAGTCCGCCGAACACCTGCTGCGGCTGACCGTATGTGCCCTCGCGCTCGACGACGAGCAACGACTGGTAGATCGCGTACCCGATCGGGATCAGGTAGAAGAGCAGGAAGAGGACGCCGAACGGGCCCGCGAAGAACGTGATCGCTCCCTTGTGCGGGGTGAATCGACGACCCGGTTGCTTTCGCCCCCTCCCTGACTCGGTGACGAGCAGCTGTGTGGCGGTCATGCGATCGACTCCTCTCGAATGATGCGCACGGCTCCGGCGGGCACGACGACGTGCCCCCCTGCCGCGGTCTCGGTGACCAGGTCGAGGCCGGTGGCTTCGACGGTCACCTCCGCGGCGCCGTGGTTGACGATGAACAGGTAGGAACGGTCGGCGCTCCGGCGGCGCACGAGCTCGAGCGTGCCGAGAGCGCCGATGACGGATGCCGGGGGTGCGAGGTCGACCTCGGCGGCGATGCGCGCCATCAGGTCGCGGTAGGCGTCGGCGGTCGGGAGGGTGGCGAGGTACCAGGCAGTGCCTTCGCCCCAGGTGTTCCTGGTGATCGCGGGGGAGCCGTCGGCGGCACCTCCGTCGAACGAGGCGACGACCTCGGCGGTGGTCACGCGTCCGCGCTCCGACCACAGTCGCGCATCGGATCCGTCGCTCAGGTGCACGGTGGTCTCGGCGGCCACGGGGGCGAACTCCTCGATGCGCACGCCGAGGGCGTCGCGGAAGGGGCCGGTGTAGCCGCCCGTGTAGATGCGATCCTGCTCGTCGACCGTGCCGCTGGAGAACGTGATCAGCGCCGTACCTCCGCTCGCGATCCAGTCGGTGATCACGGCGGCGTCCTGGGTGCGCACGAGGTGCAGGCCGGGCACGACCACCAGTCGGTAGCCGTCGAGGTCGCTGCCCGGGCGGACGACGTCGACCGTGATGCCGAGGTCGTGCAGCGCCTTGTACGCGGCGTGCATCTGATCCAGGTAGGCGATCGCGTGGCTGGGGCGGGCATCGGCATCGGCGGCCCACCAGGATTCCCAGGAGAAGACGATCGCGGCGTGAGCCTCGACCCGCGAGCCGGCCACCTCCGACAGTCGTCCGAGCGTGGCGCCGAGCGCTGAGACCTCACGCCAGACGGCGGTATCGGTGCCGGCATGCGGGAGCATCGCGGAGTGGAACTTCTCGCTGCCCTGCACCGAGGCGCGCCACTGGAAGAAGCAGATGCCGTCCGCTCCGCGGGCGACGTGGGTGAGCGAGTTGCGCAGCAGCTCGCCGTCACCCTTGGGGAGGTTGAGCGGCTGCCAGTTCACGGCGCCCGTGGAGTGCTCCATGAGCAACCACGGTGCGCCCTGGGCGAGACCGCGGGTGAGATCGGCGTTGAAGGCGAGCTCGGAGGTGGGGTCGGCGAGGCGGTGGTCGAGGTAGTGGTCGTTCGCCACGATGTCCATGTCATCGGCCCACGACCAGTAGTCGAGGTTCTCGATGTGCGTGGTGACCATGAAGTTGGTGGTGATCGGACGGGGGCTGAGCGGGCGGATGACCTCGGCCTCGGCCCGGTAGTAGTCGATCAGCTGGTCCGAGCTGAAGCGGTGGAAGTCGAGGGTCTGCCCGGGGTTGCGCAGCGACAGCGTGGCGCGGGGCGGGAGGATCTCGGCCCATTCGCGGTAGGTCTGACTCCAGAAGGAGGTGCCCCACGCCGTATTGAGGGCGTCGATGTCCTGGTACCGCTCGCGCAACCAGAGGCGGAAAGCCTCGGCGCTCTCGTCGCAGTAGCAGAGGGCGTTGTGGCATCCGAGCTCGTTCGACACATGCCACAGCTCCACGGCGGGGTGCTCTCCGTAGCGGCGTGCCACCTGCTCGACCAATGCGAGCGCCGCGGTGCGGAAGATCGCTGAGCTGGGACAGAATGCCTGACGTCCTCCGGGGTAGCGTCGTGTGCCGTCCTCGACCATCGGCAGGATCTCGGGATGCGCCGTGGTCAGCCAGGCCGGGGGAGAGGCGGTGCCGGTGCCGAGGTTGACCCGGATTCCGGCGGCATGCAGTCGCGCGACGATGTCGTCGAGACGCGCGAAGTCGTACTCACCCGCGCGGGGCTCGATGTGCGCCCAGCCGAAGATGTTGATCGCCACGAGGTCGACGCCGATCTCCCGCATCAGAGCGATGTCCTCGTCCCACACCTCGGGAGTCCACTGCTCCGGGTTGTAGTCGCAGCCGAAGGCGATGCCGTCGTGGGTGAAGGGCCGTGCGGGGGTGATCATGCGCTCCTCGGATCTGTGAACGTGCACAGTCCGAAGCGCTAATTCTCGGCGCTGAGATTCTGTGAACGTGTACAGAGTAAACATCCCGACTCTGCGGTGTCAACAACAACCCCCATCTGTGTGCGTGCACATACGATGGGTCCGATGAGCAACGAGCGGAGGCACCGGGCGACGGTCAAGGATGTCGCGACCGAAGCCGGAGTGTCCCGGGGCACGGTGAGCCGGGTCCTCAACGGCCAGCCCTATGTGTCGAGCGAGGCGCGCGCGGCGATCGAGGCCGCCATCGCGAAGGTCGGATTCGTGCCGAACCGGGCGGCCAGAAGCCTCGTGATGCAGCGCACGCAGGCCATCGGCCTGATCGTGCACGAGCCGCACTCCCTCTTCATCGAGGACCCGAACATCGGGGCGATCCTGCTGGGCGCCAATGCGGCGCTGTCCGAGGCCGACTACCAGCTGTCGTTCCTGATCGCGGATTCAGCCCGAGACATCGAACGCCTCGCCCGCTATCTCACCGGAGGTCTGATCGACGGGGTCATCGTCGTCTCCGCCCGGGAGGGGGATCCGATCACGAAGGCGATCGCACAGCTCGACCTCCCCGCGACATTCGTCGGGCATCCGCACGACATCGGCGACGCGGCCTATGTCGCGATCGACAATCGCGGAGCCGCGCGTGAGATCACGCGCCGTCTGGCGGCGACAGGGCGGCAGCGCATCGGCATGATCGCGGCTGCGCTGGATCGCGACTCCGGGGCCGATCGCCTGGCCGGATTCGTCGACGCCCGCGGCAACGACTTCGATCCGCGTCTCGTCCAGCGCGTCCCGCTGTACTCCTATGCCGACGGACAGGCGGGCATGCGTGCGCTGCTGGAGACGTGTCCCGACATCGACGGGGTGTTCGCCGCGAGCGACGCGGTCGCGGCGGGGGCGATGGATGTGCTGCAGGCGGCGGGGAAGAGCATCCCGCAGGACGTCGGCGTGGTCGGCTTCGACGACAGCTCGTGGGCGCTGCGGTGCGATCCTCCGCTGTCGACCATGAGGCAGTCGGCGAACGAACTGGGCCGTGCCGCCGCCGAGTCGGTGCTGGCGCAACTGCGCGGCGAGAAGCCGTCGACGGAGAGCCGGATTCTCGAGTGCACCGTGGTGTGGCGCGAGTCCGCCTGAGGGGTGCGCAGAGCACACCCCGCCAGTACCCTGGGGGCATGACTTCCCCGCTGCGTGTCCTCACCTCTGTCGCCGGCGTCTTCGCCGCGGCGCTGCTCGTCGCCGGCTGCACGGCCGGTCCCGGCTCCCAGACACCGACGAGCTCGCCGGCGCCGAGCGCCGACAGCAATGATGACGCGAATGACATCGAGGGAACGATGCTCGACGACGGCCGTATGTTCGCGGTCATCACGTGGGGGTCGTCGACCTGCGTGCCGGTCGTCGGTGACGTGACCGGATCCGGCCAGAACGTGACCGTGACACTGGTCGAGCCGGAGGCGACAGACGGCGCGGAGAAGGCGTGCACCGCCGACATGGCCCCGCGGGCGAGCGTGGGAGCGCTGCCCGAGGGCATCGACCCGACCGCAGATGTCACGCTGCAGGTGACCTACGGCGACATCGTCGAGGACGTCGATCTCGACGGCAACGCGGCCTTCGCGGGCAAGCCGGGCACGTCGACCGAGTACACGCCTTCCGCCGGCTGGTTCGACGACAGCAGCCTCGTGCTGCTGACCTGGGGCTCGTCGTCGTGCGCGCCGGTCGTCGAGTCGCTGGAAGGTTCGGGCAGCTCCGGCACGGTGACCTTCGTGACCGATGAGAACCAGGTGTGCACCATGGACATGGCTCCTCGGGCCACGATCGTCAGCTTCGGCGATGACGAGATCGACGAGGACGGCTTCACGCTCACGCTCGTCGGCGGCGGACTCGAAGGCGACGTCAAGGTCAGCTGACCCGCAGGGGGCGCCTCAGAACGAGATGATCCGGTGGCCGGGAGGCAGGGCCAGCAGCAGCGAGCCGGGATCGACGCGGCAGGTGATGCGGACGGCTTCGCCGAACTCATCGCCGTCGAGTTCGATCGGGATCGGCGTCGATGCCGCGGCTTCGGCGGCGAGACCGCGGAAGTAGTGCACCGACGCGTCCTTCCCGCGGCGTTCCAGCACGCGGCGTCCGGCGCGGAACCGGCGCAGTACCGAGTTGTCCCACCAGATCTTGCGCCACACTCCGAGCCAGCCGAGCATTCCGGTCGGCTGGATCACCGCGACGTCGAGCGTGCCGTCCGTGATCGACGCGTCGGGGATCAGCGCGATGCCCGCCGGGAGCGTGCCGCAGTTCGCGAACAGGATGCTGTGCACCTTCGTGGTGTGCAGGCGTCCTTCGTCGATCTGGTACACCGCGCGGAAGGGCTTCGCGCCGGCGAGTGACCGCGCGGCGCCGTCGACGTAGGCGATCCAGCCGACGGACTTCTTCAGGTCCGATCGCGTGTTGGCGATCATGTCGGCGTCCAGCCCGATGCCGGCCAGCACCACGAAGGCGTGCTCGGACTCGCTGCCGTCCGCACGCGTGAACCGTGCCCAGCCGATGTCGATGGGAAGTCGGTGGTCCCCGAGCGCGGCGCGGATCATCTCCGCGGGGTCGGCGAGGGGCAGGCCGAGGTTGCGGGCGAGGAGATTGCCCGTGCCGCTGGGCAGGATCGCCAGGGGCACCCCGGTGTTCGCGATGGCTTCGGACACCGCGCGCACCGTGCCGTCGCCCCCGGCGACCAGCACGACATCCACGCCCCGCGCGAGTGCCTCGGCGGTGGCCGCCTGTCCGGCATCCTCGATCGTGGTCGTGTAGAACGCGGGATGCTCCCACCCGGCCTCGCGGCTCAGATCCCGTACGGTCGCGCGCAGGTGCTTCTCGTCGACCTTGATGGGGTTGTAGACGAGCGCCGCCTGGCGTCGAGCGGAAGCGCGCTTCGTCATGGCGCTACTCTAAACCCGCACCCGGTCCCCACCGTTCACGGTCGGCCGGGCGCGGCACGAGGAGAGGCAGATGGACGAGGGAACACCGCACGCAGCCGCTGATCAGGGGCGCGCGCTGCTCTCGACGATGATCGCCGACGAGCCGCAGCGGCTCCGACGCCGCAGCATCTCGCTCGGCGTGCCGGTGGACGATGCCGATGACGCGGCGCAGACGGCGCTGATGCGGGCCTGGCGCTCGATCGAGCACCTGGAGATGCCGGAGCCGGGGCGCCTCTGCTCGTGGCTCGACGCGATCGCGCGCAACGTCGCCATCGACCTCGCCCGCCATCGGGCGCGCCACCCGGAGTCCGCCTTGAACGATGCTCTGCCCGATCAGGAGAATGTGGCGGGCGCCGTCGAGATCAGAGTGCTGCTCGACGGAGCCCTGTCGGCTCTGCGTGCCCTGCCGGATTCGCTGCGGACTCCTCTGCTGCTGACCGTGGTGGAGGGATTGTCGACGGCCGAGGTCGCAGATCGGCTCGGCATCGAACCCGCGGCCGCCCGGCAGCGGATCTCCCGTGCCCGCAAGGCGATGGGCGCATGCCGGAAGTCGGGGATGGGCGAGGACTGAGGGAGACCGGCCGGCGCGCCGGCCTCCCTGTGCGTCACGCGGTGCCGAAGGGGTTGTCGATCGCGTAGCGCCATCCATGCGTCTCGTCATGCACGGCCACGTCGGCGGTCGTGCCCGCGAGAGCGATCGGCGACCCGTCGGGAGCCGCGCCCTCGATCGTCCAGTCGGCGACGGCGAGGCCCACGCCGTCGCTCTCGAACACGTGCCGGACCGTCATCACGATCGGCAGGTTCAGACCGAGGAACTGCTCCAGCGCCCCGCGCACGGCGTCCTCGCCGGTGACAGGCTGACCGGGGGCAGGGACGAAGACGACGTCGGGGGCGTTCAGCGCCATCAGTCCGTCGAGGTCACGGGCGTTGAATCGGTCCGCGAAAGCCAGGTTGAGCTGATCCAGGGAGGTGACCGGAGTGCTCATGTGTTTCCTTTCAGGAGGGGCCGGCCGGATGGCGACCACTGTGGAGAAAGACGTCGCCGCGACGAAGGTGTGACATCGCAGCAGTCGGGGCTTCCCGCGCCGGGGATCCGCCTCAGGCTGGCACCGTAGAATCGATGGATGATCGACCTCGCACTCCTCCGCGAAAATCCGGAGATCGTCCGCCGTTCACAGGCAGCCCGCGGCAATGACCAGGGCTCCGTCGACGTCGCACTCGAGGCCGATCGATCGCGCCGCGCGGCGCTCGCCGCGTTCGAGGAGTTGCGGGCCGAGCAGAACGCCTTCGGCAAGCAGGTCGCCAAGGCTCCGAAAGAGGAGAAGGCCGCGCTCGTCGCGCAGGTGAAGGACCTCGCTGAGCGCGTCAAGCTCGCGCAGCAGGCGGCCGGAGCAGCAGCGGATGCGGCGGCGGCGGCGCTGGGTCGCATCGAGAACGTCGTCATCGACGGCGTCCCTGCGGGCGGTGAGGCGGACTTCGTCGAGCTGCGCCGCGTCGGCGAGGTGCCGGCATTCGACTTCGAGCCCCGCGATCACCTCGAGCTGGGTGAGCTCCTCGGAGCGATCGACATGGAGCGCGGTGCGAAGGTCTCCGGCGCCCGCTTCTACTTCCTCCGCGGCATCGGAGCGCGTCTCGAGATCGCCCTGATGAACCTCGCGCTCGACAAGGCGCTGCAGAACGGTTTCGTCCCGCTGATCACCCCCACGCTCGTGCGCCCGGAGATCATGCAGGGGACCGGTTTCCTCGGCGAGCATGCCGATGAGGTCTATCACCTCGACAAGGACGACGACCTGTATCTGGTCGGTACCAGCGAGGTCGCCCTCGCCGGCTACCACAAGGACGAGATCGTCGATCTGTCGGAGGGCGCGCTGCGCTACGCCGGCTGGTCGACCTGTTACCGCCGCGAAGCGGGATCGCACGGCAAGGACACCCGCGGCATCATCCGTGTGCACCAGTTCAACAAGCTGGAGATGTTCGTCTACATCGATCCCGCTGACGCCGAGGCCGAGCACCTGCGCCTCGTCGCACTGCAGGAGGAGATGCTGACCTCGCTCGGGCTCGCCTACCGTGTGATCGACGTGGCCGCGGGTGACCTGGGATCGAGCGCCGCCCGCAAGTACGACATCGAGGCGTGGGTTCCGACCCAGGGCGCGTTCCGCGAGCTCACCTCGACCTCCAACTGCACGACCTACCAGGCGCGCCGTCTCGATGTGCGGCACCGCCCGGCGGTCGATGAGGGGCAGCAGGCCAAGACGCAGCCGGTCGCCACGCTGAACGGCACGTTGGCGACCACACGCTGGATCGTCGCTCTGCTCGAGACGCATCAGCAGGCCGACGGTTCGGTGCGGGTTCCCGAGGTGCTACGCCCGTACCTGGGCGGACTCGAAGTGATCGAACCGACGCGTCGACCGGCGCAGGGGTCCAGATGACTGCCCCCTGGCTGGTCGGGCTCGACGTCGACGGCACGATCCTGCTGCAGGACGAGACGATGAGCCCCGGCGTACCCGAGGCGGTCGCCCGCGTCCGCGATGCCGGCCACGAGGTGACCATCGCCACGGGGCGCAGCTGGATGGCGACCCGACGCTACGTCGAGGAGCTCGGCCTCACGGCGGAGTACGTGGTGTGCTCCAACGGCGCCGTCACCATGCGGCGGGTGGGTGACGACTGGGAGCGCTGGAACGTCGAGACCTTCGACCCGACTCCGGTGCTCGCCCTGCTGCGCGATCGCCTCCCCGAAGCCCGGTACATGGTCGAACTCGCCTCCGGGCAGCGGTTGTACACCGAGCAGCTCGACGACTGGACGCTCGACGGTGGCCGTCGTGTGAGCTTCGACGAGCTGGCCGCCGAGCCGGTCTCGCGCGTCGTGGTCGTCTCGCCCGGGCACGACGAGGAGGACTTCCACCGCTTGGTGGCGGATGCCGGACTCAACGAGGTCTCGTATGCGATCGGCTGGACCGCGTGGCTCGACATCGCCCCGCAGGGGGTCGACAAGGGCACGGCGCTGGAGCAGGTGCGGGTCGAGCTCGGCCTGGCGGAGGACCGGGTCCTGGTCGCGGGAGACGGGCGCAACGACATCGGGATGTTCGGCTGGGCGCGGGCGCTCGGAGGGCGCGCAGTGGCGATGGGGCAGGCACCCGACGTGGTGAAGGACGCGGCGACGGAAGTCACCGGCGACGTCGCCGACGGGGGCCTCGCCGTGGCGCTGGACACGCTTCCAGCACGCGCTCAGGTGAGCGCGGGAGAATAGAACTCGGCTAGACTCACGCCTTGTCGACAGATGCGTCTGTCGAGGAGGGTTGTCCGAGCGGCCGATGGAGCTGGTCTTGAAAACCAGTGGGCAGAGATGTCTCGTGGGTTCGAATCCCACACCCTCCGCATTCCGAGCACGGTGACCCCGCACCGCACGCTGATCCGAAAGGCCCCGAGTGAGCGAAACCACCCGACGCCGTCGTACCATCGCGCGGCACGGCCAGCTCCGCACGCCCGGACCTGTCAGCCAGCTGCTCAAGTTCATCGCGATCGGCCTCGCTGTGGTCCTCGTCAGCGGCATCGGTGTGGCGGGCTATATCGCCTATGACTTCTCGAGCACGGTCGCGGCGAACGCCGTCGATCTCGAGGGCCAGGAAGCCGTGCCCCCGAACATCGGCGAGTACAAGGGCGGATTCAATCTGGTCCTCGCCGGTGTCGACACCTGCGAAGAGGAGTACGCCGCCCTCTTCGGCGACCGCTGCAGCGGCAGCGACTCCGAAGGCTCCCTCAACGACGTGAACCTGCTGGTGCACGTCTCCGAGGAGCCGCGTCGGATCACCGTCGTCAGCTTCCCCCGCGACCTCATGATCCCGATCCCGGAGTGCACCGACGACAAGGGCACCGTCCACTCCGCGATGAGCAAGCAGCCGCTCAACGTGGCGTACACCGACGGTGGACTGAACTGCGTCGTGAAGACCATCTCCGAGCTCAGCGGCCAGGAGGTGCAGTTCGCGGCATCGGTCACTTTCGGTGGCGTGATCGAGATCACGAACGCGATCGGCGGCGTCGACGTGTGCCTGGCGAACCCGATCAGGGACCGGTACACGGGCCTCGACCTGACGGCGGGGAATCACACCGTCGAGGGCCTGCAGGCACTGCAGTTCCTGCGCACGCGCCACGGCGTCGGCGATGGCAGCGACCTCGGACGCATCGGCAACCAGCAGCAGTACATGTCGAGTCTGTCGCGCAAGCTCATCAGCGGCGAGGTGCTCGGCAATGTGCCGGTCATGCTCAAGCTTGCCAACACCGCGCTGAGCAATCTCGAGGCGAGCACCTCACTCGCCAACAACCCGATGACGATCGTGCAGATCGCCCTCGCGGTCAAGGAGGTGCCGTTCGAGGACATCGTCTTCGTGCAGTACCCGACCGGTGCGGACTACGCAGACCCGAACAAGGTCGTGCCGAACACCGAAGCCGCCACGGCGCTCTGGGACGCGATCGAAGCCAACGCCCAGCTGCAGATCACACACGAGAACACCAGCAACGACGGCGTGATCGTCGAGGAACCCACGGCTCCGACCGACGAGGCGACGCCGGACCCCACGGCCACTCCGGAGAACGTCGTGGCGCTGCCTGACACGATCAAGGGCAACTCCGCGGCGCAGCAGACCTGCTCGAACGGCAACGTCCGCTGAGTCGCGAGAAAACGGGGTCTTGCATCCGCTTGCGTGATCTTGCAAGAACTTGCGTACACTGACCCCATGTCGAAGCGCCTGGCCGAGGTGGCCCGCAAGGTCGGAGTGAGCGAAGCCACGGTCAGCCGTGTGCTCAACGACAAACCCGGAGTGTCTGATGCCACCCGACAGGCGGTGCTGACCGCACTCGATGTGCTGGGCTACGAACGCCCGACCAAGCTCCGTGGCGAGCGCGCCCGGCTGGTCGGCCTCGTGCTTCCCGAACTGCAGAATCCCATCTTCCCCGCCTTCGCGGAGATCGTCGGCGGCGCGCTCACGCAGAACGGCTATACACCCCTGCTGTGCACGCAGAATGCCGGCGGCGTCACGGAGTCGGACTACGTGGACCTGCTCCTCGCGCAGCAGGTCTCCGGCGTGATCTTCCTCGGCGGCAACTACACGCAGGCGGATGCCGCGCACGAGCACTACGAGCGTCTGCGGCAGGTGAATCTGCCCACGGTGCTGGTGAACGCGCGGGTGCCGGAGCTGCGCTTCGCGACCGTGTCGACCGACGATGCGGCCGCTGCCGAGCAGGCCGTTCTGCACGTGCATCAGCTCGGACACCGGCGGATCGGCCTGCTGTTGGGGCCGGAGGACCACGTGCCTTCGCAGCGCAAGCTCGATGCCGCACGCCGTCTGCTGGAACGCCTCGGGTCGCCCCTGTCGGATGAGCTCGTCGTCCGGGGCATGTACTCCCTCGAATCCGGACAGGCGGGTGCCACCCGACTGTTCGCGGCGGGCGCGACGGCCGTCGTGTGTGCGAGCGATCCCATGGCTCTCGGCGCGGTGCGCGCCGCCCGACGAGCGGGCCTCGCGGTGCCGGGCGACGTCAGCGTCGTGGGCTTCGACGACTCCGCGCTCATGAGCTGCACGGAGCCGCCGCTCACCACGGTGCGGCAGCCGATCGAGTCGATGGGCCGCGCCGTGATCGAGCTGCTGTTGGCGCAGATCGCGGGCACGGCTCAGCCGGGTGACGAACTCCTCTTCGAGCCGGAGCTGGTGCTGCGCGCCTCCACCGGCCCTCACGCCTGACCCCGCCCCGCAGCGGCCCGGTCGGCGGCTGTTGTTGCGCCTGCAAGTCATCGCAAAATTCCAACAATCTGTTTAGTTCTTGCAATGATCGGAAGGAAAAGCTACATTCGGAGCATCGCCACCGATGACGAGGAGTTCCGTGGACACCGATGTTCTGCGCAGCACGAGCCCTGCACGCCCCGTGACCTTGCCCGCCGACGCCGGCTGGTGGCGCACGGCCGTGATCTACCAGGTGTACGTGCGCAGTTTCGCCGACGGGAACGGCGACGGGATCGGCGACCTCGCCGGCGTCCGCTCGCGGCTGGGATACCTCAAGAGCCTCGGCGTCGACGCCCTCTGGTTCACCCCCTGGTACCCGAGCCCGCTCGCCGACGGCGGGTACGACGTGCAGGACTACCGCGGCATCGATCCGCGCTTCGGAACGCTCGAGGAGGCCGAGCAGCTCATCGCGGAGGCTCTTGAGCTCGGCATCCGCACGATCGTCGACATCGTCCCGAACCACGTCTCCGACCAGCACGAATGGTTCCGGCAGGCACTCGCGGCCGGTCCCGGAAGTGCGGAACGCGAGCGGTTCTGGTTCCGCCCCGGCCGTGGGGCCGACGGTGCCGGCATCCCGACCAACTGGGTCTCCAGCTTCCAGGGCGAGACGTGGACGCGCACGCAGAACCCCGACGGGACGCCCGGCGAGTGGTACCTGCACCTGTTCACTCCCGAGCAGCCCGATCTGAACTGGAACCATCCCGATGTGCGCCGCGAGCATGAGGACGTGCTGCGGTTCTGGTTCGATCGCGGCGTCGCCGGAGTGCGGATCGACTCCGCCGCGCTGCCGGTCAAGGACCCGTCGTTGCCTGATCTGCCCGTGGGGACCGCACCGATCGTCGGACATCCGCACATCGACAGGGATGAGCTGCACGACATCTACCGCAGCTGGCGTGCCGTCGCAGATGAGTACGACGGCGAGCGGGTGCTCGTCGGGGAGGTCTGGCTGGAGGATGCCGAGCGGTTCGCCCGCTACCTGCGCCCCGGAGAGATGCACACCGCATTCAACTTCGGCTTCATGTCGCAGCCGTGGAGTGCGCAGGCGATGCGTGCATCGATCACGCGCACCCTGGCCGAGCACGCGCCGGTCGGCGCCCCGGCGACCTGGGTGCTGTCGAACCATGACGTCACCCGGCCCGCGACCCGCTACGGGCAGGCCGACTCCTCCTTCGCGTTCGACCGCAAGCGGTTCGGCACCGCGACCGATTCCGCACTCGGCACCCGCCGGGCACGGGCGGCGGCCCTCCTGGTCGCTGCGCTCCCCGGCAGTCTGTACATCTATCAGGGCGACGAGCTCGGTCTGCCCGAAGTCGAGCTGCCGCTCGAAGTGATCGAGGACCCCATGCATTTCCGCTCCGGGGGAGTCGATCCCGGCCGGGACGGATGCCGAGTGCCGCTGCCGTGGGCAGGAGGATCGAGCCCGTACGGATTCGGTGGCATGCCCTGGCTGCCGCAACCCGCGGACTGGGCTGCGCTCACGGTCGACGCCCAGGAGCTCGATCCGCAGTCCACCCTGAACCTGTACCGCGCGGCGATCGCGCGCCGTCGCGAGACCGCCGACTTCGCCGGGAGCGACCTGGAGTGGCTCGAACTCGGCGCCGACGTGCTGGCTTTCCGCCGCGGCGACGGCACGGTCAGCATCACCAATCTCGGGCCCGTTCCGGTACCGCTTCCCGCGCACCACGAGGTCCTCCTCGCCAGCGCCCCGCTCGACGGCGTGCTGCCGCCCGATGCCACGGCCTGGCTCGCCCTGCGCGCGCCGCGTGAGCGTTCTCCGCGAGAGACCCCTTAGCCCTGCACCACCCGATCAGCACCACATGGAAGGACAGACAATGAAGTCACCCACGAAGACCCTGGTCGCCGGCATCGCCGTGCTGGCGACCGTCGGCGCTCTCGCCGGCTGCAGCGCGGGCGGAGACGAGGGCGCCGCAGACGGCAAGACCGAGCTGCGCGTCGCGACGTTCCCGCCCGGAGCCGATGCAGCCGCGTATGAGGCGTTCGCGGCGCAGGAGAAGCAGTTCGAGAAGGAGTACCCCGACATCGACATCATCGGTGTCGAGTACGAATGGGAGGGCCCCACCTTCGCCGTGCAGCTCGCCGGCGGCAGCCTGCCCGACGTGTTCACCGTGCCGTTCACCGATTCCAAGACGCTCCTCGAGAACGGGCAGCTGATGGACGTGACCGACGCGATCGACAAGCTCGGGTACACCGACAAGTTCAACCCGATCATCCTCGACGGCGTCACCGGTGCCGACGGCAAGATCTACGGGTTCCCCCGGCAGGCGTATGCGGCGGCGCTCCACTACAACCGCGACCTGTTCGAGCAGGCCGGTCTCGACCCCGACAACCCTCCGCAGACCTGGGAGGAGATCCGCGAGGCGGCCAAGGCCATCCACGACGCCACCGGCAAGACCGGCTACGCGCAGATGGCCATCAACAACACGGGCGGCTGGCAGCTCACCTCGCAGACCGTCGCGCGCGGCGGTCGCACCCAGACCGACAACGGAGACGGCACGGCGGAGTCGACGATCGACAACGATGCCACGAAGGCGGCGCTGCAGTTCCTGCACGACGTGAAATGGGAGGACGGCTCCTTCGGCTCGAAGGTCGACCTCGACTGGGGAACCATCAACCAGGAGTTCGCAGCCGGCAACGTCGGCATGTACACCTCGGGCTCCGACATCTACACGGCTCTCGTGCGCGACTTCGGAATGGACTCCTCGATCTACGGCATGACCGTCGTGCCGATGGAGGGCGACGACCCCGGAACCCTCGGCGGTGGCGACATCGCGGTGATCAGCCCCACGGTCGATGAGAAGACCAAGGCCGCGGCGGTGACCTGGATCGACTGGTACTACATGCAGAAGCTGATGGACAAGGATGCCGCCGTCCTCGACGCCAAGACGCTGAACGAATCGGGTCAGGCCGTGGGCACCCCGCTGCTGCCGGTGCTCAGCCGTGAGCTGTACGACGAGTCGCAGGAGTGGATCGCGGACTACATCAACGTGCCGGTCGACCAGATGGCACCGTTCAGCGACCGCATCTGGGATCAGACGCCGGTCGGTGAGCCGAAGGTGAAGACCCAGGAGGTCTACGCACTGCTCGACACCGTGGTGCAGAAGGTGCTCACGGACCAGAACGCCGACATCGACGCCCTCCTCGCCCAGGCGCAGACCGACGCGCAGTCGAAGCTCGACGAGTAGTAGTCCATGACGATGACGCTCCCTGAGCAGCGGGCGGCGGTGGAGACCTCTCCGCCGCCCGCTGTGCGCCGTTCCCGCCGCCGTTCGCCGCTGAGCTGGTACCGCGGCGGCGGGCTGGCGAACCTGCTGTTCGTGCTGCCGATGCTGTTCGTGTTCGTGTTCTTCTCGTGGTCCCCGATCGTGCAGTCGGTGATCATGAGCCTGCAGAAGACGAACCTCATCGTCTCGGAGTGGGTCGGGTTCGACAACTACCTCGCCGTGATCGGAGACCCTGAGCTCGGTCGCGCCGTGATCAACACGCTGTGGTTCGCGGTGCTCGCGCTGCTGTTCGGGTTCCCGCTGCCGTTGCTGATGGCCGTGCTGATGAGCGAGGTGCGGCGGGGCAAGGGCATCTACTCGGCGCTGGCGTATCTGCCGGTCGTGATCCCGCCCGTGGTGGCCGTGCTGCTGTGGAAGTTCTTCTACAGCGCCGATCCCTCCGGCGTCTTCAACTCTGTCCTCGGCTGGGTCGGCATCCCGCCGCAGCCGTGGATCCAGGATGCTGTTCAGGCCATGCCCTCCCTCGTGCTCGAGGCGACCTGGGCGGGAGCAGGGGGATCGATCATCATCTATCTCGCCGCCCTGCTCGGCGTGCCGCCCGAGCTGTACGACGCCGCCGAGGTCGACGGTGCGGGGATCTGGAAGAAGGTGTGGCACGTCACGCTCCCGCAGCTGCGCGGCATCCTCTTCATCATGTTGATCCTGCAGGTGATCGCGACCGCGCAGGTGTTCCTCGAACCGTTCCTGTTCACGGGAGGCGGGCCGGCCGGGGCGACCAAGACCGTGCTGCTGTACATCTACGACAAGGCGTTCCGCAACAGTCTGGGCGGTGACTACGGCGAGGCGACCGCGGTCTCGGTGCTGCTGGCGATCGTGCTGGCGATCCTGTCCTGGCTGTACTTCAAGCTCACCGACCGTTGGAGCACGACATGAGTCTCTCGACCCGCGCTGCCGAACGAGCAGCCGAGAAGGCGGCCGACCGGGTGGGGGACCGCACCGTCATCTCGGACTCGGAGCGTCGGCGTCCGGGCATCCGGTTCGGGATGTCGCTCACGCACGTGTTCCTGACCGTCGGACTGGTGGTGGCCGGACTCGGCCCGATCCTGTGGTTGGCGAAGTCGGCCGTGACCCCGACGCAGGACACCCTGCAGCAGCCTTTCGCGCTGTGGCCGAACGGGATCGACTGGGAGAACCTGTCGACGGCGTGGAACGACATCCACATCGACCAGTACTTCCTGAACACGATCGTGATCGCGCTCGGCGCCTGGTTCGTGCAACTCTTCATCGCGACGACGGCGGGCTATGCGCTTTCCGTGCTCCGCCCGAGGTACGCGCCGGTGTTGAACGGGCTCGTGCTGGCGACGCTCTTCATCCCGGGGATCGTGCTGCTCGTGCCGCTGTATCTGACGATCGTCAACCCGCCGCTGCTGGGCGAGGTGAATCTGCTCAACAACTACCTCGCGGTGTGGCTGCCCATGGGCGCGAACGCCTTCAACATCCTGCTGGTCAAGCGCTTCTTCGACAGCCTGCCGCGGGAGGTGTTCGAGGCTGCGCGCACCGATGGCGCCGGTCCCTTCCGGCTCTTCTGGTCGATCGTGCTGCCGATGTCGAAGCCGATCCTCGGCGTGGTCTCGGTCTTCGCGATCATCGCCGCCTGGAAGGACTACCTCTGGCCGATGCTGGTGCTGCCGGACCCCGCGGTGCAGCCGCTGTCGGTGCGGTTGCCCGCGGTGCAGTCGCAGACAGAGCTCGACGTGTTCCTGGCGGCGCTCGCGATCGCCACGCTCATCCCGATCGCGATGTTCCTCGTGTTCCAATCCGTGTTCCTGCGGTCGGCGGGGCTCGGCGGTGCGGTGAAGGGGTAGCCCTCCCGGTTGCCGTGGGTGGTTCGCGCTGCGGCTGTTCCGCACCGAGACCCACCGCGAGCACCGAGACCCACCGCGCGAGGCGTTCTTCGCGGTGGGTCTCGGCGGGGGTGGTGGGTCTCGGCGGTCAGATCTGCGGTTCAGTCGTCAGGGCGGCGGGCGGAGCCGGCGGGTACAGGGCGCCGATCAACGCCTCCATGATCGCGGGCATGTCGACGGTCGGGTCGATCATCCACTGCAGCTGCAGGCCGTCGGATGCGGCCTGGATGACGCGTGCGAGGGTCTCGGGCTCGAGTACGGGGCGTCCGTGGCCGCCGGGGCCGAAGCTCTCGACGAAGGTCTCGCGCAGGCGCTCGCTGCGGTCGAGGAAGTACTGGTGTGCCGGGTGCTCGGGGTCGGCGGCATCCACCGAGAGGCGTGAGAAGAGGGCCACGAGACCGGGGACCTGGGTGTTGTGACGGATCACGTCGATGAAACCGGCTCTGGCCGCGTCGGCGTCGAGGAAGGCGGGATCCAGCCCGTCGTGCTCGTCGCGCTTGCGCAGCACCTCGGTGAAGAGCTCCTCCTTGGAGCCGAAATAGTGCAGCAGCGCGGCGGGGGTCACCCCGACGACCTCGGCGATCTCCTTGAGAGAGGCGTTCTGGTATCCCTTGCGCCCGATCACGTCGAGCGCGCTCTCCAGGATCTCTTCGCGTCGAGCGACGCCTTTCGCGTATGAGCCACGTCGTGCCATGCCTCGAGAGTAATCCTGAATACCGTTTGAAATCTAATACTGAAGCGCATATAGTTTTCGCAGAGACACCGCCGTCGCCCGCGAAAGGAAGACCATGACCGACATCTCGGCATCCGATCTGACACTCGAGGAGAAGGCGTCGCTCACCAGCGGCGCGGACTTCTGGACCACCAAGGCTGTGGAGCGCGCGGGCATCCCCTCGGTGATGATGACCGACGGTCCGCACGGACTCCGCAAGCAGTCCGGCGGCACGGACCACCTCGGGCTCGCCAGCAGCGTCCCCGCCACCTGCTTCCCGCCCGCCGTCGGCATCGGCTCGTCGTTCGACCCCGAGATCATCGCGCGCGTCGGCGCCGCGATCGGCGTGGAGGCCGCGATCGAAGACGTCGCGGTGGTGCTCGGACCCGGCATCAACATCAAGCGCTCCCCGCTGTGCGGACGCAACTTCGAGTACTTCTCGGAGGACCCTCTCGTCTCGGGCATCCTCGGTGCCGCCTCGGTGCGCGGCGTGCAGTCGCAGGGTGTGGGGACTTCGCTCAAGCACTTCGCGGCGAACAACCAGGAGTTCGACCGCATGCGCGCGAGCTCGGATGTCGACCCGCGACCGCTGCGCGAGATCTACCTGCGCGGCTTCGAGCGCGTCGTGAAAGACGCCTCGCCGTGGACCGTCATGTGCTCGTACAACAAGCTCAACGGCGTCTGGACCTCGGAGGACCCGTGGCTGCTCACCAGCGTGCTGCGCGACGACTGGGGCTTCGACGGCCTCGTCGTCTCGGACTGGGGTGCCGTGAACGACCGCGTCACGGGCGTCGCCGCCGGACTCGACCTGGAGATGCCGGCATCGGGTGGCCGGACGGATGCGCAGCTGGTGGATGCCGTGCGGGCCGGCACCCTCGCCGAGAGCGTGCTCGACACGGCCGCAGGCCGAGCGATCGACCTCGTGCGCAAGGCGGGGGAGCGACCGGCCGTGGCCGGACCCCTCGACGTGGACGCGCATCACGCCCTCGCCCGCGAGGCCGCCGGCCGCTCGATCGTGCTGCTGAAGAACGACGGGGGAGTGCTGCCCCTTGCAGCCACACAGAAGGTCGCCGTGATCGGGGCGTTCGCGACCGAGCCGCGCTTCCAGGGCGCCGGCTCCTCGCTCATCAACCCGACCAGGGTCGATGCCGCCCTCGACGAGCTGCGCGCCGTCGGTGGAGGCAACGTCACGTACGCCCCGGGCTTCGCGGTCGCCGGTGGCGCCATCGCGGCATCCGGACGCAGCGCTGATGACCTGCGCGCCGAGGCCGTGACGGTGGCTGCCGCCGCCGATGTGGCCGTCGTCCTGCTGGGCCTGCCTGCTGCCGAGGAATCAGAGGGCTTCGACCGCGAACACATCGACCTGCCTGCCACGCAGCTCGCGCTGCTGGACGCGGTGATCGCGGCCAACCCGCGCACCGTGGTGGTGCTGTCCAACGGCGGCGTGGTCGCGCTGCCCTTCGCCGACCGGGTGCCGGCGATCGTCGAGACCTGGCTGCTCGGTCAGGCCGGAGGAGGCGCCGTCGCCGACGTGCTCTACGGCGTCGTGAACCCCTCGGGCAAGCTCACCGAGACGGTTCCGGTGCGTGTCGAGGACAACCCCTCGTTCGGCAACTTCCCGGGCGAGTTCGGGCACGTCCGCTACGGCGAGGGGCTGCTCGTCGGCTACCGCTGGTACGACGCCAAGGGCCTCGAGGTCACCTATCCGTTCGGCCACGGACTCTCGTACACGACCTTCGAGTACGGGGCGGCCACGGCATCGATCGGCGCCGATGGCGACATCCTGGTGCGCGTCGATGTGACCAACACCGGTGACCGCGACGGTCGCGAGATCGTCCAGGTGTACGTCGCCCCTGCGCAGTCGATCGTGCAGCGCGCACCCCGCGAGCTCAAGGCGTTCTCGTCGGTCGCGCTCGCCGCGGGCGAGACCCGTGCCGTCGAGCTCGTCGTGCGCCGCGAGGACCTGGCGTACTGGGACGTGCGCGTCGATCGCTGGGTCGTCGAGGGCGGCACGTACGCGGTCGAGGTGGCGGCATCCAGCCGTGACATCCGTTCGTCGGTCTCGGTCGAGGTCGCGGGCGACGATGTGCAGCAGGATCTGACCATGAACTCCTCGGTCGGCGACGTGCTGGCCCACCCGGTCGCCGGCCCCATCGTGATGGGGGCGCTCGGCGGCTTCATGAGCGAGCTCAGCGGAGCGGACTCGTCGGCGGCGTCCATGATCCCGGACGACGACGCGATGCAGAAGATGATGGCGTCGTTCCCGATCGGCCGCCTCGTCGGATTCCCGGGTGTCGAGGTGACCTACGAGCAGGTCGAGCAGCTGATCGCGGCCGCGAACGCAGGAGTCCTGCCGGCGGAGTAGTCCGCGGGGGTCTTCCTTCCCGCGCTTGCGCCGAGACCCACCACGACCGCCCGGACCCACCACGCCGCGCACCGGTGATGGTGGGTCTCGGCGCGCGTGGTGGGTCTCGGCGCGCGGTGGCGGTGGGTCTCTAGGCGCGGGGCCGGCGGACTCCGCGGGCGGAAGTCGGCGGACTCAGCCCGCCGTCGAGCGACGGATGACGAGTTCGGGCGGGAACACCGTCTGGCGGGGGATGCTCTCGGGGTCGGCGGCTTCTTCCAGCACGATGCGCAGCGCGGTGCGTCCGATCATCCGGCTCGGCTGGCGGATCGACGACAGGGGCACGGCAGCGGCCGCGGCGAACGGGTTGTCGTCGAAGCCGATGAGGGCGATCTCATCGGGGACCAGCACTCGCCCTCCTGAGACCAGCGATTGCAGGAGCCCGAGCGCCAGCAGATCGTTGGCGGCGAAGAGCGCATCCGGCCATTCGCGGCGCGGGCGCGTGAGCAGCTTCGTGCCGGCGATGACTCCCTCTTCGACCGTCATCGCCGATGTCGGGACGACTTCGAGCTCCACGTGGACCGCCGCGTTCTCCGCCGCGGCGCGGGCGCCGGCGAGGCGATCGGTGACCTGGCGCATGTCGAACGGGCCGCCGACGAAGGCGATGCGCCTGCGGCCGCCCTCGATCAGGTGCTCCACCGCGAGACGCCCGCCCGCGACGCTGTCGACGGAAACGGACGAGAAGCCGCTGTCGGCGCTGAACCGGTCGACCAGGACCGTGGCGATCCCGCTGGCCCGGAATCGGCGCAGTTGTGTCATGACATCGCCGTAGGGGGCGATGAGCAGTCCACGGACCTGCTGTTCGCGGAACAGATCGAGGTAGACCTTCTCGCGGGACGGATCATCGTCGGTGTTGCCGTAGAGGATCGCGATGCCGTGGCTGGACGCCTCGTCCTCCGCCCCGCGCACCACGTCGTTGTAGAAGGGGTTCTGGCCGTCGAGCACCACGAAGCCGACGGTGGTGCTCACGCCGGCGCGGAGCTTGCGCGCCGCATCGTTGCGCACGTAGCCGAGCTCTTCGATCGCCTGCGTGACCCTCTCGACCGAATCGCTGGAGACCTCGTCCGGGCGGTTCAGGACGTTCGACACCGTGCCGACCGAGACGCCGGCGCGGAGGGCGACATCACGGATGCTGATCGACATCTGGCTGTCCTCTCGTCGTCGGGTGGATCACGCTTCGGCATCAGGGGTTGACCTGAGACCGGCATCACATACACTAGCCTGAAACGAGCTTGAATCGATTCAGGTAGAGTTCATTCCGATCATCATCCCCCTCAACGGAGAGGAAAGCCAGTGGTAGACGCAGCCTCCGCCCGCAGCGCTCCCCCCACCGCGCTCGAGCTGCACCGGGTCGTGAAGTCCTTCGGCCCCGTCGTCGCGCTCCGCTCGGGCAGCCTCACGCTCCGCCCCGGTTCGGTCCACGCCCTCATCGGTGAGAACGGTGCGGGCAAGTCGACGCTCGTGAAGATCATGGCCGGTCTCTACCGCCGCGATTCCGGCGACTTCCGCCTGCACGGCGAAGAGGTCGACTTCACCAGCACCGCCCAGTCGAAGGCCGCGGGCATCGCGGTCATCTACCAGGAGCCGACGCTGTTCCCCGATCTCTCGGTCACCGAGAACATCTTCATGGGGCGCCAGCCCACCGGCTTCCTCGGTCGCATCGATCGCAAGGCGATGCGCACCGAGGTCGACCAGATCTTCCGCCGCCTGGGTGTGGCGCTCGACCCCGATCGCATCACCGAAGGGCTGTCGATCGCCGACCAGCAGATCATCGAGATCGCCAAGGCGATCTCCCTCGATGCGAGCGTGCTGATCATGGACGAGCCGACCGCCGCTCTCAGCGGCGTCGAGGTCGACCGTCTGTTCGCCGTCGCCCGGAGCCTCCGTGACGAAGGCAGGGCGATCCTGTTCATCTCGCACCGCTTCGACGAGGTGTTCGATCTGTGCGACACCGTCACCGTCATGCGGGACGGCGCCTACATCGACACCACGCCGATCGCCGAGACCACGGTCGACGACCTGGTGCGCCAGATGGTCGGCCGAGACGTCACCGAGCTGTTCCCCAAGCAGGAAGCCGAGATCGGTGAGCCGCTGCTCGAGGTCACAGGGCTGAACCGCCCCGGCGTCTTCCATGACATCTCGTTCACCGTGCGGGCGGGCGAGATCGTCGCGCTGGCCGGCCTGGTCGGCGCAGGGCGTTCCGAGGTCGCGCGCGCGGTCTTCGGCGTCGATCCGTACAACGAAGGCGACGTGCGGATGCTCGGCGCCGCCGTCGCCCGTCGCAACCCCACCGCGGCGATGCGCAGCGGGCTCGCGCTCGTGCCGGAGGACCGCCGCAAGCAGGGTCTCGTGATCGACGCGGGCGTGGGAGGCAACATCACGCTCGCGATCCGTCGACGTCTGTCGAAGTGGGGACTGATCACCAGCGGCATCGAGAACCGTGCCGCCAAGGAATGGGCATCCCGACTCGAGGTCAAGACGCACGCGCTCGACACCGTGGCATCCACCCTCTCCGGCGGCAACCAGCAGAAGGTCGTGCTGGCCAAGTGGCTCGCCACCGACCCGCGCGTCCTGATCATCGACGAGCCGACCCGAGGCATCGACGTCGGCACGAAGTCCGAGGTGCACCGTCTCCTGTCGCAGCTTGCGGGCGAGGGGATGGGCATCCTCATGATCTCCTCCGAGCTCCCCGAGGTCCTCGGCATGGCCGACCGGGTGCTGGTGATGCGCGAAGGCCGCATCACCGCCGAGATCTCCCGCGACGACGCCACCAGCGAGAACGTCATGTTCGCCGCCACTCATTCATCGGAGCAGCACTGATGCGCCGCGCTGAGAGAACGAAGAGAGACGAAGTGAGCCTCATCACCGCACCGCCGGACGCCCCGGCGTTCGCGAAGAAGCCGGCCGGCGTCGGACGCGCGCGCGAGTTCGGCATCCTCGCCGCCCTCGTGCTCGTCGTGATCGCCGCCACGGTGAAGAACCCGAACTTCCTGTTCAGCGCCGACGGCTGGCGCGACCTGCTGCTCACGCCGTCGATCCTCATGCTCGTCGCGATCGGCCAGGCCATCGTGATCATCACGCGCAACGTCGATCTCTCGGTGGGGTCCGTGATGGGCCTGACGGCCTACCTGACCGGCCGACTGTTCGTCGACATACCGGGTATCCCGATCGTCGTCGTCGTGATCGCCGCCGTGCTCCTCGGCGCCCTCCTCGGACTCGTGAACGGCGCGCTGGTCGCGTTCGCCAAAGTGCCGGCGATGGTGATCACACTCGGCACGCTGTATGCCTATCGCGGCATCAACGTGCTCTGGACCGGCAGCGATCGCATCAACGCCTCCGACATGCCCAAGGACTTCCTCGGACTCGGCACGCAGCAGATCCTGTTCATCCCCGTGCTGTCGATCATCGCGGTGATCGTGCTCGCCGTCGCCGCCTGGTACCTGCGCAACACCCGGGGCGGTCGCGAGTACTACGCGATCGGATCCGACCCGGCAGCCGCAGAGCTCTACGGCCTCAAGGTCACGCGCCGGGTGCTCTCGGCATTCGTCCTCTCCGGCGCGCTCGCCGGGCTCGCCGGCGTCTTCTACGCCGCCCGGTACGGATCGATCAGCTCGCAGGCCGGCAGCGGCTGGGAGCTGGATGCGGTCGGCGCGGCCGTCATCGGCGGCATCGCGATCACCGGAGGCGTCGGCACGGTCTGGGGAGCGGCCATCGGCGCGATGCTCCTGATGACCATCAACCGTGCGTTGCCGATCCTCGGCATCCCGGACTTCTGGCAGCGCGCCGTGGTGGGCGTGCTCATCATCGGGGCCATCGTGCTCGACCGGGTGCTCGCGGTCAGACAGAGACGCCAGCTCATCGAGGCGAGGGACGAATCATGACCACGACAACGACGACCGCGTCGACGCGCGCCATCCGCGACTACGACCGTCCGCTCTGGCGCCGCATCTTCATCAACCGCGAGTTCGCGATCATCGCGCTCCTGGTGCTCGTGACGATCGTCGCCGCTGTGTCCATCCGCGGGTTCGCGCAGCCCATCACCGCGAACTACCTGCTGCTCGACGTCGCGCCGATCCTGCTCATCGCGCTGCCGATGACCCTCGTCATGATCACGGGCGAGATCGACCTCTCAGTCGGGTCGATGGTGGGGCTGGCCAGCGTCGTGACGGGCGTGCTCACGCAGTCCGGTGCTCCCTTCGAGGTCGCGGCGCTCGCCGCACTCCTGGTCGGCGTCGTCGGCGGTGCCTTCAACGGCTTCCTCGTCACCGTCGTCGGACTGCCCTCGCTCGCCGTCACGATCGGCACGCTCGCACTGTTCCGCGGTCTGGCGGTCGGGCTGCTCGGCACCACGGCCGTCACCGACTTCCCGGAGGCGTGGACAGCTCTCGCGAAGGCGAAGATCGCCGGGACGACGATCCCGTACATCGTCATCCCGTTCCTGATCCTGCTGGCGTTGTTCATCGTACTGCTGCACTTCACCCCCTTCGGGCGCGGGGTCTTCGCGATCGGCCTGTCGAAGGATGCCGCGCGGTTCTCCGGCGTGAATGTGGAGCGGACGAAGTTCATCCTGTTCGTGCTCTCCGGTGTGGTGGCCGCGTTCGCGGGCATCTTCTACACACTGCGCTTCGGCAGCGCCCGTGGCGACAACGCCACCGGGCTCGAGCTCCAGGTCATCGCCGCCGTCGTGCTGGGCGGCGTCTCGGTCTTCGGCGGTCGAGGACATCTGCACGGCGTCGTCGCCGCCGTTCTGCTGATCGGGGTGCTCGGCAGCAGCCTGCGCCTCGCCGGCGTCACGTCCGACGTCATCAACATCATCACCGGCGGTCTGCTGATCTTCTCGGTCGTCGCAGCCAGCGTCCTCGCCTGGGTGCAGCGCATCCGTGCGAAGGCCGGTCCGCCGCTCCGCGTCGCAGCCTCCTCCGCACCATGAGGCAGCCTCTCATCGCCGGCACCCGCCAGCGGTGATCATCACGAAAGGAAGAACAATGACGTTTGCACGTAAGAAGATCGCTGCGTTCGCGGCGGTCGCCGTCGCCGCAGCGCTCGTGCTGAGCGGCTGCGCCGACACCGGCAGCGGCTCGGGCGGATCCACCGAGGGCGAAGGCGGCGGGTCGGACAACCTGTCGATCACGTTCCTGCCCAAGAACCTCGGAAACCCGTACTTCGACACCTCGAGCAAGGGCGGCAAGGCCGCTGTCGAGGAGTTCGGCGGCACGTTCGCCGAGGTCGGTCCGGCAGAGGCGACGCCGGACGCTCAGGTCAGCTACATCAACACCGCCACGCAGCAGGCGGTCGGTGCGCTCGTCGTGTCGGCCAACGACCCCAAGGCGATCTGCGACGCGCTGAACGAGGCGCGCGACGCCGGGGTCAAGGTCGTCACCTTCGACTCCGACACCAACCCCGAGTGCCGCGATCTGTTCATCAACCAGGCCGACTCCGAAGGCATCGCCAAGGTGCAGGTCGACCTGATCGCCGACCAGATCGGTGGCGCGGGCGAGGTCGCGATCCTGTCGGCATCCGCCAACGCGACCAACCAGAACGCCTGGATCGACCTGATGAAGGAGTACGTCGCCAGCGAGTACCCCGACATCACCATCGTCGAGACCGTCTACGGCGACGACGACGACCAGACGTCGTTCGACAAGACCGCCGCGCTGCTGCAGAGCCACCCGAACCTGAAGGGCATCATCTCGCCCACCACGGTCGGAATCGCCGCTGCCGCCCGCTACGTGTCGACCTCGGACTTCAAGGGCAAGGTCGCCATCACCGGTCTCGGTACCCCGAACCAGATGCGTGAGTACGTCGAAGACGGCACCGTCACCGCGTTCGCGCTGTGGAACCCGGCCGACCTCGGCTACCTGGCCGCTTTCGCCGCCAAGGCCCTGATCGAGGGCGAGATCACCGGCGCAGAGGGTGACACCTTCACGGCGGGCGACCTCGGCGAGTACACCGTCGGAGCCGACGGCGTCGTGCTGCTGGGGGACCCGTTCGAGTTCAACGCCGACAACATCGGAGAGTTCGACTTCTGAGTCGTCGCGCGAGGGGGCGTCGGGGCTTCTGCTCCGGCGCCCCCTTTGTCGTGCGCGCTGTCTGCGCGCCGCGCGCCACGCGCGTCGGGTGGGTCGCGCGTCGGGGTGGCCCTGCGCGCGCCGAGACCCACCACTCCCGCCGAGGCCCATCATCCCGAGCGTCGGGGGTGGTGGGTCTCGGCGGGCGCGGTGGGTTTGGGCGAACCGGATGACGGCGGCTGAGGATCTGTGGCGGGGTCAGCGCCGGCTGTCAGGCCCGAGGGTCGAAGCGCTCGGGCTCGTGCGTCGCGGCGACGAGGGCGCGGAGCTCCTCGAGCGACGTGGGCGCGGCGCCGAGGGCTCGCGCCTGCACGAGCACATTGCCCAGCGCGGTGGCCTCGACCGGGCCGGCCAGCACGGGCAGCCCGGTGCGGTCGGCCGTGGCCTGGCAGAGCAGCCGATTCAACGAGCCGCCTCCGACGAGGTGGATGCGGTCGAGCTCGCGACCCGACAACGCGGATGCGGTCTGCACGGCCTGCGCGAACGCGGTGGCGATCGACTCCACGATCGACCGCGCGAACGCCGGCCGTGATGCGGGAGCGTCGACGCCGAGCAGCGCCGCGATACGGGCGGGCATGTCGCCGGGCGCGCTGAGGCTCGGGTCGTCCGCATCGAAGAGCGGCACGTCGCCGCTGACCTCGGACGCCGCAGCGAGGAGCGCGGGCAGGTCGATCGCGGAACCGTCCTCCGCTTCCCACGCCCGGACGGTCTCGCTCAGCAGCCAGAGCCCGGTCACGTTGTGCAGGAAGCGGTACCGCCGGTCGACACTGAGCTCGTGCGTGAAGTTGGCGTCGCGCGCGGCATCCGTCAGCACCGGAGCGGCGAGCTCGATACCGACCAGTCCCCACGTGCCGCAGGAGATGTACGCCGAGTGCGGTGTCGAGAGGGGCGCGGCGACCACGGCGGATGCCGTGTCGTGCGAGCCGACCGCGATCACGGGCAGATCCTTGCCGATGCGTGCGGCGAGCTCGGGGCGCAGGCGGCCGATGGTCGTACCGGGGTCGATCAGCGTCGGCAGGATGCGGGAAGGGACGCCGAGGCGCTCGGCCAGTGCCGTGTCCCACTCGCCGTCGATGACGCCGAGGAGGCCCGTGGTCGAGGCGTTCGTCCGCTCCGCGACGGCCGCGCCGGTGAGCAGGAACGCGATGAGGTCGGGGATCAGCAGCGCGGTGTCGGCCTCGGCGAGGTGCGCGTCGACCCGATACTGGTACAGCGTGTTGAACGGCAGGAACTGCAGTCCGTTGCGCCGGTACAGCTCGTCGAAGGGCGCGATCGAATGCACCTCTGCGACGCCGCGTGCGGTGCGCTCGTCACGGTAGTGGAACGGCTCGGCGAGAAGCTCTGCGTCCTTCACCAGGCCGTAGTCGACCGCCCAGGAGTCGATCCCGATGCTCTCGATGCCCGGCTCGCGGCGCACCGCCTCGGCGAGGCCCTCGAGCACATGCTCGTACAGCGCGCCGAAGTCCCAGTGCAGGCCGTCCTCACGTCCGACAGGACCGTTCGGAAAGCGTGAGACGAGCTCGAGGTCGAGCACCCCTTCGCCGATGCGCCCGATCATGACCCGCCCGCTGGTGGCGCCGAGGTCGACGGCGGCGACCGTGCGCGTGGTCATGCGCGCGCCGCGTCGCTCGTCGAGTGCACGGCATCCGCGCGAGTGCACGGTTTCACTGCGTCGACCGGTCGTGCACCCGACGCGATCCCGTGCACCCGGCGGGGGTGGCCGACGTTCATCGCAGGAACGCGGCGGCGACGCCGGAGTCGACGGGGATGTGCAGGCCCGTCGTGCGGCTGAGCTCGGGGCCGGTGAGCACATACACGGCGTCCGCGACGTTCTCCGGCACGACCTCGCGCTTGAGGATCGTGCGATTGGCGTAGAACTGACCGAGGTCCTCTTCCGCGACGCCGTAGGTCGCGGCGCGGTTCGCGCCCCAGCCCGAGGCGAAGATGCCGGAGCCACGCACGACGCCATCCGGGTTGATGCCGTTGACGCGGATGCCGAACTCGCCCAGCTCGACCGCGAGCAGACGCACCTGGTGCGCCTGGTCGGCCTTGGTCGCCGAGTAGGCGATGTTGTTCGGCCCGGCGAAGACCGAGTTCTTCGAGGAGATGTAGATGATGTCGCCGCCGAGCTTCTGGTCGATCAGCACGCGGGCTGCGGCCTTCGAGACGAGGAACGAGCCCTTGGCCATGACGTCGTGCTGCAGATCCCAGTCCTTCTCGGTGGTCTCCAGCAGTGGCTTCGACAGCGAGAGTCCGGCGTTGTTGACGACGAGGTCGACACCACCGAACGCGAGCACGGCATCGTTCAGCGCCGCCTGGATCGCGTCGGCATCCGCCACGTTCGCGGCGACACCGATCGCGACGTCGGTACCGCCGAGCTCGGCCGCCGCGGCCTGAGCCTTCTCGAGGTCGAGGTCGGCGATCACGACGCAGGCGCCTTCGGCCGCGAGGCGGGTCGCGATGGCCTTGCCGATGCCGGAGGCGGCGCCGGTCACGAAGGCGATGCGTCCCTGGTGCGACTTCGGCTTCGGCATCCGCTGCAGCTTGGCCTCTTCCAGTGCCCAGTACTCGATGCGGAACTTCTCGGCGTCGGAGATGGGCGAGTAGGTCGACAGCGACTCGGCGCCGCGCATCACGTTGATCGCGTTGACGTAGAACTCGCCGGCGACGCGTGCGGTCTGCTTGTTCGCGCCGTACGAGAACATGCCGATGCCGGGCACCAGCACGATGAGCGGGTCGGCGCCGCGGATGGCGGGGGACTCGGCGGTCGCATGGGCGTCGTAGTAGGCCTGGTAGTCGGCGCGGTACTCGGCATGCAGCTCGTGCAGACGGGCGATCTGCTCCTCCGCCGTGGCCGTCACCGGGAGGTCGAGGATGAGCGGCTTGACCTTGGTGCGCAGGAAGTGGTCGGGGCAGCTGGTGCCGAGAGCGGCGAGCTCGGGAGCCCGCTCCGAGGCGAGGAAGTCGAGCACGACATCGGCGTCGGTGAAGTGGCCGACCTGCGGCTTGTCCGTCGAGGCGATGCCGCGGATGGTGCCGGCCAGGGCCGCCGCGCGCTCACGGCGCTCCGCCTCCGGCAGCGCCTCGAAGCCGACGCGCACGCCGCCGAAGGGAGCGGGCTTGCCGTTCGACGCGATGTAGGAGGCTGCGGTGTCGATGATCCACAGGGAGTTCGCCTCGGCCTGCTCCGAGGAGTCTCCCCAGGCGGTGATGCCGTGTCCGCCCAGGATGCAGCCGATCGCCTGCGGGTTCTTCTCCTTGATCGCGGCGATGTCGAGCCCGAGCTGGAAGCCGGGGCGGCGCCACGGCACCCACACGACCTTGTCTCCGAAGATCTTCGCGGTCAGCTCCTCGCCGTCTGCGGCGGTCGCGATCGCGATGCCCGAGTCCGGGTGCAGGTGATCGACGTGCGCGGCATCAACGAGACCGTGCATCGCGGTGTCGATTGACGGCGCAGCCCCGCCCTTGCCGTGCAGGCAGTAGTCGAACGCCGCGACCATCTCGTCCTCACGGTCCAGGCCCGGGTACACGTCGACCAGTGCGCGCATGCGGTCCAGACGCAGCACGGCCAGACCCTGCTCGGTGAGCGTGCCCAGGTCGCCGCCCGAACCCTTCACCCACAGCAGCTCGACCGGCTGTCCGGTCACCGGATCGGTCTCGGTCCCCTTCGCGGACGTGTTGCCGCCGGCGTAGTTGGTGTTCTTCGGGTCAGCGCCCAGGCGGTTGCTGCGCGCGATCAGAGCGGCGGCGGTCGGGTTCGTCATCAGAATCGTGTCCTTGGTCTGTTCAGCGAGAAGTGTCGAGGATGCGGGCGGCGAAGCGCTCGATCGAGGAGGTGGCGGCGGCGTCTTCTGGTCGGTTGAGGTGCCCGTGCCCGGTGCCGGGCTCGGTCGAGACATCGACATCGACGTGGGCTGTGCGGAGGGCTTCGGCGAACGCCTCGCCGGAGACCCGCAGCTCGTCGATGCTGCTGTTGATCATGATCGTCGGCGGGAAGTCGACGAGCTGCTCGGGTGACGCGGTGCCTGGCACCGCGTAGACGTCACCGGACTCCGCGGCGGCACCGAGGTAGTTCTCGTACATGCCACGCACGGCCTCCGGGAAGAACACATCCGCTTCGGGAACCGCGTCCAACGCCGCGCGGAGCTCGGCATCCGGTGTCGACTGCACGGCGTGCAGCGTCGGATACGCGAGCACCGCGAGCGCGGGACCCTGCCCGTCGCCGTGACTCATGCGCAGGGCCGCGCCGGCCGCGAGGTTGCCGCCGGCGCTGGCGCCGCCCAGTGCCCAGGGACCGTCGGCGAGGTCCGACTCCGCTGCCCATCGGAACGCGAACTCGATCTCGTCCGAGGCGACCGGATAGTGCACGCCCTCCCGGGGTGGCTGACCGGTGGCCTCGGCCCACGCGGCCGCGAGCGGCGCGAGGGAGTAGTCCACCGAGACCACGGCGATGCCGCGCTCTGCGAAGCTCCGCGCGACCCAGTCCGCTTCGGGCATGTCGAGGTCGCCGCCGGCGAAGCCTCCGCCGTGCACCCAGACCAGACCGGGCCCTGCGGGCGCGTCCGGACGGTAGAGGCGGAGCGTGAGCGGACCGTGCGGGCCCGCGACGACGATGTCGGTCATCCGCTCAGGCGCCCCAGCCGGCCTGCACGCCACCCACGCGGTCGGCCGCGATCTGCTGCTGGTAGCCGGATGCCGCGTAGGCCGCCATCGGGTCGCCCGCGAGGCCGCGCGACTCGCGCCATTCTGCGAGCGCCGGGCGCACGTCGGTGTAGAACGCGTCCATGAACACCGCGTTGGCGGCCAGCACGTCGCCCGACTTCTGTGCCGCGGTCAGCGCCTCGCGGTCGAGGATCAGCGCACGGGCCGTCATCTCCTGCACATTGAGCACGGAGCGGATCTGACCGGGGATCTTGTCCTCGACGTTGTGGCACTGGTCGAGCATGAAGGCCACATCGGGGTTGTTCAGACCGCCGCCGCGCACGACCTCGAACAGGATGCGGAACAGCTGGAAGGGATCGGCTGCACCGACGATCAGGTCGTCGTCGGCGTAGAAGCGCGAGTTGAAGTCGAAGGAGCCGAGCTTGCCCAGGCGCAGCAGCTGCATCACGATGAACTCGATGTTGGTGCCGGGGGCGTGGTGTCCGGTGTCGAGGCAGACCATCGCCTTGTCTCCGAGCGAGCTCACCTGTGCGTAGGAGGTGCCCCAGTCCGGAACATCGGTGTGGTAGAAAGCCGGCTCGAAGAACTTGTACTCGAGCACCAGGCGCTGGTCATCGCCCAGGCGTGCGTAGATCTGCTGCAGCGACTCCTGCAGACGGTCCTGGCGGCCGCGCAGATCGGCCTGGCCGGGGTAGTTCGAGCCCTCGGCCAGCCAGATCTTGAGGTCGCGGCTGCCCGTCGCGTCCATGACGTCGATGCAGGCGAGGTGGTGGTCGATCGCCTTCTGGCGGATCGCCGCGTCTTCGTGCGTCAGGGCCCCGAACTTGTAGTCGTCGTCCTGGAAGGTGTTGGAGTTCACGGTGCCGAGCTCGACGCCCAGGTCTTCCGCGTGCTTGCGCAGGTCGGAGTACGAGTCGACCACGTCCCACGGGATGTGCAGGGCGACCGACGGGGCGAGCGCCGTGTACTTGTGCACCTGGGCGGCATCGGCGATCTTCTCCCACGGGTCGCGGGGCGTGCCCGGCGTGCCGAACACCTTGAAGCGCGTGCCGGAGTTGCCGAATGCCCAACTGGGGAGTTCGATGCCCTGCTTCTCGAGAGCGGAGAGGTGTTCGGGGGAGAGGATGCTCACGATGCGCTGCCTTCTGAGTCGTTGTCGGATGCGGAGTCGTTGTCGGATGCTGCGTGCACGCCGCTGGCGGCGAGCTGGTCTTCGAGGTGGAACACCTCGGGAAGCGGAGTCGCGGCCTGGTCGGGGCGGCCGTCGAGCCCAAGGAAGAAGCGGCTCATCTCGCTCTCCCAGCGTGCGGCGACCGGAGAGGCCGCGAGATACGCCTGTGCGGCGGCGTCGTCATCGGTCTCGTAGTAGCCGATGAGTGTGCCGCGGTCGCCGAGGAAGAGCGTGTAGTTGCGTCGACCGGCGGCGGCGATCTCCGCCAGCATTTCCGGCCACACCGGCGAGTGCCGGGCGAGGTACTCGTCGAGCAGCTCGGGGCGCACCTGGAGCTGGAAGGCGACGCGGGTCATGTCACATCTCCATTGAGGGAATGAATCGTTTCAAAAGTGGTTCGTGATCGACGATAAGCGATACGTTGACGGCTGTCAAGGTGGCGTGAGACGCTGGATGGGCGTGCCGAGATGATCCGTTTCACCGCGCATCTCGAGAAGGCGGCAGGGAGTCTCATGGCGGTCAACGTGCGCGAGGTCGCCGAAGACGCAGGAGTGTCGGTCGGCACCGTCTCGAACGTGCTGAACCGGCCGGACAAGGTCTCCCCTGCGACGGTGGCCCGCGTGCAGGCATCGATCGCACGACTGGGGTTCGTGCGCAACGACGCGGCCCGGCAGCTGAGAGCCGGGCGCAGTCGCACGATCGGACTCGTGGTGCTCGACATCCGCAACCCGTTCTTCGCCGAGATCGCCCGCGGCGCGGAGGAGCGAGCCGATGAGCACGGCCTCTCGGTGCTGATCGCCAACAGTGACGAGCAGCAGCAGCGGGAGCTGATGCACCTCGACCTCTTCGAGGAGCAGCGGGTCGCCGGTGTGCTCGTGACCCCGCTGAACGAGGGTTCTCCGCAACTGGCGCAGATCCGTGACAGGGGGACCCCGGTCGTCCTGGTCGACCGCGAGTCCGTCGACGGAGCGTTCGCCGCCGTATCCGTGGATGACACCGAAGGCGGCCGGCTCGCGACCGAGCACCTGCTCGCACGAGGACGCCGCCGAATCGCCTTCGTCGGAGGGCCCGCGTCGCTGCGCCAGGTGTCCGACCGATACGCCGGGGCGCAGGCGGCCGTGAGCGCGGCGGGTGCGGAGCTCGAGTTCATCGCGACCACGGTGCTCAGCGTCGAGGAGGGCCGCCGGATCGGACGGCACATCCTCGGACGGGAAGCGGCAGTACGCCCCGACGCGATCTTCGCCGCCAACGATCTGCTCGCCCTCGGCATCCTCCAGAGCCTGGTGATGACCGGGGACGCCCGCGTGCCGGAGGACATCGCGCTGATCGGCTACGACGACATCGATTTCGCGGCGGCGGCGGTCATCCCGCTGAGCTCCGTGCGGCAGCCGGCGGCGCTGATCGGGTCGACCGCCGTCGATCTGCTGGTGCGGAGCCAGGGACAGGACGTGCCGGTGCGCGAGCACGTGCTGTTCCGCCCTGAACTCGTCGCGCGGGCCTCCACACTCGGCTCCTGAACCCGCATCGCACCGGCGGGACACCGTGTCAGGGACTCGCGCCCGCCCGGCGTCTGACCGCGACTTCGGTCGGGATGCCCCGCGAGAACAGCAGCGACAGCAGACTGATCAGGATGAGGCCGAAGAACGAGATGCGCAGCGAGGACAGCTGCGAATCGCGGTAGATGCCCGAGAGGGTGCTCGCATCCTCGTCGCTCAGGCCCGCCTCCTCGGCGATCGCCGTGACGGTGGTCGCCGGGACGATCGTGACGCCGTGCTCGGTGGCCGCGCTGATGGTGGCCCTGGTCTCGGACGGCAGATCGCTGTGCGCGACTCCGGAGGCGAACGACGTCGACAGCGCCCCGATCAGGATCGAGCCGATCAACGCCGTGCCGAGCGAGGAGCCGAGGTTCTGGAAGACTCCCTGGAGTCCGCCCACCTCGCTGGTCTGCGACTCCGAGACGCTCGACATGTTCACGTTGCCCAGCTGCGAAGCCAGGAGCCCGAGGGCGCTCCCTGCGAGGAACATCCCGACGGCGAAGAGGCCGCTGCGCAGGTCGCTCGTCGCGGAGCCCAGCAGGACGACCGCACTCACGACGAGCAGTACCTGGCCGGTGCGGGCGATCGCACGGGGCGTCATCCGTCGAGACAGTCGTGTGCCCACGATCGAGAACAGGACGAGCGACACCGACAGCGGGAAGATGCGGATGCCGGTCTCCAGGGCATCGAGTCCGAGCGTCATCTGCAGGTAGACCGGCACCATGAAGAACAGCCCCGCGGTCACCGCGTACTGCGCGCCGAGCACCGACAGGCCGCTGCGGAGCGAGGCGATCGAGAACATCCGCACGTCCACCAGCGGTGCACGCTCCTGCTCCGCCAGCCGTCGTTGGCGTGCGATGAAGACCGCGATGAGCACTCCGCCGAGCGTCATGAACCAGGCGCTCATCGAGATGCCGAGCGGGGCGACGGGCACGCCGCCGAGTTCGGGCTTGGCGAGCGGCACGATCCACCCCCAGGTCTTGCTCTGCAGCATGCCGTAGACGGCGAACACCAGACCGACCGAGGAGAGCACGACGCTCAGGAGGTCGATGCGCGCGCTCTGCCTGGTGCCGGCGTCGGTGATGATCCGCGCGCAGGCCACGACGGCGAGCATGATCACGACCTCCGCCACGAACACGTAGCGCCAGTCGAAGTAGGTCGTCACGGCGCCGCCGATCAGCGGACCGGCGGCGACGGCTGCTCCCGACACCGCACCGATGATCGCGAACGCGGTGACGCGGTCGGCGCCCCGGTAGTTGTCGGCGACGAGCGCGGCGATCGCGGGGATCACGAGCACCGCGCCGAGCCCCTCGATGACGGACCAGCCCAGGAACAGGAACTGCACGTTCGGACTCAGCGCGGTGATCAACGAGCCGACCGCGTAGATGCACGAGCCGATGACGAACGCGCGACGTCGCCCCCACACGTCCCCGAGTTTGGCGCCGAGCAGCATGAAGGCCGCCATGGTCAGCGTGTAGAAGGTGATGGCGGCCTGCATGGCCGAGACGCTGGTGTCGAGGTCGGTGACGACGGTCGAGATCGACACGTTCATCACGGTGCCGTCCAGCACCATCACGAACTGCGCGCAGCCCAGCACTCCGACGACGGCCCATTTCTTCATGGCGTCTCCTTCGGTGTGCGCAGCGCATCGCGTGCCGTGGTCGGGCCGGTCGCGCCGCGCATGATGCGCGCGACGGCCGTGATGAGGAAGAACTGCCCGGTGATCGCCTCGGAGACCGCGATGGTCTGGGCGCCGGTGCTGACGGGAACGAGGTTTCCGTAGCCCGTGGTCGTGAGCGTGGTGAACGAGAAGAACACCTGGTTCGCGAGCGAATCGCCGTCGGTCGCGTCGAACGTCGGCGTCGCGGAGAGCTGTGAGAGCAGGTTCAGCACGAAGGCGAAGAACAGCCCGACGAGGACGTACGCCGTGATCGCAGCGAGCAGGGCTTCGAGATTGAGCCCGCGACGGGTGGCCTGGTGACCGATGATCACGGCGGGCGCGATCAGGAGCGCGACCATCGACGCGGCGGAGAGCACGACATCGAGTGTGTGGCCCTCGGCGCCGAGGAGGGTCGCCACGATCGTCGCGAGCCCCGCGACCGACAGCACCGCCCACGCGATGTGCTGCACGAACGCGCGCGTATCCGTGACGCGGAACACCACGGCGACCGTGACGAGGATCAGGAGGAAGGCGATCGGATTGGGGTCGGTGCTGCGCTGACTCGCACACAACCAGTAGGACACGACGAGGAGGGCGAGGATGGCCGCGTATCCGATGCTGCGCGCCCCGTCGGCGCTGAGGCGTGCGACGATCCGCCGTCGAGCGCGGTCGCGCCGGGCGGGAGCGGTCACGGGACTGCCTCCGCCCACATGTCAGTCCTCCGGCACCGCTGCGCCGGTGCCGACCGGCACCTCGGCGCCGGCATCGTCCACGTCGGGCGAGGTGGACGACGCCTCCTTCGGCGGGCGCTCCGCGATCTCCAGCAGCAGGATCACCAGAGCCGCGAGCGCGAGGGTCCACAGGACCAGTCCCGGCGTGATCGGACGGACGAGCAGCACCACGGCAGCGCCGATCACAGCGACGGCGACCCTCAGCAGCGTGCGCTGCGCGGAGAGCCACCGACCGACGCGTCCCGTCGTCACCCCGTGGCTCTCGAGGGCTGCGCGGAGGTGACCGGCACCGGCGTGCGTGGCTCCGCGAAGCCGCGAGGGCAGGACGAACGGGCCGCTGATCCACACGACGATCGCGACCACGAGTGCGAGCACGAGCACGGCGATGGCGGTGTCGCGCATCGCACCGGTGAGCGTCTCGAACATCACTCCCGCGGCATCCGGCGCCACCGGGCCCGATCGCATCGCCGCGTCGAAGAAGATACGGCCGATCGCGAAGCCGGCCAACAGGATCACCATCGATGCGGCGAGCGACAGCGACGCGGCGATCCCTGCGACCCAGCGGCGGTGCGCGGCGACGACTCCGGCGGCGAGGAGCAGGAGCGAGATCCAGGGCAGCCAGAGTCCTGCCGCCACCGCGAGTCCGTAGGCGAGTTGCACGGTCGGCAGCGCATCGGAGGTCGCCACGACGATGGTGCGGTCGATCGCCGGGATGGAGGAGGCGAAGCCCACCCCCTGCGACACGAGCGCCTGCTTGACGGCTTCGATGATCGGTGCCAGCTGGATTCCGATCGTCCCGTCGACGCCGAGGTCGATGGCCGCATTCGGATCGTTCTGGAGCGCCCCGGTCAGCTGGGAGTGGCTCACGCGAAGGGCGGATGCCCAGACATTCGCGAACGCATCCGATTCCACGAATCTCGCCACGACATTCCCGACGAGCGACTGGATGCCCTGCGCAGCGGGTCCTTTCAACAACTCGAGCGCACGCGTGGCACGGTCGCCCGTTCCGAGATCGATGATCCCGTCGATCACATCGGAGGTGAGGGCCGGGACATCGATCTGCTCCTCTATCACCGCGACCACTTGTGTGGTGATGAGGGACTGGATCGCGGGGTCGTCGGCGAGCGGGGCGTAGCTCGTCACGAAGCGATCCGTGTCGGTGAGCTGGACGTTCGCCCATGTGGCCACCACGGCGACCGGTGCGAGCAGGGCGCCCAGCACGATCAGCACGGTGGCGAGGAGCGTGCGACCCCACCTGCGCGGCGTTCGCGCGCGCGTCGGTTCGGGGCTCACGGACTTCAGCGCGGCGTTCTCCGCCTCGAGCGCACTGAGTCTGCTTTGCAGCTCTTCGATCGTCGGTGTCATTCGGAGCTCCGGTCTCACGTCTTCGCATCCTGGCGCGGTATGACGAGCTGCTTGATGATCAGCAGGATAGCGGCGGTGACGGGAATCGCCACCAACGCGCCGAGCAGACCGAGCAGGGTGCCTCCGACGAGTGCTCCGATGATGACCAGCGCGCCTGGCACCGCGATCGCCTTGTTCATCACCCGCGGGGTGAGGAGGTAGGCCTCGAACTGCATGTAGATCAGGTAGAGGACGGCGAAGATCAGTGCGAGCACCGGGTCGGTGAAGAGCGCGATGACCGAGGCGAAGATCCAGTACAGCACGGGTCCTACGAGCGGGATGAGCGTGATGAGGAAGGAAGCGAGGCCCATGAATGCCGGAAAAGGAAGCCCGAGCACGAGGTGCAGAATCGTCGCGAACGCCGCATTGCACCCTGCGAGCGCGACCATCCCGATCAGGTACGCACCGACGGAATCGGTGATGGTCTCGGTGAGTTCGGCGACCGTCTTGCGCTCGCGCGCCGGGGCCAGACGGTAGAAGGCGGCCTGGAATGCGGTGAGCGAGGCGAGGAAGTACAGCGTCAGAACGATCACGATCAGGGTGCCGGAGATCGCGTTGCCGATACCGAATCCGACAGCCAGCACGCCGCCCCCGATCGCCAGCAGATTTCCCGGATCCGAGAGGAAGGCCGCGAGCTGGTCGAGGCCGTTGCCGACCACGTCGCCGATCTGCGCTTCGAATCCTCGGTACCAGTCGGAGGCCTGGAACTGCATGATCGCCGCGGGAATCGATTGCACGAACTCGGCGATCTGCCGGAACGCCGGGGGCAGGACGAAGACGACCGCCACGAGCACGATCACGGTGAAGGCCGCGAAGACGACGATGATCGCCCGCGGGCGTGACATCCCGTGCCGTTCCAGTCGCTTGACGACCGGATCGAGTCCGAGGGCGATGAAGATCGCGAGCGCGATGTAGATGAGGATCGTCGACAGCGAGGTGAGGGCGACGCCGAGCGTGAACGCCGCGAGTGCACCGAGCGTGACCGCGAAGCCCAACGCGAGGGGGCGGTCGAGCGAGGCGAGGATCGGGCGGCGCTGTCGGATGCGGAGCGCAGGAGCAGGCTCCGGGCTTTCCGATGCGGGCGTCGTCACGTCGCTCATCGTGGCACCGTCGGGTCGGGCGTCGTCGGGCGCGTCACCCTTTCCGGGCGATACGTGTCGACGAAGAAGGGGAGATCCGGCCGTGGTTCGTACCTCCCGGTCGAACCCGTTATGATGGCTAGGTGCATCCGTGCTTTCGGGCCGGATGCCTGGAGACGTCGCATAGTCCGGCCGAGTGCACCACCCTGCTAAGGTGGAGTCCCCTCACGGGGACCAGGGGTTCAAATCCCCTCGTCTCCGCAGTGTGATGTCTCAGGACATCGTGAACGGCTGAACCCCCGGTTTCCGGGGGTTCAGCCGTTTTTGCGTTGGTAGTTCTTGGTGGGGTCGAGGGTGAATTCGATGAGGAGTTCGCCGGTGGATGCCCTCTCGGGCGAGGTGTTCTGCGATCGTGTCTGCCCCGGCATCCATTCCGTTGCCGATGAGCTCATCACGCAGAGCGATCACGCGTTCACGGGTCGGGACCGCCGTCCGATTCGGCGTTGTCTGCGGCCGGCGTGAGAGGGGCTCGAACGCCGCATCTCCCTCGGTGAGCCACCGGTGATGGAGCTTGTGGACCAGCATCTTCGAGACCCCGTACCGGGCGGCGACCTCACCGTAGGAGAGGTGTTGAACGGTCACGGCTTTGATGAGGATCTCGTACTTGGCCACCGTTCACGATGTCCCGAGACATGCCCGCGCCACCAGCCGCACCGTTCACGATGTCCCGAGACACCCGTTCACGATGTCCTGAAACCAGACACCCTCGTCTCCGCACCCTCGTCTCCGCACTTCTTCTTGGAATCGACCCCGTTCAGGTGTTTCCGGCTCGGTCCCGAGGCCGCCGGAACGGCATCCGGTAAGGTCTCCGCATGGCCACCGCAACGACGCAGACACCACGACGCGAGGCCTTCGGCTCGCGGAACGTCTTCATCCTCTCGGCGATCGGTTCGGCCGTCGGGCTCGGGAACATCTGGCGATTCCCGTATGTCGCGTACGAGGGCGGAGGCGGAGCTTTCCTCATCCCGTACCTCTGTGCACTGCTGACAGCCGGCATCCCGCTGCTCTTCTTCGACTACGCGATCGGTCACCGCTTCCGTGGTTCTGCGCCGCTGGCGTTCCGCCGAATGCACCGCGCGGCCGAGCCTCTCGGGTGGTGGCAGGTACTCATCTGCGTGGTCATCGCTGTCTACTACGCGGTGATCATCGCCTGGGCGGCCATGTACACCTGGTTCTCCGCGCAGCTCACCTGGGGCCCGGGGAACGAGAACGACTTCTTCTTCACCGACTTCCTGCAGTCGGCCGACGTCGCGGTGGTCGGGGTGTCGACTGATTTCGTGCCGCAGGTCGGCATCCCGCTCGTGGTCGTCTGGCTTCTCGTCATCGGCATCATGGCGCTGGGAGTCAAGCGCGGCATCGGGCGCGCGAACATGATCCTGATGCCCCTGCTGACGGTCATGTTCGCGATCCTCGTGGTGCAGTCGCTGTTCCTTCCGGGAGCGGCGGAAGGGCTCAACGCGTTCTTCGCTCCGAACTGGGAGGCGCTCGCAAACCCGGCCGTCTGGGCGTCTGCGTACGGACACATCTTCTTCTCGCTCTCGGTCGCCTTCGGGATCATGGTCACGTACTCCTCGTACCTGAAGCGCAAGACCGACCTCACCGGGTCGGGTCTCGTCGTCGCCTTCGCGAACTCGGGCTTCGAGATCCTTGCGGGTATCGGTGTGTTCGCGGCGCTCGGATTCATGGCGCAGGCGCAGGGGACGGATGTCGCCGGCGTGGCGACTTCCGGCATCGGGCTCGCATTCATCGCCTTCCCGACGATCGTGTCGCAGGCTGCAGGTGGTTCGATCATCGGCGTCCTGTTCTTCGGTGCGCTGGTGTTCGCGGGGATCACCTCGCTCATATCGATCCTCGAAGTCATCGTCGCCGCTCTGCAGGACAAGCTGGGCTGGGGGCGCATCCGCACGACGCTCATCGTGTCGATACCGCTGGCGGTGATCTCGATGGCATTGTTCTCGACCACGACGGCGATCTCCGTGCTCGACACGGCGGACGCGTTCGTCAACGCCTTCGGGATCATGGCGGTCGCGTTGGTCGCCGTGATCGTCGTCGCCTGGTTCCTGCACAAGCTGCCGGCGCTGACCGAACACCTCAACAGGCGATCGAGCTTCCCTGTCGGCACGCTTTGGAAGATCCTGATCGGCGTGCTCGCTCCGCTCGTTCTGGGCTATCTCCTCGTCACGGGTCTCATCGAGAAGATCGCGGAGCCGTACGGCGGCTACCCGTCGTGGTTCATCGGGGTGTTCGGCTGGGGCATGGTCGTCGCGTTGGTGCTCATCGCACTGCTGCTCTCCGCTCTGCCCTGGGGTACCCGATCGCACGCGAAGGACGATCCGGAGTACGACGAGTTCTTGCAGGAGGAGAGCTACCAGGCCGACCCCGAGACGGCCTCCATTCCTCTGCAGACCGACCGGAAGGGGACGCGCGCATGACCACGACAGCGATCGTCATGATGATCATCGCCATGGTCACCGTCTGGGGCGGTCTGATCGCCGCGATCATCAACCTCGCCCGGCATCCCGAGGAGTCTGCATCGGAGCCGTCGCCGCCCGTCGAGCTCTGAGGGAGGCTCGTCCTCCCCGCTCTCGTCGGCGCGAGACCCGATCGCATCGGTCGCGAACGATCGGGTCTGCGGCATACCCTCGTGACGACGATGGAGGGGTAAGGAGGACCGCATGATCGGAACGCTCAACGCCCTGGTCGATCTCATCGAGCAGCGTACGGATGACGAGATCGACCTGGCCGTGTTCGCTCGCGAGCACGGCACGACGGAGTACCACCTGCGTCGGATGTTCTCGTCGCTGGCGGGCATGCCGTTGTCGGAGTACGTGCGTCGTCGCCGCATGACCCTTGCCGGAGCCGAACTCGTCGTCGGGGCGCCCAGCCTGCTCGATGTGGCAGTGCGTCACGGGTACGGATCGGTCGAGGCGTTCGGTCGGGCGTTCCGCTCGGTGCACGGTATCGGGCCGGCGGATGCGCGCCGAGACGGTGGTCCTCTCCGCACACAACCCACGCTCCGGTTCCGCCTGAGCGTCGAAGGGAGCACCCCGATGCACGTCACCATCATCACCCAGCCTGACCTCATGCTCGCCGGACATGCCGCCACCGTGCCGCTGATCCACACGGGGGTCAACCCGCACATCCAAGAGCACATCGCCGGCATCCCCGCGCAGGAGCATGCGCGGCTCAAGGCGCTCTCCGACGCCGAGCCGTCCGGCATCCTGGCCGTGACCGCGGATGTCGACCCGGATGCGCCGGAAGGCTCGCCTCTCACCTATCTGCACGGCGTCGCGCTGCGGGCCTCGACACCGGTGCCCGACGATCTCGATCGGATGCCGTTGGAAGCAGGAGCCTGGGCCGTGTTCGCGTCGGCGGGACCGTTCCCCGAGACCCTGCAGAACCTTTGGGCGGCGACCGCGACGGAGTGGTTCCCGTCGAACCCCTGGCGGTTGCGCCCGGGGCCGTCGATCGTGCGGTATCTCGAGTTCAGCGGCACGCACGCGTCGTGCGAGCTCTGGCTCCCGGTCGAATCAGTCTGACACTCGACCCGGTGGGTGACGTCTTCTCGGACGCACCCACCGGCGTCCGACCTCCATGACACACTGGCCCCAGCAGCGGAGGAGGCCACGACATGGCGATCGATCTGAAGAAGACACTCGACGCGTATCAGGCGAAGAGAGGCGTCTTCCGCGTGGTCGAGATCCCGGCCATGCGGTACCTGATGATCGACGGTGCGGGCGATCCGAACTCGGTGCCGGAGTACTCGCACGCCGTGACAGCGCTGTTCTCGCTGGCCTACACGCTCAAGTTCGCGAGCAGGAAACAGCTCGGTCTCGACACGGTCGTGATGCCGCTCGAGGGGCTGTGGCATGCACCTGATATGGAGACCTTCACCTCGCGGCGCGACAAGTCCGCGTGGTTGTGGACGCTTCTGATCATGGTTCCCGCGCACGTGACCGATGAGATGTTCGCGGCGGCGGTCGACGCCGTGGCGAAGAAGAAGGATGCCTCGCCGAGCCTGTCATCCGTCCGGCTCGAACTGCTCGACGAGGGTCTCTGCGTGCAGACCCTGCACGTCGGGTCCTACGACGATGAGGCGCCAGTGCTCGCCGACCTGCACGACCGCTTCATCCCGGAGCAGGGCTTCGAGATGCGCGGACTCCACCACGAGATCTACCTCAGCGACGTCCGCCGCGTCGAGCCGGCGAAGCTGCGCACGATCCTCCGGCAGCCGGTGTCGCGAGCCGTCTGACCTCAGGCCGTCGCGGGCTTCTCGCTCCACAGCAGCAGGAACGCGCCGAGGCCGATCATCATGCCCCCACCGGTGGCCGACATGGTCGAGATCCGCCGCGGCGACCGGCCGAACCAGTCGCGGGCCGCGCTGGCGAGCAGCACCCACACCGCATCGCACGTGACGCCGATGACCACGACGATCGAGCCGAGCACGAAGAGCTGCAGCGGCACCGATCCGGCGTGCAGGTCGACGAACTGGGGGAGGATCGCCAGGAAGAACGCGATCGACTTGGGGTTGGTGATGCCCACCACGAATCCCTCGAAGAGGAGCCGCCACCCCGACGTGCGCTGCACGGCGCCGGTGACGGCTGCAGCCGCATCCTTCCGGTGGCGGATCGCCTGGATGCCGAGGAACACCAGATAGCCGGCGCCGGCGACCTTGACGATCGTGAAGAGCACCACCGACTGGGCGATCACGGTCCCCACGCCGAGCGCGACCGCGAGCACCAGGATGATCGATCCCACGGCCGTCCCGACGATGCTGAGGAACCCGCCGAGCCGCCCGAGAGCGATCGACCGTCCGATGGTGAACAGCACGGTGGGCCCGGGGATGACGACCATGATGAACGCCGCAGCGATGAACGCGAGGAGCGTGGGGGTGGCGATCATGAAGCGAGCCTAGGGGGTGCGCGGGCGAACGCGACAGGGACGGTCGTGGATGGCCTCGCGACCACCCACGACCGTGATCTCAGACGGAGCCCCAGAAGCGGTCCTCGGCGGCCTGGTCCTCGCTGATCAGCCAGACTTCGGCGATGCGTCCGTCCGTGATCCGGAACACGTCGACGCCGTGCTGGTCGAGGTCAGGCTGCCCCGGTCGTTGCGCGCGGAACCGCACAGTCGCCGACACCAGGTCGCCGCTCTCGGTCGCGGAATCGGTCTCCAGCGCGAAGGTTCCGCCGCTGAGCTCCATGAACGTGCCCAGATGAGCGAGGATCGCGTCGGGACCGATGTGGTCGCCCGACACCTGGTTCGCGCCGGGCTGATGCCAGACGGCATCCGGGCTGAAGGTGGCGGCCAGCGCG
Source organism: Microbacterium saperdae (assembly GCF_006716345.1). NCBI lineage: Bacteria > Bacillati > Actinomycetota > Actinomycetes > Micrococcales > Microbacteriaceae > Microbacterium > Microbacterium saperdae. The sequence goes on from NZ_VFOX01000002.1 coordinate 1,097,150, forward strand.
GCCATGTCTCCCGCGGCCATGGCCGCTCCGTACTGTCCCACGACGTCGATAGCCGACATGATGTTCCTCCAGATGACTCGGTACTGTGAACATCCAGCGTCTCGAGCGGGGCGCGGTTACTTCAACGTCACCGGACGGAGCGACGCATGAGCACCGGGTGGACCGTGTTCTCGGCCAAGTGCCCGTCGCGGGCGTCGCTCGCCCGGATCGCCAACAAGTGGACCGCGATGATCGTGGTGCTCCTGCACGAGGAGCCGCTGCGGTTCGGCGAGCTGCACCAGCGCGTCGATGGCATCGCGAAGAAGGTGCTCTCCGACACGCTGCGCGCTCTGGAGCGGGATGGCATGATCGCGCACGGCGTCGATCCGGACGGTCACGCGCGCTACCGTCTCACCGCACTCGGACGCACACTGCACGAACCCCTCCAGGCCCTGCAGGTCTGGGCGGAGTCCCATGTGGACGACGTGCGCGATGCGCAGGACCGCTACGACGAAGCGGCCGACGAACGCGTGCTCGACGGCCGCTGATCGGTCGGCCTCAGCGCGGCGGGTTCGCGGGCAGCCACTCGGCGAGCGTGGTCGGGAAGATCTGTGCTCCATCGACGGGGAGCAGCGTGCGCTCTTCGATATGTGCGCCGAAGTACTGCGCGTCGGGGTCCTGCACGACGACCCGGTCATCACCGCGGAACGCGAGTCCGCGCCGGATGAACTCATCCATCGTGAAGACCTCGGGGCCGGCGATCTCGATTCCGCCGTTCAGAGGTGCGCCGACAGCGGTGCGGGCGACCGCGGTGGCCACATCGGCCGCGGCGATCGGTTGGATCAGGGCACCGGGCAGCCGGACCTCCGCCCCGGCGGCGACCGTCGACGCGATGCTGCCGATGAACTCGAAGAACTGCGTGGCGTGCACGAACGAGTAGGGCACGCCGGAGGCGGCGATCAGCTTCTCCTGGGCGGCCTTGGCGTGGAAGTAGTCGATGTCCTGCGGGCGGTCGGTGCCGACGATGGTGAGGGCGACATGATGCCCGACACCGGCTTCCTTCTCCGCGGCGAGCAGATTCCTCGTCGACGTCGTGAAGAACGCCAGGACGGCATCCTTCTCGAAGGACGGGGAGTTCGACACGTCGATGACGACGTCGGCACCGGTCAGCGCCTCGGCGAGACCTTCTCCGGTGATCGAGTTCACTCCCGTGTTGGGAGACGCCGCGATGGCTTCGTGCCCGTGGGCCGTGAGCTTCGCGACGACCTGGGAGCCGATGAGCCCCGTTCCGCCGATGACGACGATCTTTGACATGTCGAGCCTTCCTCTGACTGCGCCGCACGAAGAGCAGCGTCCACCAGCTCTGACCGGATGGGCTCTCCGGTTGTGACGCTCAGGGCCGATCCCACCGCCGCAGTTTCTCGGGATTGCGGATGATCCACAGTTCGACGATCAGCCCCGCGTGGGTGCGCGCGCAGAGCACGGTCGTGATCCGACCCTGCCGGCGGATGACGATGCCGGGGCTGCCGTTGACGGATGCCGTCGCGACGTCGCCCGAGACCGCACTCCGCAGCACCGCATCGGCGGCGGCATCCGGTCCGGGAAGCACGGACGAGGGAGCATCGCCGTATCCGCCGCTGTCGATCACCGTCACGACCGCGGCATGCAGCAATGAGCGCGTGCGATCCGCGTCCTGGTCGACCAGAGCGAGCGCCAAAGCGTCGATGGTGTCCGGATCCGGGGGCTGCGGTTCGCGCCGACGCCACCGGGCCGGCGGCCGGGTCATGCGTGCGCCGCGCTCACATGGCGCAGCTTCTCGGGGCTCATCACCCAGAGCAGCTGTCGGATGCCGTCGTCCGATGTCGTGACGGTGACCATGGTCGTCACGATGCCGTTCTCGACCAGCGTCGCCGCCGGCTGATCGTTGACGCGCACCCAGCCGATCGACTTGCCCACCCAGAAATGATGCGCGAACGCGGCGACGAACTTCGCCACCCGTCCACGCCCGCTGACCGGGATGCGCGCGGCGAGTGCGACGCCGTTGCCGTCGGTGTAGCTGACGACCTCGTCCGCGAACAGCTTCTCGAGCTGGGCGGCGTCGCCTTCCTGTGCTGCGACGAGGAAGGCAGCGAGCAGGGTGCGCTGCGCCGAGGATTCCACGGCGATCCGCCGTTCGGAGGTGAGGTGGGCGCGCGCTCGACTGACGAGTTGCCGGGCGCTGACCACGCTCACGGAGATGACCTCGGCGATGCGCGGATACGGGTAGTCGAAGGCCTCGCGCAGCACATACGCCGCCCGTTCGGTCGGGGTCAGCTTCTCCAGCATGAGCAGCACCGCGAACTGCAGCGCCTCGGCACGCTCGGCGCCGAGCGCCGGATCATCCTCCGTGTTCACGGGCTCGGGCAGCCACGGGCCGACGTAGGTCTCGCGTCGCACTCTGGCCGACTGCAGCACGGTGATCGACAGGCGCGTGGTGATGGTCGCGAGGAACGCTCCCGGTTCCCGGATACCGGAGCGTTCGGTGCTCTGCCAGCGGATCCAGGTCTCCTGCACGATGTCCTCGGCATCGGCCACGCTGCCGAGCATCCGATATGCGATGCCGAACAGCCGCCGACGCTGTTCGTCGAACACGCCGAGCGCATCGTCCAGGTCATCGCCCGACGTCATCTCACCGCTCATGGCTCCTCCTCTCTGCGCAGCGCGCAGAGTGTCCTCTCTTCTCTGACCGGACAGAAGCCGCAGGTGTGACATCTCGGAGCGAAGTCGCCCCGCTGTTGCTGACGACGAGGCGGCGATGTTTCCGGATGGTAACCGCTGTGTGACCGTTCTGGCAACGCCGTTCTCCTGACGCAGGTCTGCGTCTAGCGTGGGCGACACCCACGAAAGAGGAGTCCGCATGACTGCGAAAGCCCCCATCGCTCCTGAATTCGACTCAGAGCGTCCCGCCGAACCGGTGGAGGAGAACGCCGCCCCCGAGGAGAAGCCGCGCACGGAGCGCGTCGATCTCGACCGCTACGTCGTGGTCACCGACGCCCCGATCGGCTATGTCGAATGGGTGGCTCCGGTCTTCGTCTGCTACGCGGGTCACCCGTACCGGAACTCGGAGGAGATCGCCCAGGCGCATGGCTTCGACGAGGCCGTGAAGCTGGTCGTCGACCGCGCCTCCCGGAATCGCGCTCTGTGACCCACGAGGTCTGGCCGGGGTCACCGTACCCGCTGGGCGCGACCTTCGATGGGCAGGGCACGAACTTCGCCCTCTTCAGCGAGGGTGCCGAGCGGGTGGAACTGTGCCTGTTCGACGAGCACGGCGCGGAGGAGCGGGTGCCGCTGTCAGAGGTGGATGCGTTCGTCTGGCACGGATACCTGCCCTCCGTGCAGCCGGGGCAGCTGTACGGCTACCGCGTGCACGGCCCCGCCGCGCCGGCGGAGGGCAAACGCTTCAACGCGCACAAGCTGCTGCTCGATCCTTATGCCAAGGCCGTCGACGGGGAGATCGAGTGGGGGCAGTCGCTGTTCGGCTACGACTTCGGCGAGCCCGATTCGCGCAACGACGATGACTCCGCCGAGGCGATGGCGAAGGGGGTCGTGATCAATCCGTTCTTCGAGTGGGCGGGCGATCGTCTGCCGAAGACGCCGTACGCGCAGACCGTCATCTACGAGGCGCACGTGAAGGGGCTCACCTTCACCCACCCCGACATCCCGGAGGAGCTGCGGGGCACCTACGCCGGCATCGCCCACCCCGCGATCATCGAGCATCTCGTGCATCAGGGCATCACCGCTCTCGAGCTGATGCCGGTGCACCAGTTCGTGAACGACTCGACACTGCAGGACAAGGGGCTCTCCAACTACTGGGGCTACAACACGCTCGCCTTCTTCGCCCCGCACGCGTCGTACTCCTCGAGCGGTCAGCGCGGCCAGCAGGTGCAGGAGTTCAAGGCCATGGTGCGCGCGCTGCACACGGCGGGCATCGAGGTCATCCTCGATGTCGTGTACAACCACACCGCGGAGGGCAATCACCTCGGTCCGACCCTGTCGATGAGAGGGATCGACAATGAGGCCTACTACCGCCTCGAGGAGGACCGGCGGTACTACACCGACTACACCGGCACCGGGAACAGCCTCAACGCCGGGAGCCCGCACGCGCTGCAGCTCCTCATGGATTCGTTGCGCTACTGGGTCACGGAGATGCACGTCGACGGCTTCCGGTTCGATCTCGCGTCGACCCTGGCCAGGGAGTTCTACGACGTCGACCGGCTGTCGACGTTCTTCGAACTCGTCCAGCAGGACCCGGTGGTGTCGCAGGTCAAGCTCATCGCCGAGCCGTGGGACGTCGGGCCCGGCGGATATCAGGTCGGCAACTTCCCGCCGCAGTGGACGGAGTGGAACGGCAAGTACCGTGACACCGTCCGCGACTTCTGGCGCGGTGAGCCGCAGGCGCTGGGCGAGTTCGCGTCGCGCCTGACCGGCTCCGCCGACCTGTATGAACATTCGGGGCGGCGCCCGGTGGCGTCGATCAACTTCATCACCGCGCACGACGGGTTCACGCTGCGAGACCTCGTCTCGTACGACGAGAAGCACAACGAGGCGAACGGCGAGGACAACAACGACGGCGAATCGCACAACCGCTCGGACAATCTGGGGGTGGAGGGGCCGACGGATGACGAGCAGATCAACCGGCGTCGCGCGCGACAGCAGCGCAACTTCCTCGCGACGCTGCTGCTGTCGCAGGGCGTGCCGATGATCGCGCACGGCGACGAGCTGGGGCGCACGCAGGAGGGCAACAACAACGGCTACGCCCAGGACAACGAGATCACCTGGATCGACTGGGAGTCGGCGGATGCGCCGCTGATCGAGTTCACCGCGGCGGTGGCGCGCCTGCGGCGGACGCATCCGACGTTCCGACGCAGCAGATTCTTCAACGGGCGTCCGGTGCGCGCAGAAGACGGTGGGCGCGTTCCCGACGTGGTCTGGCTACGACCGGATGCCGCGCCCATGGCGCCGGAGGATTGGGATTCGGGTTTCGGCCTCGCCGTGGGGATGTTCCTCAACGGGGGAGGGATCCGAGAACGGGATCTGCGCGGGCGACCGGTCACCGACGTGAACTTCCTCGTCTATTTCAACAGTGGCGAGGAGGTCGAGGTCACGCTGCCGGACGATCGCTATGCGCCGAGCTGGCAGGTGATGGTCGACACCGCGGGCGAGCGGGGGAACGAGCCGGCGCTCGCCGCGGGGTCGGGGTTCACGCTCGACGCGCGGGCGCTCGTGGTGCTGCGCGAGATCGACGGGGCCGAGGTCGTGCCCGACGATTCGGTCGACGCGTCGCTGCGCGTCCAGAGCGAGCAAGCCGTGATCACCTCTCCTGCACCGACCGCGGAGCATCGCGCATGACGCGGCGACCGCTGTCGACGTATCGGTTGCAGATCCGCTCGCAGCTCACCCTCGACGACGCCGCGGACCTGGTGCCGTACCTGGTCGATCTCGGCATCTCCTGGGCCTACCTGTCGCCCCTGCTCGCCGCCGTGCCCGGTTCGGATCACGGCTACGACGTGGTGGACCACTCCCGCGTCGATGCGAGCCGTGGCGGCGAGGCCGGTCTGCGCCGGTTCGCCGACACCGCGCACGAGGCGGGGCTCGGCGTCCTCGTGGACATCGTGCCCAACCATGTCGGTGTCGCGATACCGAGGCAGAACCCGTGGTGGTGGGACGTGCTGCGCCTCGGTCGCGGGTCGCGGTACGCCACCGCATTCGACATCGATTGGCGTCACGGAAACGGGAAGCTCCGGCTGCCGATCCTCGGCTCGGTCGCCGAAGCCGCGCTCGACAACGGGGACTTCGTGGTCGACACGACCGCATCCGACGACGCCCCCGACGGCACGTTGTCGTACTTCGAGCATGTGCTCCCGCTCGCCCCGGGCTCGGGAGACCTCGCATCCGACCTCCCCGCGCTGCTGGCCGCCCAGCACTACGAGCTGCGCTTCTGGCAGGACCAGAATGCCGAACTCAACTACCGCCGCTTCTTCGCGGTGTCGGAGCTGGCCGGCATCCGGGTGGAGCTGCCCGATGTGTTCGCCTCCTCGCACCGTGAGATCGTGCGGTGGATCACGGAGGGTCTCGCCGACGGCATCCGCGTCGATCATCCCGACGGCCTGGCCGACCCCGGTGGATACCTGGAGGCACTGGCGGGTGCGACGGGGGCCGTGTACACGCTGGTGGAGAAGATCCTCGAACCGGGAGAGTCGCTGCCGCCGTGGTGGCGCACGGAGGGGACCACCGGCTACGACGCGCTCGGCGAGATCGATCGCGTCCTCGTGGACCCGGACGGTGTCGCAGCGCTGTCCCTGCTGGACGCGCGGTTGCGTGCCGAGACGGGGCTCGCCGAAGGCCAGAGCTGGCCCGAGCTCATCCACACGACCAAGCGGATGATCGCGGATGGGCTGCTGCAATCCGAGATCCGTCGCCTCGTCGGCAGTCTTCCGTACGGGATCGTGGGAGCCGAAGACGCCTTGGCCGAGCTGGTCGCGTGCTTCCCGGTGTATCGCTCCTACCTCCCGGCGGGACACGAGCATCTGAGCGAGGCGTTCCAGGAGTCACGCGCACGGCGCCCGGACCTCGCGGACGCGTTCGACGAACTGCAACCTCTGCTCGCCGATGCGCGCACCGAGGTCGGCGTGCGGTTCCCGCAGACGAGTGGCGCCGTGATGGCGAAAGGTGTGGAGGACACCGCGTTCTATCGGTGGACGCGGCTGGGCACCCTCACCGAGGTGGGTGGCGACCCGTCGATCGCCGCCCTGTCGATCGCGGAGTTCCACGATGCACAGCGGGCACGGCTGGCGTCCTGGCCGCATGCCATGACGACGCTCTCCACCCACGACACCAAGCGCTCGGAAGACGTCCGCGCCCGACTCAGCGTCCTGTCGGAGATCCCGGAGCGGTGGTCCGAGGTGCTGGAGGAGTTGCGCACGATCGCATCGACCGGTCATGGTCCGCTCGATGCCCTGCTCTGGCAGGCCGTGGTCGGGGCATGGCCGATCGCCTCGGATCGTGTGCTCGCTTATGCGCAGAAGGCGGCGAGGGAAGCGGCGGAGGCGACAGGGTGGCAGCATCCGGATGCGGCCTTCGAGGAGGGGCTGGCGGCGATCGCCGACGCCTCGGGCGGTGCCGCGCGTGCCACGGTGGAGCGCTTCGTCGCCGAGATCGACGCGTTCGGCCGTTCGAACTCGCTGTCGGCGAAGCTGCTGCAGCTCGCCGGCCCCGGCGTGCCCGACGTCTATCAGGGCACCGAGCTGTGGGACCACTCGCTGGTCGACCCCGACAACCGCCGGCCGGTCGATTTCGCGGAGCGGGCGCGTCTGCTGCAGGCTCTCGACACGGACTTCGGACGCGGTGTGCTGCCGCCGATCGATGACTCCGGACGGGCGAAGCTTCTCGTCACCTCGCGCACGCTGAGGCTGCGTCGCGACAACCCCGAGCTGTTCGCGACGTACCGCCCGGCGGTGGTGACCGGTCCGGCATCCGCTCACGCGGTCGCGGTGGACCGTGGCGGCGTGACGGTGGTGGCGACACGACTACCCGTCGGACTCTCCCGTCTCGGCGGATGGGGCGAGACGCAGCTCCTGCGCCGCGACGTCGCCGCGGTCGACGCGTTGACCGGTCGCCGTATCGAGCCTGGGCCGGTGCGGGTGGAGGAACTGCTCGCGGACTATCCGGTGGCGCTGCTGGTGGACGCTCGATGATCGAGGTGTGGGCTCCGCGTGCGCGGCGGATGCGGGTGCGCACCCTGACCGATGACGGGGAGTCGACCGCCGAGCAGGAACTCACCGGTCCGCACGAGCGGGATGGCGTCTCCGGCTGGTGGTCCGCCGATCTCGATCAGGACGACGGCGAGCGCTACGGGTTCCTGATCGACGACGGCGACCAGGTGCGCCCGGATCCGCGCTCCCGGCGCCAACCGGGCGGGGTGCATGGTCCTTCCGCGGTCTTCGACGCGCACCGGTTCGCCTGGACGGACTCCGCGTGGACGGGGCGGCAGCTCGCCGGGGGCGTGCTCTACGAGTTGCACATCGGCACGTTCACCCCCGACGGCACGCTCGATGCCGCGATCGCACGGCTCGACCACCTCGCCGCACTCGGGATCACCCACGTGGAGCTGCTGCCGGTCAACGCGTTCAACGGCGCGTGGAACTGGGGGTACGACGGGGTGCTCTGGTACGCGGTGCAGGAGAGCTACGGCGGCCCGCGGGCGTATCAGCGTTTCGTGGATGCCGCCCACGCCAGAGGTCTCGCCGTGATCCAGGACGTGGTCTACAACCACTTCGGACCCAGCGGCAACTACCTGCCGGAGTTCGGTCCGTACCTGCGCGACGGCGAGGGCAACTCGTGGGGCGACTCGGTCGATCTGCATGAGCCCGCGGTGCGTGCCCACATCCTCCAGAACGCCGAGATGTGGATGACGGACTTCCACGTCGACGGTCTGCGGCTCGACGCCGTGCACGCGCTGCATGACGAATCGCCGACCCACATCCTGCAGGAACTCGCGCAGCGCACCGATGCCCTGTCCGCCCGACTCGGTCGACCGTTGAGCCTGATCGCCGAGTCCGATCTGAACGACCCGACGCTGATCCTGCCGCGTGAGGCGGGCGGGTTCGGGCTGACGGCGCAGTGGTCCGATGACTGGCACCACGCCGTGCATGTGGCGCTGACAGGGGAGACCACGGGTTACTACGCCGATTTCGCAGCCGCGGATGCCGTCGCCAAGGTGTCGCGACACGGATTCTTCCACGATGGCACGTACTCGTCGTTCCGCGGCAGGGTGCACGGCTCTCCGATCCCCGACACGGTGCCGAGCTGGCGTCTGGTCACGTTCGCGCAGGACCACGATCAGGTCGGCAACCGGGCCGCAGGCGACCGCCTCTCGTCGTCGTTGTCGCCGTCACGACTCGCGGTCGCCGCCGTGCTCACCCTGACGGCTCCCGGAACCCCCATGCTCTTCATGGGGGAGGAATGGGGTGCATCGAGCCCGTGGCAGTTCTTCACCTCGCATCCCGAACCCGAGCTCGGGCGTGCGACGCGGGAAGGGCGCACCGCCGAGTTCGCGCGGATGGGCTGGGATCCCGCCGATGTGCCCGATCCGCAGGACCCCGCGACGTTCCGGCGCTCGCATCTGCAGTGGAGTGAGAGGGAGGCCCCCGATCACGCTGCTCTGCTGGCCCTGTACCGCGACCTCATCACGCTGCGGCGTACGCGCCCCGAACTCACCGATCCCGACCTGACGCACACGCACGTCGCGGTGACACAGGACGACGGAGACCCGAGCACGCGGGCGTACCGGATCGACCGCGGGGCCTGCGCGGTGCTGATCAACCTCACCGCGGATGCCGTCGTCTTCGACATCGACCCCGGCGACGCCGTGCTGCTGTCGACGTCCGCCGTGGAACCGGACGCCGGTCGCGTGCGGGTCCCGTCCGAGGCAGCGGTCGTGGTGGGGTCGGCGCGGGCCTGAGCAGCGGCATCCGGCGGTGCGCGCGCGAGACGACGCGACCCGGACCTCGTCGTCAGATGAGAAGCTAGAAGGATGAGCGTTCCCCCCGCCGCTGACGTGCTCGCCCCGCTGAGCGAGGACGAGGTCCGGCGCATCCGCGAAGACTTCCCCATCCTGCAGATGCAGGTGAACGGGCATCCGCTGGCCTACCTCGATTCGGGTGCGACGTCGCAGCGGCCGTTCGTGGTGCTGGATGCCGAGCGCGAGTTCGCGTCGACCATGAACTCCGCGGTGCATCGGGGCGCGCACACCCTCGCGGCCGAGGCCACCGAGCTGTTCGAGGATGCGCGGGCCACCGTCGCACGCTTCGTCGGCGCCGACGACGACGAGATCGTCTGGACCTCGAACGCGACCGAGGCGATCAATCTGGTCGCGTACTCGCTCTCCAACGCCTCACTCGGGCGCGGCGGGGCGGAGGCCGACCGCCTGCGGTTGCGTGAGGGCGACGAGATCGTCACCACCGAGATGGAGCACCACGCCAATCTGATCCCCTGGCAGGAGCTCGCGGCCCGCACCGGCGCGACGCTGCGCGTGATCCCGCTCGACGACGACGGCGCGCTCCGAATGGACGAGGCCGCCGCGATCATCGGCGATCGCACCAAGCTCGTCGCCGTCACTCACGTCTCCAACGTGCTCGGCGTGATCAACCCGGTGGAGCAGATCATCGCTCTCGCGCGTCGGGCCGGCGCGCTCGTGCTGCTCGACGCCTGCCAGTCCGCACCCCATCTGCCGCTCGACGTGCGAGCCCTCGACGTCGACTTCGCGGTGCTCTCCGGACACAAGATGCTCGGGCCCACCGGCGTCGGCGCGCTGTACGGTCGCCGTGACCTGCTCGAGGCGATGCCGCCGTTCCTGACGGGCGGCTCGATGATCACGACCGTCACGACGACGCACGCCGAGTACCTGCCGCCGCCGCAGCGCTTCGAGGCGGGCACGCAGCGGGTGTCTCAGGCGATCGCGCTCGCCGCAGCCATCGACTATCTCACCGCGGTCGGCATGCCGCGGATCGCCGCGCATGAGGCGGCGTTCGGTCGCCGTCTGGTCGACGGGCTGGGTGCGATCGACGGGGTCCGTGTGCTCGGCGCCGGCATCGACCTGCCGCGTGTGGGACTCGCGAGCTTCGACGTCGACGGCATCCATTCGCACGATGTCGGGCAGTTCCTCGACGACCGCGGTATCGCGGTGCGCGTCGGACACCACTGCGCGCAGCCGCTGCACCGACGCCTCGGCATCACCTCGTCCACCCGGGCGAGCACCTATCTCTACACGACCGAGGCCGAGGTGGAGGCCGTGATCGACGGCGTCGCTGCGGCCATCGACTTCTTCGGAGTGCACGCATGACATCCGGCGACCTGCAGAACCTCTACCAGGAGCTCATCCTGGATCACTCGCGCACCCCGCACGGCTTCGGTCTGCGCGAGACCATCGCGGCGCAGTCGCACCAGGTCAACCCGACCTGCGGCGATGAGGTCACGCTCCAGGTGCATCGCGCGGCCGACGGAACCGTCGAGGCGATCGCCTGGGAAGGCCACGGCTGTGCGATCTCGCAGGCGTCGGCGTCCCTTCTCGCGGAGCTCGCCGAAGGACTGTCGGTTGCAGACCTGGAGGTGCGCATCGATGCGTTCCGGGAAGCGATGCGCTCGCGCGGCAAGATCGAACCCGACGAGGAGCTGCTCGGAGACGCGGCGGCGCTCGGCGGGGTGTCCCGCTATGTGGCTCGGGTGAAGTGCGCGATGCTCGCGTGGGTCGCTGCGGAGGACGCGCTGCACAAGTCGGCCTGATCGGTCGACCGCTCCTCCGCGAGGGCGCAGGATGGACAGTATGACCGTACGCCTCACGCCACTGCCCGCCGCACGCTACGACGAGTGGAGCGCGGCCACCAGGGAGCGGCTCATCCGTCTGCGCCAGGACTCCGGACTGCGCCTCGGTGAGGATGCGGTCACACAGGCCGGGCAGTACTTCACCGAACTCCTGCCGAACGGTCTGGACTCCACGGCCTCGCAGGTGCTGCTCATCGCCGATGGCGACGACGAGCTCGGCACGCTCTGGCTCGGCGCGAACGCTGGGCGCTTGTTCGTGATCGATCTCGCTCTCTCGGTTCCGCCGTCGACGTCGCAGGGCGACGAGATCGTGGCAGCGCTTCAGACCATCGCGACAGGAGAAGAGGCCTCGCTGATCAGCATCGGGCTCTTCCGGCAGGATGTCGAGGGGCATCGCCTCGTCGACGGGCGGGGCTTCCGCGTCGCTTCCATCCAGATGCTGCTCGAACCGCTGCCCGACCGTGAGGTGGCCCCTCATGTGGTCGTGGCTCCGATGACGGTGGAGCGCTATCCGAGCTTCGCGGACACCTCGGAGGCGGCTTTCGCGGTCGACCTCGCCACGTCCGGCCGGTACAGCCCCGAAGAGGCGGCAGTGGAGTCGCGCCGGCAGTTCCTGCAGGAGCTGCCTCAGGGCCTGGACACCCCGGGCCAGGAGATCTTCACGGCTACGGTCGACGGCGTCGAGGTCGGAATCCTCTGGATCGGGATGCGGGAGCGGGGCGGTCGTCCCCATGCCTTCATCCTCGACATCGAGGTCGCTGCGGATCAGCGTCGGAAGGGCTACGGGCGTGAGCTGATGCATGCCACGGAACGTGAAGCGCGTCGATTGGGTGCAGGGTCCATCGGCCTGCACGTGTTCGGATTCAACGACGCCGCGGTCACGCTATACGAGCAGCTCGGGTACCGACGGCTCGAGGAGCAGTTCGTCCTCGACGTCGGAGACGCGGCGCGCGCGGGATCGTGACGCCCGGCGTCGGTGCGGGAATACCCGCGCGTCTGCCGCGTTGGCCCCCCACATGACAACTCTCGGAATCATCGGTGCAGGACACATCGGATCACAGGTCGCGCGCGTGGCGGTCGCCCACGGCTACGACGTCGTGATCTCCAACTCGCGCGGTCCGGAGACGCTCGCCGCGCTCGTCGAGGAACTCGGCCCGCGCGCCCGTGCCGCGACGGCGGTGGAGGCCGGAGCGGCCGGTGACGTGGTCGTGGTGACGGTTCCCCTGCGCGCCCTCGACCAGGTTCCGGTCGAGCCCCTCGCCGGCAAGATCGTGCTCGACACGAACAACTACTACTTCGAGCGCGACGGTCACATCGAGGCGCTCGACAAGGGCGAGACCACGACGTCGGAGCTCGTGCAGCAGCACCTGCCCACCTCGAAGGTCGCCAAGGCGTTCAACCACATCTACGCCGCCGACATCACGACCGACGGCGCTCCGGCCGGTGCGGAGAACCGTCGGGCGCTCGCGACGGCGGGCGACGACGCGGAGGCGGTGGAGTTCGTGACGCGCTTCTACGACGAGATCGGGTTCGACACCGTGAACGTCGGTGCGTTGAGCGAGTCGTGGCGCGTCGAGCGCGACCGTCCCGCGTACGTCGTGCGCCAGAACGCCGCCGAGCTCGAAGCCAACCTCGCGATCGCGAATCGCCTTCCCTGAGGTCGTGGCGCTGCAGAAGGAGGGAGGTCGTCGTCGACGGCCTCCCTCCTTCTGCGTGAGTGGCCCGAGCGGGATGGGATACCAAAACTTGTCCCCGATCCCGCCGAGTGAGACAATCGCGGGATGACGGCAGCGGGGGCTACCGGCGAACTAGAGTCGGCCAGGGTCACGCGCATACTGCGTGATGACATCATCCTCGGACGCCGCGCGCCCGGGTCCCGGCTCGTTGAGCGCGACATCGCCGCCGAGCTCAACGTCTCGCGGCTGCCCGTTCGGGAAGCCATCCGCGCCCTGGTGGGGGAGGGCGTCGTGGTCGCGAGACCGCGCACGTGGGCGGTCGTGCGCGAGTTCACGCATCGCGACATCAAGGACTTCGCCGAGGTGCGTGAGGCGATCGAGACGCTGATCTTCGTCTTCGCCGCCGAGCGCCACGACACGGCCGGGATCGCGCGGCTCCGCGCGGCGTACGAACGCGAGCGGGACGCGGCCAAGACGGACGATGCCGAGGGGGCGCGCATCGCCGCGGCGGAGTTCCACGAGATCGCCGCCGAACTGGCGGGGAACGAGATGCTGGGCGAGCTGATCGCCGTGTTCATCACGCGTCTGCGCTGGCTGTTCGGGCAGCACGACGATCTGCCGGCGATGGCGGAAGAGCACCGCGTCATCCTGGAGACCCTGGTCGCGCGTGACGTCGATGCGATCCGCACGCTCATCCCGCAGCACCTGGCCAACGGACAGGCCGTCGCCGAGCGCCGGCTCGCCAACGGCTACCAGATCTGACGGGCGGTGAGGACGGGACGACCCGTCGCGTCGTCCCGGGTGCTCGAGCGGGGGACGCGACGCCGCGATCGCTATATATTGGGGCGTATCGGAATCGTTCCGGAACTGTCGCGTTGTCCTGGGGAGCGAGATGCGGGGTCTTGCTGTCGTTGTCGGAGGCCTGCTGCTGGTGGGCGGGGCGGTGCTCGTCGTGGTCGCCGATCAGGAGCGCGTGGCGGCGCTGGATGAGATCAGGGCCCAGGTCGTCAAGACCGAGAAGCTGTTCGACGACACGCGAGCGGAGAACCTCCGTCTGGCGGAACAGCTCACCGCGCTGAGGTCCCAGATCGCCGAGCAGGATGCGGTGCTCTCCGATTCCACGGGATTCCTGCAGTGATCCGTCGGTTCGTCTCGGTCTCCGTCGCGGTCGCGATGATGCTCTCGGTCGGGATCATGGCGCGCGCGAACGGTCTCGACGCTGAGCGCACGGAGGCAGTGGCAGAGCTGACGGCGCTCGCCGGCACCACCCGCACCGCGCTGCAGCGCACGGACTACCTCGAAGGAGCCGTCGAACGTGCAGAGGATGACACGGCGGATCGCGCCGCAGTGCTCGAGGTCCGTCCGGCGTTCCTCACGGAGATCACGGCGCTGAGCACCGCGCTGGCCGGTGCGAAGGGCAAGGTCGACACCGCGGCGCATCGGGCGGCGGCCCTGTCCGCGCAGCAGACCGTGCTCGATGAACGAGCCGACCCCGACACGGTGAAGAACGCCACTGCCACAGTTCACGCGCTCACCGCGAAGGTCGGCGAAGAGGTGGCCACGTGGCAGGCGGTGCAGCTCGCACAGAGCGCCGGTCCGGGCGGCCCGGCCTGGAGCACCAGCGGACCTGACGGCTACGCCCGGGTGCGCGCCGCGCTCGATCGCGTCGGCGGTGGCGGTGTCGGGCTCTACGAGTCCTCCTCCTGTGCGGGAGGAAACGCGCCCGCGTGCGCGAACAGTGGCGGCTACATCAAGTACCGCGGCGACATCGCGAACTGGAGCGAGGGACGGCTGAACTGGGCGATGGCCCATGAGCTCGCCCACATCTACCAGTTCCGGGTCTGGGGTGCGCTGAACTCGTCCGGTGCGTACCGGTCGATGTTCGGCGGGGATCCGGAGTTCCTGGCGAACTGCATGGCCGTGGTGCGCGGCTACCCGGGCAGCGTGGGGTGCAACGGTGATCAGCAGGCATGGGCCTCGGGGATCTGGGTCGGCGCGGTGCGCTGACGCCTGGTCAGGAGATCGGCGTCGTGGTGTCGATCGCCTCGCGCAGCGGGCCACGCATCACGCGCCAATAGGCCGACGGAGCCACCCTCACGAGTACGTCGATGAGTCGCGCCTCCCTCCCGACCATCGTGCGGGGGCGGCGACGCTTCGTCGCCTGCACGATCCGCGCCGCCGCGTCGGCCGGCTCGGTGTGATACATCGCGGCCTGCGCCTCGGCTGCTCGTGCCGCGACCGCGGGATCGATCGCGGCGGCGTACCGTCCGTGCAGGATGATGCCGGTGCGCACGCCCGCCGGGTACACGGCACCGACCGACACCGAGCTCCCTTCGAGCTCGTGACGCAGAGCCTCGGAGAAGGCGCGGACGGCGAACTTGCTCATCGCGTAGGGGATCCGTCCGGCCGGAGAGGCGAGGGCATAGACGCTGGCCAGGTGCGTGATGTGCGCGGCCGGCGCGTTCCGCAGCGCCGGCAGCAGGGCCTTGGTGATCGAGACCGTGCCCCAGAGGTTCACATCGGTGAGCCAGCGCATCTCCTCCATCGTCAGCTGGTCCAGATTGCCGAGCATCGAAGAGCCGGCGCACGTGATCAGGGCGTTGATCCGCGGATGCGCAGCCGTGATCTCGGCCGCGGTGGCGAATACGGCGTCGTCGTCGCGGAGGTCGACGACGTGCGTGGTGACGGTGGTGCCGGTCAGCTCTGCGGCGATCTCGGTGAGAGCAGTGGCGTTGTGATCGAGCAACGCGAGATGCGCGCCTTCGGCCGCGAGCAGCCGGGCGATCGCCGCGCCCATGCCGCTCGCCGCGCCGGTGATCACGGTCGTGCTCCCGGCAAGGTGCAGGTGCTTCATGCTTCTCCTTCTGGCGCGCGGCGGTGCGCGCCGTCTGGGTGGTCGTCGGGCGGGGTGAGATCCCGATCCGAACCATTCTGGCCGACGCTTCCCGCAAGCGATACCGGTACGCTCGTGAGGAGGAGGTACCGGTGGGACGGACAGCGGATGCCATCGCTGAAGGTGTCGCGATCGCGACCGCTGCAGCGCGCCTGGCCGTCAAGAATCACATCCTCGTCGGCACGATCGCCGAGAACGGGGTCTTCGACACCGACAAGTACATCGACGACGCCCGGGAGGCGCTGCGCGCGATGGCCGAGGAGTCCGAAGAGGCCGCCGCGAACGTGACCGCCCTGCGCAAGCGGGCGCGTGGTCGCCACTCCGACCCGTCCGGCACGCACGACTACCGTGATCGCGACGTGCGCAACCTCCGTCGTCGAGCGAAGCAGTCCAGCGGCGTCGCCGCCAAGCTGCGCGACATGATGCAGGACCGCGACCGGCTCCGCGTCATCGTCGAAGAAGCGCGTGAAGCGGCCTGGGCCGACGTGCGCCACAACCTCGACCGCCGACTGCGGGTCGAGGGGATGCGTCCGGATCACGACCCCGATTACGACCGCATGCGCGAGGCGCGGATGCAGGCGCTGCGGCTCGTCGATCTGCAGGCGCTGTCGTCGCAGCAGCGCGCCAAAGCCAAGCGCAAGAAGAAGCAGAAAGCCGACGCCGAGGCCGAGTGAGGCCCCGTTTCGCTTTCCCGTCGCGACTGTTGTAGGCTGTTCTACGGCCCGCTGAGCGGTCCAGGAGCGCCCGTAGCTCAATGGATAGAGCATCTGACTACGGATCAGAAGGTTAGGGGTTCGAGTCCCTTCGGGCGCACAGATCCAGAAACGGCTTCCACTTCGGTGGGGGCCGTTTCTGCGTTTCTGGCCGCTCTGCGATGCCGAAAACGCGCCGCACTCGTCCACGCGCTCGGCGTTCCTCCGCGCTCAGCGGCGAACCCCAACGGGCTTGCGCACCGATGAGATCATGGGTCCATGAGACGCGCCCCTGTCATGCTCGCCGTCGCGTGGGGCCTGACGTTCGGGCTCGCCGGATGCACGGGCACCGCGGTCCCGGATCCGGTGGCCACCGAAACGCCTGTCGATGAGGCTGAGTCTCCGGACGCTGCTCCGCTGTCTGGAACCACGTGGGGTGACGGAGTGGCCGAGTTCGAGTTCCGCCGCGAAGGAATCGTCGTCGGAGACAACGGCTGCAATGGTGTCAGCTTCGAGTGGGAGCAGGACGGAGCGGACATCCGCTTCGGGCTCTTCAGCACCACCGACATCGGTTGCTCAGGGTATGAGCACTGGGTCGAGCCTCCGAGCGCGGGCGAGATCTCGGACGGCGTCCTCACGGTGAGGAACCAAGACGGCGATGTCATCGTCGCGCTCCGTCCTCTCGACTAGCGCTCGCCGGGCTACCCGAGCAGCTCCACCCCGAACCCCGCCACCACGGCACGCAACTCTTCGAGGTAGCGCTGCGCCTGTTCCGTGAGCGGGATCGCGGAGTGGTCGATCCAGCCGATCTCGATCCGCTCGTCGATGTCGAGCGGAATCGCGACGATCTCCGGATCGAGGTCGTCGCTGATGATGCCTGTCGAGATCGTGTAGCCGTCCAGGCCGATCATGAGGTTGAAGATGGTAGCGCGGTCCGCGACCCGGATCTCCTGCTTGCTCGACAGGGTGGAGAGGATCTCCTCGGCGAAGTAGAACGAGTTGTTCGCGCCCTGGTCGAAGGTGAGTCGCGGCAGGTCGGCGAGATCGTCGAGCGTGACGTGATCCCGCGAGGCGAGCGGGTTCTTCCGGGAGATGAAGATGTGCGGGTCGGCGAGGAAGAGCGGGTGGAAGGCGAGTCCCGAGTCCCGAAGGAGCTTGTCGATGACGTTCCGGTTGAAGTCGTTGCGGTAGAGGATGCCGAGCTCGCTGCGAAGCGTCCGGACGTCCTCGATGATCTCCCAGGTGCGCGTCTCCCGCAGCGAGAACTCGTACTCGGCCGCATTGCTGCCCTTCACCATGCGCACGAACGCGTCGACGACGAAGGAGTAGTGCTGCGCCGAGACTCCCAGCAGGCGTCGCGACGGCGCCCGCCCGAGGTAGCGCTGCTCGAGAAGGGCGACCTGCTCGGTGACCTGCCGCGCATATCCGAGGAACTCCGCCCCCTCGGTGGTGAGCGTCACTCCGCGGGCCGACCGGAGGAAGAGGGTGCGCCCGATCCGCGCCTCGAGATCCTTCATCGCCGACGACATGGTCGGCTGAGAGACGTAGAGCAGGTCGGCGGCGGCGCTGATCGACCCCTCCGCGGCGACCTCGATGAAGTAGACGAGTTGCTGCAGGGTGATGCCGTTGGATCCACGAGCCATAGGTGGAGCCTATAACAATGCATAGTCGTGGCTACTTACCCGATATCCGCCCCGTGCCTGCACGATGGAACCACAGACTTCCGCGCGGCCGAATCCGGCCGATCACAGCAATCAGATGGGTCGCTCATGGCGAACGAATTCACGTTCAGCATCTCCACCACGCGCTTCGACGAGGACTACGCGCCCTCGGAGAACTCGCGCATCACCACGAACTTCGCCAACCTGGCCCGGGGCGAGCACCGCCAGCAGAACCTCCACAACGCGCTGACGATGATCGAGCGTCGCTTCAACTCTCTCGCGCACTGGGACAACCCCACCCAGGACCGCTACGGCGTCGAGCTCGAGATCGTCTCGGTCGAGCTGGAGTTCTCCACGGGAGGTGAGGACAAGGAGTTCCCGCTGCTCGAGGTCCTCGACATCCAGATCGTCGACCGGGTCACCGGCGCACGTCATCACGGGATCGTGGGCAACAACTTCTCGTCCTACGTCCGCGACTACGACTTCAGCGTGCTGCTGCCGGCGACCACCGAGGCTGCCGGGAAGTTCACCCTCCCCGACGAGTTCGGCGTGCTGCACGGCAAGCTGTTCCAGCACTTCCTCGACTCCGCCGCGTACCGGGAGCGGTTCTCGACCTCTCCCGTCATCTGCATCAGCGTCTCGACGAGCAAGGAGTACCAGCGCACCGCGAACCACCACCCGGTCCTCGGCGTCGAGTATCAGCAGAGCGACTACTCCCTCACCGACGAGTACTTCGGGAAGATGGGGCTGCAGGTCCGCTACTTCATGCCCCCCGGAAGCGTGGCTCCGCTCGCGTTCTACTTCAGGGGCGATCTGCTCAACGACTACTCGAACCTGCAGTTGATCGGCACCATCAGCACGATGGAGACGTTCCAGAAGATCTATCGTCCGGAGATCTACAACGCGAACGCGGCGGCGGCGAGCACCTACCGGCCGACGCTCGATCAGCAGAACTTCTCGTCGACGCAGATCGCGTACGACCGTGTCGAGCGCAACCAGCTCGCGAGCGCGCAGGGGAAGTACACGGCTGAGCACTTCATCACGCCTCACCAGGATGTGCTCGATCGCTGGGCCGCCGACTACCCGACCCCGGTC
The DNA here is from genome assembly GCF_006716345.1 of Microbacterium saperdae. Taxonomy (NCBI): domain Bacteria; kingdom Bacillati; phylum Actinomycetota; class Actinomycetes; order Micrococcales; family Microbacteriaceae; genus Microbacterium; species Microbacterium saperdae. The sequence goes on from NZ_VFOX01000002.1 coordinate 1,116,504, forward strand.
GCCTGACCCGCGGAGCATCACGAACATGAACACTCTTCTCCCCACCTCGATCGTCGGCAGCCTCCCGAAGCCCTCGTGGCTCGCGCAGCCGGAGACCCTCTGGTCTCCCTGGAAGCTGGAGGGCGATGCCCTGGTCGAGGGCAAGCAGGATGCGCTGCGCATCGCTGTGCAGGAGCAACGCCAGCGCGGCATCGACATCATCAGCGACGGGGAGCAGACCCGTCAGCACTTCGTCACGACGTTCATCGAGCACCTCGACGGCGTCGACTTCGATCAGCGCGAGACCGTGCGGATCCGCAATCGCTACGACGCGAACGTGCCGACCGTGGTCGGTGCGGTGAGTCGTCAGAAGCCGGTGTTCGTCGATGACGCGAAGTACCTCCGTCAGCAGACCGACCAGCCGATCAAGTGGGCGCTTCCCGGTCCGATGACGATGATCGACACGCTCGCTGACCGTCACTACAAGAGCCGCGAGAAGCTGGCCTGGGAGTTCGCCACCATCCTCAACCAGGAGGCGCGCGAGCTCGAGGCCGCGGGGGTCGACATCATCCAGTTCGACGAGCCCTCCTTCAACGTCTTCTTCGATGAGGTGCAGGACTGGGGCGTGGCGGCGCTGGAGCGTGCGGTGGAAGGGCTGCGGGCCGAGACCGTCGTGCACATCTGTTACGGCTACGGCATCAAGGCGAACACCGATTGGAAAGCGACCCTCGGTTCGGAGTGGCGCCAGTACGAGGAGTCGTTCCCGCTTCTGCAGCAGTCCTCCATCGACGTCATCTCGCTCGAATCGCAGAACTCCCATGTGCCGATCGACCTCCTGGAACTCGTTCGCGGCAAGAAGGTCATGCTCGGTGCCATCGATGTGGCGAGCGAGACGGTCGAGACTCCGGAGCAGGTCGCCGAGACCCTCCGGAAAGCGCTCGCATTCGTGGATGCCGACAAGCTCATCCCGAGCACGAACTGCGGCATGGCCCCGCTGCCCCGCGACGTCGCCCGCGGCAAGCTGGGCGCGCTCAGCGCGGGCGCGGCTATCGTCCGTGAGGAGCTCGCCGCCGCGAAGGTCTGACCGCGGGGCATCCGGGCGAGGGGCCAGAACACGCCGCGACCGCACGCGGCTGTGGGGCGTGTCTTGACTCTTCGCGGGCGTTCGAGGTCCGGGCTCAGTCGATCAGCGAGGTGATCGCGGGGTCGCGGCGGGCGACCTCTGCCGCGGTCGAGAGGATGACCTCGCGCATCGCGGCGACCGCGACGGCGGGGGTGACGTCGGATCGGTGTGCGAGGCTGACGACGCGCGTCATCATCGGATGCGTCAGGCGCACCGAGCGCAGCGCCGGCTGATCGAGCAGCACCATCGCCGGGACCACCGCCACACCGACTCCGCGCTCGACGAAGCGGAGAACGGCATCCATCTCTGCACCCTCCAGCACGTGGCTCGGCGTGAGGCCGGCGGAGCGGAACGCGGCGTCGGTCGCCGCCCGCAGCTCGTAGGTCTCGTCGAGGGCGATGAGCGGCAGCGTGGAGAGATACTCGAGTCCGATCGACGGCGTCACCGCGATCGGAGGCTGCGATGCTGCCGACACCACGACGAGTTCCTCGGTGAGCAGCGGTGTGCGCGTGAGGCTGAAGCCGGAGGGCGGGGGACCGTCTGACTCGGTGATGAGGGCGATGTCGACCGCGCCGATGGCCAGCTGCTCCACGAGTGCGCGGGATCCGCTCTCGGTCAGGTGGAGGTCGACTCCGGGGTGTGCGGAATGGAAGGTGCTGATCGCCTCGGCGACGAGGCTGATGCAGAGCGTGGGTGGCGCACCGAGGCGCACCCGACCACGGCGGAGTCCCGCGAGCTCGCCCATCTCCTCGCGGATCGCCTCGGCCTCGGCGAGCATCCGCTGCGCACGGGGGAGGAGGGCATCGCCGGATGCGGTCAACGTGATGTGTCCCCGCGCACGATGGAACAGCTCGGTTCCGAGTTCGCGCTCCAGCGTGGAGATCTGCCGGCTGAGCGACGGCTGTGCCAGGTGGAGGTGTTCGGAGGCACGCGTGAAGTGACCGAGGCGGGCGATCTCGACGAATCCTCGAAGCTGCTCCAGATTCATACCCGCAGTCTATCGAAACAAGTAGAACTATGCATTGGAGTTATTAGGATCGCCTAACTAGCGTCGAAGGCATGAGTACACGCGAACGTCAGATCTCCACCACGGTCCTGGTCATCGGCACCGGAGGATCCGGCCTGCGAGCGGCGATCGAGATCGCCGAACACGGTGTCGACGTCCTCGCCGTCGGCAAACGCCCGCGCCAGGATGCGCACACCTCCCTCGCTGCCGGTGGCATCAACGCCGCCCTCGGAACGATGGACTCCGACGACACCTGGCAGCAGCACGCGGCCGACACCATCAAGGAGAGCTACCTGCTCGCGAACCCCCACACGGTCGAGATCGTGACGCAGGGCGCAGAGCGCGGCATCCGCGACCTCGAGCGCTGGGGCATGGACTTCGCCCGCGAAGACGACGGCCGTATCTCGCAGCGCTTCTTCGGAGCGCACACGTTCCGCCGCACGGCCTTCTCGGGCGACTACACGGGCCTCGAGATCCAGCGGACCCTGGTGCGCAAGGCCGAGCAGCTCGAGGTGCCGATCCTCGACAACGTCTACATCACGCGTCTGCTCGTGCGCGACAACGTCATCTTCGGCGCCTACGGCTTCGACCAGGCCGACGGGACGCGCTACCTGATCCACGCGGATGCCGTGATCCTGGCCGCCGGCGGACACAACCGCATCTGGCGCCGCACCTCCTCCCGCCGCGACGAGAACACCGGAGACTCGTTCCGCCTCGCGGTCGAGGCGGGCGCGCGGCTGCGTGACCCGGAGCTCGTGCAGTTCCACCCGTCCGGCATCATCGAGCCCGAGAACGCCGCCGGCACCCTGATCTCCGAGGCGGCTCGTGGCGAGGGCGGCATCCTGCGCAATGCGCTCGGTGAGCGGTTCATGCCGAAGTACGACCCGGAGCGCATGGAACTGTCGACCCGCGACCGCGTCGCGCTCGCCGCCTACACCGAGATCAAAGAAGGGCGCGGCACCGAGAACGGCGGCGTCTGGCTCGACGTCTCGCACCTGCCGCGCGAGGTGATCATGACCCGTCTTCCGCGCGTCTACCAGACGATGATGGAGCTGCAGATGCTCGACATCACCACCGACCCGATCGAGATCGCGCCGACCGCGCACTACTCGATGGGCGGGGTGTGGGTGCGCCCGGAGGACCACCAGACCGACGTCGAGGGTCTGTACGCGATCGGCGAGGCGTCCAGCGGTCTGCACGGCGCGAACCGCCTCGGCGGCAACTCGCTCATCGAGTTGCTCGTGTACGGACGGATCGTCGGCCAGGCGGCCATGGACCATGCGGCAGGACTCGAGGCGCAGCACCGGTCGGCTGAGGCTGTCGCTGCAGCACGGGCCGAGATCGCCGATCTCCTCGCCGCCGACGGCCGTGAGAACGTCCGTGCACTGCAGCGCGCGATCCGCAACACCATGACCGAGTACGCGGGCGTCGTCCGCGATGAGGAAGGGCTGCGCGCCGGCCTCGCCGAACTCGACATGATCGAGGGGCGGATGGAGGACATCGGCATCCACCCCGACATCGCCGGGTTCCAGGACCTCGCGCACGCGTTCGACCTCAAGGCCTCGGCGCTGGCCGCTCGGGCGACGATGGAGGCCGCGCTGGAGCGCCGCGAGACCCGCGGATGCCACAACCGCAGCGACTTCCCCGACACCGACCCGACCCTGCAGGTGAACCTGGTGTGGAGCCCGCGCGACGGCATCACGCACGAGGCGATCCCCGAGATCCCCGCCGAGATCGCCGAACTCATGCGCGAGGTCGACACCGCGGGCAAGCTCGTCGAGTAGCGCTGGTCGCGACTCCCGGCGCTGCCGAGGGGTCAAGGCACGCCGCCGGCCGACTACTCCGTGCGGCGTGTCTCGACCTCTCGCCCGGCACCCCTCGCCCAGGGGGGAGTGTCAGTCGGCCTGGGGTTCTTCCGTCTCGACGACGCCGATGCCGACGGCCTCGTGGTCGGGCTCCGGCTCATCGCGCTTCGGGGCGACCGGTTCTTCGCCCGGATCCTTCTCGGTGCTCGGCTCCTGCAACTGCTCGGTGCTCGGCACCTCTTCCGGGTCTGCCTGCTCGACGGACTCGGCCTCTGCAGGGGAGGCGTCGGGCTCGGGTGACTCCGCCGTCAGCTCGCCGGCGTCGGCGCCCGATGAGGGTGAGGGGGTGGGAGCCTGCGCCTCGGGAGACGGTTCCTGCTCCGGTGTGCTGTTCGTCATGATCGTCCCTTTCGCGATGTCTTCGCGATCAGGATGCCGTCGGAGGAGCGCCGGATGAAGGGGCTTGACGCGGCCTCAGAAGTGCATCTGCTTCAGCGTGCCGTACTTGATCAGCAGCTCTTCGAGAGTGTCGCCGTCCTTGTACTCCACACGCACGGTCTTCCCCGTGCCGCCCGCGAGCACGATGTCGGGTCCGTTCGAGAACAGCAGCGTCGACCAGGGTGAGGCGAACACGCTCACGCCCGCGGAATCCCTGGCGGTGACGCCCTCAGCATCCATCGCGAGCTCGACGATCTTGTCCGATCCCTTCACGGCGAAGGCGACGGGGAACTCGGTCCCTTCCCACTCGCGGAAGTACGCGGTCAGCCCGACCTTCGCCTGCGGGAACCCGGCGCGCAGACTGCGGCCGATCCGCGACACGTGCACCTCATGCTCGGCGCGCTCTCCCTGCTCGTCGGTGATCGTGACCGTGACGCTTGCGCCGATCGGGTAGGTCTGCCGGAACAGCTCCTCCTGCCGCTTGTCGTCCGGGGTCAGATCGGTGCTCTCGAGGAACGGCTGCTCGCCGATCCACCCGGTGCGCACGGTCCAGGTGTGGGCCGTCGCCGTCTTCTTCCTGCGCGAGCTGAGCACGCCGAACGCGACGATCAGCGCGAGCACGAGCACACCCGCTGCGAGGAACAGAAGGATCCCGGTGTCATCACTCATGGGATCAGGTTAATGGGGGTGAACCGGGGCGGTGAATGCGGCGTAGCCTGGAGGGGTGACTGCGTACGTCTCGGCCTTTGACCTGTTCTCCATCGGAGTGGGTCCCTCGAGTTCCCATACGGTCGGACCGATGCGCGCGGCGCTGGACTTCGTCCACCGGCTGGGCGCGAGTGAGGCGCTCGCCGCGGTGTCGCGGATCGAGTGCACGCTGTTCGGTTCGCTCGGCGCGACCGGCATCGGGCACGGAACGCCGGATGCCGTGGTGGCGGGTCTGCGCGGGCTGTCGCCGGAGAGCTGTGACCCCGCGGAGGTGCGTTCCGCCTGGACCGAGTACCCGGCGGGTGAGCCGCTCACTCTCGACGGGCAGCAGCAGATCCCCTTCGCGAAGACCGACATCGTGTTCGCCCCGCGCACCCGGCTCCCCGGTCATCCGAATGCGATGACGCTCACCGCCTGGGATGCCGCCGGAGCGCCGATCGCGGAGGAGACCTACTATTCGATCGGCGGAGGATTCATCCGGCGCGAGGGGGAAGGCACCTCGATCACTGCGGCCGGTTTCCCGTATTCCTACGCGGATGCTGCATCGCTGCTCGCGCTGTGCGACGAGCACGGACTGTCGATCGCCGAGGTCGCGCGCCTGAACGAGACCGCCGTGCGCAGCGAGGAAGACGTCGCTGCGGGGCTGGACGCGATCTGGAACGCCATGTCGGCCTGCGTCGACGCCGGCCTGCACTCCGACGGCGTGCTCCCCGGCATGCTCAAGGTGAAGCGGCGGGCGAGCACGATCCGCGCGCAGCTCGATGAGGTCGAAGCAGACGGGCACCGCGAACTGCCCGGCGAATGGCTCGGGGCCTTCGCGCTCGCGGTCAACGAGGAGAACGCCGCGGGCGGACGAGTGGTGACCGCCCCGACGAACGGGGCGGCCGGCATCCTTCCTGCGGTGGCGATGTACTGGTGGCGGTTCCTCGCCGACTCCGGACTCGGTGCGGGCAACGCCGTGACGCCCTACGGCGAGCTGGTCGGCAGCGCGCTGCTGGGCTTCGGCCCCGACGGCCGTGGTCTCGCCGCGCAGGTGGATGCCGACCTCGATCCCGAGCAGACGGCCGAGGCGAATCGTCGCCGCGGGATTCGTCGCTTCCTGCTCACGGCTACCGCTCTCGGCTCGCTGTTCAAGGCGAACGCCTCGATCTCCGGCGCGGAAGGCGGATGCCAGGCCGAGGTCGGTTCGGCCTGCGCGATGGCCGCCGGTGGCCTGACGGCGGTGATGGGCGGCACCAACCGTCAGATCGAGAACGCGGCCGAGATCGCGATGGAGCACCATCTGGGACTCACCTGCGACCCGATCGGCGGCCTCGTGCAGATCCCCTGCATCGAGCGCAACGCGATCGCCGCCTCGACGGCCGTGACCGCTGCCCGTCTCGCGCTGCGGGGCGACGGGAGTCACTACGTGTCGCTGGACGCGGTGGTCGAGACGATGCGGCAGACCGGTGCCGACATGTCGACCAAGTACAAGGAGACCAGCGAGGGCGGTCTCGCGGTCAACGTCATCGAGTGCTGAGGATGCGGTGCTCTCCTGCGGCCGGTGTCGGGAGTCGCCGGTAGCCTGCGGGCAGACACGACACGCAGGGGAGTGCGATGGATCCGTTCTGGGACCCGAACAGTCGGCGACGGCGGCAGCAGCCGGTCGTGGCCGTGCGTCCGACCGACGATGCGCCCGCACCCGGCGCGCAGTGGCCGACGAGCATCCCGGCCGTCGCGCAGGTGCTGCGGGAGGGAATCGACCTCGACCCCGGCGTCACGTTCCTCGTCGGCGAGAACGGCAGTGGAAAGTCGACCATCGTCGAAGGGGTCGCGATCGCGTACGGGCTGTCGCCCGAGGGAGGATCGCGCCAGGCCAAGCACAGCACGCGCCCCACCGAGTCGCCGTTGTCGGAGTGGCTACGACTCCAGCGCGGCGTCGGCGCGAACCGCTGGGGCTTCTTCCTCCGAGCCGAGACGATGCACTCGTTCTACACCTACCTCGAAGAGAATCCCTCGCCCCGCGGAGACGTCGCCTTCCATGAGATGAGTCACGGCGAATCGTTCCTCGCGCTGCTGGAGAGCCGGTTCGACGAACCGGGGTTCTACTGTCTCGACGAGCCGGAGGCCGCACTCTCGTTCTCGTCGACGCTCTCGCTCATCGCGGTGCTGCAGCGCATCGTCGACGAGGGTGGTCAGGTGCTGTGCGCCACACACTCGCCGGTGCTCGCGGCTCTGCCCGGTGCCCGGATCCTCGAGGTCGGCGACTGGGGTATCCGCCCTGCCGAGTGGAACGACCTCGAACTCGTGAACCACTGGCGGTCGTTCCTCGACTCACCGCCGCGCTATCTCCGCCATCTGCTCGACTAGCACCGGCACCCGCTCGCGGCGGAAGTCGTAGGCTGGCGGGCATGACCGAGCACACATCCCCGAAGCGGCGCGGTCGCCCGCGGGGAGTGTCCGACGCTCGGGAGCGGATCATCGCCGCGGCCGTCGACGAGTTCGGCGAGCACGGCTACGAGGCGGCGACGATCCGCCTCATCGCCGCGCGAGCAGGGGTGGACTCGGCACTCGTGCACCACTACTTCGGCACCAAGGCCGACCTCTTCGCCGAGGCCGTCGGCATCCCGCTCCGCCCCGATATCGATGTGCCGGGGATCCTCGCCGGACCCCGCGACGAGATCGGTGAGCGACTGATCCGCTATGTGCTGCAGGGGTTCGAACAGCCGGAGATCCGCCGCCGCGGCGTGATGCTGCTGCGCACGGCGATCGGCAGCAAGCTCACGACCCCGCTGCTGGTCGGCTTCCTGTCGCGGGAGCTGCTGTCGCGGGTGGCGAAGAGCCTCGACGTCGATGATGCGGAGCTGCGGGCGTCGCTCGTCGCCTCGCAGATCGCCGGGTTGTTGATCGCGCGCTATGTGCTGCGGCTGCCTGCGCTCGCCGGAGCATCCGTCGACGAGCTGGTCGCGCGGGTCGGCCCGACCGTGCAGCGCTACCTCTTCGACTGAGCAGCGCCCGTTCCCTCCGGCTCCGGTCGCGGATTCGCGCCTTGGTGGAGTGGGGAAGGTGCCGTTTCGCGACGGGAATGTGGGATGCCGCGGTGTGAGGGACAGGCATCCGTTGACGGCGGCGCTGCACAGGCGCATAATTCATCGCATGATGAATAATCTCGCGGTCGAGGTCTCGCAGCTGCGGGTGCAGCGCGGCAAGACGTCGGTGTTCGACGGGATCGATCTCGCGATCCCGCGCGGTCAGATCACCGGCCTGCTGGGTCCGTCGGGCTGCGGCAAGACCACACTCATGCGCTCGATCGTCGGTGTGCAGCGGATCACATCCGGCGAGGTCACCGTGCTCGGCGAGCCGGGCGGTTCGCGGCAGCTGCGGCATCGCGTGTCATACGGCACCCAGGGTGCCGCGGTCTATGGCGACCTGAGCGTGCGGCAGAACCTGTCGTACTTCGCGGCCCTGCTCAAGGCGCCGAAGGGCGATGTCGACCGGGTCATCGCCGAGGTCGGACTCGGACCGCAGGCCGGGCAGCTGGTCGACTCGCTCAGCGGCGGGCAGTCGACGCGGGTCTCGCTCGCGATGGCGCTGATCGGATCCCCCGAGCTCGTGGTGCTGGATGAGCCGACGGTCGGACTCGACCCCGTTCTGCGTTCCGAGCTCTGGGGACTCTTCCGGGGCCTCGCGGACCGCGGCGTCACCCTCATCGTCTCGAGCCATGTGATGGACGAGGCGCTCCGCTGCGACCGACTGCTGCTTCTGCGCGAGGGCAGGATCATCGCCGACACCACCCCGCACGCATTGCTGGCCGACACCGGCACCGACGATCCGGAGGCGGCGTTCCTCGCCCTGATCGAACGAGACCGATCCCTCTCCGGTGACACGAGACGATCCCGCAGGGAAGCGCGTGCCGACGACGGGGAGGCGTCGGCATGAACGGCCTGCGAATGTTCGCGACAGCCGGTCGGGTGCTGACCCAGCTGCGCCACGATCCACGCTCGATCGCGCTGATGCTGATCGCGCCGAGCCTGCTGGTCGGGCTGTTCGCGTGGCTGTTCAGCGATCAGGAGGGCGTGTTCGATCAGTTCGGCGGAGCGATCCTCGCGCTGTTCCCGTTCATCGTGATGTTCCTGATCACGTCGATCACCACCCTGCGCGAGCGCCGGTCCGGCACGCTGGAGCGGCTGATGACCACCCCGCTCGGCAAGGCCGACTTCATTCTGGGCTACGCGCTCGCCTTCGGTCTGATGGCGCTCCTGCAGGCCGTGATCACGGTGTCGTTCGCAGTGGGGGTGTGCGGTCTCGACGTCGATGGCCCGCTGTGGCAGCTCGGACTGGTCGCGATCGTCGACGCCCTGCTCGGCACCGCCCTCGGACTGCTCGCGAGCGCGTTCGCCCAGACCGAGTTCCAGGCTGTGCAGTTCATGCCGCTGCTGGTGTTCCCGCAGATCATCCTGGGCGGCCTGTTCATGCCGCGCGACCAGATGCCCGATGTGCTCCACGCCATCTCGGACTGGCTGCCGTTGAGCTACGCGATCGACACGATCAACGCGGTCGCGGCGGGGGATGAGGGGTGGGACGTGTTCGGTCCGCTCCTCGTGGTTCTGGCCTTCGCCGTCGGCGCCCTCGTGCTGGCCGCGCTGACGCTGCGGCGGCGCACTCGCTGAGCGCCCGGCAGAGTCCGTTCAGCGGGCGGCGCGGTTCTTGGTGTGCCTGGTCGGTGCGGCGGCCCAGGGGTCCTCGGGCCATGGATGCTTCGGGTAGCGGCCCCGCATCTCGGCGCGCACCTGCGCATAGGGGCCTGACCAGAACGATGTGAGGTCGTCGGTGACGGCGAGCGGGCGACCGGCGGGGGAGAGCAGGTGGAACAGCACCGGCACGCGACCGTCGACCAGCCGAGGTGTCTCGGCCCAGCCGAAGCACTCCTGCAGCTTCACGGCGACAACGGGGCGGGCGTCGAGGTCGTCCGGTGCCGGGTAGGCGATCCGCACGCGGGATCCGCTGGGCACCTCGAGTCGTTCGGGCGCGAGCTCATCCAGCCGCGCGGCCTCAGGCCACGGCAGCAGCCGCCGCAGCGCCGATGTCAGATCCAGCCGTGCGGCGGGGGTTCCGGCTGCCAGGGAATCGAGCTCCGGCGCGAGCCAGGCGTCCAGGGCGGCGAGGAGTCCCGCATCCGACACATCCGGCCACGGTGAGCCCTGTTCGCGGTGCAGCAGCGCCAGACGACTCCGCAGTTCGGTGGCCGCTGCGGACCAGGCGAACATGCCCAGCCCTTCGCGCTGCAGCGTCCGGCGCACGGCATCCCGCCCCTCGTCGGCGGATGCGCGCACCGGTGCCGAGGAACGCAGGATCGCGCCCACGCGGCGCTCACGGCGTGCCTGCACGCGACCTCCGACGAACTCCGCCTCGACGCGGTCGGTGAGCAGGTGGCTCGCGGCCTGCTCCATCTGCTCCTCGCTGAGCGTCGCCGCCGATCGGACGACCGCCCCGGAGCCGGCGGATGCACGACCGGACGCGCGGGCGACGTCGGCGATGGCCAGCCACTCGACCGCCGCGAGCGGACCGGTCACCCCCGCGCGGGTACCGGATGCGAGCAGGAACGTCGCCCCGCCGGCCGTGCGGTCCACGCGGCGGGCGACCCGCTCGGGGAAGGCCAGCGCGATCACGAGGCCGACGCCGTCGAGGTCCGAGCGCACCCCCGGCGTCGCCGCGCTCAGGCGCTCGAGGCGATCCGCATCGCTGCGCCACCGGCGGGCGTCCGCCGTGCGCCCGCCTCGAAGAGTGATGAGCGCTTGCGCGACGTCGGAGTCCGCGGTGCGCAGGTCGCCGCCCAGGAGCGCGACGACCTCGGCGGCGAGTCGAGCGCCCACAGCCGGGCTGCCGTCACGCAGAGCGCGGGCGAGGCGCGGGTCGGTCGGGATGCGCGCCAGGGCACGGCCCTCCTCGGTGGCGCGCCCGTCGTCGTCGATCGCGCCGAGGCCGTGGAGCACCGTGACGGCGTCGGCCAGGCTGTCGGCGGGAAGCGGATCGATCAGCCGCAGACCGGCTCCGCCGGGCGCGCCCCAGCAGGCGAGCAGCAGGGCCGCATCTGCGAGGTCGCTCGACACGATCTCGGGGGTCGGACGCGTGGGGGCCGCGGCGTACGTGCGTTCGTCGACGCAGCGGATGACGATTCCGGGACCCTGGCGGGTGCTGCGGCCGGCACGCTGCACGCACGACGAACGAGAGGCTGCGACGGTCACCAGTCCCGTCATCCCGCGTGCGGCATCGCGCTGCGGGGTACGGGCGAGGCAGGTGTCGACCACCAGCCGCACTCCCGGCACCGTGAGGGAGGACTCCGCGAGCGAGGTCGTGACGATGATGCGGGCCGGCTCGTCCGCGCGACGGCCGCGGATCACGGCATCCTGCTCGGCGGCGGGCATGCGACCGTGCAGCTCCCGCACGTCGAAGGCGTCGGTCGTGTCGCGGATGCGGCGGGCGATCTCCGACACCTCGCGGGCACCCGGTGCGAAGACCAGCACATCGGCGGCAGGATCGTCGCGGCGCAGCTCCTGTGCGGCGGACGCGGTGGTGCGTGCGACGTGATCCAGGAACGCCCAGGTGACTCCGCGTTCGTCGAGGCGCGGTGCGGGGCTCGGGGCCCAGCGCTCGGTGAGCGGGAAGGCGGGTACGTCGTGGTCGACGATCGGGGCTGGCAGCTCGTCGGTGCCGATCACAGCGGCGATGCGCGCGGCGTCGAGGGTCGCCGACATGGCGATGAGAACGAGGTCGTCGCGCAGCTCGCGTACCTCGGAGAGCAGGCCGATCAGCAGGTCGGTCTCGAGTGCGCGCTCGTGAACCTCGTCGATGATCACGGCGTCGACACCCTGCAGGCCGGGGTCGTCCAACAGTCGGCGCAGCAGGACGCCGGCCGTGACGAACTCGACCCGCGTCTCCTTTCCGACCGCGCGCTCGCCGCGGACCGTGAACCCCACGCGAGTGCCGAGCGGCGATCCGTCGAGCTGGGCGAGTCGACGGGCGGCTGCGCGGGCGGCGACGCGACGAGGCTGCGTGACGATGACACGGCCGCTCGACCGGGAGGCGAGCAGCGGGGGCACGAGCGTGGTCTTGCCGGTGCCGGGGGGAGCGCTCACCACCGCTGACGTGCTGGTGTCGAGCGTCTTCGAGAGCTCGTCGACGGCGGCCGCGAACGAGAGTCCCGCGCCGATGGCGGCGAGGTCGAAAGCGGCGGACGTCATCGTCCCAGTCTGCCCCGTCTGCGGCATGCGGGGTTGCCCTCCATAACTCCGGAAAACCGCGTCTGATTCGGTGCGAACAGCTTCTTGGGTCGGCGGCGGCGACGGATCTCCGGAGTTGTGAAGCACGGGCGGGGCGGCGGATATGAAAACAGCGGATGCCGCGACCGAGATCGGCCGCGGCATCCGCTGTCGCGCGTGACGGTGTGACTACTCGGCGTCGGCCGCCGGTGCGGCGGGCGGCGGGGGAGTGGTCGGCTCCGGAACCCGCTTCTGCGCAGGAGCGGGAGCCGTCGCCTCGGCGACGCCGGCGCCGAAGCTGCGACCGACGGCCTGGCCCTGGATGATGCCGGCGAGGTCGAGCCCTGTGGCGGAGTGCACGCTGTCGAACACCGACCGCATCGCGATCGCGCTGTCGGCGCCGACGACCTGCGAGGCGCCTTCCTCGCCCGAGCCGCCGATGATCGACACATTGCCGATCGCGGCGTAGCCCTTCGAGAACTCGGCCATGATCGACGGCAGCACCTCGAGCACGCGCTGCGAGAGGAAGGCGTCCTGGTTCGAGGCGATGGCCTTGGCCTCCGCTTCGAGAGCGGCCGCTCGCGCGTCACCCTCGGCACGGATCGCGTCGGCTTCGGCGTTGGCGCGCAGACGGCGTGCCTCGGACTCCGCCTCGGCCTGCGAGCGCAGTGCGTCTGCCTCACCCTGCGCCTTCGCGACGGCCGCTGCGGCTTCACCATCGGCGCGTGCCTTGTCGGCCTGCGCCTGCTGCTCGGCGATGCGGGTGCGCGCCTCTGCCTGCTTGACCTGCTCGATCGCCGCCGCCTCGGCTGCACGCTCGCGCGTGTAGAGCTCGGCCTGCGCGCGGGTCTCCGCCTCGTACCGCTGCGCGTCGGCGACGCGCTTGACGTCGGCGTCGAGCTGGGCCTGACGGTTCTCGGCCTGCTGCTGGAGCACGGCCTGCTGCGCCTGTTCGCGGGCGAGGTTCTCCGCCTGCTCGGCCTCGGCACGTGCCCGGCCGATGCCGGCGTTGGAGTTCGCGGTGTTGGTGTCGAGCGCGGTCTGCTCGATCAGGTTGGCTTCCTGGTTCGCGATGTTCTTCTGGTTGATCGCACGGTCGGCGTTGGTCTGCGAGATCTCTGCGGACTGACGCTTCGCCTGGATCTCGGGAGCACCGAGCGACTGGATGTAGCCGACCTTGTCGGTGATGCCCTTGATCTGGAACGAGTCGAGGATCAGACCCTGCTCGGCGAGCTCCTGCGAGACGTCGGCGGCGATCTGGTCCGAGAACTTCTTCCGTTCACGCATCAGCTCGACGACCGAGAGCGTCGCGACGATACCGCGGAGGGCACCTTCCAGCTGCTCGGTGGTGAACTGCTCGATGGCCTTGTCCTGCGAGGCGAATCGCTCGGCCGCTCGGCGGACCAGGATGGGGTCGGAACCGATCTTCACGATCGCGACACCGTCGACGTTCAGGGTGACGCTGTCGAGCGACTGCGCCTCCGCGTTCAGGGAGACCTGGCGCGAGCGCAGCGAGATGATCTCGTGGCGCTGCGTGATCGGGTTGACGAGCGACTTGCCGTTCACGATGACCGTGACCGGCGACTCCGACATCTCGGACGTGCTCGACCCGTCGGTGGCGATGACTGCGCGTTGCACCTTCTGCTTGCGCCCCGAGATGACGAGTGCCTCGTCAGCGCGGGCCACCTTGATCCAGCTGCGTGCGAACAGCAGCAGGATGAGCAAGATGATGACGGCGGCGACGATCGCGATGCCGACGATGATGAGGATGCCGACTGCTCCGGCGATCTCCATGGATGACCTCCCTGGTTCCCCCCGAGGGGGCGGTCTCGAGCGCGCCGTGGTGCGCGCCCTCACTCTCCACCCTGCCAGAAAAGAACTTCTGCCGTTCCGCGGAGAGGCTCGGGCGGAGAACTCGCTCTCGGGCGGAGACATCGAGCCCGATCATCCGCCCGACGGGGAGAACTCCTCCCGAGGCGTGGGCGACGGTGCGATGCGGTGGCGGGTCAGCCCTTGCGGAGCTTCTCGGCGAGGTCGCGCAGGGCGCGCAGCTCGTCGTCCTCGAGAGTCGACATCCGCTCGGCGATCGAGCGCCCGTGCACGGTCGCGAGTGAGCGGAACGCCCTCGCACCGGCCTCTGTGGCCCGGATGAGGGAGCCGCGGCCGTCGTCGGGATCCGCGCACTTCGACACGAGTCCGCGCGTGACCATGCGGTCGACCAGCCGCGAGACGCTCGGCTGGCTGATCAGCATGTTCGAGGTGACGTCGCGCAGCCGCGCGGTCATGTCGGGGGAGCGCGTGACGGTGAGCAGCACGTCGTACTCGGCCTGCGCGAGGTCGCCGTGCTCGAAGTCCGTCATCATCTCGGTGAAGAGCTCGTGCTGCGCCCGGAACAGGCTCTCCCAGGCCTCCAGGGCGAGCTTGCGATCGGTCATCCTCACAGAATAGTGCGAACAGTAAAGGGCCGGTCGGAGAGGCTCCCGACCGGCCCTTGTCCCTTGCACCAAGAGTGTCCTGCAATCACATGCGGTGAGTGCCACAGCAAACATTCACCGTGTGATCACTGTATAACGGCGAGGTAACGAATGCAACGGTTTGGTCACGGGAATTTATGAGGGCGGGTCCTTCTTGTTGCCGACGATCAGGTCCGGGCATCGGCGTGGATCTCCGAGAAGGGTCGTCTACTACGCTGGCGCGATGGTTGCCGCTTCCGAAGAGATCACTGCTTCGCTGGTTCGCTCCCTTGTGGCGGAGCAGTTCCCTGAGTGGTCGGAGTTGCCGATCCGCCCGGTGGAAGCTCAGGGGTGGGACAACCGCACCTTCCGGCTCGGTGACCAGCTGACTGTCCGCCTCCCGAGCGCTGACGGCTACGTCGCCGGCCTCGTCCGGGAGGAGCGGACACTCGCGGTCCTCGGCTCCCGCTTTCGCGTCGCGATCCCCTGCGTCGTAGCGACCGGGGCCCCGTCGGCGGCATTCAACCGACTGTGGTCCGTTCGCGAGTGGATCGAGGGGCGCACTTTCACCGCGGTGGGAACGCGCGAACGAGAAACCGCCATCAGTGGTCTGGGCGATGCTCTGAGGGAGTTGCAGGCCTGCGACACGGTCGGAGGCCCCTGGGCGGGAAGCGCATCTGCCTACCGCGGCTGTCACGTCAGCGCGGTCGGCGAGAAGATACAGGGCCGGCTCCTCCTCCTGGACAGACGCCGCGCTGAGGGATGTCGGGCACTCTGGGATGCGGCCGTGGCCACCGTGTGGACCGGGCCGCCGGTGTGGGTGCATGGCGATGTCGCGCCAGGCAACGTGTTGTTCGACAGCAGCGGCCGGTTGGCGGCGCTCATCGATTTCGGGCAGACGTGCGTCGGTGATCCCGCCTGCGACCTGGCCTTCGGATGGTTGAGTTGCAGTCCTCGCGAGCGTGATCGCCTGCACGACCGGCTGCAGCTACCCGAGGATGCATGGTTGCGAGGTGCTGCCTGGGCGCTGTGGAAGGCCCTCATCAGTTCCCCCGAAGAGGTGCTCGCCAAGTACGGGCGCTCACGTGATGCCGTGCTGAGCGATCTGGCCGGCCTGACGACGGGATAGAACGACGCTCTTTCCCGTGTCTCCCCCCTACACATCGTTTTCGCTGCAGCGCTCCCCGTTGCTCGAGGCACTCGTCGCTCACGTGAGCCGGAACTCAGCTCCGGCC
This sequence comes from Microbacterium saperdae, assembly GCF_006716345.1. Taxonomy (NCBI): domain Bacteria; kingdom Bacillati; phylum Actinomycetota; class Actinomycetes; order Micrococcales; family Microbacteriaceae; genus Microbacterium; species Microbacterium saperdae. The sequence goes on from NZ_VFOX01000002.1 coordinate 1,132,489, forward strand.
GAGACGTCGTATCAGCGCCGCCGCTTTCTGAGCCAGATCGTCAGTCCGATCCCAGCGAGGACGACGACACCTGCGACGATCGCACCGATCATGATCATGTCGGGTATCGAGGGCAGTAGTGGGTGAGGAGAAGAACACCGACATGGCCCTATCCCGCCATGGGGGCTGCAGTTACCGTTGACGCGTGGGCGTAGCAGGGTGGGGACTGGGCGATTGGGCGCTGATCGCTCTCAACGTCGGGCTTTCGGTCTCTTTGCCGATCATCACCAGGCTCAAGCTCGCGACGTCGGCCCGCCTTCGCGAAGCCGTGCTCTATTCGAAACCGGGGCGCATCGCGGCGTGGACGGTGATGCTGTCAGGAGTCGCCTGCCTGAGCGGCCTCCTGTCCGCGCTCCTCGCGGTGCGATACCCGGTGGCTTGGAGCTCGCTGTTACTCGCTGTCGGCGTATTGAGCGCCGTTCTTTGGTATGCGCGCAGGTATCACCGCACACTCCAGCACATGATGCGCGAGCACCAGACCCGAGTCGAGCCGCCGGCCTGAGTCCGCGGCAGAACGGCGCACACTCGCTGGATCGATGAGGGCAAGGACATCAAGAGGATCCGCTGACTCACACGTCGAGTGCGCGGAGCTCGATCGGCGTGGCTGATATCGTTTTCGCCATGTCTGCGCCCGGCGATCGCACCGTGTCCCGTCGCACCGTGATCGGTGCCGACTGGGCCGCCCCTGTTGTCGCCGTCGCCGTGGCGACGCCCCTGGCCGCCGCGAGCGAGGCCGATGCGGTCGCCGTCACGGCCGACACGAGCAGTGTCACGCAGTTCCCGATCTACCTCACGACCACCGAGACCCTGCCCGCAGGCGTCACCGTCACCGTGAACATCGACTTGACCGAGAACCAGTGGGCGATCACCACGTCCGGTTCGATTCCGGCGTCCTGGTCGCAGAGCCGATCGGGCTCACGTGGCGCGCGCCTCGTCTCCGGCGCGATCACCGAGCCTGGAACAGTCGCCTTCGTGCTGGGCATCGCAGGCATCGCCTCCTACGCCGGTACGGTCGTGACCGTCACGGACGCCGGCGGAGAACTGCTGGCCAGCTTCGCCATCCCAGTCTGATCGACGATCCTCCCGCGACCGGCGCCGGCGCCGTCGTCCCCGCGTGCACAACTTCGGAGTCGAGGGGCGACTCGCCGCATCCTCGCCCTGAACGACGGTGTGTCGCCCGCCACCCCCGAAGCTGTGCGCGGGGAGGGCTGAGCAGCGCAACCGCGCCTCAGATCCCCTCCGGCGAGATCACCAACCGCGTGCCCCACGGGTCGGCGAGATGCAGGCTGCGGCCGTCATCGGCGCCGTCGATGCCGTGACCGCGGACGCGTTCCGCCATCGCCTCGACATCCTCTCGGGTCGGCACCTGGATGCGCACGTCTCCGAGTCCGAGCGACGCGGCGCGCGGCCCGGCCCCGGCGCTCTGCCAGGTGTTCATCCCGATGTGGTGGTGGTAGCCGCCCGCGGAGACGAACAGCGCGGACCCCAGATCGGCGGTGATGTCGAGACCGAGCACGTCGACGTAGAACCGCTTCGCGGTCGGGATGTCGCCCACCTGCAGGTGCACGTGACCGATCGCCGCGGTGTCGCCTGCGGTGGTCGCATCCTCGTCGAGCCACTGGTGCAGGAATGCGTTCGGGTCGAGCGGCAGGGAGTCCATCACCACCCCGCCGCCGGGGAGCAGCTGCCACTGATCGCGAGGGCGGTCGTGATAGAGCTCGAGGCCGTTGCCTTCGGGGTCGGTGAAGTAGAACGCCTCGCTGACGAGGTGATCCGCAGAACCCGTGAAGGTCTGCGGTACCCGTTGCGCCATCTGGAACAGCGAGGATGCGAGCTGCTGCGGATCCTGGAACAGGATCGCCGTGTGATAGAGCCCGGCCGCCCGAGGGCTCGCGGTGGGGAGGTCCCGTTCCTGGCGCAGGGTCATGATCTTCTGCGTGCCGCGACCGAGCACCGCAGTGGCGCCCGACTGCTCGAGCACATCGAGCGTGACCGCATCGCGGTAGTAGGAGGTCATGGCGTCGAGGTCGCGCACGAGCAGCTCGACGGTGTCCATCCGGGTGCCGTCGGGCGCGGCTCCAGCGGTCGCGGTCGGTGCTGTGCGCCAGGCTCCTGCCGAGGGCGAAGGTGTCATGCCCATGACACGAATCCGAGCCAGGCGGCGGCGATGGCGAGCACCAGCAGCACGACATTCACCACGAGCGTCTTGACCTCGCCTCGCACGACGTGGGTGACGATCGCGCCGAGCTGCACCAGGACCAATCCGACGGCCGCCAGCGGAGCCAGGATCGTGGCGATTCCGGTGAGCGGGGGCAGGATCAGGCCGAGCGCGCCGATCACCTCGAGGATTCCGATCGCCTTGACGGTCCACAGGGGGAAGTCGGGCGCCCAGGTCAGGCCGGAGTCGGCGAGCTTCGCCGGGGGCCGCGCGATCTTCATCGCGCCGGCGCCGAGGTAGGCGAGCGCGAGGAGCCCGGCGACGATCCAATATGCGATCAACATCGTGATGCCCTTCTGAGGTTCTGCCATCCGGATACGGATTGGTTGTTGCTTCAACTAACGTACGCTGATCCCATGGCATTCCAGGTTCCGAGGATGGATGATCGCGAATCACGTGCCTGGCTCGGTCTGGTGGCTGTGACGCAGCTGCTCCCCGCGGCGCTGGACTCGCAGCTGCAACGCGAGGCCCACCTGACGCACTTCGAGTTCATGGCGCTCACGGCGCTCCGCTTCGCACCGGAGAGCATTCTGCGCATGACCGCGCTCGCCGACGCCACCAACGCGACGCTCACGAGGCTCTCCCACGTCTGCACGCGACTGGAGAAGCGCGGGATCGTGGAGCGCACGCCCTCTCCCGACGACCGACGCGCGACGGACATCCGGCTCACGACCGAAGGTCGGCGCATGCTGATCCGGGCGATGCCCGGGCACATCGAGACCGCGCGGCGCCTCGTGATCGATGCGCTCACCCCCGCGCAGCTGGACGCGCTGGCCCAGATCACCGGGACCATCACCGATCGGCTGTCGGGCGGTGAGGCGAGCCCGCCCCCGCACGACTGAATCCGTCGGCGACACCGAATTCCTTCGGCATGCAACGTTCTCTCCTCTGCCGGCCATGTTCTTGATGAGCCACGATGGACGAGGAGCATCATGAACGATCACGAACTCGATGAGCGGTTGCGCCGTGCCGATCCGGCCGTACCTGCCCCGGAGGCGCTCGACGCGACGATAGATCAGCTGGTCGCGCGTCCGCTCGCCGGACGTGCGCGCCGACCCTGGCGTCCCGTCGTGGCAGTCGGCGGCGCCCTGGTGCTGGTCGGAACGCTCGCCGCGGCAACCGATATCGACGAGTTCCTGCTCTCGGTGCCACCGTTCTCCGGGCTCGAGTACGGGGCTGATTTCCGTCCCGCATCCGGTCTGCCCTACGTCCCCACGGAGGGCCAGGATCGCGGCGAGCAGTGCACGCTGTACGTCGACCTGGGAGGTCTCAGCGACGATCAGGTCGCGACGGTCGGCGACTTCTGGACAGCGGCCGACCCCGCTGCGTTCGCTGCCGCCGTTCACGAGCGGATGCAGAACCCTCGAGAGGAGGACATCGGCTCCCCCGAGGCGATCGAGTCCTGGGCGGTGGTCCAGCAGAGTCTCGCGGTCCTGGATCAGGTGGTTCCCGGCATCTCGTGGGGAGCCGCCACTCCCGGTGACTCCTTCGAACCCGGCGATCCGCACCTGGTCTCCGTCACCCAGCTCTGCCGTGACGACCTCGACGGTCTCGAGCCCGGCGAATGACGTCCAAGCTGCGCGCACCCGTGCCGAACATCACCGCCGACGCCGAACGGATCGAGTCCGTGGTCCGACGCGAAGCGCCGGCGCTGCTGGCGTACTTCGAACGTCGGAGCACTCCTCACGACGCTGCTGACCTGCTGGGTGAGACGTTGCTCATCGCCTGGAGACGGGTGTCGGCCGTGCCCGTCGACGACCAGGAGGCTCGCATGTGGCTCTTCGGAGTCGCTCGTCGTGTGCTCATGACGAGTCGACGGAGCGGCGTGCGACGTCAGGCGCTGACCGATCGCCTGCGCGAAGAAGCGCTGACGCGACCGTCGGTGGCGGAGCCGCAGGACGATCAGCTGCGGGAGGCGCTCGCATCACTCGACCCCCTCGACGCGGAGATCATCCGCCTGCTGCACTGGGACGGATTCGGCCTCAGCGAGATCGCGCAGCACCTCGGCAAACCCGCGGGCACGATTCGCAGTCGCTACAGCCGCGCGCGGGCGGCGTTGCGTGCGGCGCTCGAGCGGTGAGAAGCAGTCCGAACCTAGCCGTGCGCCAGCACCTGCAACCCGATCACGGCCAGCCCGAGCGCCGCTTCGGCGCCGAGCGCGATGAGTCGCTGGAACCAGGTCAGAGGAATGCGTCGCACCGCGACCCAGCCGATCACGATCAGGGAGGCGAGCAGCGCGATGGCGCTCGCGCGCAGGGCCGCCTCGGTGCTCCACACATCCAGTGCGGCGACCCCGAGGAAGATGAACGGCAGCGCCACGGTGCTGAGCGCGCCGAAGCTCGACCCGACAGCATGCCGCAGCTCGGCGCGGGTGAACAGGCGGCCGTGCACCACCAGGTGCGAGACGAGATCGGCGGTGAACACCGCGAGCAGCGTGCCCAGCACGGTGACGATCAGGGTCGTGGCGGACTGTCCGGCCGTCGCGTGGCCGTGGCTGGAGAGAGTGATCACGACCGCGAGGGCGGCGAAGGTGAGGTAGATCCGCTCCTTCAGGTGCGCAGCGCGCGCGGCTCGTTCGGCATCGTCGATCTCGTGAGCCATGTCGGTCTCCGCTCTGTGGGGGCGGATCCAGCGTAATCGGGACGCTCAGTTCGCGGAGGCGTCCGCATCGAGCGCCGGCGAGCTGCCGCGACCACTCGCCTCCGGAGCCGACCACGACGTGAGAAGTGCCAGGGCTTCGGACGAGGTCGAGTCCGGGGCGGCGGTGTACGCGATGAAGCTGAGTCCCAGGTCGTTGCTGAGGCTCATCGCCTCGTACTGCAGGTCGAGGTCGCCCACGAGCGGATGACGGATGCGCTTGACCCCGGTGCGGTGTTCGCGCACGTCGTGCGAGGCCCAGAGGACGCGGAACTGCTCACTGCGCGTGGAGAGCTCGCCGACCAGGTCGCTCAGCGTGCGGTCGTAGGGGGAGCGGCCCGCTTCGGCGCGGAGGAGCGCGACCGTCTGCTGCGCGGCATCGTCCCAGTCGCGGTAGTACTGGGGCGCGCGGGAGTCGAGGAAGACGAACCGTCCGAAGTTCGCCGGCCGCTGCGGCTGAACGAACATCTCCGAGAAGACGGCCTGACCGAGACGGTTGATCGCGAGGATGTCGAGGCGGCCGTTCTGGACGAATGCGGGGACGGTCTGCATGGCATCCAGCAGCTGCTGCATGCCCGGACGGATCTGCGCGGTCGTGGTGCGCGGGCGCCGGCGGTTCGGGTGGGCACCCTGATTCGCGGCGCGCACGAGGTCGTGCAGATGCGTGCGCTCCGCGTCATCGAGCCGGAGAGCACGGCTGATGCCGTCGAGCACCGACTCCGACACCCCGGTGGCGTTGCCGCGTTCGAGCCGGACGTAGTACTCCACGCTCATGCCCGCCAGCAGCGCGACCTCCTCACGGCGAAGGCCGGGGACGCGGCGCCGTCCGCCGAAGTCGGGGAGGTCGACGTCGTCGAGCGTGAGCCTGGCACGTCTGGTGGTCAGGAACTCGCGGATGTCGTTCCGGGTGTCCATGCCTCGACGGTACGCCAGGAGCCTCGGGTGCAGGGGGTCCCTGGCGTTAACCGGATAGGCGCGGTCTCCCGGGTGCTCGGAGACGCGCCGTCTACTGGAGGACACCACCCTCCATCGAACCAGGGAGTCATCCTCATGAAGAACGCACGTCTCGGCTCGCTCGACGTCTCGCGCATCGGACTCGGCGCGATGACCATGGCCGGCACCTATACCGCCGAAGGCAGCCTCGATCACGACGAGTCCATACGCACCATCCACCGCGCCCTCGACCTCGGCGTCACCCACATCGACACGGCCGAGATCTACGGTCCGTTCCTCAGCGAGGAGATCGTCGGGCGCGCGCTCCGGGGGCGACGCGACGGCGTCGTGCTGGCGACGAAGTTCGGCCTCTACGATCACGTCACCGGCAGCCCGGCGATGGACAGCACGCCCGCGAACATCCGCGCCGCCGTCGAGGGTTCGCTGCGACGACTCGGCACCGACCGTATCGACCTCTACTACCAGCACCGCGTCGACAAGGCGACGCCGATCGAAGACACGGCCGGAGCGGTCGCCGACCTCATCGCCGAAGGGAAGGTGCTGCACTTCGGACTGTCGGAGGCATCGCCGGAGACCATCCGTAGTGCGCATGCCGTGCAGCCGGTCAGCGCCCTCCAGACGGAGTACTCGCTGTGGACCCGCGACGTCGAGGAGGAGATCCTCCCTCTCCTGCGTGAGCTCGGCATCGGCCTGGTGCCGTACTCGCCCCTCGGTCACGGCCTGCTCACCGGCCGGATCCGTTCCGTCGAGGACTTCCCCGCGGATGACTGGCGCAAGAGCAACCCGCGGTTCACAGGCGAGAACTTCCGCCGCAACCTGGCGATCGTCGACGAGGTCCGCTCCATCGGCGCCGAGATCGACGCGACGCCCGCGCAGACCGCCCTGGCGTGGCTCCTCACGCGTGGCGATGACGTCGCCCCGATTCCGGGCACTCGTCGCGTCGATCGGGTGGAGGAGAACACCGCGGCCGATGCCGTGGAGCTCACGCCGTCGCAGATCGATCGTCTGAACCGACTCGCTCCGGCATCCGGCGCGCGTCACGATGACGCGAACATGACCTCGATTGACGCCTGAGCGCCCTCTGACGGTCGGCCGGGAGCCTGTTCCCGGCCAACCGTCAGAGAGCACCCTCCGCGACCCCTTAGACTGGGGGAACCAAGGGGAGTACTCCGACACGGTGGGTTCGTCATTACGGATGCAATCGCATCCCGGTTCACCGGTTCCTGATCTCAGGAATGGAGAAGACTTTGGCGCTGCTTTTTGCTACGCCGACTCTGGAGCTTCTCTTGGAAATCACGCCCCTCATCTGGATCATCACGATCGCCGTCACGATCGCGTTCTTCGTCTATGAGTTCTTCGCGCATGTGCGCACGCCTCACGAGCCGACCATCGCCGAGTCCGCGCGGTGGTCGATCTTCTACATCAGCCTCGCGCTGCTGTTCGGCGTCGGCATCGGCGTCTTCTCGGGCTGGACGTTCGGCGGTGAGTACTTCGCCGGGTATCTGACCGAGAAGGCGCTGTCGATCGACAACCTCTTCGTGTTCCTGATCGTGATGACAGGCTTCGCGGTCCCGAAGATCTATCAGCAGAAGGTGCTGATGATCGGCATCGTGATCGCGCTGATCCTCCGCGGGATCTTCATCGCGGTCGGCGCGACCCTGATCGAGAACTTCTCGTGGATCTTCTACCTGTTCGGCGCGCTGCTGCTCGTGCTCGCCTACCGCCAGGCGTTCAGCAGCCACGAGAGCGACCCCGCCAACGGGCGGTTCATGACCTTCGTCCGCCGCCACCTGCCGGTGAGCGACGAGTACAACAAGGACCGCCTGACGGTCGTCAAGAACGGCAAGCGCTTCGTCACCCCGATGCTCCTCACGATCATCGCGATCGGCTTCATCGACCTTGTGTTCGCGGTCGACTCGATCCCGGCGATCTACGGACTGACCGACGAGGCCTACATCGTGTTCACCGCGAACGCCTTCGCGCTCATGGGTCTGCGCCAGCTGTACTTCCTGATCGGCGGTCTGCTGGAGCGCCTGGTATACCTCGCTCAGGGTCTCGCGGTCATCCTCGCCTTCATCGGCGTCAAGCTGGTGTTCCACGCCCTGCATGTCAACGAGCTGCCGTTCGTCAACGGCGGCGAGCCGGTGCTCTGGGCGCCCGAGATCCCGATCTGGTTCTCACTGCTCTTCATCGGCGCGACCATCGCGGTCGCCACGGTCGCGAGCCTCATGAAGACTCGTCGCGATCCCGCATCCGTCTCCTCCTCCACCGACACCATCGCCACACCGACCAACAAGGAGCACTCTTGAGCGCGCAGCGCTGTTCTGACTCTTCGGACTCTGACAGTACGAGCGTCCGGTTCACGCCGGGCGCTCACCCCACGACAGACAGGGCTGCCCGCTGATGGGCGACCTGCTCTGGAACATCGCTCTCGTCTTCGTGTTCGTGTTGATCGGCGGTGTCTTCGCTGCCACGGAGATGGCGCTCGTCACGCTGCGCGAGAGCCAGATCACCGCGATCGGCCAGCGCGGGCGCCGCGGCGCGAAAGTCGCGGCCCTCGCCCGCAACCCCAACACCTTCCTCTCGGCGGTGCAGATCGGTGTGACCGTGGCCGGCTTCGCGTCGGCCGCGTACGGCGCGACCTCGATCGCGCCGTCGGTGGCCCCGGTCTTCGAGTCGTGGGGGATGGCGGCTCCGCTCTCGCTCACCGTCGCGACACTGGTGCTCACACTGGTCATCGCGTACCTGTCGCTCGTGCTCGGCGAGCTCGTGCCGAAGCGTCTGGCGATCCAGCGCAACGCGCAGTTCGCGTATGCGGTTGCCCCTGCGCTGAACGGCTTCGCGACCGTGATGCGTCCGGTGATCTGGCTGCTGTCGGTCTCGACCAACGCGCTCGTGCGCGTGCTGGGCGGCGATCCGCACAAGACCGCCGATGAGATGACCGACGAAGAGGTGCGCGAGATCGTCGCCAGCCACCAGGGGCTTCCGGAGGACGAGCGGCGGATCCTCGACGATGTGCTGTCCCTTCGCGGACGGCAGATCAGCGAGGTCATGCGTCCGCGTCCGGAGGTCGTCGCGCTCGACGAGACGTTCACCGTCGGCGAGGCGATCGCGCAGGCGCGAGAACTGCCGTTCTCGCGCTACCCCGTCTCGGACAAGTCGATCGACGACATCACCGGGTTCGTGCATGTGCGGGACCTGTTCGAGGCCGTCGCCGAGGATCCGACCCAGGCGCTCTCGACACTCGTGCGCCCCATCCTCTACATCCCCTCGACGGCGCGGGTCCTGCCGACGCTCACCCGACTGCGGGCGGAGGGCCACCACATCGCCGTCGTCGTGGACGAGTACGGCGGCACCGACGGGCTCATCACGCTCGAGGACCTCGTGGAGGAGGTCGTCGGCGAGATCTTCGACGAGTACGACACGGCCGAGCTGGAGGTGCCGGGCGGTGCCATCGACGGACGCCTCAACCTGCAGGACTTCGAGGAGGCGACCGGCATCGAACTGCCGCGCGGATCCTCCGACACGATCGCCGGCTTCGTGACCGAGCAGCTCGGCCGCTTGGCCGTCGTCGGCGACACCGTCGAGGTCGAGGGGGCCACCATCCAGGTGGCCGAACTCGACCGGCGGCGCATCGCCCGAGTGCGGGTGACTCAGGCGGCCGACCCCGCCTGAGTCACCTCGGGTCGGTGTGTGCCGCGACCGTGCGCCGAGGCGTCAGGCCGCGTGAACGGCGCTCCCCAGGCCGCCCAGTCCCTCCGCGAGGATGCCGACGAGCAACCGGGCGTATCGCCCCTCGGGGTCGAGATCGGGATCGAACACGGTCACGGATGCGCCGATCGCGTTCGGCGCGAGGGCGCGGAGGAGCGCGGTAAGGTCGGCCGCCGAGAGACCGCCGGGGTCGGGGCTGTCGACGGCGGGCATCACGGTCGGGTCGAGCACGTCGACATCGACCTGAAGCCAGTACCTCGCGCCGGCGACCGCGGCGGACTCGGCCGCGACGAGGGCGGCACCGCGCGAGGCGACGTCCGCGGCCGGCGTCACGCGAGCCAGGATGCCACGCACCTCTTCCTGCTCCTCGTCGTCGGCGCGGTGGCCGATGTGGGCGGTGCGGTCAGCGGAGAAGTACGGCCCCTGTCCGTCGATGTCCGCGACGGCGGGCCAGTGCCGTCCGACCGCCGCGGCGAGTGCTTCGCCGGCCACACTCGCGCACTCCTCGCTGTTGCCGGGGTGACGGAAGTCGGTGTGTCCGTCGATGTGCACGAGCCCGGTATCGCCATGGTGCACCGCCGAGAGCCCTGCGCCGAGGAGCACAGCGCAGTCGCCGCCGATCACCAACGGTGCGGTTCCGGCCTGGAGCGCGGCGGTGATCCGTGCGGAGAGTCGTCGGGAGTGGTCGATCATCGCCGTCTCGTTGCGGACGTGCCCGGCCGTCCTGGTGTCGTCATCGTCGACGTAGCGCCCCGGAAGGACGACGCCTCCGTCACGAGCACCGAGAGTGGCGAATCGGTGGAACAGCCCGGCCTCGCGCAGCGCCTCGGGTGCCTTCGCCGCGCCGGGGACGCTTCCGGGCTGCGGCGGGCGGAGCCCCAGGTTGCTGGGGGCGGAGAGCAGGGTGATCATGCGCTCAGTCTGGCGAGGGGGTCGGACGCCGCCGCCGCTGCGACTTCAGGCCGAGAAGCGCAGCCCGGTGAGGTCTTCGGCGGCGGACCACAGCGCGGCACCGGTGGCGGGGGAGCGTACCTCGTCCGACGCGCGGACGCGGGCCGGGGCGCCCCGGAACTCCAGCGCACCGCGCGGTCCCCAGTAGTCGCCGCACACGACGTCGGCACCCGTGGCCGCCTGCACGATCGGCAGCGCGCCACCGTCCTTTCCCTGCACGACGACGCGGGTCGCCGCAGCGAGCGCGCGCACGAGAGAGGAGACCTCGACCGCACCGGGGCGCTGCGGCGTGAGCGGATCGACCGCATAGCCCGGGTGCGCGCAGACCGCCATGCGAGGGGAATCGGCCCAGCGGCGGTCGAGCTCGAACGCGAACGCGATGAGCGCCGCCTTCGAGCGCCCGTACTGCCGCAGGGAGGATCCCCGCCACGGGTCGGAGAGCGTGGCGGGGTCGATGGCGGCGAAACGGTGGGCGAGCGACCCGACCGCGACCACCCTGGCGTCCTCCGCCAGGGTGTGCTCGAGCTGGGCGATGAGCGCGAAGTGACCGAGGAAGTTCGTGCCCACCATCAGGTCGAGCCCATCGCTGGTGCGGGCCTCGCGCTGCGCGGCTTTGACCCCGGCGTTGCAGATGACGGCGTCGAGTCGTTCGTCGAGACCGGATGCCGCCTCGGCGACGCTCGCGAGGGACCCGAGATCGAGGGGGAGGATGCCCAGATCGGCCTGGGGCACCTGCGACCTGACCGCATCCACGGCCTGCTGTGCGCGCTCGGGCGACCGGCATCCCAGCACGACGCGGGCCCCTCGTGCCGCGAGCTGCTCGACGCACCAGTAGCCGATCCCCGCGTTCGCGCCGGTGACGAGGATCGTGCGGCCATGCAGTTCGGCGGAGGCATCCATCCCCTCAACCTACGCGAGCAGCGTCTCGCCGATGAAGCCGCCCTCGCGGCATCCCGGTGGCACGGCGAAGACGGCGGAGCCGATCGGCGTGGTCCATTCATTGAGCAGGTCGAGTTCGTCGAGCCGCCGCTGCATCGGCGTGAACTGGCGGTCGACGTCGGCCTGGAACGACACGAAGATCAGACCGGACTCCGAGACGCTGCTCCCGGCCGGTCTCTCGTCGTAGTTGTAGGCGCGACGGAAGATCTGCTCTCCGTCCTCGCCCCGCGCGCGCCGGATGTGCGCGAACTGCGGGATGACGGGGAAGCCGATCGCGGTCGTGGCCGCGAAGTCGGGTTCGTCGAACTCCTTCTGCCCGGTCAGCGGAGCGCCGTTCACCAGGTTGCGTCCGACCGACGCCTCTCGTCCGCTGCGGTCCAAGCGATCCCACTTGTCGAGGTCCATCCGGATGCGGCGGATCACGGCGCCCGTACCACCGGCCAGCCAGCCGTCATCCGACCACACCACGGCGTCGAAGCCCTTCGTTCCCGGCAGCGGGTTCGTGGTGCCGTCGACCTGGCCGAACAGGTTGCGCATGGTGGTTCCGGGGCGCTCCGTGCCATAGGCACGGCGGAATCCGTTCTGGCTCCACCGCAGGCTCGTGAAGCTGCGGGTGTCCTTCAGCAGCATGCGTGCCGCGTGCGCCACGGTCAGCGGATCGTCGCCGGCGATCTGCAGCAGCAGGTCACCGTCGCTGAACTCCGGCTGGAGTCGGTCGACCGTGAACGCGGGGAGCGGCGCGAGCCAGGACGGCCCGGTCCCTGCCGCGCGCGCGACGAGGCCAGGGCCGAATCCGAAGGTCACGGTCAGACGCGCCGGGGCCATCGCGAGCTCGGGCTCCGAGTCCGCCAGCGCCGGGGTGCCCTGAGTGAGCCGGGCGGCGTCGTCCGTGAGGATGCGCAGCAACCGGGTGAGTCCTTCACGGTCGGTCGTGGCGAGGAGGTCGAGCCCCAGGAACAGACCGTGCGCCTGCGCCGGGGTGTCGATCCCTGCCTGGTGGACGCCGAAGAAGGGGACGACCTCGTCTCCGTTCATCGGTGTCGTCGGCGTGGGCGCCGGAGTGTCCTGTCGATTGAGCGCGTAGTCGACACCGATCGCCGCGGCCGCGCCGACGCCGGCGACAGCTCCTCCGAGGAGGAACTGCCGCCGGGTCGACCCGGTGCGATCGGAGCGCGCGCCCTCAGCGGGCGCCGGCATCAGTGATCCATGCCCTCGTGCTCGTCGCCGTCCTCGTAGTTCTCGTTCGCGCCCGAGTAGTCCTTCACGGGAGCGGTGAACTCGTACGTCGAGTCGTCGGAGAACGTCAGGGTGACGGTGACCTCTGCCCCGGCCTGCAGCGGTGCCGCCAGGTCCATGAGCATGATGTGGCTGGCTCCGGGCTCGAGGAGAAGGGAGCCTCCGGCCGGGATCACGAACCCGCCCTCGATCTCGCGCATGACCATCTCGCCGGCCTCGTTCTCCACGGTCTCGTGCAGCTCGACCATGCTCGACGCGGCCGTCTCGGCGGAGACCACGGTGACGTCCTCCGCGCCGGCGTTGGTGAGGGTGCCGAACGCTGCTGACATGCCCTCTTCCGCGGACTTCACCCACGCGTCCTCGATCGTGATCGAGTCGCCCGCTGGAGCGGATTCCGATTCGGACGGAGCGCTCGTGGCGGCGCATCCGGTGAGCGCGAGCAGCGAGACCGCGACGAGTGCGCCGAGTCGCGAGAGGGGCTTCAGGGAAGTGGTGTTCATGGGATGACCTTTCACAGTTTTCGTTCTGGGGTGCCGTCGCTCTCGGGCACCTCAGTTGCCGTCCGTGGACGGCGAAGGAATCGATGGAGGGCGAACGCGGCGACGGCGATGACCGCCCCGCCTCCGCCGATGAGCAGCGCGCGAGGCACGCCGCCCGGTTCCTGAGTGGTCTGATCCCCGGGGTCCTCTGCATCAGCGGCGGTCTCTCCGCCGCCTGCTCCCTGCATCGCCATCGGCTCCGCATCTCCGATCGTGAACGGGACGATGCCCGAGATCGGATGCCCGTCTTCCGAGACGACCTGCCACCGCACCTGGTAGCCGGCAGCCGGCATACCCGGATCGACGTCGACGGTCACGGTGTTGCCCGTGACCGCGACATCATCGCCGGCCCAGTCGCGCCCGTCCTCATCGATCACGATGACCACGGCACCCGTGGTCGAGTCGCCGAGCGTCAGCAGCTCGCCGGAGAACGTCAGGACGATGCTCTCGGGGGCGGCGGCCAGCCGCTCGTCGACTTGCGGGGTGCTGTGGACCAGGGCGTCGTGGGCGGATGCCGGCAGAGCCGTCGCGAGAACCGCGACCGCTGCCACCGTCACCCCCACCGTCCAGCGGCGGACAGGAGACATGATGAAGGACCTCTCGACTGGCGTCGTCGAGCGACGCCGCACGTGCGTTCGGAGCGCGCGCTCGGAGGAGACTCCGGGCGGGCGCGGATCACCACCGGCACGGACAGCCGGGGCGTGGATCAGACCGCGAGGTGCGAGGGCGGGGCGCGTCCGCGAAGGGTCGCGAGAAGAGGGGTGCTGCGCAGCGCATCGATCCTCGCGCCGAGGGCGGTGCGCGTCGCACGATGAGGGACGGGTGCGGCCAGGACGGCATCGATGCGTCGCTGCACCCACCGGATGCTCTGCTGTGCGAGGTCGCGCAGACCGAGCAGCAGGCGCTCGCCGCGGTACAGGGCGACGATCGTGACCAGGGCGGCGAAGGCGTGGCCGACCCACATGGTGGCGTCGAGGGCGACGACGGTCTCGGCGCTGCCGGCGATCGCGGGAAGGACGACGGGAGATCCGTGCACGTGCGGCGCGACGACGCCCGCGGAGGACACCGTCCCCAGCACGAAGAGCATGTGGAAGAGGAACTGGCTGATCGCGACCGAGAACGTGAGCCTCAGTGCGGAGAGCCGACGTCCGGCGAGCAGCACGCACACCATGAACGAGAGGACCCAGGGAACCGCGATGCCCAGAGGCCCCGGCATCGCGCCGCCGGCGGAGACGTGGCCGGCGAGCGCGGCGAAGATCGCCACGGACGACGCCGCGAACCCGCGCAGGACCGCGGGTCTCCTGGACTGATGCACGATCCCCATTCTGTCAGGCGGATGTCTACTCGATAGACTCCACGCATGCGGATCCGCCCGATCGATCTCGTCGATGTCCTGGTGTATCTCGTGGTCCTCGGAGCCTTCAGCCAGCTCTTCCCCGCCGTGATCTCCGAGACGTTCCTGCTGGCTCTCCTCACCGCGATCCTCTTGAAGATCGTGCTCGAGATCGTCGTGTGGGTGAAGTCGAAGGCGCTTGCGCGCGTCCGCTCCGAGGGGGCCGTCGCCTCCCGGGTGATCGGCGTCGTCGTCCTTGTCCTGGTGCTCCCGGGGAGCAAGTTCCTCGTGCTGGAGCTCGTCGACCTCGTCTTCGGCGATGCCGTGCAGCTCGGGGGCTTCTTCCTCGTCACCCTGCTGATCATCGTCCTCATGCTGTCGCGCGGCGCCGTACGTCGACTGCTCGCCCGCTCAGAACCCGCCCCCTCGATCCCGGAGTCCTCATGACCGCTGCGGCAACGCCCTCCGTCCTCTTCGTCTGCGTGCACAACGCGGGTCGCTCGCAGATGGCGGCCGGCTTCCTGCGCGAGATCGCGGGCGATCGCATCGAGGTGCGCTCGGCAGGCTCGATGCCCGCCGATCAGATCAACCCTGTCGCCGTCGCGGCGATGCAGGAGGTGGGGATCGACATCACCACCGAGCAGCCCAAGATCCTGACGACCGAAGCCGTGCAGGCGTCGGACGTGGTCATCACGATGGGGTGCGGCGACGCCTGCCCGTTCTTCCCCGGCAAGCGCTACGAGGACTGGGCGCTCGACGATCCGGCCGGCCAGGGGATCGACGCCGTGCGACCGATCCGCGATGACATCCGTGCGCGCATCGAAGTGCTGGTCTCGGAGCTCATCGCACCCTGACCGCGCTCAGTGCGCGTGGTGGTCGTGCGCGTGGTGGTCGTGCTCGTCTTCGAGGAGCATGCCCACCGACGTGGCGCAGGCGTCGCCCCTCCAGGCCTCCAGGCCCTCGCGCACGGCGAAGGCCGCGATGACGAGACCGGCCACGGCATCCGCCCACCACCATCCGAACAGGGTGTTCGCGACGAGCCCGATGAGGACGGCGGCCGACAGGTAGGTGCAGATCAGTGTCTGCTTCGAGTCGGCGACCGCGGTCGCGGACCCGATCTCCCGGCCGGCCCGACGTTCCGCGAGAGAAAGGAAGGGCATCACGGCCACGCTGATCGCCGTCAGCACGATGCCCACGGCGCTGTGCTCCGGACGCTGGGCTGTCACGAGGGACAGCACCGAGGTCGCGGTGACGTAGATCGCGAGGGCGAAGAACGCCACCGCGATCACGCGCAGCGTGGGCTTCTCCCAACGTTCCGGATCACGGCGGGTGAACTGCCAGGCGACGGCGGCGGCCGAGAGCACCTCGATCGTGGAGTCGAGTCCGAAACCGATCAGAGCGGCAGACGACGCGACCGAGCCGGCAGTGATCGCGATGACCGCTTCGATCAGGTTGTACCCGATCGTGATCGCCACGATCAGACGGATGCGCCGGTGCAGGGTCTCGCGCCGTGCCGAGGAGACAGTGGTCGACATCAGCAGGTGCACCCGTCGCCCGAGCAGCAGTCGGGTTCGACGATCAGCACCACGCGCATCAGCTCGTTCAGGGCAGGTGCGAGGTGCTCATCGGCCAGCTGGTACCGGCTGCGGCGGCCGTCCGGCACGCTCTCGACCAGGCCGCATCCGCGCAGGCAGGCCAGGTGGTTCGACATCACCTGACGAGAGACCCCCAGGGAGTCCGCGAGGTCGGCCGGGTACGAGGCGTTCTCCCGCAGTGCGAGCAGGATGCCGGCGCGGGTGGGGTCGGAGAGCGCGTGTCCGAGGCGGGCGACGGCGGCGGTGTGCGTCAGAGAAGCGGGTGCGGTGATCACGGTATCGAGAGTACAGATAATCCTGAATTCAGGCAATTGTGAATGAAGGTCGTGACAGTTGTCACCACGACCGATGACGGCAGGACACTTCTGGGCGGATGTCGTCGGTGATGTGCTGAGAGGACACTGCCGGTCCGGTGCCCCCGGACCCCGATCGATCGGAACCCATGCGGAAGTTCGCGAAGTCCCTGCTCATCACCATCGGCGTCATCGTCGCCATCCCCGTGCTCGCTGTCGCGACCACGGCGATCGTGAACGTCATCGCCACGCAGGTGGAGTCCACCCAGATCACCGCTTACGGGGAGGGGGTGGAGGTCGACGGCAGGACCATGAACGTCGTGGTCGAAGGCGACGGCGAGGAGACGATCGTGCTGCTGCCCGGCCTCGGCACGGCGTCGCCCGGACTCGACTTCCAGCCGCTGACGGACGAGCTGGCGAAGGACCACCGCGTGGTCGTCGTGGAGCCCTTCGGCACCGGACTCAGCGACGCCACCGACAGCCCGCGCACGGCCGAGAACATCACGGAGGAGATCCATGAGGCGCTCCAGCAGCTCCGCGTCACGAAGTACACGCTGATGGCGCACTCCATCGGCGGCATCTATGCGCTGACCTACAGCGCCGCGTACCCCGACGAGCTCACGGCCTTCGTGGGCATCGACAACAGCGTGCCGGATCAGGCGGGCGCCGACGAGCCGATTCCGACAGACGCCATGGTGGTGCTGCGCAACCTCGGCATCACCCGACTGCTCGCCGTGATCGCGGGCGACCCCTACGACGGACTGCCCTACGACGACGAGTCCCGGCGGCAGATGGCGATGCTGAGCGCGAAGAACGCGGGAGCCCCCACCATGATCGACGAGGTCGAACACACCCCGGGCAACTTCGCCGCGGTGAGCGGGGCGGTCTTCCCGGCCGACCTGCCGGTGCTGGAGTTCGTCAGCGCGAACGACACCGCGGAGTGGATCGAGATCCACGAGAAGCAGGCGGCGAGCGTGGAGCACGGCGAGGTCGTGGTCCTCGACGGACCGCACTACCTGCACCACGAGCTGTCGCCGGAGATCGCCCAGCGGACCACCGCGTTCCTCTCGGCGCTGTCTGACTGACCCCTGCAGCGGTTGCCGACCTCGTCGTGGACGGGTCGGCAACCGCTTTCGTGTACCCGCTCCCTCACGGAACCGCCCGCGGATCGTCATCCTCCGTGATCCATCGCCGGGATGCCGCCCGGACCATCGCCGGGACCGCCGCCGGAGACGCCGCACGGTACGGGAGGACGACAACGAAGGATGCCGGGCGCAGCACGCCTCGCGCCCCGACAACGCAGAACACCCCCGCCGACCCGACGGGGGTGTTCTGCGTGTGGTCCGGTCAGCTGACGGCGTAGACCGCGCTGCCGACGATCACGGCGACGATCGTGGTCCAGCCGACGATCGCGACAGCCTGCCAGAGGAGGATGCGCGCCTTGCCGATCCCCGCAGCCGCGAGCATCGTCGCGGTGAAGTGGGTGGGGAGGAGGAGCGGGCCGAGAAGGCTCACCCCGGGAACGCCGTAGCGCTCGAACGCACGCTGGAACTTCTCCGTGCGGGCGGCGCTGCGGCCCGCCTCGGGGGAGGGCGTCTCGTCGACGAGCGGCGCTCCACCACCGGCGATCACGGACTCGCGGCTGCGCGCCCGGTTGACGATCGCCTGGCGGGCTCCGGAGCTCGCGAGCACGAGGATCGCGACGCAGACGAAGTTTCCGATCATGGCGGCGATGGCGGCGATCACGGGAGGGATGCCGCCGATGATGCCGATACCCGCGGCACCTTCGCCCTCGATGAACGGGATGGCGCCGGCGAGAGCGACGATGAGCGGCTGCACGAGATCCGGGACCTGGGCGACCAGGTTCTGGAAGGTTTCGATGAGGTTCATGGTGATGCTCCTGGATGTCGGTGCAACGGTCTCCCCGTCGCGATGATCCCAGTCCATCGCGATGGTGCGTCGAGCGGCAGTGCCGAGCTGTCACCTCTTTCCGGGTGGATCGCACGTGCAATCCGTGACAACTGTCACGCCCGTATCGTGGGTGGGGTGAGCAGCCCTGACGCGCCCCTCGACCCCGCCGCTCCGACGCCGGGGGCCCGACAGCTGTCCCGTGGCGTCACCGCGACCTGGTGGTACACGGCGACGGCGGTCATCGCCTTCGAGCTGGCGCTGATCGGGCTGTGGACCGGCGTCGCGGTGGCCGTCGATCTGCGGGCGTTCGTCGGCATCGTCGTGGGCGGCGGCGGGCTGCTCTGGATCGCCTCCACGATTCCGCTGCTCGTCGACTATCGGCATCGGCTCGACGCGGAACCGGGTGTGCGCTGGGCGCGCCTGATCGTGCCGCTGCTGGTCGCCCTGGCATATGGGATCGCGGCGGGAGTCGTCGCCGGGAGCTGGCAGCTGATGCTGATGCCGATCGCCCAGTCGCTCGTGCTGTTGAACTGGCCGCGTGGCGTGCGCTACCGGGTGGTCATCGCCATGACCGTGGCCCTGGCCTGCGTCGCCGTGGTCGATTCGAACTTCGACGTCTCGGACGAGATCCCGCTGCTGTTCCCGGTGGTCTACACGGTGCTGTTGCCGATCATGACCGTGAGCTCGCTGTGGTGGTGGGACGTGCTGATCACGCTCGACAGGGCGCGGGCTTCGGAGGCGCGCCTCGCCGCGACCCAGGAGCGGCTGCGTGTCGCGACCGACGTGCACGACCTCCAGGGCCATCATCTGCAGGTGGTGGCGCTGCAGCTGGAACTCGCGGAAAGACTGATGCCGCAGGATGTCGATGCCGGAATGGAGCAGCTCCGTGCCGCGCGCGCGAGCGTCGACGACGCCCGACAGGGCACGCGAGACCTCGCGCTGCGTTTCCGCTCTGTTCCTCTGGGCGATGAGATCGCGAACGCGCGCGACCTGCTCCGCGCCGCCGGACTCGATGTCGAGGCGATCATCCCCGCGGATGCCGACGAAGCTCCCGCCGCGGCCCTGGGCCCGGTGATCCGGGAGACCACCACGAACGTGCTCCGTCACGGTGGCGGCCACCGCGCACGGCTCGTGCTCGCGCGGACGGGAGACGCGTGGCGGTACACGATCTCGAATGATGCGATCGGCGCTGCGCCGCAGGATGCCGCAGGCTCCGGACTCGACGGCATCCGACGCCGTATCGATGAAGCGCACGGCGCGCTCGAGGTGCGACGCGACGCCGAGGAGTTCACGGTCACGGTGAGGGTTCCTGCGCACACGGAGGAGACGCGATGATCCGGGTGCTGCTCGCCGACGACGAGGCCATGATCCGCTCAGCGCTCGCCGCGTTGCTGCGCCTCGAAGACGACATCGAGGTCATCGCGGAGTGCGAGGACGGGGAGCAGGCGGTCGCGGAGGCGCTCCGGCTGCATCCCGATGTCTGTCTGCTCGACCTGGAGATGCCCGGGCTCGACGGGGTGCAGGTCTCCGAACGTCTGCACAGGTCGATCGCGACGCGCTGCATCGTCGTGACCCGTCATGCCCGACCGGGCGTGCTGCGTCGGGCGCTGGCATCCGGCGTCGCGGGGTTCCTGCCCAAGTCCCGCGGCGCCGATGAGGTGGCAGCCGTCATCCGCCGCGTCGCCGCCGGCGCGCGCTACGTCGATCCCGAGGTCGCCGCCGATGCCCTGAGCGACGAGCGTTCACCGCTGACGGATCGCGAACTCGACGTGCTGCGCGCCGGACGACGCGGGGAGACCACGGGTCAGATCGCCCGCGCACTCGCCCTGGCGCCGGGCACCGTGCGCAACCACATCTCGGCGATCCTCGGCAAGCTCTCGGTCGGCACGCGCCAGCAGGCGGTGCTGATCGCCGAGGAGCGCGGCTGGATCTGATCGATGGTGCGGCGGCGGTGTCGCCGCACCGGGGTAGCCTCATCGCATGAGCGCGTTCGGATCACTGTCGACCCCGGTGGGTGTGGTCGGCGTCGTGAGCGACGGCTCCGCGATCACGCGGGTCACCTGGCGATCCGATGCCCCCGAGGGCGTCGCCCCGGCGCCGGATGCGCTGGTCGAGGAGGCACTCGCCCAACTGCGCGCGTACTTCGATGGGCGGTTGCGCACCTTCGACGTGCCGATCGACCTCGGTGACCAGACCGTCGCCACCCGCGCGGTGCTGATGGCGCTGTACGAGACGGTCGGCCACGGCGAGACCATCACCTACGGCGGTCTGGCGGCGCGCAGCGGCACGACGGTGCCGGCGCGGGGGATCGGTTCGATCATGGGCGCGAACCCGGTGCCGCTGATCGTGCCGTGCCATCGCGTGGTCGCCGGCGACGGGCTGGGTGGATACTCCGGAGGCGACCCCGGCGAAGGACTCGTGACCAAGCGGTGGCTGCTCGAGCACGAGGGCGCGCTGCCGACGTCTCTGTTCTGAGCGCGGCGGCATCCGTCATCCCGTCATCGGGCGTCGGCCCGGCCTGAGAGAATGGACACGCCGAGTCCCGAGCCGAGGAGCCAACGTGCAGTTCATCTCCACCCGCGGCGGTATGCAGCCGCAGCCGTTCAGCGAGACGCTGTTGGAGGGCCTCGCGCCCGATGGGGGGCTCGCCGTTCCCGAGGTGATGCCGACCGTCAGCCCCGAGACGCTCGAGCGCTGGCGGGCGCTGACCTACCCGCAGCTCGCGACCGAAGTGCTCGGACTCTTCGCGACCGACATCCCCCGCGAAGACCTCGCGCGCATGACGGATGCGGCCTACGCCGCGTTCCCCGAGAGTGTCGTCCCGCTGCGCGCGATCGGCGACGGTCTCACACTCGTCGGACTGTCCGAGGGGCCGACCCTGGCGTTCAAGGACATGGCGATGCAGTTCCTCGGTCAGGTGATCGAGTACGCGCTGGAGCGCAAGGGGTCGGTGCTCAACATCCTCGGCGCCACCTCCGGTGACACCGGTTCGGCGGCCGAGCACGCGCTGCGCGGCAAGGAGCGCATCTCGGTCTTCATGCTCTCGCCGCAGGGGCGCATGAGCGCGTTCCAGCGGGCGCAGATGTTCTCGCTCGACGACGCCAACGTGCACAACATCGCGGTCGAGGGCGTCTTCGACGACTGCCAGAACCTGGTCAAGCACCTGGCCGGCGACCTCGAGTTCAAGCGGTCGCAGAACCTGGGCGCGGTGAACTCCATCAACCTCGCCCGCATCACGGCGCAGACCGTCTACTACTTCTGGGCCTGGCTGCGGGCGACGGATGCGCATGGCGCGACCGAGGTGTCCTTCACGGTGCCGTCCGGCAACTTCGGGAACATCCTCTCCGGCTTCTTCGCGAAGCAGATGGGCCTGCCGATCCGTCGTCTCGTGCTCGCCGCGAACGAGAACAACGTGCTCGACGAGTTCTTCCGCACGGGCGTCTACCGTCCGCGCAGCGCTGCGCAGACCCTCGCCACCTCCAGTCCCTCGATGGACATCTCGAAGGCCTCGAACCTCGAGCGCTTCATCTTCGAGCTCGTCGAGCGTGACCCCGAGCGCGTCGTCGGAGCCTGGCGGGAGCTCGACGAGCAGGGCTTCTTCGACTTCAGCGACCAGCAGCCCCGTTTCGCCGAGGAGTTCGGCATCGTCAGCGGCACCAGCACGCACGCTGACCGCCTCGCGACCATCCGCTCGGTGCACGAGTCCTCGGGCGAGATCATCGACCCGCATACGGCCGACGGCGTGAAGGTCGCGCGCGAGCATGTCGAGGACGGCGTGCCGATGCTCGTGCTCGAGACCGCGAAGCCCGAGAAGTTCGCCGAGACGATCCTCGAGGCGATCGGCATCGAGCTCGACTACTCGCCGGAGCTTCAGCAGATGCTCGATGCGCCCCAGCACGTGACCGAGATGGCTGACGACGAGCACGCGCTGCGCTCGTTCATCGCCGCCCACGCGTTGCGCTGAATCCGACGCCTCGCACTCGCGACGAGACCCCGTTCTGCTGACATCAGCGGACCGGGGTCTCGTCCGTTCTGCGCGCTCGCGTCAGTCGCGGGTCACTCGGGGTCGCCGTGCAGCATCCACGGGATGCCGAAGCGATCCACCAGCATGCCGAAGGTCCCGCCCCACGGCGGAACGTCGAGCGGCATCGTGATGGTGCCGCCGTCGGCGAGCCCGTCCCAGACCTCCTGGGTCCTGGCCTGCGTGTTGCCGCTCAGCGACACCGAGAACCCCTGAGGGATCTCATAGGGCATGCCGTCGGGAGAGTCCGAGCCCATCAGCACGAGGCCGTCCGGGGTGGTGAGCTGTGCGTGCATCACCAGGTCCTTCTGGCTCGGATCCTGGACCATGTCGGGGAAGTCGCCGAACACGGAGATGTCCAGTTCCCCGCCGAGCACGCGCTGATAGAACTCCATCGCCTGGCGTGCTTCTGTGCGGAAGGAGAGATACGGATTGAGGTTGGCCATGAGAACTCCCGGGATGAGTGGCGGGTCGTGTCCGACCCGATTCACGCCCAGTCTGCGACGGCCGTCGCCCCTCCACAAGACCGATCGCGCGAAGTCCCCTAGGTCGACCGGGGGAGCGCTCTGACTGCGGCGGTGAGCACCTGCGGGACCGTCGGCACGCCCTCGGCGCGGAACACCTGGGCCCCGCTGCCGTCGCGGATGATCACGGTCGGGGTGAAACGGATGTCGAGCGCCTCGGCGGCGTCAGGATCGTGTGCGACATCGATCTCGGTGACGGTCGCGTCCGGCAGGAAGCGCACGGCCTCAGCCAGCACTGCACGCGTGCGCGAGCACGCCCCGCAGAACGCGGAGGTGACCAGCGTCAGTTCCATCGAAGCCTCCTCGGGTCGCGTGTCTTCCCTCGGATGCAACAGAGGAGCAGTCGGTGGTGTTCCCCGCCTCAGAATGCCGTGCGCTTGACGAGACCTCGGTTCGTGCGGATGTGCTCGTAGTCCCATTGGATGTCGCGCCCGGCGGCCAGCCAGGCGGCGAGAGCTTCGGTGTCGATCTCGGAGACGTCGTCGTAGCGCACCTCTGCGGCCTGGAAGGTGCCGGACGCGGTGAGGCCGGGGAGTCCGAACGACTGGGCGCTCCAGAACATCAGGCGCACGGCGTCCTTCAGCCGGTGGTAGCCCACGATCGGATTGCCGTCGAGGAACCAGACCGGGTGCGCATGCCAGACCTTGCTCGCCGCCTCGGGGAGCGCCAGTTCGATCTGGGTGGCGAGCACCGCACAGATCTCCTGATCCGAGGGGGAGAGCTTGCGGTGGTAGTCGTCGATCTCGGCGGGACGCGTCATGAACCGAGTATGTCGCTCTGCCCCGCGGAACGCGAGGGTCAGTCGCGCACGGGACTCGCACGCGGATGCAGCAGCCCGGATGCCGCTCCGAGTGCCGCCCCGACGATGGTGTCGATGATCCGCTCGAGAGCCACGTCCAGTGAGCCGAT
The DNA here is from genome assembly GCF_006716345.1 of Microbacterium saperdae. Classification (NCBI taxonomy): domain Bacteria; kingdom Bacillati; phylum Actinomycetota; class Actinomycetes; order Micrococcales; family Microbacteriaceae; genus Microbacterium; species Microbacterium saperdae. The sequence continues at coordinate 1,156,299 of NZ_VFOX01000002.1, forward strand.
GCTGCCGGTCGCAGCGCCGGTCAACAGCAGCACCAGCGGAGTGATGAACACGAGAGCGAGAGCGTAGTGGCGCACGACGACGAGCTCGATCGTGAACTGCAGCGCGCCGAGGAGCAGGGCCAGCCACAGCCCGTTCGGATGCAGGAGCGAGAGGAGCACGTACACCCCGGCGCCGACGACGGTTCCGAGCATGCGATGCAGTCCGCGCTGGAACGCTGCTCGCCGAGCGGCCGCGACACCGATCACCGCGATCGCCGAGCCGACGATCCAGTATGTGCGCTCCGGGTCGATCACGAGGCCGAGCAGTACCCCGAGCACCGCGACGATGGCGACACGCAGCAGCAGCAGGCGGGAGTCCGCGGTCAACGCAGGGCCGGGGAGGAGCACCCGCAGGGCGCGCGCATCCACCGCCCGCGTGCGGGGCAGCAACAGCGGTGTCATCGCCACCAGGTACGAGAAGACGCACCCTGCCGCCAGCGCGGCCACGTACACGACCGGCGATATCGATCCGGCGCCGACCACATGAGCGGACAGCCCGAACACGAGCACGAAGAACAGAGGGCCGGGAGGACCGAGCCGGAAGCCGAACGCGAGGGCCGCGCTGGCGATCGCGACCAGCACGACTCCGATGCTGACGAGCCAGTCGTTGCCGGACACGAGAACGCCGAGCGCGGCGCAGAGGATCAGGCCCAGGGCGACGAAGGGCAGGATGCGCGCCCTGTCGACCACCGCGGCGGAGCCGGCGAACAGCACGGTGAATGCGCCCGAGGCTGCGATGTACCCCAGGGGCGCCATGCCGAGGAGCGTCATCACCGCGATCGGTGCGGCGATGCCGAGAGCCGCCTGGGTCGCCAGCGGCCAGCGGGGGCCGCGGGAAGGCGCGAAGGCGAACAGACTCACCCTTCTATTGTGCGCCGCCGGAGACTTCTCCCCGCGCGCGGGTACCGATGAGAGCGTCTCGAGGAGCAGCAGCACCGGTAACCCCGATCGCTACGATGGCGAACGTGACCTCAGTGACCGTGCGCTCCGGCATCGACGAACGACTGTCCCGGATGATCCAGCTGCCCACCGTGTCTGCGGAGCTCGACGAGCGCGGCTCCGAGCCCTTCGAGAGCTTCGTGGCGCTGATCGCCGAGCTCTATCCCCTCACGCACGCGCAGCTGACGCTCGAGCGTCATACCGAGTTCGGGCTGCTGTTCCACTGGGTGGGGAAGACGACGGGCCCCGAGGGGCCGGTGGTCCTGATGGCGCACTACGACGTGGTTCCCGTCGACGAGAGCGATGCCTGGACGCATCCGCCGTTCGACGGTGTCATCGCCGACGGCGTCGTCTACGGACGTGGTGCGCTCGATGACAAGGGCCCGCTCATCGTCGTGCTCGAAGCGGTCGAGAATCTGCTCAGCGACGGCTTCGTCCCGGCGAGGGATGTGTACCTCTCGTTCGGCGGCAACGAGGAGACGTACGGACGCGCGGCGCAGGAGATCGCCGAGGTGTTCCGCGAACGCGGCATCGTCCCCTGGCTCGTGGTCGACGAGGGCGGCGCCGTGGTCGACGCGCCGCTGCCGTTCGTGCCAGGACGAGCCGCGATGATCGGCGTCGGCGAGAAGGGCGTCATGACCGTGAAGCTGTCGGCGCGCGGAGAGGGCGGCCACGCCTCCGCACCGCCGTCGCTCACGGCTGTCCGGCGCATCGCGCGCGCGGTGGACCGCCTCGGTCCCGCGACCTTCCGGCCGCGGGCGTCGAGGGCCATCCTGCGGATGCTGACACGGCTGTCGGAGCAGACGCCCGGTCCCGCCCGTCACCTGCTGCGTCTCCTCGGAGCCGCTCCGCTGATCACCGCGCGGCTGTTCGCCCTTCTCGGGGGAGAGCCGGCGGCACTCGTGCGCACCACGGTCGCCCCGACGATGCAGTCCGGAGGCACGGCGGCCAACGTGCTCCCCTCGCAGGCATCCGCCACCGTGAATCTGCGCATCGCGCTGGGGGAGACGACGCAGCAGACCGTGCTCCGCGTGCGACGTCGCATCCGGGACCCGCTCGTCACGGTGCAGGTGGTCGAGGCGAGTGAGCCCTCGCCGGAGTCGTCCACGGACAACGCGCAGTTCGCCCTGCTCGCCGAGGCGCTCGCGGAGTCGCATCCCGGGGTGCCGGCCGTGCCCTACGTCATGATGGCGGCCACCGACTCGCGTCATTTCCACCGGTTCTCGCCCGCGGTGTATCGGTTCGCGCCGCTGGAGATGTCGAACGCACAGCGCGCGTCGATCCATGGCGTCGACGAGAACGTGGAGGTCTCGGCCCTCGAGCGCGGGGAGCGGTTCCATCGTGCTCTCCTCGAACGGCTAGTGTGATCTCACCCGTCCTTCGGTGCGCTTCGCGGCCGAGAAAGAAGCAGGAGACGCGATGACGCGCAACCGGACATTGGGCACCCTCGCGGTCGTCGTGGGGTTCCTCGCCTTCGTCGAGTTCACGAGCGGTGTGCTGCAGGGCTACTACACGCCCATGCTCACCGACATCGCCCGCCACCTGGGCATCCACGATGCCGACGTCAACTGGCTCGAGGGTGCACAGCTCATGCTGTCGGCGCTGGTCGTCCCCGCCTTCGCGAAACTCGGCGACATGGTCGGGCACAAGCGGATGCTGCTGATCTCGACCGCGCTCACCGCGGCGGCAGCGCTCGTGCTGCCGTTCACCGACTCTTTCCCCGTGTTCCTCATCGCGTGGTCGCTCATGGGCTTCTACGTGGTGTGGCTGCCGCTGGAGATCGCCCTCATCTGGTCGCGATCGCGCCGGATGGAGGGTCGCGCGAGCATCACCGCCAAAGCCGCAGGGCTGCTGGTCGCCGCACTGGAGGGCGGTGCGATCATCGGTGCTCTCGTGGGTGGCGCCCTCATCGATGTGCTCCCGCTCACGATCGTGCTGATGGTTCCGGCCGTGCTCATCGTGGTGTGCTTCTTCGTGATCCTGTTCGGAGTCAAGGAATCGCCGGAGCCCACGGGCGGCATCTTCGACACCGTCGGACTGATCCTCATCTCACTGGCGCTGATCTGCTTCACCGGCGGACTCAGCCTGCTGCGCCTCGATGGCGGCCTGGTGAACCCGTGGTCGTGGGCGGTGGTCGTGTTCGGCGTCCTGCTGGTCATCCCCTTCGCGCTCTGGGAGCTGCGCCACGACGACCCGCTGATCGATGTGCGCATGTTCCGCTCGCCCGCACTGGGCCCGGTCTTCCTGACCGCCGGTCTGTTCGGGGTGAGCGTGCTCGGGGCCCAGGCGCCGTTGTCGACCTTCGCCCGCACCGACCCCTCGGTCTACGGTTACGGTCTCGGCACGACCGGCTTCGCGACGTCGCTGATCATCGGCGTGTACCTGATCGCGATGATCGTGGGTGCGCTGTCGTTCCCCTTCTTCGCGCGCCGGATCTCGCCGCGGATCACCCTGATGGGGGCGTCGGTGCTGGTGGGAGTCGGATTCCTGCTGTTCCTGCCCTTCCACGCCACCTATGCCCAGGTCATCACGAACATGGTCATCGTCGGTCTCGGCTCGGGTGCTCTCGTCGCCGCGCTTCCGGCGGCGGCGGCCTCGGCTGCTCCGGCCTCGCAGACCGGTGTCGCGACCGGCCTCACGAACTCGGTCAAGACGGTCGGCGGCGCGATCGCGTCGTGCGTCTTCGGCATCGCGTTGCTCCACGGCGTCTCCGCGACTGCCGGTGCCGCGGAGGGGACGGCAGGTTCCCTGGCCGGCTACTTCACGGTCTGGATCGTGTGCGGTGTCACCGCTCTCGCGGCGGCGGTGCTGCTCGTGTTCGTGCCCAAGACGGCGTTCACGGATCGTCGGGTCGACGCCGAGGTCGCACCGATCGTCTGAAGACGTGCGCGGCCGGCCTGGTCAGCGCGCGCGTAGATCCAGGAGACGGGAGATCTCGCCCCAGGCGAGGCTGCCGAGACGCCGATCAGCGTCGGGAGTGCCTCCCCGTGCCATCGCGGTGCCGCCCTCCGGAGCGGTCTCACCGGGGAGAAGCACGCGGTGTCCCGCCTCCGGCAGGGTGATCAGCATCGTGATCTTCCCCTGAGCGGCCCGTCGGGAGACGATCGCATCGGAGAACCGGATGCTCGGCCACACCCGATCATCGCCGCCTGCGACGAGCAGCACCTCACCCGAGATGTCTTCGACGGCGATAGCCGCTGCGGCCGCTGCATCCGGATCCCGCTCGAGACTGCGCGCGTAGAGACCGAGGTACTCCGGCGGGTCGTCCGTCGGGGTCCACTCGGGGTCGAATGCGACAGCCGGGAGGGGTGTGCCGTCGAGAGTCCAGTGCGACGACCAGTTCCCCGCCGAGAACCCCGACCACACGACCGACGGGGGGGAGAGGGCGATGGTCGCGTCGACCGGCTGCACGGCGGCTGTCACCAACGCGGCCTCGGCGCCGAAGGACGTCCCCATGATCGCGACGCGGTCGTGGTCACGACGCAGAACGTCGAGATGGTCGAAGAAGAGCTCGAGCGGGACGTCGTGAGGTGCGGGACGTTGACCGACCCCGCCGAACCAACGGATCGCGCGGACGCGTGCGCCGTGCGCCGCGAGAAGGTCGGCTCGATGGGTCTCGACCCGCCCGCTCGATCCGGCGAGCAGGAGGACGGCGGTTCCCGAAGGAATGATCGGGTACGCGTCGTGTACGTCGTCAACGTCGTGATGCACGGTCGTCCTCAGGTCGATGGCGGGGGAGCGTCACTCGCGATCCCGTCCGAAGTGTGGAGATGCCGGTGAGCATTCCGAACATCAGCGTGCTGAACGCTCCGATCATGGTCCAGATCTGCGCGTCGTTCATGAATCCCACTCCCTCATGCTGGCATCGATCCGAGGAGTCTGCCAGCGGCCGAAGTGGGGGACGGGCGGCCCCACGGCTCGCATCGCGGAGGTGGGCGGAGAACGTCTCCCCGCCCACCTCCGGAATCAGTCGCCCTTCACGTTGACCAGCTGGCGCAACGTGTGCCGGATGGTCACCAGGCTCGCGGCATCCGCCATCACCTGGTCGATCGGCTTGTAGGCCTGCGGGATCTCGTCGAGGAAGGCGTCCGTGTCACGGAACTCGATCCCCATCATCGCCTCCCGCAACTGATCGTGTGTGAACCTCTTCCGCGCGGCCGACCGGGAGTACTCCCGTCCCGCTCCGTGGGGCGAGGAGTTCAGCGACAGCGGGTCGCCGAGACCCTCCACGACGTACGAGGCAGTACCCATCGACCCCGGGATGAGCCCCGGTCGACCGGCGTCGGCCTGGATCGCCCCCTTGCGCGACACCCACACCTGCTTGCCGAAATGCTTCTCCGACTCGGTGAAGTTGTGGTGACAGTTGATGCGCTCCTGATCCTCCACCACGGTGCCGAGGAACTCCGATACCTGACGGATGACCCGGTCCATCATCTCCTCCCGGTTCAGCAGCGCGAAGTGCTGGGCCCACCGCAGCTCCCGGATGTACCGGGTGAACTCCGGGGTGCCCTCCACCAGGTAAGCCAGGTCGGGGTCGGGGAGGTCGATCCACCACTGCTTCGCCAGCTTCTGCGCGACACCGATGTGGTGGCCGGCGATCTTGTTGCCGACGCCGCGGGATCCCGAGTGCAGGAACAGCCACACCCGGTCGAGCTCGTCGACCGACACCTCGATGAAGTGGTTGCCGGAGCCGAGCGTTCCCAGCTGCAGGCGCCAGTTCCCCGCGTACTGGGCGGGGTCGAAGCCGTGCTTCTCGGCAAGCTGCTCGAGCTCGGCGATGCGCGGCTCGGCGGTGGCGACGACCTTGCGGTTGTACCGGCCGGCCGACAGCGGGATGGCGCGTTCGATCTGCTCGCGGAGCTCGGCGAGGTCGCGACCGTCCAGGTCGCTTCTCGTGAACTGCGTGCGGACGGCGATCATGCCGCAGCCGATGTCGACGCCGACGGCTGCGGGGATGATCGCGCCGAGCGTCGGGATGACCGAGCCGACCGTCGCCCCCTTGCCGAGGTGCGCGTCCGGCATCAGCGCCAGGTGCGGGTGGATGAACGGCATGCGGGCCGTGGTGTGCGCCTGATCGAGTGTCTTCTCGTCGATCAGCGACGCCCACGACAGCAGCCGTGCGGAGAGCCTCTCCATGATTCCTTTCCTTGGGTGATGTGTCAGCCACAGGTCGGGATGCTCATGAAAAAAGCCCCGGACCTGACGGTACGGGGCTGCGCGAAAGCGGATGCTGTCACACGGCACGTGCCGGAGGGTACGACTCGAAACGGTCATTGCGCTTCTGCTGAAGCGGCAATGCCGTTGCGATGGGAAGATTCCGCAGGGCGGTCATCTGTCGTCTCCTCGGCTGTGCGCTGTGCCGGTCGGCACAGCCATCCGAGACTAGGGGGCGACACGCCCGGGAGTCAAGCCGAATCGCGCGGCGGGTTGTACATGAACTCGATGCGGATACCGTCTTCATCCTCGACGAATGAGGCGTAGTACCGGTCGCTGTACCGGGGATACTCCTTCGGTTCGCGCACGGCGGTCCACCCGGCATCCAGCGCCACCGCATGCAGGCGATCGACCTCGTCGCGCGAGTTCATGGCCCACGCCAGATGCTGCCAGCCGACGCGACCGTGCCGGTGCGGGGCGGAGTCTTCGTCCCACATATAGAGGATCATCTCGGTCTCATCGCCGTTGTGCCAGGAGATGGAGTGGTCGTCCTCCCCACCGCTCTGATAACCGAGCGCCGTGAGGATCGGGTGGTACTGCGCGCGCCCGCGCTCGAGGTCGGCGACGGTGATGCCCAGATGATCGAGAAGAGCCATGCGGTCAGTCTCCCCGTCGTTGCGTGGGGGAGCGGGATTGCGCCCGCGCGTGCGGTGGATCGGGGTCAATGCGGGGCGTGGTACTCGGACTCGCCGCGCTTCCAGTAGCCCTTCACCACGGCCTTCGCCGGATCGATCGCCCAGCGCTCGAGCAGAGCGCGGCCGGGCTTGACGATCCCCTGCTCGGCAGCGATGAACACGAACGGATCCTCGCCCACCGCGTCTTCCGAGGTGAGGGAGTCGAGGAAACCGACGAGTGCGGAGCCGGCGGGGGCCTCGCCGCGATGCAGCCACTCGACCGCGATCGGGGCGTCGATGTCGATCTCCCGACCGGCAGTGACGGTCTCGATGACGATGCGGGCCGGGACGTCGGGCGCGATGAGGGCGGCGAAGCGACGGATCGCGGGGATCGCGGTCTCGTCGCCCACGAGGAGCCAGGAGCCGGGAGTGCCGGTGAGCACGGCAGAGCCTCGCGGCCCACCCACGCCGATCGAGGAGCCGAGGGGAGCGGATGCCGCCCACGGCGCTGCGACGCCCTGGTCGCCGTGCACCGCGAACTCCACGTCGAGCCAGTCGGCGCCCCAGGCCAGAGGGGTGTACTCCCGACTCGGAGCGGACCGCAGCTCCTCGATCGAGTCCACCGGTCCGGAGGGGAAGAACAGGCGCATGTGGTCGTCGGCGCCTGGTGAATCGAAGCCGGCGAGGTCATCGCCGCGGAGGCGCACGCGGACGAAATCCGGGGCGAGCCATTCGCGCGCGACCAGGGTGACGGTACGGAAGCGCAACTCCAGGCTGCGGCGCTCGATCGTGAAATCGGATTTCGTCTTGCTCATGGATTGAGGCTAACCTAATTTGTGTGAGGGTAGGCAAACCTAACTCTCCTCCTGCGTCCCTCGCGCGACGCACCGATCCCCGCAGAACAGGAGTCTCTCCATGTCCATGCCCAGAACTCTCCGCGCCACAGGCCTCGGCCTCGTCGGCCTTCTCGCCCTCTCCGGGTGCGCCACCGGTGGCACCGCGGAACCGGAGCAGACGGAAGCCGCCGCGGCATCCGTCACGATCGAGGACAACACCGGTGAGCACGAGATCGCGACGCCGCCCGCATCCGTCGTCGCCCTCGACAACCGCACATTCCAGACGCTCTCCGACTGGGGTGTGGAGCTCTCGGCGGGCGCGGTCGCTCTGATGCCCGACACCGTGTCGTACGTGAAGGACGACGCGATCGTGGATGTCGGCCTGCACAGCGAGCCGGATCTGGAAGCCATCGTGGCCGTCGAGCCGGACCTGATCATCAGCGGTCAGCGCTTCACGCAGCACAACGCGGCGATCGCCGACCTCGTGCCCGACGCGACCATCATCGATCTCGAGCCGCGCGAAGGCGAGGCATTCGATGAGGAACTCACGCGACAGGTCACCGTGCTCGGCGAGATCTTCGGCAAGCAGGACGAGGCGAAGAAGCTGGTCGACGACTTCCACGCCGCCGTCGAGCGCGCGAAAGCCGCCTACGACGCCGCCGACACGGTGATGGCCGTGAACACCTCAGGCGGAGCGATCGGTTACCTGGCGCCGACCGTCGGACGATCGCTCGGGCCGGTCTACGACATCCTCGGGCTCACTCCCGCCCTCGAGGTCGCCGACGCGACCGACGACCACCAGGGGGATGACATCTCGGTCGAGGCGATCGCCGCGTCGAACCCCGACTGGATCCTGGTGCTCGACCGCGACGCCGTATTCGCGGATGAGACCCCCGACTACGTCCAGGCCGCGGAGATCATCGAGAACTCCGAGGCGCTCGCCGGAGTCACGGCCGTGAAGAACGAGCAGATCGTCTACATGCCCACGGACACGTACCTGAACGAGGGCATCCAGACCTACACGGCGTTCTTCGACGACCTCGCCGACGCGCTCGAGAAGAGCGCGGGCAACTGAGGATCCGCGGCGGCATCCGAGGACTCGGGTGCCGCCGCATCGTCATCATGACCTCCACTGCTCTCACCACGTCGCCGCGCTACGCAGGGCGACTGTTCGACGTGAAGCTGCTCATCGGCGTGCTCGTCGTCGCCGCGCTGCTGGTGCTCTCGCTTTTCACCGGGGTGTACGACATCGCGGGTGCCGACGACGGCGCCGAGATGTTCCAGATCACCCGCATCCCCCGCACGATCGCTCTCGTGCTGGCGGGGGCGGCGATGGCCATGGCCGGTCTCGTGATGCAGCTGCTCACGCAGAACCGCTTCGTCGAACCGACCACCACGGGCACGACCGAGTGGGCGGGGCTCGGACTGCTCGCCGTCATGGTGTTCGTGCCGCATCCGTCGATCCCGCTGCGGATGGCCGGTGCGGTCGTCGCCGCCTTCATCGGGACGATGGTGTTCTTCGCATTCCTGCGCCGGGTCTCCCTCCGGTCCTCGCTCATCGTCCCGATCGTCGGCATCATGCTCGGCTCGGTGGTCGGCGCGGTATCCACCTATTTCGCTCTCGCCACCGACTCGCTGCAGAGCCTCGGAGTCTGGTTCGCCGGGAGCTTCACCTCGGTGCTCCGAGGGCAGTACGAGATGCTCTGGATCGTCGCCCTGGTCGGCGTCGCGGTGTTCATCGTCGCCGACCGGCTGACGATCGCCGGACTCGGCGAGGAGATCGCGACCAACGTGGGGGTGAACTACAACCGCGTCATCCTGCTGGGCACCATCCTCATCGCGGTCGCCACGGGCGTCGTGACGGTCGTGGTCGGCAATCTGCCCTTCCTCGGGCTGATCGTCCCCAACATCGTCTCGATGGTGCGCGGCGACGACCTGCGCAGCAACCTGCCGTGGGTGTGCCTGCTCGGCATCGCGATCGTCACGGTCTGCGACATCATCGGCCGCACGATCATCATGCCGTTCGAGGTGCCGGTGTCGCTGATCCTCGGGATCGTGGGCGCCGTCGTGTTCATCCTGCTCCTGCTGAGGCAGCGTCGTCGTGGCTAGCCTCATGACGACGACCTCGCGATCGGCCGGCGCGTTCACGACGCCCGGGGCGCGGCGGCGCTATGTGATCGTGCTGGGGGTCCTGATCGTCGCCGCTGCGGTGTTCGGATTCGGCGTGCTCGCGTGGGACAACCCGATGCCGGTCGGATCCGACGGCTTCTGGCGCATCGCGAAGCATCGCGCCACGAACGTCACCGTCATGGCCGTGGTGGCCGTGGCCCAGGCGGTGGCGACGGTCGCGTTCCAGACCGTCACGAACAACCGGATCATCACCCCCTCGATCATGGGCTTCGAGTCGTTGTACCGCGTGGTGCAGACCTCCACCGTGTACGTGTTCGGAGTCGCAGGCCTCGTCGCGATCCAGGGCATCTGGCAGTTCGGACTGCAGGTCGTGATCATGGTCGGTCTCGCCATGGCGCTCTACGGCTGGCTGTTGTCCGGGCGATACGGGAACCTCCAGATCATGCTCCTGATCGGCATCATCATCGGGGGCGGGCTCGGCGCCATCTCCACGTTCATGCAGCGCCTGCTCACGCCCAGCGAGTTCGACGTGCTCGCTGCACGGCTCTTCGGCAACGTGTCGAACGCCGATGCCTCCTACCTGCCGTTGGCGATACCGCTGTGCATCGGTGCCTCCGCGCTGCTGTGGATGCGAGCCCGACGCCTGAACCTGATGGCGCTCGGCTCCGACACCGCTCGCTCACTCGGCCTGGACCACCGCAGGGAGCTGTTCATCGTGCTGTTCCTGGTCGCGGTGCTCATGGCGACCTCGACCGCGCTGGTGGGGCCGATGACGTTCCTGGGCTTCCTGGTGGCGACGTTGGCGTACCAGTTCTCCGACACGCACGACCACCGCCTGATCTTCCCGGTGGCCGTGCTCACGGCGTTCACGATTCTCTCCGGCGCGTACTTCGTGATGAAGAACGTCTTCTACGCGCAGGGGATGGTGTCGCTCCTGATCGAACTCGTGGGCGGCACCGTCTTCCTCATCGTCATCCTCAGAAAGGGCCGTCTGTGATCACTCTCCAGGGCGTCCGCAAGAACTACAGCAGCGAGGTCGCCATCGGCCCCGTCGACCTGCAGATCCCTGCCGGCGGCATCACGGCGCTGATCGGGCCGAATGGCGCCGGCAAGTCGACGCTCCTGACCATGATCGGGCGGCTCAACGGGATGGACGCGGGCGCCATCGAGATCGCCGGCTACGACGTCGCCTCCACGCGGTCGAAGGACCTCGCGAAGATCGTGTCGGTGCTCCGACAGGAGAACCACTTCGTCACGCGCCTCACGGTGCGCCAGCTCGTGGGCTTCGGTCGATTCCCGCATTCGAAGGGGCGGCTCACGAGGACGGACGAGGAGATCGTCAGCCGTGCGATCGACTTCCTCGATCTGGCGCCGCTCGAAGGGCGCTATCTCGACGAGCTCTCGGGCGGTCAGCGGCAGCGCGCCTACGTGGCGATGGTGCTCGCGCAGGACACCGCATTCGTGCTGTTGGACGAACCGCTCAACAACCTCGACATGAAGCATGCGGTGCAGATGATGAAGCACCTGCGTCGCGCGGCGGAGGAACTGGGGCGCACGATCGTCATCGTGCTGCACGACATCAACTTCGCCGGGCACTACGCGGATCACATCTGCGCCATGAAGGACGGCGCGGTCGTGGAGTTCGGCGTGCCGTCCGAGATCATGACGGACGAGGTGCTCAGCCGCGTCTTCGACACCGCGGTGCAGGTCGTCGACGGGCCATCCGGTCCTCTCGCCGTGTACTACTGAGCCTCGCGCAGCGCGCTCAGAGCTCGATGCCGTGATCCTCGTCGTTGACGCCGGCGTTGTGGCCGCGACGAGACTCGTAGCCCAAGAACCAGCCCAGCCAGACGATCGCAGCCAGCAGCACCCCGAGCCACACGTTCTGGAAGATCAGTCCGACCACGACGCCGATGACGAGCAGGCCGATCGTGACGAGCAGGCGGAGACCGAGGCGCCGGGGTGCGTTCATGCCCCCAGCCTAGGGGGCTGGCGCTCAGCGCTCGCGGTGGTCCTCTGGCGCCAGTCGAGGGCCGCGGCGCGGCTCATGCACCCCGCTGGCGAAGATGAGCCGGATCACGCGCTGGCGATGCCCGGTCCACGGGGCGAGCAGCTCGACCATGCCGTCGTCGTCGGTGCGCTTCCCGGTCAGTGCGTGGCCGACCTCGTGCGCCAGGTGGTAGTCGCCCACGCTCACGGCATCGGGGTCGCCGAGCGCGCGGATGCGCGTCTCGGCCGAGGTCCAGACACCGATGCCGGGGAGGCTCGTGAGCACCCGGTCGCGATCCGCTCCGGTCGGCGCCGCGCGCACGGCGCGTTCGATGCTCTCGCCGCGCATGGCGGCACGCACGATCGTCTTCGATTGCGGCGGTTCGACGCCGGCGCGGTGCCACGCCCACGAGGGGATGCCGCGCCACACGGACGAGGGGGGGAGGGGCGTGCATGGGGCGCGGCGTGGGCCCCGGTGAGCGCTCGCCGAAACGCGACACGAGGGCACGCCACGCGCCGAACGCCTGCATGCCTGTGACCTTCTGCTCGATGATCGCGCAGGCGAGCGCATCGAAGATCTCGTCGGTGCGGGTCAGGCGCAGTCCGGGGTGCCGGCGGGCCGATTCCTCGATCAGGGGGTGCAAGGAGGCATCGAAGCCGTCGGCATCGTCGTCGGCACCGCACAGGCGGGGTACCCGGTCCAGGGCGTTCTCGGCTCCCGGCCCCCACGCGGTCGCGCGGATCTCATCGCCGACGGCGCGCAGGGCGAGTGTCGCCACACCGACAGGCGTGCGGATCGCACGCCAGATCACAGGGCCGTCGATGACGGTGGTCGGGTCGGTGCGCCCCCGGCGGAGCATGCCGACGGTGGCGAGGAGATCGACCGGGTGTGCCGGCCGATAGACGGTCTCCCTGCGCAGCTCCGGAATGGCGGCCTCGGCCGCTCCGGCATCCGCTGTCAGGGTCATGCGCCCACCCTACGTGGCGGGCCTGACACTCGGGTCAGAAGCGGTCGGGCGAAGGCGTGCCGTGGCCGTAGCGGATGACGACGTCGGCGTGCCGGTCGAAGCGGTAGCCGATGCCGCGCACCGTGCGGACGATGTCCTCGTAGCGGCCGAGCTTGGCACGCAGGCGACGCACGTGGACGTCGATCGTGCGCTCACCGGGGGTCTCGTCATCCTGCGCCTGCCACAGGGCGGAGACGAGCTCGCTGCGCTCGATCGTGCGGCCTTCGCGCAGCACGAGATACTGCAGCAGTTCGAACTCCTTGTACGTGAAAGCGGCGGACTCACCGTCGATCAGCACGCGCTTGCGGGAGATGTCGACGACGACGCCGCCCTCTTCGTCGGTGGTGTCCTCTTCGGCTGCGGCCTTGGTGCGGGCGATCGCGCCGGGCTCGTGCAGCGCGAGGCGGACGACGTCGAGGTCGCGACCGCCGGAGCCGTGCGGGGCGAGGGCGACGGTGGCATGCGTCTCGGCGCCGGGGGCGAGTTCGGCGAGCGTGCGGCGCAGCGCGTCGACGAGGAGGGGGAGGCTCACTCCGGCTTCGGCGGCCTTGATCTCGTCGAGACCGACGTAGAGGGCGAAGCCACGGGGGGAGCGGACGGCGGGGAGGTCGGCGGCGGCGGCGAGCGGCGCGGCGGAATCCTGTGCGGTGTGGACGGCGGTGACGGCGGGACGCTCAAGGAGTGCGATGTTCGACATGATGATGAAGTCCTCAGGACGTGAGCCGGTGTGGCTCTGATGCGTTGCATGAATGACCGGGCGAGCCGGGAAGCGAGCAAGGGTGGATGCTCGGAGACTCAGGCCTCGCAGATCGCGAAGAGTCGAGTCGGGCGGGGTGGCTGTTCGTTCAGCGACACATTCGGCAACACATGCCAACGCGACCGGGCATCATCATCCCGGCAGTCCTGTTCGCCTCCTGGGCGGACAAAGGGCTTGCGTTGGTGGTCATGGGGGGATTATGTCGGATCGTGTCGGCCCGTGTCAAAACGACGACACCCTCGCATGGCGGGCGTAACGTGGAAGGGATGACGACTTCGACGCTTGCCTCCGGCTTCCTCCTCACCGATGAGAAGGACGCATCGCGCTATACCCTCCACCGCGACGGCAACCTGGTCAGCGTCCTCGACTACCGCGACGACGGACGCACGGTGGCGCTCACCAGGGCCTTCACCGTCCCGACTTTCCGCGGCCATGGCTATGCCGGTGTCGTCGTCGAGGGAGCGGTGGCCGACATCATCACCCGGGGGGATCGCAAGGTCGACGCGGTGTGCTGGTACGTCGCCGACTGGTTCGATGCGCACCCTGAGCACGCGGGTCTCCTGCGCGTTCGCTGACCTCTCGGGACTGTGACGCTGTGTTACACGGAGTCTTCCTGCCAGGATGAGGGCATGAAACTCGCCGAGGCCCTCACGGCGCGCGCCGATCTGCAGCGCCGCATCGAACAACTCCGCGCACGGATCACTGCGAATGCCCGCTATCAGGAAGGCGAGGAGCCGGCCGAAGACGCCTCCGCACTGATCGTCGAAGCGGATGCCGCTCTGGAGCAGTTGCGACAGCTGATCCGCCGCATCAACGCCACGAACTCGCGCCTCGAGCTGGGTGCGGACGGCACCATGACCGATGCGCTCGCCGCCCGCGACGTGCTCCGCCTGCAGCACTCGCTGTTGGTGGATGCTGCCGCGGCGGCATCCGGTGCGAACGACCAGTACCTGCGCCAGATGAGGTCGGAGCTGCGCCAGATCTCGGCACTTCCGGTCGCCGAGCTGCGCACACGCGCTGACCGGGTCGCGCAGGAGCTGCGCGAGCTCGACAACCGGATCCAGCAGGCGAACTGGAACAACGACCTGGAGGAGTAGCAGCGGAAGTCGGTAGTCACGACGAGGCGGGCACAACCCCTGCCGGAGGGGCAATCCGGCACATGTTGGGCGGAGGGCAGCCCGGAACGCATCGCGCAGCCCCGCACGCCGCACATGTGATCGCGCATCGCGCATCATGCATCACCGCGTGTCGATCGTCGTGACGAGGGTGGGTCAGGGGACCTTCCGCTTATGAATGTCAGCGTCCATGGATAGAGTGGACGTCTGCTCAGCCCCGTCGGCTGAGGTGGTCAGGTGCCCACGGCGCGCTGGTCCGAGGCTCGAAACCTCCGGCATCCTTCACCAGACACCGGAGGTTTTTCCATGTCGTCATCCCTGCGCGCCCGTCCCCAGACCCGATGGTGGGCGCTCATCGTCATATCGCTCACGCAGCTGGTCGTCGTCCTCGACGGCACGATCGTGAACATCGCGCTGCCGCGTGCCCAGGCGGACCTCGGACTCACGGACGGACAGCGCCAGTGGGTGGTGACCGCCTACGCCCTCGCGTTCGGGGCGCTGCTCCTGCTCGGCGGTCGGATCGCGGACTACGTCGGACGCAAGCGGATCTTCATGATCGGCATGCTCGGCTTCGGGGCGGCATCGCTCTACGGCGGTCTGTCGCAGCAGGGCTGGGAACTGATCCTCGCCCGCGGACTCCAGGGTGCCTTCGCCGCCCTGCTCGCACCGGCCGCTCTCGCCCTCCTCACCGTCACGTTCCCCTCGGGGCGCGAGCGCAACACCGCCTTCGCCGTCTTCGGGACCGTCGCGGGTACGGGGGCGGCGATCGGGATGCTGCTCGGCGGCGTGCTCACCGAGTTCACCGACTGGCGCTGGTGCCTGCTCGTCAACCTCTTCTTCGTCGTGATCGGCGTCGTGGGTGGGGCGATCGTGCTCACCGAGAGCAGAGCAGAGGGCGACAACCGCTACGACGTCTGGGGTGCGCTCACCGTCACGCTCGGGCTCGGCCTGCTGGTCTACGGCTTCACCCTCGCCGAGAACGGATGGGGCGACCCGCTGACGATCGCCTTCCTGGTCGCCGGTCTCGCGCTGCTCGGCGTCTTCGTGTGGGTGGAGTCGCGGGTGTCTCAGCCGCTCCTGCCGCTGAGGGTCGTCGCCGACCGGGTGCGCGGTGGGGCGTTCCTGATCCAGGGCGTCGCCGGCGCGATCATGATCGGGGCCACGGTCTACCTGACCTTCCACCTGCAGTTCGTGCTCGGCATGGGCGCGCTCCAGGCGGGACTCGCGAGCTTGCCGCTCCCGATCGCGACGATGGTGCTCGCGCCCGTCGCGACCAAGCTGCTCCCCGTCATCGGTCCGCGCCCGATGCTGATCGTCGGGCCGCTGATCGCTGCCGCTGGGCTGTTCACGCTCTCCGGCATCACGCCGGACGGCGCATACCTCGTGCAGATCGCGCCGGCGCTCGTGCTGCTCGGCATCGGCATGGGGTTCGTCTTCATCCCGCTGCAGAACCTGGCGCTCTCCGGCGTCGCGCCGCACGACGCCGGCGTCGCCTCGGCCGTCGCGAACTCGGCAATGCAGATCGGCGGGTCGATCGGTCTGTCGGTCTTCACCGCGGTGTACGCGGCATCGGTCGGCGGGCACGCGCAGGCGGAGGTGTCGCCTGAGGGCTTGACCGACGCCTACGGCTGGACGTTCATCGCGGCATCGATCCTGATGGTCGCGGCGTCCGTGATCGCGGCGTGCATGATCCGCGGATCCAAGGATGTGCTCCTGCCCGCACAGGGCGACGCCGTGCTCGCAGCGCACTGAGCGGCGGCGGCCGTGGCGTCCGCACCGGCGAGATCCCTGTGATTTCACTGTCAGGAGCGGATGCCACGGCACGCCTCGGACCGAATGTCGGTGGGGGTTCGTACCGTGTGAGTATGCGCATCCTGCACACGTCCGACTGGCATATCGGCCGCACCTTCCATGGCACCTCGACCATGGATGCGCTGGCCGAGGTGCTCGGAGCGCTCACGGAGCAGGTGCGCGAGAACGCCGTCGACGTGGTGGTCATCGCGGGCGACGTGTTCGACTCCGCCACTCCCTCGGCGGCGGCCTACACGCTGCTCGGCGATGCCCTGGTCGCGCTGCATGACACCGGCGCCCGTGTCATCGTCACCAGCGGCAACCACGATTCGGCTGCGCGACTGGGCTTCCAGGCGAGACTGCTGCGCGACGGCATCCACGTGCTCACCGACCCGCTGAGCATCGGAACGCCGGTGACGGTCGAAGACGCCGACGGACCCGTGCACTTCTTCGGCATCCCCTACCTCGAACCGGCGATCGTCCGCCAGCACTGGCCGGAAGGCGATGCAGACGGGCGTCCGCTGCGTTCCCAGGCCCAGACCATGGCGCACGCGATGCAGCTCGTCCGTGCCGGCATGCGTGCACACGAGGGTCGATCCGTGGCGATCGCGCACTGCTTCGCCGCCGGCGTCGATGCGACGGCCGGGCTGGAGCGCGAGGTGCGACAGGGCGGGCTCGACGTCGTTCCGCTCAGCGTGTTCGACGGCCCCGACTACGTCGCGCTGGGTCACATCCACGGGCGTCAGCAGCTCGGCGAGCGCGTGCGTTATGCCGGGGCACCGCTGCACTACAGCTTCGGTGAACAGCACAAGCAGCGCGGATCCTGGATCGTCGACCTCGACTCCGCCGGCCTGTCGGGGGTGTCGTGGCTCGAACTGCCCGTGCCGCGCCGACTGGTGACGCTCACCGGCACCCTCGCCGAGATTCTCTCCGAGACGAATGTCGCCGCCCACGCGGGGGACTGGGTGTGTGCGGTGTACACCGATGTCCTTCCGCAGACCGAGCCGATGCGTCGCCTGCGTGAGAGCTTCCCGTACTGCGCGATGGTGCAGCACCAGCCCGACGTCGCCGCAGTGACGGACGAGCGCTCCTACGTGCAGCGGCTGCGTGCCGCGGTCACCGACGCCGACAGGGTGGAGGCTTTCCTCGAGCACGTGAGGGAGGGGCAGGGCGCGAGCGAGGCGGAAGGCGTACTCATCCGTGACGTGCTCGACGAGCGCGTGCGCGCGGACGCTCTCGTCTGATGCGACTCCATCGGCTCGAGGTCGAGGGGTTCGGTCCGTTCCGCTCCCGGCAGAGCGTGGACTTCGATGCCTTCGCCGATGACGGCATCTTCCTGATCGCGGGACGCACCGGTGCCGGCAAGTCGAGCATCCTCGATGCGGTCTGCTTCGGTCTGTACGGCGGCGTTCCGCGCTACGACGGCGGGGAGAAGCGGCTGCGGAGCGATCACTGCGAGCCGGATGATCCTTCCGAGGTCGTCGTCGAGTTCAGCACTCCGTCCGGGCGGTTCCGTGTCACACGATCGCCCGAGTATCTGCGCCCCGCGAAGCGTGGTGGCGGTCTCACGAAGCAGGCTTCCGCCGTCACCCTCGATGAGTGGACGGATGCCGGATGGGTCGGCCGCGCGGCGCGGGCGGTCGACGTCGGCAATGAGCTCGACGACATCCTGCAGCTGAGCAGGGAGCAGTTCCTGCAGGTGATCCTGCTCGCGCAGAACCGGTTCTCGGAGTTCCTGCTCGCCAACAGCAAGGATCGACAGGCACTGCTCCGTCGACTGTTCGGGACGCAGAGGTTCGAAGACGTGCAGGCGCGGTTCGAGGAGCGACGTCGTGTGGCGGAGCAGGCGCTCGGCGCACGGCTGGCGACGGTCACTGCGCGCGTGGAGGAAGCGGAGCGGCTGGCCGATGAGGCGGAGCTGTGGGGAGAGTCTTCCGAGGACTCCGGCGCACAGGCGCCCGTGGCGCGCGGGAACGCCTCGACCGAAGACCGTCTGGACGTTCTGAGGCGCGCGCAGGCTCGAGCGGAATATCGGGCGGAACGGCGTGCCTCGGAGCGTGACGATGCGGAACGTCGATCCGCGGCGGCCGATGCCGCGCTCGCCACGGCCCGGGAGGAGCAGCGAGACCAGGCGGAGCGCGATCGCGCCCGCACGGCGCTCGCCCGGCTCGAGGGCGAGGAGCCGCTCATCGCACAGGCGCGCACAGAGCTCTCGGACGCGCGTGCCGCAGAGAGCCTCCGTGGAGTGCTGGCGGCTACGGAGCGCGCCCGTGTCGCACTGACTGGCGCGGTCGAGGCCGCGCAGCGAGCACAGGCAGCCTGGGACGCGTTCGGACTTCCTGCGGACGACCTCGAAGCGTGGGCGGCCGAGCGCACCAGAGCGACCGGTGCCTGGCAGCGGGCGCTCGAACTCGAAGGACAGGCCGCTGCGCTCGCGGATGAGCTGCAGACCGCGGAGGCCGCCGTCGACGTGATCGAGGCGCGTCTCGACGAGCGTGAGGCCGATCGCGCGACGCTTCCCCTGCAGACGATCGAGCTGACCACGCAGCGCGATGACGCCCGTCGCCGGGCGGACCGCGCGGCCGACCTCCGCGTCGCGCTCGATCAGGCTCAGGTGCGTGCCGCCGCCGTCCTCGAAAGCGCACGTCTCGACATCGATCAGATCGCCGCGGAGCAGGATCTGGCGCGCGCCAGCGCAGAGCATGCGAGCGCGCAGACGGCCCTCGCACAGCTGCGCAGGAGACGGCTCGACGGTTTCGCGGGTGAGCTCGCTTCAGCGCTCGTCGACGGTGACCCCTGCCCGGTGTGCGGATCGCACGAGCATCCCTCGCCGGCGGCACACGCAGATCCGGTGACGGCCGACGATGTGGCCAGCGCCGAGCAGCAGCGGGACGAGGCCGCGGCGCGCGAGCGCGAGGAGTCGCAGAGGGCCGCGACGCTTCGCGCGGAACTCGCGGTCGCCACCTCACGCGCCGATGGCCGTACCCTCGCGCAGGCCGAGACCGAGCTGGCCGCGATCGCCGCAGAGCACGCGGACAGTCTTGCCGCGGCGGAGAAGAAGGTCGCGCTCGACGCGGAGCTCCAGGAGATCGCGGAACGCGCCGAGCGCCTGGAACGGGATCGGGCCGCAGATCTCGTCGTGCTCGCGTCGGCGCGCGAGCAGCTGGCGATTCTCACGCAGCGCCGGGCTGACGCGCAGGAGCTGATCGCGGAGGCGCGCGGCGACGCGCCGACCGTCGCCGATCGCCTCGCTGAGGCCACGACACAGGTGGCCGCGGCGCGATCCCTCTCCGCGTCCCTCGCAGAACGGGAGCGCCGTGAGGCGGCGCTCGGAGAGTCTGCGGCAGAGCAGGACGCCGCACTCGCCTCCTCGCCGTTCGCCGATGCCGCGGCGGTGCAGGTGGCGCTGCGCTCCGCGTCCGCCCTGGAGAGCCTGGACGCGAGGATCACCGCCCACGCCGTGCAGCGTGAGAAGGAGCGAGCGATCCTGTTCGACCTCGAATTGCGTACGCTCCCGGAGGAGCCGATCGACCTCGCGCCCGCGGAGATCGCGTCTTCGACCGCTCGGGCGGCATGGAGTGCGGCCGTGGACGACGCCGGTCGAGCCTCCGGCATCGTGGAAAGACTCGCCGGGCTCATCGACTCCGCAGCGTCGGAGCATGCCAGGACCTCAGCTCAGACGGCCGAGTTCGAGGTGCTGCGCGGGCTCGCCGACACGATCGCCGGACGCGGGGGCAACACGCGCAAGATGACGCTCGAGACCTTCGTGCTCGCCGCCGAACTCGAAGAGATCGTGGAGGCGGCCAACCGGCGCCTCGGCGACATGTCGACCGGACGCTACCAGCTGCAGCACTCTGACGCTCTGGCGGCTCGGGGCGCTGCCTCCGGTCTCGGGATCGTGGTGTTCGACGCCTTCACCGGACAGACCCGCCCCGCCCAGTCGCTGTCGGGCGGCGAGACCTTCCTCAGCTCGCTCGCCCTCGCGCTCGGTCTCGCCGAGGTCGTCACGGCGCGAGCCGGCGGGATCCGCCTCGACACTCTCTTCATCGACGAGGGCTTCGGATCGCTCGACGGCGACACCCTCGACATCGCGATGCGCACTCTGGACGAACTCCGTCAGGGCGGCCGGACCGTCGGCGTGATCAGTCACGTCGAAGCGATGCAGGAGCAGATCCCGGCGCAGCTCACGGTGCGGGCGACCCCGGAGGGACCCAGCGTCGTCGAGTCGCGCTGACGCCGTCCACGCGTGAGCGTGCGGCCTGCGCCGCTCGCGGTCCGCGGATCGTCGATCCGGTCAGACGCCGTACTCGCGACGGATGACTTCACGCAACTGCACGCTGCAGCGGGCGATCGCCGCGCGGAAGTCGACGAGGGCCCCCTCCTCCGCGCGGTCGGAGATGGCGCGGAACGCACGGATCGGCACGCCGAACTGGTTGGCGACCCAGATGTACGCATAGGTCTCCATGTCGACCAGGCCCGCGCCGGACGGTCGGATGACGGCGGTGATCCCCGCATCTCCGACGAAGCTGTCGCCGGTGGCGATCAGCACGCCCTCCCGGCCCGTGGACACCCGCGCCGGAAGCGACACGTGCTGTCCGGCGATGCCGTCGAGGTCGAAGACATCGTGCTGCAGGGCGCTGCCGACCTCGTGCGCGGTGGCGTCGAGATCGGGGTCGATGCCCCCGGCGGTGCCGACCACGACGACCTCGGTGTAGGCCTTCGCGTCGAGCGCCCGGGTCAGCGCGTATGTGGCCTGGAGCTTGCCTTCACCGGTGACGAGCTGATCGAACCCTTCGAGTTCCGCGGGGAATGCTGCGAGTTCGGAGGCCATGGCGGCGACGAGGAGTTTCACCTGTCCATCCTGTCAGGTCTGCGCATCGGCATCTCGGACGAACGGTGTCGATGTCATCCTCACGTAACACGAAGGGGCGATACTGATTCCAGGAAGAGTGGAGGATCCCGTGTCCCTGCAGAAGCAGATCTCTGAAGCGCTCGGTGTCTCGGCCGAGATCGATCCCGAGGCCGAGGTGCAGCGTCGTGTGCAGTTCCTGGTCGACTACCTGCGCGTGACCGGTGCGAAGGGGTTCGTGCTGGGGATCTCCGGCGGACAGGACTCCACGCTGGCCGGGCGTCTCGCCCAGCTCGCGGTCGAGCGCGTGCGGGCCGAGGGCGGCGAGGCGAAGTTCCTCGCGGTGCGGCTTCCGTACCGCGTGCAGCACGATGCGGCGGATGCCGATGCGGCACTCGAGTTCATCGGCGCGGATGCCTCGGTCGAGGTGAACATCCAGAACGGCGTCGACGGCGTCGAGGAGGACATCGAGTTCGCCGTGACCTCCGACATCAGCGACTTCAACCGTGGCAACATCAAGGCGCGGGTGCGCATGGTCACGCAGTACGCCCTCGCCGGCCACGACGGATTCCTGGTGATCGGCACCGATCATGCGGCCGAGGCGGTGACCGGTTTCTATACGAAGTTCGGCGACGGTGCTGCGGACATCCTGCCGCTCTCCGGCCTCAGCAAGCGTCAGGGCCGCGCCCTGCTGCAGTCGCTCGACGCCCCGGATCGGCTGGCGTTCAAGGTACCGACGGCGGACCTGCTCGATGGGCAGCCCGGTCGCGCGGACGAGGACGAGCTCGGGATCACGTACGAGCAGATCGACGACTTCCTGGAGGGGCGCGAGGTGGCTCCGGACGTTGCGGGACGCATCGAGGCGAAGTACCTCGCCACGCAGCACAAGCGCCACCTTCCGGTCACCCCTGATGACACCTGGTGGCGTTGAGCGCACTGCTCCTCTGCGGATGAGATGACGCTCCGCGGCCCTGCTGCACGGAGATGACGGGTTCGCGCCGCCCACGCGGACGGGCTCGCTCCGGTGTCGGATGTCGCGGCTAGTGTCGAAGCATCCGAGGAAATGGAGCATCGTGCGGATAGACACTCAGGCCCAGCGCGTCATCTGGAGCGCGAGCGACCTCAAGGCCGCGGCCGAGTGCGAGTTCGCGTGGTGCCGCGCGATCGACGCGAAGCTGGGCCGTGTGCCCGCGGTCGAAGAGCCCGAAGACGCGACGCTCGCCCGCGCCGCGCTCCTCGGAGACGTGCACGAACGCAACGTGCTCGCACGGTACATCGCCGACCTCGGTGACGAACAGGTGCATCAGGTCGACAAGGTGTCCTCCGTGGATGCCGAGGCGCTCGCCGCCGCGGTGGCGGAGACGATCGACGCTCTGCATTCGGACGCGCTCGTGCTGTTCCAGGCGGCCTTCGCGACCGAGGAGTTCGTCGGTTTCGCGGACTTCCTCCGGCGCGACGAGCAGCGGCGCTGGCGCGTGCAGGATTCCAAGCTCGCCCGCAAGGCCAGGGTCACCGCTCTCATGCAGCTGGCGGCATACGTCGACCAGCTCGATCGCCTGGGGATCCCGCGGTCCGACGAGGTCGACCTCATCCTCGGCGACGGCACCCTCAGCACGCATGCCGTCGACGACCTGCTCCCGCTCTTCCAGGTGCGCAGGGCCCGGCTGCGCGCGCTCATCGCCGACCGTCGGATCGAGCAGGGTGCGGCGGGCGCTCCGCTCGCATGGGGAGACGGGCGTGGCGACCTGGATGTGGTGGCGTGCGGGCGGTGCGCCACCTGCGAGGAGCAGGTCGTCGCGCATCGTGATCTGCTCATGGTGGCGCGCATGCGTCCGGTGCAGCGCGCCCGGCTGCGCGCCGGCGGCATCGAGACGATCGATGCGCTCGCGGCGGCGATCGACCCCCCCGAGGGGATGAACGTCGATACCTTCGAGAACCTCCGTGCGCAGGCGCGGGTGCAGTTGCGCGCCGACGCGGAGGGTGTTCCCGCGTACGACGTGCACTACGCGGCCGCGATTCACACGCTGCCGGTCCCGAGCAGGGGGGATATCTTCTTCGATTTCGAGGGCGATCCCCTGTACACCGAGCCCGCACCCGACGGTGCGGCCCACTGGGGCATCGACTATCTGTTCGGCTGGGTCGACAACGACGATCAGTACTCCGCGCTCTGGGCGCACACCTTCGCCGAGGAGCGACGGGCCTTCGAGACGTTCCTCGATTTCGTGAACGCGCGTCGGGCTGCGCACCCCGGCATGCACATCTATCACTACGCGCCCTACGAGACCTCCCACCTGGTGGCGATGGCGGCACGGCACGGCGTGAGGGAGAGCGAGATCGATCGGCTCCTGCGCGAGGGCGTGTTCGTCGATCTGTATCCGCTGGTGCTGCGGACGGTCCGCGTGGGGTCCAGGTCGTACTCGATCAAGAAGCTCGAACCGCTCTACATGGGCGATGACGTCCGCACCAGTGACGTGCAGAAGGGCGACGACTCGATCGTGCAGTACGTGGCAGCGCGTGACTTCGCTGCAGCCGGTGAGCAGAGCGAAGCCGATGCCGTCCTGGCGGATCTCGCCGACTACAACCGATACGACTGCGTGTCGACGCGGGCGCTGCGCAACTGGCTGATCGAGATCGCGCGACGCGAAGGCGTCAATCCGGCACCCCCGGATGCGGCCGACGAGATCATCTACGAGCCCTCGCCGAGGTCGGTCGCGCTGCTGGCAGACGCGGAGCGCGCCGCGGCCGCCGGCGAAGACGGACAGGTGCATCGCATCGCGGCCGCCGCCATCGACTACTTCCCGCGCGAGGCGAAGAGCTTCTGGGTATCCCACTTCCAGCGGCTCCGCGAACCTGTCACGATGTGGGACGGCACGCGCGACGTCGTGCGGGTCGATCGCGCCACCTCCACGGTCCGCCGTGAGTGGAGTGTCGCCGAGGGGCGTCGGGTGATGTCGCGCGAGATCGAGATCAGAGGCGAGGTGTCTCCCGGCACCACACTCGGTTCCGGTGCCCAGCCGTTCGCGCTGTATCCGGTACCTGCACCCTTCGACATCGAGGTGCCGTCGCGCGCCGTGCATGTGCCGCACACGGTGACGGTGACCGAGGTGCTCGACGACGGCTATCTCATCACGGAGTCCGCGATCCAGGGGCAGACCTGGGATGAACTGCCTCTCGCCCTCACGCCGGCTTCTCCGCCTCGGGTCGTCTCCTTGCAGGGCGCGATCGACGAGTGGGCTGATGCCGTGCACGCGGCTGCGCCGGCATTCCCCGAGGACGCCGCGACCGATATCCTGCGGCGTCTGCCTCCCCGGACGCTGTCCGGGGAGTACCTCCCCGCGGCCGGTGAGGACGCGATCGACGCGATCGTGCGGGGGGTCCTCGACCTCGACCGCAGCTACCTCGCCGTGCAGGGGCCTCCCGGAACCGGCAAGACCTTCACCGGCTCCCAGGTGATCGCCCGACTGGTCAACGAGCACGGGTTCAAAGTAGGGGTGGTCGCGCAGTCTCACGCCATCATCGAGACGCTGCTGGATCGCGTGGTCGCGCACGGCGTCTCTCCCGCGCAGGTGGGCAAGGCGCCGAAGAACCCGGATGCCGACCCGTCCTACACCGTCATCCCCAAGAACGGGATGGCGTCGTTCCTGGAGGAGCACAGGAACGAAGGCGTCGTCGTCGGCGGCACGGCCTGGGACTTCAGCAACACCTCGCGCGTCGATCGCGGGGGCCTCGATCTGCTCGTGATCGATGAGGCAGGGCAGTTCTCGCTCGCCTCGACCATCGCGGTCGCGGCAGGCGCCCGACGGCTGCTCCTGCTCGGTGATCCGCAGCAGCTCCCACAGGTGAGCCAGGGAGCCCATCCCGAACCTGTCGACACGTCGGCGCTCGGGTGGGTGATGGACGGCGATGCGGTCATCCGTCCGGAGTACGGCTACTTCCTGGCGAAGTCGTGGCGGATGCACCCCTTCGTGGCCGCTCCTGTCTCGCGGCTCGCCTACGCGGGGAAGCTCGCCTCGGCGCCCGGAACCGAGCGGCGGTCGGTCGACGGTGTCGATCCGGGGTTGCACATCGTCCCGGTGCGTCACCGAGGCAATGCCACGCAATCGGCCGAGGAGGCCGCCGAAGTCGTCGCACTCGTGCGCGACCTCGTGGGTCGCACTTTCACCGACAACGACGAACCTGCCACGACACGGCCTCTCGGCGCGGCCGACATCATCGTCGTCGCACCGTACAACGCCCAGCGTCAGCTCGTACACGACGCCCTCGTCGCTGCGGGATTCCCTGACGTGGCGGTCGGTACGGTCGACAACTTCCAGGGCAAGGAGGCCGTCGTCTCCATCACGTCGCTCGCCGCATCGAGCGGGAGGGATGCGCCCCGTGGTCCGGAGTTCCTGCTGCTGCAGAATCGCCTCAACGTCGCGATCTCGCGCGCGCAGTGCGTCGCCTATCTGATCCATTCGCCGGCGTTGCTCGACGATCTGCCGTTCACGCCGGAGGGCGTCGCGCGGCTGAGCGCCTTCGCGCGCCTCGTGGGCGCGGCGGACTGAAGGAGCAGACGTGCACTCGATCGATGACATCCTCCGTGCCTCTGCGGCGTGGGTGTGGTTCCCGCGCGACGGTGAGCAGGAGAAGAGCGCGCTCCAGCTGGTGCGCTATCCCGCGCGTATCGGAGGAGGCGTGCGTGCGTCGCAGGTCGACTCGACGGACGACGCACACACCGTGCTCGATCACGCCATCGCGCGTACGCGGGAGTGGGGAGAGTCTCAGCTGACGTTCTGGACCAACGCGTCCGACCGGCCCGATCTCGAACAGGAGCTGCAGCGGCGCGGTGCGGAGCACTTCGACACCGTCGCGGTGTTCGCCCGGCCGATCGATCGGCTCGTCGTCGAGGTGCCGGCAGGCGCCACCGCAGAGATCGTCCGCACCCTGGAGCAGGTGCGCGAGGTCGACGCGATCAACGTGCCCGTGTGGGAGCAGTCGCCGCTCGATGACGCCGGGTTGGCGGACGAACTGGCCGCGGTCCTCTCGGGTCTGGCCGCCGGTGAAGGGTTCCACGTACTGGGCCGCCTCGACGGAGACGCCGTGAGCACCGGTGGCTGCACGATCGTCGATGGCTTCACCCGCCTGTGGGGCGCCGCCACGCTGGAGCGTGCGCGCGGCCACGGTGCCTACCGGGCCGTGCTGGCGGAGAGACTGCGTGCGAGTGCGGAGCTCGGCGCTGTCACGGCCCTGGTGAAGGGCCGCGTCTCGACGTCCGCGCCGATCCTCGAGCGCACCGGATTCACGTACTACGGAGATGAGCGGGCGTACCGTCTCACCGTCGCCTGAGCAACGTCACCCGCGCGGGAGCGCTGAGCGCGATGCTCGGCGCGCGACACGAAGAACCCGCGCCCGAACTCGAGCCCGAAACCGGACCCTGGCGCCGAGCCGGGAAGTCCGCGCCCGAACTCCGACCTCAGACCGTGCCGTAGAGGCGGTCGCCTGCGTCGCCGAGTCCGGGCACGATGTAGCCCTTCTCGTTCAGACGCTCGTCGAGAGCGCCCAGCACGAGCGTGACATCGCGATCGCCGGCCATGGCCTCGATCGCTGCGACGCCCTCGGGAGTGCCGAGCAGGCAGATCGCTGTGACGTCCTTGGCGCCGCGATCGAACAGGAACTGGATCGCTGCGGCCAGCGAGCCGCCCGTGGCGAGCATCGGGTCGATCGCGAAGCACTGACGGTCGCTGAGGTCGTCGGGAAGGCGCTCGGCGTAGGTCGTCGGCTCGAAGGTCTCCTCGTCGCGGACCATTCCGAGGAATCCGACTTCGGCGGTCGGCAGCAGCTTCACGAGCCCCTCGAGCATGCCCAGGCCGGCGCGCAGGATCGGCACGACGATCGGGCGCGGCTCGGAGATCTTCACGCCCATCGTCTTGGTGACCGGGGTGGTGATCTCGATCGGGCTGACCTTCACGGAACGGGTGGCCTCGTACGCGAGCAGTGTCACCAGCTCTTCCGTCAGCTGTCGGAACACCGGCGACGGGGTGCGCACATCGCGCAGCACCGAGAGCTTGTGGGTGATGAGAGGGTGGTCGGCGACGTGAACACGCATGGATACAGGGTAGTCGGCGGCGGACGTCGGCACGACATCGACCCTGCGGCCCTCGCGCGTCACTGTCGTAGGCTCGACGCATGACCGCTGCCGATGCTCCCGCGATGCGTCGAGCTCTCGAGCTCGCAGCGGAGGCGGCGGCGGCATCCGAGATCCCCGTGGGTGCGGTCGTCCTCGATCCCGCCGGTGCGATCGTCGCGGAGGGTCGCAACACCCGCGAGGCCACTCACGACCCCACGGGTCACGCCGAGATCGAGGCGTTGCGCAGCGCGGCGGCATCCGTCGGCTCCTGGAATCTCGATGGGCACACGCTGGTCGTCACGCTCGAGCCCTGCATCATGTGCGCCGGCGCGATCCTGCAGGCGCGCATCTCACGCGTCGTGTTCGGCGCGTGGGACGACAAGGCGGGTGCGGCGGGGTCGATGTACGACGTGCTGCGCGATCGTCGCCTGCCGTACCGTGCCGAGGTCGTCGGCGGCGTCGAGGCGGATGCCGCGACCGTGCTGTTGCGCGATTTCTTCACGTCGCGACGCTGACCACTCCACCTTCGGCGGTGCTTCGCGCCCTGTGCGAATCAGATCCCGCTGATCATCCGCAGAACGTGGGGGCGACCGAAAGACTGTGCGGAGATCGCCACGCGCGGCTGCGCGCGGATCAGTCCGAGGACTTGAGCACGAAGACGTCGGTCGACGGCTCCGGGTCGATCGCGGGGCGGTAGACATCGGGCTCGATGTAGACGACGCGCGCGACCGGCACGGCCTCGCGGATCCGCTCCTCGATCGCGTCGATGTCATCGGCCGCTTCGCGCACCGTCTTGTCCGAGGTGAGCGCGACCTTCGCCGCGACGAGCAGCTCGTCCGGTCCGAGGTAGAGGGTCTTCATGTGGATGAGCTTCTCGACCTCGGGGCCGGCGTTGATCGCGTCGACGATCTTGTCGTGGTCGGCGGAGGTCGCCCCTTCGCCGACGAGCAGGCTCTTGGTCTCGACCCCGAGCACGATCGCGATCAGCACGAGCAGGAGGCCGATCATCAGGGTGCCGATCGCGTCGAACACCGAGTTGCCGGTGATCACGGTGAGTCCGACACCGAGCAGTGCGAACGCGAGACCGGTGAGCGCGCCGGCGTCCTCGAGCAGGACGACCGGCAGTTCGGGGGCCTTGGCGCGCCGGATGAACGACACCCAGGACTGGCCCTTCTCGCGAAC
Organism: Microbacterium saperdae; assembly: GCF_006716345.1. Taxonomy (NCBI): domain Bacteria; kingdom Bacillati; phylum Actinomycetota; class Actinomycetes; order Micrococcales; family Microbacteriaceae; genus Microbacterium; species Microbacterium saperdae. The sequence continues at coordinate 1,184,867 of NZ_VFOX01000002.1, forward strand.
GAGGTTGCTCTCCTTCACAGCGGTGCGCAGCGAGAACGACTCCAGGCCGATCGCGATGACGAGCACGAGGATGGGCAGCCACCACCAGTTCGGGTCGAGCGCGTGCGGCTCGCGCAGCTTCTCGATGCCCTCGTAGATCGCGAACAGGCCACCCACCGAGAACAGGATGATCGAGACCACGAACGCGTAGACGTACCGCTCTCGTCCGTAGCCGAAGGGGTGCGAACGGTCGGCCTCGCGCTTCGCCTTGCGGCCGCCGAGCATCAGGAGCAGCTGGTTGCCGGAGTCGGCCACGGAGTGGATCGCCTCGGCGAGCATCGACGCCGAACCGGAGAGGGCCCAGGCGACGAACTTCGCGAGCGCGATGCCCAGGTTCGCCAGGAACGCCGCGACGATGGCCTTGTTGCCTCCGGATGCACTCATGATCCGAGTCTAGAACCGCCCGCCTCCGGATGTCGGGGAGCCCGCCGTAGGATGACGACATGGCTGAATCCCTCCCCGCTCTCGCGTTCCTCGGTGCCGGTTCGATGGGTGGCGCGATCCTTCGCGGCGTCATCGCGTCCGGCATCACGATCGACGGGGGGATCACGGCCACCAACCGCACCACCGCAAAGGCGGAGGCCTTCGCCGACCTCGAGGGTGTGACCAGCATCGCCCTCGAGTCCCAGCCGTCGGGCAGTGCGGATGCGGCCGCCGCTGCGCGCATTATCCTGGTCGGCGTGAAGCCGGCGATGGTCCCCGATCTGCTGCGGGAGATCGCTCCCCGCCTCGCCCCGGACGCCATCGTGGTCAGCCTCGCGGCCGGCGTCACCCTGCAGACGTTCGCCGACAACCTCGGGGCCGATGCTCGGGTCATCCGTTCGATGCCGAACACCCCGGCCACCGTGCGCAAGGGCGTGACGGGTCTGGCGGCCGGCGCCTCGGCCACGGCGGATGATCTCGCGCTCGTCCGTCGACTGTTCGAGACCGTCGGAGCCGTCGTCGAAGTGCCGGAGTCGCAGATCGACGCACTCTCGACGATCTCCGGTTCCGGCCCGGCGTACGTCTACCTGCTGATCGAGGAGTTCACCCGCGCGGCCGTCGGCATGGGCTTCGACGAGGCCGATGCGCGCCTCATGGTCGAGCAGACCTTCATCGGCGCGACGGCCCTGCTCGATGCCTCGGGGGAGGACCCCGCCGAGCTCCGTCGGCGCGTGACGAGCCCGAAGGGCACGACCGAGCGCGCGGTGACCGTGCTCCAGGACGCGCGCCTCGATCGCACCTTCGCGGATGCCGCGGCCGCTGCTCTCGCACGTGCCAAGGAACTCGCCGCCGGAGCATGAGGCATGCGGCTGCACATCGTCGGTGAGATCTGGTTCTGGCGCGGTCCCGCGCCGTACCACTTCGTGACGGTGCCGCCCGCCGAGAGCGAGATGATCCATGACGTCGCGGCGGTCGTGACCTACGGCTGGGGGATGATCCCGGCGAGTGTCACGATCGGCGGCAGCAGCGTGACCACCGCGTTGTGGCCGAAGGACGGCGGCTACATCGTGCCGATCAAGAAGGCCCTGCAGGATCGCGAGGGCATCGGCGTGGACGACGTCGTGGAGATCACGCTCGACATCGACGCCTGATCAGGCGCGGTGGGGATCAGCGGTCGAGGGCCGCGAACCGCTCGATGTCGCTGTTCGTACCGGAGACGATGATGAGGTCGTGGTTGGTGACGATCGTGTTGGCCTCGGCGTAGCGGAACGGCTTCCCCGGACTCTTCACACCGACCACGGTGACCTTGTACTTCGAGCGCACGCCGGATTCGTTCAGACCCACGCCCCGGATGAACTTCGGCGGATACATCTTGGCCAGCACGAAGTCGTCGTCGAAGCGGATGAAGTCCAGCATCCGTCCGCTCACGAGGTGGGCGACGCGCTCGCCGGCTTCGCGCTCCGGGTAGATCACGTGGTTCGCGCCGACGCGGGCGAGGATCTTGCCGTGCGACTGCGACACGGCCTTGGCCCAGATCTGCGGCACCTTCAGGTCGACGAGGTTCGCGGTGATCAGCACCGAGGCCTCGATCGAGGAGCCGACGGCGACGACCGCCACCTGGAAGTCCTGCGCCCCGATCTGGCGCAGCGCGTCGATGTTCTTCGCATCCGCCTGCACCGTGTGGGTGACGCGGTCCGACCACTTCTGGACGAGCTCGAGGTTGCCGTCGATCGCGAGGACCTCGCGGTCGAGGCGATCGAGTTCTCCGGCGCAGGCGGCGCCGAAGCGTCCCAGGCCGATGACGAGTACGGGAGCGTCGCCCCTGAGCACTTCAACCAACGATCGGCCTTTCCACGGGCAGCGAGTAATACTGCGATCGCGATGTCGCGGCGACTGCCGCGGCGAGTGTCACTGTACCAATGCGGCCCATGAAGATGGTGGCCGCCAGCACGTACGATCCGGCGTCGGGGAGCTCGGCGGTGAGACCGGTCGACAGGCCGACTGTGGCGAACGCCGAGATCACGTCGAACAGCACATGACTGATGTCGGCTTTCGTGATCTGGGCGATGATGATCGTCGAGAGCGCGACGATCGTGGCTCCCCACGCGACGACGCTGAGGGCCACGCGCTGCACATCGCTGGGGATGCGGCGGCCGAACACCTCGACGGACTGGCGTCCCTTGGCCTCTGACCACACGGCGATCGCCAGCACGGCCAGTGTGGTGACCTTGATGCCGCCGGCGGTCGATGCCGAACCACCGCCGACGAACATCAGCATGCTCGCCGCGACCAGCGACGATCCGTTGAGGTCGGACATGTCGATCACGTTGAAACCGCCGGAGCGGGTCATGGCCGACAGGAAGAAGGCCTGGAAGGTGGTGTCGCCTGCGTCCATGGATCCGAACGTCTTCGGGTTCGCGTACTCCAGGATCAGGAAGACGACGGCGCCGAGGACGAACAGCAGCACGGTCGTGACGAGCGTGAGCTTGGTGTGCAGCGACCAGCGCTTCACATGCCAGACATGCTTGGCCAGGGTGTAGATCACCGGGAAGCCGATGCTGCCGAGGAAGACGCCGACCATCAGCAGGGACAGCACGAGGTAGTCGTCGGAGAACACCGCGACGCCGCCGTCGTTGGGTGCGAAGCCCGTGTTCGTGAAGGCCATCGCCGCGAAGTACGGCGCTTCCCACAGGGCGGCGATCGGATCGACCTTCGCCATGACGAGCGACGGATACAGCAGGATCGCGAGCGCGCCCTCGATGAAGAGGGACGACAGCGCGACGGTGCGCAGCAGCTGACCGACTTCGCCCAGGCGGACGGTCTGGCTTTCGTTGACGACGCCGCCATGCGCGCGCAAGGGGTTGGTGTCTCCGGCCGCCATCAGCTTGGCCCGCAGCCCGAGCCGCTTGGAGATGACCATGCCCATCAAGGATGCGAGTGTGAGCACCCCCAGGCCGCCGATGTTGACGCCGATGAAGACGAGTACGTGGCCGAACGGCGACCAGTGGTTGGCCATGTCGACCGTGGCGAGGCCCGTGACGCAGATGGTGGAGACGGCGGTGAACAGTGCGTCGCTGAGGGGAGTGACGGTTCCGGTGGCCGAGGCGATCGGCAGCGACAGCAGCACGGTGAAGACGAGGATGAGCAGTGCGAAGATGACGATCGCGAACCGCGAGGGCGACGAGGTGATGATGTGCTTCGACCAGGAACCGATGTCGCGGATGCGCTGCTTCGGAGACGACGCCGAAACCATGCCCGACATCGCATCCCCCTTCGCGCTTCTCGACCGCGGTCATCAGTCGCACGACGCCGATCGCCGAGCCTTCGTCATGGTACTCCGTGCCGGGGGCGACTACCCTGAACTCATGACGGACATCTTCGACGTGATCGCAGACGGTACGAGGCGCGACATCCTCCAGCTCCTGCTGCGACGCACTGCCGAAGGTGACGCCGGCACCAGCGTGAGCCACATCGTCGCGGATCTCGGTATCAGCCAGCCCACGGTCTCGAAGCATCTGAAGGTGCTGCGCGACGCCGAGATGGTCACGGTCCGCGAAGACGGCCAGCGTCGTTTCTACAGCCTTGCCGTCGAGCCGCTCGAAGTCGTGGACGACTGGCTGGTCCCCTTCCTCGTCGACGCGTACGGAGACGACGCGCCGGATATCGAGTACCCGGTCGCGCCGCTGCCGGACAGCGCTGCACACGCCGCCGAGGTCGTCGGCCGGGCAGCCGCGTCTGCGAAGCATGTGGTCGCCACGGCGCTCAAGCGTCTCGGAGCCTGACCCCGGGACGCACATCGCCCCTGACGACAGGGGGCGTGTCATCAGGGGCGATCCGCAGGCCCCAGCCCGCGTCGATCCCGGCGGTGCCAGCCGGGATCGTTCGGTCAGCCTGGCAGTGCCGGCTGGGCGACTCTGAGGGAACGGCTATGTCTTCGCTGAGATCAGGTGCAGCGGAGGCGTGCCGATATCAGCGCCTGGCGGCCTTCCGGCGGAACAGCCATGAGCCCCAGACGACGGCCACGAGCAGGATCGCGAGGCACCATCCGATCGCCCACCACGGCTCCGTGTGCAAGGGCGCGTCCGTGAGCAGACCGCGGATCGTCTCCACGATCGGCGTGATCGGCTGGTGCGCGGCGACGGGCTGCAGCCATTCCGGCATGCTCGCGACCGGCACGAAGGCGCTCGACAGGTAGGGCAGGAACAGCAGGATGAACCCGTACCCGTTCGCCCCCTCCGGACTCCCCGCGGCGAGACCGATCGCAGCGAACAGATAGGTGATCGCGAGGATGTAGAGCGCGATCAGCCCGGCCAGGGCGATCCACTCGAGGATGTCGGCCTGCGGACGGAATCCCACGAGCACGCCGACGCCGATCACGATCGCGGTGGCGAAGAGGTTGCGCAGCACGCTCGACACCACGTGCCCGGTGAGCACCGCGCTGGCGCGGAGCGGCATGGTGCGGAACCGGTCGATGATCCCGGTGCGCATGTCGTTCGCGACATACACGGCCGTGGACGAGGCGCCGAAGCCGGCACACGTGAGGATGATGCCGGGTACGACGTAGTCCACATAGGCACCGGAGGGATCGATCGCCCCGCCGAACACCCAGGTGAACATGAGCATGAGCATCACGGGAAGCATGATGGCCATCAGCAGCGACTCCCCGTCGCGCAGGGAGTGCCGCAGGCTGCGGCCGATGAACACGAGTTCCGCGGTGATTCCGCGCAGGCGGGGCCGCGCTGCCGCTGCCCCGGGGACGGATGCCGTGCGCTGAGGTGTGGCGAGGACGGTGTTCATGCGTGCTCCTTCATGGGAAGCGAGGAGTGGGTGGGGGAGGTGACGGCGAGGAACACGTCGTCCAGGCTGGGCCGACGCAACGAGACGGTGCCTTCCGCTCCCTCTGCGTCGAGGACGTCGAGCGCTCGCCGCAGATCGGCGATCGACCCGTCGGTGGGGATCGCGCGACGCAGCGTGCCACGGACGTCATGCAGTTCCACGGTGTCGCCGCCGACGCGGGACTTGAGTGCTGCGGGCGTTCCGAGGGCCGCGATCCGGCCGTCGTGGAGCACGGCGATCCGATCGGCGAGCTGATCGGCCTCCTCGAGGTACTGCGTGGTAAGGAACACGGTCGTGCCGCCGCCCGCGACCTGGCGGATGGTCTCCCACAGGGCGCGGCGGCTTCGCGTGTCGAGTCCGGTCGTGGGCTCGTCGAGGAACAGCACCTCCGGGGTGACCACGAAGCTGAGGGCCAGATCGAGTCGTCGTCTCATCCCACCCGAGAAGGTGCGTACGCGCTGAGATGCCGCATCGACGAGATCGAACTGCTCGATCAGCTCGACGGAGCGCCGCCGTGCCGCGCCGCGACCGAGGCCTGCGAGACGAGCGAACATGATCACGTTCTCGGTCGCGGAGAGCGCATCATCGACTGCGGCGGATTGGCCGGTGAGACTGATCCGGCGCTGTACCTCGGTGCTCTGCGAGCGCACGTCCCAGCCGGCGACCAAGGCGCTGCCGCTGTCGGCGGAGGTCAGGGTCGTGAGGATGTTGATGGTCGTGGTCTTGCCCGCGCCGTTCGGGCCGAGCAGCGCGAAGACCTCGCCGCGCGAGACGGAGAAGTCGAGATCGTCGACGACCACCTTCTCCCGGAACGCCTTGCGCAGGCCGTGTACCTCGATGGCTGTCGTCATGGTTCTCCCTCTCTGTGTACGTCGCAAACTGTGTATGACCGACACAACTGTGTATGACAGTAACACACTGTTTATCAAATAAACAGAAGTAGGATGAGCCCATGACCGACGACGAGCTGCCGGAGCTGCCACGAGGGATCGCGCTCGCGTGGGGGGTCGCCGCGAACCCGCAACGCGGACCCAAGCGTGAGATGAGCGTCGAGCGGATCGTCGATGCCGCCGTGGAGTTGGCGGATGCGGAGGGCATCGGCGCTGTCTCGATGGCCGCGGTGGCGGCGAAGCTCGGCTTCACCCCGATGTCGTTGTACCGCTACGTCAGCGCGAAGGACGACCTCCTGCTGCTGATGCAGGAGCAGGGCACAGGCCTGCCGCCGGAGAGTCACCGTGCGCTCGACGGCTGGCGCGCACGCCTGCTGGCGTTGTATCAGGAGCAGGTCCTCCTCTATCTGCGCCACCCCTGGATGCTCTCTCTGCCGATCACCGGGTCTCCGATCACTCCGAACAGCTCCGCCTGGTTGGACGCCTCGCTCGCGACGCTGGACGACACCCCGCTGAACGCGGAGGAGCGGCTCGCGGTGGCGCTGGCGATCACCGGCCATGCGCGCTGGTGCGGGATCGTGCAGGCGGGGTATTCCGAGCAGGCGCGGGGCACGGGACTCTCGCCCGACGAGGTGGCCGCCAGGGAGGCCGCGCTCTTCGATCGGGTGATCAGTGCGGACGAGTTCCCCGCGCTGCGCCGCGCGATCGAGGACAGCGTCTTCCGTTCGGCATCCGATCCGTTCCGGTTCGCCGTCGAACGCACGCTCGACGGGGTCGCGGCCTACATCGCCGCGCTGGAACGAGACGCGACGCACAGCCTGTCCGACGACTGGATCACGATCGACCCGGCTGAGCTCGCCGGGGATCGACGGCTCAAAGAGGCGCAGAAGTCGGTGCGTGAGGCCGAGAAGGCCCTCCGCGCGGCACGGAAGCTGGAGCGGCAGGCCCTCCGCGAAGCCGGTGAGCGTCTCGCGAAGGTGAAGAAGTCCGGCTGATCCGGACGCGCACCCCCGGTCTGTTGTCATGATGTGGAGATGACCACCGAGTACCGCGCGCACTTCGACTTCACGATCGCCTTCGCCAACGGTGGTGGCCTCAGCGGCGAGGGCTTCCGCCTCGATCTGCCTCGGCAGGATGTGACGGCGGAAGAGATCGGCACTCTGCTCGTCGCCCACCTCGGTCTGGCGCTCGTCAGCGACGTCGCGCTGCGGGACCTCCGGATCGTGGAGGAGAAGCATCGAGGGAGTCGAGGGGTGCCCGCGCCCGCTAAGGGGGCCGAGGAGCGCGTGATCGACCTCAGCCACCCGATCGAGGCCGGGATGGTGACATATCCCGGTCTGCCCGTTCCGACGATCGTGCCGCATCTGACCAGAGAGGACTCGCGCGGAAAGTACGCACCCGGCACCGAGTTCGCCATGGACGTCATCACGATGATCGGCAACACGGGCACATATCTCGACGCGCCGTTCCACCGTTACGCGGACGGAAGCGACCTGGCCGGGCTCGACCTCGGCACTCTGGTCGGGCTGCGCGCGGAGGTGTTCCACCTGCAGGACGGATGGGACGCGGATCGACGGGGGATCGAGGCCGTGACGCTGGCGGATCGCGAACTGCAGGGTGCGGCCGTGTTGCTCGACACCGGATGGAGCAGTCGTTTCGGGACCCCGGAGTATGCGCACGGGGCGCCGTTCCTGACTGAAGGGGGCGCACGGTTCCTGGTCGACGCGGGTGTGCAGCTCGTCGGCATCGACTCCTTGAACATCGACGACACGGAGGGCGGTGGTGCCCGTCCGGCGCACACGCTCCTGCTCGCCGCCGGCATCCACGTGGTGGAGCACCTCACGAACCTGGCCGACGTGCCCGCGCGCGGCGCTCGATTCACGGCGGCTCCTCCGGCGGTGCGCGGCTTCGGGACATTCCCGGTGCGGTCCTTCGCGACGGTCGGTTCCCACTGATCACACGGGCCACATGGGTTTACATGCGTCCCAGCTACCCCATAGAGTGTGCTCATCGAGAAAGGGGTACGTGGGATGCCCGAAGTACCTGACGTCCGGTTCCTGACGGTGGCCGAGGTCGCCGACATCATGCGCGTGTCGAAGATGACCGTCTATCGACTCGTCCATGCCGGCGAACTGCCCGCCATCCGTTTCGGCCGCAGCTATCGCGTGCCGGAGTCGGCCGTCGCGGACGCTCTGCAGCGTCCGATCGCCGACGTCGGCTGAGGTCTCGCCAGCCGCGATCCCCGCTCGTGACAGTCGGGGCCCTGCGGTTTGCTAGACTGACCCGAGGCATTTTTTCCGTGCCCGTACCCGGGTGTCCGTCACCGTGCGACACCCAGCCACTGACTTAGTGAGGTTTCCGTGGGTTCTGTCATCAAGAAGCGCCGCAAGCGCATGGCGAAGAAGAAGCACCGCAAGCTGCTTCGTAAGACTCGCCACCAGCGTCGCAACAAGAAGTAAGCGGCCAGACACGAGCGCCTGTCTTCGGACGGGCGCTTTGTGTCTCTGCGCCGAGTGATCATCCGCAACATCGTGAGGACGTCATGAAGTCGATCACCGTCACCGAACTCGCCGAGCGCTCCGGCACGCCGCTCATCGACGTGCGCGAGACCGACGAGTTCGCCGCAGGCCACGTGCCCGGCGCCGTCAACATCCCCATGTCCGTGATCGGCAACCGTCTGGACGAGCTTCCCGATGAGGCCTTCGACGTGATCTGCCAGGCGGGCGGGCGCTCGGCGCGCGTCGTCGAGGCTCTCGAATCCCGCGGCTACGACGCCACGAACGTCGAGGGCGGAACGGGTGAGTGGATCGCTCAGGGCCGCGCGGTGGAGGTGCCGTCGGCGTGACGACGCTCACGCTCATCGGCAAGCCCGACTGCCATCTCTGCGATGTCGCATCCGAGGTGATCGACGCCGTCGTCGCCGAACTTCCCGACGCCGCCGCCGAGAGCATCGAGATCGTCGAGGCCTCGATCCAGGACGATCCCGCCCTCTACGAGCTGTGGTGGGAGAAGATCCCGGTCGTCCTGATCGACGGAGAACTGCACGCGCACTGGCGGGTCTCGCCCGATCGGCTGCGTCATGCCCTGGAAGAAGCCGTCCGAGGCGGCGTGCTGACCCCGCAGGAGGAGCCGAGATGACCGTTCGCCATGTCGTGATCTGGAAGCTCGCCGCGGAAGACGCCGCTGAGCGTCGGTCGCAGGCCGAGGAAGTCGCCCGGCGACTGAACGCGCTCGAGGGCGTGGTGCCGCAGCTGCTCTCGATCTCCGCGGGTGCGAACAGCGCCTACCCGGAGACGAACGCCGACGTCACGCTCGTCGCGGACTTCGAGAGCATCGCCGCGCTCGAGGAGTACCAGGTGCACCCGGCCCATGAAGAGGCCGCCGCATACATCCGTACGGTCGTCGCCTCACGGGTCGCCGTCGACTTCGACCTCTGACTCCGGCGCACGTCACTTTTCGTCACACTTGCAACACAAACGTGATCCGCCAGGGGCCGATCTCGTTGGTGGCGGTGTCGAGCAGCGTGTTTAGATGAACTCCTAACCCGTCCGTGGGCGCCACAGCCCTCGTCTCATAGGAGCTGTCATGCAGCGTCGCACCATCTTCGCCGGGCTTGCGCTCGCGGCGACCGCCACTCTCGCTCTCGCCGGTTGCGCGACCAACACGGGCTCCGGCTCGGGCACCGGCTCCGAAGAGCCGGCCGCTGGCGAGGAGTACGGTCTGGTCGAGGCCGGCACGCTCACGGTCTGCTCCGACATCCCCTACGCACCGTTCGAGTTCGAAGGCGGAGACAACGGCACCGGCTACACCGGCTTCGACATCGACCTGCTCGACGCCATCGCCAAGAAGCTCGACCTGAAGCTCGCCGTGCAGGACGTCGGCTTCGACGCGTTGCAGTCCGGCACGACCCTCGCCGCGGGAACCTGCGACGTCGGAGCCTCGGCGATGACGATCACCGACGAGCGCAAGGCCAACATCGACTTCTCCGACCCGTACTACGACTCGCTGCAGTCGCTGCTGGTCCGCACCGACTCGGGCATCGAGTCGATCGACGACCTCTCCGGCAAGAACGTCGGCGTGCAGCAGGGCACCACGGGCGAGACCTACGCCGGCGAGAACGCCACGGGCGCCGAACTGGTGCAGTACCCCTCCGACGGTGAGCTGTGGCCGGCGATGCAGGCCGGTCAGATCGACGCGATCCTGCAGGACCAGCCGGTGAACCTCGAGCACGAGAAGGCCGACTCCGCCTACAAGATCGTCGAGACCTACAACACCGACGAGTCCTACGGCTTCGCCTTCGCGAAGGGTGAGAAGGACGCACTGCTCGACGCGGTCAACGGCGCACTGCAGGAGCTGCGAGACAGCGGCGACTACCAGACGATCTACGACAACTACTTCACCGCGAAGTAATCGGCAGGCACGGTAGGTCGGGAGGACCTTGACAATGGCGTTGAGGCGCACCACCAAGAGCAAGTTGTACCGGTACATCGTCTATGCGGTGCTGATCGCGATCGTCGTCTGGGCGATCGTCGGCACCGACTGGGCGAAGATCGGGCCGCTGTTCTTCAACCCCGAGATCGCGATCAAGATGTTCCCGGGGATCATCACGACGGCGCTCGTGAACACCCTGTGGTTCACCGCGGTGGCGTTCGTCGCGGGTCTGCTGCTCGGCATCGTGCTGGCACTGCTGAAGCTGTCGAGCATCGGGCCGTTCCGATGGATCGCCACGGCCTGGATCGAGCTGTTCCGCGGGCTCCCCGCGATCCTCACGATCTTCGCCGTGGCGTTCATCCTGCCGATCGCCTCGGGTATTCCCGGCAAGGATCTCGGTGGTCCGGTCGTCCTGGGCCTCGTCGGCCTGGTGCTCGTCGCCTCGGCGTACATGGCCGAGACGATCCGTGCGGGAATCCAGGCGGTTCCGAAGGGGCAGACCGAGGCGGCCCGCTCGCTGGGCATGTCGCCCATGAAGACCACGTTCTGGATCATCGTGCCGCAGGGATTCCGCATCATCATCCCTCCGCTGACGAACGAGTTCGTGCTGCTGCTGAAGGACACCTCGCTGCTCTTCATCGCCGGCACGTTCATCTGGTCGAAGGAGCTCACGAATTTCGCTCGTGACGCATCGACGCAGAACTCGAACGCGACGCCGCTGATCCTGGCGGCAGTCCTGTACCTGATCGTGACGATCCCACTCACACGCTTCAGCGCGTGGCTGGAACGACGGATGGCGAAGCAGCGATGATCACCGACCTGATTGATGTCCACGCCCCGGCGATCGACCTGCAGGGGCTCGTGAAGTCGTTCGGCGACAACGAGGTGCTCAAGGGCATCGATCTCACGGTCACCGCCGGCGAGGTCGTCTGCGTCATCGGACCTTCCGGTTCGGGCAAGTCGACACTGCTGCGCTCGGTCAACCTGCTCGAGGTCCCCACCGGCGGCAAGGTGCTGATCGAGGGGATCGACATCACCGACCCCGACGTCGACATCGACCGCGTGCGCACCCGCATCGGCATGGTGTTCCAGAGCTTCAATCTGTTCCCGCATCTCGACGTCATGGGCAACCTCATGATCGCGCAGCAGCGCGTGAAGAAGCGCTCCAAGGCCGAAGCCGAGAAGGTGGCGAAGGAGATGCTCGCGCGCGTGGGGCTCTCCGAGAAGGCGGATGCGTTCCCCGGTCACCTCTCCGGCGGGCAGCAGCAGCGTGTGGCGATCGCCCGGGCGCTGTGCATGAACCCCGACATGATGCTGTTCGACGAGCCGACCTCGGCGCTCGACCCCGAGCTCGTGGGCGAGGTGCTGCAGGTGATGCGCAAGCTCGCCGATGAGGGCATGACGATGCTCGTCGTGACGCACGAGATGGGCTTCGCCCGTGAGGTCGGGTCACGCCTGATCTTCATGGACGGCGGACACATCGTCGAAGAGGGCGACCCGCGTGAGGTGCTCGGCAACCCGCAGCATCCGCGTACGAAGGACTTCCTCGCGCGCGTGCTCTGAATACGCACGGTCGCCGTGACCGCCTGATACCGAAAGAGACCCCCTGGTGCAGATACCTGCATCGGGGGGTCTCTTCGCGAAGTGGGGGTGTCTGCGTCAGACCTCGACGACCTCGGCACCGGGGGCGTTGCGCTGGACGGACTCGATGCCGCTCAGCGCCCCGGCCTTCGAGGAGTATCCCTCGCTCGTGGCGATGACCTCGCCGTTTCCTGCCTTCAGACGGAACCGGTACTCTCCGGACTTGTCGGTGTACAGCTCGAACTTGCCTGCCATGAGGCGTCCTTTCTCTGTCGGTCGAGGGAGCGGAGCTCCTCCGGGCTCACGCTATCCCGCGCCCTACATGTGGGGGAAGAGTGAAATTGTGGGGGACGAGCGAACTTAGCCGCGCGGATGCACCGCGACGGGTTCGGGGGCGATCGCGATGCGGACGCGATCACCGAAGGAGGGGTGGATGCCGGGCGCGTGCTGCACGCGGACGAGCTCGCCGGACTCCGTGCGCACGAGGGTTCGCCGCATGCTGCCGAGGAAGGTGCTCTCCTCGACCAGGGCGTCGGTGGCGGCATCCGCTTCGCTGGCGAAGAAGACGTTCTCGGGCCGCAGGTACACGTCGACCGGGCCGATCGCCGGGGACTGCAACGGCAGTCGCTGCCCCCAGACCACGACGTGGTCACCCTCGCCGACTCCGGAGACGACGCTGGACAGCCCGACGAACGCGGCGACGCCGGCCGTCGAAGGGGTCGTGTACAGCTGCTCGGGCGATCCGATCTGCTCGATCCGTCCGGAGTTCATGACCGCGATCCGGTCGGAGACGGCCAGTGCCTCCTCCTGGTCGTGCGTCACGAACACGGTCGTGATGCCGAGACGCAGCTGGATGCGGCGGATCTCGTCGCGCAACTGCACGCGCACCTTGGCGTCGAGCGCGGAGAGCGGCTCATCGAGCAGCAGCACCTTGGGCTCGGTGACGAGGGCACGGGCGAGGGCGACGCGCTGCTGCTGGCCCCCCGACAGCTGATGCGGGAAGCGGTCGGCGAAGTCGGCCAGGCCCACCAGCGCCAGCGCATCGAGGGCGCGCTTCGACGACTCGGAGGCGGAGACACCGCGCCGACGCAGGCCGAACGCGGTGTTCTCGGCGACGCGGAGGTGCGGGAACAGCGAATACGACTGGAACACCATGCCGATGTCGCGCTTGTTGGTCGGGATGCGCGACACATCGCGTCCGCCGAGGAGCACCGCGCCCTCATCCGACCCTTCGAGACCGGCCAGCACGCGCAGCAGGGTCGTCTTGCCGCAGCCGGAGGGGCCGAGCAGGGAGACGAACTCGCCGGGCGCGATGTCGAGGTCGACGCCGTGCAGCACGCGCGTCCCCGCATAGCTCTTGACGATGCCCTGGAGCTCGACACGGGTGCCCTCACCCGCCTCGGCGAGCAGCAGATTGTCCTTCGTGCGGGGGAGTGCATGGTCGAGGGTCATGAACGGGCCTTTCCGTTGCCGCGGGCGACGCGGCCGATGAGGAGGAGCAGGGTGAAGACGAACGCCAGCGCGAGCAGCGTGAAGATCGCCGGGGCGTACGGGTCCTGCTTCTGCACCACCACCATGGCCGTCTGGAACACCTGACGGTTGAGCAGCGAGGCGATCGTGAACTCGCCCAGCACGACCGCGATCGAGATGAGCGACGCCGCGAGGAGTCCCTGGCGAAGGTTGGGTGCGAGCACCTTCAGGACGACCGTCGGCCAGCTCGCGCCGAGCGACCGTGCGGCCTCCGACAGCGTGCGCAGATCGGCGGCATCGATGGATGCCTGGATCGAGCGGTAGGCGAACGGCAGCACCGTGACGCCGTAGGCGAACGCCAGGGTCCATGTGCCGGTGCCGAGTGTGCGACCGATCTGCAGATAGATCGGTGCGAGTCCGACCACGAGCACGATCGCGGGGATCGAGATCGGCAGGAGCACCGCGAACTCGAAGATCGGCTTGAGTGTGCCGAAGCGCAGGTTCACCAGGATCATGGTCGGCGCGAGCACCAGCAGCACGATCGCCACCGTGACGACGGCCAGGATCAGGGAGTTCCCCAGACCCGTCCAGATCGGCTTGATCGCCGCGGAGGCGGCGGGATCGAACAGGGCGATCCAGTGCTCGAGCGACAGGCCCTCCTTGCCGCGGAGGGTGAAGAGGAACGTCGACACCAGGGGGATCGCGAAGAACGCGCCGACGAGGATGCCGATGATCCAGCGCGTCACGGGAGACGGGGCGAGCCGGTTCATAACTGCCACCTCGCGGCCCGACGCTGGACGAGCGAGTACAGGGCCATGACCACTCCGACGATGACGATCATGCCGAGCGCGAGCGCGCCGGCCAGGTTCTCCCTGCCCAGGACCGTCTCGCTCGTGAGCGCGGTGCGGATCTGCAGGGGGACGATCTGCGAGCCCTGGCTGGCGAGCGCGGCGGCCGTGGCGTACGAGGAGAACGCGTTCGCGAACAGCAGCAGCAGGCTGGCGAGGAACGAGGGGGCGAGCACGGGGATGCCGATACGGAGCCAGAAGCTGGCACGAGTACCGCCGAGCGTGAGGTTCGCCTCAGCCCACTGCGGCTTGAGCGCGGCGAGGGCGGGCATGAACGTGATCACCATCAGAGGGATCTGGAAGTAGATGTACGGCAGGATCAGGCCGGGCAGCTCATACAGCCAGGTGCCGTTCTCGAAGATGTTGACGCCGAAGGTCTCTTTGAGGAAGACGGTGATGATGCCCTGGATGCCGATCGTCGCGATGAAGGCGAAGGCGAGCATGACGCCGCCGAACTGGGCGAACACACCGGCCGCGGCATCGACGCTCGCGCGGACGGCCCCGTCGGGGTTCATGCCCAGGAGGGCGTAGCAGACCAGGGCGCCCACGACGGCCCCGACGACCGCGGTGCCCAGGGAGAGACCGGCCGAGTTGGCGAAGGTGTTCAGCACGACTGGATCGCCCAGCGCCGAGATGTTCGTCCAGGTGAAGGAGCCGTCTTTCGTGAAGAAGCCGGAGCCGATCGCGAGGACGGTCGGCACCGCCAGGAACAGCACGACGTAGGCGGCGAAAGGGACCAGCCCCAACCAGGCCAGCGACGGCGCGGACCGCCGGGCCCTCGCGCTGTGCGAGGACCCGGCGGGGGTGGCGGGGACGGATGCCGCAGCATCCGTCCCCGGTGCGGAAAGGGTGGTCACTGGACCGCCGCTGCCCACTTCTCGCCGAGCAGGGTGCCGGCGTTGGTGGACTGCTCCTCGGTCGGGACGACGGTCTCCTCCGGTGCCTCGGGCAGGGCGGCCGCCAGGTCGGCGTCGATCGTGCCGGCCTCGGTCATGGCCTCCATGCGTGCCGGGCGCGCGCCACCCTTCAGCCACAGGTTCTGCACCTCGTCGCTGTAGAGGAACTCCTGCC
The DNA here is from genome assembly GCF_006716345.1 of Microbacterium saperdae. Taxonomy (NCBI): domain Bacteria; kingdom Bacillati; phylum Actinomycetota; class Actinomycetes; order Micrococcales; family Microbacteriaceae; genus Microbacterium; species Microbacterium saperdae. The sequence goes on from NZ_VFOX01000002.1 coordinate 1,200,456, forward strand.
ACAGGCGCGCAGCGGCCGGGTGCGGAGCGTCGACGTTGATGGCCTGGTTGTAGTAGCCGGCGTAACCGGTGCCGTCGAAGACGACGACCTTCCAGTTCTCGTTGTCGGCGGTGTGCGAGGCGTTCAGGTAGTCCCAGTCGAAGACGACCGGAGTCTCACCGCTGGCGATCGTCGCGGTGGTGACGTCGACCTTGAGCAGGTTGCCGGCCTTCTGCAGCTCGGAGAAGAAATCGATGCCCGGCTGGAAGTCGTCGAGCGATCCGTCGGACTGGACGGTCGCGAGGCCGACCGCGGCGAAAGCGGCACCGGCCTGGGTCGGGTCGCCGTTGATCGCGACAGCGCCCTTGTAGTCGGCCGACAGCAGGTCGGAGAGCTCGGCAGGAGCGTCGAACTTCGAGGAGTCGTAGCCGATCGACATGTATCCGCCGTAGTCGCCGACGAAGAGGCCGGTGGGCTCTTTGAGCTCGTCGGGGATGTCATCCCACGTCTGCACCTTGTAGGGGGCGAAGGTGTCGGTGTTCTGCAGGGCGACGGTCAGACCGAGGTCGAACACGTCGGGAGCCGTGTCGAGACCCTTGTTGGTCTCCGCCGCCTGGATCTCCTCGGCGCTCGAGACATCGGGCGAGGCCTCGTTGATCGTGATCTCGGGGTACTTCTCGGCGAACAGGTCGAGGACCTCGCCGTAGTTGGCCCAGTCGCGGGGAAGCGCGATGACGTTGAGGGACCCCTCCGCCTTGGCAGCGGCCTCGAGCTCGGCGAAGGTGCCGAAGTCGGCGACGGAGGTAGCCGTCGTGGCGTCCACGTCGGAGTCGCCACCGGAAGCGGGTGCGTCGGTCGCGCCGGCGCAGGAAGTGAGTGCGAGCGCTGCCGTGGTGGCCAGGGCGATGCCGGCGCCGATGCGCGCGCGGCGGGTGAAGCGAGCCATGAGTGTCCTCTCGGGTGTCCGGCGATCGCCGGTTCGGGGTTGCGAGAGGACGCTACGGGGCGGGGGTTACCGGTCGTCGCGGGTCGGGTGAACGAACGGTGTCCGGCGGGTGGCGGGCGAGGTCCACGCCGGCCGGTCAGCCGCCGACCGTGTACTTGAAGCCGAGGTGGGAGCCGACGTAGCCGAGTCGCTCGTAGAAGCGGTGCGCCTCGGTGCGGGCGGCATCCGAGGTGAGCTGCACCATCGCCGCGCCGAGCGCGGGAGCTGCTGCTTCGCCGACCCAGCGCATCACGGCGGATCCGATGCCGGAGGAGCGCAGATCGCTGCGCACCCGCACGGCTTCCACGAGCAGACGCCTCGCGCCCCGTCGGGCCATGCCGGGGATCGAGGTGAGTTGCAGGGTGCCGACGATCGCCCCGTCGAGCTCGACGACCAGGAGATCGTTCGACGGTTCGGCGAGGATCTCGGCGAGTGCGCGGGAGTACGCCGGGCGATCAGCCTCGGATGCGACATCGCCGCGTGCCGCACTGATCGGGTCGTCCGCGAGCAGGGCGATCACGGCATCCGCATCCGCGGTCGTGGCGCGGCGCAGCACGGCACGACCGGCGCGGGAGTCGAAGGAGTGGGGGAGGGGGAGCGCGTCGAGCATGGCTCCAGTCTGTCAGCGCCGTAACTCAGGCTGCCCGCTGCCACAACTCCGGAGATCTGGAGTGTTTCGGCGCGGAACTGGGCCGCTGGGCCCGAGGCACCGTGATTCTCCGGAGTTACGGCGGCAAGGATCCTGAGTTGTGGACGCGGGCCGGCGTCGGCCGGAGCCCCGCCGGTCTGGCATCCTGACCTGATGGATATCGGCGCAGTGCTCGGCCTCGAGCAGCTCACCTGGGGCATGCTGCTGCTGGTGGTCCTCGCCGCGTTCGGCGCGGGCTGGATCGATGCGGTGGTCGGCGGCGGCGGACTGCTGCAGCTGCCCATGCTGCTCCTGATACCGGGCATCGCGCCGGTGCAGGCACTCGCGACGAACAAGTTCGCCTCGGTCTTCGGCACGGCCACGAGCAGCGTCACCTACTATCGGCGCGCGAAACCTGACATCCGCACGGCGTTGCCGATGGCGGTGATCGCCCTGGTCGGATCCTTCGGGGGAGCCGCGGTCGCGACGATCCTCCCGCCGGCCGCGTTCAAGCCGATCATCGTCGTCGCTCTGCTGGCCGTCGCGCTGTTCACGGCATTCCGACCGCAGATGGGTGCCGCGACGAAGCTGCGCTTCAGCGGCCACAAGCACCACATCATGGCGGGGGCGGCCGGCCTCGGGATCGGCTTCTACGACGGCATGATCGGGCCGGGCACGGGGACGTTCCTGGTCATCACCCTCGTCGCGCTGATGGGCTATGACTTCCTGCAGGCGAGCGCCAAGGCCAAGATCGTGAACTTCGCGACCAACCTCGGAGCGCTGCTGCTGTTCATCCCGCACGGATCGGTGCTGTGGCTGCTCGGCGGCATCCTCGCGGTGGCGAACGTCGCCGGGAGCTACCTCGGCTCGCGCATGGCGATCGCACGCGGCACGACGTTCATCCGGGTGGTGTTCCTCGTGGTCGTGATCGGACTGATCGCGAAGCTCGGTGTCGACGTGTGGAACGAGAACATCCTGCCGGCGTTCGCCTCGCTCGGCTGAGCCCCGGAGCCCCGGGCGGCCAGAGTTGACACCCGTGGTCGGAACTCGCCCACTTCAGCGTCGACAGGTGCCGACTTCGCGTCGGCACCAGAAACGAAAGTGGCACCTCGTGCCGGAATGCCTCAGCTATTCCGGCACGAGGTGCCAGGTTCATCGCCGCGGGGGCGTGAGGGTCAGGCCTCGTCCTCGGGCTCGTAGTCGACGCCGGCCTCGGCGCGCTGCGCGTCGGTGATCGGCGCCGGAGCGGAGGTCAGCGGGTCGAAGCCGTTGCCGGACTTCGGGAACGCGATGACCTCGCGGATCGACTCGGTCTTGGTCAGGTGCTGCAGCACACGGTCCATGCCGAGCGCGATTCCACCGTGCGGCGGGGCACCGAACTTGAACGCGTCGAGCAGGAAGCCGAACTGCTCGTCGGCCTGCTCGTCGCTGATGCCCATGACCTCGAAGACGCGCTTCTGGACGTCTTCACGGTGGATGCGGATCGATCCGCCGCCGAGCTCCGAGCCGTTGCACACGATGTCGTACGCGTAGGCGAGGGCAGAGCCGGGGTCGGTGTCGAACGTGTCCTGGAACTCGGGCTTGGGTCCGGTGAACGCGTGGTGCACGGCCGTCCACGCACCGGCGCCGACCGCGACGTCTCCGGAGGCCACAGCGTCAGCCGCCGGCTCGAACATGGGGGCGTCGACCACCCAGCTGAAGGCGAACTCATCCGGGTTCAGGTAGCCGAGGCGGCGTCCGATCTCGACGCGTGCGGCACCGAGGAGAGCGCGGCTCTCCTTCGTGGCACCGGCGGCGAAGAACACGCAGTCGCCCGCGCTCGCGCCGACGAACTCCGCGAGTCCGGCCTGCTCTGCCTCGGACAGGTTCTTGGCGGCGGGGCCACCGAGCGAGCCGTCCTCGTTGAAGAGCACATAAGCCAGGCCGCGGGCGCCGCGCTGCTTCGCCCAGTCCTGCCAGGCGTCGAGCTGCTTGCGCGGCTGGCTCGCGCCGCCGGGCATGACGACGGCACCGACGTACTCGGCCTGGAAGACGCGGAACGGGGTGTCCTGGAAGTACGCGGTCGCATCGACCAGCTCGAGACCGAAGCGCAGGTCGGGCTTGTCCGAGCCGTACTTGGCCATGGCGTCGGCGTAGGTCATGCGCGGCAGCGGCAGCGCGACCTCGACGCCGATGGTCGCCCACATCGCCTGGATGAGGGACTCCATCAGCGTGATGACGTCTTCCTGGTCGACGAAGCTCATCTCGATGTCGAGCTGCGTGAACTCGGGCTGGCGGTCGGCGCGGAAGTCCTCGTCGCGGTAGCAGCGCGCGATCTGGAAGTACTTCTCCACGCCACCGACCATGAGCAGCTGCTTGAAAAGCTGCGGCGACTGCGGCAGGGCGTACCAGCTGCCGGGGCTCAGGCGCGCGGGGACCAGGAAGTCGCGGGCGCCCTCCGGAGTGGAACGGGTGAGCGTCGGGGTCTCTACCTCGGTGAAGTCCTCGGCGTGCAGCACGTCGCGGATCGCCTTGTAGACGTTCGAGCGCAGGCGCAGTGCGGACGCCTGTGCCGGACGACGCAGGTCGAGGTAGCGGTACTTGAGGCGCGCCTCTTCGCCGACGGTCTCGCTGTCGGCGAGCGCCGTGGAGACCTGGAAGGGGAGCGGAGCGGACTCGTTCAGCACCTCGACGTCCGCGGCGATCAGCTCGATCTCGCCGGTCGGCAGGTTCGGGTTCGCGTTGCCCTCGGGACGCTGCGACACGACGCCCGTGACCTTGAGCACGAACTCGTTGCGCAGCGGGTGGGCGGTCTCCTCGTCGCGGATGACGACCTGGGCGATGCCCGAGGCATCCCGCAGATCGATGAAGGCGACTCCTCCGTGGTCACGACGGCGATCGACCCAACCCGAGAGGGTGACGGTCTGACCGATGTGCTCGGCTCGCAGTGAGCCTGCCGAGTGGGTGCGAAGCACGGAGAATTCCTTCTGATCTGCGAAAGGGTGAACCCGCCCAGTCTACGTGGGCGGTCGGGCCTCCTCCGGCGTGTTCTCCGGGCGGAAGGGGATCCTCAGTATGATCGCCACGACACAGCCTCCACACAGAAAGGGTGCACCGTGGACTCCAACGGCATCGCTGACCTCTACGCGTCGATCTTCTCCGGAACCACCGGACTGATCGCACTCGTCTTCTACGTCCTGGTGGCCATCGGCCTGTGGAAGGTGTTCTCCAAGGCGGGGTACCCCGGCATCCTCGCGATCATCCCGATCGTGAACATCGTCATCCTGGTGCGCATCGCCGGGATGTCCGGATGGCTCGCGCTGCTGTACATCATCCCGATCGTCGGCTTCGTGTTCGGCATCATCGTGGCGATCAAGCTCGGTGAGCGCTTCGGAAAGGGCGGGGTGTTCTCCTTCTTCCTGCTCTTCGTCTTCCCCTACATCGGCTACCTGATCCTCGGGTTCGGGGACTCCCGCTACAGCAAGGCCTGACGTGCCGGCGACGCGACTGCACCTCGTCCGCCACGGAGAGGTGCACAATCCTGCACGCGTGCTCTACGGGCGGCTGCCCGACTACCACCTGAGCACGGCCGGACGTCGCATGGCGCAGGCGGCCGCCGATCACGTGGCCGCTCTGGATCGGCCGGTCGCCGCGCTGTACTCCTCGCCTCTGGAGCGGGCCCAGGAGTCGTCGGAGCCGTTCGCGGAACGATTCGACCTGGTGCCCGAGATCGACATCCGCATCATCGAGCCGACGAACGTGTTCGAGGGCACGCAGATGCGGCGTTCCCTCATGAACCCGCTGAACTGGTGGCATCTGCGTCAGCCTTCCGTGCCGAGCTGGGGCGAGCCGTACTCCTCGATCGCGGAGCGGATGCTGAGCGCCATGGGCGAGGCCTGGCGGACGGCGGATGGCGGCGACGTCGTCATGGTCTCGCACCAGGCGCCGATCTGGATCACGCACCTCCGCGTGGCAGGCCTGCCGTTGCGGCACGACCCGCGCACGCGGCGCTGCGCCCTGTCGAGCGTCACGTCCTTCGAGCTCGTCGGCGACGTGTGGCGCGAGGTCGCCTATGCGGAGCCGGCGACGACCGAAGGCGCCGTGGACGTCGGAGCGGTCTGAGTCGTCAGTGCTCGGCGGCCAGCAGTGACTGGATGACGCCCACCGCGGCGAGCTGCCCTGCCGTCGCCGCCACCATCACGGCTGCCATCGGGCCGGGGAGTGCGGCGCGGTGGGCGAGGTCGCCGGCGGCGAAGACCCCCGGTGCCGAGGTGCGGCCGAAGTCGTCGACCTCGATCGCGCCGGAGTCCAGCATCCGCAGGTCCAGTTGCGCGGCGAAGGGGGCGCGCTGACGCATCGTGCCGGACGCGATGAACACGCCCGCGACGGCGCGCTCGGTGTCAGCGGTGTGCACCGCGACACCGGAGTCCGCACTCGAGACCGAGACGACGCCGGAGTCGCTCACCCTGACGCCGAGGGACTCGAGAGAGGCGACCTCTTCGGGGGTGAAGGTCTCCTCGACGGGGACCACCGTGATCTCGCTCACGATCCGGCCGAGCAGACCGATCAGGTGCGCGGCGCGGGCTGCGCCGCCGAGGATCGCGATCGGCTTCCCCGCGTGCTCGTGTCCGTCGCAGAACGGGCACGCGAAGGCGCGCGTACCCCACAGCGCTGACAGCCCGTCGACCTCGGGTAGTTCGTCGACCACTCCGGTCGCGAGGATGATGTTGCGCCCCGCTGCAGTGGAGCCGTCGGCGAGTGTCACCGTGAAGTCGCCCTCGGTGCCCGACACGCTCTCCACGCGAACATCGCGGATCTCCACGTCGTCGTAGGCACCGAGCTGCCCGCGAGCGGTCGCGCGGAACTCCGCGGGCGGGGTGCCGTCGTTCCCGATCACGTTGTGCATGTGCAGGACGGTGCCGTTGCGGTACTCGCCCGAGTCGAGAAGCAGGGCTGAGCGGTGCATCCGCCCCAGGGTGAGTGCGGCCTGGAGTCCTGCGGGGCCGGCGCCGATCACGATCGCGTCATACATGGGGGAGGGTCCTTCCGCCGTTCGGTCTTGTGTTCTTCGCCAGTCTGTGACTTCATGTCAACATGAAGTCAAGCTCGCAGAGCCCATGGTCCGTCGGCGAGGTCGCCGCGCGCTTCGATCTGCCGACCAACGTGCTCCGGCACTGGGAGACCGTCGGCCTGCTGCGGCCCGTGAGAGACCCGGCCGGTCGCCGGCGCTACGGCGAGGACGAGGTCGTGCGCATCGCGGTGATCCAGCGCAGCAAGGCGGCGGGCATGAGCCTGGAGCAGATCGGCGTGCTGCTCGACGACGGCAGCGCAGGGCGCCACCAGGTGCTGCAGGAGCACCTCGACGACATCGATCGGCGGATGGAGGAGATGCGGCGCTCGCGTGAGATGACCGAGCACGCCATGCGCTGCCGGTCGCACGACATCGCCACCTGCCCCCGGTTCCGGGCGGGGGTTGCGGACGTTCTCGCGCGGTTCTGAGGAGGCGCTGCGTCCGGCCCACGCATAGGAACCCTTGCGTAAACTGGGAATCGTGCCACTCGCCTCGACGGTCATTCCGCCCCGCAGCGGCCGCTCCTCCCGCACCGTGCGTTCACGCCGTGCGCTCGGGGCCGCGCTCGCCGCCGTTTTGGCGATCGGTCTGAGCGCCTGCGCTCCCGATCCGGTGAGCGAATCGTTCCTGAGCGGTGAGAACACCGGCTACGTGGCGGCCGACGGCGCGATCGTGGAGATCCCTGTCGCCGATCGCGGAGAGACCGTCGCCTTCGGTGGTGTCACCGAGGACGGCGAGACCTTCGACAGCGCCGACCTCGCGGGTCAGGTCACGGTCGTCAACTTCTGGTACGCCGGGTGTGCTCCGTGCCGCGTGGAAGCCGAAGACCTCGAGAGCGTCTGGCAGCAGTACGAAGACCAGGGCGTTTCCTTCGTCGGCATCAACACGCGTGACCAGGCCGACACCGCGAAGGCCTTCTCCGAAGAGTTCGGCGTCACCTACCCGAGTCTGATCGACGTCGACACGGCCGAGGCGAAGCTCGCGTTCGCGGAGGCCGTTCCGATCGCGGCGACCCCGACGACGCTCGTGCTCGACAAGCAGGGCCGTGTCGCCGCGCGCATCATCGGCCCCATCGACGGCACCTCGATCCTCTCCACGCTCGTCAAGGACGCGCTCGCGGAGAAGTCGTGAATCGTGCGGGAGCGTTGTGAACGCTGAAGCCATCATCGGATCCGGTGCCCTCTGGCTCGCGATCCCGGTCGCGATGCTCGCGGGACTCGTCTCCTTCCTCTCGCCCTGCGTGCTGCCTCTGGTCCCCGGATACCTGGGCTTCCTCGGCGGTGCGGTGGCGCCGCGGCCCCAGGGGAGCGCCGCAGGTTCCCCGGATGCCGCGGGCAGTGGTCGTGGCCGACTCGTGCTCGGCGTGCTGCTCTTCATCCTCGGGTTCAGCGTGGTCTTCATCGCCCTGACGGTGCTCGGCGGCACCGCCGGTGTGTTCTTCCTCCGCTGGGGCGACCTGATCACCCGCATCCTCGGCGTCGTCATCATCCTGATGGGACTGGTCTTCCTCGGCCTCTTCGGGTTCGCCCAGCGCGAGTTCCGCTTCCACGTCGACTCCAAGTTCGGCGTGATCGGCGCCCCCCTCCTCGGCATCGCGCTCGGCATCGGCTGGGCGCCGTGCATGGGCCCGACCCTCGCCGCGATCGTCGCCCTGTCGTTCAACGCCGGAGACCCGGTGCGCGCCGGATTCCTCGGTCTGGCCTACTCGCTCGGCCTCGGCATCCCGTTCCTGCTCGTGGCGCTGGGCTTCGGCTGGGCGACCAAGACCGTCGGGTTCCTCCGCCGTCACATCCGCATCGTCAACATCATCGGCGGCGTGCTGCTGATCGTGCTGGGCGTGCTGATGGTCACCGGGCTCTGGACCGACATCATGTCGCGATTGACGGCGGTGATCAGCAGTGTCCCGCTCCCCATCTGATGAGAAGAACGCAGACGACATGACCAAGGCCGCCGTGAACAAGAAGAACAGCGACGCGTCTGATCCGCTCCGCCCCTCCGACCACATCGACGGAGACGATTCGATCGCGCAGCCGCGGCTGGGTCTGGTCGGATGGCTGCGCTGGGGGTGGCGTCAGCTGACCTCGATGCGCACCGCACTCGTGCTGCTGCTCGTGCTCGCGATCGCCGCGATCCCCGGCTCGATCTTCCCGCAGCGCATGGCCGACCCCAACGGCGTCACGCAGTGGCAGCGCGACAACCCCGACATCTTCCCGATCCTCGACGGGCTCAAGCTCTTCGACGTCTACCTGTCGCCGTGGTTCTCCGCGATCTACCTGCTGCTGTTCGCCTCGCTCGTCGGCTGCGTCATCCCGCGCATCAAGCACCATGCCAAGGCGCTGCGGGCCCGGCCGCCCCGCACCCCGGCACGTCTGCAGCGACTCGAGGACTTCCGCTCGGTGCAGCGCACCGCCGCGGAGCCCGAGTCCGCCGCCGCCGCATCCGTCGAGATCGCGACCTCGCAGCTCAAGGCCCTGGGCTACCGCGTGGAGCGGTACGACCGCGGCCGCACGTTCTCGGTGTCGGCCGAGCGCGGCTACTGGCGGGAGACCGGCAACCTGCTCTTCCACCTGGCTCTGGTGGGCGTGCTGATCACGGTCGGCATCGGCGGAGGGTTCTCCTACACCGGGCAGCGCGTGCTGGTCGAGGGAGAGACGTTCGCGAACACCCTGGTCGACTACGACTCGATGAACCGCGGCCGCTTCGTCGGCGACGACGCCCTGGCGCCGTACTCCATGCGGCTCGACTCCTTCGACGTGAGCTACCAGCCCTTCGGCGAGCCCGGCTCCGGGCAGGCGGGCGACTTCTCCGCCGACGTCACCGTGAAGGAGAACGGCGAGGAGCGCACCGGCTCCGTGCAGGTGAACCACCCGCTCGCGGTCGCTGACGACAATGTCTTCCTGCTCGGCAACGGCTACGCCCCCACCATCACGGTGCGCAACGCCGACGGCGACGTGGTGTTCACCGGCAGCACGCCCTTCCTGCCGCAGGACACCCAGATGACGTCGCTCGGCGTGATCAAGATCACGGACGGGCTGCCGGAGCAGCTGGGTCTGCTGGGGTTCTTCTACCCGACCACGGGCGTGCTCGAGAGCGGTGCGTTCTTCTCCGCCTACGGCGACCTCACGAACCCGACGCTGACGCTCGACGTCTACTCGGGCGATCTCGGCATCAACGAGGGCACTCCCCGCTCTGTGTATGTGCTCGACACCAGCGATCTGACCAAGCTCACCGGGCGCACGACGGACGTCGAGTCGATCCAGCTCACCCCCGGCGACACCGCCGATCTGCCCGACGGCATGGGCACCGTGACCTTCGAGGACGACTCTCCGGCTGGTGCCACGGACGCCTCGCAGTCCGTCAAGCGCTTCGCCTCGCTGCAGATCCACCGCGATGACTCGGGGCCCTGGGTGCTCGGCTTCGCGCTGCTCGCGCTGGGCGGACTGATGCTCGCCCTGTTCGTCCCCCGCCGCCGCGTGTGGGTCAAGGCCACGGCGAACGCGGACGGCATCGCCCTCGAGTACGCCGGACTCGCGCGCGGTGAGGACCCCACCATCGCGATCGCCCTCGACGACCTGGTCGCCGGTCACGCCCGCCTGCTCGACGCGGACGGCGGCTCGGCTGCTGTCGCCGCGGAGGATGCGTCGACGGGCTCAGCGACTCCCGACGTCGCCTCCGCATCCGACACCCCGAAAGTAGACTGACACCATGTTCGACCTCAACGTGATCTCGCCGATCCTGCTGTGGACGGCGATCGCGGTCTACGCCGCCGCGTTCGTGGCCTACGCCTTCGACCTCGCGCGGCGATCGCAGTTGAGCGCCGACTCGCAGACGTTCGCCCAGGCCGAGCTCGTCGGCGCCGGCGTCGGCGCCCGCGGCACCGCTGCGTCGAAGACGGCGGCAGGTGCCACGGATGCTGCTCCGCAGCGGTTCGTGATGGCGCGCATCGGCACCTCATTGACGGTGCTCGCGTTCCTGTTCCACTTCGGCGCGACGCTCACCCGCGGCATCGCGGCCGGTCGTGTCCCGTGGGCGAACCTGTACGAGTTCGCCATGATCGGCACGCTGCTCATCATCGCCGTCTACCTCATCGTGCTGGTCCGCGTCGATCTGCGGTTCCTCGGCACGTTCATCACGGGTCTCGTGGTGGTACTGCTCGGACTCGCGGCGACGAACTTCTACATCGACGTCTCGCCGCTCATGGACCCCTTGAAGAGCGTGTGGCTGGTGATCCACGTCTTCGTGGCCTCGCTCGGCACGGCGTTCTTCGCTCTGGCGTTCGCGCTGTCGGTCATCCAGCTCATGCAGTCGCGCCGGGAGCGCCTCGTGTCCGAGGGCGCCGAGAAGACCGGCCCCGGCTTCCTGCGCACCTTCCCCGGATCCGAGCGGCTCGAGAGCATGGCGTACCGCTTCACGATCATCGGGTTCATCCTCTGGACGTTCACGCTGATCGCCGGATCGATCTGGGCGTACTACGCGTGGAGCCGCTTCTGGGGCTTCGACGTCAAGGAGACCTGGACGTTCGTCATCTGGGTGCTCTATGCCGGATACATCCATGCGCGGGCGACCCGCGGATGGCGCGGGAACCCCTCGGCGTGGTTGGCGATCGTCGGCTTCGCGGCCGTCATGTTCAACTTCACGATCGTGAACGTCTTCTTCAAGGGATTGCACGCCTACTCCGGCCTGTCCTGACCTCGCCACCGCAGAGGTTCTCCCCGCCGATACGCGGATGTATGCTCATCGCGGGGGAGGCACTGTGAACGGGAGGACTGATCCGTGACCATCGAGATCGGAATCATCGAAGACCATCCGGCGATGCTGCTCGGCACCGTCGCGATCCTCCACAAGAGCGACGACATCCGCGTCGTCGCCCATGGGACGACGGCGGCGGCGGTGGTGCGCCACGGAGGTCCGTTGCACGTGGTGCTCCTCGACCTGTCGCTCGCCGACGGCACCGGCCCCGCCGAGAACATCCAGGCGCTGGCGCCGCTGGGCGCACCGATCATCGCCTACACCTCGGGGGAGCGTCCGCATCTGATCCGAGAGGCGGCCCGCGCCGGGGCGTCGGGAATGATCCGCAAGTCCGACCGGATCGACCTGATCGCCGAGGCGGTGCGCCGCGCAGCCCGCGGCGAGATCGTCGCCAGCGCCGATTGGGCGGCCGCCCTCGAGTCCGATCGCGAGTTCGTGTCGGCACAGCTGAGCCCGCGCGAAGCGGAGGTCCTGTCGCTGTACGCCTCGGGTGAGACCGCGAAACAGGTCGCGCAGCTGCTGTATCTGTCGCCGGAGACGATCATCGATCACGTACGCCGGATCCGCGCCAAGTACGCCGCGGTCGATCGGGCGGCACCCACCAAGGTCGATCTCTTCCGCCGTGCGGTCGAAGACGGCCTGGTGGCACCCGAGCGCTGAGCACGGTCTCGTGCGGGGCGCTCAGCCGCTGAACGGCCAGATCAACGGCACGTAGAAGACCGCGACCGCGAAGAACAGCAGCATGAGCGGTAGACCGAGTCGCGCGTAGTCGCCGAACCGGTAGCCTCCGGGCTCCATCACCAGGAGATTGGCCGGAGTCGCCACCGGCGTGAGGAACGCGGCGGCACCGGCGACGGTCAGTGCCATCAGGAACGGGAGCACCGAGGCATCCATCGCGCTCGCGAGAGCGACCGCGACCGGCGCCACGATCAGCACGGTGGCGGTGTTGCTGATGAGCTGGCCCAGCACGAGCGTGATCAGCACGATGACCGCGACGGCGGCCTGAGGTCCGGTGTCTCCCAGCCAGGTGCGCAGGGTCTCGGCGATCAACGTCGCCGCACCTGTCTCTTGGAAGGCCGTCGACAGCGGGATCATTCCGGCGACGAGGATCACCGTGGTCCAGGAGATCGCGCGGTAGGCGCGCGCGATCGGCACCACCCCGGTCAGGATCAGTGCACCGGCGGCGAGGAGTCCGGCGATCGCGGCGGGCACGATGCCGGTGGCGAGCAGGACGATCATGGCGAGCACGATGACGGACGTGCGCTTCGCACCCGCACCGAGCGGAACGGACCGCCGCAGCGTGAGCGGCGCATCGACGACCAGGACCTCGTCTCGCTGGGCGGTGTGGCGCTGCAGGTCGTCCCAGGAGCCGTCGAGCAGCAGCGCATCTCCCGCGCGGAGCCTGTCGCCGGCGCTGGCGAGAGGCTCGCCGCCACGGCGCACGCCGAGCACCACGAGATCACCGCTCGGAGTGCACATGCCGGCGAAGACATGGAGTCCGATCAGGGAGGAACGCGGGGGCACGACCACCTCTGCGACGCCCCGTGCCGCCGACATCAGCGGGCGGTCGGTGGTGATCTCGTAGTCCGCCCTCAGCGTGCGGGCGAGCTTCTCGAGGTCGACCGGTGCGGAGGCCGCAGCTCTCGAAGGGAGCAGTCGAGACCCGAAGAGCAGGATGATGGCCAGCGTGCCGACCACCAGCGGCAGCCCGACCAGTGCGAACTCGAAGAAGCCGAAGGCGCGTCCTCCGTTGTCGGCGGACACCTCAGAGACGATGATGTTCACGGGCGTGCCGGTGAGCGCGAGCATCGACCCGGCGTGTGCCGAGAAGGCGAGCGGCATCAGCATCTGCGACGGGGCGATGCCCGCGCGGGCCGCGACCACGACGACCAGGGGCAGCAGCGCCGCGACCGCCCCGTTCACGCTGATGACGGCCGTGAGGACGGCCGTGAGCAGACCGATCGTGATCAGCAGGCGCCGCCGGTTCGTGCCGGTACGTTCGATGACCTCCTGCCCAGCCCAGGCGACGATGCCGGTCGATTCCAGCGCTTCGCTCACCACGAACAGGGCGGCGATGAAGAGGACCGTGGGGTTGCCGAATCCGGCCAGCGCGCTGTGCAGATCGAGAACACCGAAGAGGTAGAGGGCGACGGACACCCCCACGGCGACGACGCCGAGGGGGATGCGATTCGACACGAACGCGATCACCGCGCACAGCAGAATGATGAGCGTCGTCACGATCGGGTCCATAGGGCTGACCATAAACGGCGCTGCGCAGCCCGGCATCCCCCAATTCTGGGGGGGTCATGCTCGGGTCACTCACGCCAGGATGGGATCATGCCTGCCGAGAAGGAACTGAGCACCCCGAGTGCCGACAGCAAGGGGTTCCTGAACTGGATCGAGAAGGTCGGCAACAAGGTGCCCGACCCCACGATCATGTTCGTGTACCTGATCGGACTGATCGCCGTCCTCTCCGCGATCCTTTCGTGGGTCGGGGTGTCGGTGACCGACGAAGTGGTCACTCCCGTGCCGCGGGACGAGTTCTCGCAGATCAACGAGCATCTCGGCGGCACATGGAGCATCTACGACTCGGTCACCGGCGAGCCGGCCGAGGTCCCCGACTACATCGTCGAGGAGCGCACCTTCGACGTGCGCAACCTGCTCTCGGTCGACGGCGTCCGCTTCTTCTTCACCTCGTTCGTCGACAACTTCGCCGGCTTCGGGGTGGTGGCAGTGGTGCTGATCGCGATGGCGGGCGTCGGCGTCGCCGAGCACGCCGGGCTGATGGGGGCGCTGATCCGTCGCGTCGTCAAGGTCGCGCCGCGCCGCTGGCTGGCCTTCATCCTGATCTTCGTCGGGGTGCTGTCCTCGGTCGCGACGGATGCCGGATATCTCATCCTCGTGCCGCTCGCCGCGGCCGCGTTCCTCACCGTCGGGCGGAATCCGCTCGCCGGGCTCGCCGCCGCGTTCGCCGGTGTCGGGGCGGCCTTCGGGGCGAACCTGCTGATCACGCCGAGCGACAGCATGCTCACCGAGATCACGAACGAGGTGCTCACCTCCGCCGGGATGGAGCCGATCGAGGTCACCCAGAACTTCTACTTCGGGATCGTCTCGTCGATCCTCCTCGCCGTCGTCGCCCTTCTGGTCACGGTGTTCATCACGGAGAAGCGGCTGGGTGCATACGACCGCAGCGGACTCACGATCGCGGACGAGACGGAGAACATCGACCACGACGCCGAGGCGCGCGGCCTGCGGTTCTCGTTCTGGGCGCTGCTGGGGTACGTCGCCCTGATCGCGTTGCTCACGGCTCCTCCCGGTGCACCGCTGCGCGATCCCGAGACCGGGGCCATCATCGGGACCACGCCGTTCATGGCGAGCCTGGTGTTCATCATCTCGCTGGCGTTCCTGGTGTGTGGTCTCGCCTACGGCGCGGGAGCACGCACGCTGCGTGGGGGCTCCGCCGCCGTCGGAGCGATCGCCAAGACGTTCGCGAGCCTGGGCGGGCTGCTGGTGATGTTCCTGATGATCGCCCAGTTCATCGCCCTGTTCAACTGGACGAACCTGCCGACGGTGGCGGCCGTGTCCGCTGCCGAGCTGCTGCAGCAGGCGAACGTGCCGGCGATCGTGCTGCTGCTCGCCTTCATCGTGGTGATCGTGATCCTCGACTTCATCCTCCCCGGGCTGGTTCCCAAGTGGGTGATCTTCGCACCGGTGTTCATCCCGATCTTCGCCTCGCTCGATGTGGCACCGCAGACGCTGCTCGCCGCCTACCGGGTCGGTGATTCGCCGGTCAACGTGCTGACCCCGCTCATGGTCTATCTGCCGTTCATGGTCACCGTCGCGCAGCGCTACAAGAAGGATGCAGGAATCGGCACGATCATCGCCCTGATGATCCCGTATGCGATGTGGATGCTGATCTCGTGGGTCGCTCTGTACGTGGTGTGGTTCCTCCTCGGCATCCCCTGGGGTCCCGGCTCTCCGGTCGACATGGTCGGCTGACGCGTCACCTCCCCCCGTCGCCGATGCAGCACGGGGCTTCCCGACATCCGCACCGAAGGAACAGACCCATGGACCGTAGACCGAACAAGATCATCCCCGCCGACCTGGCCACGGTGCCGGGGCTCGATGCGCTCGAGGCCGCGCGCATCGAGGTCGGCGCCATCCCCTCCGATGCGCAGGCGATCGGTGTCGGGGTCTACACGGACGGCGACGTGCCAGGCGAGGTCGGGTTCGACCGCGCCGCGCTCGAGCAGGCAGGTTTCACGGCGAAGCCCGGCAGCGTGCTGAACGTGCCCCGCGCCGGTCGGCCCGATCTCGTCGTGATCGGTCTCGGCGCCCAGGACGACCTCACCGCCGATGTGCTGCGCGATGCCGCGGCGGTGCTCATGCGCGGTGCCGCCCGCCGTGAGCGGGTGGGGCTGCGGATCGATGACCTCGCGGGCGTCGAGGTCGAGGTCGCCACACGGGCGCTCGCCGAGGGTGCGCTGCTCGCCCGCTACCGCTACACGGTGCTGAACAGTGCGTCGACGCATATCGCCCTGAAGGCGCTCACCCTCGACATCCCGGGGTATGGCGATGTCGATCAGCCGATCACCCAGGCGTTCGTCGGAGCCCGAGCGGCAGTGGTGGCTCGCGACCTCGCCAACACTCCTCCCGGCCACCTCACAGCGGTCAACATGGGCGAGATCGCCGAGTCGCTGGGGGAGCGCTTCGGCTTCGCCGTGGAACTGTTCGACAAGGAAGCGCTGATCGCGCTCGGCTGCGGCGGACTCCTGGGCGTCAACCAGGGTTCGACCGAAGAGCCGCGCATGATCAAGCTCACCTACACGCCGTCGGGGGAGAGCAGCGGGCACCTCGGACTGGTCGGCAAGGGCATCATGTATGACTCGGGCGGCATCAGTCTCAAGCCGAGCGACCCGATGCATCTGCTGATGAAGATGGACATGGGCGGTGCGGCCGCAGTGCTCGGCGCATTCACCGGCCTGCGCGACGCCGGTACGACAGCGACCGTCTCCGGTTGGCTGATGTGCACCGACAACATGCCCTCCGGAACCTCCTACAAGCTCGGCGACGTGCTCACCGCCCGCGGCGGGACGACCATCGAGGTGAAGAACACCGACGCCGAAGGGCGCCTCGTGATGAGTGACGCGCTCGTGCTCGCGAACGAGGACGGCGTCGACGCCATCGTCGACATCGCCACGCTCACCGGCGCGGCGCTGGTCTCTCTCGGATCCGCGCGAGCCCCTGTCTTCGGCAACGATCAGCGCACGGTCGATCTCGTCACCGCAGCGGCCGCCACGGTCGACGAGCAGGTGTGGCAGCTGCCTCTGGAGAGGAAGTACCGTCCGCAGCTCGACTCGGAGATCGCCGACATCGCGAACCTCGGCGGCCCGTTCGCGGGTGCGACGACGGCGGCCCTCTTCCTGGAGCACTTCGTCGGGAAGACGCCCTGGGCGCATCTCGACATCGCCGGGACCATGCAGACCGAGAAGGACGACGCCTGGCGCACCGCCGGAGCGACCGGGTTCGGAGCCCGCATCCTGCTCGAGGTCGCACGCGGGTTCGCCCCCGCATCCTGAAACCCATCACAGAACGAGGAGTGCCATGGCTTCATGGACGTATGTCGGACCGCTCAACTTCGCGGTGTTCGCTGTTCCCTTCGGCGTCGACCTCACGGTCGTCATCAAGGAGTTGGAGACGCTCCAGCGGGCGCATTCGATCGAAGTGCTCGACATCGAGCTGATCGCCGGAACGGCGGATGGCGGTGTGCGACGGGAGACATTCGAGAACGCCTCCGCTGACGCGGCCGAGACGGATCTGCTCGATGACGACGACCTCGCGGAGATCGGTCGAGAGCTCGCCGCCGGGGAACGTGCACTGGTGGTGGTCTACGAAGACCGCAGCCTCGCCGGGGTCGCCGGACTGGTCGGTGGCCTCGGCGGCCGCAACATCTGGTCGGGCGGGATCGACGCCGCCGATCTCGACGACGAGTCCGCACCGCAGGAAGGGGCAGGAGCATGAGCCTGTTGAGAACGGCCGCGCGCGCTTCCGTGGCCACACGCGTCGTGGGCAACGTACAGCGCCGCCAGCGCCAGCAGTGGGCGGCGCAGGACGCCGCGCAGGCGGCGGCATCGGTTGCCCCGGCCCCGCCCGCCGCGCCTGCGAGGGGGGCAGCCCGGCGGTCGATACGCAGCAGCTGATCGGCCAGCTCCAGCAGCTCGGGCAGCTGCGGGATGCCGGTGTGCTGACCGAGGCCGAGTTCACGACCCAGAAGCAGCGTCTTCTCGGGTCCTGACCGCGGCATCGTGAGACTCGGATGCCGTGATCGCGGCATCCGTCATCGAAGGCCGCTTCGGCGGCAAGGGAGTATCTGCATGTCTTTCTGGTCAACCATCGTCGACGCCATCTGGTGGTTCCTCACGATCTTCGTGTTCGTCGCCTACCTGATGGCGTTGTTCTCGATCATCAGTGACCTGTTCCGCGACCGCGCGCTCAACGGTTTCGCCAAGGCGGTGTGGCTGCTGTTCCTGGTGTTCCTGCCGTTCCTCACCGCGCTGGTCTACCTGATCGCCCGCGGCAAGGGCATGGGTGAGCGCTCGGCGCAGCAGGCGGCCGCGGCACAGCACCAGGCCGAGGACTACGTGCGTTCGATCGCCGGCTCGGCGGCGACACCGACCGATGAGATCGAGCGGGCCAAGCGCCTGCTGGATGCGGGCGCCATCAGCGACACCGAGTTCTCCTCGCTGAAGCAGGCCGCCCTGGCTCGCGTCACGGCATGACCCGAGCATTCGACGAGGGATCGCGCCGATGACGCACGATCCTTCTCCTGCGGTGCCGGGCGCCGCGGAGCCCCTGCCTCCGGGTGGCGGCGCCGCGGCGCCCGGCACCGCACGTCTCGGCACCTTCGCCACGTCAGCCGAGGGCATCTACGGCCTCATCATCGTGGCGGGCATGATCGTGGTCAGTCGCAACCTCACGGCGAGCTCCGGTGAGGCGCTGCTCTCGGTGATCGCGACCCTGCTGGTCTTCTTCGCGGCGCACGTCTACGCGGCGGCGGTGTCATGGATGGCGGACCATCCGGAGCGCGATGGCGGGATCGGTTCGGCGATCCGTCACGGCCTCCACGAATCGCTCGGCCTGCTGGGCCTGGCCGCGGTGCCCGTCCTGATCCTGTTCCTCGGCTTCGCCGGAGTGCTGCACGACGCATTCGCGGTGTGGATGGCACTCGGCGCCGACGTTCTCCTCCTGGCGATCGTGGGGTGGGTGATCGCCGGTACGCGCACCACGAGCGTGTGGGCGCGGTTGGGCGGAGCGCTGGTCACGGCATCGTTCGGCGGTATCCTGATCGCGCTCAAAGCCCTCATCCACCACTGACCGGAACGTGACCATCGAGAATCCCCCCGCCATCGACCCGATGATCGATCGCCCGAACCCTCCTCGTCGATGGTGGCACCTCGATCCCGGGGGCGCGCTGGGTGGACTCGGGTTCGCCGTGCTGTCGGTGACGCCTTCTCTGCTGCCGCGGACCGCGTTTTTCCAGGGTGTGGTCACCGCTGTCGCGTTCGCTGTCGGATACCTGCTCGGCGTCGCCGTCTGGCGTGTGCTGCGCGGGCTGATCCGGCGACGTCCCGGACCTGCGCTGCACCGGGTGCTGTGGATCATGTACGCGACGATCTGGCTCGCCGCTGCCGCCGCGCTGTCGGTGCTGGCGCTGTCGTGGCAGAACGAGGTGCGTGCTCTGGTCGAGATGCCGCCGTTGGGTGGCGCGGACCTCACGGCCTTCCTGGCCGGCTTCGTTCCCGTGGTGGTGCTGCTGCTCGCGATCGGGAAGTCGAACCGGCGGGTCTTCCTCGCACTGCGACGCCGGAGCGGGACGCCGCTGGCGATCCTCGGCACCTCGACGGTCATCGTCGCGAGCACCGCGGGCATCGTGCTGGTCATGATGATCGCGGTCGACACCATCTACGCCGGGCTCAACGCGGAACCCGAGTCCCGTGTCACGGAGCCGAACTCGACATACCGTTCGGCGGGTCCGGAGTCGGCGATCGATTGGGAAGACCTCGGCAGGCACGGGGCGGCATTCGTCGGAGGGGGACCGACGGCCGACGAGATCTCTGCGCTCATCGATGCCCCCGCGACGGAGCCGATCCGCGTCTACGCCGGACTGGCATCCGCCGACACCGTCGAGGAGCGCGCTCAGCTGGTGGTCGCGGAACTCGAGCGCACCGGTGCCTTCGATCGCGATGTGCTGGTGGTCGCCACGACGACCGGGTCAGGGTGGCTCGAGGCGCAGACGGTCGACTCGATCGAGTATCTGCACGCGGGCGACACGGCCATCGCCGCGCTCCAGTACGCCTACACCCCGAGCTGGGTGTCGTTTTTGTTCGATCCGGACGCCCCGGTCGAGGCGGCCCGCGTGCTGTTCGACGCGGTGGAGGAGCGGTGGCTGCGGCTGCCGACGGACGATCGGCCCCAGCTGATCAGCTACGGACTCAGTCTCGGGGCGCACGGCAGCCAGGCGGTGTTCGACGACCTCGATGCGGTGCGCGCGCGCACGGACGGCGCGATGTTCGTCGGGAGCCCGGCGGGGTCGACGCTGTGGCGGTCGCTGCAGGACGCGCGCGATCCCGGGAGCCCGGTGTGGCGGCCGGTGCTCGACAAGGGGCGCGAGGTGCGGTGGATGTCGCGCGACGGTGATCAGCGGTTGCTCGACGGACCCTGGGAGCAGCCTCGTGTGCTGTATCTGCAGCACGCGACGGATCCGGTGACGTGGTTGTCGCCCGAGCTGCTGTGGCGTGCGCCCGAGTGGTTGGAGCCGGATCAGCGGGGCGAGGACGTCAGCCCCTCGATGCGGTGGATCCCGGTGGTCACCGCGGTGCAGGTGGGTATCGACATGCTCGGCGGCGAGGCGGTGCCCGCTCGCCACGGACACAACTTCGGCGACGTCGTCACCTCCGGGTGGCGCGAGGTCACCGGGGATGCAGGGTTGGGGGAGACGGCGATCGACGCCATCCGCACCGAGATCGAGAGCTACGCGCCGATCCAGCCGTTCCAGGAGTGAGCCCGCGCGGTCACCGTGCGCGGGCGGTGCGGCTTGGCGATCAGCGAAGGCCGAAGGGGATGACCTCGGCGTGCTCGATGCCGTCCTGATACCAGACGAGCTCTGCCTCGGTGACGGTCTCGGTCGGCAGGGCGGGGAGAGATCGACGCGCGGCGCGGTCGAGTTCGGCCCAGGCCTCCGTAGCGAGGGTCTTGCCGTAGACGACGGAGAGGTGGAACGTCCAGTCCTCCAGATCGAGCTCGCCGAGCCGCCGGAAGTCCGTATCGACGAGAAGGTCGGTCAGCGTCGCGTAGGCGGAGACCAGCGTGCGGGTGCGCGTGAGCCGCAGGATCACGATCTGCCAGGGAGCGGGGAACGTGTCCACCGCCTCGGCCGTCACGGTGATCGGATGCTGCCGCGCCGCCCAGGTCCGGATGGTCGCGGTCAGTTCCTCCCGGCGTTCCGGCTCCGCGAATCCGCGCAGCGTGACGTGTTCGGTGTGCGGGAACGTGAGGGAGGCCTCCACCGACGCGAGCGTGTCGCGCTGGATGGCCCGGTACTCGGTCGCCACCGCTCCGGTCGGGCGCAGCACGAGGTACTGCTGGCCCTCCAGCGAGGCGAGCTGGGCAGGCGAGGTCATGATCGGCCGACGCATGAGGCGAGCGTACCGATGCGGGGTCGGCCGCGTGCGCAGCTTCGGGTCGGACACGCCACACGCCGCCCGCCGGAAATGGCGGGCGGCGTGTCTCGGATGATCTCCGCAGCGGTGCGCGGGGCGGTCAGGCCGTCGCCAGCACCGCTTTCGTGGAGGTGGTCCGGCGCACGGCGACCACGAGCGTGGTGGCGACCAGCGACAGCACACCCCATACGACCAGCGCGGCCACGGCACTGCCGCTTCCGGCGATGAGTCCGGCGAACGCGGGCGCCGTCGGCAGGGCTGCTCCGAGCCCGGCGAGCCAGCCGGGCACGGTCGAGATCAGCCCGGTCGCGACCGCCAGCACTCCCACGAGGGCACTGATCCAGCGGCCGATTCCCCCGAACAGCGCGACCAGCGCCTGGTTCACGGCGGCGAAGGCGACTCCGGCGAGCACGGCAGTACCGGCGAACGCCCACCACGCGGCGGCGTCGTATGCGGCGACGAACTGCACGATGAGTGCGACCAGGAGTCCCTGACCGGCACCGATCAGTGCGGCAGGGGCGAACGCGCGCAGAGCGAGCGATGCCGAGGAACGGCGCGACGTCAGAGTGCGTGCGGTGTGCGCGCGCATCACGATGAACGAGGCCAGACCGCCGAACCACAGCACCACTGCGGCGAGCAGCGGGATCGCGGTCGGCCCGAAGATCGTGTTCATCGAGGAGTTCGTGGTCACCGGGTCGGCGATCACCGAGGCGAGCGATGTCGACTCGGAGTCGCTGAACGAGGGGAGCGACTCGGATGCCGTGCGCAGACCGCCGGCGAGGTCGCCGGTGCCGGTGGCGAGGGTATCGAGGCCGGTCGCGAGCTCGGTCGTACCGTCGGCGAGAGCGGTCGCGCCGTCGGCGAGCTGCGTCGCACCGCTGGAGAGGGCGCGCGCGCCGGCTGCGGACTGGTCGACGCCCTGGCTCGCGAGCTGGTTCAGGCCGCCGGCGAGCTGCGTGGCTCCGGCGCCGGCCGCGCTGAGCTGGCCGGAGATCTTCGCGGTGGCTGCCGTGTCGAACTGCTTCACGCCGGCCTCGACGCCGGCTGCGGCACCGGCGGCCTGCGCGGCTCCGCCCGCGACGTCCTTGGCCGTGGTGGCCGCCGTTCGGAGTTCCGCGCAGAACTCCGGCGTCGCGGCCGCATCGCACGTGGCGACGAGGGCATCGAGTTGCTTGGAGACGGAGGTGGAACCGGCAGCCACGCCGGTGGTCGCCGTCGTCGTGCCCTTCAGCCCGGCGTACAGCTCATCCGGCACGAGCCCGGATTGCGTGAGTGCGGCCGCGCCGCCTGTCAATCCCGAACCGATCGCCCCGGCTCCGTCCGCCGCGCCGCGGGTGTTCGTGGCGATCGTGTCGAGGCCGGTGGCCAGCGCCGATGCGCCGGAGCCGAGCTCGCTCGCACCCGATGCCAGCTTCGTGGCGCCGTCCGGGATCTCGGCCGCACCGTCGGCGGCATCTCGCGCTCCGCTGGCGAGCTTCACGGCACCGTCTGCCGCGTCACCGATCTGGTCGCCGATGGTGGTGAACCCGACCAGCACGTTCTCCATGGTCGCCTCCGACAGCATGGTGCCGAGAGTCGAGGCGGCGACGGTCGCGATCTGCCCCGTGATGAGGCCGTCGGCGACGAGGCCGTCGTCAGGGGTCGTGACCTTGATGGTGGCCTGTTCGGCCTTCCCGCCGCCGTCTGCGATGGCCTGTCCGGCCGACGTCGCCGCGGCGGAGAATTCCTCAGGGATCGTGATGACGGCCTGGTAGGAGCCGTCCGCGAGTCCGTCGGCGGCATCCTCCTCGTTCGAGATGACCCAGGTGAGGTTCGAGTCGAGATCGTCCGAGCCCTCCACGAGCCCGGATGCGAGCTGGCGCCCGAGCGGGGTGATCTGTCCGTCGATGGTCACCGGGTCGTCGAGATTGACGATCGCGGCGGTCATCGAGTCCAGACGCTCGGTCGGGTTCTGCAGTGCGGCGACGAGGATGCCGCCCACTGCTGCCGGCAGCAGCAGCACACCGAGGATGGTGAGCCACGTGATCGGCTTGCGGGAGCGGGCGCGCTCGATGGAGAGGGTCATGCGGTCACCTCGGTGGATTCTTCGGCCGCCCGGCGGGGCGTCCGCGTGTCGATGGTGTCGGCGGTCGGCCAGCCGGCCTCCGCAAGGATGGTGCGTGCGACCCCGGAATCGGATGCGGTGGCGAACACGGCGAGCGGGCGTGATGCCGCGGCGTCTCGGAGCATCGCGGTGGCCTGATCCCGCTGGCCTCCGGTGAGACGGTCGAGACCGTCCACGACGATCAGCTCGGATCTGCCGCGCAGCGCCTCGGCGAGGTCGAGCAGAGCGGCATCCGCATCGTCGACCAGTACGCAGCCGACGTGAGCCCTGACCCAGGCCGCACGGCCCGGGAGCAGATGTCCGACGACGCGGAGTCGGCCGGAATCGGCGGGAACGCGACCGGCGATCGCCAGCGCCAGTGCCCGGCGCACGCGGCGGTCGTCTCCGGTGGCGATGAGTGCGCCGCCGGGCTGCACGCGCAGCGAGACGCCCTCGAGAAGGGGAGCGTCGGCGCTGAGGGTCAGGTCGTCGGCAGCGACCACGGATTCGTCACCGGGCCACTCGGCCAGGTGCCGTTCGCGCTCGACGGCCTCGCCCTCGATGTCGACGCTCGGCAGGATCTTCTCGAGCCAGGCGGGGATCTCCCAGGCGCGCTCGCCGAGGATCGCCATGAGTGCGGGGATCAGCGTCATGCGCACCAGGAAAGCGTCGATCGCGATGCCGGCCGCGAGGCCGAGCGCGATCGGTTTGAGAGACGAATCGCCCTCGGGGACGAACGCCACGAACACCGCGAACATGATGAGTCCGGCTGCGGTGACGACCTTCGCCGACCCCGTGAAGCCGCTGCGCACCGTGCGGAGGGCGGCGGCGCGACGGGTCGCGCGGTCGGGGCTCTTCGAGTCGGGATCATGCACGAAGTCCTCGCGCATGCGGGAGACCAGGAACACTTGGTAGTCCATCGCGAGGCCGAACAGCACGCCCATCAGGATGATCGGCATGAAGCTGATGATGGGACCGACCTTGGCCACGTGCAGCAGATCGGCGAACCACCCCCACTCGAACACGGCACCCACGACGCCGAAGGCAGCGACGATCGAGAGCAGGTAGCCCGCCGCCGCCGTGATCGGCACCCAGATCGAGCGGAACACGATGGTCAGCAGGATCAGCGAGAGTCCGATCACGAAGATCCCGAACGGGAGCAGCGCATTTCCGAGCTGGTCGGAGATGTCGATGCCGACGGCGGTGAAGCCGGTGACCTTCAGATCGATCCCGAACTCGTCGAGCCACTCGTCGTGGTGGGAGCGCAGCTCTCGCACGAGGTCGGCGGTCGCCGGGTCATCCGGCGCGGTCTCGGGGATGATCTGCACGATGCCGGTGTCGGCGGTCTCGTTCGGGGTCGAGAGTGCGACCTCCTTGACGCCGGGGACCTTGGCCACGGCATCCCCGAGGTCATCCATCAGCGTGACGGGGTCCGTGGAGGTGACGATCGTGCCGGTCAGGATCATGGGGCCGTTGAATCCGGGCCCGAACTGCTCACCGACGAGGTCGTAGCTCTGGCGGGCCTCCGAATCCTTCGGCAGCACGCCGGCGTTCGGCAGCGCGAGGTTCAGGCTCAGGGCGGGCACGGCCACGATCCCCAGGCCGATGATGACGGCGAGGGAGACCAGCACGGGGCGCGTGGTGACGCCGCTGACCCAGCGCTCGCTGAAACCGCGGCGGGGTGCGGGAGCGGCCTTGCCCTTCTTCGCCTTCGGTGCCTTCTTCGGGCGACCGACGACCTTGCCCTTCATGAAGCCCAGCAGCGCGGGGGTGAGCGTGACGGCGATGGCAACGGCAACTGCGACGGCGGCGGAGGCCGCGATTCCCATGGTGGTCAGGAACGGGATGCCCGCGAAGCCGAGGCCGATCAATGCGATCAGCACCGTGACACCGGCGAACACGACGGCCGAGCCTGCCGTACCCACCGCACGCGATGCGGATTCCTCCGGGTCGACGCCCTCGCGGACCTGGTCCTGATGTCGCGCCATGATGAACAGCGCATAGTCGATGCCCACGGCGAGTCCCAGCATGAGCGCCAGCAGCGGGGTCGTCGAGGAGACGGTCGCGAACGCGGTGGCCGCGAAGATGCCGGCCATCGAGATGCCGACGCCGAGGATCGCGGTGAGCAGGGGGAGCCCGGCGACCACGAACGAGCGGAAGGTCACGATCAGCACGAGCAGGGCGATCAGCAGTCCGACGGCCTCGGTGAGTGTGACGCCGGGGATCGAGATCGCGAACAGGTCGCCGCCGAGCGATGTCTGAGATCCGTCCGGCAGCTCGGCCGAGAGGTCGCTGACGACCGCTCGCAAGGAGTCCTTGGTCGCCTCGGAGACATCGGTCGACTCGCCGTCGAACTGCACGCGCACGATCGCGGCGGTGTCGTCGTCGTTGATCATGCCGCTGACCATCTCGTCGTACGGTGACGTGGCCGCGAGGACCTCGTCGAGGTCGCCGAGGTCCGAGACCGCATCCTCGATGTGCTCGCGGTAGTCGTCATCCGTGATCTTGTCGCCGTCGGCGGCCACCACGATGAACTGCGCGTTCGTGCCGCTCACCTGGGGGAACGAGCGGGAGAGCTGCTCGAGCCCTGCCTGCGATTCGGTTCCGGGGATGGAGAACGAGTTGTCGGTCCCCGCGCCCAGCACGAGGGCTCCTGCACCGGCGATGCCGAGCGCGAGGAGCCAGGAGACGAGAA
The DNA here is from genome assembly GCF_006716345.1 of Microbacterium saperdae. Taxonomy (NCBI): domain Bacteria; kingdom Bacillati; phylum Actinomycetota; class Actinomycetes; order Micrococcales; family Microbacteriaceae; genus Microbacterium; species Microbacterium saperdae. Next base: position 1,226,344 of record NZ_VFOX01000002.1, read on the forward strand.
CTCGCCACGGGTGCCGGAAGGACCAGCGGCCGAGCGAGGACAGGAATGTGGACACGCGTTCCTCCGAGGGATGCCATGTGGATACACAGGTGTATCCAATACATAGATGTATCGTAAGGTGACCCGCACGGTGGAGTCTGTGTGCGGGGTGTGAATCATGCGAGAGTGAAGGGCCAGGAGGTTTCGATGACGACACCCGCAACCCGCAGTCGAGAGAACACGCGCGCGCGGCTGCTCGACGCAGCCGCCCAGGTCTTCGCCGAGGTCGGCCTCGACGGCGCCTCCGTGGAGGCGGTCTGCGAGCGAGCCGGGTTCACGCGTGGCGCCTTCTACTCGAACTTCGAGTCCAAGGACGAGCTGTTCCTGACCCTCACCGCGAGCGTCGCGGATGTGCGCGTGAGCGCGGTGCGCACGCGCGTGGAGGAGATGACCGCAGAGGGAGCCTTGGCGGAGGGCTGCGATCCGATCGAGCTCGTGCAGCGCGTCATGGAACTCGGCGGCGACGACCGTCTCGGCGTCATGCTGATGAGCGAGATCCGCATCCGCGCACTGCGTGACGCGGAGTTCGGCGAGGCCTATCTCGCGCAGGAGAACGAGATGGTCGCGAGCGTGGCCCAGATCGTCGAGGACATCGTGGCCGCCGGATCACTGCGGCTGCGCATTCCGGCTGGTGCTGCAGCCCGCATGCTCATGATCCTCTGGGAGGGGATGACCGTGCGCGGAGCGATGGCGGGTCAGGACGACGAGAGGCTTCGCCACTCCGGCAGCGAGGAGCTCGCGCGTCTCGTGCAGCTGCTCATCGAGCCGTAGCCGTACGCCGGCTCGGCTCAGCGCTCGACCGTCTGCGGATTCGTGCGCGACGGCACCAGCGACAGCAGCACGGCCACGACGAGCATCGCGGTCGTCGCGAGGAACGTCGTGCGCAGGGCCGCCGTGAGGGTCTCCGCCGAGGCGTCGGCGATCGCGGTCGCCCCCGCGCTCGAGGCGAAGAGCGCCGCCAGCACCGAGGCGCCGGTGACGAGTCCCAGGTTCCGCGAGAGCCCGAGCAGTCCGGATGTCACGCCGCGGCGTTCCGCCGGAGTCGCACCGAGCACGCTGGTGTTGTTGGCAGCGAGGAACAGCTGGTAGCCCGGAGCGAGCAGCACGGTCCCCGTGATGTAGCCGGGGAGGCCCCCTGCGGCCGGCAGCAGAGCCAGCGCCAGAGAGCCCGCGATCATCGCCGTGAGACCGACCGTGGTCATGCCGCGGGCGCCGAAGCGGTCGACGGCGCGTCCGGCGACCACTCCGCTCAGGATCGAGGCCACGGGGCCGGCCGCCATGGTCGCGCCGATCGCGGCAGGGGCGAGGTGCAGTGCCCCGGCGAGGAAGAAGGGGCCGACGACCAGTGTGCTCATCATGACGGTACCCACGATGAGGTTGAGGACGGCGCCGAGCGAGATGGCGCGCACGGTCAGCAAGGCGAGGGGAAGGATCGGGTGCGCGGCGCGGCTCTCCCACACCCCGAAGAGCACGGCTGTCGCCACGGCGGCCGTGAGCAGGAGCGCGGTGGGCCAGGAGTCGTCGGTTCCCGGATCGGTCGCTCCGAGCGTGTAGAGCGCGACCGCGGCGGTGAGCAGCAGGACTCCTGCGACGTCGAAGCGGCCCCGAGGGCCTGCGGTGTGCCTGATCTCCCCGTGCGGCCTGCCGAGCAGGACTGCGGCCAGCAGCCCGAGCGGGGCCATGACCGCGAAGATGGCCGGCCATCCGGCGACCGTGATCAGCAGGCCGCCGAGTGCGGGGCCTGAGGCGGTTCCTACTGCGGCAGTCGTGCCGAGCAGTCCCATGATCGCGCCGAGGCGTTCCGGCGGCACCGTGTCGCGGGCGCGTGCGAGCGGCAGCGCCATCATCACGGCCGCGCCCACGCCCTGCAGCGCCCTCGCGGCGATCAGCATCCCCAGCGTCGGTGCGATCGCGCACAGGATGGCCGCGACGCTGAACACCGCGATACCGGCGAGCAGCACCCTCCGCCGTCCGAGCAGGTCGCCGAGGTGCCCGACTGTGAGGCTCGTCGCCGTCATCGCCAGCAGGTAGGCCAGCGCGACCCACTGGGTCTGGGCGAACGTGCCCTCCAGGTCGGCCGCGATGGTCGGCAGTGCGACGTTCGCGGCGCTCGTGCCCAGCGAGGCGACCAGGACGCTGAGGGCGAGTGCGCCGACTCCCGTGCGGAGGAGAGAGGGGGTGGAAGGAGCATCGGTCATGCTCAGAGCCTCGCCGCGGCGGTGCTTCTTCAGCAACTTGTGTTGCTAAAACCGGGACGATGTGCTGGAGTGGCCGCATGGATGAGACGGAGACGACGGCGCACCCGGATCGGACGTTGGAGCGGATCGGACCGCGTCTGCAGGCGCTGCGCCTGCGTCGTGGTGCGACGCTCGCCGACGTGGCGACGGCCACCGGGATATCGAAGAGCACGCTCTCTCGGCTGGAAACCGGACAACGGCGGCCGAGCCTCGAACTGCTGCTGCCCTTGGCCAGGGAGTACCGTGTGTCGCTCGATGATCTCGTCGGGGCGCCGGAGACGGGCGACCCGCGCGTGCGACTGCGACCGCGCAGGGTGAACGGCCGCACGGTGGTCGCACTGACGCGGCAACCGGGGGAGCGGCATGCGTGGAAGATCCTCGTGCCGCATTCGTCGCAGGAGCCCCGGCTCACCTCTCATGAGGGGTCGTCCTGGATGTACGTGTTGAGTGGGCGGATCCGGCTCATCGTGGGAGATCGTGACGTGGTGATCGAGAGCGGAGAGGTCGCAGAGTTCGACACGCGGACACCGCACTGGTTCGGCGCGGACGGCGACGAAGACGCCGAGATCCTGACGATCTTCGGCACGCACGGCGAGCGGGAGCACCGCAGCGCCGAGTTGGCCACCCGTCATCTGGCTGAAGTGCTGGGGGAGTCGATGGCCGACTGAGAAAGCGACCGAGAGCACCGACTCTTGATTAAGAGAGCTGACTCTCATAACCTGGTGAGGTGACCCTAACTTCATCGGGCGGACGCCCCGCACCGCGTCGACGCCCTGGGCGCCCGCCCGCGGTGGATGCTGACGCGATCGCCACCGCCGTCGTCGAGATCGGCTTCGCGGAACTGACCTTCGCCTCGGTCGCCGAACGTCTCGGCGTGGGGCAGGCCACGCTCTACCGCCACGCGAAGAACCGCGACGAACTGGTGCGCCTGGGTCTCGATCGAGCATTGCGCACCGCGGACTGGCCCGACGTCGAGGGCGAGTGGCGGCCGTTGCTGGAGCGATTCGCCATCGCGTCGTGGCATGCCTGGGAACAGCATCCCGGAGCAGTGCTGGAGGTGGCCAGGGGCGTCGTCCCCTGGTCGATCGTGAAGATCTCGGATCAGGTCGGCACCGCGCTGGTCGAGCGCGGATTCTCGGCGCGTGCCGCCGTGCTCGCGGTCGATCTGGTGTTCGACCTCACCGCCGACAGCAGACGCGGGGTCGAGACTCTCGATGCGCCGACCGCCGACGCGAAGGGCGGGATGCGAGAGCTGATCGAGAAGCAGTGGCGCTCTCCTTCCCCGGATGGTGTGTCCGTGGCGGATAGCCCTGCGGCGCAGGTGCACGCCGAGATGCTCCGGGCGATCACCGCCGGGCCGTTCGAGTGGTTCCACGGCAAGCTGCAGGTCGTGCTCGCGGGCATCGAGCACGAGCTCGCCGGCACCGGCGGCGGCTGACCACTCGATCACGGCGACGACACGACCAGAGAACGACAGGGAAGACCGTATGACCAGCTCCGACACCGCATCCATCCCCACCGTCGACGCCACCCCGCGCTCGCAGGTGCCGCTCCTGCTCGGGGCGGTCTTCCTCGCCTACCTCGCGCAGATGACGCTGAACCCGATCATCGCCCCGCTGTCTCGCGAGGTCGGACTCGCGGAATGGCAGATCGGCGTGACGATCAGTGTCGCCGCGGTGATGATCGTGCTGACGAGCCAGTTCTGGGGACGACGGTCGCAGTCATGGGGTCGCAAGCCGGTGCTGGTGTTCGCCTTCACGCTCGCCGTGCTGACCATGGCGCTGTTCGCGTTGACGGCCTACTGGGGCATGAACGGACTGCTCAGCGGCACGACGCTGTTCCTGCTGTTCGTGCTGCTGCGCGGCATCGGTTTCGGCGCTGCGCTCGCCGCCGTCCCTCCCACCGCCCAGGCGTACATCGCCGACGTCACGGTCGACGAGAAGGCGCGGGTGAAGGGAATGGCCGGTGTCGGCGCCGTGCAGGGGATCGCGATGATCGCGGGTTCCGTGGTCGGCGGCGTGCTGTCGGCGTTCGGCCTCATCACCCCGCTCATCGTGGTGCCGTTCCTCCTCGTGGCCGGCCTCAGCGTCGTCGCCTTCCGACTGCGGCGGGAGACGCGCACCGAGCTCATCGAGAAGCCGGCGCGGGTGCGTCCCTTCGACACCCGCGTCTGGCCGTTCCTGGTCGCCGGGTTCGGGATGTTCACCGCGCTCGGGTTCATCCAGGTCATCACGGGCTTCATCGTGCAGGACCGGCTCGGTCTCGCCGCCGAGCAGGCGGGGCTCGTCACAGGCGGCGCGCTGCTCGCCGCCGGCGTGGGCATGGTCACCGCGCAGGCCGTGATCGTGCCGAAGAGCGGATGGACACCGCCCACGCTGCTCCGCGTCGGTGGCCTCACCGCCCTGGTCGGCTTCTGCCTGCTCATCGCCGACCTCGGTGCGGTGGCGCTGTTCGCGGCGATCCTCATCATCGGTGTCGGGCTCGGCACCGCGATGCCCGGATACACGGCGGGGCCCACGCTCCTGGTCAGCCGTGAGGAGCAGGGCGGGCTCGCCGGACTCGTCGGCGCGACCACCGGGCTCACCTTCGTGGTGGCGCCGACGCTCGGCACCGCTCTCTACAGCGTGTGGCCGTCGTTGCCGATCATCCTCGGAGCCGTGATCATGGCCCTGGTCACGCTGTTCGTCTGGGTGCACCCGCGATTCCGACAGGTCTCCGCGGTGCGGACGGGGGAGTGACCCCGGCTCAGCGCGCGGCGGCTCCGAGCTCGTAGTGGCAGCGCGCGAGTCGCGCCACCCACCATTCCCGGCGCTCATCGGAAGCGGCGAGACGGGTGAGCGCGGCGGGGTCCGGTGTCAGCCGACCGACCGGGATCGAGCCGTCCACCGGGCGCAGGTCGGCGACGTCGTCGAGGAACAGTGACGAGGTGCCCAAGCCGCAGTCGTAGTCCAGCGTCGGGAGGGCGGCGGCCAGGGCGGCCCCCTGTGAGAGTCCGATCGCGGTGTCGAGTGCGCTGGAGACGACGACGGGAAGGCCGGCAGCGGTCACGATCTGCAGCGCGTGCCTCACGCCGCCGAGCGGCTGCGCCTTGATCACGAGCAGGTCTGCGGCTCGGGCGCGGGCGACGGCCAGAGGGTCGGACGACTTCCGCACGCTCTCGTCTGCGGCGACCGGGATGCCGAGGTACTTCACGCGCTGACGCAGTTCGGCGAGCTCGGGCACCGTGGCGCAGGGCTGTTCGACGTACTCGAGGTCGAACTCGTTCAGCGCGTGCACTGCGCGCTCTGCCTCGTCGACGTTCCAGGCGCCGTTCGCGTCGATGCGGATGCGCCCCTCGGGGCCCATGACCTCACGCACCGCCCGGATTCGGGACACGTCGTCGGCGAGAGACTGACCGGGCTCGGCGACCTTGACCTTCGCGGTGCGGCATCCGGCGAACCGCGCCAGCAGCTCGGGGACGAGGGCGGCGTCGATCGCCGGGACCGTCGCATTCACCCCGATGCGGTCGCGCAGCGGCTCGGGCTGGACATTCCACGCGAAGTCGATCGCGGCGGCGAGCCACGTCGCGGCCTCCGCGTCCTCGTACTCCGTGAAGGGGGAGAACTCCGCCCACCCCTGCGGGCCCTCGAAGAGAAGCGCCTCTCTGGTGTCCACACCGCGGAAACGGCTGTGCATCGGGAGGGCGACGACCCTGGCCGAGTCGATCAGGTCTGCGAGCGGCGGGATCATGTGCCCATTCTGCTCTCTGCGCGCCTGTGCGTGGCATCCCGCGCCGGGGCGAGTCGCGGCGACTCAGCCGAGACGCTTCTGCAGTTCGCCCATCCGCTCGCTGGGGCGGAATCCGAGCAGCGTGTTCACGGCGAGCATGTGCGCATTCGACTCGGCGTTGTAGGTGTAGATCGCGCGGGTCTGCGGAGCCTCGTGCTGCAGCATCCGCAGGTTCGCGAGCTTCACGGCCGTTCCGAGCCGGTGCCCACGATCGGCGCCGCGCACGAGCGTGCCCCACTGGTAGGCGTTTCCGTCATCGCCCGACACCACCACCTGCGTGTACGCGGCGGCCTCGCCCTGAGCGGTCAGCGCGATGGTGCCGAACGAGGTGCGGTTCTGGCGGATCAGGAGCTTCTCCTGCTCGCGGATGCTGTCGACGTCGGGCTTCATGGGTTCGATGTCGAGGTCGCCGCTGGGGGCTTCGGTGTCGATCGACGCGTCCAGTACCGTCCATCCCTCGATCACGTCATCCGGGACGGGGCCGACCCAGCTGCGGATCGTGTAGCCACTGATCGCAGCGGCGATGTCTGCTGCGAGGGAATCGAGCACGGCGGGATTCGCCGGCAACTCCAAGCGGTTCTGCACGTCGCCGAGCGCGAGCGCATAGCCGTGGTGGCGCGCGAACTCGCGGCCGGGGGTGCCCGTGCCGTCGGGGCCGAGAGCGTAGGGCCACGACGCGGTTCCCTGTGCGGTGGTGCGGGCGGATGCCGTCGCCTCCGCCTCGAGGAACGCGAGCGCCGCGGACCCGACGCCGCGGCGCCGGTGCGGCGGGGGCACGCTGACGGCGAGATGCGCGACGTGGGTGTTGTCCTTGAGCGGCAGCGCGAGGCTCGCCGAGCCGACGACGGCATCGCCGACGCGCAGCAGATAGCCCCGGCGTTCGATGACCGCAGAGTCCTGCTGCAGCTCGCTGCGGGACTCCTCCCTCGTCCAGACCGGGGTGTCCGCGCCGCGGTCTGCGCGCTCCGCGGCGGCGTAGGTCTCCCACCAGGCATCCACGCTCTCGGAATCGAAAGGGTCGATCCGGCTGATCTCGATCGTCATGCGGTCCACGCTACGTCGCCGGCACCCGCGCGGCCCTTGCGCCTCGCTCGGCCCTGTGCGCCTCGCTCGGCCTGAATCCGGCTCTTCGGCCGAATGAGGGGTATTCGGCCGAGGCAGGCGCAGGCCCACCTCTGCTACATAAATGTGTGATTGACAATGGTGTGTGACGCACACTATCGTCTCTGACATGAACGAAGTCCTCGACACGCACCTGCAGGAACTGCGGCGCGGCACCATCGTGCTCGCCTGCCTGCAGCTGTTGCGCACACCGGGCTACGGCTACGGCCTGCTGGAAGAGCTCGAGCGGCGGGGGTTCGCGACGGACGCGAACACGCTGTACCCGCTGCTGCGACGACTCGAGAAGCAGGAGTACCTCACCAGCGAGTGGAACACCGACGAGGCACGGCCCCGCAAGTTCTACCGCACCTCGGATGCCGGCATCCGTCTCGCCGACACCCTCACCGAAGAATGGCGATCGCTCACCACGGCGATCACGGGCCTCACCGCAGAGGAGAACTGACATGACCGGTGCGACGCTCACCGAGCGATACATCAGCGCGACGATCCGCAGCCTGAAGCCCGATGCGCAGGCAGACGTCAGAGCCGAGCTCGAGGCCTCCATCGCGGATGCCGTCGAGGCGCGCCTGGAACAGGGTGAGGGTCCGGCTGACGCGGAGCGGGCCGTCCTGACAGAGCTGGGCGACCCCGGCATCCTGGCCGCCGGCTATGCCGATCGTCCGCTGCACCTCATCGGCCCGCGGTACTACCTGACGTGGTGGCGACTGCTCAAGGTGCTCCTGCTGACCGTGCCGGTGTGTGTGCTCGGCGCCGTCGCGCTCGGCCAGACGATCTCCGGGGCGGCGGTCGGCGAGATCATCTCCTCGTCGATCCTCGCGGCCGGTGCGGTCGTCATCCACCTGTGCTTCTGGACGACGCTCGTGTTCGTCGTGCTCGAGAGGGCCGGCACCGACACCGGCGAGACGTGGAACGTCGACAAGCTCCCCGAGCCGATGGAGAACAGTGGCGGGCGGAGCGAGCTGATCGCCGCGCTGGTCTTCCTCGGAATCGCGGCCGGCGCTCTGCTCTGGGACCGGTTCCGCGGATTCGTCGTCGTCGAGGGAGAAGCCCTCCCGATCCTCGATCCGCGCCTCTGGCCGTGGGGGATCTCCGCCCTGTTCGTCCTGATCGCGCTGGAGGCGGTCTTCGCCGTCGTCGTGTTCAGGAAGGGGCGGTGGAGCACGGCGCTCGCCGTGGCGAACACCCTTCTCGCTCTGGCGTTCCTCGCGTGGGCGCTCACGCTGCTGCTGCGCGGCGAGCTCGTCAACCCGGACTTCCTCTCGCACATCGCCGCCGTCGGGGGAGAGGGATTCGCCACCGGCGACGCGAAGGCGGCGGGCGAAGGCGGGACCTTCCGCATCCTCGCCGTTCTGCTGGGGTTCGGTATCGCGGCCGGGGTGGTGTGGGACATCGTCGACGGCTGGATCAAAGCGGTACGCGCCCGCCGCGCTTCCTCCGTCGGCGGGACGAGCCGAGGAATAGGCTGGATGCCGTGACCACCGCATTCGTCTCCGACCTGTTCGACCCGAGCGAGTGGACCCTCGCGCCCGGCGCCGAGGACTACACCGACATCACCGCGCACGTCTCGCACGACGGCGGGGTCGCACGTATCGCCTTCCACCGGCCGGAAGTGCGCAACGCGTTCCGTCCGCACACGGTCGACGAGCTGTACCGCGCTCTCGACTTCGCCCGCCAGGATCCGCGTATCGGGGCGGTGCTGCTGACCGGCAACGGCCCCAGCGCGAAGGACGGCGGGTGGGCGTTCTGCTCGGGCGGAGATCAGCGCATCCGCGGACGCGACGGGTACAAGTACTCCGACTCCGAGACGACCGTGCACGATTCGGCGCGGGGCGGGCGGCTGCACATCCTCGAGGTGCAGCGCCTGATCCGCTTCATGCCCAAGGTGGTCATCGCGGTGGTACCCGGGTGGGCGGCCGGTGGAGGTCACTCGCTCCACGTGGTCTGCGACCTCACGATCGCGAGCGAGGAGCACGGCCGCTTCAAGCAGACGGATGCCGACGTCGGCAGCTTCGATGCCGGGTACGGCTCCGCCTACATGGCCCGCCAGACCGGCCAGAAGATCGCCCGCGAGGTGTTCTTCCTCGCCGAGGAGTACTCGGCGCAGCGCGCGTACGAGATGGGCGCCGTGAACCGCGTCGTGCCGCACGCGGAGCTCGAGCGCGAAGCGTTGAAGATGGCGCGCACCGTGCTCACCAAGTCGCCGACGGCGATCCGCATGCTCAAGTTCGCCTTCAACGCGGTCGATGACGGGCTCGTCGGGCAGCAGGTGTTCGCGGGTGAGGCGACCCGGCTCGCGTACGGGACGGATGAAGCGGTCGAAGGACGCGACTCGTTCCTCGAGAAGCGCGACCCCGACTGGTCCTCCTTCCCCTGGCACTACTGAGGCCGCCTCATGATCCCCCTGATCCCCACGGATGCCGAGAACCCGGCGCAGCTGCGGGATGACCTGCGACGCGCGCTCGATGGCGGACCCGCACTGGGGCTCGGGATGCTCGCCGGTGCCCCGACCCACGTCGAGGAAGGGACCGCGGCCGTGATCGCGACCTCCGGGTCGAGCGGGATACCGAAGCGTGTGGTCCTCAGCGGCGAAGCTCTGCGCGCGAGCGCCGAGGCCACGGCCGAACGCATCGGGAGCGGTCGGTGGCTGCTCGCACTTCCGGCCGGATATGTGGCAGGACTCCAGGTGCTGGTGCGCTCGGTGTTGGCGGGGACGCAGCCGGTGTCCCTCGAAGGTCGCTTCTCGCCGCTGGCCTTCGCCGAGGCGTCGCTGTCGATGCTGCGCCCGGAAGTCGGATCGGGGTCGGGCATCCCGGCCCTGTACACCTCGCTCGTGCCGGCGCAGGTGGCGACACTGTTCGATGCCGCGGATGACACGGCCGTGCGGGCCGCGCTGCAGGCCTACCAGGCGATCCTCGTGGGCGGTCAGGCGCTGCCCCAGCCCCTACGCGAGCGCGCGGAGGACCTCGGGGTGCGACTCGTGCGCACGTACGGCTCGACCGAGACGAGCGGCGGATGCGTGTACGACGGGGTGCCGCTCGACACCGTCGCCGTGCGGATCGTGGACGGCGAGATCCGTCTGGCCGGACCGATGCTCGCCGACGGCTACCTCGACGACCATGCCCTGAACGCACGGACGTTCGTGCGCGATGAGCACGGCATCCGCTGGTACCGGACGGGCGACCTCGGCATGGTCGAGGACGGCGTCGTGCGCGTGCACGGTCGTGCCGACAATGTGATCGTGTCCGGCGGCATCAACATCTCCCTCGACCGTGTCGAACGCGTGGTGCGACAGGTGCCAGGACTCCACCAGGCGGTCGTGGTCGGAGTCGATGACGATCACTGGGGCGAGGCGTCCGTGATCGTCGCCGCCCGGGGGGAGGTGCTTCGGCGCAGCGAGTCCGACCAACTGGTGCAGGCGCGTGACGCGGTCGCGGAGGAACTGGGCAAGCACGCGAGGCCCGCGCGGCTGATCCTGGTCGACGAGCTCGCGGTGCTGTCCTCGGGGAAACCCGACCGAGAGGCGATCCGTCGGGCCGTCGCCGAGCTGCGCTGAGACGTTCCGGCTGCACCGATCTGCCAGGATGAGACATGGCCTCGTACACGCATGGACATCATGAGTCCGTCCTCCGTTCGCACAACATCCGCAACATCGCGAACTCTGCGGAGTATCTCCGCCCGTACCTCCAGCCCTCCACGCGTCTGCTCGACGTCGGCGCCGGTCCCGGATCGATCACGGTGGATTTCGCGGGCATCGTCTCCCACGTCACCGCGACCGAGATCGATGAGGCCGCCCTGTCGCTGTCGCGCGGACTGGCGGAGGCCAAGGGCCTCGAGAACATCGCCTTCTCGATCGAGGACGTGCACGCCCTGAGCTTCGCGGATGACAGCTTCGACGTCGTGCACACGCATCAGGTGCTGCAGCACGTCGGCGACCCGGTGCAGGCGCTCCGCGAGATGCGCCGCGTGACGGCACCCGGTGGGATCGTGGCCGCGCGCGACGCGGATTACGCGGGCTTCCACTGGTTCCCGATCCTCCCGGAGCTCGACCGTTGGCTGGCGCTGTACCGCGCCGCCGCACGTGCGAACGGGGGCGAGCCGGATGCGGGTCGGCGGCTGCTGTCCTGGGCGCGGGCCGCCGGCTTCGACGACATCACCCCGTCCGCCTCCACCTGGTGCTACGCGACGCCGGAGGAACGTGCGTGGTGGGGTGGGATGTGGGCCGACCGTATCCTCGAGTCCGCCCTGGCCCGACAGCTGGTCGACAGCGACATGGCGACCACGGCCGACCTGCAGGACATCAGCGATGCCTGGAAGCGCTGGGCGGATGACGGCGACGGCTGGTACCTGGTGCCGCACGGGGAGATCCTCTGCCGCGCGTGAGGCGTCTCGCCTGAGGGCTCGGATACATCCCCAGACGGACGCGCCCCGCACACCGCTCGCGTAGCGTGAGAGGGTGTTCCGCCCGATCTCCCGCACCTGGCTCATCGTCGACATCGTCGGCGCGGTGCTCGGTTTCGCCCTCACCACACCGCTGACGTTCGTCTTCGGCACCTCCGGCCTGAGCGCCTGGGTGCCGGAGGGCCCGCTGTCGACGGTCGCCTACGTGACGGTCGGCGTGATCCTGTGGGGAGCAGCGGCGATCGCCCGGCTCTCACCCACGCTCGCGTTGAGCGTGGCGTGGTTCGGCGCCGTGATCCAGATGGGCATGGGGCTGCCGCCCGCGGCGTACGACCTGGGCATCATGGTCGTGCTCTTCGCGACCGCGGCCTGGGGCAGCAGACGCCTGCTGTGGATCGGCGGCGTCTCCGCCCTCGGCGGTGGAGTGATCGGCGGGTTGTACTTCGGAGTGGTCTGGTCCGGAGAACTGCTCACCGACGCTGCGAGCGCGCTCAGGGCTGCGTTGATCGCCGCACTGCTGGCTTCGGTCTTCGTGCTCGCGATGGTCATGTCGTGGGGGGCGGGTCTGCTGTGGCGGGTGATCCTGAGCGGACGGGAGACGCAGGTCGCGCGGGCGCAGGCCGAGATGCTGGCCGCCGAGGAGCAGGAGCGCGTGCGGATCGCCCGGGACATGCACGACATCGTCGCGCACTCGCTCGCGGTCGTGATCGCCCAGGCCGATGGCGCGCGGTACGCCGCCGCCGCGCAACCGGAGATCGCGGCAGAAGCCCTCGGGACGATCGCCCAGACGGCGCGCGGCGCGCTCTCGGACGTGCGGATGCTGCTCACGCAGCTGCGTCATCGGCAGGGTGACGGACCGCAGCCGACGCTCGCCGACCTCGAGACCCTGTTCGCCCAGGTGCGGCAGGCGGGAGTGGAGCCGCGCATCACGGTGGATCCGATGCCGCCAGGGGAACCGCCAGGAGCCATCCAGCTCGCGGTCTACCGCATCCTCCAGGAGGCACTCACCAACGCCATCCGCCACGGCGACGGTGCGGTCGAGGTGCACCTGGCCTGGCTGCCGGACCGCGTCGACCTGCAGGTGCGCAACGTGATCGGCGGCGAGGCTGTGCCGACCGCGGGCGGGCATGGCGTGATCGGCATGCGCGAGCGCGCGCAGTTGGTGGGCGGTAACCTGCAGGCGGAGCGACACGGCGAGCAGTTCGTCGTCGCCGCCTCCCTTCCGATCGGCGGGTCCGTCGCCGGATGATGTCTTCACGAGCAGGAGGCTCTGCCGCATGATCCGTGTCGTCCTCGTCGATGACCAGTCGCTGTTCCGCGCCGGCATCCGCATGCTCGTCGCCTCCCAACCCGACCTCGAAGTGGTCGGTGAGGCCGGCGACGGTCGAGAGGCCCTCGACGTCGTGCGCACGACCCGGCCCGATGTCGTGCTGATGGACATCCGGATGCCCGTGATGGACGGGCTGACCGCCACCGCCGAGATCCTCGCTCAGCCCGACGCGCCGCGCATCGTGATGCTCACGACCTTCGACCTCGACGAGGCGGCAGCGCGGGCCATCCGGCAGGGGGCGAGCGGCTTCCTGCTCAAGGACGCCGACCCGGAGTTCCTTCTCGCCGCCATCCGTACGGTGCACGCCGGGTCGAGCGTGATCGCCGCCTCCGCGACCCGCGACCTGTTCGCGCACTTCGCCGAGGCGCCGAAGCCGGTCCCGGCGCAGTACACCACGCTCACCGATCGGGAGCGCGAGATCTTCGCCCTCGCCGCGCGGGGACTGTCGAACGCCGAGATCGCCGCCCGCGAGTTCCTCAGCGAGGCCACCGTCAAGACGCACATCAGCCGCATCCTCACCAAGCTCGCGCTGCGCGACCGCGTGCAGCTCGTCGTCTTCGCGTTCGAGCACGGCCTGGCCTGAAGCGGTCGCACCTCGCAGCGAATCATCCTTGCGATGTAGGGGGATGCGTCGGGCGGGCGACGCGCCGCGGCATGCCGTCTCCGTAGCGTCGAAGTATGGAGATCACGACCACCGACCTCGGGCTCGCCGCCCGCGTCCAGCACCTGAAGAAGACCTACGGCAGCGGCGAGGGCACCGTGCGTGCGCTCGACGATGTGAGCGTCGGCATCCGCCGCGGACAGTTCACCGCGATCATGGGGCCGTCCGGATCCGGTAAGTCCACGCTCATGCACATCATGGCCGGGCTGGACACCCCCACCGAGGGGCGCTCCTGGATCGGGGACACCGAGATCACCGGTCTCGCCGATCTCGACCTGACGATTCTGCGCCGCCGTCGCGTGGGATTCATCTTCCAGGCGTTCAACCTGGTGCCCACGCTCGATGCGCTCGGCAACATCCTGCTGCCCTTCGAGCTCGACGGCCGTCGCCCCAGCGCGATCGAGCGTGCTCGCATCGACGGGCTCATCGACACCCTCGGCCTCGGCGCGCGACTGAGCCACCGCCCGCATCAGCTCTCCGGTGGACAGCAGCAGCGCGTCGCGATCGCCCGGGCTCTCGCCACCGCGCCCGACCTCGTGTTCGCCGATGAGCCCACCGGCAACCTCGACTCCCAGACCGGCCGCGAGGTACTGCAGCTGCTCGCCCGCGCGAGCCGCGAGCACGGCCAGTCCATCGCGATGGTGACGCACGACGCGATCGCCGCCAGTCACGCGGATCGGGTGCTCTACCTGGGTGACGGCCGCATCGTCGCCGACCACCCGCGGCAGACCGCCGAGGAGATCTCGGCCTACATGCTCGCCGCCGAGTTGGCGGCATGAGCGCGGTCGCCACGGTCGTTCCCGAGACACGGGCGACCGCACCGAGAATGGCCTGGCTGCGCGACCGCGGCATGGGCGCGAGCATCCTGGTCGCGGCACTCTCTGCCGCCTTCGGTGTGCTGCTGGTCGAGGTCACGGCCTACATCGGCGCCGTGCTGCAGGCGGATCCCTTCATCGGAGACAGCGAGACGCTCGCCTTCGTCGTCGCGCTGTTGTCGGTGCTGCTCACGGCGGTCGCGATGTACGTCGCCGCGATCGTCACGGCCAACACGTTCTCGACGATCATCGCCGGGCGCACACGCCAGATCGCGCTCATGCGTCTGATCGGCGCCACCGCACGGTCGCAGCGCGCCGAGGTCGGACGCCAAGGGCTCATCGTCGGCCTGATCGGTGCGGGTCTCGGTCTGCTCGTCGGACTCCTGGTCACCGTGGTGGGCGTGCAGATCGGTGCGATGCTGCTCGACAACGATCCCTCGGGCTTCTCGCTCGCACAGCCGTTCATCGCCCTCCCTGTGATCGGTGTCGCCCTCACGACCTGGGCCGCCGCGTGGGCGGGGTCGCGGCGGGTGCTCACCGTCACACCGCTGCAGGCCCTCGGCGGATCCGTCGAGCGCACGCACGATGAGGTGTCTGGCACGAAGGGGCGTCACATCGGCGCATGGGTGCTGCTGATCGCGGGCGCCGCTCTGCTCGCGGCAGGAGTGGTGATCGGGCTGATCACTCCGCTCGGAGTCGTGGTCGCATTCCTCGGCGGACTGCTGTCCTTCACCGGACTCGCTCTGGGATCGGTGCTGTTCATGCCGCCGGTGCTGCGGCTCGTGGGGAAGATGTTCGGATCGAGCGCGACCGCGCGCCTGGCCGCCGAGAACGCGCTGCGATACCCGGAGCGTTCCTCCCGCATGGCGATCGGCGTGGTCATGGGCGTGACGCTCGTGACGATGTTCGCGGTCGCTCTCGAGTCGGCGAAGCGCCTGATGATGAATCAGTCGGGCGACGTGCCCGAGGAGTTCTTCGCTCCGTTCGACGCGTTCGCCGCGATCATGATGGTGCTCGTCGCGGTATCGGCTGTGATCGCCGCGGTCGGGCTCGTGAACCTCCTCACGATCGGGGTGGTACAGCGACGCCGGGAGCTCGGACTGCTCCGGTCGATCGGCCTGTCGAACCGCCAGGTGCGGCGGATGGTGCTGCTCGAGGCGACGCACATCACGGTGGCCGCGACACTGACCGGGCTCGTGCTCGGTGTCGCCTACGGGTGGATCGCGGCGCAGTCGCTGCTCGGCTCGGTGCCGACGCTTCCCGATTTCACCCCGGCGGGTCTGGTTGCCCCGCAGATCCCGTGGGTACCCGTCGCGATCATCGTGGCAGCCACGGCCGTGCTCACCCTGGTCGCTGCGGCCACCCCGACGCGCCTCGCGACCCGCGTGGCCCCGGTGGAGGCGCTCGCCGCCGACTGACCCCTCGGGGGCCGCTTAGGCTGGACGGGTGCCGCCGTTCGATCAGTCCACGTATCAGGTCCGCCTCGACTGGGGTCTCGCGGGCCTCGAGCGGCTCGAAGATGCAGACGTCGTCGTGATCGTCGACGTGCTGCACTTCTCCTCGCGACTCGCGGATGCCGTGGCCGACGGTGCCGAGGTCGACCTGGCCGAGGCGGCGAGCTGGTCGGTCGACGCCGTCGCCCCGGCCCTCGCGGTGACGGCCGCGGCGGGTGGAGCAACCGTGCTGGTGGGCGGCCTCCGGAATGCATCTGCGGTCGCCCGGACCGTGCAGGCCGTTCAAGAGCAGCGTCAGGCGCGCACCTCGGTCGCGCTGATCGCCGCGGGGGAGCGCGACGGCTCGAACGACCTGCGCTTCGCGGTCGAAGATCACCTCGGCGCCGGGGCGATCATCGCCGCGCTGACCGATCTCGGCATCGACCACACTGCTCCGGACGCCGCGGTCGCGGCGGAAGGCTTCCGCGCGCTGCGACGCGCACTCGGGCACCTGGTCTCGGCGAGCGGCTCGGGGCGTGACACGACGGACACCGATGCCGTCGCCGCGGCATCCCGCCTCGACGCCGTCTCCGCGGTCCCTGTGCTCCGAGACCGCGTCTTCGTCTCCTTCTCCTGACGACTCGGCTGTGCACGGCGCGATGCCCCGATCTGCGCCGCTATCGTCCGGACGGTCTGACGCCACGCGCGAGGGCAGCGCCTCGGGCGCGAGACGCACGCGTAGGGTCGTGGCATGAGGTACCTCCCCGCAGTCGTCGTCGATGCCCTGCTGGTGCTCGTCTTCGCGGCGATCGGCCGCGCATCGCACGACGAGAGCCCCGCCGGATTCCTGCTCACCGCGTGGCCGTTCCTGGTCGCACTGCTGCTCGGGCACCTGCTCGCGGCGCTCCTGCCCGCGCGTCCGCGCCGCCCGTGGTCGATCCTGTGGGGCGTGGTCGTGTGGGTCGTGACGGTCACCGGAGGAATGCTGCTGCGGGTGATCAGCGGTGACACGGCTCAGGTGCCGTTCATCATCGTCGCCACCCTGACACTCGGCGTCTTCCTGGTCGGGTGGCGCGGAATCACGGCGCTGGTGCGGCGGAATCGTTCACGAGCCGCGACCACGCACGCAGAAGTCGAGGACGCGGGGGTCGAGGACGGGACGGTCGAGGACATCGCAACCGGACCTGACGACGAACATCCCGTCGCCTGACGCCGGCCCGCCGCGCGCAGAATGCCGAGTCAGCGCGGCATCTGTGCCGCGAGACGCACATCCGTCGTGATCTCGCGGCGGGTCCAGTCGAACAGATGACGCGCATCGTACGTGCGCGAGCACCGCGCGCACGACGTGGGTCTGGTCGGGCGGCGGTGCCGATAGGTCACGTGTCCCGCAGGGCACCGACCGACCCAGGGGGCGAGCTCGACCGCCGTCTCTCCGCGGTGCGTCGTACCTCCGACGTAGCCCAGGTTGCGCGCCACGTGCTTCCAGGTGGAGCCGTGCGCGGCGGCGTGCCCGGCGAGCGCATGAGCGACCTCATGGAGCAGCACCTGATGGATCTCGTCGTCCTCGAATCGTGCCGCGAGGTAGCGCGACACCGTGATGCGCTTCTTCGTGTAATCGCATTGCCCGGCACGCCTCTTGGCGTTGTCGAAGCCGAAGGACCAGGTGTCGTCGAGATGCATCCTGATGAGCGCCTCACCCCAGATGCGCACACGGTCGAGATCCGCCATGCGCCCAGGCTAAGCCATGCCACCGACACTGTGCGGCAGCGGTCAGCGCGGTGTCTCAGCCGGCGACGAGCTGCGACGTGCGGCGACGTTCGGTGGCATCGATCGCGAGCAGCACGGTCTCGAGATCGCGATCGGCTGCGCCGGCCTCACGCCGCAGGAACAGCGAGCGCTTGAAGCTCTCGCGCGCGGCGTCGTAGTCCTCGGCGTCGAAGGCGTTCTTGCCGTGGTGCTGGTGTGCGAAGGCGGCGATGGAGATCCATCCCTGGCCCTCCGCCTCTTCAGCGCACATCGCCAGCTCCTGGTCGGCGGCGGCGTGTTGGCCGCGGTACTGCTGGATCGTCGCGTGCAGCACGCGCGCCCGCAGGACGTCCTTGCGTGTGCCGGCCATGCGAGCCTGCCGCACGGCCTCGTCGGCGAGCGTCAGAGCCTCGTCGAGTCGACCGAGGACCTTGAGCAGCCAGACGCGCTCCAGAAGCGCAGGAAGACTGCGCTGCCCTTCGATCTCCTCGAGTCGCACCGCGCATTCGCTGAGGTCGACCAGCTCACGGAGGTTCTCCTGGTCGTATCCCCGGATGAAACTCATTGCTCTCCTTCCGCAGCGCCCTTCCTCCAGTGTGCCTGGCTCGTGCGCGCTCGCGGAGGCGGCGCGCCCGTGACCGGGCATCCCGGCTGCGGAGGTCAGCGCAGGAAGAGCGAGGCGTCGGGCCGGGGCGATGCCACGGCGTCTGCGTCCGTCACGATCCGCGCCCCCTGCACGAACGTCTGGAGCTCCGCGCCCTGCGCGATCTTGGCGGGATGTGGGCCGGCCGCGAGCATCCGGGGGAGCCACTCCGTCGGCAGAGGTGAGGCCGAGGCGGCGATCACGAGGTTGCCGAAACGGCGGCCCTTGAGCACCTGGGTGTCGGCGAGGACGCCGATCTCGGGCAGCACGTCGGCGATCGTGGCGACCTGTCGGCGGGCGAAGGCGAGGCCGGGTCCGTCGGCGACGTTCACCAGCAGCACGCCGCGCGGACCGAGCAGCTCCGACAACTCGCGGTAGAACTCCACGCTGGTCAGATGTGCGGGGGTCTGCGCACCGGAGTAGACATCGGAGACGACCAGGTCGCAGCGTCCGGCCAGAGCCGCAGGAAGCCGTTTGACCCCGTCACGCGCATCGCCGATGCGGATGCGGATCGCGGCGCCCTTCGGCAGCGGAAGGTGCTCGCGGACCAGCTGTGCCAACGGCGCCTCGAGCTCGATCACCTGCTGCCGGGAGCCGGGCCGGGTGGCGTCGATGTAGCGGGGGATGGTCAGCGCGCCGGCACCGAGGTGCACCGCGGTGAGCGCTTCTCCCGGCGAGGTGAGCTGGTCGATCACGGCGCCCATGCGCACGATGTACTCGAAGTGCAGGTGCGTCGGGTCGTCGAGGTCGACATGCGACTGCGGGGTGCCGTCGACGATCAGCTCGAAGCCGCCCCCGAACTCCGAGGGCATGATCCGGGCCAGGCCTCCGTGATCGAGGCGGGCTTCGGGGTGCTCGGTGTCTCGTGATCGCATCCGGCCCATGCCCCGAGCCTACGCCGTGGCATCCGGCCGGAATCGTCTACCGCTGGTTGCCGACCGCGCAGGTCTCCTGCTCGAGCGTCTGTCCCGAGATATCGGGAGGCAGCGTCGTCCTGACCTCGGGTACCTCGGTGGAGGTCGGATCCGGCGTCTCCTCGACCGGAGCCTCCCCGGGCGCCGGCGTCACGAGCTCGACACCGCGACGTGTGGTGACGTCGCCCGTCAGCTGGAGCGGCTCGCCGGACTTGATCGCGGTCCACAGCGCATCGGCGGAATCCCAGATCGGCACGACCTTGTTCTCATCGTCGGGGTCGACGACGTTCGGGAACTGCACGAAAACGAAGTCGCTGAAGCGCACGTCCTTCAGCGCCAGAGCGATCTGCGCCAGGCGGAGCGGATCGTTCAGCGACTCGCTCGGCACGATGTTGTCGGCCACCGCGCCGGCGAGGCGCAGCACCGTGGGGATGTCGGTCAGCGTCTCCGAGCTGAGCACCTTCTTCGCGAGACGTGACATGTACTGCTGCTGGTTCGAGATGCGCGCAAGGTCGCTCTCGTCGCCGACGCCGTGGCGGGTGCGGATGAACTGCAGTGCCTCGTAGCCCGAGACCTCGCGCATGCCGGCGGGCCAGTCGATGCCGGTGTGGCGATCGCGGATGCCATCGCCGGCGATGCACACCTCGACGCCGCCGATCGCATCGGTGATGGCCATCACGCCGTCGAAGCTCATCTTCGCGGCGAACTCGATGGGCATGTCGGCGAGGGTGCTCACCGTCTTGACCACGCACGAGAGGCCGGCGTGGTCGAAGACGGAGTTGATCGACTGTTTCTCCATCGCCGAGGCGGCAGAGCCGTCTTCACGCGTGCACTCCGGAACGGGGATCATGAGGTCGCGGGGGAGGGAGACGACCGTGACGTTGCGGGGTTCCGCAGAGACATGGACGAGCAGGTTCACGTCGTTCAGGATGCCGCCGTCGGCCTCGGTGCAGCGCTCCTTGAGGAGTGCGGTGGTCTGCGCGCTGCACTCGTCCGTTCCCACGACGAGGATCGTGAAGGCCTTGTCCGCCGGGTAGGCGCCGATGGTCGGAGGGTCGACCTCGGGAGCTCCCTCGAGCACGACCGCATCCTGCCCTGCCCGGTTGAACAGGTCCACCACGATGAACGCGCCGACCGCGATCGCCGAGACGAGGACGACGCCCAGCGAGATGCCGAGGATGCGCAGGAAGGACGAGAAAGCGCTGCGGGTGGGGAGTGGCGCGTGTCGGGCGACCGGAGTGCGATCACCGCGCGCGTTACTGCGAGCCATGACGCGAGCCTACCTTTGGAAAAAATTGTTACAGCGGGATGACAATCTCGGAAAGAACTTGCAGATAATTAGTTAGTCGTAAATACTTTTCCTACGGGCGAGCACTCGATTGCCGCCGAGTCATTTCAACGAGGAGATCTTTCTGATGCACAAGCGCATTCTTCCGGTCGTGGCGCTGGGCGCCGCGGCCACGCTCGGTCTCGCGGCCTGCGCAGGCGGCAGCACGGGTGGTAGCACCGACGGAGAGGGCCAGGAGCTCACCGTCTGGATCATGAAGGGCACCAACCCCGACTCGTCCGCGTTCTACGACGCCGTCTCGACCGCCTTCGAGGAGAAGACCGGCGCCACGGTCAACATCGAAGAGGTCCAGTGGGCCGACGCGCACGACCGCTTCGTCACCTCGATCGCCGGTGGCACGACCCCCGACATCGCCGAGACCGGCACCACCTGGACCGCGGAGTTCGCCGACGCCGGCGCGCTGCTCGACCTCGACGAGTACGTCGACGGCGAGAAGGGGCTCCGCGACGACCTGGTCGAGGGCCTCGCCGTCGCAGGCACCTACGAAGAGAAGCTCTACGGCATGCCCTGGTACGCCGGCGTGCGTTCGCTGGTCTACCGCACCGACGTGTTCGAGGAGCTCGGACTCGAGGCACCGAAGAACTGGGACGACATCGTCGCCGCGGGCGAGGCCATCAAGGCCGCGCACCCCGACATGCTCCCCTTCCCGGTTCCCGGCGACGCCGAGTTCCAGGTCTACCCCTGGGTCTGGGGCGCCGGCGGCGAGATCGCCACGCTCGACGGCAAGACGTGGACGAGCGAGCTCGACAGCGCCGAGTCGCAGGCGGGCATCGAGTTCTACACCGACCTGGCCACGAAGCACGGCTTCTCCTCTGCCGGCGCCACCACGTGGAAGGAGACCGATCTGCGTGACGCGTTCACGCAGGGCAACGTCGCGATGATGCTGTCCGGCTCCTGGACGCCGAAGGCGCTCATCGAGGCGAACCCCGACCTCGACGGCAAGATCGGCGCCGCCGTGATCCCCGGACAGGATGGCGGCATCGCCCCGTCCGTGCTCGGCGGATCGCACCTCTCGGTCTTCAACACCACGAAGAACGCCGACCTCGCGTGGGAGTTCGTCAAGCTGATGACCACCGGCGAGTTCGCCGAGCAGTGGGCCGATGAGACGGGCTACTTCCCGGGCGTCCAGTCCGCGATGGAGGAGGCCCTGGCCTCGACCGACCCGCTCGTCGCTCCGTTCGCCGACCAGATGGTCAACGGCGGCGCATCCGTGCCGGTCACCCCGAACTTCGGCGCCGTGCAGGCGAAGAAGACGACCAACTCCATGATCCAGGCCATCCTCGGTGGCCAGAAGGACGTCAAGACCGCGACGAAGGATGCCGCGGCTGAGATGACCGACCTCCTCAACAAGTAAGGCACATTCCCTTCATGTCGATGGTGCAAGCGCCACTGCCGGCCACGGAGTCGGGGTCCACCCCCGCCTCCGTGGCCGGCGGCCGATCGCGGCGAGGGTTCTCCCTCCTCACGGCCCGCCCCTGGCTCCTCCTCGCCCCCGGGCTGATCATCCTCGCGGTGCTCATGCTCTGGCCTCTCATCCAGGTGTTCATCTTCTCGCTGCAGGACTACGGCCTCCGCGAGATCAACACCGGTGAGAACAACTGGATCGGTCTCCAGAACTATGCGGAGGCGCTCACCAACCCGACGCTGTGGACCGTGGTCCTGCCGAACACGGTCGGCTTCGCGATCGTCGCCGTGTTCGCCACCGTGGCCGTCGGCACGCTCGTCGCCCTGCTGCTCGCCCGTCTGGGCAGCGTGTGGCGGGTCATCGTGTCGAGCTGCATCATGGTCGCCTGGGCGATGCCCGCGGTGACCGGCACCTACGTCTGGACCTTCATCTTCGATGCCGACCGCGGCATCTTCAACGCGGTGCTCAAAGACCTGGGTCTGATGGACGCGTCGGTCAACTGGTTCACGAACCAGTGGTCGTTCTACGCCATCGTGCTGCTGAACGTCGTGCACCACGGCTTCCCGTTCGTCGCCATCACGGTGCTCGCCGGCCTGCTCGGCGTCTCGAAGGAGATGCTCGAGGCCGCGGCGCTCGACGGAGCCGGTGCGTGGACCCGCTTCTGGAAGATCATCTTCCCGACCCTCAAGCCCGTTTTCTCGGTGGTGATCATCCTGTCGACGATCTGGGACTTCAAGGTCTTCGCCCAGGTGTATCTGATGCCTGGTGGCAACGGCGGCAACCGCTCGGTGCTCAACCTCGGCGTCTGGTCGTATGTGGAGTCCTTCGGGCAGAACCGCTACGGCTTCGGTGCGGCGCTCGCCGTGATCCTGACCCTCGTGCTGATCGGCATCACGATCGTGTACATCCGATCGCTCATGAAGGAGGACGAGCTGTGAACCCGCGCCCGTCGCTCGCCTCGCGGATCGGTGTCGGCATCGCCGTCGCCGCCGTCCTGATCTTCACGCTGTTCCCCGTGTACTGGATGATCTCCAGCGCCTTCGATGCGAAGGCGTCCAGCGGTGGGCAGTCCCTGCTGCCGCAGGAGTTCACGCTCGACAACTTCGCGTTCGTCCTCACGGACGGTGGATTCGGCACCTACCTGCGCAACTCGGCGATCGTGGCGCTCGTCACGGTCCTCGTCAGCGCGGTCGTGTGCCTGCTCGCCGCCGTCGCGGTGGCCCGCTTCCGGTTCAAGTTCCGCACCACCGTGCTCATGATGATCCTCGTGGTGCAGATGGTGCCGCTCGAGGCGCTCGTGATCCCGCTGTTCCTGCAGGTCAAATCCCTCGGGCTGCTCAACAGCATCATCGGCCTCATGGTCGTCTACGTCGCCCTGTCCCTCGCGTTCGGGATCTGGATGCTGCGCGGCTTCGTCGCAGCGGTCCCGGTCGAGCTCGAGGAAGCCGCCTACATCGACGGTGCCAGCTGGTGGCGGATGTTCCGCTCGATCCTGCTCCCGCTGGTCATGCCCGGTCTGGTCGCGACCAGCATCTTCAGCTTCATCACGGCGTGGAACGAGTTCATCTTCGCCATGACGATCCTGGGCGCAA